>CAVSHC010000015.1:0-925890 GCA_963727795.1 uncultured Alphaproteobacteria bacterium
GAGGCCGAGGTCGCGACCCTCATCAAGCTGTTTAAGCCGGCTGAGGCGGGGCGCTTCATGCCCGTTGTCGACCAGAATCTCGGTCTCTCCCGGCTGTGAGATTGCTTTGGGCGCCGCGCTTGGCGACGACCTTGACGTAACCGCGGATCAGGCCGCCCCGACGCGCTGGACGCTGGTCAGCGACAGCGCTGGCGATCCTGGCCTTCCCGATGGTGTTGAACCCCTCTCGGCCTATGTTCGCGGCCCCTTGGAGTTGTCGCGCAGGCTCGCGCAGATCGGCGTCGTTGTTTCCAAAGCGGATGGCGATGGCCTGAAAGATGGCCTCAGGCCCGGCCAGCGCCTTGTCACCAGGGATGGAATCTCTGGCGATGGGATGATTCGTGTCCGCTGCGCATGCGCCGAGCGCCGCGGCGCGCCGGCTCGCGGAGCGGAACCGGCTGAGCGGGCTTGAAGCACAGCTTGACGAACTCAATGAAGCCGCGGAACGCGCCGAAGCCGAACGCCATGCGTCCCAGGCGGCGGCAAGCGAGGCGCAAGCCACGGAGAAGCGCCTCCGGGATGCGGCCAAAGCTGCGCAGGCAGCGCTGGCGCAGAAGCGCGCGACGTTTTCGCAAGCCGAGCGGGCTGCGATGGAGGCGGCGAACAAGCTCCAGAGCCTCGAAGAGGCGCGCGAACGGGCCGCCTATGCGCGCGAGGAAGCTGAAGTCGCGCGCGAGCGGGCTCAGGATGCGCTCGATGAAGCGCGCCCCGTGGATCACGCGGAAGCCGAGCTTGAGAAACTGAAGAAAATGGCGGGCTTCAAGCGCAACGCCTACACCGAGGCGAAAGCCGCGCTGGACGGCATCGAACGCGACATCCGCGGCCGGCAATTCCGGCTTAAGTCGATCGGCGAGGAGCGCATTCGCTGGCTGCAACGGACCAAAAGCGCGAGCGCGCAAATGGCGAGCCTCGATGAGCGGCTGAGCGGCATCAAGACCGAGCTTTCTTCGCTTGCCGAATTGCCCGCGAAAATCGCCGGGCGCCGCAGCAAAATCCTCAATGAGATCGGGCAGGCCGAGGCGGTGCGGAAGGCTGCGGCGGATAAGCTGGCCGAGGCTACGACCATGCTGCGCGAGGCGGACAGGACCCTGCGCGAGGCCCAGTCCGGCCTGTCGACGGCGCGGGAGACGCGCGCCCGCATCGAGGCGAAGCTGGAAGCCAGCCGGGAGCGGCGCGCGGAGTATGCGGCGATGATCCGCGACAATTTCGAGTGCCAGCCGGGCGATGTTCTGAAAAGCGTCGGGCTGGAGGAGGCTTCCAATCTGCCTGCCGCGCAAGACATCGAGCAAAACATCGTCAAGCTGAAGGCGGAGCGCGAGCGCCTGGGCGGCGTGAATCTGCGCGCGGAGGAGGAGGCGGCCCAGCTCGGCGGCGAGTTCGACGGCATGGAGAAGGAGCGCGCCGATCTCCAGGAGGCCATCGCCAAGCTGCGCACCGGCATCGCGAACCTGAACAAGGAAGGCCGCAAGCGCCTTCTCGACGCGTTCGACACGGTGCAGGCGCATTTCGAGCGGCTGTTCAAGGTGCTGTTCGCCGGCGGCGAGGCGCACCTTCAGCTCATCGAAAGCGATGACCCGTTGGAGAGCGGCCTTGAAATCTTCTGCCGTCCGCCCGGCAAGAAGCCGCAGGTGCTGACGCTGCTCTCAGGCGGGGAGAAGGCGCTGACCGCGCTCGCGCTTATCTTCGCCGTATTCCTTACAAATCCGTCGCCGATCTGCGTGCTCGACGAGGTGGACGCCCCGCTCGACGACGCGAACGTGGACCGCTTCTGCACCATGATGGAGGAGATGTCGCGCACCACGGAGACGCGCTTCCTGGTTATCACACACCATCCGATGACGATGAGCCGCGTAAACCGCTTGTTCGGCGTGACGATGCAGGAGAAGGGCGTGAGCCAGCTCGTGTCGGTGGATCTGCAGGCGGCTGAGCGGTTCCGCGAGGCGAGCTGAGCCGGCCCTGCGGCAAAGCGCCGGCCAATCCGGAACTTCTTCGTTCCGCAAATCGGAACGGCGCCTTGCATCTCCTTCAAGCCGAGGCATCGGCTGTCCTCATACTGCAATCCTGGTAAACAGCCCGTAAGCCAAAGGTTAACGGATTAACCACGACAGGGTTACTTTCGGCGGCGGGAAATAAGCTCCTGCGCGCTGGTTTTAACCATCCGGGGTTAACGCCTACGGGCGCGGCGCCGAGTTCGTTGGCAGCCGTCTAAGCAAGCTTTCACAGGCTCGCCCAACGGATAAGCAGTCCCGGGGCGCTTAAGGCCGTGTGTGGACGGCCCCACGTTGGCAAGGATTTTCTGAAGCTTCTGCACAGCGCTGGTCGGAGCGGCCATGTGTCCGGCCTGTTGGTGCGGCCTTTCTTGTGCCGCTGGCCATAATGCCATTCGCGCGTCTCAGGTCCCGATCGAAAGCTCGCACTCGGAGTGCTCCGGCCTTAGTGGGTTTTCCTGAGCCGGCGGTTTCAACCGGCTTTGTGCATTCACTCCTGTCCGCCCTTCCCAACCTCAGAGGCGCTTAACCTTGGCGCCTATTTCTATGCCGCCATCGCGGCCGCAGGTTCGCGATAGCGTTCGCCACTCGTCATCAGCGCCCAGATGATGCGTGCTGTTTTGTTTGCCAGCGCAACCGCCGCCACCTTTGTCGAGCGCCGCTGCATCAACTGAACGAGCCAGGGCCGGCGTGTTCCATGCCGCTCTGCATAGCGGATCACCGCCATGGACCCAACTACAAGCATCTGCCTGAGATAGCGGTTTCCAGCCTTTGAGATACTGCCAAGCCGTTCTTTTCCCCCGCTTGAGTTCTGTTTGGGGACCAAGCCAATCCAGGCGGCGAGGTCGCGGCCTGTTTTGAAGGCTGCTGGATCGGAGATCGTGGCGGTGAGGGCGCTTGCGAGCAGCGGACCAACTCCCGGAACCTCCATGAGGCGGCGGCCAAGCTCGGTTGCTCGCGCGTTTGCGCGGACGCGCCTATCGTTCTCAAGGATTTGTTCCTTCACCACGGCGAGCTGCGCTGCCAGCATCTGCAAGCAAAGGCGCGCATCGGTGGGTACACGTGTGTCTTCCTCATCCGCGACGACGGCAAGAAGCTGATCAAGCCCGCGACGCCCGATGGATGCAACGATCCCGAACTCGGAAAGGTGCGCGCGGATTGAATTTGAAAGCTGGGTGCGCTGGCGGTTGAGCATCAGCCTCACCCGATGCAGCATCATCACGCTTTGCTGCTCGGGCGACTTGACGGGCACAAAGCGCATTGTTGGCCGCGTCACGGCCTCGCAAATCGCCTCGGCATCCGCCGCATCGTTCTTCCCCCGCTTGACATACGGTTTGACGTATTGCGCCGGCATCAAGCGGACCTCGTGCCCGCGCGCCATGAGTTCTCGCGCCCAGTAATGCGAGCTGCTGCAGGCCTCGATCCCAACGAGACAGGGCGGCAGCTTCTCGAAAAACGGCAAGACCCGCCGGCGCATCAAGCGCCGGCGGACGGCGACTTGCCCTGCAGCATCAACCCCGTGCACTTGGAAGACTGACTTCGCTATATCGAGACCTATTGTTGCGACTGATGTCATGGCGCCCACCCTCCCGGCTTTCCGCCGATAGAGTACCCGGGTTCGGGTGGAAGGGTGGAAAGCCGTCCACAGCATCAAAACCGGACCAGCCGACTTAAAAAACTTTGTTAGATCAGAACGCCCGCTTTCAGATCCCTTTGCGGGCTACCATAGTCCAAGGTTATAGACGGTGAGGATGGGCCACTTGCCACGATATGGCTGCGTTATGGTTCACTTTAGAGCGCGAACTCCATCAAAGGATATTGCACCTAGAGTGATCGGCGAGCCAACAGTCGCATCCCCACCTCAGCTTGGGGCAAAGCGTCGGTCTTTTTTTCCGTCCCATCCGCAGCCTCGTCCTGATGGGCCAGACATCACTCTTCAACGGCCCGACCTGGATCCGCCGTGATCAGGGGCCGCCGGCGACCGGGGCGACATTAGCGTCACGATGTCATGCTTGGTGTGATCGGCGAACTTCTTCAGGGCCAGTTCCGACAACTTCAGGTCCGACATCAGCTTCCAATGCAGATGAACCTTGAAGTTCGGGTGCTGAATGAAGAACTTCTCATTCTCGATGCCGAGTGTCGTCTCCGCTAGGTCCGCCTCCCGGAGTTGCGTGATGAATTGCTTCCCGACGGTCAGGATGCGCTCTTCGGTTATTTTGTAGCGTTCGGTTCTGTCAACGAGTTTCTCATCAAGGATCGTCTTTCGGATCAATTTGGTGGTGAGAGGCTGGAAGCCGCCCTTGCGGTCCAACACGTTGAGGAGAAGGCTATCCAGTGTGACCCTGTGCTTGCGTCCTGCGAGCCAGTAGCGCGGGCCCTGCTCAACCATTTGCTTGATACGGTCGCCATAGATTTCGTTGGCGACCTTGCGGAAAACGCTTTCCAGCTCGGCGCGAGTGACGGCAACAGGTCTTTCGGACTTGCTCGATTGCCATATGTTCTTCGTGTGACAGAGACGAAGGCAGAATTTCTGCACCAGCGCAGGATTGCCATGGGCCTGCTCGACCAGTTCGTCGATGACGCTCGGGTGGAGCACGATCCGCAAGAGACGAAAGCCCCGCTCCGGGATCGGCCGCAGCTGCGAGTTCCGCCACTTCGGCATTTCCAAGGCGATGGTCCGTGTTCCGATTTCATCGCCCAGCCAGCGCGCCGCGCAATCGGGTATCGAGATCAGCAGGAGGCTGATGTCCCTTTCCTGCAACTGCTTGAACTCTTCGATGATTTCGCGCTGCAGACGAGCAGGATCATCCGGAAAGAGGACCTCGTTCTCGACCCAGTGGAAGTCGTCGATCATAACGGGCCGCTGCATGTCTGCGATGTAGTTCACCACTGCCTGCCGATTACGCTCTCGGAGCTCGGCCTCATTTTCCGCGATGGATGCGTAGATGTCGTCGACCGACTTGATCTGCTTGCCATGCAATCGAAATGGACGCATCTCGTCTAGCGCGTACAGCGCCATTTGCGTCTTGCCCGATTGGGTGTCGCCATAAAGACGTACGATCTGCCCTTTTGCGCGGATGTTGGCCCGAAGCATCCGGTAGCCCTCGATTTTGTCGCGCTTGATCAGGGTGTGCCGCAGCTCGCCGCTGGTCTTGAAGATGTCTTGGCTCTCGAAGAGTTCCGGCTCTGGCTTACCGGATGGCTCGATCCCCTTTTCGGCAAGCTTCCCTCGGATGAGGTCGTATTGGTTGAAGCGTAGTGTGTTCAGCGTGTTAAACGGTGGCATGAGCTGCGAGTGGTCGAATGGCGGGATCGTCAGAGGGATCACAACCTGTTTGTTGGTCAGCGCCCACTCGACTTCCGACTTGACGTGGCCGCGTTCCTCCGGTTGGACGCTGAAGCACTTCCTCGACCACAGAACAATCGTCGCCTTGGCCTCGCTCTGCTGCCGGTTGACCTCTTAAATCCAATTCTCGCCGCCGGACATCTCCTGATCCCACCATACTGTGTAGCCGCACCGGCGCCGGACTTGGTCCACGAAATCCTGGGCGATCTGCTTGTTTGCGCGATTATAGCTGAGAAAAATGTCTGCCATAGTATACCTCTGCCAATTGTCTCGCTCGCGGCCACAGTATAATCCAAGCAGCGCGAAGCGCATACAAGCGCGAGATCAACGATTGGACTCTCAAGACCGCCCGCCTCGATGTCAAAGCAGGCCAGCTGTCCGAAGACATCCTTACCACACCGGTCAAGCACGAATTGTTGCGCCCGAGTCCGCCAACTGCTTATGGCGCTACCATGGGACGGAATTGGCTTGGGCGTGTTGAGGAAGACAGCATTAAGATCCTGAAGCCGACATAGCCCGCAGGGATGCGAGAACAGCGGGAGGTCTGTTCTCGACCCAAGGCGGCGAATTCGCGGGGTGGGATTGCCAACCGGCGCGATGCTGTCCAATCGTTGGGCAAATCATGAAGTCCGCTTGGACGCGGATCGGTTGGACAGCCAGCAGCTTGCCCTGGCGCGCTACCCGGCCAGCGCCGGTTCCTGGCTCGGCTTCTCCTGAGGCTCACCCCGCAAATGGGCGATGCGGCGGCGAACGAACTCCACGTGATCCCTCAGCGTATACAGATCGGGCGAGAGATGAGCCGGGACGGAGATGCGCCACACGTTCTCCTCGATGCGGTCGAGTTCCTTCTCCTTCCGGGCGATGAAGTCCGGCGACACGGCTTTCTTGGTGAGGTCCCGCTCCAGGAGCTTGAGCGCGCGATACCAGCGCAGGATGCGCTGCTTCATGCGCCAGTTGTAGATCATGGGCACGAGCCTGAAGAGCGGGAAAATGATGCCGACGACAGGCAGGAGCAGGATGAAAGCCCGGTCGAAAAGGGTGGCCAGCCAGAATGGCAGGACGCGCTGGAAGAAGGTCGGGCCGGACTTGTAGATGCGCTTCACGTCGTCGGACATCGGAAATTCGGGATCGTCCGTCAGCGCGTCGGCGCCGAGAGAAAACAGCTTCAACTCCCCCGTTGGCTTAAGCGTCGGCTGACTTTGCACAGCCAGGACCGAGTCCGCGAGAACGGTCCTGAGCGCGGGATGCAGATCGTCCCGGACGAGAAGCATCGCCTTCGTTGCGACGAGCGTTGTGTCGGCAGGCGGAATATCGCCCCCGAAATCCACCACGCCCTTACGAAGAATCACGACGCTCAGATAGGGGTAGCGCTGGATCAGGGCTTCAGCCTGCGCCATGTTCATCAGCTTCGCATCCGGCAGCCGAAGCAGCCTTTGAACCGTCTTCGCTTCGGCTCCGAGGACAAGAAACCCGGCGTCAGCGTTGCCCTTTGAAAGCGCGTCGGGATAGTCCGGAAGCTCCATTGCGATCAGCTTCGAGTTCTCCGGCGTGATGCCGTTCGCTTCGAGAAGCTTCTTCGCCAGATAGCTTGTGCCGCTGCTTTGCGGCCCGATCAGGATGCGCTTGCCCTTGAGCTGCGTGATGCGGTCGACGGTCTGCGGGCCACGGTAGAAAATCCAGACGGGCTCCGTGATAAGCCGGCCCATCGAAACAAGGCCAGGCGAGGCGATGTGATTGGTGAGGCCGCCCTGAACGATGCCGGCCTGCACATCGGCGCTGTCGTCTTTCAGGTTTTTGAGATTGTCGAAAGAGCCTTGGGACTCGCGGACATCGAGTTTCACCCCTTTCTTTTCGACTTCATCCTTGAAGCGAAGGGCAAGATCGTAATAGGGGCTGCCCGCGCTTGCGGCTGAGATCGCGAAGGATGTCGGCGGCGCCGGTTTCACGTATCGCAGGGTGAACCAGACGGCCCCCACGCATATCAGAAGCGCCGGAATGAAGAGGGCCAGATACTCAAGTGAGAAGAAGCGTCTCATGGGCAACCGATCGCCGCGTGCTAAGCCAACCATTTCCTTACGGGGGCTTGATGGGCCGCGCAATCCCAAATGACGCGCGGCGGACGAGCAAGCCGGTGTCTCTTGTGCACAGACGATGCTATCATTCGGTCCCCCATTCCCCCAGCAAGGGAGATCGACGATGCCGCTTCATGCCCCGCAAACCCAGCTTGAAACGCATGAGGTTACGAACTTTCCGCCGCCGGCCGGCGGGCGGAACCTGTACGAAGACGACCGCGCTCTTGGAGAGGCGGCGCGCCTTCACGGCGGCGCCTGGGTCGATGAGCCTCTATCGGCGCTGGGCGCGGCGGCCGGTTCGGAGGAGGCGATGCAATGGGGCGAGGACGCCAATCGCTATCTGCCCGAGCTTCAGACCTTCGACCGCTTCGGGCGGCGCGTGGACGAGGTGAAGTTTCATCCGTCCTATCATCGGCTGATGGCGCTTGCGATGGAGCATCGCATTCACAGCATCGGCTGGCGCGAGAAGCGGAGCGGAAACCATGTCGCCCACGCCGCGATGCTCGCGCTCGCCAGTCAGGCCGAGGCCGGCACGATGTGCCCCATCAGCATGACCTACGCCAGCGTCGCCGCGCTTCGGCGTCAGCCGGATGCCGCCGCCGCGTGGATGCCTAAAATCGTCGATGGCGTTTACGACGCCATGCTTCGGCCCATCGCTGAGAAACGCGGGGTTACGCTCGGCATGGCGATGACGGAGAAACAGGGCGGGTCCGATGTGCGCGCCAACACGACGCGCGCCTTTCCTCTCGGAGCGGGCGGACCGGGCGCCGATTACCGGCTTACCGGCCACAAATGGTTCTGCTCGGCGCCCATGAGCGACGCCTTTCTGACGCTCGCCTATACGGATCGCGGCCTCAGTTGCTTTCTCGCGCCGCGGATCAAGCCGGACGGAGAGCGCAATACGATCCAGATCATGCGCCTCAAGGACAAGCTCGGGAACAAGGCGAACGCGTCGTCCGAGATCGAATTTCATGACACCTATGCGCTGATGATCGGCGAGGAAGGCCGCGGCGTCGCCACCATCATCGACATGGTGCACCACACCCGGCTCGACACCATGGCGGGGTCGCTCGGCATCATGCGCCGCGCGCTGAGCGAGGCCGTGCATTATGTGAGCCATCGCCGCGCCTTCCAGAAGACCTTGATCGACCAGCCGCTCATGCGCGCGGTCATCGCCGACCTCGCGCTCGACTACGAAGCCGCCGCGATGATGACCATGCGCATCGCCCGCGCGTTTGACGGAGACACGGAGCAGGAGCGGCGCCTTGCGCGCCTTGCGGTGGCGCTTGGCAAGTTCTGGATCACGAAGCGCACGCCGCAATTCGTGTATGAGTGTCTCGAATGCCTGGGCGGCGGCGGCTATGTCGAGGAGAGCCCGTTGCCGCGCTACTATCGCGAAGCGCCGGTCAACGCGATCTGGGAAGGCTCCGGCAATGTGATCGCGCTCGATATCCTGCGCACTTTCCAGAAGGAGCCGGCCGCGCTGGACGCCTACTTCGCGGAACTCGCGCCGGCGCGGGGGGCCCATCCGTGCTTCGACCGCAGCTTCGATTACCTGACCAAGGCTGCGCACAAAGCCACGCCGGAATGCGAAGCCCGCGATATCGCGGAGACGATGGCGCTTGCGCTGCAAGCCGCGCTTCTCCTCCAGCATGGCGCGCCGGAGGATATCGCTTCGGGGTTCTGCGATGTTCGGCTGAGCGGGGAAGCGCGGGGGCTCAATTATGGGGCAAGCCGCGCTCGCTTCGATGTGAGCGCGATCATCGAGCGGCAGACGGGCCGCGTCTGAGCAAACGCCAGACCCTCCGAAACCGGAATCATTTAGAAGCACACAATTGACCTATTGCTTTTTTTGCCGAAGTGAAATCGAGCGTTCGGCAGCTTCAGCTATTATTACTAAGGGATTTTAGCTTTTGAGTAATATACAACTTAACATCATCGCCTGGTGAAAATATGTGTGTCCCTATGATGCCGTTGGCATCGGAATTGTAGAAAATCCTCCTGCAACGTATTTTTAAGCAATACGCCGCAATACGAGAGATTGATTCATCAATTATTTTTTTAACATCCAAGCTCAGCCCCGTATAATTTGGGCCGGTTGGGATTCCAATTGCTTGTTGTTTTGGATCACATTGATACGGTCGAATGATCGCATTGCCACCTCCTGGAGAGCAACCTATTCCTGACGCATCTTCCGGATGATCCCTATGGGCGATGTATTGCTGCTCATTATCATTGAAAACAAATAATGCATCCTGATAACTCACTTGTTCAATCATCCATCTAAAATCGCCATCGCGTTGTTTTTCGGTAAATACGGAACCAATTACCGCTACAGTTGTGGGTTGTTCCGATTGCGCTGCAGCTGCACCGGCCAAGCCTGCAAACATTAGCGATGTAATCTGCCACATGACCCTCATCTGAACCGTATTTCTTGCCATATAGCGTCTCCACAATGCGAAAGTAATCGATGAATGAAGTTAGCGCACACCCAAGTACAACGCAGTATAACTTATGATACTTTTCATCCTGCTGGACCTCGTTAGTATATACTTTCCTCGCAACATGAAGTTGATTACAATGATACTTATAAACTATCAACGTGAAACTATGTGTCAAGTTCTGGGCAGGGGTTGCCTCAAAAGGGGCGGCCTAAACTACCCTTCCGGCTATAACTCATCCGCCGCACAAAAAAATCGGGCTTGCTCCCGAGGAACAAGCCCGGCCGGATGCATCGCTCCGCGGCGACGGCCGCGGCTGCGCTGCGTTAGCAGGAGTAGTACATGTCGAACTCGATCGGGTGCGGCATCATGCGGAAGCGGTCGATCTCTTCCACCTTCAGCTCGATGTAGGATTCGATCTGGTCGTTGGTGAAAACGCCGCCCTGCGTAAGGAACGCATGATCGGCTTCGAGCAATTCCATGGCCTCTTGCAGCGAGCCGCAGACGGTCGGGATTTCCCGGAGTTCCGCCTCAGGCAGGTCGTAGAGGTTCTTGTCGATGGGATCGCCGGGATGGATGCGATTGCGGACGCCGTCGAGGCCGGCCATCAGCATTGCGGCGAAGGCGAGATACGGGTTCGCCGACGGATCGGGGAAGCGGACTTCGACGCGCTTCGCCTTCGGGTTCGACGTGACCGGGATGCGGCAGGACGCCGAGCGGTTACGCGACGAGTAGGCGCGGAGCACTGGAGCCTCGTAGCCCGGAACCAGCCGCTTGTACGAGTTGGTGGACGGGTTGGTGAAGGCGTTCAGCGCCTTGGAGTGCTTCAGGATGCCGCCGATGTAGAAGAGACAGGTTTCGGAGAGATCGGCATAAAGATTGCCGGCCATGACCGGCTCGGAGCCCTTCCAGATCGACTGGTGGACGTGCATGCCGGAGCCGTTGTCGCCGAAAACCGGCTTCGGCATGAAGGTCGCTGTTTTGCCGTAGGAGTTCGCAACGTTGTGGATCACGTACTTGTAGATCTGCAGCGCGTCGCCCATACGGGTGAGCGTGCCGAACTTGATGCCAAGCTCGTGCTGGGCGGAAGCCACTTCGTGGTGGTGCTTCTCGGTGACGACGCCCATCGCGGACATCGTCGAGAGCATCTCGGAGCGGATGTCCTGCGCGCTGTCGACCGGCGGCACGGGGAAGTAACCGCCCTTCGTGCGCGGACGGTGGCCGAGGTTGCCCATCTCGTATTCGGTCGGCATGTTCGTCGGAAGCTCCGCCGAGTCGAGGCGATAGCCGCAGTTGTAGGGGTCTGCGGAGAAGCGCACGTCGTCGAAAATGAAGAACTCGGCTTCGGGGCCGAAATACGCCTTGTCGCCAATCCCGGTCTGCTGCAGGTAGGCTTCCGCCTTGCGGGCAGTGCCGCGCGGATCGCGCTCATAGCGCTCGCCGGTGGCCGGCTCCAGAACGTCGCAGAAAACCGCGAGCGTGGATTGCGCGAAGAAGGGATCCATATGCGCGCTTTCCGGATCGGGCATCAACGTCATGTCGCTTTCGTTGATGGCCTTCCAGCCTGCGATGGAGGAGCCATCGAACATGATGCCCTCGGCGAATGCCTCATCGCCCATTTCCGACGATGTCATCGTCAAGTGCTGCAGCTTGCCGCGCGGATCGGTGAAGCGCAGATCGACGTAATGGATGTCTTCATCCTTGATTTTTTTTACAACTTCATTTGCGTTTGCCATCGTACTCCCTCGTGCAGTGAGACGCGTTTTTTGGGTGGGCGGCGCGCCGATCCGATCGGCTGCTTGGATTTCAGTAGGCTTCTGTGTGCCTAAGATATTGCTTCCGGGAGAAGCACGCTAGAACGCTAAATTGCCTCAGGTCCAGTTTCGCCTGTGCGGATGCGGATCGCATCTTCCACGTTCAGGATGAAGATCTTTCCGTCGCCGATGCGGCCGGTGCGCGCGGAATTCCGGATGGCTTCCACGGCTTTGTCGACCATGTCCTCGGGCAGGACGATCTCGATCTTCACCTTGGGAAGAAAATCGACAACATATTCCGCGCCGCGATAGAGTTCCGTGTGGCCTTTCTGGCGGCCAAATCCCTTCGCTTCCGTCACGGTAATGCCTTGGAGGCCGATTTCCTGCAAAGCCTCCTTAACTTCATCGAGCTTGAACGGCTTAATGACCGCTTCGATTTTTTTCATGACAGATCGATTCCTCCGGAAGGGGGCAAAAGCACACATTTTCGTTAAAGCACAGGCCGTGCCAAACGCTACCATGCCCATATGACAGAGATTAGCTCAAGCGTGGCGAAGTCATTTTGCTTAATGAATTATCACCGTGCCTAAAATGAAGGCAGCGCACGGCCTTCGGTGGTTTTCGCGGCCGAAGCCGCCCTCCCGCGTTGGGGGGAACCCTTCATGCCGGCGCGGATTATGCGAGCGTCCTGTTTTCTTTCACCTTCGCGCAAATTTTCGCTACATTCGCGGCCGATGTCCCTTTATGCATGATGGCAGTGTCCCGTCTCCGAATTGCCGACTAACTGGCAGCGCGCTCGCAAGGCAATTCGGAGGCAAAGGGACACTAGCAAAAACAATATTCTAGTGTGGCTTATGTCTCGCAATCGCCTATGAGAGCTTGCTGCGAAGTCCGCGAGACGCAACACTAGACAACCCCAGGGATACGGGCCGCGCCGTGCTGGAACTTTTAACCGCCGAAGAAATGAAACGCGCCGAGCAGCTCGCTGCCGAGGCCGGCCTTTCGACCTTGACGATGATGGAAAACGCGGGACGCGGCGTTGCTGAGGAGGTAGTCCGGCGCTACCCGCGCGGCAGCCGCGTGACGGTCTTGTGCGGACCCGGCAATAATGGCGGCGATGGGTTCGTCTGCGCCCGCTTTCTCAGGGAGCGGGGCTACCAGGTGCGTCTTGCGCTCCTCGGACGCCGCGAAGAGTTGTCCCGCGATCCGAAGGAAATGGCGAGACGCTGGGACGAGGCCATCGAGCCGATGTCGCTGCAAGTGCTGGAAGGGGCGCAGATTATCGTCGACGCCATCTACGGCACGGGCCTGCGCGACGATGTCAGCGGCGTTCCGGCCCAGATGATCGAGGAGGTGACGGCGCGCGGCTTGCCTGTCATCGCGATCGACATTCCGACAGGCATCGACGCGACCGGCGGCGGAGTAAAGGGCGTCGCCTTCAAAGCGGCGGCGACGGTCACGTTCTTCAGGCGCAAGACCGGTCATGTTCTGCTTCCCGGCCGCCTTCATAGCGGAGATGTCCGCGTTATCGATATTGGCGTCCAGCCGGCTATCCTGGGCGAAATCGCGCCCCGGACATTCGCCAACGATCCCGATTTCTGGCTCCGCTACTTTCCAAGGCTGAAAATCGACGGACATAAATATGACCGCGGCCATGCCCTGGTCGTCTCGGGTCCCATGGAAAGCACGGGCGCGGCCCGGCTCGCGGCGCGGACGGCTCTGCGCTCTGGCAGCGGGCTTGTCACGGTCGCAACGTCGAAAGCGGCCTTCTACATCAACGCGGCGCAGCTGACGGCAGTCATGGTTTCACCTTATGACGGTCCGCTAGGCTTGTCCGAAATCCTGGCCGATCCCCGCATCACGGCGGTGCTCATCGGGCCGGGAGCCGGCGCCGATCCGGAGGTGAAAGACCTGGTGGGGAGCGTCCTTGCCAGCGACGCCATCGCCGTGCTCGACGCCGAGGGCATAACAGCCTTTCAAGACGCCCCGGATGTGCTTTTCCACCAGATCAAGGCCCGGCCCGCGCCCACGATCATGACGCCGCATGAAGGCGAGTTCAAAAAGATTTTCCCCGAGCTTGCTGGCGAAACTTCCAAGCTTGAACGCGCCCGCCGCGCCGCCGAGACGTCCGGCGCGGTGGTCATTCTGAAGGGGGCGGATACGGTTGTCGCCGCGCCGGACGGGCTGTCATCGATAAGCGAAAATGCGCCGCCATGGCTGGCCACCGCGGGAAGCGGCGACGTTCTTGCGGGCCTCGTAACCGGTTTACTCGCACAAGGGATGGCGGCCTTCGACGCGGCGGCGGCGGCGGTTTGGATCCATGGCGAACTCGCCGTTACCTTCGGTCCTGGGATGATCGCCGACGACATGGCCGATCTGCTGCCCGGCGTGCTGCAGCGGCTCAACAAGCGCGGAAAGATCTTTTCTTAAGCCGCGCCGTGCACGCTGCTGCATGAAATGACGCTGGAACTTGGCAAATACACCGGAAGATCGTGGATAAGCGCCGAGGCGCTTTCCGCGATGACGCTTGCGGAACCGTTTCGCGCTTTTCCCGACGCGCTCAACGGCGCTCCAGCGTTCGATTTTAGCTGCTGCCGCGAAACTGCGTTGCAGAATTGCATCACCATAACCAAAACAGGCAAACCTCATCCGAATGGGTGATGAACTGAGAATAGGCCTGATCTATTCTCACGCCATAGGTTATTTTCTAATGACGTAAATGTATTGCACACGTATATTGCACAGGTGACCCGGAGCAATCTGGGTCACCTGGGGCAAACTAGGCGCGCAGCCCCCCGGACGCCGCTGGAGTCTCCCCATCTGTTCCCCCTGAGCGGCGTGTCGAAGCAATCCGAGAAAACCCATGCGGGCAGCTGCGCCGCCGTCTCTTCGATAACGGCCGGGATATTCGATAAGCCGCCTCCAAAAACGATGACGTCCGGGTCCACAACGTTGATGACCGTCGCAAGGGCTTTCGCGAGCCGGCGCACATACGTGTCGAGCGCTTTTCTTGCGGCGGGCTCTCCTTCGCCGGCGCGCTCCGCGATGGCTTTGGCGTCGCAGTCATTGCTTGAGAGGGCGCTATACTGCCTTTGGAGCGCGGGGCCGGACAGAAAGGTCTCGATGCAGCCTCGCTTGCCGCAGTAGCAAGCTGGGCCAGCGGCCTCCTCCGCGTCGGGCCAGGGCAACGGATTGTGCCCCCATTCGCCTCCGATCGCATTGCGCCCCAGTTGCGACCGCCCGTCGATGACAAGCCCGCCGCCAACGCCGGTTCCCAGGATCACGCCGAAAACGCTACGATGGCCTTGCCCCGCTCCGTCGGCGGCTTCCGAAAGGGCGAAGCAATTGGCGTCGTTTTCGATGACGGCGGCCCATGGCAGGCGAGCCTCAAGATCGCGATGGAGAAGCCGGCCGTTCAGCCATGTCGAGTTGGCGTTGCGAACCAATCCGGTTTGCGGGGAGAGGCTGCCCGGAATGCCGATGCCGACGCCGGCGATCTCCGACGGCGCCAAGCCGTCCGCACAGGCGTTCACCAGGGATGCGATGGCGTCGAGCGTCGCGTCATAGTCGCCGCGCGGCGTTGGCGCCCGCACACGCAGCCGCTCTTCGCCTGCGGGCGAAAGCGCGAGCGCCTCAATCTTCGTTCCCCCGAGATCGACGCCCACGCGCCACATATCGCCGGGCTCCTATTCCGCGATGTGAGCGTCAGCGATGATCTTCTTCGCGTCAGCGACCGGCTCCAGCACCTGCTGGATGCCATCCCGCGTGCCGACAACAGCCTTGCTCGCTGGATTGTGCAACCCTGGGAGAGCTTTCGAAATATCGGTGACTTTGCTGGCCACCATGTAAACGATTTCCCCGTTGGGCGCGGTCAGCTTTGTGATCGGCACTTTCTTGCCGAGATTGCCGACAAGGTCATCGAGCGGCGTCGCGACGAAAAGCCTGTTGTTCGCGAAGTCGATGACCGATGTGCCTTGAGGCTCGTCGCTGGCGAAGGCGCGCCGGATGCGCCAAATCTCGGCGAACTGGACAACCTGTTTCCCGCCATCCCGAAGGTCGACCAGGATGCCTTCATCGTCCAAACCCGTGATCTTGCCGGGGTGTTTCTGGCCGAGGTAATTCTTGGGGCCATTCACGAGGCGGAGGGGCGCCTGAGCGGCGGCGGGGAGCGTTGCCGCCCCATCGAGCGCAGAACAGAGAACCACAAGCGTAAGCAGCGCAATGGCTCGCGTCTTCATCCCCAATCCTCTCAAATATGAATGGCGCGTTTCCCGGCTGCGAGCGCCGCTTCCTTGATCGCCTCGCTGAGCGTCGGATGTGCGTGGCAGGTGCGCGCCAGGTCTTCGGCCGAGCCGCCAAACTCCATGAGGACCGCTGCTTCGGCGATCATATTGCCGGCGTCGGGTCCGATGATGTGAACGCCAAGCACGCGGTCCGTCTTCGCATCGGCCAGAAATCTTGACGAAGCCCTCGGTCTGCCGGTTGACCTTGGCGCGGCCATTGGCGGTGAAGGGAAACTTGCCGATGTTGTAGGCGACGCCCGCCTCTTTCAGCTCTTCTTCCGACTGGCCGACGCTGGCGACCTCAGGATAGGTGTAGATGACGGCCGGGATCACGCCGTAGTTCACGTGTCCGGCCTTGCCCGCGATGATCTCGGCGGCGGCGACGCCCTCATCCTCGGCCTTGTGCGCAAGCATCGGGCCGCGAACCACATCGCCGATGGCGTAGATGCCTTTCACACTCGTCCTGAAACGATCGTCGATCACGATGCGGCGCTTGTTGTCGATCTGAACGCCGGCGTCTTCAAGCCCGAGGCCTTCGGTGTAGGGGACTCGCCCGATGGCGACGAGAACCACGTCGGCTTCAAGAGTGTCGTGCGCGCCGGCGCCGTTGGCTGGCTGCACCTGCACCTTGAGCGGCCCCGCGCCATTGGCCTGGACGGCGGCCACTTTTTGCCCGAGCCGGAACCCGATGCCCTGCTTTTGCAGAATGCGCTGGAACTGCTTTGCAAGCTCATTATCCATGCCGGGAACGATGCGGTCGAGGAACTCGACCACCGTCACTTTGGAGCCAAGCCGCCGCCAGACGGAGCCAAGCTCAAGGCCGATGACCCCCGCGCCGACAACGAGGAGATGGCCCGGAACCTTGTCGAGGTCCAAGGCTCCTGTCGATGAGACGATGCGCTTCTCGTCGATATCGATGCCGGGGAGCCTCGCCACATCCGAGCCCGTCGCGATGACGATCGCCTTCGTCTCAAGGATCTTCTCGCTCCCGCCATCGGCAGGCCGCACGATGACCTTGCCGGGACCGGCGATCCGCCCGGCGCCATGATGCGCATCGATCTTGTTCTTCTTCAGGAGGAACTCGACGCCCTTGACGTTGCCCTCGACGCCCTCGGCCTTGTATTTCATCATCGCTGGCAGATCGAACTCGGGCTTCGCCTTGATGCCCATCGCCGCAAAGCCGTGGCCTGCCTCCTCGAAAAGCTCCGAAGCGTGCAGCAGCGCCTTCGATGGGATGCACCCGACATTCAGGCATGTGCCGCCGAACGTCCGGCTCTTCTCCACGACCGCCGTTTTAAGCCCGAGTTGCGCGGCCCTGATCGCGCAGACATATCCGCCGGGACCGGTCCCAATGACGATGAGATCGTAAGCATCAGCCATGCGAAATGTCTCCATTCGGTCGCCGGATTAACTCCACCCGCTTCGCGTCTTATAGCGCGGGGAAACGCAGCGCTCCACGGTAAAGCGTGTCGAAGTTAGTCGTATTGTGATGACCGCCCCACGATCCCCGCATCAAGTCCGAGGACATGGACAGCCATCCAGGGTAATAGATTCCGGCCCCTGGATTTTGAAACTGGATGGCCGGGTCAGCCCGGCCATGACAACGAGTCCAGCCAATCGCAACACGTTTTAGAAAGGCGGCGCGGGGGTATCCTCAGGTTTTTCCGAATCTTTTTTCTTAAGTAAGGCGTGGAAGGCCCAGACGTGGCCGAAGGGATCGCGCACACGGCCGTAACGCGCGCCCCAGAACATATCCTGGGCGGCCACGGTCAGCGTCGCTCCCGCTTTCACCGCCTGCTCGATGGCGTCATCGACCTGCTTGGGCTTCTTGAAATCGAGGTGGAGGCAGACAGAGACGCCGCCCGCTGTCCCCGGAGCCGCCATGCCGCTGGGGATTTCCGGGAAGGCGTCGGAAAGCTTGAACGCGCCGTCGTTCAATTCAAGCTCCGCGTGCATGACGCGCTTGCCGTCTTTCGCCATCATGAGTTCAGTTTTTTCGGCCCCGAACGCCTTCTCATAAAACGCGATGGCTTCAAGGCCGCCCTCGACAATCAGGTGCGGAACGAGTCTGTGCTTGCTCATGGCCGCCTCCTTGGCGGGCGCTTGGCTGTTCAACCGGCCGGTGGCGCAGCCGATCCGGCTATCAAAGATCGAGGATAAGCCGCTGCGGATCCTCAAGCGCCTCCTTCACGCGAACCAGGAATGTGACCGCTTCCTTGCCGTCCACAAGGCGGTGGTCGTACGACAAGGCAAGATACATCATCGGCCTTATCTCGATCTTGCCCCATATGGCCATGGGCCGCTCCTGGATCTTATGCATGCCGAGAATGCCGGACTGCGGGGCGTTCAGGATCGGTGTGGACATCAGCGAGCCGTAGACCCCGCCGTTCGAGATGGTGAAGGTGCCGCCCTGCATGTCTTCGAGGCTGAGCTTGCCGTCCCTCGCCCGTTTGCCGAAGCCTGCGACTTCCTTCTCGATTTCGGCGATGGACTTGCGATCCGCATCCCTGACCACAGGCACCACAAGCCCGCGGTCGGTGCCGACCGCGATGCCGATGTGATAGTAGTTCTTGTAGACGATTTCGTCGCCATCGATCTCCGCGTTCACGCTCGGTATGTCGTGCAAGGCGTGGAGGCAGGCTTTTACGAAGAAGCCCATGAAGCCAAGCTTCACGCCATGCTTCCTCTCGAACAGGTCCTTGTACCGGTTCCGCACATCCATGATCGTGGTCATGTCCACCTCGTTGAACGTGGTGAGCATGGCGGCAGCGTTCTGCGCTTCCTTGAGGCGGCGCGCGATCGTCTGGCGCAGTTTCGTCATGCGCACGCGCTCTTCGCGCGCCTCGCTCGGAGGCGTGTAGGGCGCGCGCTGCGACGGGGCCGGCGCTTGCGGGATTTGGGTCTTGCCGAAACCGATGGGGCTCGACGACGAGGAAGCGCCGCCTTCGATGACAGCGAGCATATCGCCCTTCGTCACGCGGCCATCTCTCCCAGTACCGGCGACCGCGGCGGCATCGATCCCGTTCTCCTCGGCGATTCGCCTCACCGAGGGAGCCAGAACATCGGCGCTCGGCGAGCGCGGCGCGGCGGCGCGCAGTTCGGGCGCGTGCGGAGCGGGAGCGGCTTGCGCTGCGGCGGCGGCCTTGACTTGAATTGGCTTCTCGGCCGGCTTGGGCGCCGCCGCTGCTGCGGCCTGCCCCTCTGCGATGGAGCCCAATATCGCCCCAACCGCAACGGTTTCCCCCTCCTTCACCACGATCTCGGAGATAACGCCGGCGGCGGGAGCGTTCACCTCAAGCGTCACCTTGTCGGTTTCAAGCTCGGCCAGAGCTTCGTCGGCCTTGACCGCATCTCCGGCCTTCTTGAACCATTTTCCAACTGTGGCTTCGGTGACGGACTCGCCAAGGGTGGGAACGACGATTTCAATGGCCATGCGTAAATCCTTCGCAAGTCTTGAAAGAAGCAACCGCCAGGCATCGGCGCCCTACGGCCCGGAATAGACGGGAGCAGCGCCACCGATTCCCGCGGCCGGCTGCTAATACCCTAACTCAATGGTCTGCGAAACGTCAAAACCCCTCACCCCAGCCCTCTCCCGCAAGGGGAGAGGGAGCAGACTCGTGCTTGCAACAACGTCCCTTTTCCCGTCTGCATCCGCTTGCGGATGCAGATTTCTGGAGTGGCAATCTCGCCAAGGCGAGATTGCTCAGGAGAAGGACAGGATGAGGGGGGAATGCCGAGTGAGGCATGAGTCGTCCTTGAGCGATGGCGGGTGCTAGCCTTATAATGACAGCGCCTCATCGAGGAAAGCGTGGAGTTGGGCCGTGTGCTTGCTCATGAGGCCAGCGGCGGTGGACGCGCTCGAAGGCCGGCCGACGTAGCGCGGACGCCTCGAATCTGCGCCGATGTGATCGAGCACCCACTCTATATTGGCTTCGATGAATGTCCAGGCGCCCTGGTTTTTCGGCTCCTCCTGGCACCAGACGATTTCGGCGTTGGGAAACCGGCTCAGTTCCTGGATGAGCGCGCGCGCCGGGAACGGATAGAGCTGTTCCACGCGCATGAGGTAGATCTCGCCATTGCCGCGGGATTCGCGCTCCTCGAACAGGTCGTAGTAGACCTTGCCGGAGCACAGAACCACGCGCTGGATATCCTGGTCGGGCGCGAGCTTCACCCTCTCGCTTTTGCCGGCCTGGGCATGGTCCCAAAGCACGCGGTGGAACGTGTTTTGAGGCCCGAATTTCTCGATCGAAGATATGACGCGCTTGTGCCGCAGGAGCGATTTCGGCGTCATCAGGATGAGAGGCTTGCGGAAGCTGCGATGGAGCTGACGCCGGATGATGTGGAAGTAATTGGCGGGCGTCGTGCAGTTCGCGACCTGCCAGTTGTCTTCGGCCGAAAGCTGCAGATACCGCTCAAGGCGCGCCGACGAATGTTCGGGGCCTTGGCCCTCGTAGCCATGCGGCAGGAGCAGCATCAGGCCCGACATGCGCAGCCATTTGCGCTCGCCGGCCGCCAGGAACTGATCGATGACGACTTGCGCGCCATTGGCGAAATCGCCGAACTGCGCCTCCCACAGCACAAGCGCGTTCGGCTCGGCGAGGCTGTAGCCATATTCGAAGCCCAGCACCGCCTCCTCGGAGAGCATCGAGTTGACCACCTCGAAGCGGGCCTGCTTGTTCGAAATGTGGTTCAGCGAAATATATTGCTCTTCGTTGACCTGATCGGTGAGCACGGAATGCCGCTGGGAGAAGGTGCCGCGCTCGACATCCTGCCCAGAAAGGCGGACCGGAAAGCCTTCCTCAAGAAGCGTTCCGAAGGCCAGCGCCTCGGCCATCGACCAGTCGATCCCCCGGCCGTCCTCGATCATCTTACGGCGGTTCGCCAGGAGCCGCTCGATCGTTTTGTGCGGCGTGAAGCCGGGCGGCGCTTCGGTGAGCTTCCTGCCGATCCTCTTCAGCGTATCGATATCGACGCCGGTTCTGCCGCGGCGAGGGCCTTCTTCCGCCAGCGTAATGCCGGACCAGCGGCCGTCGAGCCAGTCCGCCTTGTTCGGCCGGAAGCCTTCCGACGCCTCGATTTCGGTTTCGAGGCTGTCCCAGAAGTCGGCGCGGATTTTTTCCGCTTCGGCCTGCTTGACGATTCCCTCGTCAGCGAGCCGCTTGGCGTAGATGGAGATGACGCTCGGCTGCTGACGGATCTTTTTGTACATCAGCGGCTGGGTGAACGACGGCTCGTCGCCCTCGTTATGGCCGTGCCGCCGGTAGCAGATCATGTCGATCACCACGGGCTTGTGGAATCGCTGGCGGAACTCGGTCGCGACGCGCGCGCAATAGACCACCGCCTCCGGGTCGTCGCCGTTGACGTGGAAAATCGGCGCCTCGACCATGCGGGCGATGTCGGACGGATAGGGCGAAGAGCGCGAGAAGCGCGGCGCGGTCGTGAAGCCGATCTGGTTGTTGACGATGAAGTGCAGCGAGCCGCCGGTGCGGTGCCCCTTCAAGCCCGAAAGGCCGAAGCACTCGGCCACGACGCCTTGCCCGGCGAAGGCCGCGTCGCCATGCAGGAGAAGCGGCAGAACCTCGGTGCGGCTCTTGTCGTGGCGCTGATCCTGTTTCGCGCGCGCTTTGCCGAGCACGACGGGATCGACGATCTCAAGGTGAGACGGGTTCGCCGTGAGCGAGAGGTGGACCTGGTTGCCGTCAAACTCGCGGTCGCTGGAAACGCCCAGGTGATACTTCACGTCGCCCGAGCCTTCCACGTCCTCCGGGTTCGCGGAGCCGCCCTTGAACTCATGAAACAGCGCGCGGAACGGCTTGGCCATCACGTTCGTCAGGACGTTGAGGCGGCCGCGATGGGACATGCCGATCACGATCTCCTTCACGCCGAGTTGTCCGCCGCGCTTGATGATCTGCTCGAGCGCGGGCGCCAGGGCTTCGGCGCCTTCCAGGCCGAAACGCTTGGTGCCGGTGTATTTCTTGTCGAGGAACCGTTCCAGGCTCTCGGCATGGATCAGCTTCGTCAGGATCGCCTTTTTGCCAAGGACGGTGAACTCGACCTCCTTATCCGGGCCTTCGATGCGCTCCTGGATCCAGAGCTTCTGCTCCGGCGAGGAGATATGCATGAATTCGTAGCCGATGGTCCCGCAATAGGTGCGGCGCAGGATTTCGATGATCTGCCTGAGGCTCGCCGTTTCGAGGCCGAGAACGTTGTCGATGTAAATCTGGTGGTCGAGATCCGCGGAGGTGAATCCATAGGTCGCCGGGTCGAGTTCGGGATGCGAGCGCGGCGGCGTCAGGCGAAGAGGATCGAGATTGCCGATCAGGTGGCCGTTGACGCGATAAGCGCGGATGAGCATCAGGGCGCGAACGGATTCGCGCGTCGCCCGGAACGCCTCCTCGCGGCTGATCTCGACGCGCTTTTCATGGGCCTTGGCGCTGATTTTGCGCCCGATCTCTCGTTCTTCCGGCCCCCAATCGGCCGCCAGAGCGTTGAGAAGGTCGCTTTCGTGGCGCTCACCGCCGTCCCTGGGCTTCCAGGACGGTCCGTGAGTTTCGGCGAGGACGGAGTCCTTGCGCTCTTTCAAATCGGTGAAAAAGGCGCGCCAGTCTGCGGTTACGGAACCTGGGTTTTCCTGAAAACGCTCGTAGAGGTCTTCAATGTAGGCGGCGTTCGCTCCATCCAGAAAGGATGTCCGTGCGAATGTCTCGTTAAGGTGTTCCCGTCTCACAGCAGTTACCTTTCAAGCGTGAAGCGGACAGCGCCGCACCGCCGGTCCGCCTTCGCCTGACAAGCGCGGATCAGCCTTTCAACACTTCAACGAGCGTGCTCCCGAGGGCGGCGGGCGAGGGAGAAACCGTGATTCCCGCGGATTTCAGCGCTTCGATCTTGTCGCCGGCGGAGCCTTTTCCGCCCGCGATGATGGCTCCGGCATGACCCATACGGCGGCCGGGAGGCGCAGTCACGCCGGCAATGAAGCCTACCATCGGCTTCTTGCGCCGCGCGGACTTGTAGAACGCCGCCGCCTCTTCTTCCGCCGATCCGCCGATTTCCCCGATCATGATGATCAATTCCGTTTCATCGTCCGCCAGAAGCATTTCCAGAACGTCAATATGCTCGGCGCCCTTTACTGGATCCCCGCCTATCCCTATGCAGGTGGTTTGGCCAAGGCCCGCGAGCGTCGTCTGATGAACAGCTTCATAGGTAAGGGTGCCTGAGCGCGAAACAATACCGACGCTGCCACGCTTGTGGATGTGGCCGGGCATGATGCCGATTTTGCACTCGCCAGGCGTGATGACGCCGGGGCAGTTCGGGCCGACGAGCCGGGATTTCGAGCCTGAGAGAGCGCGTTTGACCTTCACCATGTCCAGCACCGGGATGCCTTCCGTGATGGCCACGATGAGCGGCATTTCCGCGTCGATGGCTTCGAGGATGGCGTCGGCCGCGAAGGGCGGCGGCACATAAATCGCCGTCGCATTCGCGCCGGTTTTCTCGATCGCTTGCTTGACGGTGTCGAAGACGGGAATGCCCAGATGCTTCGTGCCGCCTTTGCCTGGGGTGACGCCGCCGACCATCTTCGTGCCATAGGCGATGGCCTGTTCCGTATGAAAAGTGCCCTGAGCGCCGGTGAGACCCTGGCAGATCACTTTCGTGTTACTGTTAACGAGAATGGCCATCTGATTGCCTTACTTGATTCTGATTTTGTTGGTGGTGACGAATTCCTTTGAGCGGAGCGGTGAGTTCACCCGGCGCCTGCAAAAGGTTTTGCCTGTTCTTCATGGAAACTTCCTGCGGATTCGATGAAGGGGTTGATTACTGTAACGCTTCCATAAACCTGCCCGTGGTTCAGGTCTTCGGTGTAGACGATGGTGGCGCCGGCTGCTTCGGCGGCGGCTACGATAGCGCCATCCCAGTAGGAGATGCCGTAGCGCCTGGACACTTCAATTCCGGATCGGACGATGCCAGCGTCCACCGCCACGCAATGTTGCTGGCAAAGGAGATCGACCCAAGCCTGCGCCGCATCTGCGCTCATAGGGGGACGCATCTTCCGGGTTGACGTGGCGTAGAACTCCGCCAGGACCTGGCCCGATATCCCAAACTCCCCGCCGTCGATGAGACTACTTGCAATCTTTCTCTTCCTTGGGTCGTCCTTCGAGGCCGCGTAAATCAGGATGTTGGTGTCGAGAAAGGCTGGGGCGGTCATAAAGTTCTTCCCGATTCCACTTCCAATCGCCCATGCCTACCGTCAACTCTTCGCTCAAACGAACGAGCTCTTTTCTTGCGCGGGCCGCGGCTTCCTTTCTGACTTGCTCCGCAAGCGATGTGAGATAATCCCGCACCAATCCATTGACGGTTGTGTTTCTCTCAGCAGCCAGCTTGCGAACAGCAGCAAGGACCTCATCATCAACAGCCAGAGTTATGTTCTTCATCTCTACAGCCCATTCTGCACAGTATTTTCACTGTGTAGAATGGACTGTGTAAGCGTGCGCCGTCAAGCCGCCTTGTTCACCTCGCGGACGATCTTCTCAGCCGCATCGGCCAGATTGTCCGCCGGGATGACCTTCAGCCCGGACTTCTTGATGATCTCCTTGCCGAGTTCGACGTTCGTGCCTTCGAGCCGCACCACGAGCGGCACCTGAATGCTCATCTCCCGCGCGGCCGCGATGATGCCTTCCGCGATGATGTCGCAGCGCATGATGCCGCCGAAGATGTTGACGAGAATGCCCTTCACGTTCGGGTCGGACAGGATGATCTTGAAGGCTTCGGTGACCTTCTCCTTCGTCGCGCCGCCGCCCACGTCGAGGAAGTTGGCGGGTTCGGCGCCGTAAAGCTTGATGATGTCCATGGTGGCCATGGCAAGGCCGGCGCCATTCACCAGACAGCCGATCGTGCCGTCGAGCTTCACGTAAGAGAGATCGTAGCGGGACGCCAGGACTTCCGCGGGGTCTTCCTCGTCGAGATCGCGCAGACTCACGATTTCCGGATGCCGGTAGAGTGCATTGCCGTCGAAGTTCAGCTTGGCGTCGAGACAGACGAGATCGCCTTTCGCCGTGATAATGAGCGGATTGATCTCAAGAAGGCTCATGTCCTTCTCGGTGAACGCCCGGTAGAGATTGCCGATCAGGTTCACGCACTGCCTGATCTGGCCATCCTTCAGGCCAAGCGCGAAGGCGACTTCGCGGCCGTGGAACTGGGAGAAGCCCGTGGCGGGGTCGATGTGCAGCGTGAAAATTTTATCGGGCGTCTTGTGGGCGACTTCCTCGATGTCCATGCCGCCTTCGGTCGACGCGATAATCGCCACGTGTGAGGTGGCGCGGTCGATCAGGAAGGAGAGGTACAGCTCCTTTGCGATGGCGGCGCCTTCCTCGACGAGGAGCCGCTTCACGACACGGCCGGCCGCCCCCGTCTGGATGGTGACCAGCGTGTGCGACAGCATTTGATCTGCGAAAAGCCGCACATCGTCGAGGGACTTCGCGATACGCACGCCGCCCTTTTCCCCCGCCTCTTTCTCCTTGAAATGGCCTTTGCCGCGCCCTCCGGCATGAATCTGGGCTTTCACGACCGTGACAGGGCCGCCCAAATCCTTGGCGATCGTAAAGGCCTCCTCCGGCGCGAAGGCCGCGTGCCCGCGGGGGACGGGAACGCCATATTCTCTGAGGATCGCCTTGGCCTGATATTCATGCACATTCATAGGGAAGCTCTTCTTTTTAGAAAAGGGGGCGAAATCGAAGTCCGGTAAGCGCCTCCGCTGGCGGAGGCAGGAATCCTAGGAAGAAGGTTGCTGAAGCCCCGGAGCGATGCGCACGCAGGCCTCGACGAGGTTCTGGACCGCCTCCACCGAGCGCTTGAAATCGAGCCGCTCGTGGGTGTTGAGATCGACTTCGATCACGCGCTCCATGCCCTTGGCCCCAATCACGCAGGGCACGCCGATGTAAAGACCCTTCACGCCATACTCGCCCGTGAGATACGCCGCGCAGGGCAGCACGCGCTTCTTGTCCTTGAGGTAGGCCTCCGTCATGGCGATGGCCGAAGCGGCGGGCGCGTAGTAAGCGGATCCCGTCTTCAAAAGCTTCACGACCTCGGCGCCGCCGTCGCGCGTCCGCTGCACGATTTCGTTCAGCCGCTCAAGCGTGATCCAGCGCATCTTGATGAGGTCGGGCAAGGGAATGCCGCCTACCGTTGTGTAGCGGGGCAGGGGCACCATCGTGTCGCCGTGGCCGCCAAGCACGAAGGCCGTCACATCCTCGACGGAGACATCGAATTCGCGTGCAAGAAAATAGCGGAAGCGGGCGCTGTCAAGCACGCCAGCCATGCCGACAACCTGGTTCTTCGGCAGGCCCGTCACGCGCTGGAGCGCCCAGACCATGGCGTCGAGCGGGTTCGTGATGCAGATTATAAAAGCATTGGGCGCATATTTCTTGATGCCGGCGCCGACCTGCTCCATGACCTTCAGGTTGATTTCGAGGAGGTCGTCGCGGCTCATGCCCGGCTTGCGCGGTACGCCGGCAGTCACGATGACAACGTCGGCGCCCTTGAGGTCGGCGTAATCGTTCACACCGATGAAATGTCCGTCGAAGCCATCGACCGGCGAAGATTCCGCGATATCAAGCGCCTTGCCTTGAGGTAGGCCCTCCATGATATCGAACAGGACGACATCGCCCAATTCCTTGAGGCCGATCAGATGAGCCAGCGTGCCGCCGATCATGCCCGATCCGATGAGTGCGATTTTGGCGCGCGCCATGCCGTCCTCCTTGCTCATACCGCCTGCGTTTCCAATGCTCTCCCTGGGTACTCGCATTTCAAGCGGGCCGCAAGAACGCAGGCTTAGTAGTTTAGCATCGGCCAGGCGCGATCATGAAGCAAAATGCGCCGGGTCTCCGCTGGCGCGGAGCAACGATGCGGCCGCCAGATCGAGCTGTGACGGGGTGCTGTAGCCGGAGCTGAAGCGCCGCTTTTACTTTTTCTTGACGGCGGACGCTCCCTTCGCCAAGCGTAGTTCTGAAATCGTGTGCTTGTCCGAGCACGGCGGGGAACCCATTTCCGCGGGGGGCTTTTTTGGGGTTCGCGGCAAGCCTATTTGACTATAAGAATAACGCTTTCGTATAAAAATCCGGGTGACACTGATGGCCATCTCGCTCTTCGGCGGCGCCGCCGGCAAAAAAACAGAAAATTCAAGCGACCTGATCAAGGATACGACGACGCAGACATTTGTGGCGGACGTCATCGATGCATCCCGGAAAGTCCCGGTCATCGTCGATTTCTGGGCGCCCTGGTGCGGACCCTGCAAGCAGCTCACGCCGACCCTTGAGAAGGTGGTCAAGGCTGCCCGCGGCGCGGTCCGCCTTGTCAAAATGAATACGGACCAGTATCCCGATGTCGCCGCGCAGCTCGGCGTGCAATCGATCCCGGCCGTGTTCGCGTTCAAGAACGGCCAGCCCGTGGATGGGTTCATGGGCGCGCTGCCGGAAAGCCAGGTGCGCGCTTTCATCCAGCGGGTCATCGGCGCCGGCGCGGGCGACGCATCCGATGAGGCAGACCTTGAAGCCGCGCAGGCCGCATTCGCGGCTGGGGATGTCGCCGGCGCAGCGGCGCTGTTCGCCGCCATCCTGCAGGCTGACCGCGAAAATGCGGACGCCATCTGCGGTCTTGCGAAGTGCTACATTCAAACCGGGGATTTCGACCGGGCGGAAAAGACACTGGCCCTGGTTCCGCCCGCGAAGCAGAATTCCGAGAGCTATCGCAGCGCGAGAGCGGCCCTCGACCTCGCAAAAAAGGCGGGGTCAAAGTCGGACATCAAAGGGCTGGAGCAAGCGGTAGCCTCCAATTCCCGGGATTGGGAATCCCAATTCAAACTCGCCCTCGCGCTCAACGCCAGGGGCCAGCGGCAAGAAGCGCTGGACCATCTGTTCGAGATCGTGAGGAAAGACCGGGCCTGGAATGACGATGCCGCCAGGAAGCAGCTTGTGGAGCTTTTTGAGGCATGGGGGCCGAAAGATCCGTTGACGCAGTTGGGGCGGCAGCGCCTCTCGTCGCTTTTGTTCGCTTGAGTTCACCGCTAGGAGGCGCTTTTGGGGATCACGGATAGGTACCGGTCGCTGGCCGACCTTCCAGCGCAATTGCCGATCTTCCCGCTTCAAGGGTGCATTCTGCTTCCGCGCTCGAACTTGCCGCTCAACATTTTTGAACCGCGCTATTTGAGCATGGTGGACGATGTCATCGCGGGCGACCGCCTCATGGGCATCGTGCAGCCGCTCGGCGCGGAGGAGGAATTGCCGGCATCCAAGGGGCATCCGCTCCGGCAAACGGGCTGCGCGGGGAGGCTTTCGGCCTTTTCCGAAACCGAGGACGGGCGGCTCCTGATCACGCTGACCGGCATCTGCCGCTTCGACATCGCCGGCGAGGCGCGAACCACGAAGCCCTACCGCATTTGCGACGTCAATTTCGCGCCCTACCAAAAAGACCTCGTGCGCGGGTACGGTCAGAACGCGGTCGACTGGCCGAAGTTTCTGCAAGTTCTCAAGACTTATCTCGACGCGCGCAAGCTCACCGCCGATTGGGAGAGCATTCAGCGATCGCCGACCGAATTGTTGATCAACACGCTTTCGATGATCAGCCCCTACGGACCGGAGGAAAAACAGGCTCTCCTGGAGGCGCCGGACTTGAAGGCGCGCGCGGAGGTGCTGATGGCGCTGGCGGAGATGGAAATCGCCTCGCCCGGCTCAGGGACTGGGACAAGCCTTCACTAGCAAAGCCCGAGGCAAGTTGGCGTCCCAATAGCTGCGAGCACGCACGCGAACATTCGGAGACGGGACACTAGAGTGCGTCCGGAAAAGCGTGAAGCGGTTTTCCGATAAGACGCACGATAAAACAAAAACTTAGAGCCCGCTTTTGAGTCCATCAAAAGCGGATAGGCTCTAAGCAGAGTTCGCAAAAGTGGTCTTCCCGGTTTTGCGAAAAAACTCTGCGGAAACAAAAGAAGCTAAGCAGGCATTCGTTGGTTACCAAGGAATGCCTGCTTAGCGCAGGGGCTGGAAACTTGCGAAACCGGTTTTCGGTATAGTGGGACCGGCGATCATCCTATCCTCAAGCAGAAGGGGCCCGCGCAATGGACGCTTCCGAGAACACAGACGACATCGATCCGGCTCTGCTGGAGATCCTGGTTTGCCCTGTCACCAAGCAGCCGCTCTATTGGGACAAGGACGCCCAGGAGCTTGTCAGCAAGGCCGCGGGGCTGGCCTATCCGGTTCGCAAGGGCATTCCGATCATGCTGCTGGAGGAGGCGCGCAAGCTCGGCGACGACATTCACGGCAGCGCGGGCTAGAGCTGTCCGGAAAAGCGCCAAGCGGTTTTCCGATCAGACGTACGATAAAATAAGAACTTAGAGCGCGCTTTTGTTACGATCCCGGATAAGGCGGCGCCTTTCCGGGACTTGATTGCGCCAACCTTCGCGCAAATTGCGTGCTCACGACCGCTCAGCTTAGCGCTGAGCGCCAGGCCGCCGGATCGGCGGCCTCCCCTCATCAGTCGGCAGGATGCCCAGGAAGACGACGCCGGCGTCAAGACTCCTGGTCGCAGTTGATCATCCAGGGGATGCCGAAACGGTCTCTCACCATGCCGAAGCGAGCCGCCCAGAAAGTCTTCTCCAACGGCATGATCACCTCGCCATTCTCAGCGAGCGCCTGGAAAACGCGTTCTGCATCCGCCGCTTTGTCGATGCTGAGCGAAACCGAGAAACCTTGCGGTTCCGAGTAATATTGCGGCTGGGGGTCAGAGCCCATCAGAGGCGCGCCGTCAACTTCCAGGGTCGCGTGCATGATCTTCTTCCGCCAGTCCGCCGGGACCTGCTCCGCCCCCGGCGAGCCCTCGTAAGCCATCATGGACTTGATCGCGCCGCCGAGCAGCTTCTCATAGAACTTGAAGGCTTCTTCGCAGCGCCCATCGAAAAACAGATAGGGATTGAGTTGCATCGTACGGTCTCCTGGCGTTGGCTTCAGCATAAAGACGCGCCGCCAGGAGATTTGTTCCCCGCCATGACCGCTTATTAGCGTTAAGCCGCCGAAAGCGCCTGAGGCAGGGTTGGATCGAAAATGCGGTAGCGGCGCGGCGTGAGCCCGACGCGGTCGCCTGCGCGAACGGGGTTGCCTGGCGGAACAGCCGCCTCCACCAGCAGGTCCTCGCTGCCAAAGTCGAGGCTCACGTCCGCGTAATTCGCGGCTCCGACACGGCGGACGGAGCGCACGGCGCCTTGCAAGGGCGCAGTCGCGGCCTCGCTGAACGCGAAATCGTGGGGGCGCACAAAGAGCTGAGCCGGGCCCGGCTTCGGCAGGCCGCCATTCGCCGCAAGCCGACGCGAGCCGACCCATACGGCGCTGTCGTCCACGGTCACCGGCAGCTTCACCGACTCGCCGATGAAATCGAAGACGAAGGAATTGGCGGGCTCGTCATAGATCTCGTCCGGCGTTCCCACCTGTTCGATCTGGCCATTACCCATGACGACGATACGGTTGGCGACTTCCAGCGCCTCCTCCTGATCGTGCGTGACCAGGATCGATGTGACATGCAACTCGTCATGAAGCGTCTTCAGCCATCGCCGCAGCGATTTCCGCACCTTTGCATCCAGTGCGCCGAAGGGTTCGTCGAGCAGCAGCACGCTCGGCTCGATGGCGAGGGCGCGAGCCAGGGCGACGCGCTGACGCTGTCCGCCGGAGAGCTGGTCTGGATAGCGATCGGCAAGGCTGCCGATCTGCACCAACTCAAGCAGCCGGTTCACGCTCTTCTTGACCTCTTCCTCCGGCTTCCGCTCCTTGCGGGGCCGCACGCGCAAGCCGAAAGCCACGTTCTCGAAAACGGTCATGTGGCGGAAGAGGGCGTAATGCTGGAAAACGAAGCCGACATTACGCTTTTTCACGTTGAGAGTTGCGGCGCTGGTCCCGTTGAAGCGGACATCGCCCGAGTCCGGCCAATCGAGACCCGCAATGATGCGCAGGAGTGTCGTCTTGCCCGAGCCGGAAGGTCCGAGCAGAGCAAGAAGCTCGCCGCTTTCGATGTTAAGGCTTACATCGCGGAGAGCGGCGAAACCGCCAAAGCGCTTCGACACATTGGCTACTTCGATGTTCATCTTCAGCGCTCCAGTTTCCGTTCCAAGGCGGTCTTCAAGACAAGTGTGACGAGAGCGAGCAACGCGAGCAGCGACGCGACGGCGAAAGCAGCGGCAAACTGATACTCGTTGTACAAAATCTCGATATGCAGGGGCATGGTGTTGGTCTCGCCGCGGATGTGGCCGGATACGACCGACACCGCGCCGAATTCGCCCATTGCGCGAGCGTTGCAGAGCAGCACGCCGTAGAGCAGCGCCCATTTGATGTTGGGCAGCGTCACCCTCAGGAAGGTGGACCACGCCGAGGCGCCGAGCGATACGGCGGCTTCTTCCTCCGCCGTGCCCTGTTCCTGCATGAGGGGGATCAATTCGCGCGCCACGAACGGGAAGGTCACGAACATGGTTGCGAGAATGATGGCGGGCAGCGCGAACAGGATCTTGATGTCGTGGGCCGCAAGCCATGGCCCCAATAGTCCCTGGAGGCCGAAGAGCAGGACGAAAAGGAGGCCGGCGACAACCGGCGACACCGAAAATGGAAGGTCGATGAAAGTCAGGAGCAGCGTTTTGCCAGGAAACTGGAATTTCGTAATCGTCCACGCCGCCGCCACGCCGAAGACCAGATTAAGCGTCACCGATGCGAACGCGACGATAAGCGTGAGCCGGATTGCCGAAAGCGCGTCCGGGTCGGTCAGGGCGTTGATATAGGTCGAGAAGCCTTTCGAGAAGGCCTGCACGAAGACCGCGATCAGCGGCAGGACAATGAAAAGGGTAAGAAATCCCAGCGCCGTGACAATGACGACAAGCCTCACCGATAATGGCTCGGACGAGACCCGCACCACGCGAGACTTCAGCCGGCGAGGCTCGTATATCTCCCCAGGATCGATCTCGCCCAATTCCTTCAGGTTGTCATTGGCTTCAACAAGCGTCATTTCCGCTAACCTCTCTTCTCGGTCCAGCGTTGCAGCCTATTGATAACGAACAGCATGACGAAAGCAGCCACCAGCATGATGGTGGCGATCGCAGTCGCATCGGCATAGCGGAATTCTTCGAGCCTGATGATGATCAAGAGCGGCGCAATTTCCGAGACATTCGGGATGTTGCCGGCAATGAAGATCACCGACCCGTATTCGCCGACCGCCCGCGCGAAGGCGAGCGCGAAGCCTGTCAGGATCGCCGGCAGCAGGGTGGGCAAAACCACCTTTCTCAGCGTTTGCCATCGCGAAGCGCCAAGGCTCGCGGCGGCCTGCTCCACTTCCGGGTCGAGGTCCTCGAGCACAGGCTGCACGGTTCGCACGACGAAGGGCAACCCCACGAAGATGAGGGCGATCGTTATGCCAAGGGGCGTAAAGGCGACCTTGACGCCAAGGGGCGTGAGCAGGCTGCCGATCCACCCATGGGCTGAATAAAGGCTCGCCAAGGCGATACCCGCGACAGCCGTCGGCAACGCGAAAGGGATATCGACGATGGCGTCCGCGAGGCGCCTCCCCGGAAACTCATAGCGCGTGAGCGCCCAGGCTACAATGAGCCCGAAGAAGACGTTGATGACCGCAGCCACCAGGGCAAGCCCGAAGCTGAGTTTCAGCGCGTTCAGCGTCCTTGTCGCCAAGAGGATATTGAGGAACTGCTCAGCGCTGATCGACGAGGCCTTGAGGACGAGGGCGGCGATCGGAATGAGCACGATCACCGCAAGCCAGGTCAATGTGAGGCCAAAGGTCAACCCGAAGCCCGGTATGACCGTTGGCTCCGGGAAACGGGGGAACGCATTGCTGCGAGCCAAGAGCCCACTCCTCTTTCCGCCCGCCGGACTCCCCCGTGCACTATTATATGCGAAAGTTTTCACGTTGGCGCCCGTAAATCTCGATTAATGCGCATAAATCTGGTCGAAAACACCGCCATCGCCGAAATGAGCTTTCTGCGCCTTCTGCCAGCCGCCGAAGACATCGTCGATCGTGAACAGTTCCACCTTCGCAAATTGGCCGGCGTGGTTGTCCGCGACTTCCTTCAGGCGCGGGCGATAGAAATTCGCGACCGCGATCTCCTGTCCTTCCTTGGTGTAGAGGAAGTTCAGGTATGCCTCGGCTACGGCTCTTGTGCCGCGCTTGTCCGCGACCTTGTCTACAATCGCCACGGGCGGTTCGGCGAGGATGGAGACGGCGGGCGTCACAATCTCGAACTTGTCAGCGCCAAATTCTTTCACGGAGAGGTATGCTTCGTTCTCCCAGGCCAGCAGCACATCGCCTTGGCCGCGCTCGACAAAGGATACGGTCGAGCCGCGCGCGCCAGTGTCGAGCACCGGCACCTGCTTGTAGAGCTTCTCGACGTACTCTTTCGCCTTCTCTTCGGAGCCATATTTCTTGAGCGCGTATCCCCACGCGGCCAGATAATTCCACCGGGCGCCGCCGGAGGTTTTCGGATTCGGCGTGATGACCTGGACGCCGGGCTTCACAATGTCATCCCAGTCCTTGATTCCCTTCGGATTTCCCTTGCGAACGAGAAACACGATCGTCGAGGTGTAGGGCGAAGCGTTATCCGGAAATTTCTTCTGCCAGTCCTTTGCGAGCAGCCCCTTCTCCGCGATGGCGTCGATGTCATACGCGAGCGCCAGCGTCACAACGTCAGCTTCCAATCCGTCGATGACGGCTCGCGCCTGTTTTCCAGAGCCCCCATGGCTCGCCCTGACCGTGAGCGCATCTCCTTTTTCCGCTTTCCATTTGGCGGAAAAGGCTTTGTTGACCTCGACGTAAAGCTCCCGGGTCGGATCGTAGGACACATTCAGCAATGAAGTGCCGGCGGCGCGCACGGGCAGCGCCAGAACCGCAACCGACAAAGCTATCAAGACGGTTCGTCTCAGCATCCAAAATCTCCAATTCCTTTCTTGATTAACCTCACGTCTCCGCTGGCGGAAGGAAGCTCCGAAAACATAGGCGAATTCCGCCCCAAGGTCATGGCCGGGCTTGACCCGGCCATCCAGTCATTAAACTGAAATGCCTTGCGCTTTTCCTGGATGGCCGCCTCAAGGGCGGCCATGACGATGGAGGTAGCGGAAACATCGGGGCAATCAAGATTCCTTTTAAGTCACCCGATACCCCCCTGACCGGCCAGGGACGGTCAATGCGGGCTCCGGCAGTGCGAATGGCGCATGGCCAGAATTCTTATGCATCGCCTTCCTTCTCATCCACCGGCACATTCAGCCGGGAACGAAAGGCGTGCAGCGGGCCATCCGCGGCGGGCTGATAACGAAGCGTGAACTCGTGAAGGGCTTTTCCAAAAGCGTCCGCGTCGGCGGCTTTCTTCACCTCGAAGGCGTCGAAGCCGGCGCGGAGCATGAACAGGAATTGGTCGCGAAGGACATCGCCCGTCGCCCTGATCTCGCCTTTGAAGCCGTGGCGCTCGCGAAGAAGCCGGGCCTGGGTGTAGGCGCGGCCGTCGCGAAAGACGGGGAATTCCAGGGCGATCAGCGACAGGTATGGAAGGAAGGACGCAAGTTCGCTTTCCGGCTTGTCGTTGGGCCAACTCACGCCCAAGGCTGCTTTACGGCCTTCGATTTGCTCTTTCGAAGCAGAGAGAAGCCAATCCGCCGATACGATGGCGGGGACATCCGGCGGCACGGGTTCGTCGCCTTCGACGTAAACATAAGGGTCGGCAGCGATACTGCCGTTCCTAATGTATCGCATGGAGCGTTTCCTTGAACGGCGCGAGGCCGAGGCGTTTCACGGTATCGATGAAGAGTTCGTTTTCGTTCAGCCGCAAGTCCAGATAGCGGTTCACCACTCGCTCAAGGGTATCGGTTACGTCTTCGTACGGAATCGCCGGGCCTAGGAGTTGCCCGAGCTTCGCATCCTCGTCGGCCTTGCCGCCAAGCGTGATCTGATAGAACTCCTTGCCGTTCTTCTCGACGCCCAGGATGCCGATATGGCCGACGTGATGATGGCCGCAGGCGTTGATGCATCCTGAGATGTTGATGTGCAGGCGTCCGATCGAACGCGCTTTCTCCAGCGCGGCGAAGCGTTGCGAGATCTCCATCGCGATGGGAATCGACCGTGCGTTGGCGAGACTGCAATAGTCGAGGCCCGGACACGCGATGATGTCCGTGACGAGGTTGACGTTCGGCGTCGCCACGCCGATGGCGTCCAGCTTCAGCCACAGGGCGTGAAGGTCCTGCTGGCGCACATGCGGCAGCACGAGATTCTGCTCATGACCGACGCGGATTTCGCCGTGGCTGTATTCGTCCGCAAGATCGGCGATCGCTTCAAGCTGCCCCGATGTTGCGTCTCCGGGCGGCTTTCCCTCGGGCTTCAACGAGAGCGTCACGATCGCGTAGCCGGGCGCTTTGTGCCTCGCGACCGAATTGTCATGCCACAGAGCGAATTTCGCATCGGACGTAAGTGCCCGGCGCAAGGCGCTGGGCTTGTCGTCGAGGTCTTCGTAGTGGGGATAGACGAAACGCGACCGGATGCCGGCGACAAAGGCCGGATCGAGTTTCAGGTAGCCATCCTTGATCTTGGCCCACTCTTCCTCGACTTCCGCTGCTAAGCGCTGGACGCCGAGATCGTGAACGAGGATCTTGATCCGCGCCTTGTAGATATTGTCGCGGCGGCCATGCGCATTATAAGTCCGCAAAACGGCTTCCAGGTAGCTCAGCAAATCCTGCTTCGGCAGGTAATCGCGAATGACCTTGGCGATGAACGGCGTGCGCCCAAGGCCGCCGCCCACCGAAACCTCGAAGCCGGTCTCGCCGCCGGCGTTCTTGATCATGCGCAACCCGATGTCATGGAGCTTCACGGCCGCGCGGTCGTGCGGGGCGGCGCTTATCGCAATCTTGAATTTGCGCGGAAGGAAGGAAAATTCCGGGTGCAGCGTCGACCACTGGCGAAGGATCTCCGCCCAGAAGCGCGGGTCTTCGATTTCATCCGGAGCGACGCCGCCCCATTGGTCGGTGGTGATATTGCGGATGCAATTCCCGGAGGTCTGGATCGCGTGGATGCCCGCCTCGGCAAGGTCTTCCAACACTTGCGGCATATCGGACAGCTTGATCCAGTTCAGCTGGAAATTCTGCCGCGTTGTAAAATGCCCATAGCCGCGGTCGTATACGCGCGCCACATGGGCAAGCTTGCGCAGTTGCTTCGACGAAAGCGTCCCGTAAGGGATGGCGATGCGGAGCATGTAGGCGTGGAGCTGCAAATACACGCCGTTCATGAGGCGCAGCGGCTTGAACTCGTCCTCCGTCAGCGCGCCGGAAAGCCGCCTCGCGACCTGGTCGCGGAACTGGGCGGCCCGCTCCGCGATGAACGTGCGGTCGAACTCATCGTAAACATACATCGCGGCTCGCTCCTGGGACCCTACGCAGCGGCCCTTGCGCCTGCGCTGCGCGAACCATGAGAGGCGCCGTCCGCTGGAAGGACGAAGGTCGGGCCGCTCGTCCTGATAAGCTCCCGAATGTTTCCGGGCCGGGCGGAGTCCTCGCTTGCATCGATTGGCGCGACATACGGCCCGACCGCCTCGACGCCATCGGCTTGCGCCGCCTTCAGCGCTTTTTGCGCGTCCTCGGCCGACCACAGCACTTCAGCCTCGCCAAGCTCGGAGGTCCAATCGCCGGACGCAGTGCGGTGAACGACCGCGCCGTCGTGAAGCCTGTTTGCTGTTATCACAACGGGGCCAGAAACCCGGATTTTCTGCTGAAGGGGGGAAACCATCGATACTGCCGCTTTCGCTAAAAACTCCGGTGTTTCGTCCCGGACGCGCCCTGCCGACGAGCGCCGGACTGGCTCTCGTTCGCAGTTCAAGTTTGGCGATCTTTGGAAACTTCTCAAGGCAAAAAGGGAGCAACAAGGAAAATAAGTTCCTCATTCGGGGAAATTGCACCGGATTGATAAGAAATAATTCCAGAACCCAGCAACAGAAGAAGATTCATTCTGCGAAGCGGCGCTTGAAGAGAAAAACCGCATCGGCCTTGAATGTAAGAGTGGCCTGAGCCCGCGCCTGCACAGTCGTCCCGTCCGGTTAAGCGAACACAGCAGCTTGACCTCCAACTGCGGAAATGCCCATTGACGCCGCAAAGTTTCACTTGCCGGGCTGCAATGATTTTTTAGGCGAGCGATGATATTGGGCGCCTGGGCGCGCGCAATGACGAATTCAAGTCTACGACGATACAATCGATAAGCCCGCGAGTTCGGCTTCGAGTTTTCATATCACGGACGTCGCCGCATCAATTGCGGCTAAGCTGTTATGCGGAGTGGAGATGAGGGTTCGGTCATGATCGTGATGAAATTCGGCGGAACGTCGGTCGGAGATGCGGACGCGATTTCGCACGTCGCCTCTGTCGTCAGACAGTCTCTTGCACGCAAACCGGTTGTCGTCGTCTCCGCCATGGCGAAGATCACCGACGCTCTGATAAGGCTCGCAGAAGAAGCGTCGAAGAGGGCGGGAAACGATACGCTGCAGCTTATTCGTTCAGTCCATGAACATACCAACGAGAGCCTTGGCATCGATCGCCATATCTGCGCGCAGGAATTGCGTGAACTCGAAAAGTTGGTGAACGAACCAGCGAAGCTCGATGCGGAGCGTCTCGACCTGTTTCAGTCTTTTGGCGAGCGCATGTGCGCAAAGGTTGTCGCGGCGAAGTTGTCGAAAGATGGCATGGCGGCGCGCGCCTGCAATGCCTGGGACATTGGCATGATCACCGACGGCCATTTCGGCCATGCAGAGCCTTTGGCTTCGTCCTACGCGCTTATCAAGGAAGCCATTGCGAAGATGGACGAGGTGCCGGTCGTTACGGGATTCATCGGAAAGACTGAAGCGGGGGACGTGACAACCTTGGGCCGGGGCGGCACCGACTACACGGCATCCATCATCGGCGCCGCGATTGGCGCCGAGACGATCCAGATTTGGAAAGAAGTCGACGGCATCATGACGACCGATCCGCGCATCGTGCCCGAAGCGCGGATCGTGCCGGAACTCGCTTTTGAAGAGGCGTGCGAGTTAGCTTACTTCGGCGCGAAAGTCCTGCATCCCAAAACCATCATGCCCGCGATGAAAGCGCATATCCCGGTCGAGGTGCGCAATACGTTCAAGCCCGGGCTTCCGGGCACGACGATTGTATCAACCTTCGCGGAGCGCGCCAACAAGAGCGCAACGCTCGAGGCGCTGACCATCAAGCGGCGCGTAACGATGCTCCACATCCACTCGCCGGAATTTTTCGAAGGAAGCGGCCTCATGGCGCGCATCTTCAGCGCCTTGGAGAAGCGTCGCATCAGTGTCGATGTGATCGCGACGTCGGTTGCGAGCGTCTCGCTCACGATCGAGCATAACGGCCATCTTGAAGAGATCGCGCAGGAGCTCTCCGGCATCGGCGAGGTGTCGGTCGAGGCGGACAAAGCGATCATCTGCGCCGTCGGCGGCAGCGTGAACGCGGCGGGGGTTGCGGGCCAGATGTTTAGCATCCTGGGGGATGCCGGCGTTTCGATTTCGGTGGAAATGATTTCCCAAGCCGCCGGGGGCGTCAGCATCACCTTCGTTGTCGATGAAAAGGACGCAGAACAAGCGGTGAAGGTGTTGCATAAGGAATTTATCGAGGCGTAAGCCCCTAACGCATAAAACAATGCAAACAGCCTTCTCCAGCCGGAAGTGCTCGATCTTACCGTCCACTCGTTGGCCGAGCCGCGAAAGCCTGCCTATGCCTTGCCGAGCGAGCGGGCGAATGGCAGATCGCGCACGCGGTCTCCGGTGAGTTTCGCCCAGGCGTTCGCGACCGCTGGCGCGATGGGCGGCACGCCGGGTTCCCCCACTCCAGTCGGCTTTTCGGAGGACGAGACAATGTGAACCTCCACCTTCGGCATTTCGCCGATGCGAAGCTGGCGGTAGTCATGGAAATTCGATTGCACCACGCGTCCGTCTTCCAGGTCGATGGCGCCGAACAGCGCCGCCGACAGGCCGAAACCGAGGCCGCCGTCCATCTGGGCGCGAACGATGTCCGGGTTGATCGGCTGGCCGCAATCCACCGCCGTGACCACGCGCTCCACCTTCGGCAGACCTTCGGCCCCGGCCGAAACCTCGACGGCGTGCGCGACGTAGCTGTGGAACGACTCATGAACGGCGACGCCGCGCGCCCTGCCCTTCGGCAAAGGCGCGCCCCAACCGGCTTTTTCGGCGGCAAGGTTCAAAACGCCAAGGCAGCGCGGCTTGTCGCCAAGCAGCTTCCGCCGGAACTCGATCTCGTCCTGCCCCGCGGCGGCGGCAAGCTCGTCGATGAACGTCTCGACCGCAAACGCCGTGTGGGTGTGACCGACCGAGCGCCACCACAGCGTCGGCACGCCAATCTTGACGATGTGAGCCGATACCTTCAGGTTCGGCACGGCATAGGCGAGGTTGCTTGCGCCTTCGACCATGGTGCGGTCGACGCCGTCTTTGACCATCACCTTCTCGAAAGGCGATCCGAACATGAAGGATTGCCCCGCGATGACCTGCTCCCAGGCGACGATGGCCCCTGTGCTGTCGAGGCCCGCTTTTATACGGTGAGCGAAGACCGGGCGGTAGCGCCCACCGCGAATGTCGTCCTCGCGGCTCCACATCACCTTGATCGGACCCTGGTGCCTCGCCGCCTTCATGACATGCGCCGCTTCGGTCGCCATGTCGGCGGCGGGCGTGGCGCGCCGTCCGAAGCTTCCGCCCGCCAGCACCGTCTTGATCTCGACCTGTTCGGGCTTAAGGCCAAGCACCGCCGCGGCCATGGCCTGGTCCAGCGTTTGCGACTGGCAGCCATAGACAAGCTCGACGCCATCCGCCGTGCGCCGGATCACGCAATCGTTCGGCTCCATCGGCGCATGCGCGAGATAAGGGAATGTGTACGTCGCCTCGATCACCCTGGCGGCCTTGGAAAATGCGGCCCCCACATCGCCTGCGCTGGCCGCGATGGCGCCGTGGCTCTGAAGCAGGTTCTTGCATTCGGCGATGAGTTGCGCCGACGAACGGCTTTCCGTCCCTGTCTCATCCCAATCCACTTTAAGGGCATCGGCGCCCTTCCTGGCCTGCCAATAGCCCTTGGCGAGCACGGCGACGCCGGATGGAACCGCAAACACTTCGGTCACGCCGTTGATGGCGAGCGCTGGCGCGGGGTCGAAGGATTTGACCTTCGCGCCGAAGCGGGTGGGACGGGCGATCACGCAGGTGAGCATGTCGGGCAGCCTGACATCGATGGTATAGGCTGCGGTCCCGTCCGTTTTCGGCTTCGCATCGACGCGCGGGAATTCCTTGCCGATGTAACGCCACTGGCCGGGCTCCTTCGGCTTCACATTTTGAGGCGCGGGCAAGGTCTGCGCCGTCTCGACAAGGTCTCCGAACCTGGCGCTTTTGCCAGAGGCGTGCTTGACCGCCCCGTTGTCGATAAAAATCTCGCCTGGCTCAACGCCCCAGATTTGAGCGGCGGCGGCGACAAGGCGTGCGCGAGCCTCGGCGCCAGCCTGCCTGAGTTGCATCCAGGAGTTCGCCATCGCGGACGAGCCCCCGGTGCCCTGGGAGCCCCAGAGCGTGTTCGCATATTTCGTCACGTCGGCGGGCGCGTGCTCCACCTTGATCTGATCGCGGCTCGCATCGAGTTCGTCGGCGATGATCGTCGCGAAGCCGGTAAACGGCCCCTGGCCGAATTCGATATGCTTGCAAAGGATGGTGATCGAGCTGTCGGGCGCGATCCGGATGAAGGCGTTCGGGACAAACTCGCCGCTTGCGCCTTGAGCCTCGGCGGCGAAAGCGCGCCCGGTAAGCGGCTCAAAACGGAAGCCGATCAGAAGGCCCGCCCCCGCCAGCGCCGCCCCTTTGAGAATGCTCCTGCGGCTCGCCGGTTTCTGCATCGGCGTCATGATCAAGCCTCCATGCGCCTGGCCGCGTCATGGATGGCGGCGCGGATGCGGTTATAGGTGGCGCAGCGGCAGATATTGCCGCCCATCGCGGCGTCGATGTCCTCGTCCGAGGGCTTTCGATTTTCGGAAAGGAGCGCGGTCGCCGACATGATCTGGCCGGACTGGCAATATCCGCATTGGGGAACGTCGAGCGCATTCCACGCGGCCTGAACCGCGCCGGCGGCCTTCCCGGACAGGCCCTCGATGGTGGTGATTTCCTTGCCAGCCGCGGCGGAGACCGGCGTGACGCACGACCGCACGGGCGCGCCGTTCAGGAAGACGGTGCAAGCGCCGCATTGGGCCATGCCGCAGCTGTATTTCGTTCCCGTCAGGCCAAGTTCATCCCGGACGACCCACAGGAGCGGCATATCCTCATCCACCGCCAGCACGTATTTTTGGCCGTTCACAGTGAGCGTCACAGGCATAGCCGCTATCTCCAACGCACTTACGTCAAGGGAGCTAATCCCACAAAAGCCGCCAAATCAAATAACAAATCACGGAACGGAAACCTTGCCGTGAAGCTGCGCTGAGCGGCGGCGGGAGTATCTCACCCGCAATTGATCGAGCAAGTGAATAACTTAGCCACGCTCTTGCTTTTCAAGCGAATTACGAGCGGCGCCGAAACATCACAGCCATGCGCCGCGCATGTGGATAAAGCCTTGGAGTTGAGGTTGGGCTTGCACCCACCCTTCATTTACCATTTAATGCGTGTAGCTTGAAAGAAGATAGAATTTTTGAGTTCTCGGTGCGGACGAGGCTCTCAAGCTGGGGCATGCAAAATCGTCGCGTTTATGTTAAAGCGTTGAAAGTGCTATAAAAGAGCTGACATTTAAAGCAAGGCGCGCAGGAAGCCTTGCGAAGCGGCGACAAATTTAAATACACTATCGTTTGCCATTTTGAGGGGTCATGTTGGCAGACGATGGTCCGAGCGGGGTATAGAGCTATGATTCCGGGGTCGGCGGAGGTCTGCCTGTCCGCGTTGTTTGTCGATTTTGACAACGTGTATTTATCTTTGCGCCGTCAAAGCGAAGATGCAGCGGGGCGATTTGCTCGCAATCCCGCAGAATGGATGAGCCGGATCGCAACTGGCGGGCTCGTCCGGTTTAAGTCGCCTCAGGATTATGTCCGGCGCCGTTTCGCGGTGGCGCGGTGCTACGGCAATCCCGGCCGCGTCCTCGTCAACCGCGGCGGGCCTCATGACCCGCACGCTTTCGCGACCGTCCGCACAAATTTCATGGTCGCAGGGCTTGAGGTGGTGGATTGTCAGCCTCTTTCCACTCAATTCAAGAATGGCACGGATATCAAGATCGCCTGCGATATTCGCGATTTCCTCGAGCATCCGACCCGGTTCGGCGAATTCATCATCCTTTCCGGCGACGCGGATTTCACCCCGGTGCTTCACCATCTGCGCTCACACGACCGGCGCACGGTGGTTTACGCCAACGACAGCACGGCCGACATCTATAAAGCCTTCAGCGACGGCTGGATCGACGAGCGTGACATGATCGCGTTTCTTCTCGATGAGACCATGCCTCCGCTCATGCTTTCGCACGACAGAGCGCCGGCGCCGCGCGCCGAGCTCTCCTATGATGGCGCGCGCACCTACAGCCGAAGCGTCGCCTCACAGCCGGCCCTGCCTGCGCTTCCTTCGCATTCCGCGCCGGCTCAGCCCGAATTCGCCGCGAATTACGGTATGCCGCAGCAGGACGCCGGCAAGAGAAGACTTCCTGCCGCTCCGGTCAATTCTGCGGTTCAGTCGCTCATCGAGGATTTCCAAGCCATCGGGGCTGAGATCCTCGATCTGGTTCTGGATGTCGTGCGGACTTCGGAAAAGCCGGTGCCGATCGCGTATCTCGCCGACCGCGCCCAAAAAATTCTCGGGCACGCAAAAACCCTTGGCACCAATTGGGCCGGTTCCGGAGGCTTTTTGAACTTTTTGAACGCCACGCTTCCCGAGGGCATCCGCCTGACCGACAAGCCGCCGCACTTCGTTTACGATCCCAAGCGGCACCGGCTGGAGGAGCGCGTCGAGGTAGCGCAAGCCCAGCCCGCTCCCCAGAAGCTCAGCCGGCAGCCTCAGCAAGAATCCAGTTCATCGAAGCTGGCGGAACTGCAGAACTCGATCACCCGGATTTACGACGCCTGCAAGGCGCCCTCGCTTCCCCCGAGCGAATATCAGCTCCTGTTTACGCTTATTGCAACTGAGGTTCACGAGCGTGGCTTCGCGCCCGTAAAGACAGCCCAAGCCGTTGTTGCGCGAGCCAATCAGGAAGGTCTTCGGGTCGCGTTGAAGGACGTGTCCTTCGTGCTCGATGCGGTCGATGAAATCGATCCATGGCTTGAGCACACCCGATCGCCAGCCGCAGTGGCGCGGGCTTATCGCGACTTCGTCCTTGCAAAGTGCCGGCATGCCGGCGTCCAACTCACCGAGGACGAGTATCAGCTTGTGCAGGTCTGGTTCGGAGCGAGCCAGTGGTCTCCTGCCGGGGCCGGGGTTGGGCAGCCCGTTATGAATGTGCCGCCGCCTCATCCCACCCCCCCGCAACAGCGTCAGCCGCTGAGCCGCGAGGCCAGGAGCTACATGGCCGAACCCGTTCTGCCGCCGACCGATCCGCGAAGCGACATTCCTCTCCCTCCGGATTTCGGCTTCGACCGGGATCTCGATGCGGATCAAAGCCCGAAAAGCGTCGGTCAGCGTTTCGGCTTCAAGCATTAAGCGGACGGCTTAGAACGCCATGTGTTCATGATTCGAAGGTCACGGCGTTGTCGGAGGATAGAGGTTACGCCTCCTCTTGCACAGGGCCGCACCAGCCTGGAAGATGATCGGCTTCCGCCTTCTTGGCGAGTTCGAAGGCCGCGTCGAGCGTCGCAGCGAACTTGTCCTCGACTTCCGAGCGATTGAAGCGCCGCCTCAAAAAATCAGCCCAAAGAAATTCGCTGAACGGCGTCGTATCCTTGGCGTACCCGCCTTTCCGGCGTAGAGCGCCGGCAAGACTCCGGAATGGATCGTCCGCCAGGTCTTTCATTTTTTTCGGGATGTCGGAATATGGGCGCCGCTTCCCATGCTCATCGAAAGGATGAACCAGGCCCCGATTGTCCATGAAGAACCAGAACGAGTCCTTGTCCAGCCGTTGCAGGTTCAGCACCACCGTCACCGACACCTGATCCAGGCCTGCGAGAAGCAGCGCGCGGCATAGATGGTGATGATCGATGACGTACAGGCGATCCTTCGGGCCTTTCACCACGGGGATGACATGCTTGCGCACCAGCTTGTCCTTGTCCTTTGCGAGCTTTTTCAGCTTCTCTGCGTGTGTTTCGACCTCCCGGCATCCAACCGTGATCTGCGTCGGACGCAGATCGTCAATATCGATCGGGTGAGAAACGGGAGCGCGGACTGTCTGCATGATCATGATGGCGCTCTCCGGCTGGAATTGCGCTTCGGGATACGCCGCAGAAACCTCCACGGCCGCGCGGCGTTCCGTTGCAGCCTTGTCTTGCTTCGCCCTCGATAGAAACGTCCCGGCCAGAGCATCTTTCGAAAGCCCTTTCCTTAATGATCACCGAAGGGGCCTCGCGGCGCAAGGGAGGACGGACGCCCGGCCTCTGCGAACCTCAGGAAGCAAAGATGGATTGACGCGAAAGTCCAAAAATCGGAAAGAGGCGAAGGCGCAAGCGATGATAACGGGGAATAAGTGATGGCCAGGCCGCGGGCTCGAAGCTGGTACAACCCGATGGCCGTCGCGCAATCCATTACGTTGCGCCCCCGGTTCTACGCAGCCGTTCTTGTTGGCGGTCTTTCGTTTACGCTTCTGCCGGAAAGCTGGCCCCGCATGGCTCGCGCATCGGTCGCCTGGGATCTCGCAGGCCTCACATACCTCGCCTTCGCATTTCGCCTAATTCTCACGTGTGGCGCGGACCGCTTAAGAGCGCGCGCGGCGCGCCGCGATGACAGCCGTCTCGTGATCTTAACGATCATTCTGCTTGCCATCGCAGCAAGTTTCGCGGCCATCGCGGGCCTGATCGTCGAGGCGAAGCTGCCAACCACGGCGACGTCCGAGAAACTCCTCCTGGCCGGTCTCGCCGTCCTGACATTAATGATTTCATGGACAGTGACGCAGGTGGCCTTCGCCCTTCACTATGCCCACGTCTACTATCGCCCCGATGCGGGCAGCGATGCGGGCGGCGGTCTCGTTTTTCCTGGATGCGAACAACCCGATTATTGGGACTTTCTCTATTTTGCGACCTCGATCGGAGCGACATCGCAAACCTCCGATACCTCGATCAGGTCCCACGCTTTGCGGCGCCTTGTGACTTTGCACGCAGCCGTCTCATTCTTTTTCAATACCGCGGTGCTGGCGCTGACTGTGAACATCGCCGCAAGCTTGGCGGGATAGGCGGGCGAAATGGACAAAAGAGTTGTCGAGGACAGAGAAGTGGAAGGCGGCGGCTCGGCGCGAATTGCCTTGGTCTTTGCCGCCGTCATTTTGGCCATTACGCTCAGCTATTTCTTCCTTGACCGCCAATTGGCGATGTTCCTGCATCCCTATTTGAACGGCGCGCCCTTTTTCGTCTGGCTGACCTATGTCGTAAACCCCCTTGCGCCGGCGGCGTCGATTATCGCAGTTTTCGTTGGAGCGAGAGCGCTGGCGCGCGGCTCGTTAACTCATAATGAATCGGCTTTGTTGCGCTTGAGTTGCGCAATTCTCATCGCCGGGATTTTGACCCATGAGTTGAAGGAAGTTTTCGGGCGCACATGGCCTGAGACCTGGGTCGACAAAAACCCATCCTTTTTCGGCAATGGCGCGTATGGGTTTTTCCCGTTCCACGGGGGGCGGGGCTATGCCACTTTCCCCTCCGGTCATACAACGGCGGCGGCAGCTTTCGCCGGCGCCGTGTGGTCGCTTTGGCCCAAGCTGCGATGGCTTGGCGTGGCCGTGGTTCTTATTGAAGCCATCGGCCTCCTTGGCGCAGACTACCACTGGCTGAGCGACATCATGGCCGGGGCGGCCGTCGGGATCGCCACGGGCGTCGTGGCCGCCCGCATCGGGCGAGTGACTAGCGCCGGTACGGTCTGGGCCGGGTAAATTGCGAAGATAATAAGGTACGCAGTCGTTACGAGCCTTTTTCGATGGGACTTTCCCGTTCCCGTTGCGCCCCCGGGCCGGCCTGCCCGAGTTTGGCGGCGTCGCATTCGCCATCTGAACCTCCGTTTCCGGGCGCCACGTCACCGCCACTGCCGCGGCCCCGTAGAAAAGATGGTTACCGGAAACCTGCAATACTCCTGATATTGCTTGGTTTTTTCCTTGGCCGCCGGCTTGCGAAACGCCAGCTCTTTCTTGGCTGCAACACTGAATTAACATTGTTCAAACCTGCGCAAATAAAACAAATTTGAGCTTGACGGAGCAAGCCCAGCCTCCTATTTTGCGCACACTCTGGTGGCAGGTAGTAAGCAGGTTCGTGCGCACTGGCGCGTGGTTTTTCGCTTAAACACTGCCGCGAAGACACCGGACAAACTATATGCCGAGATAAAGGAGGCTTTGTCCTCTGGCGTCTCATTTGTCTTCATCGGACCGGGTAACGGATTTTCCGCCGGTCCTTCCGCCGTTTTGATTTGGAAGCGTTGATGCCAACGATACAGCAATTGATCCGCAAGCCGCGCGTCGCGCCGGTAAAGCGAAACAAAGTGCCGGCGATGACGGAATGCCCGCAAAAGCGGGGCGTGTGCACGCGCGTCTATACGACGACGCCGAAGAAACCGAATTCGGCCTTGCGGAAGGTTGCGCGCGTTCGTCTCACGAATGGTTTCGAGGTAACGAGCTACATTCCAGGCGAGGGGCATAACCTGCAGGAGCACTCGGTCGTGCTTATTCGCGGGGGCCGCGTGAAGGACCTTCCCGGCGTTCGTTACCACATCATTCGCGGCGTGCTCGATACCCAAGGCGTGGCGAAGCGCAGGCAGCGCCGCTCCAAGTACGGCGCGAAGAGGCCGAAGTAAGGATCGGCCGCGAGCGCGCGGGAATTCCCCTTGGGCATGCACCATGCGTTAACGGCGACGATTGGATTTGGTGGCGCTAGACGCCGCAACAGCTAGGTAAGAGACAGGACAGGCAGTTAAATTATGTCACGGCGCCACAGAGCTGAGAAACGCGAGATCATTCCGGATCCGAAGTACGGCGATCTGGTCGTAACCAAGTTCATGAACAGCCTCATGTTCGAGGGAAAGAAGTCGGCTGCTGAAAGCATTGTTTACGGCGCCTTGGCCAGGATCGAGCAGAAGGCGAAGCGCGATGGCATCGAGCTTTTCCACGAGGCTCTCACCAACGTGAAGCCGGCTATCGAAGTGCGCTCCCGCCGCGTCGGCGGTGCAACCTACCAGGTGCCTGTTGAAGTGAGAAACGACCGCCGCCAGGCGTTGGCGATCCGCTGGATCATCAGCGCCGCTCGGGCGCGGAACGAGAATACGATGGAGGAGCGGCTTTCGGGTGAATTGCTCGACGCCGCCAATAACCGTGGAACGGCAGTCAAGAAGCGCGAAGATACGCACAAGATGGCGGAAGCCAATCGCGCCTTCTCGCATTACCGATGGTAAGGTTTTAGGACGAGGGCTTAGTCATGGCACGTCAGACACCGATCGAAGACTATCGTAATATCGGCATCATGGCCCACATCGATGCCGGTAAGACGACAACGACTGAGCGTGTTCTGTACTACACCGGCAAAAGCCACAAAATCGGTGAGGTGCATGACGGCGCCGCCACCATGGACTGGATGGAGCAGGAGCAGGAGCGCGGCATTACAATCACGTCGGCCGCCACGACCGCTTACTGGAAGAACAAGCGCATCAATATCATCGACACACCCGGGCACGTTGACTTCACCATCGAGGTGGAGCGCAGCCTGCGCGTACTTGACGGGGCGGTCGCTCTTCTCGACGCCAACCAAGGCGTGGAGCCTCAAACGGAGACTGTGTGGCGTCAGGGCGATAAGTACGGTGTCCCGCGCATGATCTTCGTCAACAAGATGGATAAGATCGGCGCAGACTTTTACGCCTGCGTTGACTCGGTCATCGACCGGCTCGGGGCGAAGCCTCTCGTTGTGCAGCTTCCGATCGGCGTGGAAAACAACTTCAAAGGTATCGTCGATCTCGTTCGCATGAAGGGCGTCGTCTGGGATGAGGATACGCTTGGCGCGAGTTTCCGCGACATCGAAATTCCCGCCGACCTCGTCGATAAGGCCAAAGAGTATCACAACAAGCTCGTCGAGACGGCGGTGGAACTCGATGACGATGTTCTCCATGCTTACTTGGAGGGCCAGCACCCCGATGAGGCGACCCTGAAGCGGCTTATTCGCAAGGGCACGATCATCAGCCACTTCTACCCTGTGTTTTGCGGTTCCGCCTTTAAGAACAAGGGCGTGCAGCCGCTGCTCGATGGCGTTGTCGATTATCTGCCTTCTCCCGTCGAGGTCCCGCCGATCAAGGGCATCGATGTGAAGACGGGCGAAGAGACGATCCGGAAGTCCTCGGACAGCGAGCCGCTCGCGATGCTCGCCTTCAAGATCATGAACGACCCGTTCGTGGGTTCCCTGACCTTCTGCCGCATCTATTCAGGCAAGGTCGAAACGGGCATGCAGCTCATCAACACCGTCAAAGATAAGAAGGAGCGCATCGGCCGGATGCTGCTCATGCACGCCAACAGCCGCGAGGACATCAAGGAGGCCTTCGCAGGCGACATCGTGGCGATCGCATCGCTGAAAGACGTCATAACCGGCGACACGCTTTCCGATCCAATCAAGCCCGTGATCCTGGAGCGCATGGAGTTTCCGAATCCGGTCATCGAGGTTGCGGTCGAGCCTAAGACGAAGGCGGATCAGGAAAAAATGGGTATGGCGCTCAACCGGCTGGCGCAGGAAGACCCATCGTTCCGGGTTTCAACCGATCCCGAAAGCGGCCAGACCATCATCAAAGGGATGGGCGAGCTGCACCTTGAAATTATCGTCGACCGCATGAAACGCGAGTTCAAGGTCGAGGCGTCCGTCGGCGCTCCTCAGGTGGCGTATCGCGAGACGATTACCCGCCGCCAGGAAGTCGACTACACGCACAAGAAGCAGACCGGTGGCTCGGGGCAATTTGCCCGGGTGAAAATTCTGCTAGAGCCCCAGGAGCAGGGCGCCGGGTTCCAGTTCAATTCGAAGGTCATCGGCGGTTCCGTGCCGAAGGAATACATTCCTGGCGTCGAAAAGGGTGTCCGCAGCGTGCTCGATAACGGCGTGCTGGCAGGCTTCCCCATGCTGGACCTCAAGGTGTCTCTCATAGACGGCGCCTATCACGAAGTCGACTCAAGCGCCCTTGCGTTCGAAATCGCCGCTCGTGCAGCCTTCCGGGAGGCTGCCCAAAAGGCTGGTCCGAAGCTGCTTGAACCGATCATGAAGGTCGAGGTGGTCTCGCCGGAAGATTATGTGGGCGGGGTGATCGGCGATCTCACGAGCCGCCGCGGGCAAATCCTCGGACAGGAAATGCGCGGCAACGCTACAGTCATTAACGCCATGGTCCCGCTTGCGAATATGTTCGGCTATGTGAACACGCTGCGTTCGATGAGCCAAGGCCGGGCGCAGTTTACCATGCAGTTCGACCACTATGCGCAAGTGCCGCAGAACGTGGCGGAAGAGGTTCAAGCGAAATTCGCTTGAATTCAAGTCAAACCGAAGTAAGCAGGAGCTTTTTCCGGGGCTAGGCACTAGACCGGCATGAAAGAGGAAGAACGGAGAGCCAAATGGCCAAGGCAAAATTCGCGCGCACCAAGCCCCATTTGAACATCGGAACCATCGGTCACGTCGACCATGGCAAGACCTCCCTCACGGCTGCGATCACGAAGGTGCTGGCTGCAACGGGCGGTGCGACCTATACCGCATACGATCAGATCGACAAGGCGCCGGAAGAGAAGGCGCGCGGCATCACGATTTCGACCGCTCACGTGGAATACGAGACTCCGAATCGCCACTATGCGCATGTTGATTGCCCCGGCCACGCCGACTACGTGAAGAACATGATCACCGGCGCTGCCCAGATGGATGGCGCGATCCTGGTGGTTTCCGCTGCCGACGGCCCGATGCCGCAAACTCGCGAGCATATCCTGCTCGCTCGCCAGGTTGGCGTGCCGGCGCTTGTGGTGTATATGAACAAGGTCGACCTTCTCGACGACCCCGAGCTTCTTGAACTGGTCGAACTCGAAATCCGCGAGCTTCTGTCCAAATACGAATTCCCCGGCGATGATATTCCGATCGTCAAAGGTTCGGCTAGGATGGCGCTGGAGGACGACAAAGGGGAACTTGGTTGGCAGTCTATAACCAAGCTAATGGAAGAAGTGGACAAATACATCCCGCTTCCTGAGCGTCCGCGCAACCTGCCCTTCCTGATGCCGATCGAAGACGTGTTCTCGATTTCCGGTCGCGGCACCGTGGTGACAGGTCGTATCGAGCGCGGCGTGATCAAGGTCGGAGAAGAAGTCGAAATCGTTGGCATCAAGCCGACTGTGAAGTCGGTGGTGACTGGCGTGGAAATGTTCCGCAAGCTGCTCGACCAGGGCGAGGCTGGCGACAACGTGGGCTGCTTGCTTCGCGGCATCGATCGTGAAGCGGTTGAGCGCGGTCAGGTCCTTTGCAAGCCCGGCTCCGTGACGCCGCATACCAGGTTTAAGGCGGAAGCCTACATCCTGACGAAGGAAGAGGGTGGCCGTCACACGCCGTTCTTCGGAAACTACCGCCCGCAGTTCTACTTCCGCACGACGGACGTGACTGGCGTGGTTCACCTTCCGGAAGGCACCGAGATGGTGATGCCGGGGGACAACATATCCATGGAAGTCGAGCTCATCGTGCCGATCGCCATGGAGGAGAAGCTTCGTTTCGCGATCCGCGAAGGCGGTCGCACCGTCGGCGCTGGCGTCGTCGCAAGCATCATAAAGTAGCTACGGGATTGGGGAGCGGGCGTCTTCAAACAGGGGCGCCTCTTCTTTGGGAGTGACAGATGGCAGGCCAAACGATTCGCATCCGGTTGAAGGCGTTCGATCATCGCGTGCTCGACACCTCCACGAAGGAGATTGTCAATACCGCGAAGCGGACTGGCGCGGATGTACGCGGGCCGATCCCGCTCCCGACCCGCATTGAGCGATATACGGTGAACCGTTCTCCGCATATCGACAAGAAAAGCCGCGAGCAGTTCGAGATGCGGACCCACAAGCGCTTGATCGACATCGTGGATCCAACGCCGCAGACGGTCGATGCGCTTATGAAGCTCGACTTGGCCGCGGGTGTGGATGTCGAGATCAAACTATAAGGGGGCGGCGCCGGCACGTCCGGCTCCTGCCAGTCACATTGGTAACGTCGCTCTGATCGTCTTTTGCGGTCGATCACAGCGAAGAATACGGAAACTGAGGCAGACCGATGCGATCGGGATTGTTGGCACAAAAGGTTGGCATGATGCGGATCTTCACTGACGCGGGTGAGCATGTGCCCGTGACGGTGTTGAAGCTCGATCAGTGCCAGGTGGTTGCGCACCGGACGCAGGAAGCGAACGGCTATTCCGCGCTGCAGGTCGGCTCGGGCTCGCGCAAGGTCAAGAACGTGACGCGTGCTCAACGCGGTCACTTCGCCAAGGCGCAGGTCGAGCCAAAGGCGAAATTGGTCGAGTTCCGCGTATCACCGGAAAACTTCATTGAGGTGGGCGCCGAACTGACGGCGGATCATTTCGTGACGGGCCAATTTGTGGACGTAACCGGAACAAGCATCGGCAAAGGCTTCACCGGTTCCATGAAGAGATGGAATTTCGGCGGCTTGCGCGCAACGCACGGCGTTTCGATCTCCCACCGAAGCCATGGCTCTACCGGTAACCGGCAGGATCCCGGCAAGACCTTCAAAGGCAAGAAAATGGCCGGCCATTACGGCGTCGAGCGCGTCACGACCCAGAACTTGCAGGTGGTGCGCACCGATGCCGATCGAGGGTTGATCCTTATCCGGGGCGCTGTTCCTGGCGCGAAAGGTGGATGGGTCATGCTTCGTGACGCGGTCAGGCGGCCTCTTCCGAAAGACGCGCCAAAGCCCGGCGCTTTCCGTAAACCAGAGACGCACGGCGCGAGCGCGGAAGCGGGGGCGAAATGAAAGCGGAAGTCATCACCCTCGATTCTTCCTCAGTTGGAAGCATTGAACTCAGCGATAGCGTCTTCGCGCTTGAGCCGAGGACGGATATCTTGCAGCGTATGGTTCGCTACCAGCTTTCAAAGCGGCAGGCTGGCACGCACAAGGCGAAGCAGCGCAGCGAAGTTAACGGGCCGAACAAGAAGATCTACAAACAAAAGGGCACCGGCCAGGCCCGGCATGGCAACGATAAGCCGCCGCAGTTCCGCGGGGGTGGCCGGGCGTTCGGCCCTGTCCCTCGGAGCCATGCACACGACCTTCCAAAAAAGGTGCGGGCGCTGGCTTTGAAGCACGCTTTGTCCTCCAAGGCCAAATTGAACGCTATCCTGGTTCTCGACAAGGCCGAGGTGGCGGAACCGAAAACGGCGCATTTGCGCGGAAAATTCGATGGGCTGGGCCTGACCAACGCCCTTATCGTCGATGGCGCTTCGCTGCAGGATAATTTCGCTCTGGCGGCCCGCAACATTCCCAACGTCGATTTGCTGCCAGTCCAGGGCATTAACGTTTACGACATTCTGCGCCGGGAGAAGCTCGTGCTGACCCGCGCTGCGCTCGAAGCGCTGGAGGAGCGGTTTAAATGAGGCAAGAAGAACTCTACGAGGTGATCCGCGCCCCGCTCGTGACCGAGAAGTCCACGCTGGTTTCGGAAAGTAACCAGGTGATGTTCAAGGTGGCGATGACAGCCACGAAGCCGGACATCAAGGAGGCCGTTGAGCGGCTTTTCAATGTGAAAGTGTTGGCCGTCAACACCCTGATCCGCAAAGGCAAAATCAAGCGATTTCGGGGCGTGAAGGGTCAACAAAGCGATTACAAGAAGGCGATCGTCACCCTCGAGGAAGGGCAAACGATCGACATAACATCAAGCCTGTAAGGCAGACTGTAAGGGCGCATTCGCCATGGCATTGAGAACATATAACCCCATAACGCCGAGCCTCCGGCAGCTGGTGCTGGTGGACCGCTCGCAGCTGTGGAAGGGCAAGCCGGTGAAGGCGCTCACCGAGGGGCGCGCCGAAAGCGCCGGGCGGAACGTGCACGGCCACATCACGGCCCGGCGTCGCGGCGGCGGCCACAAGCGCGCCTATCGGCTCGTCGATTTTAAGCGGCAGAAATTCGACGTTCCCGCTACCGTGGAGCGGCTGGAATACGACCCGAACCGCACGGCATTCATCGCGCTCCTAAAATATGAGGACGGAGAACTCGCCTATATTCTCGCCCCTCAGCGCCTTAACGTCGGCGATAAAGTGGTGTCTGGCAAGAAGGTCGACGTGAAGCCGGGCAACGCCATGCCGATGGCGAATATGCCGATCGGCACCATCATTCATAACGTCGAGATGAAGCTTGGCAAGGGCGGCCAGATCGCACGTTCGGCCGGCTGCTATGCGCAGCTTGTCGGCCGCGATCAAGGTATGGCGATCCTTCGATTGAATTCGGGCGAGATGCGCATGGTTCAGGCCGATTGCATGGCTACCGTCGGCGCGGTGTCAAACCCCGATAATTCAAACCAGAACCTTGGCAAGGCCGGACGCAACCGCTGGCTCGGAAAGCGGCCTAGCGTACGCGGCGTCGCCATGAACCCTATCGACCACCCGCACGGCGGCGGCGAAGGCCGCACCTCAGGCGGACGTCATCCCGTAACTCCATGGGGCAAGGGCACCAAAGGCACACGCACCCGCAAGAACGTGCGCACGGATAAATATATCATCCGCGCCCGGCACGTGAAGAAGAAGTAGAGGCAGCGATGGCACGCTCAGTTTGGAAAGGGCCGTTTGTGGACGGCTACGTAATCGCGAAGGCAGACGCTGCGCGCGAGAAGAAGTCTAACGCCCCTATCAAGATCTGGAGCCGGCGCTCGACGGTCTTGCCCCAGTTCGTGGGCCTGACCTTCGCCGTTCATAACGGTCAGAAGCACATCCCGGTTCTCGTTTCGGAGGATATGGTGGGGCACAAATTTGGCGAGTTCGCTCCGACGCGCACCTATTACGGCCACGCCGCCGATAAGAAGGCGAAAAGGAAGTAGCCATGTCGAAACCGAAATTCGAGCGGCGGCTCAAAGATAACGAAGCTCAGGCCGTGGCCCGCTCCCTTCGCGTCAGCCCGCAGAAGCTGAACTTGGTGGCGCAGCTGATTCGCGGCAAGAAGGTAGATAAGGCGCTCGCCGACTTGACCTTCTCCCGCAAGCGTATCGCAAGGGACGTAAAGAAGACGCTTCAGTCGGCCATAGCCAACGCGGAAAACAACCACAGCCTCGACGTGGATCAGCTCATCGTCGCCGAAGCTTACGTGGGCAAGAATTTGGTTATGAAACGCTTTCACACTCGCGCGCGGGGGCGCATGGGGAAAATTCTTAAGCCGTTTTCGCAACTTACCGTGGTTGTGAGAGAAGTTCAGGAGCAGGCCTAATGGGGCAGAAAGTCAACCCGATCGGGCTTCGGCTCGGGATCAACCGGACATGGGATAGCCGCTGGTACGCCGATAAGGGCGAGTACGGCAAGCTAATCCATGAAGACTTCCGGATGCGCGAGTTCATCCTCAAGCAGCGGCGTCAGGCCGGGATCTCGAAGGTCGTCATCGAGCGGCCGCACAAGAAGTGCCGGGTTACTGTTCATACCGCCCGGCCGGGCATCCTGATCGGCAAAAAAGGCGCCGACATCGAGAAGCTGCGCGCTCAACTCGCCAAGTTCACGTCTTCGGAAGTTTATTTGAACATTGTCGAAGTTCGCAAGCCGGAGCTTGACGCCACGCTTGCGGCGGAAGGCATCGCTCAGCAACTTGAGCGCCGGGTGGCTTTCCGGCGCGCGATGAAGCGTGCGACCCAGTCCGCGCTGCGCCTTGGAGCGCAAGGTGTTCGCATCTATGTTTCCGGCCGCTTGGGCGGGGCTGAAATCGCCCGCATGGAGTGGTACCTCGATGGCCGTGTTCCACTTCACACGCTGCGCGCCAATATCGACTATGGCACAGCAGTATCGGAGACTGCCTATGGCGTTATCGGCGTGAAGGTTTGGATCTTCAAGGGTGAAATCCTTGAACACGACCCCATGGCGCAAGAGCGGCTTTCGATGGAGAACCAAGAGGGCGGCGGGCCCTCGGGACGTCCGGAGTCCCGCGCGCCGCGCCGCGACAGGGATCGCGATCGGGGAGAACGCGGTGGCCGTGATCGTGACCGCGAAAGAGAGAAGGCATAGCGGCCGAGCCGGAAACGGCGCGGCTTAGGAACAGGTGTAAGCGATGCTGCAACCAAAAAAGACAAAGTTCAGGAAGGCTTTCAAAGGCCGGATGAATGGCAATGCCAAGGGCGGCACATCGCTTAACTTCGGCAGCTTTGGATTGAAAGCTCTGGAGCCGGAGCGTGTTACCGCGCGTCAAATAGAGGCTGCGCGCCGCGCGATCACCCGCCAGATGAAGCGGGCGGGCCGCGTCTGGATCCGGGTTTTCCCGGACCTGCCGGTTTCCAAGAAGCCTACCGAGGTGCGTATGGGTAAGGGCAAGGGCTCGCCGGAATTTTGGGCGGCGCGCGTCAAGCCGGGCAAGATCATGTTCGAGATCGACGGCGTCGGCGAAGAGACAGCGCGTGAGGCGCTCCGGCTTGGCGCAGCGAAGCTGCCTATCCGCACGCGCGTCGTGACCCGCCTCGGCGAAATCGCGGCGTCGAAGTAATTGGGGGTGGCCATGAAAATCGAAGACATTCGCAACTACACGCTCGATCAACTTGAAGACGAACTCCTCAAGCTTAAGCGTGAGCAATTCAATTTGCGATTCCAGAAGGCGACCTCGCAGCTGACTAATACAGCGCGTGTCCGCGAAGTTCGGCGCACCATCGCCCGCATAAAGACTGTCGACCGCGAAAAGCGCGTGGCCGACTCGCAAAGTTAAGGAAGACTGAAATGCCAAAGCGCGTTTTGCAAGGTGTGGTCGTCTCAGACAAGAATGACAAGACGGTTGTTGTTCAAGTCGAGCGCCGCCTGACGCACCCGGTTCTTAAGAAGACGGTGCGTCTCACGAAGAAGTATCATGCGCATGACGAGGCGAATGCATTCCACGAGGGCGATGTGGTTCGCATCCAGGAATGTCCTCCGATTTCGAAGAACAAGCGGTGGGTTGTGTTGGATCAGGAGTCTGGTCCCGCATCGTCCGAGTGAAATCAACGCGGGGCGGGCTGAAGCTCCTTCGCCTGAAAGGTGAACTGCAATGATACAGATGCAAACTAATCTGGATGTCGCCGACAATTCTGGCGCGCGCCGGGTCATGTGCATCAAGGTGCTGGGTGGCTCCATGCGCCGCACCGCAACCATCGGCGATGTGATCGTGGTCAGCGTGAAAGAAGCCATTCCGAAGGGGCGCGTCAAGAAGGGCCAGGTTATGAAGGCGGTGATTGTCCGCACTTCCTTTCCCGTGCGCCGTCCGGACGGCAGCGTCATCCGCTTCGACAGCAATGCGGCCGTGCTGATCAACAATCAGCGTGAGCCGATCGGCACGCGTATCTTCGGTCCGGTCCCCCGCGAGCTTCGCGCGAAGCAGCACATGAAGATCATTTCGCTTGCTCCTGAGGTGCTGTGATGACGCAGCCGAAGCTCAAGATCAAAAAGGGCGATCGCGTGGTGGTCCTGACCGGCCGCGATAAGGGAAAGCGCGGCGAAGTTCTGCAGGTGGTTCCAGCGGAAAATCGCGCTGTGGTGCAGGGCATCAATATCGTCCGGCGACATCAGAAGCAGACCCCTCAACAGGAGGGCGGCATCGTCGCCAAAGAGGCGTCAATTCACATTTCGAATATCGCGGTGGAGGACCCCTCCGATGGGGCGCCGTCACGGGTGGGCTATAAATTCACGGATGATGGGCGCAAGGTGCGTTTTGCCAAGCGCTCAGGCGAGACGATCGATGACTAAGACAGCGCAAAGCTCGAACGGCTACGTGCCCCGCCTGAAGACGCAATATCTCGAGGTTGTGCGGCCCGCGTTGCTGGAGGAATTTAAATACACCAACCCGATGAGAGTCCCTCACATCGAGAAGGTGGTCCTGAACATGGGCATTGGAGAGGCGACAGCCGATCGCAAGAAGGTCGAGCAGGCCGCGCGCGACATGACGCTCATAGCGGGACAGAAGCCTGTCATGACGAAAGCCCGTAAATCGATCGCGGGCTTTAAGTTGCGCGACAACATGGCGATCGGCTGCAAGGTCACGCTGCGCAAGGCTCGCATGTACGAGTTTCTCGATCGCCTTGTGACGATAGCTTTGCCGCGCGTGAAAGACTTTCGCGGGCTCAACCCGAAAAGCTTCGATGGGCGCGGCAACTACGCGCTCGGGATTAAGGAGCACATTATTTTCCCCGAAATCGACTACGACAAAGTCGAGCAAATCTGGGGCATGGACATCATCGTGTGCACCTCGGCCCAGACGGACGACGAGGCTCGTGCGCTTCTAAAACAATTCAACTTCCCCTTCCGGCAGTAGGGCGAGGCGGAGGAGAGACAATGGCCAAAACGGGCATGATTGAGCGGAACAACAAACGGCGGAGGCTGAGCGCAAGGGACGCTGAAAAGCGCGCGGAGCTGAAAGAAGTCGCAAACAATAAAGAGCTTCCCATGGAAGAGCGTTTCGCGGCTCGCCTCAAGCTTGCGCAGCTTCCGCGCAATGGATCGCCGACCCGCATTCGAAATCGCTGCGAAGTAACAGGACGTCCACGCGGCTTTTACCGCAAGATGAAGATGTCGCGTATTGCTCTTCGTGAGCTGGGCAATCAGGGGCTCATCCCCGGTTTGGTGAAATCGAGCTGGTAGGGATCACAGATTATGACGGTGTCCGATCCACTGGGCGATATGCTGACACGCATTCGTAACGCGCAAATGCGCAACCGGCCGAAGGTTTCAACGCCGGCCTCCAAGTTGCGCGCGCGCGTTCTCGACGTCCTCAGAGAAGAAGGCTACATACGCGGCTACGCTGAAATAGAGTACGGCGGCGGCAAGACAGAGTTCGAGATCGAACTCAAATACTACGACGGCGCGCCTGTCATTCGTGACATCAAGCGCGTCTCGACGCCGGGACGGCGCGTCTATTCTAGCGTGCAAGATTTACCGACAATCGCCAACGGTCTGGGCGTCGCCATTCTGTCCACCCCCAAAGGCGTGATGTCGGATACGCGCGCCAGGGCAGAGAATGTCGGCGGCGAGATTTTGTGCAGCGTGTTCTAGGCGCCGAACTACTTTTGGGTGGCTGGGTGCGCCTTGCCATAGCTGCAGTAAAGAAGAAGGTTTTGGACGATGTCCCGGATAGGCAAGAAGCCGGTAGCTGTCCCAAAGAATGTGACAGCGACGGTCGAAGGACAGAAAGTGACGGTAAAGGGCCCGAAGGGTCAACTTTCACTCACACTCGTCGATGACGTCGAGGTGAAGCTGGAAGACGGCTCGATCGCGATCAAGCCCCGCACCGATACGAAGCGCGCCCGCTCCATGTGGGGCATGTCGCGTTCTCTTGTCGAAAACCTGGTGAAGGGCACAACGAACGGCTTCACACGCACGCTGGAAATAACAGGCGTCGGTTATCGCGCCGCCTTGGAGGGCAAGTCCCTCAAGCTCCAGCTCGGCTACAGCCACGATGTGCTTTATCCGGTGCCGGAAGGAATCTCGATCGTGGTGCCCAAGCCCACCGAAATAACGATTACGGGCATCGAAAAAGATAAGGTGGGCCAGGTTGCGGCCGAAATACGTGGCTTCCGCGGGCCAGAGCCTTACAAGGGCAAAGGTATTCGGTATCAAGGCGAATACATTCAGCGCAAAGAAGGCAAGAAGAAATAGGAACGAACGATGGCCTCCACGCTCTCGAGTTTTGATCGCCGCAAGGCGCGTGTACGCCGGACGCTGCGCGGTGCGCAGGGTGGGCGCGCCCGCTTGTCCGTTTTCCGCTCATCGAAGCATATCTATGCTCAGATCATCGACGACGCGAATGGGCACACTGTAGCGGCCGCTTCAAGCATCGACGCAGAACTCAAGGGCAGCCTTGAGAAAGGCGCCAACGTCGCCGCGGCTGCTGAGGTCGGCAAGCTTGTGGCCCAGCGCGCTTTAAAAGCCGGGATTAAGGATGTGGTCTTCGATCGCGGCGGCTACATCTATCATGGCCGCGTTAAGGCGCTTGCAGATGCCGCCCGCGAGGCGGGTTTGAATTTTTAAGGCACGGCTCAGGCTCGGGCTTGAGAAATAGGAAAGGGTAGGCTCGTGGCTCGAGATCCACGTGATAGAGGCAGAGAACGGGACCGCGACGACCGCGATAGCGAGTTCGTCGATAAGCTCGTTCACATCAACCGTGTCGCCAAAGTGGTCAAAGGCGGCCGGCGGTTCGGGTTTGCAGCTCTGGTCGTCGTCGGCGATCAAAAGGGCCGCGTGGGCTTCGGCCACGGCAAGGCTCGCGAGGTGCCGGACGCAATCAAGAAGGCAACGGATTCTGCAAAGCGGAATCTGATCAGAGTGCCTCTGCGCGAAGGCCGCACGCTCCATCATGACGTGCATGGCCATCATGGCGCGGGCCGTGTGTTCCTGCGCGCGGCGCCTCCCGGAACCGGGATCATCGCAGGCGGCCCGATGCGCGCGGTCTTTGAGACGCTCGGCGTTCAGGATGTGGTGGCAAAATCGATCGGCACGTCGAACCCTTACAACATGGTCCGCGCCACCTTCGATGCGCTGAAACACGAGGACAGCCCCCGCGGCGTGGCCGCGCGCCGTGGCAAAAAGGTCAGCGAGATTGTCACCCGCAGGCGTGACGGCGCCGAGGGCGCCGCGGCAGCGCAAGCTTCTGAAGCCTAAGGGAGCCGAATGCCATGCCGAAAGCAGCGACAAAGAAGACTCTCACCATTGAGCAGGTCGGCAGCCCAATTCGCCGGCCTTACGATCAGCGCGAAACGCTGATTGGCCTTGGCTTGAACAAAATGCACCGCCGCAAGGTCGTAGCTGATAACCCAGCCATCCGCGGCATGATCAACAAGATCCCGCATCTCGTCCGCATCGTCGAGGAAAACGGCGTTCCGGTGGATGCGAAAAAGCGCTAAGGGAAGCCCTTGGCGCTCCCCGGGGACTAAATCATGAAGCTGAATGACTTAAGAGATAATCCAGGCGCAACGAAGGATCGCATACGCGTTGGCAGGGGTATCGGGTGCGGCAAAGGCAAGACGGCCGGCCGTGGCGTCAAGGGGCAAAAAGCGCGCTCAGGCGTTGCGATCAAAGGCTTCGAAGGCGGCCAGATGCCCATTCACATGCGCCTGCCGAAGCGCGGCTTCAACAATCCGCTGCGGCTGGAATTCGCGCACATCAATCTCGACCGCGTTCAGCAAGCCATCGACGCCGGACTGCTTGATGCCAAGTCGGAGATCGATGCGAAGGCTCTTATCGCTTCGGGCGCCCTTCGGCGTGAGCGCGATGGCGTCCGCCTGCTCGCGCGCGGCGAGGTGAAAACGAAGCTTCGTTTCAAGGTCGCGAAGGCTTCCGAGGCGGCTATCAAGGCAGTGGAAGCTGCCGGCGGTTCGGTGGAAATCCTCATGCCACGCGAAGATCGCATGGCAGGCGACGGCAAACGTGCGGCGCGGCGGCGCGCGGCTCATGCCAAGCGGGAGAGCCGCCAGCCCAAAGCCTAGGAACGAGTGCAGGTTGCCGCCCGGCGCGCCACAACCTGTACCTTTCGCAATGTTGAGCTTCTATAGTACGATACTTACCGAGGCCAACCTCGCCAAGACGCTTCCGCAACCCGCCGGGGCCGGAGTAGCGCCGTAGACCGGAGTCGCAGTTATGGTTTCCGCAGCGGAACAGCTTGCCGCTAATCTCAAATTCTCGACGTTCGCGAAGGCCGACGAACTGAAGCAGCGTCTGCTCTTCACGCTTGGCGCGCTTTTGATCTACCGGTTTGGCACCTTCATTCCGATCCCCGGCATCGACACGGCGCAACTAGCCAAGCTGTTCGAGGGCAATCCGAATACCGTATTCGGGATGTTGAACGTCTTCTCCGGCGGCGCGCTTTCGCGGTCTGCGATATTCCTCCTGAACATCATGCCGTACATTACGGCGTCGATTATCATTCAGCTTTTGGGATCCGTGGTTCCCACGCTGGAAGCTCTTCGAAAAGAGGGCGAATCGGGACGAAAGCAGCTCAACCAGTACACGCGTTACCTCACCGTTTTCATAGCCACAGTGCAGTCATTCCTGACGGCGCAAGGGCTGAATAGTTCTGCGCTCGAACCTGGCTGGTTCTTCATACTCACGACCGTCATTTCGCTCGTCGGCGGTACGATGTTCCTTGTATGGCTCGGCGAACAGATCACTGCGCGGGGCATCGGCAACGGTTCGTCGCTCATCATCTTCGCGGGCATTGTCGCTGAAATGCCGACGGCCCTTTATCGCATTTTGGAGCAAGGACGCAGCGGCGTCCTCTCACCCGCCGTGATTCTCGGGCTCTTTTTGATGATGATAGCGGTCATCACGGTCGTGGTATTCTTCGAGCGAGCCCAGCGCCGCCTGACCATTCAATATCCAAAGCGGCAGGTTGGCAATCGCATGTTCCAAGGCGACAGCTCGCATCTGCCGCTCAAGCTCAACGCTTCCGGTGTGATCCCACCGATCTTCGCGTCGACTCTGCTCTATCTTCCCGCGACGATTCAGCAGTTTATTCCAAAAGAGGTCGCGGGCGACACGCTGGCCGGCGTGTTGGCGCTGCTCGGGCCAGGGCAGCCTTTGCACGTCCTCTTTTACATCGGACTGATCGCCTTCTTCTGCTTCTTCTACACCCCGATTGTGATCAACCCGCAGGAAACGGCTGACAATCTCAAGAAATATGGCGGTTTCATTCCTGGAATAAGGCCGGGGCCTCGCACCGCGGAATATATCGACTATGTGCTGAATAGAATAACACTAGTTGGCGCAGCCTATGTGTCCGCGGTTTGCATTCTTCCAGAGATCCTGTCCTATCAAATGCAGGCTCCTTTCTATTTCGGCGGCACTTCGCTCTTGATCGTGGTGAGCGTCACCATGGACACGGTGGCTCAGATACAGAGCCATTTGCTCGCTCATCAATACGAAGGCCTCATTAAAAAGGCGAAGCTGAGAGGAGGTAAGCGGCGATGAATATTATTCTGTTGGGGCCGCCAGGCGCTGGAAAGGGAACCCAATCCAAGTATCTGGAAGATCGCTTCCATCTCAAGCAGCTGTCCTCGGGCGACATGCTCCGTCATGCCGTGTCGGCAGGGACCCAGGTTGGGCTTGTAGCGAAGCCTTACATGGAAAGCGGCAAGCTCGTTCCTGACGAGGTGGTTGTCGGCGTGGTGTTTGAGACAATCGAAGCCCTGCCCAAGGAGTTGCCGGGCTTCATCTTGGATGGCTTCCCGCGGACAGCTCAGCAAGCGACTGAACTCGACGAGTTCTTGGAAAAGCATCGCGAGACCATCGGCGCTGTCATCGTGGTCGATGTAAGCGACGAGCAACTCGTCAAGCGAATCGCGGGACGCTTCACATGCGCAAGTTGCGGGGAAACCTATAACGATTTCTTCCGGCTTCCCAAAACCGAAAGCGTTTGCGATCGTTGCAGCGGAACGGCTTTCAAGCGCCGCTCCGACGACAAGCCTGAAACCGTTCGCCAGCGCCTCGAAGTCTACCACAGGGACACCAAGCCTCTGATCGACTATTACCGGTCCAAGGGCAAGCTTAAGACGATCGACGGCGAGCTTCCGATCGAGCAGGTGAACCACCACATCAATGAAATCGTTGAAGGCAGGGCCTAGCGTTGCGTCTTCCAAGCACCATACAGAGCTTTGCCGAATACCTGTGGATAACTCGGCTAGACATATTGGCAAGGGGTGACTATATTGCCGCTCCTGGCTCAGATTTACGGCGGCCTGGAGGGGTATGCCTCCGGGGCGTTTTGCTTTATTCCGGCGTGAGCGGCACTCGCTCCAACTTAGCCTAAACACGACGAGGATCACGTGGCACGTATTGCGGGTGTTAACATCCCATCTAACAAACGCGTTGAGATCGGCCTTCGCTATATTCACGGGATCGGCCCGCGATTTGCCAAGGAGATCTGCGACAAGGTTAGTATCCCTTCAGCCAGGCGGGTGAACGAGCTCACGGACGCTGAAGTCTTGCAAATTCGCGAGGTGATAGACCGCGACTATGTGGTCGAAGGCGATCTTCGCCGGGAAGTTGCAATGAACATAAAACGGCTCATGGATCTGGGCTGCTATCGCGGGCTAAGGCATCGCCGCGGGCTACCCGTGCGGGGCCAGCGCACGCACACCAATGCGCGCACCCGCAAAGGTCCAGCCAAGCCGATTGCCGGCAAAAAGAAATAGGCGTGGCGCGAAGCGTCGAGGTTTAGGATTTAGACGATGGCGAAAGAAAAGGCGCGCGTTAAACGCCGCGAAAAGAAGAACATTGCATCCGGCGTTGCGCACGTGGCTGCAAGTTTCAACAACACGATGATCACGATCACGGATGCCCAAGGCAACGCGATTTCGTGGTCGTCCTCAGGCGCAATGGGCTTCAAGGGTTCGAGAAAATCGACGCCATATGCCGCACAGGTCGCGGCTGAAGACGCAGGCCGCAAAGCACAAGAGCATGGCATGCGGACGATCGAAATTGAAGTAAGCGGCCCGGGCTCCGGACGCGAATCCGCTCTGCGTGCTCTGCAGGCATGCGGTTTCCAGGTGACTTCAATTCGCGACGTCACCCCAATTCCGCATAATGGATGCCGTCCGCGGAAACGGCGCCGGGTCTAGCGGCTCCAGGATGAGCCCCCGCGCATTAGCTGTGATCGCGGCGTCCAGCGCACACGCCGCCGTATAAGGAAAAAAAAGTGCTTAATAAGAATTGGCAAGATCTCATCAAGCCGGGAAAGATTAACGTTCTTGTCGGCGCCAACCCCAAATACTTGGCTTCCATTGTAGCCGAGCCGCTTGAGCGCGGGTTCGGGCTGACGCTTGGCAACGCCCTCCGCCGCGTTTTGCTCTCCTCCCTTCAGGGCGGGGCTGTCACCACGGTTCACATCGACGGCGTGCTGCATGAGTTCTCGTCCATTCCTGGCGTGCGAGAAGATGTCACCGACATCGTTCTCAACATCAAAGACATCGCGCTTCGGATCCATTCGGACGGCGTAAAGCGCATGGTCCTGCGCAAGGAAGGCCCAGGCGTTGCGCGCGCCCGGGATATCGACGCCGGCCCAGATGTGGAAATCCTCAATCCCGACCTTGTGATTTGCACGCTTGACGAGGGCGCCACGGTGCGCATGGAGCTGACTGCGACTATCGGCAAGGGATATGTCTCCGCCGAGCGGAACCGGCCGGACGACGCTCCGATCGGTCTCATCCCGGTCGATAGCCTTTACAGCCCGGTCAAGAAGGTCTCCTACAAGATCGCAAACACCCGCGAGGGCCAGATCCTCGACTACGACAAGCTGACGCTCGAGGTCGAAACCAACGGCGCGGTGTCGCCCGAAGATGCCGTTGCGCTCGCGGCGCGGATCATCCAGGATCAGCTCTCAATATTCGTCAACTTCGAAGAGCCGCGCAAGGAAGTCTCCGAGGAGCGCATCCCGCAGCTTGAGTTCAATGCTGCGCTTTTGAAGAAAGTGGATGAGCTTGAGCTCTCGGTCCGCTCGGCGAACTGCCTGAAGAATGACAACATCGTCTATATCGGCGACCTCATTCAGAAGACCGAGGCGGAAATGTTGCGCACCCCAAATTTTGGGCGTAAATCGCTGAATGAAATCAAAGAGGTGCTGGCCGGAATGGGGCTGCATCTCGGAATGGAAGTCCCGAACTGGCCGCCGGAGAACATCGAGGAGCTGGCCAAGCGGTTCGAGGATCATTACTAATCGGGTTCACTAAATTCTGCAGCGCCGCCGTCAAGCGCTGCGACTGTTGAGGGCAAGAAAATGCGCCATCGTAGATCCGGACGTAAGTTCAACCGTACGGCGAGCCACCGCCAGGCGATGTTCGCAAATATGGCGGCTGCGCTGGTCAAGCACGAGCAGATCGTAACAACGCTGCCCAAGGCGAAAGACCTGCGGGGCGTGGTCGAAGCTCTCATAACGCTCGCAAAAAGGGGCGATCTCCACGCTCGCCGTGTCGTCGCTTCCCGCCTTCGCGACGAAGCCACGGTTGCAAAATTGTTCGCGACGCTGGGACCGAGGTACCAGGGCCGCAACGGAGGCTACACGCGCGTCCTCAAAGCCGGCTTCCGCTTCGGCGACAACGCCCCGCTCGCCGTGATCGAGTTGGTCGATCGCGATGAGACCGCGAAGGGACAGGACTCAGGTCCGGTCGCGGGTGAGGAGCAGGAAGAAAGCGCCGCGGCTTAAGCCCGGCGCGACTGCGGACAGGGAAAGCAGTTTTCCAGGAGTTGCTCTCTAAATGGCTGGCGAAGGCCCGGTGTTTCTCTCTTCCGCCAAGCCAGCAAGGGCTTCCGCCGCTGCCTCCTTTGCAGCCGCGGAGGCCGCCAAAATCTCATCCATGGACCTGAAGTCGAGCGTGGCGAAATGCCCGACGCCCGGCCGCAGAAGCAGGTCCGGCGCGCTGACTTTGAGCTTGGCGTTGACGATGGACCGAAGCGCAATCTGCTGAGCGCCAAGCAGCGCCTCGAATGTGCGGGGAAGCTCCGTACCCGGTCCTGCCGGCCCGCCGCTCACATCGACAGCCATCACGAAATCCGCGCCAGGCAAGAGATCGAAGGGCAAGGGGTTCACGAACCCGCCATCGATGAGAATCCGGCCATCGAGCTTGACTGGCGTCAGCAGGGCGGGCACGGCGGCGCTTGCCGCAAGTGCGGGCAGCAGCGGACCGGACCTGCTGACATATTCGCTTTGCGTGAAAAAATCGGTCGCGATGGAGATGAAGGGGGTTTGCAGCCCTTCGAAGGACTTCGGCAGACCGGGCGGCAAAACCAGATCGAAAAACGGTTCGGATTGGAAGATGGCCGGAGCCAAGGGCCGCCAAATATCCCAGATGCCGCCTTTCCATTTCGAAACGATATGACGGAAGATCGCGCTTCGCCTGGCGAACGTGCTTTCGCAATAGCGGCGGATTTCGCGAGCCGGCATCCCGGACGCATAGACCGCGCCAATCAGGGCGCCGATGCTTGTGCCCGCAATCATCGCGGGCTTGACGCCAGCCTCGTCGAAGGCCTCCAGAATGGCGATGTGAGCCAGCCCTCGGGCGCCGCCGCCGCCAAGCGCAAGTCCGATCCGCACGCTCAAGGGCAACTCGCGCTGCGCCGGATCGAGCCGGTCATGACACGCGCCGCCTTTCCGCCGCCCCGAGGCCGATGTCGCGGCGGCAAAAACCGCCCGGCCAGTCGATCTTGCCGATGGCGGCGTAAGCGAGCCGCCTCGCGTCCTCCACCCCTCGCCCAAGCGCCGACACGTTAAGAACGCGGCCTCCCTGCGCAATAGGCTCGCCGCGTGCGTTCAGCGCCGTTCCGGCATGGAAGACCGTCACGCCCTCCACCGCGCCGGCTTCATCAAGATCGCCGATGACGGTCCCCTTTTCATAATCGCCAGGATAACCGTTCGCCGCCATGACGACAGTGATAGCCGTGCTGTCGCTCCAGGCCGGCTCGACGCCCCGCAAATCCCCGTGGGCAGCGGCGAGAAGCAGCGTCAGAACATCGGACTTGAGCCGCAGCATCAGCACCTGGCACTCCGGATCGCCGAACCGCACATTGTATTCGATCAGCTTGGGACCGGCGGCCGTCATCATGAGCCCGGCGTAGAGCACGCCTTGAAACGGCGTTCCCCGGTCGCGCATCGCGTCCAGCGTCGGCGTCACGATTTCCCGCATGATCCGCTCGCTAAGAGCATCGGTCATCATCGGCGCGGGCGAAACGCAGCCCATCCCGCCGGTATTCGGACCGAGATCGCCGTCATAGGCGCGCTTGTAGTCCTGCGCGCTCGCCAGCGGAACGGCGCGTTCGCCGTCGCAGATCGCGAAGAAGCTCGCCTCCTCCCCGATCAGCTTCTCCTCGATGACGACCGAGGAACCGGCCTTCCCGAACGCGCCAGAAAAGCAGGCGGCGATCGCCTCTTCGGCGGCGGACAGACACTCGCAGATGATGACGCCCTTGCCGGCCGCAAGGCCATCCGCCTTGACGACAAGAGGCGCGCCCTTCGCCCGCGCATAAGCGAGCGCCTCGTTCCGGTCTCTGAAATGAGCGTAGGCCGCCGTCGGGATGCCCCGCTCGGTGCAGATCGCCTTCGTGAAAACCTTGGACGCTTCAAGCTGAGCCGCGGCGGCAGAGGGGCCGAACACCGCTATGCCTGCCGAGCGAAGGTCATCGGCAAGACCGCCGACGAGCGGCGCTTCCGGGCCGATGACGGCGAGATCGATGCGCGCGTCCCGGCAGAAAGCCGCGACCTGGGCGTGGTCCGCGATGTTTGAGGGGCCGGGCTTTGCGATGGAAAGCAAGCCGGCGTTACCCGGCGAGCAATACAGCGCATCGAGCCCTGGGCTTTGCCGCAGCTTCCAGGCCAAAGCGTGTTCGCGGCCGCCGCCGCCGATAAGAAGCACATTCATGCATGCTTCTTACCACGAAACCGCAAAAAGGGGATGCCTTTGTACGGCGCAGCCATCGAAGTGGAACAACTTCCGGGGAACCGGATGGAAGTATAAGAAGAGTTTGTTTACCTTATATCCAATGAAACAGGTAGGCGATTATAACAAGAGGGATCGGGATTCCAATTGCCCAAAGCAAAACACCTTTCATTTCAGTCTCCTGAATGGTTGCATCTCAATCTTGAAACCGGCCTCTCAAGCAAAGTTCCGTAAACGTGGAGCCGGAACATTCAGTGCTCCGATGGGTTGGGCAGCCATTCGTTCATTTTGAACTCGAAGGAGTTGACCATGAAGTACCTCACGGCCGCGGCGGTCGCCGTTTTGCTGACCTCGTCCGCGCTCGCGCAACAGATGCCGTCTGCCCATGATGCGGGCAACACCACAAGCGCCCCGAGCGCCAATCGCTTCACGACCAACCAGGGTCAAGATCAGTGGCTCGTCGGCAACCTTTGGAACAAGAAGGTCTACAACGCTTCCGGCCAGTCCATCGGCGACTTGAGCGATGTGCTGATCGATAAGGACGGCAAGGTCGCCGCCTTGGTCATCGGCGTCGGCGGCTTCCTCGGCCTCGGCGAGAAGAACGTTGCGGTCGACTACGACTACCTGCAGAAAAACGGAGGCGTTTCTCCCAGCCGTATCGTCCTCGGGATGAGCGAGCAGGACCTTCGCAATGCTCCGGACTTCCATCGCACCGGCAGCAGCAGCCACTAAGTAACGCGATTTTGGAGAGGACGGATTGCCGTCCTCTTTCCAACTTGTCCTCGCCATCCGGAACTTTCTTGCGAAGCGCCACTTAGCAAAGGAGAGAATGCTTCAACGGAGGACAACAAGAATGGCGTCGGCACGATCGCTACAAGAACTTTTCCTATCGACGCTTCAGGACATCTACCACGGTGAAAAACAAATCCTGAAGGCCCTGCCCAAGATGGCGAAAAACGCCACCACGCCGGAGCTCAAACAAGCCTTCCAGCATCACCAGGAGCAGACCGAAGGCCAGATCGAACGGCTGCAGCGCGTCTTCGAACTCATGGACAGGAGCGCTCGCGGCCGCACCTGCGAGGCCATCGAAGGACTCGTGGAGGAAGGCAAGGAGGTGATGAGCGAGGCGGAGAGCGGCCCGGTCATGGACGCCGGGCTTATTGCGGCAGCGCAGGCCGTCGAACACTATGAAATCGCCCGCTACGGAACGCTTCGTGCGTGGGCCGGTCAGCTTGGGCTGGACGAAGCCGTGAAGCTCCTGGATCAGACACTCCAGGAGGAGAAGCAAACCGACGAGCTGTTGAACAAGATCGCCGAGAGCCACGTAAACCGGCAGGCGGCGTAAAGCGTGTTTCGACCTGAAGCCGTTGTCATGGCCCAGCCAATGACCGCTTCGTAGGACGGCCATGACATAAGGCGGTTTCGAATAGCTCCGAGACGTTGTCGAGGCGGGTTCTTGCAGGACCCGCCTTTTTCGTGGAGGGCGACGGGCACATCCAGGCGGCGCCAAAAAGCGGCATTCGGGCTTCGCGAAGAACTATGGACAAGACGCCGGCTGCGGTGGCTATAGTGCCGGGCATAACACTGAATCTGCACACCTTGTGAAAAGGCGCGGCGGCGGCCAGCGACGGTTCGGCGGCGAACGCAGGAGCGGCCGCAGTTCGAACGGGAGCCAACGTGGAGCAATCCGGCAAGGGCCGCTGGACCGAGCTTTCGGGCCAGCTAACCGGGGCGGGTCATATCCTCCCCATCAGGGTGTATTTCGAGGACACGGACTTCTCCGGCCTCGTCTATCACACATCCTACATGCGATGGTGCGAGCGCGGGCGGTCCGATTATCTGCGCCTGCTCGGCATCCATCACAACGCGCTCGCCAGCGGTTCCTTTTCGGGCGAGCCGTCCGCATTCGCCGTGCGCCGGCTGAACGCAGAGTTCGTAAAGCCCGCCCGAATCGACGAGGTGCTGGAGGTTCATACCGCTCCGGGCGAACTGACCAAGGCGAGCATCGTTCTGCGTCAGGTCATCGAACGCGAAGGCCAGCCCCTATTCAGGCTTGAGGCGCAGTGCGTGCTTCTCTCGACAGCCGGAAAGCCCCTGCGGCTGCCGCCGGATATTCTTGCGCGGCTTCAGCCTTGAGGGCCATCCGGCGAAAATCGGAGCATGACTTTAAGAGGAAAATAAGCAAACGAGCTTATGCTCAATTCTGGTGTTAGAGGCGGTTGCGCGGAGCGTTCTCAGCATGATTGAGCTAGGTTTTATACGGCCTTTCGCCTACGACGACCCGGAAACCGGCGACAAGATCGCTATCTCGGTCTCGGATTTCTACACCAAGCTCATGTTGAACGGCCGGGAATATTATTTTGTCCGTGAAACCGGAGAATTCGACGGGAGCGCGGCCCCCAAACCCACCGGTCCTATTTTGGTTTACACGGCGGATTGAACGGGTCCTGCCGGGCGGCCACCCATTTGCGAGCGGCTTCCTCGGTCTTCGCGCGCCCGACAATAACGAGCCGGCCCGAGTCCCACCGCTGCTTGTGCTCTTGCTCGCGGCGTTTCGGGTCTCGCGTGACTCCGCTATGGACGGCCGTGGTCCCAACCCTGAATTCGTACGTATAGTAGTCCCGCTTCTTCATGCCCGTAATCCTGGCGCGGATTGTCCGCCTGCGGATGTGCCGTGATTTGCTGCGACTGGTCAACGCTCTGCGACGATGCCGCGCAACTTTGGCGCCGCGCGCAGTCGGCAAGCCACTCACCGCCCCAAAGCGCCCGCGTCTCGGGCCGCCTTCAGAGGTGAGGCGGGGGCAGGCGCGCGAGCCTGCCTACGAAGTGCCCTTGCGCATGGCGCCGATGATTGCGATCGGCGGAAGTGTCGCGAGCGTTTTGGCGGGCAGGTCGCGCACATGGAGATGATCCTGCCGCTTCGTGCGCAGCCGGACTTGACGGACCAATTCGATGACCTCCGCGATGCGCACGCCCTTGGGACACCTTGTATTGCACGTCAGGCAGGACACGCACATCCAGATGGCGTTCGAGGCCAGAAGCTCATCCTTGAGGCCAAGCTGGGCGAAGCGAATCATCTGGTGAGGCAGGATGTCCATATACTTCGCCATGGGGCAGCCGGCGGAGCACTTGCCGCATTGATAGCAGGCGAGCAGGTCCTGGTCGCTCAAGGCTTGAACCTTGTCGATGAAGGCCTGCGCCTCGGCGCCGTTTCCGTTGATTTTCACGCTCATGGCGTTTCTCCTGTGCTCGTGCAGCCGGAGGCATGGCGCCCCATTTGCGGCAAGCGCTCAAGCGAACTTGCCTTCGAAAGCTGTACGAGAGTCAATAAGTTGCTAGTACGCCTTGTCCCCGGGAAATCCTGGAAGCAATTGCTGCAGGCGGCGCAGAATTTCCCGTGGGGCGTACTCGTCATGGCCGCGTCCTGCGTTCGCCCGGCGCGAACCTCGAGCGAAGCATGGAGTGCAGCGCCGGGACATTGCCAAGCCGCGCGAGCTGATGGTTCTTCACGTCTTCCGGTGTGTAGGAGGGCAGGATCAGCGGCGAGACCATATCCGTCTCGATTCCGGCGTGCTCAATTTCGCGCTCGTGTGCGGCCACGTGCTCCAGGCTGAGCCGGCCAAGCTTCACCGATTGCGCGTACTCGGTGGCGTGATGCCCGGCGCGCCGGCCGAACACGTTGTAGTCGAGCACCGAGTTGCCCATGAGGCGGTTGCGGCCATGCACGCCGCCGGACGCCTCGCCCGCGACATAAAGCCCTGCGATGTTCGTCTCGCAGCGTTCGTTGATCGCCACGCCGCCATTCTGGTAGTGCAGCGACGGATAAATCAGCATCGGCTCTTTCACGATGTCGATGCCGAAGCGGTCGAACTGGCGGCACATGCCGGGGAACTGTTTGCGGATGTAGCCTTCGCCATAGATCTGTTCGATGATCGGCGAGTCGAGCCAGACGCCTGTGCGGCCGACCCAGGTGTCGATGCCGTTGTTCCGATCGGGGCTGCACTCGCGGATGATGGCCGCGCTTTCCACGTCGCGGGGCTCGCGCGGGAAGACGAACAACTCGCCGTATTTGTTGAGCGGCTGCCCGCCTGCGCCGCGTATCTTCTCGGTGATGAGAAAGCCCGCGATCTGCTCGGGGAACACCGCGCCCGTCGGATGATACTGCACCGAGTCCATGTATTTGAGCTTGGCGCCGGCGCGGTAGGCGATGACGAGGCCGTCGCCGGTCGCGCCATAGTGGTTTGTGGTGGCGAAGCCGCGAATGTGCAGCCGGCCGAAACCGCCCGTCGCGATGATGGTGGCCTTCGCCTTCACCGTCAGGAACTGCTCGGTATCGAGGCTGTAGAGGATCGCGCCCGCGCACCGGCCCTTGTCGTCGAGAAGCAGTTCCACCGCTGGCTCGAACTCGCGGATGGAGATCATATCCGGATGGTTGCGCACCTCGTCCATGAGGGTCCGCATGATGATGGCCCCGATATAGTCGCGGCAAGAAACCATGCGCTTGCGCGATGTGCCGCCGCCATGCAGCACCTGCATGCTGCCGTCGGGCATCTTGTCCCAAATCACGCCCAGGTTCTCGAGTTCGCGAACCACTTCGGGCGCGTCCTGGGTCAGAACGCGCACGAGCGCCGGATCGTTGTCGAAGTGGCCGCCGCCCATGGCGTCGAGCCAATGGCGCGGCGGCGAATCCGTGCGCGACACTGCGGCCTGCATCCCGCCTTCGGACATCATGGTGTTGGCGTCGCCGAGCCTGAGCTTGGTGGCGATGAGCGATTTCATGCCCTTGCGCGCGGCGGTGATGGCCGCCCAGCAGCCCGCGCCGCCGCCGCCGATGATGAGAAGGTCGGTCTCGTAGTCGGGCTCCGTCAGAAGCGTATCCGTCAGCTTCGGGCGAAGCATGGTATGCGCTTCGAGGATCGTAGCCACTTCCGTGGTCAGTTCCTGGCCCCTGTTCGGGCCAACGCGAACCGCGCGCTTGGCGCCCTGCGAATAGTCCGGGTGATATTTCGAAAGCACATCCTCCCGCTCCTCCGCATTCATTGGCGGGAAGACAGGCTGGCCGCTGAGCGCCAGATCGAGCCGCTTTGGACGGGTCTTCTCGACCAGCTTCACCAGACCGGATAGATATTCAGGATACATGTTTCACTCCCAGAAGCGGCCGATGCGGTGTCCGGCGTGGTCGTTATTGGTTGAAGGTGCGGCGCATGGAGGTCATGGGCTCGCTCAGGGTTCGATGTCGCGGTTGTAATAGAGCTTGATCAGGCTTTCCCGATCCAAGCCCATCAATCTCACATATTCGGCGTCGAACTGCCCGGAGTTGAGTTCCTCGAGACGGTCGTCCAGCTCCTTGCTTTCCTTGCGAAGATAGCGGCCGGTGAGACGCTTGGAGAGGATGCCGACCTCGTGCTGGATGATCTCGGCGGGGCAGCGCAGCGCGCAGAGGCCGCAGGCGACGCAGTCGAAGGACATGTCCGCCACGGCGGCGATGTCTCCGCGCATGGCGGACTGGATGTAGTCCATCACCGGCAAGCCTTGCGGACAGGCCTTGTTGCAGGTGCCGCAAGCGACGCAGCGGAAGGTGACCGGGTAGACGCTCAGGATGGCGTTCACATCGGGTGTGAGCTTCTCCAGATCGTAGACCGCCTTCTCCATCGGGACGGAAGGAATCTGCGTGAGCGACATTCCGTCCTTCACAAGCGTCGTGCAGGCAAGGCCCGTGCGAAGCTTGTAGTCGCCGGGGAGCCGGTAGATGGTGCCGCACGCGCCGCAAAAGCCCTCGCGGCAGCCCGCGCCACGAATGATCTGATGCCCCGCATACTCGATGGCCCGCATGATGGTGGCGTGTTCCGGCACAACATGACGCTTGCCGTTGATGTACACATTCACCATTTGCGCGCCAACGTGCTCGCGCTTGCCGCCTTCCTCGCGGTGCAGGGCTTCGTCGACTTCCCTTTGCATGTCTGCTCCTCCCGGGCCTCAACCCGCGTTCCCGGCTCGCCTGGGTTAGGCCGCGGCGTCCTGGTATTCCTTGATCTGATCGAAATTCATGTAGCGGTAGACATCGCCAGCGGCTTTGTTCACGGCTTCCATATGCTGCATGTACTCGGCGAGCGTGGGGATCCGGCCAAGCAGCGCGCAGACCGCGGCCAGCTCCGCCGAGCCGAGATAGACGCGCGTGTCGATGCCGAGACGATTGGGGAAGTTGCGCGTCGACGTCGACATCGCCGTCGTTCCCTTGCGGACCTGCGCCTGATTGCCCATGCAGAGCGAGCAGCCTGGCATCTCGATGCGTGCGCCGGATGTGCCGAAGTGGCTGTAATAGCCCTCCTGCGTGAGAAGAGCCGCGTCCATCTTTGTCGGCGGCGCGATCCAGAGGCGCGTTGCGATGTCGGTCTTCCCCGCCAGGATCTTTCCGGCGGCGCGGAAGTGGCCGATGTTGGTCATGCAGCTTCCGATGAAGACTTCGTCGATCTTACTGCCGGCGACCTCGGACAGAAGCTTGACGTCGTCGGGATCGTTCGGGCAGGCGACGATTGGCTCCTTGATCTGGTTCATGTCGATTTCGACGACAGCGGCGTATTCGGCGTCGGCGTCGGGTTCGAGCAGCTTCGGATCGGCAAGCCACGCTTCCATTTCGGCGATCCGGCGCTCCAGCGTGCTCCGGTCCTGGTAACCATTGGCGGCCAGCCATTTCAGGAGCGTCACGTTCGAGCGCACATATTCGATGACGGGCTCTTTCGCGAGGCGCACGGTGCTGGCGGCCGCCGACCGCTCGGCGGAGGCGTTGGCCAGTTCGAAGGCCTGCTCCACTTTCAGGTTCTCAAGGCCCTCGATCTCCAGGATGACGCCGGAGAAGACGTTCTTCTTGCCCTTCTTCTCGACGGTCAGAAGGCCCTTCTGTATGGCGGCGTATGGGATCGCGTTCACGAGGTCGCGAAGCGTGATGCCCGGCTGAATCGCGCCCTTGAAGCGCACCAGCACCAATTCCGGCATGTCGAGCGGCATCATGCCCGTCGCGGCGGCGAAGGCGACGAGGCCCGAGCCGGCAGGGAAGGAAATGCCGAGCGGGAAGCGCGTGTGGGAATCGCCGCCGGTGCCGACGGTGTCAGGCAGCAGCATGCGGTTCAGCCAGGTGTGGATCACGCCGTCGCCGGGGCGCAGCGAGACGCCCGCCCGGTGCGAGATGAAGTCCGGCAATGTCGCATGGGTTTTCACGTCCACGGGCTTCGGATAGGCGGCCGTATGGCAGAACGACTGCAACACGAGGCCGGCGGAAAAGCCCATGCAGGCGAGGTCTTTCATTTCGTCGCGGGTCATCGGCCCGGTCGTATCCTGAGAGCCGACCGTGGTCATCCTCGGCTCGCAGTAAGCGCCGGGACGCACGCCCTTGCCCTCGGGCAGCCCGCAGGCGCGGCCAACCATCTTCTGCGCGAGCGTGTAACCCTTGCCGGTATCGGCGGGCTGGGCGGGCAGGCGGAACAGCGTCGAAGGCGGAAGGCCGAGCGCCGCGCGCGCCTTTGAGGTCAGGTCGCGGCCCACGATCAGCGGGATGCGTCCGCCGGCCTGGACCTCGTCGAGGATCACATCCGACTTGATTTTGTATTCCGCGATGATTTCGCCATTCTTCAGCGCCTTGCCTTCGAGGGGCCGAAGCTCGATCACATCGCCCGTCTCCATTTTCGAGACGTCGAGTTCGAGCGGCAGCGCGCCCGCATCCTCCATGGTGTTGAAGAAGATCGGAGCAATCTTGTTGCCGAGACAGACGCCGCCGAAGCGCTTGTTCGGCACGTAGGGAATGTCTTCGCCGGTCCACCACAGAACAGAGTTTGTCGCGGATTTGCGGGAGGAGCCGGTGCCAACCACGTCACCGGCATAGGCGACGAGATGGCCTTTCTCCTTCAGCGCCGCCAAAAGCTTGATCGGTCCCTTCTTGCCGGGCTCATCCGGCTCGATGCCGGGGCGCGCGTTTTTCAGCATGGCGAGCGCATGCAGCGGTATGTCCGGTCGGGTCCAGGCATCGGGCGCCGGCGAAAGGTCGTCGGTGTTGGTCTCGCCCGCCACCTTGAAGATCGTAACCGTGAGGCTTTCCGGCACGCCCGGACGCGACGTGAACCACTCGGCGTCCGCCCAGGACTGTAAGACGGCCTTGGCGTTAGCGGCTCCAGGCTTGCCGGACTCGGCCAGCGCCTTCACGTCGTTGAAATAGTCGAACATCAGAAGCGTATGCTTCAGCGCCTGCGCAGCCGCGGCTCCGCAGTCCGGACAGGCAAGCAGATCGATGAGCGGCTTGATGTTGAAGCCGCCGAGCATCGTGCCGAGAAGCTCCGTCGCCCGGACCTTCGAGATAAGCTGGGACGCCTCCTCGCCCTTGGCCACCTTCGCCAGATACTCCGCTTTCACCTTGGCGGCGTCGTCCACGCCCGCCGGAACCCGGTTCGTCAGGAGATCGACAAGAAACGCCTCCTCGCCCTTTGGCGGATTCCTCAACAGGGCGACCAGCTCACTCGTCTGCTGCGCAGACAGCGGCAGCGGCGAAATTCCGAGGGCGGCGCGTTCGGCGGCGTGGGCGCGGTAGGCTTCGAGCATTATCTGTTTCCTCTGAAGGCATAGTGCGAGGTCATCTTTGCCAGGCCGAACCCCTCATCCTGTCCTTCTCCCCCTGGGAGAAGGGACGCCGCTGCAGCGGCTGCTTCCGGACCCCCTCTCCCATGGGGAGAGGGTTGGGGCGAGGGGTGATTTGCTGGCGTACCGGTCACGTTCTGCTTTCGATCCCTGAGTTAATGTTGAGCGAGAGAGGCCAGCGCCGCATTGAGCGTCGCGCTCGGCCGCATGGCGTTCGATGTCTTCTGGAAGTCCGGGCGATAGTAGCCGCCGGTGTCCTGAGGCTTCCCTTGCGCCGAAATCAATTCGCCCAGAAATCTTGGCTTCGTTCTCCTCGAGCGCCCGGGCGAGCGGGGCGAACTTGGCCTGAAGCTCCTTGTCCTTCGTTTGAGCCGCCAGCGCCTGCGCCCAGTAGAGAGCCAGGTAGAAGTGCGATCCGCGATTGTCGAGTTCGCCGACTTTGCGGGCTGGCGACCGGTTATTGTCGAGGATCTTGGCGTTCGCCTGATCCAGCGTCTCGGCCAGCACTTCCGCCTTCTTGTTCTTGAACACCTGGCCCAAATGCTCCAGCGCCACGCCGAGCGCGAGGAACTCGCCAAGCGAATCCCAGCGCAGATAGCCTTCCTCCTGGAACTGCTGCACATGCTTCGGCGCCGAACCGCCCGCGCCGGTCTCGAACAGGCCGCCGCCATCCATCAGCGGGACGATCGAGAGCATCTTGGCGCTGGTTCCCAGTTCGAGGATCGGGAACAGGTCGGTCAGGTAGTCGCGCAGCACGTTGCCGGTGGCCGAAATCGTATCCTTGCCCGCGCGGATGCGTTCGATCGAGAACTTCACGGCGTCTTGCGGAGCCAGGATACGGAGGTCGAGACCGCTCGTGTCGTGGTCCTTCAGGTAGCGCTCGACCTTCTTGATGATTTCCGCGTCATGGGCGCGATCCTTGTCCAGCCAGAAAACAACCGGCGTGTGGCTGAGCCGCGCGCGTTTGACGGCGAGCTTCACCCAATCCTGGATCGGGGCGTCCCTCACCTGGCACATGCGGAAGATGTCGCCCGGCTCCACGTCCTGTTCGAGCAGCACTTTGCCGGACGCGATATCCACGGCGCGGACCTTGCCCTTGCCGTGAATTTCAAAGGTCTTGTCGTGGGAGCCGTATTCCTCCGCCTTCTGCGCCATCAGGCCGACATTGGGCACGGTGCCCATGGTCTTGGGGTCGTATGCGCCATGCTTTTTGCAGTCCTCGATGACCGCCTGGTAGACCGTTGCGTAGCAGCGGTCGGGGATCATCGCCTTGGTGTCGTGAAGCTTTCCGTCCTTGCCCCACATCTTGCCGCTATCGCGGATCATGGCGGGCATGGAGGCGTCGACGATCACGTCGCTCGGCACATGCAGATTGGTGATGCCCTTGTCGGAGTTTACCATGGCGAGTTCGGGCCGGGCCGCGTAGACCGCCTTGATATCGGCTTCGATCGCGGCGCGGTCCGCCTCCGGCAGCTTGGAGAGCTTCGCTTGAAGATCGCCAAGCCCGTTATTGGGGTTGAACCCGATCTTCTCCAGCGCGGCGGCGTGCTTGGCGAAGACATCCTTGAAATAGACGGCGACGGCGTGGCCGAACATGATCGGATCGGAGACCTTCATCATGGTGGCCTTCAGATGCAGCGACAGGAGCACGCCCTTCTTTTTCGCATCCTGTATCTCGGCCTCGAAGAATGCGCGCAACGCGGCCTTGCTCATGACGGCGGCGTCGATCACCTCGCCAGCCTTGTAAGCCGTTTTCTCCTTCAGCACTGTCGCGTGGCCGTCATCGCCCGCGAACTCGATCCTGAAGCTGCCCGCCTCGGAGACCGTGATGGACTTTTCGCTGCCATAGAAATCGCCGCCGCTCATATGCGCGACATGCGTGTGCGAATCCGCGCTCCACGCGCCCATCTTGTGCGGGTGCTTGCGGGCGTATTGCTTCACGGATGGCGCGGCGCGCCGGTCGGAGTTGCCTTCGCGCAAGACCGGATTCACGGCGCTGCCGAGAACCTTCGCGTAGCGCGCCTTGATCTCCTTCTCGGCGCCGGTCTTCGTCTCCTCGGGATAGTCCGGGATGTTGTAGCCGTGCCCCTGCAATTCCTTGATGGCGGCTTTCAACTGCGGGATGGAGGCGCTGATGTTCGGCAGCTTGATGATGTTCGCTTCCGGCGTCTTCGCAAGGTCTCCCAGCTCCGCAAGATCGTCGGATTGCCGCTGGGCTGCTGTCAGATTTTCCGGGAAGCTGGCGATGATCTTCCAGCCAGCGAGATGTCGCGCGTCTCGACATCGACCCCGGCCGCGCGGGTGAAGGCCTGCACGATGGGCAGCAGCGAATAGGTCGCCAAAGCCGGGGCTTCGTCGACTTTCGTCCAGAGGATCTTCGGTTTCTTGCTCATCCTGTCACCTCAAAAAACTGTTGCAGCAACCTGCGCAAATTTCATGTTCCCTGTCACACGACGAAACTGCACTGGGAGGCCGGCGTACGGGTATCCATGTTGCGGCCGCGGTTGATGTGATCGTCGATTTCGCCCGCGCAACCGACCATGCGTCCGAAAAGGAAGGCCGTGAAGGCTGCGCTCTCCAGGGCTTCTCCCGAGAATGCGCCCGCGCGGTAGCGGACCCAGAGCGTCTTGAGAAGCAACGCGGCGATCACCGCGTCGATGTTGACGCAAAAGACATTCGCGGTCACGCCGTTGTCGTAGAGCGCCTGCACAAGCGCGCTGTAGAAGTCATGGAAGACGTTGGTCTCGCCGCGCTCGGCGAACAGCTTCGAGAGGTAGACTTCGCGCGGGTCCTTGTTGACGACCTGGTTCTTGAAGACCGGGTGATTGACGCCGGGAATGTTCTGGATATCCCCGCCAAGGCCTTTCTTGGCCTTTTTTTCGGCCTGGAAGGCCAAGGCGAACTTCGTCGCCATCGCGGTGAGATCCAGCCCGTGGTTCGGGTCGCCCGCGTCTTTGAGGTCCGTGTCGCCGAATTGCTTGATCAGGAACTGGATGCCCTCGAAGCCGTTGCCGCCATGCGCGAAACCGGTGTGCGTGAGAAAGCCGATCATCGCCTTGTTGATCTGCACGCGTTCTGGCGTCTCCGGGCCGTCGGCGGAGACTGCGCCTTTGCAGCCCTGCGCGGAAATCGTTCCGACGCCGTTGGAAATGATCAGGCCGAGGAGGACCTGAAGCGGGAAAAGCGTGTGGGGCGTGGGCGTCTCGCCAAGCAGCGCCAGATAGGCGATCTCCGTCGCTGTCCAGCGGTCTGCGAGATCTTGCGAAGGCACCCCACAGAAGGTGCCATGCTCGTACTTTGCGTTGTCGGCGGAAGCGCCGATGATCGTCGCAGCCATCCGCGCAAACCATGGGAAGTTCTTCGCGGTGGTGCGCGTGACCTTCTTTTTCATGAGCGACCCCCAGCATATGGTGGTCGTGATGGCGGCCAGCACTGCATCCGCCGTCGGATAGCCGCTCAGCGAGCGGAGGTAGTCGACGAGCACGGACTTCGCGCCGCGCGCCTCAAGGCCTGCAAGCATGGCGTTCGCCTTCGGATCGGCGTGCATGCCGACAAGCGCCGTCAGTTGGTCCGCGCTCGCGTGGATGTGGGAGAAATCGAAGCCCTGCTGGTCACCGGCCTTCAGCCCCGATTGACCGAAGAGATCGATAAGAACATCGACCGCCTTGCGGGCCGCAGCCACAGTCTTCGGGCCGGCGAGCGCGCAAGCCGCCGAGATCACCGTGTTGGGGGCGCTGCCGGATTCGCGCGCCGCAGCGGCCGCCGCAAAAGCGGCGTCGGAGAGAATAACATCGGCCGCGATGGCGGTGCTGAACAGCGCGTTGTCGTTATCGTCATTGTGCTCGCGGGTGAGTGCGAGGCAGAAGTTCGATTCGAGCGGATATTTCGCTGTGTCGAGAATCGACACGCCGCTGACGCGCGTCACCTGCGTTTTCGCGTCCATGATCGAACTGCCGGAGCGGTCTTTCATGGATTCGCGCGGGAAGACCGTACCGACCTGCTTCATCAGCTCCGAGAGCTGCTCCTTGTATGGTTGGATCGGATCGACAAGCCTGATGTCGAGCTCTGGCGGCAGTTCCAGCCCTTGGTTGCTGCCGAGCCAGGGCTTCAGCCGGAGATCGCCCTCGGGGGGGAAATCGGGGCGAACGCCATGAAGCTTCATGACCTCTGTCAGCGCCAGCGGGATGTGCGAAATGTTGGTCACCACCGCGCCGTATTTCGAGTAAACCGGGCGCTCCGGCGTGAAGATGCCATCCACCTTGAGGATACTCTTGAACCAGTCTTCCTTGGCGGCGGCTCCATCGCCCGTCCCGGCCATGGCGCCAGCGTGGCCAACTGCGCGCGTCAGTTTCGCTTTCCAGCGCCCGACGACGCAAGCGATGACGGGTTTTGAGAAGTCCAGGTCCTGCTCGTAATAGCCGCCCGGCTCGATATACATGACCGCCGCCTTGCTGCGGGTGTCGTAATCGAAGGCGTTGGCGAATTCGGCCGGGGCGAAACCGATATACAGGTCTTTGCCGCTCGATATGCTGGTTGTCGTGCCCCAGCCGGCGGACGTGAGATAGGTCGCGATGGTGGTCGTGAAGTTGCCGGAATTGGAGTAGATCGCCACCGAGCCCTTCCGCAGCGACTCTTCGGGGCGTTCTCCGCCGAGCGGGCCGCCAATGCGCACATGGTTCCAGGCGTCGGCCACGCCGAGGCAATTCGGGCCGAAAAGATCGACATGGCGTTGCTGAGCCATCGCCCGGATTTCGCGAGAGTCGTGGACCGACACTTTTCAGTCAGGATGATGATCTTCTGGACGTGCGGGTTGACGCGCATCAGCTCCAGCGCGCCGTCGCGAACGGCCGCGGGCGGCAGATGGATCACGCCGACATTGAAGTGGTGACCGTCGTCGAGACCCTCGCGGACGTTATTGTAGACGGGGATTGGGCCGACCGGGGTTTCGAGAAGCTCTCCGCGCCGCCCAGGGGAGGTGCCGAACACGATGTTGCCGCGGGAATAGCTGTGGCTGATGGGCGCCACCGCGCGCGACTCGTTGCCGAGAATATTCAGCACGCACACCCTGTCCTCGCGGGTGGCGATATCGGCCAGCGATCGGACGCCGACGAAATACTTGAACTTCTCAATTCCGTGAAAATTGCCCATGGCGATCCCCAAAAGCTGCGCCTTGCGGCGTTTGAACGGTCAAAAGTTTCCCAAGATCAAAGCATGCGGCGCAGCTCACGCGGAGACGCCGAGTTTTTGGGCGAGAAGCTCGCGACCGCCGGCTTTCATCCAGCGGTCGGCCTTCTGGGCATAGCTCACCACGTCCGTCATCGCCGAATCGAAGCCGAAAATGCGGTAGGGCAATCCCAGGAGGTCGCAGACATCCTTGAAGGCAAGCAGCCCGCGCGAGAGGTTGGGACCGCCGCGGCCGATGACGACGTAGACGGGCGTCGGACCGTTTTCGGCGAAATATTCGCGCAACGCGTCCGCCATCGCCTTGAATGTCACGAAGATGTCCGTGTTGTTCGCCTTGCCGCCGATGATGAACAGCACGTTGGCCTGTTTCAGCCAGTATTTCAGGCAGATGCGCATCACTTCGCGCATCTTGTCGTAGGGCGGATTGCCGCCGAAGTCGGACGAGATGATTGCGTCGTCGCCAAGGAATTCGGTGACGAGCGAGTTCGCGCCGCCGCCGAAAGTGGGCGCAAGGATGGTGCCCTTCGGATTGATGACGGACACGTCGGACTGACCCTGATAGGTGCGCAGCTGATTGATCTCATGCTCGAACTCGGAGTAGTCCTCGGCGAACAGCTCCTTTGGCAGACTGAGGCGCTTCACGCGCGCGTCGTCCCGATCGAACCCGCATTTGAAATCGCAGGCGACTGGCGTGAGCGCTCTGCCGGTCGGCATCATGCGGATTGGATTGAGTTCCAGCGTCGTCATGCCGTGATGGTGGTAGAGGTCCCACAGCTTCGGCAGGTTTTGCGCCAAGGGCGAGATGATCTCCTTCGGCGCCTTGATGTCGGACATCGCATTCGTGATGACGAAGGATTTCAGGCCGGTCAACGGGTCGAAGGGGATCTCGGCGATCTCTTCCTTGGACAGCTCCTCGATCTCGACGCCGCCGCGATGGGTTATGGTGAGCGTCGGAGCCCGGTAGCGCGTTGAGTCTGCGATGGAGACGTAAACTTCATGCTCCGCCGGCACACAGCCCTCGAAGGTGACGCCCTTGGCCTTGGCGGTTACGTTGTCGACGCGGTGCTCCGCGAAATAAAGGCGCTCTTTCTCCGCCAGGGCGGTCTTCAAATCCTTGGCGCGCCCGACGAGACCTGCTTTGCCTTTTTTGCCGATGCCGCCGCGGAAATTCGGCTTTATGAGAATCTCGCCCCACTTGTCGATGAGCGCTTTGATTTCCGCATCGCTTGCCTCCGGCCCTAGAAGTTCGGAGGTCGGAAACTCGACCGATTTCAGCAGCTCGGCTCCATAGAGCAATCCTGCAAGGTTCATAGTGCTCCTCCTCCCGAAAAGGTCTTTGTCAATATTCTTGCGGCAAGGTTTTAAGCTGCGCCCAGGAGTATACCGGCCCCTTCACGCAGACATAATCCTTGCCAACATTACAGCGTCCGCATTTGCCGATGCCGCACTTCATCTTGTTCTCGATGGTCGTGTAGATTTGCTCGTCCGCGAATCCCATTTCACGCAAATTTCGGATCACGAACTTGATCATGATCGGCGGGCCGCAGGTGATGGCGATGGTGTTGTCGGGCTTCTGCGGCTTGTTCATCACGTTGGCGGGGACGAAGCCGCAATAGCCCTCCCAGCCTTCCTCCGGCGAGTCGATGGAGAGATGCACATCCGCCGAGCCGCGCAGCTTTTCGAGCTCGGCCGCGTACATGATGTCGCGCGAGGTGCGTCCGCCGTAAAACACGGTGATCTTGCCGAAGTCTTTGCGATTTGCGACCGCGGTCTGGATCACCGGCCAGATCGGGGCGAGGCCGCAACCGCCGCCGATGAAGGTGAGGTTCTTGCCCCTCCAGTCGTTCACCGGGAACCTGTTGCCGTAGGGACCGCGCACGCCGATCACGTCGCCGACGCGCATGTCGTGGATGGCGGTCGTCACCCGGCCCGACCTCATGATCGAGAACTGCTTGTATTCCTTGATCACCGGCGCCGAAGCGATCGAGATCATCGACTCGCCCTTGCCGAACACGGAGATCATGGCGCACTGGCCGGGCTCGTGGTCGAAGCCGTCGCCGTTTATGAACTCGACGCGGAACGTCTTGATCGCGCGGGCGCCTGGGACCTCTTCCTTGACGTGGACGATCTTGCCAGCTTCGGCAGATAGGCATTGTCGCTCATTGCCAAGCCCCCTCTTCCATGACGTTCGCGACATGCACGATGTCGATTCCCACCGGGCAATGCGTAATGCAGCGGCCGCAGCCCGTGCACTGCTGCATTTTGTGATTTTCGACGAAGTAGAGGAGCTTGTGGCAAATCCTCTGCCTGAGGCGCGCGCCGGTGTCTTCGCGCGGATTATGGCCGGACGAGTGCATGGTGAAGTCCGGGAACTGGCAGTTGTCCCAGGTCCTGACGCGCTCGCCGGTCAGCGGCGCTTTGCCTGTGACCTCGTCGTTGATGTCGAAGCAGTGGCAGCTCGGGCAGAGATAGGTGCACGCGCCGCAGCCGATGCAGGCTTGCGCCAGCTTGTCCCAGAGCGGGAGAGTTGAAATTGCGCCGCAGCGCCTCGGCGACCTTCTCCATCGCGGCGATGGAACGCTGGGGATTTTCAAGCGCGCCGGCGTGGGCGTTCCTGACCTCCGTCTTGTCGGCGGCCCTCGGCTCCTGGAGGATCGTCCTCCCGCTTTCGAGAAGTTCCTTCCCCTTGTCCGTCAGCGCCTTGACGTGATAACGGCCATCCAGCTCCGTCATGAGCGCGTCGAGGCCGTCCTCCGAGTGCGGTGAGCCGCCCACCGCCGTGCAGAAGCAATTCGGCGATGGCGGCGCAGCGCATGCGAGGCCCACAAAAGTGACCTGATCGCGCCGCGCCTCGTAATAGGGATCGGAAAACCCGCAGGCGAACACCCTGTCGTTGCGCACCATGGCCCGGCCATCGCAAGGCCGGACGCCGAAAACGACCGCCGGCTCGACCTTTGGCGCGGTGTGCGTGAGTTCCGGCGCCTTGCCGGGCTCTATGCGGAAGCGGTAGAGCACCTCACGCTGCGGGAAGACGAACCCCTTGGCGGGGCGGACAGTGTTCGTGTGATCGAGTTCCACATCGGCGCCGGGCTTCACCTTCGTGAATTCCCAGTTATCCTCGCCGAAGGCGGGGGCAAAGACCTGCGCGCGCTCGCCGATCCTTTCGATCCATGCGCGGAGCTGGTCTTTTTTGATAATCGCTTCCATCGGCCTACCTCACGAAATCGTTGGGATCGCCGTCGCGGAAGGACGAGATGAGCGAAGGCTGCTCCGCGTCGAGCCCCGGCTTGTATTGGAACATTTCCAGGGCCTCGCGTTCGAGCATGGTGTTGAGCAGGCGAAGCGGGATATTGACCGGGCACACACGCTCGCATTCGCCGCAATCGGTGCAGCGGCCGGCGAGATGCATGGCGCGCACCATGTGGTACATCGCGCTCTCGGACGGGCTTGCCGAGCGATTGATCCAGCGCACGCGGTTGGCTTTTTCGTCCGCGGTCGTCGCCGGACTGACGATGAAGGTCGTGCTGTCGACCACGCATTCGTCGCAGTAGCACATCGGGCATACGGCGCGGCAGGCGTAGCAGCGGATGCAGCGCTCGAAGTGTCCCGCCCAGAAGGCCGAGCGCTCCTCCATGTCTTTGCTGGAGAACGCCTCGACCGATGTGAAACGCGGGCCATAGGACCGCTCGTCAACCTTCTCCCCGAAGAAGTAATCCGCGTCCATGGGGTAGGCCTTGCTGCATTCGAGGCAACGGTCGGCAAGCACGTCGGCCGCGGGCAGGATCGTCGCGCCGCCCAGATAGGTGACCTTCACGCCGTTTGCGCCGTCGGAGGCCGCCGAGGTGGCCGCCTTGCCGCGCAAGACCTTGTTGAGCTTCTTCGTGTCGATCACGCCGCCCTTCCCGCAGGAGACGCCAAGCACGATCACATCGCTGCGCTTGATGTGATTTTCCTGCAGAAGGACCGTGATTGCGCGGCTGTCGCAGCCCTTGACGACGATCGCCAGCGGCCGCTTGTCGGAGGAGCGCGCATGCTTCATGCGCTTCTTCTCGTTGACGAGATAGAGCGCGAGATTTTCCAACGCAGGTTGGATCGAGAACGAGCGCGGCCGTCTCCTCGGGCGCGGTCATGAAAGCCGGCTCGGCCAAAAGGCCAGCCGTGCCGCGGCGATAGCCGAGCACGGCGCGGACTTTCCCGCTTTCGAGCAGACCCTTGGCCTGTTTTCTGATGTCTTCGATGGCGATCATCCGTGCTTCGCCTTAAGCTTGGTTTGCGGTCCCAGCGCCTTGAGATCCTTGACAAACTCGGTGATGACTTCGGCGAATTTCACGCCTTGCGCCGCCGAAACCCAGGACATGCGGAAGCGGCCGGGCTCGACCCCGACGAACTCGATGAGCTTCTGCGCCAGGTACAGGCGGCGGCGGGCGTAGAAATTTCCCTTCAGATAGTGGCAGTCGCCCGGATGGCAGCCGGAGACAAGCACGCCGTCCGCGCCCTTGTTGAAAGCGGACATAATATAGATCGGCGACACGGACCCCGAGCACATGACCTGGATCGGCACCGCGTTGGACGGATATTTCAGCCGCGACACGCCCGCGAGATCGCTCCCCGCCGACGAGCACCATTTGCACAGAAAGGCGACCACCTTGGGCTCGAAGTCATGCCCTTCTTTCCTTGAGACCGCGGGTTCCGCCACGTCTTATCCTCCCATGCAGGCGCTGATCATTTCGATAGACCTGCAACTGCGTTACGTTCTTCACATCGATAGCCGAGCGCACACAGGTGCCCACGCACGTGCCGCACCCTTCGCAAAGCACCTCGTTCACAACCGCCTTGCCCTCCACGAGCGTAATGGCTTCGAACGGGCACACGTCGACGCACATCTCGCAGCCGGTGCAATGGGATTCGCGCACCTTGGCCACGACCGGGCTGTGTTCCAGTTCGGGCTTGGAGAGCAGCCCGATGACCTTGGAGGCCGCCGCGCTCGCCTGGCAGACCGTTTCCGGAATGTCTTTCGGCGACTGCGCCGCTCCGGTGAGGAAGATGCCGCCGGTCACGCTTTCAACCGGACGCAGCTTCGGATGCGCTTCCGCGAGGAAGCCGTCCTTGTCGCGTCCGATCTTCAGCGTCTTGGCGACATCGGCCGTGCCCTTGGACGGCACCATGGCCTGCGCCAGGACCACCATGTCGGCGTCGATCTCGACATTCTTGCCCGAGAGCGTATCGACGCCCATGACCTTGAGCTTGCCCTTCGACTGGTAGACCTTCGAAACGCGCCCTCGCAGATAGATCACGCCGTCGCGCTCCATGGCGCGCTGCACGAACTCCTCGTAGCCTTTGCCGCCGGAGCGAATGTCGATGTAGAAGATGTAGGCCGTGCCGTCGGGGACGTGGTGCTTGTACAGCGTGGCGTGCTTGGCCGTGTACATGCAGCAGATCTTCGAGCAATAGGTGCAATGCTGTTCGGGATCGCGCGAGCCCGAGCACTGGATGAAGACGATGTTTTTCGGCTCCCTGTGGTCGGACGGGCGCAAGACCTGTCCGCCGGTCGGGCCGGACGCGGAGCACATGCGCTCGAACTGGATGCCGTCCAGCACGTCCGCGTACTTGCCGCGCCCGTATTCGGCCATCTCTTCCTTGGCGTAAAGATCGAAACCGGTGGCGACCACGATGGCGCCCACTTCGATCTCGGTGGTTTTCGGCTTGGCGTCGTAGTCGATAGCCTCCGCCTCGCAAACGGTCGCGCACTTGCCGCAGACAACGGGATTGAGGCCCAGGCAGGCTTCGGGGTCGAGGTAATAACTTGCCGGGATGGCCTGCGCGAACGGAATGAAGATGGCGCGGCGGTCATTCAGCCCGACATCGTATTCGTTCGGAACGACAACGGGGCAGACGGGCGTGCAGTCGTCGCAAATCTTGCATTTCTCGGGATCGACGTACTGCGCCTTGGTGTGAACCTTCACCTTGAAGTTGCCGACGAAGCCCGACACCGAGGAGACTTCACTCGACGTCATCAGCGTTATTTTCGGGTTCTTCGAGACCTCCACCATTTTCGGCGACAGGATGCACTGCGAGCAGTCCAGCGTCGGGAAAGTCTCGGACAGCTGGATCATATGGCCGCCGATGGTCGGCTGCTTTTCGACCAGCACGACTTCAAGGCCCGCATTGGCGAGATCGAGCGCGCTCTGAATGCCCGCGATGCCGCCGCCGATGACCATGACCTTGCGCGTGACCGGCAGCCCGATGGGCGTCAGCGGCTCATTGCGGCGCGCGCGCTCGACCGCGGAGCGCGTGAGCTTGATGGCTTTGCCGGTGGCTTCGTCCCTGTCCTTATGAACCCAGGCGCATTGTTCGCGGATGTTGGCGATTTCCAGAAGGAAGGGATTGAGCCCTCCCAGGGCCGAGGCGTCGCGAAACGTCTTTTCGTGCAGGTTCGGCGAGCAGCAGGAGATGACGACGCTGTCGAGGTTGTGCTCCTTGATGGCGTCGATGACCGACTGCTGACCCGGATCGGAGCACATGTAGACGTAATCGTTGGAGAAGACTACGCCCTCGTCGTGGCCCAATTCGGCGGCGACCTTCTTCACATCGACAGTCGCTGCGATGTTGGTGCCGCAATGGCAGACGAAAACCCCGGAGCGCCTTGTCAATGGACCGCTCCCTTCGTTCTTGCCGGCGCTTTCAAGGCCGTATTGGTAGCCCTTGTCGAATGCTTTCAAATTGGCTGAGAGAAAACGGTCGGGGACGAGGCCCGGCAGCGCCTTCTTCATGGCTTCGGCCGACGCAGCGCCGGTGATGGCCGTGAAAAAGCCGAGAACGACAAGGTTGGCGAACAGACGATTGCCAAGTTCCTCGGCGAAGCGGGTTGCCGGGATGGGATAGACTTTCACGCGTTTCGGATCGCCCGATGGTTTGACCAGTTCCTCTTCGAGGATGAGGATGCCGCCGTCGACGAGGTCCGGCTCATATTTGTCGTAGGCTTCCTGCGACAGCGCGATCAATACGCCCGCTGTGGTGCAATACGGGTAAAGCACGCGGCTTTCCGATACGATGAGCTGCGACTGGCAGGCGCCGCCGCGAGCCTCCGGCCCGAAGCTCTGGGTCATGGTGGCGAACTTGTCGTCGTAGAGCGAGACCGCCTTGCCGGTGATAAGAGCGCACCGGACAATGCCTTGGCCGCCGAAACCCGAGAATTTAATTTCCCACATGGCTAGTCGTTCGCCCCGCATTCGCGAATTTTCGCTTCTTTGGTCGCGGATATCCGCGCCTTTTCTTCCGCATCCTTCTCAACCGGCGTCTTTCCGTAAAGCTGATAGCTGTCGCCGATGACCTTCCTGTAATGGGTGTTCACCGCGTCGAGGAAGGTCGGCTTCTGGCGTTCGACAAACTTGCCCATGGCGATACTGCCCTGGAAGCTGATGTCGACGGCGCGCGTGTCCGCGCCGTGCTGGATGTCCGCGTCCTCCTTGTAATATTCCATCGCATCCTTTCCATCGCCGAGCTTGTTGCGGCGCTGATAGAGCGTGGTGCAGGGCGCGATGACCTCGATGAATGAAAAGCCTTTGTGCTTCAGCGCCTTCCCTAAGGTCTGCGTGATGTTGTGGGCATGAAGCGATGTCCAGCGAGCGACGAAGGTCGCGCCGGCGGCGTCCGCGAGGAACGGCAGGCTGAACGGCGTTTCGTAATTGCCGGTCGGCGTCGTCGAGGCGTTGGCGTCGGTTGGCGTCGTCGGCGTCACCTGTCCGCCCGTCATGCCATAGGTGAAATTGTTCACGCAGATGACCATGAGGTCCATGTTGCGCCGCGCGGCGTGAATGAGGTGATTGCCGCCGATGCTGGTGAGGTCGCCGTCGCCGCTGATGACGACCACTTTCAGTTCGGGATTGGCGAGCTTCAGGCCCGTCGCGAAAGGAATGGCGCGGCCGTGCGTGGTGTGGAAGGAGTCGAACTTGACGTATCCCGCGACGCGGCCCGTGCAGCCGATGCCCGAGACCACGGCGATTTTGTCCATGTCGTAACCGCCCGCCTTGATCGCCTCGGCGAAGCAGGTGACGACCGTTCCTATGCCGCAGCCCGGACACCAGATATGCGGCATCCGATCCATGCGGAGGAAGTCCGCCATCGGGTTTTCCTTACGGAACTTTTCGTCGTCGGTCGTATATTCGGAAGCCACATCAGCACCGCTCATTTCGCGCCCTCCTTGATGGCGGCGAGGATTTCTTCGGGGTCGTGGACAGCGCCGCCGCAGGAATTGACGCTGATCACCTTGCACTGCCCGGCGGCGCAGCGCTCGACCTCGAGGACGATCTGCCCGTAATTGAGCTCCGGAACCACAATGGCTTTCGCCTTGCGGGCGATATTGCGGATTTTCGTCTCGCAGAACGGCCACACCGTAATGAGCCGCAGGAAACCGACCTTCAGACCGGCCTTGCGAGCCTGCTGCACCGCGCGGATGGCGATGCGCGAGGTGATGCCATAGGACACCACCACGACGTCTGCGCCATGAATGCCATCCTCTTCGGTGCGAATGATCTTGTCCGCGTTGGACTCGATCTTCTCGATCAGATGGGTGACAAGCTTCTTGTTCATCTCGGGCGTGAGCGTCGGGTAGCCGCGCTCGTCGTGAGTAAGGCCCGTGGTGTGGAACCGGTAGCCATCGCCGGCCTTGACCAGCGGCGCGACGGTCTTGCCGCTGAACTCATACGGCCGGTATTTCTCCTTCGGTCCCGTATACCAGTTGCGTTCGACGACCTTGATCTCCTCGGCGGGCGGAATGACCACCTTTTCATGCATGTGGCCGACCGTCTCGTCCGTCATGATAAAGACCGGGACGCGGTAGGTTTCGGAGAGGTTGAAGGCCTCGATGGCGAGATCGAAGCACTCCTGCGGGGAGTCCGGCACCAGCGCGATGATGCGATAGTCGCCGTGGCTGCCCCAGCGCGCCTGCATCATGTCCTGCTGGGCGGTGAGCGTCGGCAAACCGGTGGAGGGGCCGCCGCGCTGCACGTCGGCGAGCACCATCGGCGTCTCCATCATGCATGCGAGGCCGATCGTCTCCATCATCAGCGAGAAGCCGGGGCCGGACGTGACCGTCATGACCTTCTGGCCGCCCCAGACCGCGCCGACATTCGCGGTGATCGAAGCGATCTCGTCTTCCATCTGGATGAAAAGGCCGCCGACTTCCGGGCAGCGCTCGGCGAAGCGCTCGGCGGTTTCGGTCGATGGCGTAATCGGATAGCCCGCGAAGAAACGGCACCCTGCTGCAAGCGCTCCTTCAGCCAGGGCGTGGTCTCCGTCCATGAAATGGCGGCCGGAAAGGACGCCTTTCGGATCTGCCGGAACCGTTTTTGGAAATTCGGCCACTCGTCTATCCTTCATCTTTGATCGGTCGTCACAAAAATCGCGAACTCCGGGCACACTTTCTCGCAGAACTTGCAGTCCCGGCAGTCTTCGGAGTTCTTCACCTTGGGCGGGTGGTAGCCCTTGGCGTTATAGGCTTTGGACATCTCCAGCGCGTCGGTCGGGCAGTATTCGACGCAGAAGCCGCATCCCTTGCACCAGTTCGGGTTGATCGTAACCCTGCCGTACGCCTTTTTGAGTTTGCCGAATGACATCGCGATCCCCTATAGAAGCCCCCTCTCCACCAGCACAGACCGGGGAGAGTTGTAGTGGAGATTGAGCTTCAGAACCGGCTCTTCGCAGCCGAATGCGATCGCCATGAGTTGCGTGAAATAGACGACCGGGATGCCCTCGAAATCGGGGTATATGCGCCGGGTGATCTCCTGGCGGTGATCGAGGTTGAACGCGCAGAGCGGACAGCTGACCGTGACCACATCGGCGCCCTGCTCGCGGGCGTCGTTCAGGATCTGGAAGGTCCGGTCTGCCACGATCTTGGGCTTGTCCACCGTCTGGTAGGCCCCGCAGCATTCCGTCTTATGAGACCAATCGACCGCCCTGCCGCCCAGCGTCCGGACGAGTTCATCGAGAAGCACCGGATTTTCCACACTGTCGAAGGCGATGGAGCGCGGGCGGACCAGGAGGCAGCCGTAGTATGAAGCGACTCGCAGGCCGTTCAGCGGTTTCACGACCTTGGCGGAGACCGCCTTGGAGTTGGCCTTGAACTCCTGGAGGATTTCAAGCGTGTGAACGACATCGACATCGCCCTCGTAGACGGTTGTCTCATCGGTCATGAAAGCGTTCATGCGCTTGAGCAGAACGGGATCGGACTTTACCCGGTCGTTGGCCCTTTTCAACGTGTTGTAACACATCGAGCACGCGGTCATGACGCGCGACGCCTGAGCTTCCTTTACGCGAAGCATGTTGCGGACGGGGGCGAGCTGGCGCATCGCGTCATCCTCAGCCAGCGATAGAACTGTTCCGCAGCAGTTCCAGCGGTCGAGTTCTTTGACCTCAACGCCGAGGTGCTTCAACGAATAGAGCAGCAATTCCTCGAAGTTCCCGGCGTGGTTCTTCATCGTACAGCCGGGATAATAGCTCAACTTCATGTCTGCTCGCGCTCTCGTGGCTGTTTCTGAGAAGGAAAGAGTGCAGTTTTACTGTGCAGGGATAGCGATCCAAGAACTGATCGTCGAAGCGGCAATCATCTTTCCTTTTTGAAGCTTCTTGAGACGATAATCTACTCAGGCTCGCCGAAGGTTACCTTGACCTAGATCAAAGTAAAATTTGAATGCGGCATTAAGAAATAAAACTTCGCTGACGCGGCAGTATTTTATCGCACTGCACAATATTCAAAGCGTCGCATGTTTTGTATGATTTTTCCATTGTCCCCTAGAAGGTTGCTTTGCGGCGCCGCAGCCCATCCCCCCGTCACACTCTTTCATTTATCGTCCTTTATTGCAGTGCGGTCATAACCTACGACGGTTTCGGTTGTCGAAGAAGTGAAGCGTGTGTGTCATCATGCCGCAATCCTCGGCCGGCCACTCGCCTTTTGGTTGCGTCCCATGCCGCACCGCAACTCTTGCTCCGCGCCGTTCGCGCGTCGAAAAACGGACGTGTCGCAAACCAGACATTTCAAAGCGAAAACCCCTCAGAGAACACGGATTTGCTTGGCGATACCGCAGGTTGCAGCGATGGCACGGCTGTTGCTTTAACTTCGGCCAATCGCCGCAACCAGCAGGGAGACCGTCCCCGAATGATCCATCTCACGGAAAGCGCCGCCAACGCCGTTCGCACCGCAATTGCACGCACGAACGCTCCCGTCGAAGGTTTGCGCCTCGCGGTCGATGCCGGAGGCTGCGCGGGCTACAAGTACATGATGGGCCTCGTCGCGAAAGGCGATCCCGACGACATCGTGGTGGAGCGCGAGGGGGTGAAGGTTTTCGTCGACCCGGACAGCGTGAGGCATCTCGAAGGCACCACGGTCGACTTTGTCGTGGGCCTCCAGAACTCCGGCTTCACCTTCGACAATCCGCAGGCGAAATCGAGCTGTTCGTGCGGCAAATCATTCGGTTGAGCAAGGAGACGCAGCCATGTTGGACATGCAGGAACAGATCGGCGAGGTCTCCTCTGAGACTCTCGTGGAATTTGCGGAAGCTACGAGGGTCGCCAGGATCCGCGCCGCCCTCGAGGAAATTCGTCCCCATCTTCAGCGCGATGGGGGAGACTGCCAGCTCGTAGGCGTGGAAGGCAACGTGGTGCGCGTCAAGATGAGCGGCGCCTGCGTCGGCTGCCAGCTCGCTCCCGTCACAATTCAGGGCATCCAGGCGAAGCTGATCGCCAAACTTGGCATGCAGCTTCGTGTCGCGCCGGTTCTTGGTTTCGGAGGCTTATAGGACTCGTACAGCCGGAGGCAGGTTGGCGCCCCGTTCGCGGGAAGCGCTCAAGCGAATTTGCCTCCGAAAGATGTACTAGCTGGTAGGCAGTAGCGAGACGCCACGCTAGAGTCGATAGGTTGCTCGTACGCTCTATCCGCGGGAGATCCCGGGAAAGGGCTTGCCGCAAGCGGGGCAGATTTTCCGCGTACTTGTAAAGTTGATGCGATCGGGAGGCGTCATGCGGCCGGTCTATCTGGACAACAATGCGACGACGCGCATGGACCCCGCCGTGCTCGCGGCGATGCTGCCTTATTTTTCCGAGCACTTCGGAAATGCGTCGTCCACGCACAGCTTCGGGACGGAGGTGGGCCGCGCCGTGATGGCCGCGCGGGAGCAGGTGCAGGCGCTGATCGGCGCCGCCCATAGCCACGAGATCGTCTTCACTTCCGGCGGCTCGGAGTCCGACAACGCGGCCATCCTTTCGGCGCTGGAGACGCAGCCTGACCGGAACGAAGTGATCGTTTCCGCCGTCGAGCATCCCGCGGTCTTGTCGCTCGTAACGCATCTTCAAAAGCGCGGGGGCGTTTCGGTTCAAATCGTCCCGGTCGACAGATCGGGCCGGGTCATCGTTGAGGCTTATAAAACGGCGCTCGGCCCCAGGACCGCCATCGCCTCGATCATGTGGGCCAACAACGAGACGGGCGCCATCTATCCTGTCGCTGAACTCGCCGAACTTGCTCACGAGGCGGGCGCGCTGTTTCATACGGATGCGGTTCAGGCCGCAGGCCGGATCCCGATCGACGTCGCGGCCACGCAAATCGACATGCTCTCGCTCTCGGGCCACAAGTTCCATGGACCGAAAGGGATCGGCGCCCTTTACGTCAGGAAGGGCGTGCGCTTCGATCCGCTGATTTGGGGCGGCAAACAGGAACGGGGACGCCGCGCCGGAACCGAGAACGCGCCGGGCATCGTCGGCCTCGGCAAGGCGGCGGAACTGGCCCGGCAGAGGCTCGCCTCTGGGGCGGTCGAAAGCTTGCGGCAGTTGCGCGACCAGTTCGAGGCTCAGGTTCTTAGCCGGATCGGCCGCTGCCATATCGCGGGGGATCTCGAAAACCGGCTTCCGAACACATCCTGCGTTGTGTTCGAGTGCGCGGAGGGCGAGGCGATTCTCTTCGGGCTCAACAAGGCAGGCATCGCCGCCTCGTCCGGCTCGGCCTGCACGTCGGGATCGACACAGCCTTCCCACGTGCTGCGGGCGATGAAAATGCCTTTCATGGCGGCGCTGGGCGCCATCCGCTTCTCGTTCTCACACGAAAACACGGCCGAGGATATCAGCCAGGTGCTTGATGTTTTGCCGTCAATAGTGGAAAAAGCACATGAAGCTGCAGGCGCCGCAGCCGGTTTGGACCCGGAAGACCGGGCCGAGGCGGCGTTCTAGAGTGCGTCCGGAAAAGCGCGAAGCGGTTTTCCGGTAAGACGCACGAAAAACAAAAACTTAGAGCCCGCTTTTTGATTCCATCAAACGCGGATAGGCTCTAATAACAGGGGGCAAGGATGGCATTTCGCGTGGACGGCTTTCATATGACGGACGGGCGGGACGCCGCTCAAAACATCGAAGCCAAGTTGCGCAAGGCGGGATTGCGTCCCACGCGGCAGCGGCTGGATTTGGCCCGGCTCCTGTTTAGCTCGGGGGACCGCCATGTCACCGCCGAAGAGCTTCATGGGGAGGCTCTCGCGAGCAAAATCTCCGTCTCGCTTGCGACCGTCTACAATACGCTGAAACAGTTCACCGAATGCGGCCTGCTGCGCGAGGTCGCCATCGAGGGCTCGAAAGCCTATTTCGACACCAAGATCACCGATCACCAGCACTTCTTCTTCGAGAACGACAACCGGCTGGTCGACCTTGAGCCGGGGCACGAAGTCATGGTGTCGGTGCCAAAATTGCCGGAAGGCATGAAGATTGCGCGCATCGATGTGCTGATCCGGCTGGAGCTCGAACTCTCCGAAAAAACGCTGATCTTTCCTAGATTATCAACCCTGAAGCCAGTCGAAGGCCCGCTCGATGTAGTCGCGGCCGTTCTCGCGTTGCCAGACGCCATGGGCCATGACAACCCGGCGCGGGTTCCAGTCGAGCATTTTCTCCACCGTCTCTCTGGCGCCTCGCCGGTCGAACGTCGTCAGCCGGAGTTCAAAGGGCGCCCGTCCCTTGCCTTCGGTCATTCCCGCCCACTGGGCGAGAAAGCGCGTCCACCAGGGCCAGTGGTCGCGCAAAAAGGCGCTGCTGAAGTTCTGCGACATGTCTGTGATGATCGCTGTCGCCGACGGCTTATGAAAAAACTCGACCTCGTCCAGGAAGGGTGATCCCCGAAACCAGGCTTGATCGATTGCCTCCGCCCATTCCGGCGGAGGTTCGTTGTTCAGGGCCGGCTGGAACGCCAGATCAGGCCTCTTCCTTATGCTCGACTTTGGCCCCCACAGCAGGGCATCGGGATAGGCGGCTTTCCAATCCTGAAGAAACAGATGATGAAGTTTGTTCGGGCTGACGAGGTGGGCGACCGCGCCGATTTCGTCGGCCGCGCTCCGCAACTGCGGCGTCAGCGCGATGGGGGACCAGACCCAAAGAACCTGGTTTTCCAGCCTCACGATGACCGAGCGCGTCGGATAGGGGAAGCCGTAAAAGCTGACATTGCCGCCTTCCGCCAGCCAGATGCCGTCATCGATTTGTTCGAGGCCGCTCAATTGTCCTCGGCGAGCGTCACCCCGGTCACGCAAATATCGCCGTCTACGACCCGGACGCCGACCGGTTCGAGGCTCTTGCCCTGGCATGGCCCTTCGACGCATTCCCCCGTCGCGAGTTCGAACAGGGAGCCATGCTTCCCGCAGACGATGCGCCTCGTGTAGGGCTCCAGAAACTGGTTCGTTTCCCAGTCGAGATTGACGCCCTCGTGCGGGCAGCGATTGACATAGCCGAAAAATTCCTTGTCCCAGCGCACAACGAAGATGTGCCAGGGGCTCTCCGTCCCGTCCTCGTTCACGCGGAGCAGAGAGAACGCCCTGCCTTTTCGATTTGGGATATCCGTGGCGGCGCAAATGGCGTAGGCGATTGTCATGTGGTTTCCCGAAGAGCTTGGCGCGTCTGGAAAAGCGCAAAGCGGTTTTCCGATGAGACGCACGATAAATCAAAGAGCCGGAGCGCGCTTCATTTCAAACACAACGCGCGCAACGAAGCCGGGCTTCCATGAAACGGCGTGGAAGACGCCTTGCCGAAGGCGTCTCGAACTCTCGTTCGCGTGTTCAGCCGTGCCGCGGCTTCTGAATCGCTTCGCCGGCGACCGTGTACAGTTCACGCGTCTGGTTCATAAGCGCTCGCATAATGTCTTGAGTGAACTGGGTTTGCAGCGCCAGAACCTCTTGGGGACTCTTGGCGTTGCTGATCTTGCCGGCGAGCGCAAAAACGGACTCCGCATTTTCCTTTGCAAAATCCATGGCGCAGGTTTGAATATCCTGGAGTCCCGGCAGCATCGGATTTGACGGCGCCACAGTCATCCAGGCGCGGATGGTGTTGGTCACCAAATCCGCGATCTGTTCATACGCGGCGTGTGTTTGCTGAACGTTCTGGTCCAGTAAGGCGCGCAAGTCATGCGGTATCTCGAACGGGTTGTCGGCCACGTATCGTTCTCCCAATCATAAGGCTGATACGATCAAGTTTAGCGAAGCGCGACTATAATTGCCACGAATAGTTCGTCCTGGCGAAGCTATCGCCATTCCGTCGCCGGGCGATTGATCGTCACCCGGGAAAGCGCCATTGGCGCTCCACTCATTGCCTTTTCGACCGCCGCCCATTTGTCACCCCGGAAATGCGCTTGCGCGTTATCCGGGGTCGCTTGGGAAGGAGCCGCCTGCGCTCACAAGATCCCGGATAGCCGCAAGCGGCTTCCGGGATGACAAGGCGGGCATGGCGGCGGGAGTTGCCAATTGATGAGCAGGATCAGGCGAAGTATTTTAGTAGTCCGCCGCCATCCCCGTCCCCGAAAGTAGAAAACTATGGCGGCGTTATAGCTGGCGGCGGAAGGGGCGGCAACGCCCGGCGCGCATGAATATGGGGCTTTACCCCTCACCCTGGCCCTCTCCCGCAAGGGGAGAGGGGATGCACAGAATAACCCTCTCCCCTTGCGGGAGAGGGTGGCGGCCGGCTTGCCGGGCGCCGGGTGAGGGGTGACTAAAGCGGGATGTTGTCGTGCTTCTTCCAGGGCATCTCCAGCTGCTTGTTGCGCAGCATGTTCAGCGCGCGCGCCACGCGGTAGCGCGTGTTCCACGGCATGATCACCTCGTCGATGTAGCCGCGCTCGGCTGCGATGAACGGGTTCTCGAACCTGTCCCGGTATTCCTTGATGCGAGCCGCGACCTTCTCCTTGTCGCCGAGTTCCGAGCGATAGAGAATTTCCACCGCGCCCTTCGAGCCCATCACCGCGATCTCGGCGGAGGGCCAGGCGTAGTTCACGTCGCCGCGGATGTGCTTCGAGGACATAACGTCGTAAGCGCCGCCATAAGCCTTGCGCGTGATCACCGTCACCTTCGGCACGGTCGCCTCGGTAAAGGCGAAGAGAAGTTTCGCGCCGTGCTTGATGAGGCCGCCATATTCCTGCGCGGTGCCGGGCAGGAAGCCGGGCACGTCCACGAAGGTTACGATCGGGAGGTTGAAGCAATCGCAGAAGCGGACGAAGCGCGCGGCTTTCCGGCTCGCGTCGCTGTCGAGCACGCCGGCGAGCACCATGGGCTGGTTGGCCACGATGCCGACGGGATAGCCGCCGAACCTCGCGAAGCCCGTCACGATGTTCCTGGCGAAAGCCTCCTGGATCTCGAAGAAGTCGCCTTCGTCGACAACTTTCCTGATCACTTCTTTCATATCGTACGGTTTGTGCGGATCGTTCGGGATCACCGTATCGAGCGAATGCTCTGCGCGGTGGATGTCGTCGCGCGTCGGAAGGTGCGGCACCGCCTCCCTGTTGTTCTGCGGCAGGAAATCCATGAGCCGGCGCATCTGCAGCAGGCATTCCACATCGTTGTCATAGGCGCGATCGGCGATGGAGGAGCGCGTCGTGTGCACGATGGCGCCGCCCAGCTCTTCGGCGGTGACTTCCTCGTTCGTCACCGTTTTCACGACATCGGGACCGGTCACGAACATGTAGGACGTGTCGCGCACCATGAAGATGAAATCCGTCATGGCCGGCGAATACACGTCGCCGCCTGCGCACGGACCCATGATGACGGAAATCTGCGGGATCACTCCGCTCGCCAGCACGTTGCGCGTGAACACCTCGCCATAGCCGCCAAGCGCGGCCACGCCTTCCTGAATGCGCGCGCCGCCTGCGTCGAAGAGCCCGATGATCGGCGCGCGATTTTTCAGCGCCATATCCTGGATCTTGATCATCTTTATTGCGTGCGCTTCGGAGAGCGAGCCGCCGAACACGGTGAAGTCCTTCGCGATGACGTAGATGGGGCGGCCGTTGATCGTGCCCCAGCCTGTCACCACGCCGTCGCCCGGGATGCGCGTCTCGCCCATGCCGAAATCGGTGCAGCGATGCTCCACGAACATGTCGTATTCTTCGAAGGAGCCATCGTCGAGCAGCAAGGCGATTCGCTCGCGGGCGGTAAGCTTGCCGCGCTTGTGCTGGGCGTCGATGCGTTTTTGGCCACCGCCCATGCGGGCGACTTTGCGGCGGCGGTCGAGTTCGGCGATGATTTCTTTCATGGGATATCCGCGAGCGAGCACTACACCGTCAGACAGTAACGGTTAAGCGAGAATTCGCAAATTCGCAAATGGCATGACACCATCCCGGTTGTGCGTGGCCAAATCTTTTGTTAGACAAAACGCGCTGCCGGATTATGTTACAGGCGTTGCGGTCGTGGCGGAACGGTAGACGCGCTAGCTTGAGGTGCTAGTAGGGCAACCTGTGGAAGTTCGAGTCTTCTCGACCGCACCATTCCTAGATTTTATTCCCCTCGCCATGGTTGCCGCCCAACCTTAGCGCCTGCATTCAGACCGGATAAGCTAACGGCTGCCGCGCAGCGCCGTTGGCGCGCGTCGAGCATAACAATCGATGACAAGGCATTCTCTCATTGTGTCTGGACTATGATCTTTTTCATTTCAATTCCTTCAAGATAAATGTCTTCTTCGCCATCTAACTTAGCATCCACTGGAACAACCGAAATCACCGTTCCTCGTCGCAACTATTCCTGCAATCGACGTAACTGCGTATTGCTATCCCGATTTGATAATCGTCAATCTCCGCGACAGGTTCTCTTCTTATTATTGTAAAGTTGCGAGAGTTCGAGACGGTTCGGGCGTCGGCCGTGCCATGACAGAAACCCATCTCATCATCGAGCCTTTCGGCCTGGGCGGAACGCTGCATTGGCCGGAGCGGGCCAACGAACTGATTGTGTTTGCCCACGGAAGCGGCTCGAGCCGCTTGAGTCCGCGCAACAGGCAGGTCGCGGACGCTTTGAACGCCAGGGGCATGGCGACGTTTCTCTTCGACCTTTTGACCCCGTACGAAGAGATGGACCGGCGCAATGTCTTCGATATTCCGCTGCTGGCGGACCGGCTTGCCGCCGTCATCCGCTGGCTCGACGAGGACATGGAAACCGGGGGGCTTCATCTCGGTCTGTTTGGCGCGAGCACGGGGGCGGCGGCGGCTCTCATCGCGGCGGCGACGCTCGGCAAGCGCGTGGAAGCGGTGGTGTCCCGCGGGGGACGCCCGGACATGGCCATCGCGCATCTGCCGCTCGTCCGCGCGGCGACGCTCTTGATCGTTGGCGGCGCCGATACCGAGGTCATCGCGTTGAACGAAATGGCTTTTGACGCGTTGCATGAACCAAAGGCGTTGACGATCGTCCCCGGCGCGACGCACCTCTTCAGCGAAGCCGGGGCATTGGAGAAGGTTATTGAGCATGCCGCGGCTTGGTTCGAGCGCTATCTCGGCGCACGATGAGCGTAGGCGGCTGCCGGAAAGAATGATGGCCCTCATGGTTCGACAAGCTCGCCGTGAGCGCCACCGTCGATAACACCCGGCCCATCCCGAGCCAGTCGAGGGATGAAGCCACGATTTGGTGAGCAGGCTAGTGTTCCGTCTCCGAGTTGCCGCTTGGGCTTGCGGCGCGCCCGGACGCCACACTGGTGGCCGCGAACGGAGGCGCACTCCATGATTTACAAAGACCGAAGCGATGCCGGCCGGAGGCTCGCCCGCGCGCTCCTTCCTTACGCGAAGGATTTTCCGGTTGTTCTGGCTCTGCCGAGGGGCGGGGTGATCGTCGCGGCGGAGATCGCCGCCGAGCTTGACGCGCCTCTCGATCTTCTGCTCGTTCGCAAGATCGGCGTGCCGTTCCAGCCGGAACTCGCCATGGGCGCCGTAGTCGATGGCGGGCGCCCTCATATCATCCGCAACGAGGACATCATCTCTCACGCGGGCGTTTCCGAGCGGGATTTCCACCGCGTCTGCGAGGCTGAGCTTACCGAGTTGGACCGGCGGCGGGACCTCTATCTCGCCGGCAGGCCTCGGGTCGATGTCGCTGGCCGGGTCGTCATTGTCGTCGACGATGGCATCGCCACCGGCGCGACCGTCCGCGCGGCGCTCGAAGCGATCCACGAACGCAACCCGAGGCGGGTGGTGCTTGCGACGCCTGTGGCGCCAACGAGGACGCTTGAGGAACTGAGCGAGGTGACCGACGACATCGTGTGTCTTCAGTCGCATGAGACCTTTTACGCCATCGGCCTTTACTATGACGATTTTCGTCAAGTTTCCGATGACGAAGTGATCGGCATTTTGTCGAAAGCGCAGGCCTCAAGGAAACCGGCGCTCAGTTGGCCGTAAGGGCAATCTCCAGGCGATCGAGGAAGGGCCGCTGACCCGGCAGCAATTTTCTCGCGCGCTTCCCGAAGCGGAAACCATTCCGCGCGATCCACTTCCGGAATTTGCCGCCTCTTGCCGCTTCTCGGCGGCCACTCGATCTCGCACAAGTTCGACTTCAGGGCTGATGGATCGAAATCGCCCTCAACCGCCCAGGCTTTCACGATTTTCCCGCCGGGCTGAACGATTTCGCCCAGCCAATGAAAGGTCCCCTGCGGTTGCCCGCCGGTCTCCTCGCTGAATTCTCTGACGGCGGCGACCAACGGGTCGTCCTCCGGGTCATACTCGCCTTTGGGGATCGACCAGGATCCAAGGTCCTTCTTCGCCCAAAACGGACCGCCCGGATGCACGAGGAGGACGAGCAGTTCGCCCTCCCTGTGCTTGTACATCAGTATTCCGGCGCTCTTTTTCATAGGCTTGGCCGGACGCTCCCTTATACCGAATCCGGTTGAAGAGTTCCGTAGGTTCGTCATGCCGGAAAAGCGCGCGCGCTTTATCCGGCATCTTGCGGTCTGCACCTGGGAGATCGCGGATTGTATATCTGGGCGGCGTTTCCGCGATGACGTCCAACCGGATCCAGTATTCCCACGGACCGTCTCAAGCTCGCCTCCTGGCGGGTTCGATGTGGATCGGCTCGATCTTCTCCAGGCCATACCGCTCCAGCTTGGCGCGCAGGCCGACGCGGGAGAGGCCAAGCTCTTTCGCGGCCCTGCTCTTGTTCCAGCGGTGCCGGATGAGGCTCTCGCGCAAGATGCGCGCCTCGAGGCATTCGATGCGCTCGCGCAGGGTTCCCTCAAGGCCAGACAGCGTGAGTTCGTTTTCCGGCGCTTCCCGGCGGGGGGACGCATGCAGCACGCGCCGCGACAGGTGCTCGGCCCCGATCAGCCCGCCGGACGGCCCCATGATGAGGATGTGCTGGATTTCGTTTTGCAGCTCCCGCACGTTCCCTGGCCAATGGTAGGACTTCAGGCAATCGAGCGCCTCGGCGGACAGGCCCCGCACGGTCTTTCCCAGCTGCTTTTGCGCCTTGTCCAGAAGCGAAGAGGCTATGAGCGGAATGTCCATGCGGCGCTCCCGCAGAGGCGGCACATGGATCGACACGGTCGCGAGACGATAAAACAGGTCCTCGCGGAAGCGTCCGGCCTGCACCTCGGCCTCAAGATCGCGGTTCGTGGCGGCGATCACGCGCACATTCACAGTGCGCGTCTGGCGTCCGCCAAGCGGGCGGATCTCCGCCTTCCTGCAGAACCCGGAGCAGCTTCGCCTGGAAGCTTGGCGAGATTTCGCCGATCTCGTCCAGAAAGATGGTGCCGCCGTCGGCGCGCTGGAACAGGCCGGCATGATCCTCGACGGCGCCGGTAAAGGAACCCCGGCGATGGCCGAACAATTCGCTTTCGAGAAGCTCGTCCGGCAGGGCGGCGCAGTTCTCGCCCACGAAAGGCTTGTTCCACCGCAGGCTATTGGCGTGCAGCGAGCGGGCGATCAGCTCCTTGCCGGCGCCAGTCTCGCCCGTGATCAGGACGGAGATATCGAAGGGAGCGACGCGCCGCGTGTGGTCGCAGACCTGGTTCATCGGGCTCGTTGGTTCGCGCACGACGCCATCGTCGCCGCGACAGGGTTCCGGCGGGCCCCGGCGGCGGCCGGCGGGCGGCTTCTGCGCGCCGTTCGACGCCAACTTGAGCTCGATGGCGAGCAGTTCGTTCTCACGCTGGAGATGGTAGAAGCGCACCGCGTTTTTCAGCGTCAGCGCCAGGCTGTCCGGCTGCCACGGCTTCGTGACGTAGTGATAGACGCCGGCCTCGTTGACGCCCCGGACGATGTCCACGATGTCCTCGGCATTCGCGCCGTCCGAGATCGCCAGTCGAACGGCATCCGGCCACCGCTCGCGGACAACTTTCAGGAAATCCACGCCGGGCATTCCCGGCAGGCGCGTGTCGCACAAGACCACCTGGATCGCCTCGTCCGCCAGAATGGCCTCCGCATCGCAAACAGACGTCGCTTTCCTGACGTCGAAATCGTGTTCGAGGATGCGCTCCAGCGTTTCGAGGCTGCGCGGCTCGCTATCGATGACCAGGATCGGCGGAAGAACGCTCAAGCCGAGCCTCCGCCGCGCGTTTCGTCATCCCGGAAGCCGCTTGCGGCTATCCGGGATCTCACAAAACCAAGCGCCTCGTTCTGGAAGGCCCCGGATATGCGCCTTGGGCGCATTCCGGGGCGACGAAATCCGCCTCGCGAGGACGAACTTTCAGCACGCTCCTTCATCAACAAATCCTAGGCAAGGGGTCTCCGAGCAGCCAGTCCACCATGCGGTTTCCGCCGAACTGGGTCTGCATCTGAACGAAACAATGCGGGATCGCCGGTCACTTCCCCGATGATCGCGGCGTCGCGGCCGAGGGGGTGGGCGCGCATGACGGCCAGGAGCCGTTCGGCGTCGCACTGTTCGCAAATGGCGATCAGCTTGCCTTCGTTCGCGATGTAAAGCGGATCGAGGCCGAGCAGTTCGCACGCCGCCTGCACGTCGGGCTTGAACGGGATGGCGCTCTCGACAAGGCGCATGCCCACGCGCGATTGCTGGGCGATCTCGTTGAGCGTCGAGGCGAGGCCGCCTCGCGTCGGGTCGCGCAGGCAATGAATGCCCGGCACGGCCGCCACCATGTCCGCGACGAGGCCGTGCAGCGCTGCGCTGTCCGAGACGATCTCCGTCTCGAAGGCGAGGTTCTCGCGTTTCGAAAGGACCGCGATGCCGTGGTCGCCGAGCGTGCCGCTGATCAGGATCGCGTCGCCCGGCGCAGCCCTGTCGCCGGAAATATGAACGCCCTGCGGAACCACGCCGAGGCCGGTCGTCGTGATGAAAACGCCGTCCCCTTTGCCTTTCTCCACGACCTTGGTGTCGCCGGTGACGACGGGCACGCCCGCCTCGCGCGACGCGCGCGCCATGCTCGCCACGATGCGGTCGAGATCGGCGAGCGGAAAGCCTTCCTCCAGCACGAACGCCGCCGACAGATAGAGCGGGCGCGCGCCAGCCATCGCCACATCGTTGATCGTGCCGTGGACGGCGAGCGAGCCGATGTCGCCGCCGGGAAAGAACAGCGGCGAGATGACATGCGCGTCGGTTGTCATCACGAGCCGCCCCGCTTCCATGTCGAAGGCGGCCTGATCGTTGCCCTGCGCCAGGAAGGCGTTGTCGAGATGCCGCCGAAAAAGCGTGCGAACGAGCTCCGCCGTGGCGCGCCCGCCGCTGCCATGCACCATCTCGACTTTGCCTTCGAGCAAAGCGCCCTCGCGCTTCGCAAAGCGCGCACTCCATGACTGTCATGCGGCGGCCTCCGAAGGCGGCGGCTGGCGGAAGCGGCCATAGGTCCAATAGGCCGCGCAGGCGCCTTCCGAGGAGACCATGCAGGAGCCGATCGGATTATCGGGCGTGCAGACCGTGCCGAAAAGCTTGCAATCGGTGGGCTTCTTCTCGCCGCGCAGGATGGAGGGGCATTCGCAGCTTTTCGCGTCGCGCGACGGCCTGGTCTCGATGCCGAAGCGTTTCTCCGCGTCGAACGCCTCGTAAGCGTCCCGGATGCGCAAGGCGCTGTGCGGAACCTCGCCAAGCCCGCGCCACTCGAAAGACGGGCGAAGCTCCAGCACTTCGGCCACAAGCTCTTGCGCCTTCACATTGCCGTCGCGGGTGACGACGCGGACATACTGGTTCTCGACCTCGTGGCGGCCCTCGTTCAGCTGGCGGATCGCCATCAGCGTCGCTTGCATGACATCGAGCGGCTCGAAGCCCGCGATGACGACGGGCCGGTGATATAGTCTCGGCGAAATATTCGTAGGGCCTGCTGCCGATCACCGAGCTGACATGCGAGGGGCCGAGGAAAGCGTCGATGGCGACGCCGCCGCTCGCTTCCGCGTTCCCCAGGATGGCTTTCAGCGCGGCGGGCGTGAGCACGTGGTTGCAGAAAACCGAGAAATTGCTGAGGCCTTCCGCTTGCGCCTTGCGGATGGCGACCGCGGTCGGCGGCGTGGTGGTCTCGAAGCCGATGGCGAAGAACACCACGTCGCGGCCCGGATTTTGGCGCGCGATCTTGAGCGCGTCGTCCACCGAATAGACCATGCGGACATCCGCGCCGTCCGCCTTCGCCTTGAGAAGGCTTCGCCGCTTGGAGGCAGGCACGCGCAGCATGTCGCCATAGCTGCAAAGGATGACGCCATGCCGTTCCGCGAGTTCGAGCGCATTATCGATGCGGCCGATGGGCAGGACGCAGACCGGGCAGCCGGGGCCATGCACATAGCTGACGTTTCCGGGCAGCAGGTCGTGGACGCCATAGCGGAAGATCGCGTGGGTGTGGCCGCCGCAAAATTCCATGACGTTGTAGCAGCGGGAGGGGCGCGCCTCGCGGCGGATGGCGTTCGCCAACCCCTGCGCCAGCTCGCGATCGCGAAATTCGTCGACATATTTCATGGCGCGGCCTCCACGAGCGCGGCAAGCTCGGCGTCCTCGCCCGCCTCGCGGATCATCGCCAGCGTGCGTTCGGCCTCCTCCGGCGACACCTTGTGAAGCGCATAACCGACGTGGATCAGCACGTACTCGCCCGTCGGCCACATCATCGAGCAGCGCAATCGAGATCTCCTTCTTGACGGGTCCGAGCGCAACGACCGCGGTTTGCTCGCTGGCGTCGACGGAGAGAACTTTGGCGGGAAGGGCAAGGCACATTGAACGAACTCTGCTAGCAATCTTTCAACGGCGATCCAGGCCCTCATCCTTCGACAAGCTCAGGAAGAGGACCCGTGACGGCGACCATTTCGCTCTCATGGGTGAGTGCCTGTCGAACCATGACGCGGCAGCATGGCCCGTCAGCGCCAGCGCACGCGCCGCGCGGATGAAGCCCGCCCAGGCCTCCATGCCTTCGCCGGTCTTCGCCGAAACCTTCAGGATCTTGATGCCAGGATTGATCTTGCGGGCGTTGGCCGCCAGCGCAGCCACGTCGAAATCGAGATGCGGGAGGAGATCCACCTTGGTGATGAGCATGAGCTGCGAGCTGCGGATCATGTCGGGATATTTGAGCGGCTTGTCTTCGCCTTCCGTGACGGACACGAGCACCACGCGATGCTCCTCGCCAAGATCGAACATGGCCGGGCAGACGAGGTTGCCCACGTTTTCGATGAACAGCACGGCCCCTGGCGCGGGCTTCAGATGCTCGAAAGCATGGCCCGTCATGTGCGCGTCGAGATGGCAGCCCTTGCCGGTGTTGATCTGGATCGCGGGCGCGCCGGTCGCCCGGATGCGCTCGGCGTCCATGGACGTCTGCTGATCGCCCTCGATCACGGCGACGGGAAGCTCGCCCTTGAGCCGGTCGATCGTCTCGACAAGCAGCGATGTCTTGCCGGAGCCGGGGCTTGAGACGAGGTTGAGCGCGAGCACGCCTGCGGCGCTGAACGTGGCGCGGTTTGCGGCGGCGTAGGCGTCGTTCTTGGCAAGCAGGTCCTGCTCGATTTTCACGACGCGGGATTGTTCGGCCTCGTGGCCGTGATGGTGATCGTGATGGGCGTCGTCATGATGATGGTGGTCGTGGTCGTCTTCGCCATGAGGGTGGGCGTGATCATGTCGTGCCGTGATCATGGGCGTGGCCGTGCGCATGATCGTGATGCCCGCCCTTCGCCGGCTTGCCATCGGCGGCCTCGATGCGCGTCTCGCCTTCGCCGCAACCGCAAACTCCGCACATCAATCGACCTCCAGTTCCTTGATCCGCAATTCGTCGCCCCCGGTCGCCTGCACCTGATAGCTGCCGCAATTGGGGCAGACGCCATTACGCTCCGATATCGTGACGGTTTCTCCGCAAGAAAAGCACCAGGCGGAGGCGGGCGTCGTGACAATGTCGAGCTTCGCATTCTCGGCCAGCGTTCCCCGCGCGGCGGCATCGAAGCAGAAGCGCAGCGCCTCGGGCTCCACGGTGGCGAGCGGCCCGATTTCGAGCCGGACGGTTTTGACGTGGCTGTAGCCATGCGCCTTCGCCTGCTCTTCAAGGATTTGCACCACGCCTTGGCAAAGGGCCATTTCATGCATCAGTGGACCCTCACTTCCGCGCTGACGCAAGGGTCGGCGGCCGTCACGAAAAGCCTGGCGAGCATCGCGCAGTCCGCGCCGCCGCTCGCTGGCGATGCGCCGAAGGCCGCTCGCCACCGCGCCGTCCGGGTGGAAGTTCCACTCGGTCGGGGCGAGAATGCGATACCGCCTGACGCGGCCGCCTTCCATGTCCACCGCGTGCACGAGGCGTCCCCGCGCCGCTTCGACTTGCGCGACGCCGATGCCGTCGCCGATGCGCTGCGAAGCCGCTCCTCGCTGGCCGCATCGGCTTCGTCCGCGATTTCGAGCATGCGCCCTGGGATCTGCGAAAGCTCGGCAAGGCAGGCCACGAGCCGCGCGCGCAAGCCCATAGCCGTGCTCGGTCTTCAGCGCTCGACCCGAGCGGGTGCGCGTTAGCTCTATCCTCGCAAGCGGCGATGTTTCCCGCGCTGCGCCTTCCCATGTTGGCTGCGCGATGAAGGGCTCCGCATCCTCGGCAAGAAGCCGCTTCGCGATGGCGTCACGCTCAAGAGGCGGAAGCGGGGAAATTTCGGCTGCGCCCGCGCCGCGCGGTCTTCGTCCATGATCTGCCGCAAAGGCGCTGCGCGACCGTCGCGGCCGGGGCGCGCCCATTCCAGGAGATCGTCGAGGGCGCTGCGCTCGCGCCAGCGGTCCAAAGCCTCGCCGAAAATGGCCTTCTCCAGCAGCCCTTTCAGCGCCGTCGATGGCGCGCGATCTCCGCTAAGCAAGATTTCTCGGTTCGAACCCCCTCACCCCAGCCCTCTCCCCCTGGGAGAGGGAGTCCGGCAGCGACTGCTGTTCGGGCGTCCCCTCTCCCTGAGGGAGAGGGACAGGGTGAGGGGTTACGCCGTTGGTCAAGCCGCCGAAGTCTGCTTAGGCGAAGGGCGTCGCCGTTCTCGTCCAGGACCCGGCTCAAATCGCGGTCGAGCGTCATAGGCTTCTGAGAAGCCCGGCTTCGGGCTCCTCGCGAACGCGCAAATATTGGGGCCAGTCGATCAGAACGCGCAGCGCGTGCTCGCGCGCCGTTTCGGCCAGAACCAGAAGCGCACGAACCCGTCTCGCGCCGTCCGATGGGAATCGCGCCGGCCGCGTCTGCGAAAGCTTCAACCGCGGCGATGGTTTGCGCGGCTCTGCAGGTTGCGAACAGGAGGGAAACCGTGCGGACGACATCTTCGGGGCGATGGCCGGAAAACTGGCGCGCGATCGCCAGCGGGCGCGTGGAGGCGATTTTCACCGCGCCGCGCTCGGGAAAATGTCGATGGCGATCCGTCCCTCGGGCGTCATGGCCGCGCAGCCTTTCGGCCCAGAAAAAGAGTGCGGCGATAGCTGCAGGCCTCTTTCTTCTGAGGAGCGGGTTGGGCCTCGGGCTCGGAGGCCCGATCGAGAGTCTCGTCAAAGAGCGCGCCGAGCGCGGCCTCCGCCGCGGCGAGCGCCGCGTCCTGGTTCGCGAATTGCAGCACGGGGGAGAACAGCGAGCACATGCGGTAGGGGCCAAGCTCATCCTCGGCGCCGCATATGAACTCGAAGGTTCCGGCCGGGAAGTCCTGCTCGACCTTGGTTCCCAGGCTCACGCGGCTCCAGGCTTCGGCATGCTGCGGCGTCCGGGCAGGAGCATGATGTTGATGAACCAGGGCGTCACAAGCGCCGCAAAGCCAGCTCTCCCCATGGGGCCGCACGCCGATGGCGGCGACGCTCAGCGCCGGATTCAGGATCGGAACGTCCTGCATGCGCTCGCGCTGGATTTTGGCGAACACGGCCTCCAGCTTGCGCGAAAGGCGCACAGCATCGCCGTCCAAGTCCGTCGCGGCCACGTTCTGGGCCTCAGGCGCCATTGTCCTCCACCACCATGAAGCCGTCTTTGGGAGCGTCGCAGACGGGGCATGTCCAATGCTCCGGCAACTGCGAGAAGGGCGTGCCCGCGGGGATCTGCCAGTAATCGTCGCCCTTGGCGGGGTCGTAGACGTGCCAGCAGATCTTGCACTCCAGGCGCGTCGCGTCGCCGATCTTTCCGGCGTCGCCGCCGAATGAGCCCGAGAAGAAATGCCCGTTCACCGATAGACCTCCAGGATCTCGGCGAGCCTTTCGGCGCTGTCTTCGAGGTCTTGCGCCGCGGCGCAGGCGACGCCGGGGAGGCGCGTCACCTCGATCGTGTTCAGGATCACCGCCTCGCGCGCGTTGAAGTAGCGGACCCACCATGCATTTTTCACGGCGGTCGATGAGATGCGGCAATTGCCGTAGCCCCGCGACAGGATCGTGACCGCCCCTTGGCCGAGCTTCCGGTCAAGGAAATCGAGATCGCCGTCGCTGACCGGCAGCAGGCTGAGATTGATCACATGAGGCGCTGCGCCGGGGTTATAGGCCGCAAGTTTGTGGGCAAGCTCCGAAACAAGAGCGGGCGCATTCATGAGATCGGCCTCCGCTTCGGCCGCCCCTTCCTGAAGGGTTGGCCCCGCCGCGTCCTGTGCGGCCTTCAAAACGCTTTGCGGGAATTCGCCCACCTCGACGATGTCGCCGGTCGAGCGCGCCGCCCGCATCGACAGTATGGACGCGCCACACGCCCGCGAGGATGGCTTCCTGAGCCTGGATCGCGCCGCCCGCGATGATGCTGACCTCGCCCTCGCCCAGCATCTGGTCCATGAAGCCGCGGTTGGCCGCATCGAGGTCGCTCAGATCGATTTCAATCGACGCGCCAGCAGCAGGGGCCGAGCGAAGCGCGCTCAACACGGCCTCAAGCTTGTCAAGCGCGGGCCGGAAAGCCTTCGCTTCTTCCGGCTCGGGCATCTCGGGCGGGGCATAGGCGTTCATGCCCTTCGGCATTTCCATGAAGGCGAAGTCGCCGGCATCGTCTTCCGTGGGCTGGCTGCCGGGGCCGGTCAATGGGATTCCGTTCTTCATTGGCCCTCTCCGGTGTGGTGGTCAGCCGCGCCATCGTGCGCCGCCTGAGGTGCGCAACGGTCCGGAAACTTGTAGGGCGGCGGCTCGGATGGTTCGCGCGCCAGGATCGCCCTGATCTCCGAGAGATAGTCTTGCCAGCCAAGCAGGCGTGAAATCGCGCCGAGATAGCCGTCGCCTCGAAGGAAAATGAGCGCAGGGTAGGCGTTGAACCGATAGCGAAGCTGAAGCGGCGCGCTCCGCCGGCTTCTCGACCAGCGCCGGAGCAAGCTGCGGAAAGACTTTAAGAAGTTCCGGCAGGATCACCGCGACATCGTCGCTCTCGACGAGGCGCTCGGCATCGCCGGCGAAGAAGAGAACCGGCTCCGCGTGGGCCTTGAGGAACGCATCCAACGTGGCTTCGTTCACGGCGGCAAATCCGTGCTTTCGCGTCAACGCGTCGATAAGCGGCGTTGGCATGGGCTATCGTCCGGGTTCTGGCAGAAGGGGTTTGAGATGAGCCGGGAGTTCGGGCTCGCGCCCGGCGAGGTCCGCGAACAGGTGATCGACCGAGGTTTCGCCCTGCATGACGAGCGCCAGCGCCCGCAGCGCGTCTTGCGTTCTTGCGGCGTGCTCGGCGGTGATCGTCTCGCGCGCGGCGTCCAGGAAGGCGAGGATCCACGCGCCCGCAGGCTGCTCCCCCACGAGGACCATATCGATCTTGCGCATTTCGGACTCGTAACGGCACAAGGCATAGCGTCCTTGCGGCTCGACGACCTGCATGGGAAGTCCGATGCACATCAGCCTGCCGCCTTTTCGTGACGTTCGGCGGCTCGCAGAAAGCGGGCGTCGCCGGTCCGGCAGGCTTCCTCCTCGGCGGGCCGCTCGGCTTCATAGCGCGACATGATCATGCGCTCGCAGGCGATGGTGGCCGCCTCGGGCAAAGGTTCCGTCCGCGCCGTGGCCTCGATGCCGAAGCGCGCCAGCCAGGCGAGCGCGTGCGCGATGGCGGCGGGGATTTGCGCTTTCACTTGCGGCGCGAAGGCTTCCGCCGTAATCTCCAACTCGGCGGGCTGAACGCCGATCAGGAGCAGATGCCGGGCGCCTTCCCGAGGAGTTCGGCGGTCGCCAGCACCTCCTGGAACCCCGTTTGATGAAGGCTCATCTTCTTCGCGCCGAGAAACTTGGGAACGTCTTCATCCTCGACGAGCTTGAGTGACCCGGGCGCAAGCCCATAATCGATTGCGTCGAAAACCACGAGGATGCCGGCCGAGGTCACGTGCTCGATGAGGTAGAGGCCTTGGGTGCCGCCGTCCATCAGCCTGACGTTTGAAGGGAATTCATAGATCGCGGTTCAGGGCTTCCACCGCGCGCACCCCAAATCCCTCATCGGCCCAAAGCAAGTTGCCGATGCCGAGGATTAAAACTCGCGGCATTTCCTCTCCCACCGTCGCCATTGTCCGATTTGGCGTTCTAGGTTGCATTAAGCAAACAATAGGCCAGAACGGGGGCTGAAGTGCAACTCCTACTTTGGGAAATTCCTTTTCAACGGCGACGGCGACGGAAAGGGCAAGCTAAGCGGTTCCTTGACCAACGCCACAACCCCTTACCCCAGCCCTCTCCCGCGCATCTTTTGAGCGTCCGCATCCGCAAGCGGATGCGGACGGGAGAGGGAAGTCCGGTCGCGACCGCCGCCACATCGTGCCCTCTCCCTGGGGAGAGGGATAAGGTGAGGGGATGCGCCGTTTGGGAAGACGGGGAACTCCGCTTGGCGGCGACCTGCTTTCCCTACAGGATGTCAGGTTCGCGACAAGATGAACTCGTCGGCTTCCGCACATAAAAGCAAATGGCGCGGACGAAGCCGCGCCATGCATCGCGTCACTCGCGCACCGCCGCGCTGCTTCGCGGCGGCACTTCCCCTTCGCCGCGGATTTCCTTAGGCGTGCGATAGAGGTCTTCCGGAGTTCCCGGCGTCTTGAAGGTGCGGTAACCGGAAACGATTGTGCTCATGATGCTCTGGTTGCCGAGAAGCTCGTCGCGCACGGCCCCGTAGACATGGATGATGATGAAAATCAAGATCAGCCACGCGCCGAGGTGATGATAGGTGTGGAGGTTCTGGCTGTTGCCGAACAGCGGGACCACCCAGCTCGAAAACAGGATGTAGAGCCACGAACTCATTCCATGAGCCTCGCCGAGAATCGATAGCCCGGTCAGGCACATGAAAGTAATCACCCACAGGAACAGGAAGTGAATGACAATGGTGGCTACGGGGTTGTGACCGACATATTTCCGGGCGACGTCCTCCAGGAAAAGGTAGCGCTTGATCTCGTGGAAGACGTCTGACCGCCATTTCTTGTCCTTGACAGGAAGGAAGAAAATCTCACGGGCAAACCCGTTTCCGACGAACGCCCAGTAAGTGCGGTGAATGAGACCGATGATCAGGATGTATCCCGCCGTGAAATGCGCGAAGCGGATGTAGCCCATCAGGTAATGATCGCTCGCCTCCCCGGACAAGGTGGGGGGCGGGCTTCCGATGAAGTAGCCCGTCACCAGCAGGACGGCGATCGCGAAGGCATTCGTCAGATGCCAAATCCGCACCGGGAATTGATAGACATAGATGGCGGGCTGAAAGCCCTGCTCGCCGGCTGAAGGGGTAGACATTGCGTTCCTCCCTTAGGACACAAGCAGACTGACGCCCGCGGACGCCATCGCGCCGCCAGCGGCCAAGGAAACGGCCCGAGGGTTGACGACACCGCGGCCTAAGCCGGATACGGCAAGATGAAGAACCCCCGTGGTGAGCGCAAAGGCAGCCACATAGGATAGGACGGCGCCGTCTATTTCGAGGGCCGTGGAGATATCCAAGCATGAGGCCGAACGCTTCGATCATCACCGCGCTTATTGCGGCCGGAAGCTGCACGCGCGAGGCGATCAAAAGGCCCATGACCACGACCGAGATCGCCATCCACGCATTCACCGCTCCGAAAGAAGCGCCGGCGACTCCGGCCAGCGCCCCAACCAGCATCGCCGCGACGAAGACAATCGGCGCGATCAGGACGCGGCTGGCAGGCATCGCGAGCGCGGACCAGATGCCGGCGCCAAGCATGGCGAGCACGTGATCGACCCCGCAAATCGGGTGCTTGACCCCGTTGATCAACCCGTGCGGCTGGCCGGGAGCTCCCATATGAGCGATGGCATGGGCCGCCAGCAAGAGCGCCGCGAGCGCTCCGGCCGCTATCGCGATTTTTTTCATGGACGTTCCCCTCGCTTCTACCGGACGGTTACGCGGGCGAGTTCCTGCCCGTCTTCGCTCATGACGTGGGTCGAACAGGCCAGACACGGATCGAAGCTGTGCAGCGTGCGAAGGATTTCCACCGGCTCGGAGGCGCGCTCCACCTTGGTGTTCATCAAGGCCGCCTCAAAAGCTCCGATATTGCCTTCGTTATCGCGCGGGCTTCCGTTCCATGTGGTGGGCACGACGCACTGATAATTATCGATCTTAGTGTCTTTGATCTTGATCCAGTGCGCAAGCGCGCCGCGCGGGGCTTCGGTGAAGCCGACGCCTTTCACCTCGCTCGGCCACGTCTTGGGGTCCCATTGGTCGACATTGGCCGTCGACGTGTCTCCGGCTTTGATGTTCGCAATGAGCTTGTCCATGAAGTACGACATTTTGCGCGCGGCCCACTCGCATTCGAGGCCGCGCGCCGCGGTCCGGCCCAGCGTCGAGAACAGCGCGTCAACCGGCACGTCGAGCGTCTTGAGAACGAAGCTGATCTGCTCGGTGATTTCCTTGTCGCCCTTCGCGTAGCCGACGATGTAGCGCGCGAGCGGCCCCACCTCCATGGCGTGGCCTTTCCAGCGCGGCGCCTTGATCCAGGAGTATTTCGCGCCTTCGTCGATTTCCTTGATGTTGGTGCGCGTCCCCTTCAAATTCGGCCCGAGCTTGAAGTTGGGCTGGGTCACGCCATCCCAGGGATGAAGGCCCTTCTTCTCGTCGTCGTAGCTGTACCAGGAATGCGGCACGAACTCCTGAATCTGGTTCGGATCGCGCAGATCGACGTCGTGCACTTCCTTCAAGTTGCCGTTGATGATCGCGCCATGCGGCATGAGCAGGCTCGACGGCGAGTAGTCGTTCGCCCTGTCGGGGATGTCGCCGTAGGACAGCACGCTCTTGCTCGACAGGCCGCCGCCGTAAAGCCAGCCCTTGTAGAAGGAAGCGATGGCGATCAGGTCGGGGATGTAGACGTTCTGGATGAACGTGACGGTGTCGTCGATGATGGACCGGACGAAGTTCAGCCGCTCCATGTTTATTGCGCTGGCGGCGCCCTCGCCGCTCACATTGATGGCGCAGGGCACGCCGCCCACGAGCCAGTTCGGATGAGGGTCCTTGCCGCCGAAAATGGTGCGAATGCGCATGATATGCAGTTGGAAGTCGAGCGCTTCCAGGTAATGGGTGACCGCCAGCAGGTTGGCTTCAGGCGGAAGGAGATAGGCCGGGTTCGTCCAATAGCCGTTCCTGAATGGCCCGAGCTGCCCGCTCTCGACGAACTTCTTCAGCCTGTTCTGCACGTCTCGGAAATAGCCGGGCGAAGATTTCGGATGGTGAGAAGAAATCCTCTTCTGGAGCTCGCTCGTCTCTTTGGGATCGGCCTTCAAGGCGGTGACGGGGTTCACCCAGTCCAGCGCATGCAGGTGATAGAAGTGGACGAGGTGATCCTGCGCTTGCAGCGTGAGCTGCATGATGTTGCGGATGATGTTCGCGTTTTCAGGAATGTTGATCTTGAGCGCATCCTCGACGGCGCGAACCGAGGTCAGCGCATGCGTGCCGGTGCAGACGCCGCAGATGCGCTGCGTGAAGGCCCAGGCGTCGCGAGGATCGCGTCCCTTCAGGATCACTTCCAGCCCGCGCCACATCGTGCCGGTGGAGACCGCGTTGCGGATGATGTTGTCGTCGTCGAGGTTCACCTCGCAGCGCATGTGGCCTTCGATGCGGGTCACGGGATCGACGACGACCCGCTTGCCGCTGTTGTCGAGCGTGAAGCCGTTCGGTGTCTGGATCGCCGCCATTATTGTTTTCCTCCCTTGCTGCGCGCATTCCTGATGGCGCTTATCGCAGCATGACCTGCAACGGCGACGCCGACTGTGGCGGCAGCCGCCATGCCAATGGTGTCGGCGTTCGCTTCGACGCCGAACGCGTTGATGTTGGTGAGCCTGTTGTAGAAGGAGCCGTTATCCCAGAAGCCGTCTTCCGAGCAGCCGATGCAGCCATGGCCGGACTGGATCGGGAACGGAGACGCCGCCGTTCCAGCGCGTGGTCGAACAGGCGTTGTAGGTGGTCGGACCCTTGCAGCCCATCTTGTAGAGGCAGTGGCCCTTGCGCGCGCCGTCGTCGTCCCAGGCCTCGACATACTGGCCGGCGTCGAAGTGGGGCCGGCGGTAGCATTTGTCGTGAATGCGCTGGCTGTAGAACATCTTCGGCCGTCCCTGCCGGTCGAGTTCGGGCAGACGTTCGAAGGTGAGGATATAGGTGATGACGGCGCTCATCACCTCGGGGATGGGGGGACAGCCCGGAACCTTGATGATCGGCTTGTCGTGGATCACTTTGTGGATCGGCACGGCCTGCGTCGGGTTTGGCCGGGCGGCCTGCACGCAGCCCCAGGAGGCGCAGGAGCCCCAGGAGATGATGGCCTTGCAATTGCTCGCGGCGTATTTCAGCTGTTCGAGATAGGGCTTGCCGCCGATGATGCAGAACATGCCGTCTTCGTTCAGCGGCGGGTTTCCTTCGCAAGCGAGGATGTATTCGCCTTTGTATTTATTCACGATTTCGTCGACGATCGCTTCCGCCTGCTGACCCGCCGACGCCATGATGGTGTCGTCATAGTCGAGCGAAATCATGGAAAGGATGGCGTCGGAGGCAAGCGGATGCGCGGACCGGATGAAGGCTTCCGAACAGCAGGTGCATTCGAGGCCATGCAGCCACAGCACCGGCACGCGGGGCTTCGTTTCCAGCGCATGAGCCATACGGGGCGCGAACTCGGGAGCAAGCCCCAGCGCAGCCGCCGTGAGGCTGCAAAACTTCATGAAACTGCGGCGTGAGACGCCTTGCCGCCGTAGCACGTCGTAGAATGTTTCCGCCATGGCCGCCGTCCTCCTGCGCCGAATGCTTTTCGACCGAAGCGCTTTATGGCGCCGGTCGCGCTGGTCCTACACTGCAAAGCTTGTGCCATGCAAGATTTGAACGCGTAAGAGCAATGCCATGAGGGCTTTCGGGGGTTGGCTGCGGGAGCGGCGTCTGGATGGGCGGCTTCCACTTGGCCCGGCCACCGGAAACAGGTTTTCCATGCGGACCGTTTGCCGGCCGGAGCCGGCGCATGTCCGGATGAGTGGCGGGGCTGGGGAAGAAACAGGGCAGGGCGTTCAAAGCCGGTTGATGAAACAGGCTCCCAATTGACATCCGAACCTACAACCTGTAGTTGTGTCGTGCTTCTACCGGGGAGCGCCCTAGCCTAGCGGGGTGGCTAGGGCTTTATCCACCGGCTATGCACACAACCTTGCGCGAGGGTTGACTCTCGCTCTGCTTGCAAATAGCTTCGGGTTGCATCTAAAAAATGCACCAACCCCCGGAGGCACCCCCGCGCCGCCGGGGGTTTTTTTTGGGGGGGCTTGCGACGGCACGGACGCAGAAAAGACGCGGCCTGGGCTCAGGCGCGGTATTTCCATCGTCCCAGGTGAGGGATTTGCGCTCGGGCGAGTTTCCTCATGGGCCAGCCGTAACCCTGCTTTTTCATGGCCTGCTCGACGATGTCCTGCATCTGCGCGACGGTGAGATCTGGACCGATAAATTCCCCGTTCCTGTAGCAGAGGCCGCAGTAGGTCTCGCTCTTGCTTCCATTTCTCTCGGTTCCGCCGCCGGACGGATCCTTGTCGAGCGGGATTCCACAGGATTGGCATTGCTTCATCTTTGTCCCTTCCAGGCGATGGCTTTGCTGTTCTGTCTGGCGCCATTGGCCAGAGTGCGTCCGGCTAATGGAGGCGCTGCGCGCGAAATACCCGGCCCAGTTGCGTGGTATCGCGAATACCACCAATGTATGCGTTGACGCGGAAACTCGGTACAAGTAGCCTAATCACGTATGCAATATTCCACGTCGGCTATATTTGAGCGATTTGCGCCCCACCCAAAACCGCGTCATCTGGCGCGGTTTTTTCATGCCCTCGCCGGCCCCGCATGTTGGCTGCAGCCTGCACACAAGCGAGCGCGTAACCCTTCGGACGGCGCCCCGCGTGCTCGCGCCGAGCTTGAACTTCCCGTTATTTCTCGGCCGCGATTCTTGAGGAAAGTCAAGCTTCTCGCGGGGCGGCTTGCGGCCTCAATAGCAGCTCATATCGCAAGGAGGGGGAGGAGGCCGCCGCCTTCTGACTCTGGGCGGAGGAGGAGGCTGATCCGAGGCGGCATAAGTCTGCTGATAGCCCCCTGAGCCCTCCCGGTATCCTCTCGACGACGAGCTTGAGAACGTCCCCTGGTCGTAGAGAACCCACAGGAAGACAACGCCCAGGATGGACATCAACCCCAACAGCACGCCCGCGACGAATAAGCGAACTCCCGCCATCACATCATTCCCTGCTCAGCCGGTAGGTATAGAGGAAACTGGAAAAAAATTCCAGCGGGGTTAGCGGTCAGGCGGGCGGCGACGCTTCTTTGAGCGGCATAGGGCGCCAATGCGGGCGATGGCCGGAATGGGCGAAGAGTTTAAACAGATCGGCGGTGGAGACGGTTGTCGTCATCGTGTTGATCAGCGGGTGAGCGCTTATGGTTTCCGACTCGCGGAGCCGATCATCGAGAATGACGCGCACCCGCCTGCTTCGGTCGTTGAAGACCGCGAAGGGCGTCACGCTTCCCGGCAGGACTTTCAGCGCCGCGGCCAGCTTTTCCGGCGACGCGAAAGAGAAGCGGCCGTCGGCTCCGATGTCTTTCGCGAGTTGCTTGAGGTCGAGCGGAGGCGTGAGAAGGTGCATCGTGACGAGGTAGAGCTGTCTGCTCTTGTCTTCGACCAGGATGTTTTTGACGGGGAACTCCCACTGCGCGGCGTCATGGCGGGCGAGGCCGTCTGCCGTGAGCACGGCTTCGTGTTCGACGGTATGCGAGGAAATGCCAAGCTCGTCGAGAAGCTGGAAAAAGGCGCGATAATCATTCATGCGCGGAGTATAGGCGCGTTGCGGATGCGCCTCCATCCATTTGCAGGGCGGCGCCCCAGGCAGGCTTATACCTTCCGGAACGGAACCGGGGGGAGCCGAGCCGGAAGGTAGACCTGACAGCGCCGAAAGCGAGGGCTGGCTTCAGCGCCGCGCTAACACATTGATCCCATTTGGTTAATTATTGATTACACGCTGCCGGCTGATGCTGGACAGGCTCCTCGTACAGCCTGCGGCCGGAAGTTCGCTTGAGCGTTTGCGGCAATGGGAGCGCGAACTTCCGGCTGGCAGTACGAGAGGTCACGCCGCTGAAAAAGCCGGAAATCCTTGCTTCATCCTTCGACAAGCTCAGCGACTGTCTTGGCTGTCAAGCGATTTGCCATGGTTTTTGGTCTCGGACGATAGCGTTGAGGATGGTGAGGAGTTTCCTTGCGACGGCGACGAGAGCGGCTTTCTTTGGCTTCCCGGCGGCGGCGAGGCGGTCAAAGAAGGTTTTCAGGGTTGGGTTGAACCTCGCTGCGACCATCGCCGCCATGAACAAAGAGGCGCGCACGCTTGCCCGGCCTCCTGCGATGAAGCTTTTGCCGCGCCACTGTCCGGACTGGCGCGTGAAGGGGCAAAGACCGGCCAGCGCCGCGATTTCCTTGCGCGTCAAAGTCCCAAGCTCGGGCAATTCAGCGATGAGAGTGCGCGCGGTGGTAGGGCCGACGCCCGGGACGGAGGTGAGAAGCTCCTCGTTCGCCTTCCACAATGGGGAAGCCCTGACGGCCGCATCGATATCGCCGTTGAGGCTTGAGAGCTCTTTCTCCAGGGCCTTCAAGAGGCGTTCGATGCTCTTTCTCAGGCGTTTGGCGGGAGCGCGGCCAAGTCTTTGTTTTTCGGCGACGATCATCTCTACGATTTGCCGGCGCCTTGCGATGAAATCGGCGAGGAGCTGGGTTTCGGCGTCGGCCAGCGGTCTGATGGCGGGCCTTGTCGCTTCGGCAAAGCGCGCAATGACGGCTGCGTCGATGGGGTCTGTTTTGGCTCTTTTGCCGAGCGCGTGGGCGAAGGCGCGGATCTGGGCCGGATTGACGACGGCGACGGGCAGACTGGCGGCGGCCAGAGCCGCGGCGACAACGGTTTCGAACCCGCCCGTGGCCTCCAAGGCGATGGTGACAGGGTTCGAGGCGGCGAGCCTGGCGCAAAGGCTGTTCAAGCCTTTTGCGTTGCGTTCGATCGTGAACTGTTCTCCCGAGGGCCAGAGCGCCACATCGAGCTTACCCTTCGAAACATCGATGCCTACAAAAACAGGTTGCGCATTTGTCTCCATCCCGGCCCTTCCTTGTCTAAACGGGCTCAATATGCGGCCCCGGCGACTGTTCGGGCTTAATGGACTTGCGGCGGAGGACCCATGCTGAGCTGCGGACTTTTCGGTCCCAGGATGAGACGGCCTCTCCGCCGCGCCCGCATCGGCACAAGGCCTCGCCAATGCGGCGGTTTTCAAGTTACAAGGATGAGGCCGAACGATATCGACAGTTTGGACCTCATGGTGAGGTTTTCGAACCATGCGCAGCATTGTTTTTCAGCAGCGTCTATCCGGCTGAATGCAGCCTTCGCACGGCGCGGGCGTCCTGTAGCGCGGTGCGGAGCCGCTCGTTCAGGTCGCCGCCAGCGCCGTTTTCCGCCGTGATCAACTCCACCGCCACGGACGCCGAAAGAGCCGCCAGTCGAAGCCGAAAATAGACCCTCACGCCGCCGTAGCGAAACTTCATCGGCAGAGTAATGAGCGGCGGCTTGGACCATCCCAGCTCCACTTCGCCGATTTCCGCAAGCTCAAGCGCGCCAGCCTTGAAGTAAAGCTCGGCCGAGGAGTGGACGAGGCTTCTCAGATTAGCCATGTGGCCGATCCGGATGAAGGCCGCGAAATCGGTGGCATCGATGATCCGAAGCTCCGATGCAAGGTCTTTCAGGCCCGCTCCTAGCGTTCGCTCGATCTCCGTAACGGAGGCGGACTGTGGGGCGCTTTCGGGGACAAATACGCCCTGCGATGTCATTGAGGCCACTTCCCCGCCCAGGCGAAGGGGACCGCTTCCTTCTTCTGGAAGCGGCAGCGCTCGATCTCTTGGAGGACGCCGCCGGCAAGGTCGGAGATATGCGGTTTTGTGTTGGCTGTCATGTCCTGCGAGCATGGAGGCATATCCTCCAGGATCGTGAGCCAAAGCCTCCGGAAATCGGAAAGCACGCCAAGCAACTCGTGGGAAGAAGAGGGCGCCGCTTGCGCCGCCTCCATCAGTTCGATTGCGTCCGCGAGCCTGCGCGGTTTCGGGATGCTCTCCGAGGACAGCTCTTCACAGACCTCCGCATAGTCGAACTGATACATGACATCCTCTCCAGGATTTGAAACGTGAGCGCCGCGCTTATCGCACGCGACGCTTATGCCAAGCGTGAGTCGCTGCGATTCCCTCTCCCTAAGGGAGAGGACGGGATGAGGGGGTCGAACCGGACTTTGCTCAGGATGCAACCGGGAGAGGCGAGGACGGCGCTGCGTTCTCTGCGGCGAACGTGGACGGCGGCTGCACGACGGTCGCGCCATGCAGAGAAATCGTGACCCTGAGGCCCCCTTCGGGGCGGTTTTGCAGAGCGATGTCGCCGCCGTGATTGCGAACGATGGAGCGGGCGATGGCAAGCCCAAGCCCGACGCCTCCGGTGTCTGCGTTGCGCGAGTTTTCCAGCCGCACGAACGGGCTGAAGACCCTCTCCATGTCGCCCTCGGGAATTCCAGGCCCGTCGTCGTCGACGACGATCACAACATCGCCGCGCCTGTGCTCGACCGTAACGCGGGCGCGGCGGCCGTAGGCGACCGCATTTTCAAGAATGTTCCGGAAGGCGCGCTTCAGGCCGAGGGGGCGGCAGCGAAGCGTGATGCTGCCCGGATCTGCGCATTCGACGGGAAAGCCGGTGTCGGAGAGATCGGCGCAAACGGTCGATGCCAGCGCGCTGACATCGACAAGGCGCGTCTTCTCCTGCGCGGCCTCCTCCCGTGCGAAGGAAAGCGTCGCCTCCGCCATCTCGAACATCTCGTCGAGCGTCTCCAGGATTTTCTGCCGGATTTCCTCGTCCTCTATGAATTCGGCGCGAAGCCTCAGGGTCGTTATCGGCGTTCGCAGATCATGTCCAAGGGCGGCCAGCATCTTTGTGCGGTCATGGACGAAACGGCTCAGCCTTTCCTGCATGTCGTTGAAGGCCCGGATGGTGTCGAGCACTTCGCGCGGGCCTTTTTCCTCCAGCCTGGTGGCCGACTCCCCTCGCCCCAGAGCCGCAGCCGCCTTCGCCAGCTTTTTCAGCGGGCTCGTGAGGCGGCTCATGACAAAAATAATGCCGATCGCCGAGATTGCCGCCATGGTCGCGAACTGAACGATCAGAGGCGAAGCATGGGGCGTCCCTCCAGGCGCTGTAACGGATACATTCAGCCATAGCCCGCTCTTCATGGGTAGCGAGACATTTGCGTATGCTGGCCTTGGCGGCGGCCTTCCGGGTGTCCCTGCGGAGGAGAAAAAGCCCTTGATGTCTCTCCGGAGTCCGGCGAACATCTGCTCGAAGAACAACTCCTCGCTCGGAGGCGAAAAGACGGTGATCTGGACGTCGCCGGCGCGGTCGCGAAATACCTTGTCGATCTCGTCCTCGACAAAAGGCGCCGGCTGGTCCTTCGATCGCGATTTGGGCTCCGTATCGATCGAAAATTTCAGCGCCCAGGTGCTGGCCGATTTCAAGATTTTGCTGTGAATTTCGCGCGGCGTGGAGTCGATCACGTCGTTGACCGTGACGATGCGCGTAAAAATGTTGTGCAGCCAATCGCTCCGGATTTTGGATTTCTGGTCGTCCAGGATGAACAGCAAGCTCGCGGCCTGCGACAGCAGGAGCCCAACCAGGGTGAGCAGAATGAGCTGGCCTGTCAGGCTTCGCGGCAAGAGGCGCATCATAACCGCTCGACAGCGCCAACGAATTTGTAACCGCCGCCCCAGATCGTCTGAATGATCTTCGGGTCCTTCGGATCCTCCTCAATTTTGCGGCGCAGCCGGCTGACCTGGTTGTCGATGCTCCGGTCGAACAAATTGGCGGCCCGCCCCCTGGTGATGTCGAGAAGCTGATCGCGCGTAAGCACGATGTTCGGCCGGTGCAGGAACGCCGACAGGAGCAGGAACTCGCCGTAGGAAAGGGGTGTGACAACGTCCCCGCCGTCGATGAGTTCGCGGCGATCGGAATCGAAAGTGAATTGGCCGAATTTGAGCCTCTCGCCGGAGGGAGCGTCGCGGCTTTGCGGAATGCTCTGCGCGCGGCGGATGACGGCGCGGATGCGCGCCAACAGCTCCCTCGGATTGAAGGGCTTCGTGACATAATCGTCCGCGCCCAGTTCAAGGCCGATGATGCGATCGGTGTCTTCAGCCACGGCGGTGAGAAAAATGATTGGCGGCGACGAGCCTTCGCGCAGGTAACGGCACAGCGAAAGGCCGTCCTCCCCCGGCATCATGATATCGAGAACGATAAGGTCGAAGGCCCCCGCCTTCAGATGCCGCCGGGCCTCGGCCGCATCCGCGGCCGTCGTTACGCGCATGCCATGCTTGACGAGAAACTTCGCAAGCAGATCGCGGATGTCCTTGTGATCGTCGACGACGAGAATATGAAGCGTTGTCTCCATGGCCTCTCCTTTGGCCTATGTTTAAGTCGCTTGCGCGCCAGCGCAGCATGAATTGTGTAATGCGCTGTGGCAACGCCGGACTCTCATTGCAATATGCGACGCTCTTTCCCCCCATGAGAAGGATCGCCATCTATCTGGGGCTCAACGCAAGAACTCCGGCAAGCTGGGCTTCAGGACGGACTGAGCCGGGACGCCGCAGCGGCGCGACTCTAACGATGGAGTAAGCATTGTGTAAAGGTTGTATATAAAAAAGTTTTGAATTGCTCCCGCGAAGCGAAGAGGGCATGTAATTGGCGCCGATTCGGAGTTAACCTGTCAAGTGTTGGCGTTTATGGTTTCATCGGCGTGTCATGAAATCGATTTGTTTGCACATTAGCTTGCCCCTCCAAGTCGAGTGTCGCGGAACAAGCGCCCTTGACGGCGGGTTATTTCCGGCTCGTTGAACACAGGGATCTCATGCCCCGGCGCCGCAACCGGCGCAGACCTAAAAAAACGTCGTCACGAACCGATTTGAAAGACCGGGGGTTTTGATAAATCAATTTGTCTTGGGCTGGCGAGAGTGGGCCGCGCTTCCGCAGCTTGGCTTGCCTGCCTTGAAAGCGAAAATCGATACGGGCGCGAAAACGTCGGCGTTGCATGCCTTTTCGATCGAGACGTTCGGTCCGGTCGACGCGCCCCGCGTGCGTTTCGGGGTTCATCCTGTCGACTATCGCGATGAGATTGAAGTGTGGTGCACGGCCAAGATCGTGGACCGCCGGCAAGTGCGCAGCTCGAACGGCCAGGCCGAGCATCGCTACATCATCCATACGCCGGTCCGCATCGGGGACCGGGAATGGCCGATCGAGATCTCGCTGTCGAACCGGTACACGATGGCCCACCGCATGCTCCTCGGCCGAACCGCGCTCGAAGCGCAATCCGCCAACATCCTTCCCTGGTCCGAATACCGCCAGGAAAAGCTCAGCTACGACGCCTACGCCGGCCGCGCCGCGACCGTCCCGGTCAAGCGGCCGCTTCGGATCGCGCTCCTGACGATGGAGCCGGGCAACTTCTCGAACAAACGGTTCATCGAGGAGGCGGAAAAGCGCGACCATGTTATCGAGCCGATCAACACGCTTCGCTGCTACATGAACATCAAGTCGATCGCGAGCGCCGTTCATTACGAGGGCAAGACGCTGCCCGACTTCGACTTCGTGATCCCGAGGATTGGCGCATCGATCACGGCTTACGGCACGGCGGTCGTGCGGCAATTCGAGATGACCGGCGCGCATGTCCTGAATTCGGCGCAGTCGATCGTGCAAAGCCGCGACAAGCTGTTTGCGCATCAGTTGATGGCCGCGCACAAGCTGCCGATGCCCGACACGGCCTTCGCAAGCTCCCATCACGACACCGACGACCTCATTAAAATGGTGGGGGGCACGCCGCTCATCATCAAGCTCTTGCAGAGCAGCCAGGGCAAGGGCGTGATCCTGGCCGAGAACCGCAAATCGGCGGCCTCGGTTATCGACGCTCTGCGCAATGCCGAAGCCAGCTTTCTCGTCCAGCAATATATTTCCGAAGCCGCCGGCCAGGACCTTCGCTGCATCGTGCTCGACGGGAAAGTCGTCGCGGCCATGGTGCGCCGCGCCGGCAACGACGAGTTTCGCGCCAACCTTCACAAGGGCGGTTTCGCTTTTGCGGCCAAGCTTTCGACGGAGGAGCGCAAGATCGCCATCAAGGCCGCGAACAGGCTCGGCCTGAAGTTTGCGGGCGTCGACATCCTGCGCTCGTCGAGGGGGCCGCTTCTCCTCGAGGTCAACTCCTCGCCCGGGCTTGAGGGCATCGAAAGCACGACCGGCGCCGACATCGCTGGCCAGCTACTCGATTACCTCGAGCATCGCACCTTCGGCGCCCGGCCCCGCCTTGGCAAGGCCGCATAAGCTCTCCTTCCGCTCCGCCCGATTATGGTTAAGTTTGTATGAATAATTTGCTTGCGCTCATCCGGCGAAAAAACATATTCCGGATTGGCGCAAATGCCGGTCCGGTCTGGAGCAGCATTACGTTTCGAGTGGCGAGCGTGGGATATTGCAATGAACATTCAGTCAGACATGGAAACCACACTAAAGGATGCTACCGACGAGGAGATCAAAACCTTTATTTTGGAAACTCTTCTTGAGCTTTTGGGCCTGACGGCGCTGCTTCAGGAAAGAAAGAAACCAAGTATACATAGTTTGCACTGACAGTATTTGCCGGGATCATGCAGTTGCGGCGTCTCCCCTTTCGCGAGGGGAGGCGTCATCGCCATCGGGGCGCCCCGCCGCGGGAACCGCCGTTCGCGTTAACCCTTTTGGCTCCAGCTTCTGCTAAACAGGGCCGGTAGAGTTTCATGTATGGTGAGTCATGCGTTGCGTTCATGCGTTGGAGAGTAGCGCCGGCCTCGATTGCGAGGGCGGCATCTTACATGGCGATTGCCTCGAATTGCTTCGCCAGACGCCGTCGGAAACGGTGGATCTGGTTTTCGCCGACCCTCCCTATAATCTGCAGCTTGGCGGCGACCTTCTAAGGCCCAACAACACGAAGGTCGATGGCGTCGACCACGACTGGGACCGCTTCGACAGTTTCGCGTCCTACGATGCGTTCAGCCGCGCCTGGCTCTCCGAATGCCGCCGCGTCCTGAAACCGAACGGGGCGATCTGGGTGATTGGCTCCTATCACAACATTTTCCGCCTTGGGACGGCGCTTCAGGACCTCGGCTACTGGATTCAGAACGACGTCGTCTGGCTCAAGACGAACCCGATGCCGAACTTCAAGGGCACGCGCTTCACCAACGCGCACGAGACGCTGATCTGGGCGGCCCGCGACGAGAGCGCGCGGCCCACGTTCAATTACGACTCGCTCAAGGCCTTCAACGACGACCTGCAGATGCGCTCGGACTGGCTGATCCCCATCTGCTCCGGCCCGGAGCGGCTGCGCGACGATGTCGGACGCAAGGCCCATCCTACGCAGAAGCCCGAGGCGTTGCTGGCGCGCGTGCTGCTCGCCACGACCAAGCCCGGCGATCTTGTGCTCGATCCCTTCTTCGGGACCGGGACGACGGGGGCGGTGGCGAAAACGCTGCGCCGCCGCTACCTGGGCATCGAGCGCGATGCCGACTATGTCGCCGCGGCCAAGGCGCGCATCGCCGCCGTGAAGCCCTGCGACGCCAAGACGGCGTTTCCCATCGTCTCCAAGCGCTCCGAGCCGCGCGTGCCGTTCGGCATGGTGCTTCAGCTCGGCATGCTGCGCCCCGGCGACGCGCTTTTCGACGCGAAGGCGGAAATCAGGGCGCAGGTCATGGCCGACGCTTCGGTTGTGTGGGACGGCGTGCGCGGGTCCATCCACTCCGTGGGCGCGAAGGCGCAAGGCCGCGCCGCCTGCAACGGCTGGACTTTCTGGCACTTCGAGAAGTCGAAAGCAGGCCTCGCGCCGATCGATCTCTTGAGGGCGGAGGTGAGGCGCACGCTCGCGCCGGCTGCGGCTTAGGGCGAGGACGGCGCCGGGCGTGGCATCTCCGGGTTAGGCCGAACTCGGACATGAAACGTGCCGAAACTCCGCGCAAGCGCCGATGGCTGCTTTCAGATCTCGGACTGAGCAACTCGGGCAAATCTCCGCGACGGAGGCCGAAGGGCCGACCTCGGGAGCCTGTGCAACAATAATTTTGCCGAACGCCTTTGAACGATATGAAATAGAGCGTCCGTCTGCTGCCTGTGGGGTTGTCCTGTTGAATGCGTGTCGATTTCGGTGGCCATGACATCGTCTTCGGAACCATCGAATTCGGGGCTTTACAAGCGAAGCAAAGGTGGGCCGGGTGCTGAACGGCATCTGGCGTCAGAAATTAGGTTGATGTTGGCCAGAAACCGCCGTAGGCGGAATTGCTTTGCAGGGCAGCACTCAAATATATAGAATTGTGGTGTTGGTAATGGTCTTGGAATATTTCAGGAAAAGCGGATGATACAGATACTGACTGCATTTGTTACGCTGATTGCGGTCGTGGTTGGTGCATGGCTTAACAATTTTTTACGGATGAGCCGCGATACGAAATTGATGCTGGAGACAAAAAAGAAGTTGAGTGCCATTGCAAGGTCGGAGCTATTGAACGTATCGATGCAGTCGGGTGCCTCGGCGCGCGTAATACGTGAGAAATTTCTCAATGGTCGCGCCATGAGAGAGGTTGATGTTCTTAAGTGCAAGCTCCCAGAAGGGTCTTTCTTCGCTCTTAAATTGGACGATATCCACCTACTGCCGGATAATATGCGGATTATGATGTTTCGATTTATGATATTTTTGCGGAATACCGAGCTTGAAATCGACGCCTTCGCGAAAACGCTACAGCGCGACGCCGAAGCCATGCAACAAAATAATCGTCTTGTGCTTGAGGAGTTTTTAGAACGATTTGTTATGACTGAAGAAATTTCACGGCGGCTGGCGGAAGAATTGTTTAGGTTTCATGCTTCCCCAGAAAAGTACACGGAACCGGATGATACTTGGTGGGCGCAACTGTTTAAGACGTCTAAAGACACTGCAATGGAAAAATGGGAACTCGGTAGGCGTAAACAGATTGTAGAACCGGAGTCCGTCGTTTGAGCTTGTGGATCAAATGCACAAATTGCATGATTATTTCATTGTCTTCTCTGCCCCGGCAACCACCTCGATTTCTCCGTTAAGTCGAGGGCGAGACTGGCTTGGTCTTTGTGGGAAGGGCAGGTTTCTGATCGATAAGCCGACTCGGGGCAGGTGCGATTGAGGGCCGCCAGCCACTTCTGAAATCGACCCAAGGCGGCGCTTGTCGGAGTTGCCCTAGCGCGCGTTTGACCCGTCCCGGCCGCTACCTTGAGCGTGCCCATCGTAAAGGCGCCGGCTCGATCCAGCGCATCCGCTGCGGCGATGGAAACGCGGCATTGACAAGCCCTATCTAAACTCCGGCCACGGCGAAAAGCCTCCGGCCAAATGTAAACGGTTCGTTGCCGGCGGTAAGCAGGGCTGTAACTTTAACTTCTTGATTTTGTTGTATCGTTAACGGGCGCGCGCCGGAATTTCTTCCGGTCATGATCGTCCTTGCTAAATCCTCTAAAAGCCGCTAGGCGATGAGCGCCGCGCTTGCGGCGGCGCCTAAACCGGCCGTCTTAAGTCCTTGTAATTCAACGGCTATATTCGCTCCGCTGCAGCCCCATTAAATGGAATTTAATGGCCGATTTTTTTCCTTAACTGTGCCCCCCAGAAATCCGTTAAATATGCTTCCAGTTGCGGATATTAACCATGACAGCGGCTGTTGAAGCCGCGGCGGCGCAGGCAGTCATGCAAAATTATACCGCAAAAACAATGACTTAAAGGCGTTAACCTCCTGGCAAGGCGCTATTTCATAAGATCCCGGCCCAGGCAATGCAGACGCAAACGCAAGCCGGTCCAGGAGAAGATGCGAGAAACGCCTTCAAGATGCTTCCATCGCCCGCGGAGGCTCAGGGTGCGCCAGCGGGCGGATTTGGCTTTATTCGGCGGCGTGGAGCGTAGGTTTTTCCGTGTCCCCGGCGCATTTGACATTCACGCCCGTAAATGCGCCGCAGCACCCGCAGGAAATGTAGCGCTGCACGCCCCTGTCATGGCCGAAGCCGTACTCCATGTCTCTCACGCTGAGAGAGGTGCTCCCGCAGCAGGGGCAGGCGACGGTCGAAGCAGAGCACCGCGCCAGGTGTTGCGCCGTTTCAACCCACTCATCGAACCGAGGTTGCTTGATCTCCGCCATGTGCCAGGACTCCCTGATTATATAGTTTCTTGGATGTTGCGGGCAGCCTTTGAAAAACGCCTTTCCCGCGCTCACGACTCATGATCGCGGGCGTTATACTCAGCCTTGCCTTCTTTTATATACGATTAGTGTCTCAAGACGCTTTCCAACAATCAAGAACTTCTTTGCCGCTTTTATTCTTTTGAATAACCGTCTCGAATTGCAGATGGTTTTATCGGTGACAAAAGGGGTCGCGCCGAGTCCTGCACAGCCCATTGCACGCAATTTCGACAAAATTGCATAAACCGCCCCGGCGCTGGCGCTGTGCAGCCGGGGCAACGGACGAAGCGATCCGCGAATCCTTCAGGCTGCCGCAAGGTTCCGCAGCACGTAGTGCAGGATGCCGCCGTGTTTGAAATAGCTCAGCTCATCCAGCGTATCGATTCGGCACAGCAGCGGCGCATCCACCTTCGCCCCGCTCGCAAAGGAGATGCTGGCCGTCACCTTCGCCAGAGGTGAAAGCTGGTTGATTCCGCGGATCGTCACCTGCTCGCTGCCCTTGAGGCCGAGGTTTTTCCAGGACACGCCATCCTCGAAGACGAGCGGAAGAACGCCCATGCCGACGAGATTGGAGCGGTGAATGCGTTCGAAGCTCTCGGCGATCACCGCGCGCACGCCGAGCAGGCGCGTGCCTTTCGCGGCCCAGTCGCGGCTCGATCCCGTGCCATATTCGCGCCCGGCGAAGATGACGAGCGGCACGCCCTCGGCCCTGTATCGCATCGCCGCATCGTAGATCGGCATCTCAAGGCCATCCGGGTAATGGACCGTCACCCCGCCTTCGACGCCCGGCGTCATCTGGTTCTTGATGCGGATGTTCGCAAATGTGCCTCGCATCATGACTTCATGATTGCCGCGCCGCGCGCCGTACGAATTGAAGTCCCCAAGCGCGACGTGGCGCCCCATGAGATATTTTCCCGCCGGCCCGGATTTGGCGATGGATCCAGCCGGGCTGATGTGGTCCGTCGTGATGGAATCGAGGAAAAGGCCGAGCACGCGGGCATTTTCGATATCGGTCAGGCGGCGCGGCGCGCCCCCGGTCAAATCGGCGAAATAGGGCGGGTTCTGCACATAGGTCGAACTCGCGTCCCAGTCATAGGTCTCGCCGGTTTTCGAGCCGCCGATCGCCTGCCAGCGCCGGTCGCCCTTGAAGACATCGGCGTAGCGCGCCTTGAACAAATCGGGAGTGACATAGGTGCGGATGAAGCCCGCGACTTCGGCGGAGGAAGGCCAGATGTCCCTGAGGTACACGGGCGCTCCGTCCTTGCCGGTCCCCAGCGGTTCGCTCGCAAGGTTGAGTTTCATCGTGCCCGCAAGCGCATAGGCGACGGCAAGCGGCGGCGAGGCGAGATAGTTCGCGCGCACATCGGGGTTGACCCGGCCTTCGAAATTCCGGTTGCCCGAAAGGACGGCGGCCACGATAAGGTCGTGATCGTTCACCGTTTTCGAGATCCGCTCGGGCAACGGCCCCGAGTTGCCGATGCAGGTCGTGCAGCCATAGCCGACGAGTTCGAACCCCAGCGCGTCGAGGTCCGCCTGCAGGCCCGACCGGGTCAGATAGTCCGTCACCACCTGGCTGCCGGGGGCGAGCGAAGTCTTGACCCACGGTTTTCGAGTTCAGGCCTTTCTCGCGAGCCTTCCGGGCGAGAAGCCCCGCAGCGATCAGGACGCTGGGATTTGAGGTGTTCGTGCAGGAGGTGATGGCGGCGATGACCACATGCCCATCGGATATGGAGTAGTTCTCTCCCTCGACCGGTCCCGTCCTTTCAAGCGGCTCTATGCTGCCGCCGCCTTCGCTGACCATGCGCGCGGCCTCGCCGGTCACGTTGCGCATTTCGGCCAGCGCATCGAGGAACCCTTCGGAGGCGCGGGCGAGGGGAACGCGATCCTGCGGCCGGCGCGGGCCGGCCAGACTTGGCTCCACGGTGGACAGATCGAGTTCGATCGTGCTCGTGAAGACCGGGTCGGGCGTGCCGGCGTCGCGCCACAGGCCCTGCGCGCGGGCATAAGCTTCCGCAAGCGCGACGCGATGCGGATCGCGCCCCGTCGCCTTCAGATAGTTGATCGTATCCTTGTCGACGGGGAAGAAGCCGCACGTCGCGCCATATTCCGGGGCCATGTTGGCCATGGTCGCGCGATCTTCGACCGAAAGAGTGTCGAGGCCGTGCCCGAAATATTCGACAAACTTGCCCACCACGCCTTTCTTTCGAAGCATCTGCGTGACGGTGAGCACGAGGTCCGTCGCCGTTACGCCCTCCGGCAGGGAGCCGGTGAAGCGGAAGCCTATCACTTCCGGGATCAGCATCGAAATGGGCTGGCCCAGCATCGCCGCCTCCGCCTCGATGCCGCCGACGCCCCAGCCGAGAACCGAGAGCGCGTTGACCATGGTCGTATGGCTGTCCGTGCCGACAAGCGTATCGGGAAACGCCAGGCTGACGCCGCCTTCCTGTTTCGTCCACACAGTCTGCGCGAGATATTCGAGGTTCACCTGGTGGCAAATTCCGGTCCCTGGGGGCACAACCTGGAAATTTGCGAAGGCGCGCGCCCCCCAGCGCAGGAACTCATAGCGCTCCTTGTTGCGCTGGTACTCCAGATCGGCGTTGATCTCAAACGCACGCGGATTGCCGAAGCTGTCCACCATCACCGAATGGTCGATAACGAGATCGACGGGAACGAGCGGGTTGATTTTGGCGGTGTCGCCGTGAAGCCCCTTCATGGCGTCGCGCATCGCGGCGAGGTCCACCACCGCAGGCACGCCTGTGAAATCCTGCATCAAAACCCGCGCGGGCCTGAAAGCGATCTCGCGCGTCGACGACTTTGTCATGAGCCACAGCGCCATGGCGCGAATGTCGCCGTCGGTCACAGTGCGCCCGTCCTCGAACCGGAGGAGATTTTCCAACAGGACTTTCAGGGAGAATGGCAGGGCGGCGATGCCGGGCAGGCCGTTGGCTTCGGCGCCGGGCAAGGAGAAATATTCGTACTCCCTGCCATCGACTTTCAGAATTTTTCGGGCGTGTAAACTGTCGAGAGAGCGCGGAGTTAAGGACGGCATTTGCGATTTCTCCCCACGGCATGCGAAAAAGCATCTTGTGAGCCTGCGGCAGACTAACATAAAGATGAGCGCGCCTGCGCTGTGACACGAGAAATTCATTGAGAAACATTGAGCAGTTGGCTCGCTCCGCCACATCCTCCGCTTACGCGATAACCGTGAAGGCCATCGCCGCGGAAGGGCTTGCGTGCCAGCGGGGCGGACATCTTGTGGTTCCGCCTTTGTCTTTCGAGGCGCGCTCCGGAAACGCGCTCATCCTGCGCGGCCCGAACGGCGCCGGAAAGACAACCCTCTTAAGAACGATCGCCGGTTTTCTTCCCGCCGCCGCAGGACGCGTGCGGGTGAGCGGCCCCGCGGGCGATACGGCCGGCGACAACTGCTTCCATTACATCGGCCATGCGAACGGGATCAAGCCGCGCCTCTCCGTCATCGAAAATGTGAGCTTCTGGCAGCGCTATTATGGAGGCGGCGGCGATCCGGAAGCCGCCGAGGCCGCTCTCGACGCGTTCGCGCTTCTCGATCTGGCGGAATACAGGGCGGCGCACCTCTCCCAAGGGCAAGCGCGAAGGCTGGGCCTTGCCCGCCTCATTGCGGCGCGCCGCGCGATCTGGCTTCTCGACGAGCCGTCCGTCTCTCTCGATGCGGCATCCACAAAACGGCTTGAAGCAGCCATTGCAGAGCATCTTTACACAGGCGGCATCGCGATCGTATCGACCCATCTCGACCTGTCGCTCGGCAAATCCGCTCTCCTCGAACTGAAACGCGCGCCGGTTTCGCGATGAACGCGTTCCTCGCCCTTATAGAACGCGATCTGCGCCTGGCGCTTCGGCAAGGCTCGGCCATCGGCACGGCGCTTGGCTTCTACCTTATCGCCGTCTCCATCATCCCGCTGGGCCTTGGCCCGGATCTGGCGCTGCTCAGCCGCATCGCGCCGGGCATCCTCTGGATTTCCTTCCTGTTGTCGGCCGTTCTTTCGGTCGACGCTCTCTTCCAGGAAGACCGCGACGACGGCTCGCTCGACGCCCTCGCCATAGGCCCGCTTCCCTCGGAACTCGTCGCCGTCTCGAAAAGCCTCTCTCATTGGCTGACGACCTGCGTGCCTCTGATCCTTGTCACCCCCCTCTCGGGCCTGCTTCTCAACATGGAGTTGGCGGCGGTGCCGAAGCTTCTCGCGTCGCTCGCCGCGGGGACGGCCGGCATAAGTTTCGTGGCCTGTGCGGGCGCCGCGCTTACGCTTGGGCTGCGCCGAGGGGCGCTGCTGCTTCCGCTCCTCATTTTGCCGCTTTTCGCCCCTTTTCTGATTTTTGGGGTGGGAGCAATGGCCGAAGCGCCAGGCGCATTTCTGCAAAGCATTCTGTTTCTTTCCGCGCTTTCGCTGTTTTCAATAGCAGCGATGCCATTTGCCGCTGCTCTCGCCCTTCGGCTCAGTCTCGAGTGAGCCTATATCAGCCTTTAAGCTGGAATTTGATCCATGGCCGAAATTTCTGAACCTCAAGCAATGAGATCCTGGCGGATCGGCGCGCTCGCCAACCCGACCGCGTTCATGCGCCTCAGCGGAAAGCTGCTTCCCTGGCTCATCGCGATAACCGTGATTTTTTCGCCGTCGGCTTGACGATGGCGTTCCGCGCGCCACCCGATTACCAGCAGGGCCAAACGGTCAAGATCATGTATGTCCACGTGCCGGCGGCCTGGCTGTCGATGGCGTGCTACTCGATCATCGCGCTCTCCTCGGCGGGCTACCTCATCTGGCGCCATCCCCTTGCGGACGTCTCGGCGAAGGCGGCGGCCCCGATCGGCGCAACCTTCACGCTGCTTGCTCTTGTGACGGGATCGCTTTGGGGCAAGCCCATGTGGGGCGCCTACTGGGTTTGGGATGCAAGGCTGACGTCGGTTCTAATCCTGTTTTTCCTCTATCTCGGCTTGATCGCCCTGCGGCAGGCTGTCGACGAACCGGGGCGCGCGGGGCGTGCCGCGGCGATTCTCGCACTCATCGGAGCGGTCAACATCCCGATCATCAAGTACTCGGTTAACTGGTGGAACACGCTTCATCAGCCCGCGAGCGTGATCCGTGCAGACGGCCCGACGATCGCGCCGTCGCTCCTTTGGCCGCTCCTTATCATGGCGATCGCCTTCACCGTCTTTTTCGTGGTGCTGCATCTCAAAGCCATGCGGGCGGAAGTTCTCAGGCGCAGATGCGACGCCATGATCGCGATGCATGTGCGCGGCGACGCATCTCAGGAGCCGGAAGCCGGGGAGGCGGTATCCCATGTTTGACCTTGGCCCCCACGCCGCATTCATCTGGCTTTCCTATGGCGCAGCGCTGCTTTGCATGACGGCGCTTGTATTGTGGGTCTGGAGCGATGAGCGGGCGCAGAAGCGCAGGCTCGCGGACCTGGAGCGCCGGGGCTTGCGCCGCAGATCATCTCAGCAGAATGCAGGGTAAGTAATGAGCGCCACCACTTCTCCCGAAGGAAAACCGGCGAAGGCGAAATCGAGGGCCGTGGTTCTCCTGCCGCTCATCCTCATGATCGGCCTTCTCGGCTTGATGTACTTTTCCCTGCAAACGGGCGAGCCTTCCCGGCTTCCTTCCGTGCTGATCGGAAAGCCGGTTCCGGACTTCGAACTGGCCGCTATTCCCCGGCTTCAAGACGAGTCCGGAGCGCCGGTCCCAGGATTTTCGTCGGCGGCGCTGAAAAGCGGCAAGGTCAGCCTTTTGAATGTTTGGGCCTCCTGGTGCGCGCCATGCGCCGTCGAGCACCCGCAGCTTGTCGAATTGGCCAAGCAGGGCATTCCGCTCTATGGCATGAACTACAAAGGCGACACGGCGGAAGCAGCGCGCCGCTTCCTCGTGCGGCAGGGCAATCCATTTCAAGCCGTGGGCGTGGATACGACCGGCATGACGGCGATCGATTTCGGCGTTTACGGCGTTCCCGAAACCTTTGTGATCGATGGCTCCGGGCACATTCTCTTGCGCTATCCAGGGCCATTGACGCCCGAGGTCATTGCCGAAAAAATCAAGCCTGCGATAAGGAAAGCGGAGAAAGAGGGCGCAGCGCCGTCCTAGGGGCTGTTTGCCCGGTTCCGCGGCATCGTCTGCGGCGATAAGACAAACACCAGGATCAAATACGCAATTTGACCCTTCTATGCGGCGCATCTACGATCCACCCCAACTATCTCCCGGCTTTTCTCGCCGATCCATCTGGAAAGGGTTACGCAATGTTCAGTTCCCTCCTTGGCGTTTTCATAATCATCGTCGGTCTATCCTTCATCGCGGTAGGCACCGGCAGGCACCCGATGATCGAATTCTGAATTCTTAGAGGCCTACGGCGTTTACGCCGGCCTCGCCGTCATCGCGGCCGGGGTCCTGGTTGGAAAATACTGGAGGCTCAAGATCCCGGTGAAGGACGCGAACCCGGACGCCAAGGCCGTTGAGGTTGCGAAGACGCCGGACGCGCCAGTGGCGATCAAAGAGGAGCCTCGCCCCGCCGAACCGGTGCATGAAACCGCTCAAGTGGCGGACGCAGAGAAGAAAGCGGGCGTTGCCGAGGCCTGAGAATCACAGCTTCTCGCCAATTTTGGACGGATTGCGGACCAGGAGAAGGAAGATCGGCGCGGGGCGCACTTCCGGCTCTGGTGGCTGATCCGATCCCATCGCTCTAGAGTGCGTCCGGAAAAGTGCGAAGCGGTTTTCCGATAAGACGCACGATAAAACAAAAACTTGGAGCCAGCATTTGATTCCATCAAAAGCGGATGGGCTCTAATCTCCGGCGATCTCAGGCGGCGGACGCCTGTAGCCCGCCATGTAGATCAGGGCGCCCAACGCCCCGAACAGGATTGAAATCGGCAGCACCAGCATCGGCTCCACAACCCCATTCCACAGATAGCTGGGGGCATGGCTCAAGACGAAGCCTTGCAAGGCCTCCTGTCCTTGCGGGATAAGCTTCAGTTGCGTCGAGAGCGACGTGAAAAGGAGCCGTTCGCCCGGGCTTGCCAGAATCCGCACGCCGTCATAGGCCAAAGCCACGAACGCTGTGAAAAGCAGCGTCTTTCCCAAGAGCCGAAGAAACAGCATCGGTCACTCCCCGCTTCGACTTGTCTTCCTAATCGGTCAAGGCTGCCGGCGCAAGCTAAGTGGTCCGTTTCCGGCATTTGCATCCGCCTGCAGCACGCTCCCGAGCAAATGACGCAATCAAGGGACCACAAGCACGCCTCGCGGAAGTCCTCACACATATGCAACAGACGATGACAGGTCTTCCAGCGGATAAGGAGCAGCGTGCACAGAACGATCGACGCTTGATAGCGCGGGGTAGGCCCGCGACCGCTCCGAGCCTTTACAATATGGAAACGCGCCTTGCCTTACAACGTCAGGATGTGCGCTTGCCTTGGCGTATCGGCCCGGAGCGTAGCATTGATCAAACAAGACCAAACTGCCGCCAGGCGAGCCCTGCAGCCCCGAAACCGGCGTCTTATCCGCCGTTCCGGGCGGAAGCTGAAACACGCCATCACCGCCCTCGCCGCGGTTGTCTTGCTCGGAATGCTTCTGCTGCTGGGGTCTGTTTCGATCGAGCAAAGAGACGCCTCAGAGGAAAGGGCCTGGAACGACGCCGCGAATTTGAGCGGAGCTTTCGAGGAACAGATCGGGCGCGTCCTGGACAGCGTGTCGGGAGCTATATCCCTGCTGAAGCCTGGGCTGACAGCGAACGGCGCCACCTTCAGCTTCAATGACCTGACGAGGAACCTCCCCGAATTCGCGACCTCAACCTTTCAGATCGCCTTTGTCGGCCCCGATGGCGAGCTGCTGGCGTCATCCTTGACGGACAAGCCCAAACCGATCGACCTCTCGGACCGGGAGCACATCCGCGTTCATCTCAAGGGCGATCACAAGGGCCTCTATATCGGCAAACCCGTCCTTGGACGCGTTTCCGGCCAGCCGACGATCCAAGTGACAAGCAAGGTCGAAACCGCCGATGGGAAACTGGCGGGCGTTATCGTTTTTTCACTTTCGCCGGAATTCCTCACCACGCTTCATCGGGTGGTCAATCTCGGCAAAACGGGATCGATGATCCTCGCGGGAGACGACGGCGCCGTCCGTGCATCCTATGGCGCGTGGCAGAACTCGGATTACGATTATCTCGGCGCGTCGATCTCCGGGACGAAGGCCATGCTCGAACTTGCGGACGCAGCACGAGGGCTTCTATCGCGGCGATAATCCCCTCAATGGAATGCCGGCGTTCTTGCATTGGCGCCGGGTCAAGAATTACCCCATGGTCGTCACGGTCAGTCTTGGCGAATCCGAGGTCTTCGCCGTCGCCAATCGAAGCTCGACGATGCTGGCCCTGCTCGCCGGCGCCGTCTTCGTCCTGACACTCACCACGACGCTGATTCTTCATCAGGGAAATCTCCCGCCGCGTTCAGCGGGAGATAGCCCTGTTCGAAGAGAGCCGGAAACTTGTGCGCGCCAACGAAAATTTGCAACGCCGTCACCGGCAGCTTCAGGCGGCCAGTTCCGATCTGCATTCGGAGCGGTCCCGCTTGGAGCGCGTAAACTCCGAACTCAACGCGGCGAAAGAGCAGGCTGACCAGGCCAACCAGGCCAAAACCTCGCTCCTCATGAATATGAGCCATGAATTCAGAACGCCTATGCATGCGATTTTGAACTACACGAATATGGGTCTTAAAAAGCTGCAGGCCTCGGAACCGGAGAAGTTAAAAAAGTTCCTCGTGAATATTCAAAGCTCCGGGCTCAGGCTTTTGGAGTTACTGAATGCGCTTCTTGACTTAGCCAAACTGGAGTTTGGAAAATTTGAGCTAAGAGCATCGCGGGGGGATTTGGCTCAAACCGTGCGTCAATCTTTGACTGAACTCGGCTCTCTTATCGAAGCGAAGCAGTTGGAAGTTCGCGTCGCATATCGAAGCCGCGATACAAGCGCCATCTTCGATAGCGAGAGGCTGATACAAGTCTTCATCAATCTCTTTTCCAACGCGATAAAGTTCTCTCCGAAAGAAGGCGTCATCGAAGTCACCATATCCGACGGCGTTCTGTCTGAAGGCAGGCCGGCCTTGCACTGCGTGGTCTCGGACAACGGCATCGGAATCCCGAAAGGAGAGCTGGAGACAGTCTTCGAGAAGTTTCAGCAAAGCAGCAAGACAAACAACGGCGCCGGGGGCTCTGGCCTGGGCCTCGCCATTTGCCGCGAAATCATACATCTGCACGGGGGCGCCATATGGGCGGCGGCGGCTTCGTGCGGCGGAGCCGCCATCCACTTCACGCTTCCAAGGGAAGGGCCCGTACAGGATCTCGACAGCCTCCTGGTCACGGTGGGCTAAGCTTAGGCCGTTTTCACCTTTCAGCAAATTACACAACCTAAAGAAGCAAAGCGTTTCCACCTTCCGATTAAAGTGTGTGGCAACCGTAACCTTCGCCTTGTCGAGCGCCCCCTTCCATGCTGCAAACCCCGATGATGATGAGAAAGGCGAGGAAGATCCTTTCCGTGGATGACGATCCGCTCAACAGGGATATCCTCGCTGAATATCTGACCGACGGCGGATATGAGGTCATCGAAGCGGACGATGGCGATACCGCCCTCAAGCTTCTCAAAGAGGTGGAAGGCATCGAAGCCATCGTTCTGGACCGAATGATGCCGCGCCTCAACGGGATGGAGGTTCTCAAAGCCGTCAAGCGCGATGCGCGCTTTGCCGATATTCCTGTTATTATGCAGTCTGCCGCGAGCGCGCGGGATCAAATCCTGCAGGGCATCCAGGCCGGGGTCTACTATTACCTGACCAAGCCCTATGAAGACCAGATGCTCCTCGCAATCGTCGGGGCGGCGTTGCGCGATGCGTCAGCGAAGAAGAAGCTGCGCGAGGAGGTCAATCAGCATCGGCATGTGATGGGCCTCATGGAGCAATCGCGTTTTCGCTTTCGTACTCTGGAGGAAGCGCGAAACCTTGCCTTCCTTATTGCGAATTGCTTTCCGGAGCCTGAGGCCGCTGTCTACGGCCTCAATGAAATGCTCATCAACGCCGTCGAGCACGGCAACCTTGGCATCACCTATGCCGAAAAGACCCAACTCATCATGGATGGCGCTTTGCACCAAGAAATCGAGCGCCGCCTTGGCCTGCCGCAGTACTGCAACAAATGGGCCCGTCTAAACTTCGAAGCCGACGACCAATACCTTCAGGTGCGGATCAAGGATGAAGGCGCGGGGTTCGACTGGCGGCAGTATCTCGATATCAGCCCGGACCGCGCCACCCATCCCCATGGACGAGGGATTGCGACGTCACGGCTGATGTCCTTCACGTCGGTCGAATACGTCGGATGCGGAAACGACGTCATATGCACCGCGGCGATCCCTCCTCGCCACGGCGCTTACCATCGAGCCGGCTCGACTGGCTTTACTGATCCTGGCCGCGGAAACCGGGCATAGGCGAATAGCCGAACGGCACGGTCGTATCCGTCTGGCTCGGCCTTAAGCCGAACGGGCTGTAAGGCTGCTGGACGGCGCCGCCCGAGAAGTAAAAGCCGCTTTGATTTCCGTTGTTCTTGCTGTTGACCTTGTCTTGAAGCGCCTTGAGCGCTTCGTCTGGGTCCGCCAGATTTGCGCTCGCAGCAGTATTGGGTGAGGCTTGCTCGGAACTCCAGGCCCAAACCGCGGCCGGAGCCAGAACCGAGATCAACAGAGCAGCTAAGCCGGACAAAGCAAAAGTGCGCATTCTTCCCCTCGCTCATCGATTGCTGCATATCGGACTAACATGTTCGCGATCGGTTTGTACAGTGTTTCGCCCAGCCACCCGGCGGCGATCCAGCGGCGCGCATTCGTGGCGTGCTGCGGACCGATGAGCGAACGCGCCGCCGATGCGCCGGATTGGCAACCAAGGAGAGTAACCCAATGAGCCGGCTGCACGAGCAACCGTGAGCGAGGGAACAAGGCCACCGCCAGCAGCTTCGGCTTCGAAGAACTCGACAACGCGCTTCCCTTGCTGAAGCGGGATCGCGAGACGCCAACCCAGCACATCTGTTGGCGGTAGCGGCAGCGGCCCATTTTGAGCGACGGCGTTATGTAACTCCTTAAGGGCTTGGAGTAAGTATAAGCGTAAGGATCATCTCAAGAGAGTACCGACAATGACTTCCGAGCCAACTTCCGCAAATCCCGAAGCTATCGAAGGCGAGCCAAACTTCCCGCTTGGGATAGACCCAAACGAGTTTGGAGCCGCTATGCGCCGCAAACTCAAGGCGCATTGGAGGCTATACACCATCCAGGGCGTCGTGCTCGTCATCCTCGGAACCATCGCCGTGGCGCTGCCGCGCTTGGCGGCAATCGCCGCGACCGACTTCCTTGGCTGGCTTCTGTTGTTCTCCGGCCTTTTCGGGGCGGCATCGCTGGTGGGTTCCACCCGGGCGCCGAGTTACTGGCCGTCACTCCTGCTCGCAATTCTGACGGCGATTCTGGGCTTCGTGCTGGCGTGGTATCCCCTTCAAGGCGCCATCACGCTGACGATGCTGCTGACGGCCTATTTCCTCGTGCACGGCATCGCGACATTCATTTTCGCCTTCTCGGTCAGGGGGGAGACGGGGCGCTGGGTGCTTCTGCTCCTGAGCGGCCTGGTCGACCTGCTGCTCGCTGGGCTTGTTATCGCGGAATGGCCGTCAACAGAACTCTGGGTGCTCGGGCTTTTTGTCGGCGTCAATATGATTCTGACCGGCTTCGCGCTCATCTTCACGGCGCTAGGCGCCCGTTCCGCGTGAGGCGTCTGCTGGGTGTTCCGCGGCAAGCTCAAGAAGGCTGAAGCCAACGATCATGGCTCTTATAATCCTTCTCTGAGCTTGAACCTGGAGAGCGGCCCTGATGCACCACGATCGAGACGGTTCTCGTCACCGCAGCAGCGGCCGGCGCCGGCGCCGTCATTGAACCAGTCGAGCGCGGGCCAGAACCGCTCGCTGTTGCGTAAAATGCGCGGCGCAACCGTTCGGAAACGCGCGTTTAGGCCGTGTGTGGACGGCCCCACGTTGGCAAGGATTTTCTGAAGCTTCTGCACAGCGCTGGTCGGAGCGGCCATGTGTCCGGCCTGTTGGTGCGGCCTTTCTTGTGCCGCTGGCCATAATGCCATTCGCGCGTCTCAGGTCCCGATCGAAAGCTCGCACTCGGAGTGCTCCGGCCTTAGTGGGTTTTCCTGAGCCGGCGGTTTCAACCGGCTTTGTGCATTCACTCCTGTCCGCCCTTCCCAACCTCAGAGGCGCTTAACCTTGGCGCCTATTTCTATGCCGCCATCGCGGCCGCAGGTTCGCGATAGCGTTCGCCACTCGTCATCAGCGCCCAGATGATGCGTGCTGTTTTGTTTGCCAGCGCAACCGCCGCCACCTTTGTCGAGCGCCGCTGCATCAACTGAACGAGCCAGGGCCGGCGTGTTCCATGCCGCTCTGCATAGCGGATCACCGCCATGGACCCAACTACAAGCATCTGCCTGAGATAGCGGTTTCCAGCCTTTGAGATACTGCCAAGCCGTTCTTTTCCCCCGCTTGAGTTCTGTTTGGGGACCAAGCCAATCCAGGCGGCGAGGTCGCGGCCTGTTTTGAAGGCTGCTGGATCGGAGATCGTGGCGGTGAGGGCGCTTGCGAGCAGCGGACCAACTCCCGGAACCTCCATGAGGCGGCGGCCAAGCTCGGTTGCTCGCGCGTTTGCGCGGACGCGCCTATCGTTCTCAAGGATTTGTTCCTTCACCACGGCGAGCTGCGCTGCCAGCATCTGCAAGCAAAGGCGCGCATCGGTGGGTACACGTGTGTCTTCCTCATCCGCGACGACGGCAAGAAGCTGATCAAGCCCGCGACGCCCGATGGATGCAACGATCCCGAACTCGGAAAGGTGCGCGCGGATTGAATTTGAAAGCTGGGTGCGCTGGCGGTTGAGCATCAGCCTCACCCGATGCAGCATCATCACGCTTTGCTGCTCGGGCGACTTGACGGGCACAAAGCGCATTGTTGGCCGCGTCACGGCCTCGCAAATCGCCTCGGCATCCGCCGCATCGTTCTTCCCCCGCTTGACATACGGTTTGACGTATTGCGCCGGCATCAAGCGGACCTCGTGCCCGCGCGCCATGAGTTCTCGCGCCCAGTAATGCGAGCTGCTGCAGGCCTCGATCCCAACGAGACAGGGCGGCAGCTTCTCGAAAAACGGCAAGACCCGCCGGCGCATCAAGCGCCGGCGGACGGCGACTTGCCCTGCAGCATCAACCCCGTGCACTTGGAAGACTGACTTCGCTATATCGAGACCTATTGTTGCGACTGATGTCATGGCGCCCACCCTCCCGGCTTTCCGCCGATAGAGTACCCGGGTTCGGGTGGAAGGGTGGAAAGCCGTCCACAGCATCAAAAGCGGTCAGTGGGGTTATCGACCGGACTTTCTCATAATTGAGGTAAAGCGGGACTGGGCCGAACAACTGCGGGTTGTCGTGCGGCTCATCTCATCTTCTTTTCCCTGGGGTCAACAGGAGAAGCTGTACGCGCTTACGATAAATATAAATGATAGCGTTATTTTTTCTCCGCAAATTTTTCGTGGCCTTCGCGCAAATAAACTCAAATACGCACAGTTGCAGATGCAGGCCTATACCCTTCAGGCCAAGGAGTTTACTAGCGAGGTGACAGGCGCCAACCTAAAAGCAAGACAATAACCCTGCCGCGCCGCCCGCACGCTGGCCGCACTTTTTAGAGGGCCATTTTCGGCGCGAGCCTTCGGCCCAAGTAAGCGACCCTTCTGGAGTGGCGAAGCGGTTTTCCGATAAGTCGCACGATAGAACAAAAACTTAGAGCCCGCTTTTGATTCCATCAAAAGCGGATAGGCTCTAAACGGCGTCGATATCGCGTTGATCCTACGCCTTGCCCAGGTGCGCTTTGCCTCAACCCGCTTCACGGCGTCATCCTGCTCGTGGCTTGAGAGCTACGCGGCCAAGCGTCAGGAGAATGCGGCCGCCAGCGCGAAGCGTGCCGGAAAGCGAGCCTGCGACCTTGGAATGCCCGCCGGTGCGGCAGGCGTAAGACACCGGTATTTCGAGAATGCGAAGCCCTTCCCGCGCCGCTTTCATCTGCATTTCGAGGTTCCAGCCGTAAGTCATCTCGCGCATGCCAAGCGCAATCAAGGCATCACGGCGGATGGCGCGGAAGGCGCACATATCCGTGTACCGGAAGCCATAGAGCAAGCCAACCATGGCGCCGATCGCGCGACCCGAGGCGAGTTGATGCCAGGCCATGGAGCCTGGCTCGCGGCTGCCTCGCGCCCGGGATGCGATCACAAAGTCGCGCGCGCCCTCCGCGATGGGCGCGACGAGCTTCGGAAGCTCTTCCGGAAAATCGCTCCCATCGCCATCCATATAGACGATGATGCGGGAGCGCTCGCTTGCGGCGACGGCCCCTGCGAGGCACGCGCGCCCGTAGCCCTTGCCAGCATGAAGCACGCGAGCGCCCTTCGCTTTTGCGATCTCGATCGTGCGATCCTTGGACCCGCCGTCTGCAATGATGATTTCGTCAATCGCGTCGCGCGGGATGCGGTCGATGACCCCGCCGATCGAGGCTTCTTCGTCCAACACGGGGATGACGACGCACACACCCGTTCGACTGTTATGGCAAAGCTCAAGGCTGGCTTCCGGGTCGCCCGCCATGACATTTGCGCCGGACATTCTTACAAGCTCCAGCGAAGGCCGCATCCCGCGCAGGACTGAGGAGGCCGGTCGCTCAGGAGCGCTTCGCGAAAATTTCGGTATTCCGCGCCGTTCCAGATCTCCCGAAGCGGCGCCGTTTTGGCGTCGCCCAGCGTGAAATTTTCATAACCCCGCATGGAAAAAGGCGCGATGCAGCAGGGAAGCGCGCGCCCATGCGCCGTGAAATACATCAGCGACCAGGGCCGGCGGCAGAGCGACCAAGGCGTCTCGCCGTCAAGGCGGCGAAGGCTCGAACTCGGGCTCTGCGGCGCCGGAGGCGTCGAAAAACACCCCAAGTTCGGCCGCCAATTTTTCAGCTTCCAGAAGGTATTTCCCTTCTTCGCGATCGCGCTGCTCAAAAAGAGAGGACTCGGGGCGCGCAAGTCCGAACCGGCTGTTATCAAAATAAACCAGCCGCTGCAAATGGACTTCCAAGACGCCCATGGAGTGAGCAAGGCGGATGAAGTCCGGCAGTTGCTCAAGCGTTTCGCGCAAGCCCGTCAGCCAGAGCGACAGCCGGGGGTTAGCCGCGCCTATGCGGGCCTTCAGCGCCACGAAATTCCGGATATTGCGAACGATGCGATCGAAGAGATCGCGTCCGCGCACGGCCTCGAAGGCTTTCGGCTCCGCCGCGTCGAGCGAGATGCGCATCTCGTCAAGACCGGCCTCGATCAACTCGCGGCTTTTCTTTTCGCGCATCAGCGTGCCATTGGTATTGAACAGCACATAGACGCCGCGCTCCTTCAGATATCGGACCATCTTCGGCAGTTCGGCCGCCATCATCGGCTCGCCGACGCCGTGCAACACGACGCGCTGAATCTTCGGAAACTGGTCCACGATGCTCGTGAAAAGCTCCCAGCTCATATCCGAAGGCGGCTCAAGCTCCTCATAGGTGCGGGGGCAGGTGGTGCAGTGAAGATTGCAGCGGTTGGTGGTTTCCAGATAGAGGCAGACCGGGTCGTCGGTTGCGATGGCGCCGCGCTGATCCCCGATGCGCTCGAAATAGCGGCGCGGATCGATCTGGCCGGCAGCGGTGGGCGCAACCTTCGGATCAAGCAAGGGCGCGTTCATTGGACGCCTCCTTTTCGCGGAACAGCTTAAGGTTTTCGAGGATGAGAAGAGCGGCGAACGGCGCATATTGGACGCTCGCGCCGACAAGGCTCGGCGGCCATTGCAGCCGGTAAAGCGCCGTGGCCGACAGAGTCAGCCAGAACGCCGACGGCCTTGGAAAGAAACAAAGGAAGGGGACGAGCCAGAGGAAATACCATGCGTAATGCGGCGAGAAAAACGCCATGACGGCGACGGCGGTGGAGAACGCGCCTGAAAGGTCCGGTTTGTCCGGGTCGCTCCGAAAGCCCGAACGCAACGCGATGGAGACAAAGGTTAGGGTTGCGAGCGCGAAAAAAATGGGAAGCGCGGCGGCTCCAAAGCCGAGCTGCTTCAGGAGCGCGGCGATGTACAGGCCGTCGCCGGCGCCGAGTTCCTCGCTCGCGTAACCGCCGAGAAACCCGAAAACCTTCCAGCCGGCGGAGAGATAGGGCAAATAGAGAAGAAGCGCGGTCGCGGCGAAGGCCGCCGGCATCCTCCAATCCCAGCGCCGGTAGAGCGAAGGCGACAGGACAATCGGAAAGTATTTTGTAAGCACGCCCGCCGCCAGCGCAGCCCCGGACGCGAAGCGCATTCCTTTTTCGGCCGCAAGCAGCGCGAGCAGCATGCAGGCGATAGCGATGATGTCGACATGACCGCTGCCCGCGATCTCCCAAATCGCCAGCGGATGCAGCGCATAAAGGGACACGAGCACGGTCGGGAGGCGGCGGGCTTTCAGAAGCTCGATCAGCGCAAAGATCGCCAGCGCTTCGAAAGCCAGCATCGCCAGCTTCATCATCGCGACGGACTCGCTTATACGGCTCGCCAGGAAAAAGACCGCCTGCGCCATGGGCGGGTAGATCGTTGGCGCATACTCCTTGCGGTTTACGCTCTCATAGATAGCGTCATCGCGGAGATGGGCGAGCGCGGGGTCGGCTGGGACATAGCGATATGGATTGACGCCATCCGCCTGCACGCGGCCATCCCAGATGTAGCGATAGATGTCCGTCGAGTGCGGCGGCGCAAACAGCACCAGCGCCCGCATGAAGACCGCGAGCCCGAGCAAGTAAAGAAGGTAACGCCGGTTTTGCCGTTCGGTGAGCCTGTTTTTATCGCGCCAGAGCAGCCAGGCGAAGACCGCATAGAGCGCGCCTTGCGCGAGCGTGAGATAGACGACCGTGTCGTGGTTCTCGGCGAAAAGCGCGAATGCGCCTCCTATCATGGAAAGAGCGATCGCTCCCGCTGCGATAGAAAAAGCTTTTGGCGCCGTCTGACTGATCACGCCGCGGCCTCTCGCAACGGCATCGGGGCGCCGTCCGCGAGAAAGCGGTCGAGGCGTTCTCCCAAGTTCGCGGCCTGGAACATGGTTTCCAGGAGCGCGGTGGAATTCGGCGCGGGACTTGACTGCAGGCTGGCGGAAAACCTTTTGCGCGCCAGGAGTTCCTCGGCCAGCAGCCTCAACGCAGCAGCGTCATCGATATCGTACCATTCGGGAAGGACATGGACGGGAAGGCCGATTTCTGAGGCGCGCTCCAAAGTTTGCGCAAAGACCGCTTCAGTGCTCCAGGCGACGCCCGTGAACAGTTGCGGGTGGAGCGTCTTGCAGGCCAGGAGATAGTAGCCCCCGTCGGTCGACGGGCCGAGCACGGCCCTATCGCCGGGACGGGAAAGCACCTCGACCATCTCGACGAGAAGAGCGTTGGGAAGGGTGGGACTGTCCGAATTCAGCACGCACGCCGCGCTGTGCCCCGCAGCGAACTGGCGTCTCATCGCTTCACGCAGACAGTCTCCGAAATCGGCGCGCCAAACTTCGTGCAGCGCGATATCGCCAGGCAGATGCTGCCGGAAAAACGCTTCGCTTCTTGGCGGCCCGAAAGCCATTGTGCCGGCGAGGCTTGTTCTGGCGGATGCCGCGATGAGGTTTTCAGCAATGTCTTTCAAAAAGGCTGTGTTGAAGTCTGCCGCTTCTTCAAAGGAGAGGGGAGGACAAAGCCGTGTCTTTGTGAGGCCGGGCTGCGACGCCTTCGCCATGACAGCAACGCCGCAAAATGCTGTGCTTGAGCTTAACGCTGGCATGCAACTCCTCATTAGTTGCCTCGGGTGTAAATTGATTAGCTCATGCGGAAGAATGCTTTTGCGCACGTTTTTGTGCCTCACAGAAAGTTGCACCCGCAAAGGAGCCGTTGGGCGAAGGCCTGAGCGCAAACTGGGCCAGTCATAGAAATCTTTACCAGATCGACCGCCCCAAAGGGTAAAGGCGGCAGCGGTCAATCTTCCAGTATCGAGTGCGGATGAAATCCATAGCCCTCGGCTATGGGTCAGCGGACATCCGGCCGCCGTTAGCGACAGGCTCCTGAAGAGACCGCGCTTCAGACCCAAAGGCCAGCAACGGGCCTGGAATCCCGGACTTCCTTCGCACGTCGCGAAGAATAGCCTCGCTCACCTTGAAAATCTGTCCGACAATGAGGTCGCCGCCGCATCGGCGTGGTTCGCCGATGCGGGAGAAAACCGATCCGCAGCGCCGCAAAGCCGGCTCCATGCGAACATCGGAAACGGAGACGTAGGCTGTTACGCCGTAGGCGAGACCGAACTCCAACATTGCCGCGATGAGCTGGCCAGCAACGTCGGTGGCGACGCCTCGGTCGGCGCAGAGGCGGCTAACCTCCCAGATACGAGGTGAATTGGGCTTGGGAATCTTCTGAATGAGGTCGCCGAACTTCATCCCCAGCAGATAGGGGCCGCTGGTTGGCAGCAGACGCATACAGGCGTCCACGTCGCCCTGTCCGTTCACGCGCACGATATAGCGTGCGGATGGAACATCGAAGTCATCGCGCTCCATCCCGCAAAGGGAGCAGATGTCGCCAAGGGGCCAGCTCTGCTCCTCGATAAAGATTTTATGCCTGAGCCGGTGCATGGACGCGAACAGCCCACGCCCGGTCCCGCGATTTCCATCCGATAAGATCTTGAGCATCGAACTCCACGTCAAAGCCCGAAATTTGGCGCAGCAGTTGCGAAATTCCAGGGCCACCTCAGTTAAGCAGCAGAACGGTTCATGCGACGGCGCGCGTCTCTCTTTGCTTTCGCCCTGAATCGCCGTGCGTCACAATTGCGTGTCCTTGAGGTTTCATCTTTGACAACGGGCCGGCGCTCGGACGAGGTTGGAGACCACAAAGTTGATTTCACGAAGGTTGTCGACGATGCAGCGCGGTGAAATCGGTCCGGTTCGCCGGATCAAGGTGCATTCGCGCTTTGTGCGAGCGACCCACTGGATCAACGCGGTCGCGATCCTCGTCATGATTGGAAGCGGCTGGCGCATCTACAACAATGTGCCGATCTTCAGTTGTCTCAGTTTCCCTGAATGGGCGACGCTCGGCGGCGATCCCGAGATCACCTACAAGCTCAACAAGGACGTTGGCTTCTCGAACGCGCTTCTGTGGCACTTCGCGGCCATGTGGGTTTTCTTCGTGAACGGCCTTGTGGCGCTGGGCGTTGGTCTTGCCAGCGGGCGGCTGCAAATGAAGTGGCTGCCGGTCACGCTGTCCGAGTTGATCCACGACATCCGGCAGGCCTTGACCTTCAACCTCGCCCATGACGACATCACAGTGTACAACGCCGTTCAGAAACTGCTCTATATCGGCGTGATCCTGGCTGCGATTTTGATGCTCGTATCCGGGCTCGCCATCTGGAAGCCGGTGCAATTTCAAACGCTGACCTGGCTCTTCTACGATTTTCAGGGCGCGAGGCTCGCTCACTTCATCGGCATGGCCGCGATTGCGCTGTTCGTTCTTGTGCATGTCGCGCTCGCTATTCTCGTCCCGAAAACGATTACGGCAATGACAAGGGGGTCGATCCCCGCTCAAGGCTCCGCGGATTTCTCGCCTGTCCGGGCGGGAGAATAGCCATGGCCATCATTCGCCCAAGGGGTTCCGCCCACCGGCCGCTAGGCGGCGTCGATCGATCGGCCCTGGTCGAGCATCGCGAGCTTATCGCAGGCATTGAAAGGCGCGCTTTTCTTCGCGGCTCGGTGAGCCTCGGGGCGCTGACGCTGCTGACGGGCTGCGACATCAGCAATGACAGCGCCTTGCAAGGCGTGCTTCGCGCCATGTCGGGCTGGAACGACCGCGTACAGGCTTGGCTATTCGATCCAAAAAAACTCGCGCCCACCTATTCGGACGCGGATGTGCTCTATCCTCCGCGCTTTAATGCCTTCTACGGCGTCGACGAGGTGAAGAAAGTCGACGGCGCCACATGGCGTCTCGAACTCGCCGGCGCCATCGAAAACAAGCAGCCCTGGACCAAGGACGCGCTTTATGCGCTGCCGAGGGAGACGCAGATTACGCGGCACATCTGCGTCGAAGGCTGGGACTATATCGGCAAGTGGTCTGGCGTGCCATTGCGCACGTTTCTCGACCGGATCGGCGCCGACAAGACCGCGAAATATGTCGGCTTCAAGTGCGCCGACTCTTATTGGGGCAGCATCGACATGGCGACCGCGCTGCATCCGCAAACCATCCTTGCGACGCATTACGCGGGCGAGCCCCTTACCGATCCTTACGGCTTTCCGGTGCGCCTCAAGACGCCGCTGAAGCTCGGCTTCAAGCAGCCGAAATGGATTTACGCCATGGAAGTGACGAACGTCTACCCGGGCGGCTACTGGGAACAGGGCGGGTACAACTGGTTCAGCGGCCTCTAAAGCTAAAAAAGCGGGCGCAGAGCAAAGATTTCACCGGGCGCGGGAGCGGACAGCTGCCCCGCTTTGTTTGTCGTCGCTCACGGAGTCACCAACGCTGTCCATGACTATCAACAGCCAAGTGACGCTTTGCTTGGCTGCGAAGAGTGCAGCCACCGGCGGCGAGTTTGAGATCGGCTCCGGCCAACGAAGCCGCTTTTCACGATAGTTACGATGACGGTTGAGCCGAACCTCTTTCTTGTATCTTGCATCATCCCCCGAACACAACCAGGAGGTCCTTGGCTTCGACCGGGGAGCCTGGATGCACCAGCACCTCCTTGATGGCGCCGGCGCGCGGCGAGTGCAGCGCTGTTTCCATCTTCATCGCCTCGATGGTCATCAGTATGTCGCCGGCCTTCACGACTGCGCCGGGCTTCACCGCCAGCGCGGCCACCGAGCCGGGCAGGGGCGCCGCGACGTGGGCGTCGTTGCCGTCTTCGGCCTTGCGGCGGGCGGGGAGCTTGGAGGCGATGGCGCGGTTCGGCGTCTTGACGACGCGCGGCTGCCCATTGAGCTCGAAGAAAGCCTCGACCTGGCCGTCTTCATTCGTTTCGCCGATCGCCTGCAGCGAGATCACCAGCGACTTGCCGCGCTCGATCTCGACGGTAATCTCGTCGCCGACCTTCATCCCGTAGAAATAGACCGGCGTCGGCAGCGCCGAAACTGGGCCGTACTTGCGCACGGCGCGCACAAAGTCCGCATAGACCTTTGGGTACATCAGGAAGGAGGCGAGATCGAAATCGCTTGGGGCGGTTTCGGTCAGTTTGGCGGCCTCTGCGCGCTGGGCGTCGAGATCGGCGTCGGCGAGCAGCGAGCCGGGACGCGCCGTGGATGGCGCCTTGCCCTTCAGCGCGTTCTTGATCAGCGTTTCCGGCCAGCCGCCGGGCGGCTGCCCGAGATCGCCGCGCAGCATCTCGATCACCGAGGCCGGGAACGCGATGTCCTTGGCGGGGTCGAGCACGTCGGCCGGCGTGATATTCTGCGACACCATGATGAGCGCCATGTCGCCGACCACCTTCGAGGAAGGCGTCACCTTGACGATGTCGCCGAAAAGATCGTTGGCGTCGCGGTAGGCCCTGGCGACATCGTGCCAGCGCGTATCGAGGCCGAGCGAGCGAGCCTGTTCCTTGAGGTTCGTGAACTGACCGCCCGGCATCTCGTGCAGATAGACTTCCGACGCGCCGGCCTTGAGGTCGCTCTCGAACGCAGCGTACTGGTCGCGCACCGCCTCCCAATAGAAGCTGAGATAGCGGATGATATCGTGGTCGAGCAAGGTGTCGCGCTCGGTGTGCTCCAGCGCCTGGACGATGGAGCCGAGGCAAGGCTGCGAGGTAAGGCCGCTCATGGCGTCCATCGCCGCATCCACCGCGTCGGCTCCGGCCTCGATCGCCGTGAGCACCGAGGCGCCGGATACGCCCGATGTGTCGTGGGTGTGGAGGTGGATGGGCAGCCCCACCTCCTCCTTCAGCGCCTTCACCAGCACGCGCGCCGCGGCGGGCTTGAGCAGCCCCGCCATGTCTTTGATGCCGAGGATGTGGCAGCCGGCCTTTTCCAGCTGCTTGGCGAGGCCGACATAGTAACGAAGCGAATACTTGGCCCGGTTGGGATCGAGGATGTCCCCGGTGTAGCAGACCGCGCCTTCCGCCAGCCGGCCGGTCTCGCCGACCGCGTCGATGGCGACGCGCATATTCTCCACCCAGTTAAGGCAGTCGAACACGCGGAACACGTCGATCCCGCCTTCCGCCGCCTGGCGGACGAAGAAGCGCACCACATTGTCCGGGTAATTGGTGTAGCCGACGCCATTGGCGCCGCGCAGCAGCATCTGCAGGAGCAGGTTCGGCGCACGTTCGCGGATCGCGGCGAGGCGCTCCCAAGGATCCTCGGTGAGAAAGCGCATCGCCACATCGAAAGTGGCGCCGCCCCAGCATTCCAGCGAGAACAGCTGCGGCAGCGCGGTGGCGTAGGCTTCCGCCGCGGCGACGATGTCGAACGAGCGCATGCGCGTCGCAAGCAGCGACTGGTGCGCATCGCGCATGGTGGTGTCGGTCACCAGCACCCGCTTCTCGGCCTTCATCCACTCGGCGAAGCGTTTGGGGCCGAGTTCCGTCAAGAGTTGCTTGGTACCGGCCGGGGCTTCGCGCGCGCTGCCGAAATAGGGCGGCGCCGGCACGCGCGCGGTGGCCGGCGGCTTGGCGCGGCCCTTTACTTCCGGATGGCCGTTGATGGTGACGTCGGCGATATAGCCGAGCAGTTTGGTTGCGCGGTCGCGCGGCCTGGCGACCTGGAACAGCTCCGGCGTCTCGTCGATGAAGCGAGTGGTGTAGCCGCCATCGCGGAAGCGCGGGTGGCCGAGCAGCGTCTCGAGGAACAACAGGTTGGTGGCGACGCCGCGGATGCGGTATTCGCGCAAAGCGCGGTCCATGCGCGCGATGGTTTCCTTGGGCGAGGGCGCCCAGGCGGTGACCTTCTCCAGCATCGGATCGTAGAACGGCGTCACCACCGCGCCGGAATAGGCGGTGCCGCCGTCGACGCGGATGCCGAAGCCGAACGCGCCGCGGTAGGCGGTGATGCGGCCGTAGTCCGGGATGAAGTTGTTTTCCGGGTTCTCGGTCGTGATGCGGCACTGCATGGCGTGACCGTCGAGCCGGATGCCGGACTGGTCCGGAATGCCGGTCTCGGCGACGGCGCCGAGGCGGCCGCCCTGGGCGACGCGAATCTGCGCTTTGACGATGTCGAGGCCGGTGACCACCTCGGTCACGGTGTGTTCGACCTGGATGCGTGGATTGACCTCGATGAAGTAGAAGGCGGCAGTGTCGGCATCCATCAGGAACTCGACCGTGCCGGCCCCGGCGTAGTTGGTGGCCCGGCCGATCTTGAGCGCCGCCTCCGCCAATTTGGCGCGGGCGTCGTCGTCTAGGTAGGGCGCGGGCGCGCGCTCAACCACCTTCTGATGGCGTCGCTGAATGGTGCAGTCGCGCTCGAATAGATGCACGAGATTGCCGTGGCTATCGCCGAGCAGTTGCACCTCGACGTGGCGGGCGCGGCGAACAAGCTTCTCCAGATAGACCTCGTCCTTGCCGAAAGCCGCCTTCGCCTCGCGCCGAGCGGTGGCGACGATGTCGATCAGCCCCGCCGGCCCGTCGATCGGCCGCATTCCGCGGCCCCCGCCGCCCCAGGAGGCCTTCAGCATCACCGGATAGCCGATGGCGGTGGCGAGCCCCTCGATTTCGGCCGGATCGTCCGGCAATGGGCCCGTGGCCGGCATTACCGGCACGCCGACCGAGATGGCGAGGTTGCGCGCCGTCACCTTGTTGCCGAGCGTCCGCATGGTCTCAGGCGACGGCCCGATGAAGATGATGTCGGCGTCCGCGCACGCCTCGGCAAAGTCGGGGTTCTCGGAAAGAAAGCCGTAGCCGGGGTGGATCGCGTCGACCCGCGCCTCCTTGGCGACCCGGATCACTTCCTCGATCGAGAGATAGGCCGCGATTGGGCCGAGCTTTTCGCGGCCCGGCCTCGCTTTGCCGACCTCATAGGTCTCGTCCGCCTTGAAGCGGTGCAGCGACAGCTTGTCCTCTTCGGCGTAGATCGCCACCGTTCTGATGCCGAGCTCGGTCGCGGCGCGAAACACGCGGATCGCGATCTCGGAACGGTTGGCGACGAGAAGGCGGCGGATAGGACGTAGGTGTGCTGGCATTTGAACCCAATCGGATAAAAAGTGCGAACAGGAGTCGGCCGACATCGAAAAGGCAGTTTACGCACAAGCGTCTGAATTCTCGACAGTCATACTCACATGCGCTCGCGGCTGGCAAAAGTTGATTTAGCCGGAAAAGTCGCATTTTTCCGCTAAAAATGGCAAATCTTGCGAGAGCCTGCCGCTACTAGTGTGGCGTCTCGCAATTGCCTACACCCTTTGCGGCAGGTCATAAGCCATAGCCTATTGTTTTTGCTAGTGTCCCTTATGTCTCCGAATTGCCGTGCGAGCCCGCTGCAAGTTGAGCGGCAATTCGGAGACGGGCCACTAAGCAAGATTTCTTGGCCTCCCTAACGTCGCACCCCCTCACCCTGCCTTTCTCCCTCAGGGAGAGGGGACGGCGTGGCAGCGGTCGCGACCGGACTCCCTCTCCCATCCGCATCCGCTTGCGGATGCGGACGCTTCAGAGATGCAAGCTCGCCGAGGCGAGCTTGCACGGGAGAGGGATGGGTTGAGGGGTTGTGGCGTTGGTCAAGCCGGCGAAGACTGCTTAGTCGGCGATAGGTGCGGGAGATGAAGGAAAATGCCAGAGGGCTCGACCGCCTCAAGACGCTTGATGAGGTCCTCTCTAAAGCGTTTGATGGATAGGCTGACGTAGAACAGGGGCGCCGTATAATCCCGACAAAGGGGAGAAAAAATGAAACTGGAGCAGCCTGTCGAGAAGAAGAAACTGAAAAGGAAGGATTACGAGAAGAAGCTGCGCGATCTGCAGGTCGAGCTTTGCCACCTTCAGGCGTGGGTGAAGTCGGCCGGCGCCCGGATCATCATCGTTTTCGAGGGGCGCGACGCCGCCGGAAAGGGCGGAACCATCCGGGCCATGACGGAAAGAGTGAGCCCCCGTGTCTTCAGGGTTGTGGCGCTGCCCGCCCCGTCGGACCGGGAGAAGACCCAGATGTTTTTTCAGCGATATATGCAGCAGTTCCCCGCGGCCGGCGAGATCGTCGTCTTCGACCGCAGTTGGTACAACCGGGCCGGCGTGGAACACGTCATGGGCTTCTGCACGTCCGAGCAGCACGAGCGCTTTTTGCAGCTCTGTCCCGAGATCGAGAAGTACATCGTTGACGGCGGCGTTCAGCTCATCAAGATTTGGCTCGAGGTTGGCAAGGACGAGCAGGAACGCCGCTTTCTGGCTCGCATCAGCGATCCCCTGCGCCAGTGGAAGCTCAGCCCCATGGACCTCGAGTCATACCGCCGTTGGTACGACTATTCGGAAGCGCGCGATAAGATGTTCGAGAAGACGGACACCGATCATGCGCCCTGGCATATCGTTTGGTCGGACGACAAGCGCCGTGCGAGGCTGAATTGTATTGCGCACATCTTAAGCCTGATCCCTTACAAGAAGGCGCCGTCAGAGAAGGTTGAGCTGCCGAAACGATCGAACAAAAGAAAATACGACGACCGCGAGTCCCTGGCCGGACTGAAGCTTGTCCCTCAGCAATACTAGTGTGGCGTCTGCTGCTATGAGCGCAAAACCCTATGACGTCGTCGTGTTTGGAGCAACGAGTTTCGTTGGAAAGCTCCTCTGCCGTTATCTCGCGAACCATTTCAGCTCTGCCGAACTCAAATGGGCCGCGGCAGGCCGCTCGCGGGAAAAGCTCGAGCAGATGCAAGGCTCCCTCGATGCGAAGGCATCCGCAGTGCCGCTCATCATCGCAGACGCCACGGACGCTCGGTCGCTCGCCGCGATGTGTGTTCAAGCCCGGGTCGTTGTCTCGACGGTGGGCCCTTACGCGCTCTACGGCGAACCGCTCGTCAAAGCCTGCGCGGAACTCGGCGCCGACTACTGCGATTTGACGGGCGAGCCGCAATGGATTCGCCGCATGCTGGACCGGTACGAACCGTCAGCCAAAAGAACGGGAGCGCGCATCGTCCACTGTTGCGGCTTCGACTCGGCGCCGTCCGACCTCGGCGTTCACTTTGTTCAAAGGGAGGCAAAGCAGCGGTACGGGCGTTATTGCGCCCACGTGAAGATGCGCGTAAAAGCCATCCGCGGCGGCGCATCCGGCGGAACCATCGCGAGCCTTATGAACGTGTCCAAGGAAGCCGCGGCCGATCCAGCCCTCCGCAAAGAGCTTCAGAACCCCTATTCGCTATGCCCAAGGGATCGCCGGCCGAAGACCCGCCAGCAAAGCCTGGCCGCGCCACAGTTTGATAGCGACTTCAAATCCTGGCTTGCGCCCTTCATCATGGCGGCGGTCAACACCCGGGTGGTGCATCGCTCGAACGCCCTTATGAACTATGCCTATGGCGAGCAATTCCGCTATGAAGAGGCCATGCTCGCAGGGACGGGCATGCGCGGCCGGCTTTCCGCCTACGCAATTGCGGGCGCTCTGGGTGGCTTTGTGGGGCTGACGGCGATTGCGCCCACCCGCTGGTTCTTGCAGCGGTTTGTGCTTCCCGCCCCAGGCGAAGGCCCCTCGCCGGACAGTCAAGCGAAGGGGTTTTATGATTTACGCTTTCTCGGACTCCTCGACGATGGAAAAGTCGTCCGCGCCAAAGTCACAGGGGACGCCGATCCGGGTTACGGGTCGACCTCTAAGATGCTTGGCCAGGCCGCGGTGTGTCTAGCCCGCCTCGATAAAGGAGAAGGCGGCTTTTGGACACCGGCAACCCTTCTAGGCGATACTCTCGTCGAAGCGCTTCAAAAACATGCCGGGCTTTCATTCGTGTTGCTCGATAGCCCATCATGATCGGTTTCGTGACGGGTTGCTGCCGTCAAGCGTTGCTGGAGCAGCCGGTTCAGGCGGCTCGCTGCGTGCTTGGGCACAACGGCCGTGGTATGCCAGATTACTGCCCATAAAACAAAGAATTAGTTGGGCTGCTAGATGTGGGGAATTTGGCGCACCGGAGAAGATTTCGAACTCCTGACCCCCAAATTCGTAGTCTGGTGCTCTATCCAGCTGAGCTACCGGTGCAGATCCACGCTCGCGATCGCGGCGTGCGAAGGATGATATCTCTAACGGTTAAATGCGGCTTGTGCAAGCTTTCGCTACAGCGCTCCTGCACTGGAAAGAGATGGCGCCCCGGAGAGAACGGACGCAGGCAGGGTCACGACGAAACAGGCCCCCGCGCCGGCATCCTCAAGGCGAATATCGCCGCCATGAGCGCGAACGAGTTCCGCGCTGATAACAAGCCCCAGGCCATTGCCGTCGCTCTTCGAGGAGGTCTGGAACGCCTTGAAAAGATTTTCCCTCAGTTTGGCCGGCACGCCAGGTCCGTTGTCGCTCACCTTGATGATGACCGTCTTGCCTTCCTGGCGGGCCGTCACTTCGATCGCCGGGCGGTTGATGGGAGGGTCGGCCTGGCGCAACGCCTCCAACGAGTTCCGTACGAGGTTCGCCAGCACGCGGAACATCTGATCGCGGTCCGCGAAAAGCTCGATGGAGGGCGGCGCTGAAATTGTCATATCGACGCCGGTTAACTCTTCGACGCCGAGGCTCTCATTAACTTCATCGAGAAGGGTCCGCAGCGGGACACGGGTGCGCTTCGGAGGCGCCTCTTCGCTGCGCCCATATTTGATCGTATTGGTGCAAAGCAGGATTGCCCGGTCGAGGGCGCGAATAAGGCGGGGCACGAACCGCTGCACGGTCGGATCGGCCACCGTCGAGAGCCGGTCGGAGACGAGTTGCGCGCTCGACAGCAGATTTCGCAGATCATGGTTAATCTTCGATACGGCGAGCCCGACATTGGCAAGGCGGGCCTTCTCCCTGAGAAGACCCGAAAGCTGCGTCTGCAGGGTCGCCAGTTCTGTCTCGGCGACGCCAATTTCGTCCGCGCGATCGGATGGCGTCATGATCCGGGACGTGTCCTCGGGGTTTTCCCTGTAGTAGACCATGTTGTGTGTGATGCGCATCATCGGCCGCACCAGAAGCGTCGCGAGAGCGAGGTAGACCAGGGCGGCTGTTATGATGGAGATGACGATCGAGAGCCAAAAAATATTGCGGGCGTAGCGCCACATCGCGGCTCGCAACGGAGTCTCGTCGATCACGACATCGATCTCGTCGCCGGGCACCATGTCGGGAGACGCGATGACGCGGATCAGCCGTCCGGGAGGCGCCGCAAGGGCCTGCATGGCGTCGGGAATGAGCTCCCGGAAATCCTCCTTGCGCAGATCATAGACATCCGAAATCTCAGTGTCGAACGGCATGCCAAGCACGAGGCGCCTGAACTGCGGCCGTTTCACCGAAACGGCATGCACGCCGGCCGTCGCCAGCAACTCCGCCCGCAGACGATCGGGAACTTCCGCGCCACCCGAGGCTTCCATTGCCAGGGAAGCGATTTTTGCCGCAACGACGCGCTCATTGAGCCATGTCCGCCGGAAGTTCGCCACCGAAGGGACGAAGATCAGAATTTCGGCCAGCATGACGAAAGCAATCGTCAGAACCAGAAGCTTGGCCGGCAGACTGTAGGCAAGGCTCCAATCTCCCGCGTAGGTGCGCCGGCGCTTACGCTCCGGCTCCCGCAACGCTTGACCGGGATAGTCTCGGTTCTGGGGGGCCCGTGTATCCAATTGCGACAAAGTGTCCGTAGTTGCACTCTCCCTCTAAATAGCGTCGATCACCCGAACTTCGCAAGCAAGGTAATAATTCGCCGCAGCAAAGGATGTTGCGCTCTCGGTGCAAAATAGCTGACTGCGGCCCTTTTGTTGATCTCGGCGAGCGTTGGATAGGGGGAAACGATGCTGCGCATATCGTTGAGCGATATTCCCTTTTGCATGGCAAGGCTCCACATCTGAATAAGCTCACCCGCCTGAGCGCCGACGAGGCCCGCTCCGAGGATCTTGCCCCGCCGGGAGGCGATCACCTTAAGGAAGCCGCCCGTCTGACGCTCGGCCTGGGCGCGGTCATTCTCGTTATACGGCCAGCGAAGGATCGTCAGTTTGCCGTAGCGCTCTCTCGCCTTCTCCTCCGTCAACCCGACATGAGCCAGCTCCGGATCGGTGAACGTCACCCAGGGCATGGTTGCATGATCGGCCCGCGCGGGCAGCCGGAAAAGCGCGTTCTTGATAACGACGGTGGCATGGTGATTGGCGGCATGGGTCCAATGCGCCTCGCCCGTGACATCGCCAATCGCGTAGACCTTGCGGTTCGATGTGCGAAGCCCGCTCGTCACCTTGATCCCGCGCTCGCTGTACTCGACGCCGCCTGCTTCGAGTCCAAGACCGCGAACCGCAGGCGACCGCCCGGCTGCAAGCAGCACGTCGCTGCCTTCGATGGAATACGACTTTCCCAGCGTCGCGAAAACAATCTGGATGTTGGCGCCGAACGGCTCGATCCTTTCCACCCGCGCGTTTTCAAGCACGCGAACGCCTTCCTCGCGAAGGCGCTTGAGCAGGTACTCTCTCAGCTCGGAGTTGTCCTGAGAAAGCGCGCGGCCCGCTTCGACAACGGTGACCTCGCTGCCGAGCCGCCGGTGCGCCTGGGCGAGTTCGAGGCCCACAGCGCCGCCGCCGATGACGATGAGATGCGCGATGCGGTGCTTGTTGGCGAAAATGGTCTCGTTCGTGAAGAAGGGAACCCGGTCGAGGCCCGGTATCGGCGGTATCAGCGGCTTGGAGCCTGTCGCGATGACGAAGCGGCGCGCCTTGATGTGAAAATCGCCGGCTTCGACCGTATCCTTGTCGAAGAACGAAGCTGTGGCCTTGATGACATCGACGCCCAGCCCATTGAAGCGTTCGATCGAATCGTTCGGAGCGATGGCGTCGATCACCCCCTGGACGTGAGCCGCGACCGCCTTGTGGTCGATGCTCACATCGCCGGCGCGAATGCCGAATTTGGCCAAGTCCCGGATGTCGTGAACGCGCTTGGCGGCGGCCAGCAGCGCTTTCGAAGGAACGCACCCTGTGTTCAAGCATTCGCCGCCCATCTTCCCGCGCTCGACGAGAACGACGGAGACTCCGAAGGCGGCGGCGATCGCGGCGGCGGACAGCCCGCCCGACCCCGCGCCAATCACGCAAAGATCCGGCGTTAAAATCTCTGGCATGGCTGCTCCGTTGTGGCTCTAGTGGAGCGAATTTGACATTTGAGCCCCGCCTGCCACGAGTTCGCTCTCAAATGTCAAATTCAGAAGCTGCACTAGAATTATAGCGTTGCTAGTGGTCCTTTGATTCCGGCATTTGCTTTCAACCTTGCTGCAAGCGGAGGCAAAATGCCGGAATCGGACCACGAGAGTCGATGCGCGCCTTGTTTGGCCCGGTTGCGGCGATTTGGCAAGACTAGTGCCGCCCCGCGGGAAATCGTGCCCCGCTGGGGCGCGAACTTGCCTCCGGCTGTAGGAGGGTTCGGCGCGTTCTCGCATGACGGGGCCGCCCCTGAAAAAAAGATAGGATCTTCAATACCGGGCGGCTAAACAGGCGGTTCATCGCATTCCCACCAAAAGGAAGAGAACGATCATGCGACCTATCCCAAGAATGGGCGTCCTGATGGCGTCCGTTCTTATCGCCGCGTCAGCCGGCCTTGCCGCCGCTGTCGCCCCCTCGAAAGCCATGGTTCAGACGGAAGGGAAAACCGTGACCACCTCATCAGGCTTGCAAATCACCGATACAAAAGTTGGCGACGGCGCCTCGCCGAAGACCGGGCAGACCTGCGTCATGCACTACACCGGCTGGCTTTATCAGAACGGGGCGAAGGGCAAGAAATTCGACAGTTCTCTCGATCGCGGCGAGCCTTTCGAATTCGCCATCGGTACGCATCAGGTCATCCGCGGGTGGGATGAAGGCGTGGCGTCGATGAAGGTCGGCGGAAAGCGCACGCTGGTAATCCCCCCGGAGATGGGCTATGGGGCGCGCGGCGCGGGCGGGGTCATTCCTCCGAATGCGACGCTGATCTTCGACGTCGAGCTGCTCGGTGTGAAGGACTAGCAGTTTACTCGACAAGCTCGGAATGAGGCTCTCGATTTCAACGGCTTGAACCTCATGGTGAGCTTGTCGAACCATGGGCCGCATGGTTTTCCAAGCAACCTGCCTGGCGGACCGGAAACGGAAGGCCGCAGCCAACTATTTTTAGTCTCCGTTCAGCTTTTGAATTTGACATTTGCAGAACTCGATGCAGCTGAAATGTCAAACTCGCTTCACAAGCCGCCGCTAAGGCGGACTGTCGACAGATGAGATGCGCTTTGGACTAAGGGCAGGCCGGTAGAGGCGAGCCTAAGTCATGTGGAGCAAATGCCGGGTTGGCTTCAGGGAGCGGGAAGATGCCGTCGCAACTCAAGAAAGTATCGACCGGTGTTAAAGGTCTGGACGAGATCACGCGCGGCGGTCTGCCCGCGGGTCGCGCCACCTTGGTCTGCGGAGGCCCAGGCTGCGGCAAAACGCTGCTCACCATCTCCTTCATCGTGCAAGGCGCGAGAAATGGCGAGCCCGGCGTCCTTGTGACTTTCGATGAATCGGCGGCCGATCTCGATGTCAACACGCGATCGCTGGGCTTCCAGCTGGCGGACCTTCAGGCGCAGAATCTCGTCTCTATCGATTACATCCACATCGACCGCCAGGAAATCCACGAAACCGGGGAATACAACCTCGATGGGCTCTTCATCCGGCTTGGATATGCGATCGACCAGATCGGTGCGCGCCGCATCGTGCTCGACGGCATCGACACGCTGTTCGCGGGACTGACCAACGAAGCGCTGTTGCGCTCCGAGTTGAGGCGTCTGCTCACATGGCTCAAGGAGCGCGGCGTTTCGAGCATCGTCACGGCGGAACGCGGCGAAAAATCCCTGACGCGGCATGGCATCGAGGAGTATGTCTCCGACTGCGTTATCGTGCTGGAGCAGCGGGTTCAGGAGGAACTGACGACACGCCGGCTCAGGGTCGTCAAATATCGCGGCTCGATGCATGGCGCCAACGAGTACCCCTACATCATTGAAGAGGGCGGTATTAAAATCCTGCCGATAACCTCGCTTGGGCTTGAGCACAAGGTTTACTCGGAGCGGGTCTCCACCGGCATTTCCGGGCTGGATGGAATGCTTGACGGCAGAGGGTTCTACCAGGGCAGCAGCATCCTGATAAGCGGCGGACCGGGGACGGGCAAGACCAGCATCGGCGCGCATTTCGCCCTCGCGGCCGCCGCCCGCGGCGAGCGGTGCCTCTATTTCGCTTTCGAGGAATCCGAGCCGCAGCTTGTGCGGAACATGAGGTCCATTGGCGTAGATCTGCAGCCGGCAATAGACAACGGCCGTTTGATCGTCGCATCCGTTCGGCCGACCACGCACGGCCTCGAAACGCATCTTACGCGGATGATGCATTCCATCCATGACTTGAACCCTGACGCCGTCGTCGTCGACCCGCTGTCGGCTCTTGAACGCGGAGGCAGCCTTGCTCAAGCTGGCAACATGGTGCTACGCTTGATCGATTATATAAAATCGGCGGGAGCCACGGCCGTTTATCTCAGCGTCATGGAAGGTGAGGATAAGACCTATCTGAGCATCTCCTCCATGATGGACACCTGGATAATTATCAGGAACCTGCACAGGGAAAAGGATCTCCAGCGCCAGCTTTTTGTTGAAAAGTCTCGGGGCATGCCCCATTCGGCGGATGTCCGGAAGCTCAGCATCGGGGCGCAGGGGGTGCAGGTCTCTGAAAGAAAGGAGACGGAATGAGCCACGCCAATCTCGCATTCGCAGCTTCGGATAATGAGTACTGGGAATTGCGCCTCTATGTCGCGGGGCAAACCGACAAGTCGATCCGCGCCATCAATAACCTGACGCGCATCTGCAAAGAGCATCTCGAAGGACGCTATTCGATTGAAGTGATCGATCTCGTGCAGCGTCCCCAGCTCGCGGCAGGCGACCAGATCCTTGCCGTGCCGACCCTTGTGCGAAAGCTCCCGGAGCCGATCAAAAAGATTATTGGGGACCTTTCAAGCGAAGAGCGCGTTCTTGTAGGGCTTGATATACGCCCGCAAAAGGGGCTGCCATGATTGCTGACACCGGGGTGCTGGCCGTTCCACACTACTCCATGAAGCTGTTTGTCGCCGGGGCTTCGCACCTTTCGTTGCAGGCTGTCTCCCGTGTCAGGGAATTTTGCGAAGAAGAGCTGGCCGGGCATTACGATCTTGAGGTCGTCGATCTCTACCGGTCCCCCGAACGGGCCAAACAATCTCAAATTATTGCCGCGCCGACGCTGGTCCGCGACAAGCCCAGCCCTGTGCGCCGTATTATCGGGGACATGTCCGATCTCGCGAGACTGAGTGCATCGATCAAGGCTGCCTGATGCACGCCCCAAACCCGAGCCAAGGCGAAGAAGCGCTTTCGGATCTGAGAAGCCGCCTGGCGGAGGCGGAGGAAACCTTGCGCGCGCTTCGCAGCGGCGAGGTGGACGCGCTTGTTGTCGATAGCGAAAACGGCCCGCAGGTTTTCACGCTGAAAAGCGCGGCGGAGCCTTATCGCCTTCTCGTCGAGCAAATGCGCGAAGGCGCGCTTACGATTTCCCAGCAAGGCGTCATCCTTTATTGCAACGGCGCGTTTGCGGACATTGCGGGAGGAACCGCCGAGCGCATTGTCGGATCGTCCGTACTCGACTTTATTGGCGGCAAGGATTTTGAGCATCTGTCCGCGCCTGACGGCTGCCCCGGCTGCGAGATGGCCCTCAAGAGGATAGGGGGCGGCCACGCCGCGGTGACGATCTCCTCGGTGCGGCTGACCGCCGAAAACACGCCGGTGATTTCCGCCGTGGTCACCGATCTTACGGGCCATCAACTTCGTCTGCGCTACGAGGCGATCGTCAATTCAATCGGCCAGCCGATTTATTCTCTTTCGCCCGGCCTTGTCATCGAGAGCTGGAATCCTGGCGCCGAAGCGCTCCATGGCTACGCGCCCGATGAAATCATCGGCAGGCCCTTCCGCAGTCTCTGTCCGCCGGGCGAGCATGAAGCCCTTAAATCGCTTGCAAACGAAGTGAGGCAAAGCGGCCATGCCCTTTCTCGCGATGTCCGTTTGCTGCACAGGGATGGAACGCCGTTCGAGGCCATCTTCTGCCTTGCGCCTTTGCAAGGCCGCGACAGGGCTCTCTCCAGCTACGCCGCCATCGCCCACGACATAACCGAGCGCAAAGCTCAGGAAAGGACAAGGCAGCTCCTCCTCGACGAGTTAAATCACAGAGTGAAAAACACTCTTGCGATGGTTCAGTCGATCGCCCGGCTTACGCTTCGCCAGTCTCACGACCCCGAGGCCTTCGCGGAAAGCTTTACCGGCCGCATCCAGGCCCTGGCGGCGGCGCACGATGTCTTGACCGCTTCGTCCTGGCATGGCGCAGACCTTTGCTCCCTCGTGAAAGAGCAACTGCTTTTTGGCGGCGCGAACGATGACCGGCTCACATGCAGCGGCCCGCCCGTCAAGCTCGATCCGCAAACGGCGGTTGGGCTTTCGCTTGTGCTGCATGAACTCGGCACGAATGCGAGCAAGTATGGCGCGTTGTGTGTGGCGGCGGGGCGGGTCAATCTCGCCTGGGAGACCGAGGATAACGGAAAAGTCCTGAAGATGAGATGGCAGGAGAGCGGCGGCCCAAAAGTCAAAGCGCCGCTTCACCGGGGCTTCGGGACCTTCATCGTCGAGCAAAGCCTGAGCGGCCTCGACGGCGAGGCCGATCTGCGCTTCGAGCCGGGCGGCGTCGTTTGCGACATGCGCCTTCCGCTGAGAAAGGCCAAGAAACCGGTGCGTCCCAAGCCATGATTGCCCAAAAACTTTTGATCGTGGAGGACGAATTCCTACTCGCGTTCGAGATGAAAGCGATCCTTTGCGGTGCAAATTACGAGATCGTGGGGCCGGCTGCGACGATCGCTAAGGCGCTTGAGCTTTTGGCTCGCGAGAAACCGGATGCGGCTTTTCTCGATTGCAATCTCAACGGCGAGCACGCCACGCCCGTCGCTCTGGCGCTCAAGGCTGAGGGGATACCGTTCGCGGTTGTCACGGGCTACGACTGCGACCGGCTTCCGGCGGAGCTCAGCGCAGGGCTGTTCGCGAGTAAACCTTTCACGGCGACGCAGCTCGTGGATATCGCCCGCCAGCTCATGAACCTCCGTCAATTCAAATCGGCGGCTTATCCTGAATTGTGATCGGCCCGGCTCGCCCGGCGGTTCACCCTCGACAACTCACACAGTTCCAATTAAACAGCCGATTTAAAGGGTTGCTCGGGGAACGGCAATGCCTGCTGTATCGATCGATATTTTCTAAGAGGGGTCGCGTTTTGCAGGAGGGAATTACACTCGGCTCGCAAGAAAAGCTTGCCAAGCCGGAAAAGGCGCCCCCGCTTGTTGGCAATACTTCTTCCGAAAGCGCGAGCCTTGCAAGCAAAAGCACTGCGCCCGCCAAATTAATTCTGGCATTCATCGCGGTCTTGACAGTCGCCAAGGTCTTCGCCGCCTGGCTGACCGGATTCGCTGGCGATGAGGCCTATACGGTCGTCGTTTCGCGGAAGCTCGCTCTCTCCTATTTCGATCATCCGCCTCTCCACCAATGGATCGTCCACGCCTTTGCCGCCTTATCTGGCGAAGGGTGGTGGGTTCGCCTGCCGTTCCTGGCGATGGCCGTCGCGACCAATGCGCCTCTGTTCGGCTTGACCCGAACGCTGTTTGGAGCGCAGGCGGCCTGGTGGGCGTTGTTCGGGTTCAATGCGGCGATCTATTTCGTGGTCTGGCCCGATGGACTCATCCTGCCGGATGTGCCCCTGTTTCTGTTTCTCACAACCGCCGTTTGGGCGGTCGCGGAAATCCTTTTCGGCCCCGCCCGCAGCAACAAGGCGCTGTGGGGACTTTGGCTGATTGCGGGGGCGGCGTTTGGGCTGGCGGGCCTTGCAAAATATTCGGCGATCTTCGTGCCGGCCGGCTTGTTCGGGTTCCTGGCGTGCTCGCCTGTTCACCGGCGATGGCTTTGGCGCCCGCATCCCTATGCCGGCGCCGCGCTCGCGCTTGTGATTTTCTCGCCCGCGCTGATCTGGAACTACCAGAACGATTGGGCCTCGTTTGCATTCCAGTCGGGCCGCACGTCGGGCGGGCCATCGCTTGGCGCATCCGCCTTCGCCCATTTCTGGGAAGCATTAGGCGCTCAGGCCGCGACGCTATCGCCATGGCTCGGCATACCGCTCGTGCTGGCGCTGGCCGCCGCGCTGCGCTCAAGCAATGCGCAGGCTCCGAGCCGGTTTCTTCTGTGGCTTGTCGCCATTCCGCTTCTCCTGTTCACAGCGATGCCTTTCCTCGGCAAGACCACGATCCCGCACTGGTTCAACTCGGCATGGCTTTTCGCCTTCCCGCTACTGGGGCTGTGGCTGAGTCGAAGAAGCCCGCGCTGGCTGCGCGCCTGGTCTGCCGCAAGCGCCGCGCTCGCAGCGATCATCTTCGCCGTGTTCGCCGGCTTTGCCGCGGCGGGACCGTTCGGGCTGATAAGCGCGAAGCAAGATCCCCTGCAATGGAGCTACGACTGGAAGGGACTCAGGGAATCGGCCGCGTGGCGGGCCTCCGGCGCAGAACCTCCCGCCTTCGTGGCCTTCGATAATTGGCGCGTCGGCGGAAAAGCGGGCGCCGCTTTCGGCCCCGATGTCCCGCTGTGCGCTTTCACCCGCGATCCGCGCGAATTCGCGTTTCTATGTCACGCAAAGGACTTCGTGGGACGCGATGCGCTGATCGTCATTCCGAAGGAACGCGCGGAAAAGGCGCTCGCCGAGTTCGCCCCCTATTTCGAGCGGCTCGGCCCCAGCCAGGATATCGCAGAAGGACGCCGTGGACGCCCCGAGCGCATCGTCACGCTGACCCGCGCTCACAGGCTTCTGCGCCCCTACCCCTTGCCGTTCGGGGACGAAGCGAAGGACCTTGCGCCCGTTAAATAAGCCGGAGAACTTGGCGCGGGCGCGACGAAAGCTTGCACCTTAAGCGTTCCACGCGGTTGCGCTTGCAAGACACAAGCGGCGGCGATAAGCCCGTGTTTCGGACGCGCGATTTCTCATCATGGGACTTGCAAAGATTGGCCCCTCTTGCGACGATGGCGTATTCGCGGCGCTCTGGCAGCGCGCGCCCCTCTAATAGCAATATTCCGCGTAAGGAACAGCAAACATGAGCGGAAGTGGAAACGCGGAGGGCAGAAGTCCCCGCTGTGTCGCTTTGGTCGGTCCTCACCCCAGCGGCAAATCTACTCTCTTCGAATCAATCTTGGCCCGCACGGGAACGACGCATGAAAGCGCCGACGCCCGTAAAACCGTCAGCGACACTTCTGCCGAAGCGAAGAGCCACGGCATGAGCGTCGAGATGAACGTCGCCAACTTCGATTTTCTCGGCGACAAGTTTACATTGCTCGACTGCCCCGGCTCCGTCGAATTTCAATATGACGGCATGGGCGCCATCGCCGCTTGCGACGCCGCTATCGTCGTCTGCGAGGCGGACGACAAGAAATTGTATGCCCTGCAGATGATCCTGAAAGCTCTTGAGACCGCAGGGGTCCCCCATTTTCTTTTTATAAATAAGATAGACAAGGTTGGCATCGACAAGGTCGGCCCGGGCATCGGCGAGATCCTGACCATGATGCAGACCGCAAGCCGCGTTCCGCTTGTGCTTCGCCAAATGCCGATCTGGGAAGACGGAGTCGTGAGCGGCTTCGTGGACCTGGCTCTCGAGCGGGCTTTCGTTTATCGCGAACACGCGCCAAGCGAAGTGATCGCCATCCCGTCGGATCTCGCTCATTTCGAAGCCGATCAACGCTTCTCCATGCTCGAAAAGCTTGCCGATTACGACGATGAGCTTATGGAGCAATTGCTGAGCGACGTCGCGCCCAGCCGCGACAAGGTTTTCCAGGACCTCGTCACCGAGTTCAAGCAGTGTCAGATCGTTCCCGTGTTCTTCGGCTCGGCTGAGGAGGGCCACGGCATCGGCAGGCTTCTGAAGGCGCTGCGCCATGAAGCTCCTTTCGTGGAGGAAACCGCGAAGCGGCTTGGCCTCGGCGCCGCGAGATCGGCGGCCTACATCATGAAGACTCATCATACGTCTCATGCCGGCAAGCTTTCGCTGGCGCGCGTGCTGGCCGGACAGTTCGCGGACGGCGGCTCGGTTTACGCGCATTCGGGCGAAGAGAAAATTTCCGGCGTTTATTCCGTTGTTGGGACGGACGTCAAGAAGCGCGGCCCTGGCTCCGCTGGCGAAACGGTGGCCTTCGGCCGGCTCGAAAGTTTCCCGACGGGAGAGACGCTGACAGGCGAAAAGAACGCAACGCTGTCCATCAAGGCTTCGGCGCCGCCAAAGCCGGTGTATGGCCTCGCCATCGCAGCGGGCGAGCGCAAGGACGAGATCAAGCTCACCGCGGCGCTCAGCAAGCTGATCGACGAGGACCCCTCTCTTGCGCTCGTTCTGGATCGCGAGACCAATCAGATGGTTCTTTGGGGCCAGGGCGAAATGCATTTGCGCGTCGCCCTGGAGCGCCTGAATCGCCGTTTCGGCATCAAGGCGGAGACGAAGAAGCGCGAGATCCCCTACAAGGAAACGATCCGCAAGAACGTCGAAATCCGCGGCCGGCACAAGAAGCAGAGCGGCGGACACGGCCAGTTCGGCGACGTGGTGGTGGAGATCAAGCCGCAGCCGCGCGGCGAAGGCTTCGCCTTTACGGAGGTGATCACCGGCGGCGCGATCCCGCGCAATTATTTCCCCGCCGTCGAGGCTGGCGTGCGGGAGTATCTTTCGAGCGGTCCTCTCGGCTTTCCGGTCGTTGATGTCTGTGTGTGCTTGAAGGACGGATCCTACCATACGGTCGACTCCTCCGAGCAAGCGTTCAAGATGGCGGGCCGCCTCGCCATGTCCGAAGGAATGCCGAAATGCTCGCCGGTCCTGCTTGAGCCGATTTCGGCTGTGAGGATCTCCGTCCCGTCGGAAGCGACGGCGAAGATCAACGGCATGATCTCGTCGCGGCGCGGCCAGATCCTAGGCTTCGACGCCCGGCCGGGATGGTCCGGCTGGGACGTGATCGATGCGCACCTCCCGGAGGCTGAAATCCACGACCTTATCATCGAGTTGAGGTCCGTAACCGCCGGGGTTGGCGGCTTCGAGGCCAAGTTCGATCATCTGGTCGAACTGACCGGAAAGCTCGCCGAGCAGGTTACGGCCGATCACGGTTCGAAAGCGGCCTGAGCTCTACAATCTACGGCTATCGGCGAGGGCGGCGCAGCAAGCGCCGCCTTTTTTTTGAGCGCCTGTTAAGAGCTTCGCAACCAAACGGTGACGCGGCGGGAACTTATTACGTTTCAGACACATAACAAAGCGATCCAAATCTCGACAAGATTTGTGCTCAGGACTGGGACACAACCGGGGCTTGAGCCCCGCAGTGTGCAATCCTGCGTCTGACGGCAAGACTGCTCTAGCTTCGGATGGATCGAAGCGGTTTTGCTGCCGTGACGCAATGCCAAGGCTCATTCATGAAACTGAAGTCGTGCGTTTTCGTAGCTAGCGTTCTCTTGGGACTATCGGCGGCCTCCGCCTTGCCCAATGGTTCGGCTTGGGATTCGCAAAACAAGCCAATAAATGCTAGCCTGAGCGAAATGCCTCTATTCAAAAAGACGATGACAACGATATTTTGGGTTGGCGAAGGCGCGACCGAAGATAACGGCTATATTCACAATTATTCGAGCTACTGGGACGCCGACTGGATGAAGAACTTCGGCGGCGTCGATAACCCCTCGAAGAGGAAAGGCTTCTTCCCGGCGGCATTCACGCCGAAGCAAAACCCGTTCTACGTTGCGCTGCCGTTCGCGGAAGCCGACCCCGACGGCAATCTCAAGGACATCGCGAAGAAAATCCCCGGCTTCGGTCAAAAGCAGGAGCCTCTCACGAGAAATCGCTGGGTTGAAATCCGCTATAAGGGCAAATCCTGCTTCGCTCAGTGGCAGGATGTAGGGCCTTTTGGCGAAGACGACTTCGACTGGGTTTTCGGAGCGGCCAAAAAGCCCAAAAACACCCAAGGGCTCAAAGCCGGGCTGGATGTCTCGCCGGCGACGGCTCAGTACCTCGGCTTGAACGACAGCGACCACACCGAATGGCGCCTCATCGACGAAAAGGATGTGCCCGACGGCCCCTGGAAGCTCATCGTCACACGGTCATAAGGTCGTTGCAGGAAGAGGGATGGCGGATCCCCCCTCTTCCTCGCCCGCCGGAGCCGTTCTGACCGTCGCCTTGCGCTCAAGCTTGCCCCAGCCGACGACCCGGCCTTGCAAGGCTCTGAGCACGGACTTGACGACCACATAATACATGATTTGCCGGTAGCCGAACCGCTGCAGCACGAGCCACCACAGAAGCGAGCGGTCTTCCGCCTTTTCAAGCAGGAAGGCGATCATCGAGGCGGTCAGGTCCACCGTCATGAAGACCGCATAGTAGCTCGCCGTGATCATCAAGCTTTGCGAGTTGGCCTGGCCGCCATGCTGCAGGTAATCGGTCAGTCCTCTTAAGAGTTGGAAAATAAGGGCGAGATCGATGAGCGGCGACATACAGGCAAGCGCGATCTGAAACAGCCAGACCTGCGGCAGCGCAATCAGGCCGAGCGCGCCATAGCGGCGATTGAGGGTTACGCGCCGGTGCTTCCACAGGCATTGCAGCGTGCCGAAGGCCCAGCGGAACCGCTGCTTCGCAAGTCCTGACAGCGTGTCCGGGGCCTCCGTCCAGGCTATGGCGTCCTGGTCGAAAAGAACGCGATGGCCTTCGCGCTGGACCATGATGGTTAAATCCTGGTCCTCGGCGAGCGTGTTGGACGGGAATCCGCCGAGCTTCGCAATCACGTCGCGCCGCCAGGCGCCCACGGCTCCCGGCACCACGGTTATGCAGCCTAGCGTCGCCAAGGCGCGGCGCTCAAGATTCTGAGCCGTGACGTATTCCAGGGCCTGCCACCGGGTGAGCATATTGAGGCGGTTTCCGACCTTCGCATTGCCGGCGACGGCTCCGACCGCGGGATCGGCGAACCAGCGCACAAGACGCGATATGGTCTGCGGCTCGAACTGGGTGTCGGCGTCAAGCACGACGACGACGTCCCCTTCGGCATGCGCGAGCCCGAGATTGATCGCCCTCGCCTTGCCCCCGTTCTGCGTGGCGATCAGCCGAACGCGGTCATCGCCCGAGAAGCAAGAGCGAACGACCTCCGATGTGCCGTCTGTCGAACCGTCGTCGATAACGACGATGGCGATCTTGCGGTGCGTGCTGGCCAGGATCTGACGGATCGAGGCGGCGATCACTTTTGCTTCGTTGTAGGCTGGGATAAGGACCGAGACGGAAAGGTCATCGGCGTTCCCAGGAGCTTCGCGCTTTTTCGCACGGGCGCAGCCAAGCGACGCCAGACCGCAGAGGGCGACAAGCCGCGCCAAGCCGAGCCCTATGGCGATCACGAAGAGGGCTGTGAGCGCATCCTGCAACCAGCTCAGCGTGAAGAAGACGTAACGGTTGACGAGCGGCGAGGCCTCATCCGTTGGAACGGGCGGCATGGCCTGATCCCTGGTCCACTTTGCAAGCTCGGACGTCGTCGCAAATTCGAAGCCTTTCGCTCTCATGGTATCGATAAGCTGCGGAAGCGCAGCAACGGTCGACGAGCGGTCGCCGCCTGCATCATGGAGCAGCACGATCTGCCCGCGCTTCTCCACATCTGGGTTCGTGGCCTGAGCCAGGACACGCTCGACGATCTGCTCGGGCGACGGCCTCTGCCAGTCGTCGGGGTCAATCTTCAGCCCGACCGTGAGGTAGCCGAGCTTCTCGGCCACTTCCATGGGAGCGATTTCCTCGGCGCTGGTGGGCTCCGCGTCGCCGAAATAGGGCGGCCGGAAGAGCCGCGTCGAGCGCCCCGTCAAGGCTTCGATCAAACGCTGCGTCGCGTTGAGCTCCACGCCCGCCACGCTGTCGGACACCTCGCCAATATTTGGATGGGTGAAGGTGTGATTGCCAAGATCGTGCCCCTCCGCGAGAATGCGCTGAACAAGCCTCGGATGGGCTATGCCGTTCTCTCCAATGATAAAGAAAGAAGCGTGAACGCCCTTCTCCTTGAGGATGTCGAGAATTTTTGGCGTCCAATCAGGGCTTGGGCCGTCATCGAACGTGAGCACGATCTTGCCAGGAATTTCGCCTCCGCGGCGGATCACGAAAGAGGCGGGCATTTTTGTGTAAGCCTCAGCCGTGATCGTCGCATTCGCATCGTCGGTCTTGAATGTGCGCGAACCGGGGGAGGGCTTGGCCGCAATCTGCAAAAGCTCGCCGCGGCCCACGAAGCTGACGTCGCTGGTCGGCGTTATGGTTTCGAGCGCCGGCGGCGGCGGCGCGCCGTAGCTTCGGGGCATGACCTGCCAGATTGAGGGATCTTCAGCCCCGAGCCGCCATAAGGCATAACCCGCCGGACGGTATTTATCGGCGGCGCGCAAATGGTTGTAGGCTGTCACCGCGTCGAGAAACCAGACGCGATGGGTGCTGCCGTCTTCCCAATACGAGAAGCGCGGATTGAGCGTGTCTGGATCGAGGTCGATCGGCGCTTTGGAGTCGCGCGCCGCCAGGATCGCCTCCTGGAAAGTCAGCTCGTCGGCTTCCCCGCCTCCAACGGTCCAATCGTAGCCGTAGTTGGCGATGGCGATGATTGTGTGCGCGGGGTCGAGATCGCGCATCCGCGCCGCAAGGCGGGTGGAAAACCACGATTGTGACGCAACGGCTCCCGGCTGAGAGTCGGACCAATGCTCATCGTAACCCATGAGCATCAGGAAATCGCAGCTCTTGGCGTAGGCTTTGTAATTCCAGTGCGGATCGTCGAAGGGCGCGGCCACGGCGACCAGCAAGCCCTTCTGCTTGAACACGGCGCGAAGCTCGCCCAGGAAGGCCAGGGTGTCCTTGTGTGCGTCATCCGGGATCTGCTCGAAATCGACGACGATGCCCTGGAGCTTGTTGTCTTCAACGAACTGGGTAATCTTGTTCAGGCGGTCGCGTCTTCTCCCCGGATCGGCCATGAGGCGGCCGAGGTTGGGACCGTCCCATTTTGCGATCGACGAATTCTGGACCATCGCCAGAATTGCGGCTCCCGGTTTCTGCGTCCTGATCAAATCGAGCGATTTCTGGTCGAGCGTGATCGTGAGGTCCATCGAGTCGCCCTGCAGGTAGAGCCAGCTCGGAACAACCCAATCCAGATTATTCAGATTATTCTTCAGCGACCTGAAGCTGCCGTCGTCCCAGTTCGCATAAAAGCCGATCGTAAGCGGCTTCTCGCGGCGCTCGATCGCCGACTTTAGTCCTTTCGCCTTCGCCATGCCGGGGGCGAAAGGCGTCGGGGAGTGCGGATAGGTTTTCTTGGTGGCTTGGGCTTTACGCGCAAGGTTGCGAACCGAAGGCAGCAGATGAGGAGCCTTGGCGACATCGTTCAGGAGTGCATAACGCTGGCTTGGCGATGTCTGTAAAGTTTCGGGAAAGGACCTGAAGATAAAGAGGCTCGAAAGGAAGACGATGCCGGCCAGGCTGCTCACCACGGCAAGCGCCCATGCAGCGCGAGATACATGCCCCGCGCGCCGGTTTTTCGGATCGAAGAAAATCGGTTTGTTCGTCATGTGCCCCTGAGTCGCGACGCGCGCACACGACAGCCCGGCCAAGCCGGCGAGGCTGTCATATAGTTAAAACTTTCTGTAGTAGAGAACAATACGCCCGTCTTGATGAACGCCACCTGTACAGGAATGAAGAGAATAGCCAAGACCTCCTGGCCCCGCGTCTCCATTTTCGGCAGCCAGTGTGTAGCGGGCGTTACGGTTTGAGGAAGGTATTGGCCTTCGTTGTGAGGTAGGAGAAGGCCTTCGTCCTGGCGGCGTCATCCGTCAGCGTTTTCACCGCTAGGCCGTAAACGGCGATCCTGTCGCCATCGGGGCTCGCAATAATACACCGGTAGAGGCCTGCGGGTGCGTCGTCGGCCGGGTTGATGCGGCCGGCCTCCTGCATGCTGAGAACCGCTTTTTCGCCCCAAACTTCCACGGCGAAGATCTTGCGGGCCTGTTTCACCCAGTTCGGGCTTTCCCAGGGGCTCTTGTCCCTTCGAGGCGAATGCTGGCAGAAGTAGCTTCCCGTTTCCCTGACGCTTCCCGAAATGAGAAGCATCGCCTCCTGCTTCACGCTGTGGCGCGCTGAGATCGCCGCGTCCTCCCGAATCGGCTTCAGCGCAAGGTCGAGATGATACCGCTCGACCGGCTGGACCATGAAAATGGAAAGCGGCCCCGCCCTGCCATGAGAGCCGCTGCTTAATATCTTGAGTATCGTTCCGCGGTTGCCGTCGCCCGCAAGCGCGCCGCCCACTCCCTCCTGCTGCAGCACGCCCGTCTCGGGGCTCACTCCGGGGGCCTGAGCGCGCGCCAGAACCTTCTTCTCCCACGACGCGGTGGACACCACATTCGCGAGCCGCAGGGCTTCCGACCAGAATCCGTCGGCAGCCGCAAAACCGATGGCGCCGGCAAAGCCGCTGTCCGTGGAGAATATGGCGATGAGGGTCGGCCCCGCTCTTTGCAGGAACCTTGTGATTTTCCCGCTGCGGATTTCATCGACGGAAACGAGCGGTCGCGCTTCCAACTCGCAGCCGGGCGCGGCGTTCGAGAGGCGGCCCACATCTCCAGGCTCCGCCGTGCTGATCAGAAGCTCGTTCGCGGCGATCTCGACGGGCACATTCAGCGCGTACAACGCATCCGTCTCGGCGAATTCAAGGCCGCGCACACGCTCCTCCGCGCCGGTTTTCGTCCAGCCGTCGCCCAGCCGGCGCCCCATCGACACGTCGAGGGCGAGATCGCATCCGCGAACGGGGTCGCCCGCCGCATCCTTGATGACGATCAGCAGATCCTCGGCGCGCACGTAAAGCGGGTCGACGGCGAGCACGAGCCGGCCTTTGTCGTTTTTCACGCCGGTGACGGAATGCCGCCGGAGCAGCTTTTTCAGATAGCCGGGCGTACTGGCTTTCTGGAACGCCTCGTCCTGGAGGTCGGCGGCCAACCCGTCCGGCTCGGCCTGCAACGGAACACCTTCGACGACGACGCTTCCTTCCGCCTTGAGGACGTCGAGCGCCGGGATAGGCTCCCCGTTCTTCCGTTCGAAGGCGAGAACGAGGCGTTGGGTCTTCGGCGCGGATGGCGCAGAGGCGGCTTCGGGAACCTGGACCTGAGGCTTTTGGGCGGGCTCGGGCTGAGCCGGCTCCGCCTTTTGCGGCTGAGCCGCCGCATTCTCGGAAGGCTGCGCTTGACGAGGAGAAGGCTCGGACGGCGCCTGGGCTTCTGAAGGAGCCGCTTTTTGAGGCTGAACGGCATCCGGACGCGGAGCGGCGTCAACCTTGGGCTGCTGAACGGCATCCGGACGCAGAGCGGCGTCAGCCTTCGGCTGCTGAACCGCATCCGGACGGGGAGCGGCATCGGCCTTGGGCTGCGTGGCGGCCTTGTCTGGCGATTGCGCCCAGAAAGAAGGACGCTGGGCCGGTTGTGGATTGACTGGCGCTGGGGTGATCTTGGGCTCTGGCTTGCCCCGCTGGCTCTCCTCCGCGACCCGTTCGGCGGGACGCGGCTGCGCCTCTTCTTTGAGCGAAGGCAGACGCACGTCCTTGCGCCCTTGGGAAGGGGACGGCGCATAGTCGAACCCGCCGCCCTTGACAACTTCGTTCACGAGGGAAGCGGCCAGCATCGTGGAGTTGCCGGGGCAGGATTGCTCGCAGACCAAAAGTCCCGCCAGTCCGCATAAGAAGAACGGGCGAATTTCGCCGAAACGCGAGCCGCCTCGCTTCAAACGAAAGCTGACATCGGAGAAATCGCTATCGACTTTCAGCCAGGCTGACGGCGCGAAGGCGAGATTGTCGACGTTCTCCTTCAATTCCTCGAGCGACTGTTGAGCAGCGCCTACGAAGAAAACAGGTATCGTCAACGCCGATGACCTGTCCTCATCCCGGGACAGAACGCACGTTCTTGGCGACCTGCTATAGAACAGAGAGAGTCTCTCGCCGACGTCGAGAGAAAGGCTGTAAGCCCCGTGAAAGATATTGCGCCCGTCGGACGATGAGAACGGCGGCATCAGTTCGACGCCGCTCTTGGGTTCGAGAACGAAGCGGCGGCCTTGCAGATCGGCGCCAATGATGAGCCTGTTCTGTGTGTACTTCACGCAGGCGTCGCCCGCCCCGCCGCGCCCGTACGCGGGGGCATGGAAGAACGCCGCCAGGCAAACCAGCAAAGCCAGCGAACGGACAACCATGTGGAGAGCCATCGTCATGAATCAGGAAGGATGCGGCGCGCGACGCTCGCAATTTAACTCTAATTGATTAACGCCGCAAAAAGCCTAGCGCCGCATCGTTAATCAACCGGCCAGCGGGCGACCGGAAAAGATGTCGCCCATGGTTCGACAAGCTCCCCATGAGCATCGGCATCATTCTGAGCTAGCCGAGGGATGGGACGCAACGCGATGCTTTTCCAGCTTCGCTATCATCGGCTTGAGCTCGATGCCGGCGCTCTCCAAAGCCCGGCGGACCGCGCTGGCGACGGCTGCCGCTCCCGGTTCATCGCCGTGGATGCAAAGCGTGTCGGCCTCGAGTTTCAGCCGCGCCCCTGTGGCGGTGATGGCCTCCCGATCGCGGGCGATCCGGAGCGCCTGCAACGCCGCGGCCTCCGGATCGTGGATGACCGCCCCCGCCGCCGAGCGCGGCGTCAGAGAGCCGTCGTCGCGATAGAGGCGGTCGCAGTAGCCTTCCCGCGCGAAAGCGAGGCCTTCCCGCTCCGCCGCCCTTTGCATTTCGGAGCCAGGCAGGCCAACATAGATCAGCGTCGCGTCGACGGTTTTCACGGCGCGGGCGATGGCGCGGGCATAGGCCTCGTCCTTCGCGGCCATATTATAAAGTGCGCCGTGCGGCTTCACATGACGCAGCGGCGCGCTCGCGTAGGCCGCCAGAGCCTGCAAAGCGCCAATCTGATAGACGACCATGTATTCGAGGTCGCGCGCGTTCATGTGAATGGGCCGCCGCCCGAAGCCCTGCAAATCGTCGAAGCCGGGATGCGCCCCGACCCCTACGCCGCGCTCATGAGCCATGACGGCAAGGTTTTTCATGATCGCCGGATCGCCTGCGTGAAATCCGCAGGCGACATTGGCCGAGGTTACGAAGTGGAGGAGTTCCTCGTCGGAACCGATGCGATACGCGCCAAAGCCCTCGCCCATATCCGCGTTGAGGTCGATTTGCACGAGGCCCTCCTAGTCCGCGTAGATCATTTTCCGGGTCATGCCGCCATCGACGATAAGCTCCGCGCCTGTCATGAAACCTGCCGCCTCGGAAAGCAGAAACGCGGCCGCCGCGGCGATGTCCGATGGCGTCCCCACCCGCCCCGCCGGATGCTGCGCATGATCGTCGCCTGAGAGTTTCGCGCCCGGCTCGACATCGATCCAGCCCGGCGAGACGCAGTTCACGCGGACATCGGGACCGAGCGTCACCGCGAGGGAATGGGTGAGGGCGACAAGGCCGCCTTTGCTGGCCGAATAGGCGAAAGTGTCCGGCTCGGACATGTGCGCCCGCGTCGATGCGATCAGAACCATGCCGCCCTTGCTCCGGCGCAGATGCGCTTCCCCGAACTTCGCAAGGAGAAAAGCCGCCGTCAAGTTGGTGGCGATGACCTTGTTCCAATCATCCAGCGACGTTTCGGCAAGCGGCTTGCGCCGCATGATGCCGGCATTCGAGACGATGGCGCCGATAGCGCTGAACCTGGCCGCCGTCTCGCCGATCAGCCGCTCGATGTCGGCCGCCTTCGAGACGTCGCACTCGACGGCATGTCCCTTCACCTCCGCCGCCGTCTTCCGAGCCCCGGCCATATCCACATCGGCGCAAACGCACACCCAGCCTTGCCCGGAAAGCGCGGCGGCGCAGGCCCGGCCTATGCCGCGCCCCGAGCCGGTGACGACCGCAACCTTGGCGCCGTTGCCTTCCATAGGCGTTTTCCTTTCCTGCCATCCGCTTGTGGGGGACCTTATCGAGGTCTAAACCTTTTCCAACTGAGAGGTTTGCGTGATGAGCCAGAATACAACCGCCTTGCCGAACGAACTCGACCTTTCCGCCTATTGGATGCCGTTCACGGCGAACCGCCAATTCAAGGCGCATCCGCGCATTCTGGTCTCCGCAGAGGGGATGCACTACACGAGCGCGGACGGACGCAAGATCCTCGATGGCGTCGCGGGCCTTTGGTGCGTGAACGCCGGTCATGGCCGCGCCGAAATCGCGCAAGCGGTGGAGCGGCAGCTGCAGACGCTGGATTACGCCACCGCCTTTCAGATCGGCCATCCGGGCGCGTTCGAACTCGCGGCGCGCCTTGCTGGCATCGCGCCGGAAGGGCTCGACCGCATATTCTTCGCAAACTCGGGTTCGGAGGCCGTGGACACCGCGCTCAAGATCGCGCTCGCCTATCATCGCGCGCGAGGCGAAGGCCAGCGGACGCGCTTCATCGGCCGCGAGCGCGGCTATCACGGCTGCGGCTTCGGGGGCATGTCCGTGGGGGGCCTCGCGAACAACCGCCGCGCCTTCGGGGCGATGCTGCCTGCCGTCGATCACCTGCCGCATACGCTCGACATCGCCCGCAACGCCTTTACGAAAGGGCTGCCCGAGCACGGCGCGGAGCTGGCCGATCACCTGGAGCGCCTCGTCGCGCTGCATGGGGCGGACACCATCGCCGCGGTGATCGTGGAACCGCTATCCGGATCGGCCGGGGTGCTTCTGCCGCCGAAAGGCTATCTCGAAAGGCTCCGCGCGATTTGCGACCGCCACGGCCTTCTTCTGATCTTCGATGAAGTCATCACGGGCTTCGGGCGGCTCGGCACAGCGTTCGCATCGCAATTCTTCGGCGTGACGCCCGACATCACGACCGCCGCGAAGGGCCTCACCAACGGCGCGATCCCGATGGGCGCGGTTTTCGTGAACCGCGGCATCCACGATGCCCTGATGCAGGGGCCTGAGCACATGATCGAGCTGTTCCACGGCTATACCTATTCCGGCCACCCGACGGCCTGCGCGGCGGGGCTCGCCGCGCTCGACATTTATGAGCGCGAAGGGCTGTTCGAGCGGGCCGCTTCGCTCGCGCCGGTGCTGGAAGAGGCCGTGCATAGCTTGCGCGGATGCCCGCATGTCATCGATGTCCGCAATCTGGGGCTCGTCGCCGGGATCGAGCTGGAGCCTAGGCCGAACGAAGCCGGCAAGCGCGCCTACGACGTGTTCGTGGACTGCTTCGAGAACGGCGTCCTGGTCCGGCAGGCCGGCGACATCATCGCGCTGTCGCCGCCGCTCATCGTCCAGGAGAGCCAGATCGGGCAGATCGCCGACGCCCTGTCCGCCGCGCTTCGTCGCGTGAAGTGATCGGAGGTGGAGTCCTCGGTTTCGCCATCCGGGCGTTGAGAGCGGGGGCCGTGTTTTCATGCGGAGACCGTAGGCGAAAGCGCCTTGCGAAAGCATTAAGCGGCTGCCAAGGCATTGATTCTGTTGGACAAACGCCGCCAGAGACAAAACCGGATGGCGCGGTTGTAAAAGCAATGAAGGCAATCCAAGGTTACAAATTGAGGTTAATCCGAGCAATTATCTATATTTAACGGATTTTCGACCTACAAAAAAAGGAACTTTTAACTTTTGTCATATTGGGCTGAAAGCTGTTTCATTTCAATAGCTTATCCCGGTTTTTCCTACGCCGGCGCCACACTTTTGCCGTATTCTAGGGCCGTTACCCCCGTGGATCCTGGCGGGAAGAAAATACCTTCGCGCCGCCGTTAACCATCGCGATTTTAACCATGCGACGGCTGTGCGAAAATCCGCGGCGCTTACGGTTCGAAAAACCTGAACCCTACGGCTTGCAAAGAGACAAATCCTGTCGACTGCGCCTCCGATGTGCGCTGCGTCCACGCACATTCTTGGGGAAATTCCAGAGAGCTGGTTTAGGCCGACAGCGGAAGAAGGGAGTCTCCCAAAATGCTCAAGCGGCCACGCCTGCTTTCGGATCTCGCAGCGGGCGATTTCGCGGGAGCGCTAGCTTCGGGCAGCACTTCTTCACCGGGTGCAGAGCATGAGCCTTTCGCCCTTGTCAATCTACCGATCCCAACTTATTCCAGCGTTGCTCTTCAAGCAGGCTAACTACGTTTTGCAGAAGTGTATCCTTCCGGTTGATCACTCTAACGCCACACAGTGACCTTACAATTCTCGCGTTTTCAGCCGCGTAGAAAATAATAGGCGGTACCATCTCGTCGTCTTCAGCAGCGATCTGCTCCGCCATGCTGAAGCCCGCTGGTCCGCTTGAGTTCGAAGTCCAAATTGAATCTCTCCAAACCGCCTCCGCCAAGCTTCTCATATTTTTCCTGCAATTCTTGGTTCGGATAGTCAAAATAGTAAATCCTACAGCGTTTCAGCTCAACACGAGGGTCTTTGGGTCGCCAAACGTCGCTGATTATCAAATCGAATGGCCTTCGTTTGAGCGCTCGCATGGCCTCGTCAGTCGAGCGCGCGATTGTCACCTGGACATGAAGTGTCTCGAGAAACTTACGAGGCAGGTCATTTTTCTCGGGTTGGTCATCCACCCATAGCACATTGGCGTCAACGATAGCAGGCGCGACGTGGATCGACCGTTGCAAAGCGGCATCTCCAATAACCTTATCGAAGTCGGTTGGTTTCTCTTCCGAAAGCTGCTTCAACAATGCAGTAGCTCGGTCGACTGTGCGTCGGTCGATCTTCACGCCAAAAGCCTCGGCATGCGTAAGACCGCGCAGCCAATCCTTTACGAAATTGAAGTCCAGCACAATCCAAGCCAAAAGCACAATTAGCGCTAGTGTTTGGACCATACCCATAACTGCTTGAGTGGTACGCTGGGTAGCGCCTATTAAATCGCCTCCGCTTGTCTCTTCAGACTTTGTCGACTGTTCGGCTCCAGGTTTCTTGTTTTGACCTGCCAATGACTTCCTCCAAAATATTGCTTAATCATACGGTCATTAAATTATAGGTTCCTATAGGACGACAGCCCGAGGGGACGCAAGGGATTTGGGTTATTATTTTGATTAAGATGCGTTCAAGTGTGAGTCAGCTGTCGCCGCGTTTAGCGTGTGCGGATCCAGTGCAAACTCGAAGCTTTTTGTTGCAACCTCTAAAGCCTGGGCATTGCTGACTTGCTTGCGCGTTCACAGCGGTGAGCACAAGATAGAGCTGGTTCGCTTGAATGTCAGCGTTGGGTCAACGGCGGGATTGTGTTGGGCTTGTCGGATCTATTAGCCGACGTAGAGTGCATGGGATCGCGAGAAAACCGGCACGCCTGCTTTCGACCCAACGGAGCCAAAAACAGAACCTCTCAACGGCCGGGCTGGCGCAGGCCGCCACGAATGCCCTATCCATTCGTTGGCAAAGCCGGGGACGTTCGCCTAGTGTAAGCGTGTGCAACTCCACCCCAACAAAACGAGCGCAAGGACGGCCACGGCGCGCGGCAGGCCCGTGCCGCACCGGGACCGGATCGCGCTCGGGATGGCCGCCGCAGCCGCCTCGTTCTTCGCGCTCAACACCATGAGCGTGTTCGCGAAACTTCTGAGCCCCGGCCATTCCGCAATCGAGATCGCGTTCTACCGCAACTTGATCGGGGCGCTGCCCTTCGCGGTCTGGATTTTTCTGCTGGGGCGGCGCGACCTTCTCAAGATCCACAGCCGCGGCGACGCCCTCGTCTACAGGTCGCTGATCGGCACCGTCAGCCTGATCGCCACCTTCAAGGCTGTGTCCTATCTGCCGATCGCCGATGCGCAAGTCTTGTTTTTCACCTCGTCGCTGTTTGCGCCGGTCATGGGCTGGCTCTTCCTGAGCGAGCGCGTGGGGCCGTACCGCTGGGGCGCCGTGCTCATCGGCTTCCTCGGAATGCTCGTCATCGTTCGCCCGACAGGCGCGGTGAGCATCCCCGGCGTCGCTTTTGCTCTATCGGCGGCGGTCATGCATGCGTCGCTCGGCACGCTGTTGCGCGTGCTTGGCCGGACGGAGCGGCCCGAAACGGTAACCTTCTACTTTCTTGTCATCGGGACCGCGCTCACCGGCCTCGCCCTGCCGATCGCCGGGACCGCGCCGCAATGGAGCGACGCGCCTTTTCTGATCGGGCTCGGCGTCTCGGGCGCCTTCGCCCAAATTCTTCTATCGGCGGCGTACAAATACGCGCCGGTCGCGCTGGTGACGGTCTTCAACTACACGGGCATCGTCTGGGCGGCGGGCTATGGCTGGTTCATCTGGAGCGACTGGCCCGATGCGCCGGTCTGGATCGGGGCCGGCATCATTGTCGCGTCGAGCCTTTTCATTGTCTGGCGCGAAAACCGGATGGCGAAGCTTGGCCGGCTTCTCCCGCCGGCGGTGAAGAATTAGGCGAACTCTCTAAAGTGTAATCCTCTCCGGCTGAACTTGGGGAGGAACTAAACTGAGCCTTTACTGTTTTCAGCGCATTATCCAAGATCTGTTGCTTTTCGGCCAGAGGATTACATGTCGCCTCAAATTCATAACAATGCAGAAAGCTGCGTCGAGGCGGTGCTCTCAAAGGTCGGGCGCAATGTCGTGCTCGGCATCCCGATTGCGCTTGGCAAGCCCAATCATTTTGTAAATGCGCTTTACGCGCGCGCCGTCCAGGACAAGTCCATATCGCTGAAAATTTTGACGGGCCTGACCTTCGTGCGGCCAGCCCCCAAAAGCGATCTCGAGCGCCGGTTCGCCGAGCCGTTGATCGAGCGCCTCTTCGGCCATTACCCCTTTATCGATTATGCGGAAGCGTTGAAAAGCGGAGAAGTGCCGCCCAACATCGAGATCAATGAGTTCTTCATGCAAGCCGGCGCCTTCCTGAATGCGCCTGCGGCTCAGCAAAGCTATGTCAGCATGAACTACACGCACATGCCCAAGCATTTTTTGAATATGGGCATGAATGTTTTCGCACAGCTCGTCGCAAAGCGCGGGGAGGGCGATGCTGCGCGCTACAGTCTCAGTTCGAACACGGACGGCTCGCTGGATGTCTTGCCAATTCTGTGGGAACGCCGTAAAGCAGGTGAACCGCTCGCCTTGGTGGGGCAGGTGAACGGGGCCATGCCCTTCATGACCGGCGATGCCGATCTGCCAGCCTCGGCTATCGATCATATTCTTGAAGGCCCGGCGTTCGAGTTTCCGCTGTTCGCGCCGCCGAAGGAAGCCGTTTCGCTTCAGGATCATGCCGCGGCCATCCATGTCGGCGCGCTCATCAAGGACGGCGGGACGATCCAGCTCGGGATAGGGGCCTTTTCCGATGGACTGGCGCACGCGCTTGTCCTCAGGCAGACGAAAAACGGGAAATTCCGCCATCTCGCGGAAGCCCTCGGCGCCGGGAGGGTGCATCCGCGCCAGCCCATCGAAACCGGCCCATTCGAGAAAGGCCTTTACGGGGCGACAGAACTCTTCGTGGAAGGGTATCTCGAACTCCATCGTGCGGGCATTCTGAAGCGGCGCGTTTTCGATGACATCGCCATGCAGCGGCGCGCCGACGCCGGCGAGCTTTCGCCTGAGGAGTATGCGAAAGGCGTGCTGATCCATGCCGGTTTTTTCTTCGGCGGCAGCCGCTTCTACGAGGCTCTGCGCAACCTCTCCGAGGAGGAGCGCCGCTCCTTCTGCATGACTCGCATCTCTTACACCAACCAGCTCTACGGCAACGAAGAGTTGAAGCGCGTCCAGCGGCCCCACGCCCGCTTCATCAACGGCGCCATGATGGCCACGCTCATGGGCGCCGTCGTCTCGGATCAGCTCGAAGACGGCCGAGTGATCAGCGGTGTGGGCGGACAATACAATTTCGTGGCGCAGGCGCATGAGCTGGAGGGCGGCCGATCCATCCTGGTGCTTCGCGCCTGGCGTATGGAAGAAAGCCGCGCTCAATCGAACATCCGCTGGACCTACGGCCACACCACCATCCCTCGGCACCTTCGCGACATCATCGTCACCGAATACGGAGCCGCCGACGTGCGGGGCCTGACGGATCGGGACACCATAGCGGCCATGCTGAACATAACCGATAGCCGCTTTCAGGAAGGGCTTCTCGAGGAGGCGAAGGCGGCGGGCAAAATCGAACAGACCTACGAGATCCCGCACGCCTTCCGGAACAACACGCCGGAGTGGATCGCGGAAACCCTGAGGTCCGCGCGCTCGGACGGCACGCTGCCGGATTACCCGTTCGGCACGGACTTCACCGCGGAGGAGAGAGCCCTTTTGCCCGCGCTGGCCTTACTGAAGTACGCAGAGGCTTCGCCGCTCGCGCTCGCGAATTATGTCAGGCTAGGAATGCCGTGGGTCTCGCCAAACACGGAGGAGCACGTGCTGCTTCGCCGCCTCGGTCTCGACGTTCCAAGTTCGGCGAGGGAACACCTGACAGCAGCGCTGGTGCTTGGCGCACTCCGCTCCACATAAGCCCGGATCGAATCGGAGGAGAAGAGATGCGCCTGAAAGACAAAGCCGCCATCGTGACCGGAGCCGCGTCGGGCTTCGGCGCGGAAATCGCGCGGGTGTTTGCGCGCGAGGGCGCTAGGGTCGCCGTGCTCGACATCAATGCGGAAGGGGCGGCGGCTGTCGCGCGCGAGATCGGCCCGGCGGCCATCGCCATCGCCGCCGATGTCACGAAGCGCGCCGACATCGACGAGGCCGTGCGCCGGACGTTGGCGGAGTTCGGCTGTATCGGCATCGTGGTGAACAATGCGGGCTGGAGCCACAAGAACCGCCCGATGCTGGAGGTTGGCGAAGAGGAGTTCGACCGCGTCTACGCCGTCAATGTGAAGTCGATCTATCACATGGCGCACGCCGTTGTGCCCGTGCTGGCGAGGCAGGGCGGCGGCGTGATCGTCAACATCGGCTCCACGGCCGGCATCCGGCCAAGGCCGGGCCTGACCTGGTACAACGGCTCCAAGGCTGCGGTGAACCTGATGTCGCGCTCGATGGCGGTGGAACTGGCGCCGCAAAAAATCCGCGTGAATTGCATCGCGCCCGTCATGGGCGCGACCGGGCTTCTCGAGCAGTTCATGGGCCTGCCCGACACGCCGGAAAACCGGGCGAAGTTCATCGCGTCCGTGCCGCTGGGGCGGCTTTCCGAGCCGCGCGATATCGCCAACGCCTGCCTTTTTCTCGCCTCGGACGAAGCGGAGTTTGTAACGGGCGTCGTGCTCGAAGTGGATGGCGGCCGCACAGTTTAGTACCCATAATCATCGATCCGCAAAACGTCGCGACCCCTCACCCCAGCCCTCTCCCACGCAATCTCGCCTTGGCGAGATTGCCACTCCATAGAACCGCATCCGCAAGCAGATGCGGACAGGAGAGGGAGCATGCTCGCGCTTGCAACGACGTCCCTTCTCCCCTTGCGGGAGAAGGACAGGATGAGGGGTAATTCCGGGTGGTGCATGAGTCATGCTTTAGCGATAGTGGGTACTAACCTTGGACTTCCGCCGTTGGCCTGACGTTCTGGTTCATGCGGAAGAAGTTTTGCGGATCGTAGCGCCGTTTCACCTCGGCGAGCCGCTTGTAGTTCCCTCCATAAGCGGATTCAACGCGCTCCAACTCGTCCTCCGGCATGAAATTGATGTAGGCCGTCCCAGCCGCATAGGGTTTGGCCGCTTCAAACAGGCTGCGAGCCCATTCGATGCAGAGCCTGTCCTGCTCCGGATCGCGCCAGCGGGCATGCACGTTCATGGCGAAATGCGAGCTGCGCTGAGGAAAGGCCGTCGCATCGGCAGGAACGCGGCCCGCTGCGCCCCCGACATGGCCAAGGAAGATTTCGCATTCCGGTCCAGGCAGCTTCCCCGCCGCTTCGGTCAGGGCTTCGATCGCCGGATCGGACAGATCGGTGAAGTCATGGCTCTTCCAGTAGTTGCGGGCGCCAGGAGTGAGCAATGGGTCGAGCGCCTGCTGCCAGTCGGTGAAGTTATGGGGAGACACGACATCGGCGATGGGCTTTCCGATCGCCCGAAGCGCCGCAGTCTCCTTTTGCGCCGTCTCCATGCCGCCGCAGTGGCACATGGCGAGGATCAGGACTTCTTTGCCGTGCCACTCTGCGGGCAGGAACGGCAGAGGCGGCGCCTTCCGCATGACAGCCCAGCAAGTCAGCTCGTCCGGCGCTGATTCGAGGGCTTGGCGATAGTCTTTGAGCACGCTCGCGGCGTTTTCGAAGGGATGCACGACGAGCCCCGAAAGCACCTGAGGACCGATCTTATGAAGCTGAAATTCGAAAGCCGTGACAACGCCGAAGTTTCCGCCACCGCCGCGCAGAGCCCAGAACAGGTCCGGCTCTTCCGTGGCGCTGACGCGCCGCAACTCGCCATCGGCTGTCACCACATCGGCCGACAGGAGGTTGTCGATCGTCAGGCCGAACTTCCGCGTGATCCAGCCAAACCCGCCGCCGAGCGTCAGGCCGGCAATGCCGGTCGTCGAGTTGATTCCGGTCGGCACGGCCAATCCAAACGCCTGCGTTTCCCTGTCGACATCGGCCAGCGTGGCTCCCGGCTCGACCCGCGCCGTTTGAGCGGCCTCATCCACGCGCACCGCTTTCATCTGTGAAAAATCGATGACAAGGCCGCCGTCGCAAAGCGCGCTCCCCGCAATGTTGTGGCCGCCCCCGCGGATCGAGATGAGCAGTCCATGATCGCGCGCGAAACGCACAGCGGCAACGGCGTCGGCGGCATCCGCGCACCGGACGATGAGACCGGGCTTGCGGTCGATCATGGCGTTCCAGATTTTCCGCGCCTCGTCATACGAAGCATGTTCCTTGTCAATCAATATCCCATATAAATTTGTAGAAAGTTTTTCGATGTCTTGTGTATTCACTGTCGCTTTTGATGCATCTAATCCAGCCAAGCCTAAGTCGTTCATGGCACGCCTCCGGTAGAAGTTTGCGGAACACTTTGCTTCGCCGGAAGATGGATTGTGAACTGCTCTCGCATTTTAGGCAACATCGGCGGAATGTTTTTGTTTAACAAATTTGGTTGATAGGCAAGTCCCGGTCCTTACTGTCGGGCCGGTTTCCAAACCGGCCATTCAGGCTCATACTTGCCATGATGTCTGCCGTTGCAGGGAAAGCTATGGCCGAAGTCACCGAGGTTGCGATCATCGGCGCCGGTCCCGCTGGGCTTGCAGTAGCCGCGTGTTTGCGAAGGGCGGATGTGGATTTCATCATTCTCGAGAAGGGAAGCAAGCTCGCGTCATCATGGCGGAAGCATTATGACCGGCTGCACCTTCATACGATCAAAGCCTACTCTTCGCTCCCGTATTTAGCGTTCCCGAAGAATTATCCTCGCTATGTTCCAAGGGATCTTGTGATCGAATACTTAGAAACATATGCAGAGAGCTTCGGCTTGAGGCCGCGCCTTGGCGATGCCGTGCACTCCGCGCGCCACGAAGGATCCCACTGGCATGTCGAAAGCACCGCGTCATCCATCCGGGCTCCCTTCCTTGTCATTGCCTCGGGGTACAACGCCGAGCCGTCAATTCCGTCCTTTCCAGGGATGGAGACGTTCAAAGGCCGTCTGATCCACAGCGCAAGTTACGCGAACGCGCCGCCCTTCGCTCGCCAATCCGTTCTCGTAGTTGGAATGGGCAATACGGGTGCGGAAATTGCCCTTGATTTGGCGGAAGGGGGCGCGCAGCCAACGATTTCCGCGCGAAACGGCGTGCATATCACGCCGCGCGAGCTTTTCGGCGTGCCCATTCAGATTGTGGCCATGCTTGCAACTGCGGCACTGCCCAGGGTGGTGAACGATAATCTATTTCCGCCCATCCTCGACTTCGCCCTCGGCTATCCATCGAGGTACGGCATCCGGCGGCCCCAAGAGGGGATTATGCAGCGGATTGCCACCGCAGCCAAGATCCCGGTCATCGATGCCGGCACAGTGAAGAAAATCTCGGCAGGTGAGATCGAGATGGCGCCTGGCGTCTCCGAGGTCTGGGAAGAGGGCGCCATTTTCACAGACGGAAGCAGGGGCAGATTCGATGCGATTATCTTAGCCACCGGATATCGGCCGAACTACAAGAGCTTCCTCGAACTCAAAGACGGCGAGAATGCAGAGAGCGCCAAGCTGGGCCTCTTCTTTGTGGGCTTCCGCAATGTTGTGACCGGCCTTCTGCACGAAATCTCAAAAGAGGCATCTTGTGTCGCGAGGCATATATCCGATGATCCAGAGGGCCTGCGGAGGGTGAGAGTACGTTGTTAGAAAAGCGCGACGAAGGCCGCTGAAGCGGATCAAGCCTTCTTCGCCATCTCGCGCAGGATGTACTTCTGCACCTTTCCCGTCGAGGTCTTCGGCAGCTCCGAGAATACGACGTAGCGCGGCGCCTTGTAGTGCGCGACGTGCTGGCGGCAGTAGCCGATGATCTCTTCCGGCGTCGCCGTGTGGCCTGGCTTCAGCTCGATGAACGCGCATGGCGTCTCGCCCCACCTGTCGTCGTGCTTGGCGACGACGGAAGCGGCCGCCACGGCGGGATGCTTGTAGAGCACGTCCTCAAGCTCGATGGAGGAGATGTTTTCGCCGCCCGAGATGATGATGTCCTTGGAGCGGTCCTTGAGCTGGATGTAGCCGTCGGGATACATCACGCCGAGGTCGCCCGAATGGAACCAGCCGCCGGACAGCGCATCTTCCGTCGCCTCCTTGTTCTTGAGGTAGCCCTTCGCGACGACATTGCCGCGGAACATGACCTCGCCGAGCGTATGGCCGTCGGCGGGGACGGGCGTCATCGTGACGGGGTCAAGCACGGTCAAATCTTCCAGAGGCACGTAACGCACGCCTTGCCGCGCCTTCTTCTGGGCCTGTGTCGCGCTATCAAGCGCGTTCCACTCTTCTTTCCATTCGTTCACCACGGCGGGGCCATAAACCTCGGTCAGCCCGTACACATGGGTGACGTTGAAGCCCGCTTCGCGCATCTCGGCCAGCACGGCTTCGGGCGGCGGAGCAGCGGCAGTCAGGAACTCCACCTTCTGCGTAAGCTTACGCTTCACATCGGCGGGCGCGCTCAGGATCGTCGACATCACGATGGGCGCGCCGCAGAGGTGGGTGATCCTATGGTCGGCGAGCGCATTCCAGATTGCGTCGGGGCGCACATAGCGCAGGCACACCTGCGTGCCGGCCACGACCGGGATCGTCCACGGGAAACACCAGCCGTCGCAATGGAACATCGGCAGCGTCCAGAGATAGCGCGGATGTTTTCCGATGTTGGCCGCAAGCGTATTTCCGAGGCTCAGGAGATACGCGCCGCGGTGGTGATACACGACGCCTTTCGGATTACCGGTCGTGCCCGACGTATAGTTGAGCGTGATCGCGTCCCACTCGTCGTCCGGCATCTTCCAACCGAACTCGGGATCGCCCTTCGCTATGAAGTCCTCGTATTCGGTCTCCGATAGCTTTTCGCCGAGGCCGGGGAACACCGGATCCGCGTAATCGATGACGATGGGCCGCCTCGTAGCGAGAGCCAGCGCTTCCCCGATGACCTTGGCGTATTCCGTGTCGGCGATCAGCACCTTCGTCTCGGCATGATCCATCATGAAGGCGATGTTCGCCGCATCGAGCCGCGTATTCATCGAATGCAAAACGGCGCCGCTCATCGGCACGCCGAACTTCGCTTCGAGCATGGGAGGCGTGTTGGCGAGCATGACGGAGACGGTGTCGTTTTTGCCAATGCCAAGCTGCGCCAGCGCCGAGGCAAGCCGGCGCGAGCGCGCATAGAACTCGGCGTAGTTATAAGTTTTCGGCCCGTGCGCGACCGCGGGATAATCCGGGAAAACGCTCGCGGCGCGGGCAAGGAAGCCGAGCGGCGTCAATGGCTGAAAGTTCGCGGGCGTTCTGTCGAGGTTTTGCGTGTAGGCGCTTGTCATGGCAAATTTTTAGCTTAAGCTGCGGTTCCGCCCAATACGACTTGCGTCCTGCCGCCATGAAGCCGAGCTGGCGTTTGCTTCAAATCAAAGCCGCTTCCGGCGAGGGCGTATATGCAGGCTATAATCAAGAATTCGGAGACCCCCATGGCATCGAAGAGCCCCGCCGGTTACAGCCTATCGCAGATCCTGCTTCATTGGTTGATTGCACTGCTTGTCCTTTATCAGATTTTCTTCCACGAGGGCATGGAGCACGCCTACGAGGCGTTGAGCAAAGGCGAAGCGATCAACCCCTCGAATGCGCTTGGCGCAAGTATACACCAATTTGTGGGGATTACCGTTCTTGTGCTTGCGATCTTGCGGCTGGTCATCCGCATGGCGCGGGGCGTTCCGCCTGCGCCGGCAGGGCAGAGCGCGATCAAGCTTCGCATCGCGGCGGCCACCCAGCACATTCTCTACCTGCTCATCGTCCTCATGCCCATCACCGGCGCGCTGGCTTGGTTCGGAGGCATTTCGTTCATGGCCGTCATTCATCAAATCGGAGTGCCGCTGATCCTGATCGCCGTGCTTGTGCACTTCGCGGGAGCGTTGATGCAGCATTTCATCGCCAAGACCGACGTGTTGGTGCGGATGGTCAAGCCTGGGTCGAGCAGGGCCGCTTAATCTGGTGATCGCGGGAAGGCCGTGCTTGCGGCCTTCCCGCCGCCGCAGGCAAATCCGGGGCTGGCCAGCGGCGGATTTTTGAGCCGGGCGACCGTTTCTGGGAAAAGCGGTTGTGCCGGCGCCAGAAAAAGCGTCCCCGCGGTTCGCGCCAATGAGCCCGCCTGCGAAAAGCATCGTCCTGCTGGGGGCCGGTTACGCCCACGCGCTCGTTCTGCGTGAGGTCGGGAAGAGGCCGCTGCCCGGTTCGCGCCTCACCCTGGTCACGCCCCGTGCTCAGGCGGCCTATTCCGGCATGCTGCCCGGTCTGATCGCCGGCCTCTATGCTTCCGGGGAGGCGCACATCGATATAGAGCCGCTGTGCCGCTTGGCGGACGCCAACTTCGTCCTTGACGAAGCCGCCGGCATCGACCTTGCGTCGAAGCGCGTGATTTGCGCCAGCGGCCCGCCTCTCGATTTCGATCTTCTGTCCATCGATATCGGATCGGCGCCGAACATACGCGGCGTGCCGGGCGCGGCCGAGCATGCGATCCCGGTGAAGCCTATCGACAGCTTTCTCGTCCGGTTCGAAGCGGTGCGGCGGAGCATCCTGGAAGGTCGAGGCGGGGCGCGCATTGTCATCGCCGGCGCGGGCGCTGGCGGGGTCGAGCTTATGCTGGCGATCGAGCGCCGTTTGCGAAAGGACGCCGTCGCCGCGGACTGCGATGCGGGCAAGCTGTCCTTCACGCTGCTTTCTGCGGACGCGGATATCCTGAAAACCTATCCCCTCCGCTTGCGCGCACGCTTCCGGGAGATCCTTGCCGGCCGCGGGATCGAGCTTTCCGCCGGAAGGGCGGCCACGCGCGTCGAAAACGGCGCCGTTCACCTGGAAGGCGGCCAGGCGCTTCCCTTCGACGCCCTGTTCTGGGCCACCGAGGCCTCCCCGGCGCCATGGCTCGCCGGCACAGGGCTGGCGCTCGATGTCCGGGGATTCATCGCTGTCGAACCGACCTTGGAGAGCATTTCGCATCCAGGCGTATTCGCGGCCGGCGACGTGGCGTCTTTCCAGCCGCAACTTCCGAAAGCCGGCCTTTACGCGGTGCGGGAAGGCCCTGTGCTCGCGGCCAACTTGCGATCGGCAGCCTCGGACGGCGCCTTGAGGCATACAAGCCGCAGCGCGGCATCCTTTCGCTCATCTCCACCGGAGAGCGCTATGCGCTGGGCGCACGAAATGGCCTGACTTTCGAAGGCCGCTGGGTCTGGCGGTGGAAAGACTGGATCGACCGGCGCTTCATGCTTAAGCTCAAGACTTCGTCAGATCGCGCTCCGGCGGGGTAACGACATAGTGAGAAAGGCTTTGCTATACCGGCAAGGCCCCCTATGCGATGAATAATTAATGCGATATGTCCCCATCGGAAAGCTTCATGCAGCACGTTAGTGAAGACGGCGCCATTTACCGCCTTCGAGAACCGTTCGCGGATCCGGTCTGGACCGCGCGCGGAGAAAAACGTGCGGCCGTCGCTCTGAAGAGGCTCGAAACGCTCTGGTTCAACACCGGAAGCCTGTGCAACATCGCTTGCGAGCATTGCTATATCGAAAGCTCTCCGCGGAACGACGAGCTTGCGTATCTCACGCTCGCCGACGCCGTTCCGTTCCTCGATGAAATCGAGGATTTGCCTCAGCCTGTGTCCCTGATCGGCTTCACGGGCGGCGAGCCTTTCATGAACCCCAACTTTGCCGGCATTCTCGAAGAAACGCTCCGGCGAGGCTACGAAACGCTGACGCTGACGAATGCGCTGAAGCCGATGGAGCACTGCAAAGGCTCGATCGCCCGGCTGTCGAAGCGATTTGGCGCGCGCTTTCGCGTCCGCGTTTCTCTCGACGATTTCCGCGAGCGCGTTCATGACGCCGAGCGTGGCGAAGGGGCGTTGGCCAAGGCTGTGGACGGGTTGATCTGGCTGTCGCGCGCCGGCGTCCGATGCGAGGTTGCCGCCAGGTCCCTGCACGGCGACGGGGATAAGACGCTGCGTGAAGGTTTTGCAGCCCTCTTCGCGAAGCACGGCCTCAGCGTCGATAGCAGCGACCCTCAGGCGCTGGTCATTCTGCCTGAAATGAGACCGGGCGCCGCGCCGCCTGAAATAACGGAAGCCTGCTGGGGCATTCTCAAGAAATCCCCCGGCGATGTCATGTGCGCAGAGTCCCGCATGATTGTGAAAAGGAAAGGAGCCGATGTCCCTACCGTCGCCGCCTGCACGCTCATCCCTTACGATGTTCGCTTCGAGCTTGGCGAGACCCTGGCTGAAGCGCGCCGGGCCGTCTCGCTTGCGCACCCTTACTGCGCCTCGTTCTGTGTTCTCGGAGGAGGTTCATGTGGCTCGGCTGGCCATGCATGACCAAGCATTGCCGGTGGAGCTGATTTTGCCTCGCCTTCTGAAGAATCGACGGATCTGGATCGCGATTTTTGCTCTTGGCGTTATCTTCGCCATTCACGCATCCGGCCTTCCCGCTTCGCTCTCTCTCGAAACCCTGCGAGCGCACCGGCAAGAGATCGTCAATTTCGTCAGTGAGAATTATGCCCTTTCGGCGATAGGCTATATCGCCATCTATGTGATCGTGGTCGCTCTCTCGCTTCCCTCCGCCCTGCTTCTCACTCTCTCGGGCGGCTTTCTGTTCGGCGCCGCCGCGGGAACGGTTTTCACCGTGACCGGCGCGACGGTGGGCGCGACTTTACTTTTTATTTTCGCGCGGACCATGATGGGCGACAACGCGATGGCGCACTTTGGAAAGACAGGCGCAAGGCTGGCCTGCGCCATCAAGGCGAACGCCTGGTCCTATCTGCTTGTGCTTCGCCTTCTGCCGCTGTTTCCCTTCTTCCTCGTCAATGTGATCCCCGCTTTCGCCGGCGTGAGGCTCGGCACTTTTGTGATCACCACATTCCTCGGCATCATTCCGGCGACGTTCGTGTTCTCCCTCTCGGGAGCAGGTCTCGGGGAGGTGCTTGATCAGGGCGACGGCATCTCGATCAATTCGGTCCTCACGCCTGAAATCATGGCCGCGCTCGGAGGGCTGGCGCTGCTGGCCCTGGCCGCGATTCCCCTGAAACGTAAATTCGAAGGCCAGGCCCGCAACCCCGCGCGCCCGGCTGGCTCGTAGCGCATTCGCAATTTATTGTGGAATTTCCGCCGCTTACAACCAAGGATTGGTCGAATATTTGCAAGAAATAATTTATCCGTAACTCGCGCTCTATAAGAATGTGATAAGTCGCCGTGTTGTTATCGGAAATATCGGGCTTTTTTTACGCGCGCTTCTTCTGGCGTGAACGGCCTGACAGCCTGGGATGCTTTTCATGAACAATAGCTTCTACAGATCTGAAAATCCGAAGACGCCAACCGATGAGGCCGGGCTGATGCTGCAGCGGGCGATTACGCAGGGCAATGCCTTACAGCGTGCTTTCCATATTTCTCTTTCCCGCCGGCAGGATGCCCGGGAGTGGAAGCAGTTCGAGACTGAGACAGCGGCGAGTCTCGAAGTGGCCGAGTACGTTGGCCATGATGCAAGATGGTTCAGCGAGTCCAGCGGCAGGCTGAAAGCAAGCGTCGAGAGGCTTCTCGAAAGCCGAGGCTCCAAAAGCAGCCGCATGAGACACTATCGGCGCGCCGCCGATCAAGTTTACGAAAGCGCCGCTGTCTGGACCCACGCCATGGACGAATTAACCATGGCGTACTGGCGGCATTGCGCCTTGGTGTGGATAACGCTGTGGCACATCGCGGATGTCGCCGAAATGACGGTCGAGCAGGCAAGAGATTGCGTCTCCTTTGCCTTCACGGAAGAGGCTGAGCCGGAACCTGAACCCGAGCTCTCTGCAAAGCGGCCCTCTCGCTGGGGGCTATCGGCTGCGGCCAATTCAATAGCCGGAGCGTTCCGCAAAAATGCGTCGGTCTGACGCATAATAAAAATTCAGCGTTGAAGCCGTTGCAACCTGAGATTAGTCGCGCCTGCGGCGCGATTGTTTATTTTTATTGGAATATGTTTTTTTGTCTCTTTGGAAATCGGCGGGGATTTCTCCGGCGTCTGATATGGCCAAAGACGGTTTGAGTTGAGATTTTTGTGGATACGTCCCGGCCCGCCCCCTCGAATGCGCAAGCGGCAGCCCGCGAGGCCGCCCCGCAGTTCGAGCGTTCGAGAGCACACAGCGCGGCGCCGAAACGGGCCTTTCAGTTTTCGTTGGAGCCAGAGGCGCCGCAGTCTCCTTCCCAAGCAAGTCCCATATCCCGGTTTGGGTTCGGCGCCGGATGGCTCGATAGCTCCGGCCGTGCGCCCATGCACAGCGCGACCGCATTCATAACGCGCAAGGCTAAGGAAATCGAAGTTCCTCATGGCAGGTTCAAGCGCCTCGGCTTTTCGCATTGGCGCCTGAGCCTGGAACGGCCGGCGGGTCCCGATCTGGAGCCCGCCCATGCGCGCGGAGCGGGAGTTATCCACCGTCACCATTTTTAGGTTGTATCGAATAAATTCGATGCTATGAGCAGACATCATGTTTTCTTCATTCTGGAACTTGGTAGCGCCCATGCATCGAAAGCGCGTGATGATCTCGGTCAATGCATCATGGAACATCTACAATTTTCGCTCCGGCTTGGTTCAGAGTTCTCGACCGGAACGGCTATGATGTTGTGGCCGCCGCTCCGGCGGATGACTACTCCTCCAGGCTGGGTGAGCTTGGCTGCCGGTACATATCTCTGCCAGTGGACAACAAGGGCTCATCCCCCATCCAGGACGCCCTCCTTTTTCTCCGCTACCTGAACCTGTTTTGGCGTCTGCGGCCCGACGTCTTCTTGGGCTACACGATCAAGCCCAACGTCTACGGCTCTCTTGCGGCTCATTTATTCGGTATTCCGGTCATCAATAATGTCTCCGGCCTCGGGACCGCCTTTATCCGCGAGACTTGGCTGACAAGGGTTGTCAAGCTTCTCTACCGCGTCGCGCTGCGTTCCTCGCGAACGGTATTTTTTCAAAACCAGGACGACCGCGATCTCTTCCTGCGCCTCGGCCTCGTTCGGCGGGAAGCAGCCGCTTTGCTTCCCGGCTCCGGCATAAATCTGGACAAATTCCGCCCCGCGGCGCAGGCCGCGCCAGCGTCCCAAACGTTCCTGCTGATCGGCCGGCTCATCTGGGATAAAGGCGTGAGGGAATATGTCGAGGCGGCTCGCCTGGTTAAGCGCCGTTTTCCGGAGGCGCGTTTCCAGGTGCTTGGTTTTCTGGATGTGGAGAACAGGAGCGCCATCTCACGCTCCCAGATGAACGCGTGGGTCGAAGAAGGGCTTGTCGAGTATCTTGGGACGGCTGACGACGTTCGCCCGGCCATCGCCGCGGCAAGCTGCGTCGTGCTCCCGTCCTACAGGGAGGGCACGCCCCGGACCCTCCTGGAGGCGGCGGCGATGGGTAAGCCCATCATCGCCACCGACGTGCCGGGTTGCCGCAATGTTGTCGACGATGGCGTCAACGGCTTCCTCTGCGCGGTGCGGGATCACGAAGACCTCGCGGGAAAGCTGGCTGCGTTCCTGTCGCTCGACGAAGCCCAGAAGATGCAAATGGGGCTCGCGAGCCGGGTGAAGGTGGAGGCGGAGTTCGACGAACGCATCGTGATGTCCCGTTATCTCGGCGCCATCGAAAGCGCCATCCGGCCGCGCGATGCCTCAGCGGGGAAAACCGCGTCGCAAGCCTTCACCGCAGGAGAGGCCTGAGCCGTGGCCGGCCGGTGTTGCTCACGACCCCGGCCTGCGCTAAAGCTCCAGGCGCCGCCAGATGATTGGCGGCGGGCGGCCTTAGGGGGCGAATGCAGGTGATGGCGTCAATGAACTCCTGGTTTGGCGATATGAGCCGCCCGGTCGCTATCTACTGCGAGCGCACCAGCGCCGCCTGGACCGCAGAGCCTCTGAACGCCGTCTCCAATATCGCATTCCTGATCGCGGCCTGGGCCGCCTGGCGCCTGCAAACGCGCCGTCCCAACGCCAAGCTCAACGGCGCGATCCGGCTTCTCTGCATCATTATCGCTGTTGTCGGAGCGGGCAGCTTCACCTTCCATACCGTCGCCACCCGCTGGGCCGAATGGGCGGATGTCATTCCGATCCTTGTCTTCATGATCGTCTACTGCTGGATGATTTTGACGGCTTTCTTCCGGTGGCCTGTGTGGCTGAAGACGCTGGCCGTCTGCCTTCTCTTCGCCTCCACGTTTTATCTGGAGTCGGATGAGTTCGAGAAGGTCCTGTGGGGAGGCGCGATGTATCTGCCGACGCTCGGCTTCCTGATGGCGGCCGGCGCCGGCATCTGGCGGCGCGACGAAAGCGCGGGGAAGGCCTTCTTTGCGGCGGCCGGTCTTTTCGTGCTGTCCTATGCCGCCAGAACCGCGGATATGCCGATGTGCGGTTCGTTGCCCATCGGCACTCACTATTTCTGGCACGTCTTCAACGCCATCGTGCTCTACCTGCTCGTCAGGACCTTGATCCTCCACGCGCCTGCTTTGGATGAAAAGCCATTGGCCTCGTGGGGCGCGGAGCGCAAGCCGGTTACCGGCGCGCCCGGCCCCTGAGCAAACCATGGGCGCGGTGTTCAGCCTCCAACATCCCCCACATGGAATGCGTATCCGCCCGGCAGGCCAAAGCAAAGCCCACGTCTTGGCGAACCTTCAAACCACAGCGCTTATCTTTGTGCAAGGAAGCGACGCGAAGCAGATATGCGTCTTGAACCGGCCCCAGCGGGAGCTTGTTTAGCGAACTAAGATTCAGATTAAGAAAGTATAGTGACAAGCTGTAATATATCGAGCCTCCACCGATTGGCATTTCTCCAGTTTAGAACTGATCTAATTAAAAAAGATAAGACTTGCCATGCTCCCGCCGTAACGTTACTTGTCAGCCACCGTCAGATTTCCGTTCAGGATAATGAATTGCGCTGGGTGCGGATGCCGGGGAGGCAAGCCGCAGATGGGGAGTTGATGGATGACCTTTAAGTTTTCATGCGCCGGTGTCCTCGCCGCGTGTTTCTTTGTTATGGGCGCGGCCCAAGCCAAGGAGTACCCCATTGGCAAAGCGCAGGAAAAAGAGGGCATGAATATCGCCGCGGTCTACCTGCAACCCATCGAGATGGACCCGCCGGGCATGATGCGCGATGCGAAGACCTCGGACATTCATCTTGAGGCTGACATCAAGGCGGCCAAGGGCAATCCGAACGGATTTGCGGAAGGGGACTGGATGCCCTATCTGCGTGTGGACTTCGAACTGGTCCGGCTGGATGGCGGACAAAGTCAGAAGGGCGAGATGATGCCGATGGTCGCCAATGACGGCCCTCATTACGGCGACAACGTCAAGCTTTCCGGCCCCGGCAAATACAAGCTCATCCTTACGATCAAGCCGCCGAGCGAGAACCCGCATGCGCATTTTGGCCGCCATGTCGACAAGGAGACGGGCGTAGGACCGTGGTTCAAGCCGTTCACTGTCGATTACGAGTTTGTGTATGCGGGCACAGGCAAGAAGGGCGCCTATTGATGGCCGGACGATCCCGCAAATCTCTTGCGGCGGCCGGACTCCTCGCCGGGGCCTTTGTCTTGGGCGGCGAGCCTCCGGCGGCCCGCGCCTCTGAAGATCCGGTGTTCGAAATCGAAATGAAGGACGGCGTCCTCAGTCCGGCGCGGCTGGAGGTGCCGGCCAACACCCGAATAAAGATCATCGTCAAGAATACGGGGAAGATGCCCGCCGAACTCGAAAGCCTAGAGCTTCGAAAAGAGGTTGTGGTTCCTCCGGGCGACTCGGCGCCGCTGATCATCCGGAGGCTCGACGCGGGCGAATACAAGTTTTTCGACGACTTTCAGCCCGGCGCTCCGCCCGCCGTGCTGGTCGCGAAATAAGGCGAAACAGCCGCACTAGCAGGATGCTGAAAAAGCCGGAAATCCTTGCTTCATCCTTCGACAAGCTCAGGATGAGGTCGAGCGCTATCAACAGTTTGGACCTCATGGTGAGCTTGTCGAACCATGGGCAGCATGGTTTTTCAGCGTCCTGCCAGTGTCCCGTCTCCGAATTGCCGCTTGGGCTTGCAGCGGGCTCGTACGGCAATTCGGACACTAGCAAAAACAAGTGGCTCGTGTGGCTTATGTCTCGCAATTGCAGGCCGCTGCAAAGGGTGCAGGCGATTGCGAGACGCCACACGAGGCGTCCACGTCTGGCGCGGTGTTTGTTCGTTGGAGTCTCTGCAAACGTCTCGCCCTTTTTCCATTTCGCCGTGCGATGCTATCGGCGGCTGCGCAGGTTGAATGCCCCTATGGTTGAGCTCTTGCTCCGCGATCACCGTGAAAAGCGTAGCTCCGCAGGCCCCGCCGGCATGGCCGACCGGACGCTTGCCGCCGCGGGCGACTGGCTCTTGCGGCATCAGCGCACGATCTTCGCGATCCAGTGGCTCGTCGTGGCTGCTTACGCGGTCCTGGTGATCGTTCCCGCCTTCCTTCCTCCGCCGCCGTCCGCCGCGCATCTCTGGACGAACCTCACGCTGTTCGCTCAGTTCGCCTTCTGGGGAATCTGGTGGCCGTTCGTGCTGCTCAGCATGGTTCTGGTCGGGCGGCTGTGGTGCGGCGTGCTCTGCCCCGAAGGCGCCTTGTCGGAGACGGCGAGCCGGCATGGCCTGTGGCGCGCGATTCCGCATTGGGTGAAGTGGAAAGGCTGGCCTTTCGCCGCCTTCGCCGCAACCACGGCTTACGGGCAGTTCGTCAGCGTCTATCAATATCCGAAGCCAGCGCTCCTCATCCTCGGAGGGTCGACGATCGCGGCGATGGCTGTCGGCTTCGCCTTCGGCCGCTCCAAACGCGTGTGGTGCCGCTATCTTTGCCCGGTGAACGGCGTATTCGGCCTTCTGGCGAAGCTCGCGCCCATCCACTTCCATGTGGACCGAGCCGCCTGGGACGCGGCGCCGAAGCCACAGCAGGCCGAAGGGCGGCTTGTCAATTGCGCGCCGCTCGTTCCCATCCGCACCATGCGTGGCGCCGCCGACTGCCATATGTGCGGGCGGTGCAACGGCTTTCGCGGAGCGGTTACTCTGGCCCGGCGTACGCCCGGCTACGAAATCGTGCATGTGGCGGGCGCGGAGCAAAAGCCCTGGGAGACCGCGTTGATCGTGTTTGGCCTCATGGGGCTGGCGACTGGGGCGTTCCATTGGGCTTCGAGCCCCTTGTATGTGACCGCCAAGCAGGCCGCTGCCGAGTGGCTCATCGACCGCGGCTTCATGTGGCCCGTCACGGCGCAGGCGCCTTGGTGGCTGCTCACGAGCTATCCCGAGCAGAACGACGTCATGACTCCCCTCGACGGCCTGGTGCTTTTCGCCTATCTGCTCGCGGCCACGCTTGCGATCGGGGGAACGGTCATGCTGCTGCTGGCGGCGGCGAGCCGCGCGCTCGCGAGCGCCTCAGGCTTTCAAGCGCGATTGCATCATCTCGCGCAAAGCCTGATCCCCGTCGCCGGATGCGGCGTGTTCCTCGGCCTCTTCGCGCTGACCGCGACCATGCTCAAGGCCGAGGGGATCACTTTGCCCTATATCGCCACGGCCCGCGCTTTTCTGATGACGGCGGCCGGACTGTGGTCCGCCGCGCTGGCCTGGCGGATCTGCGGGCTTTATGCAACGAGCGTGCGCGCCCGGCTTGCTGCCTCGGCGTTGATGGCGGCGGCGGCCTTTGCCGGTGTCGCAAGTTGGGCGACGCCTTTCTGAGGGGCGAATTCTTCTTGATAGAAAATGCCGCCTTGCCGGCGCAAAGCGGGCGCTGCTACAGTCGCGCTCCGTTTCAGGCTGTCGGCAAAGGAGCCTTTCATGACAATGGGCTTGTCAACCCGTTTCGCATATATTTTGTGTTCTGCTTTCGTGATGGCGTCAGCCGCTCCCGCTTTCGCTCAAACGCAATCGGCGCCAAATCCCTTCGGCGGGACCTTGGCTCAGGCGACGCCCGCTCCCAGCACAACACCCGCGCCCAAGAAACCACGCGCAGCCGCGGCCCCCAAGGCTGGGCAGTTCGCGAATGAGGCGGACGCCAAGGCAAGCTGCCCGGGCGACACTGTCGTGTGGGTCAATACCAGCACGAAGGTCTACCATCACGCCAGCGCGAAGACTTACGGAAAGACGAAGCGCGGCGTCTACATGTGTGAGAAAGACACCGCCGCCGCCGGCTTCAGGGCGGCGAAGAACGAGAAGGGATAGCGGCGCTCAGCAGCCCCGGCAGGCGATGCGCCGCCGATGCGATGCAAGTCCTATCATAGACGGCCCAGGCCGCGTTTTTTTGCGGTGACGATCTCCAGCGGGATGAACGCCTCGTAGGGAATGCGACTTGGGCCCTTCGACTTTGAGCCCGGCCGCCTCGAAGGCGCGCGCATAGTCTCTGACATGTGCGCAATCCGCTATGATTGCGATTCCCTGGGGCTTCAACACGCGCGCTATCTCTGAACAAGCCTTCGCGCGGCCCTCGCCATCCTCGATCTTATGCAAGGCGAGAAGCGAAAGCACGGCGTCGAAAGAATTGTCGACGAAGGCGATGTCGCGCGCATCGTCGCTTCTCAGTTCCACGCGATCGTGAACGCGAGCGAGTTCAAGATTGCGTTGCGCCGCTTCCAGAGTAACTCCCGCATTCCAGTCGTCGACGGCCACCACCGTTCCAGAACGAAGGCGCTTCGCCGCTGCGATGGCCAGCAGTCCGCGGCCCGTTCCAATATCGAGCACCGTTTCATTGCCGCTCCAGCGCACCATTCCCAGCATGCGCTTGCGGATATTGAATTGGCCCTTGAACGAATAGGCGAGCAGTGAAACGCACAGCGCCAGGCTCAGGCAGCCCAAGGCGAGCAGGGTCGGGCCAAGAAGCGTGATGTGGAAATCGCCGGCGTCGAAGGTGGGCGCAAAGACGCCCGCCAGGATAGCGCCGGCGGCCGCCGCGATGAGCCGCTTCACCCTCCCCGGCGCGTACACCCCATAGTCCGGTTTGGGGAGCGCTTGCGATCGAACACGCCGCTGCATCAAACCCTAACCTCGTCCAGGCTGCCTCGGTCCAATACATAGCGCTGCTGACGGCGTTGAAACATCAATTCCTCGTGCAACAGATCTGGCGTTTGCAAGCCTTCGAGCCGTATATCCTCGAAGCTGACGCGGCGTTCGCATGCCCGTCGGCTTCGCCCCAAGGCTTTATCCGGTTGAAGACTCGGGTTAGCAATGGTTGCAAATAAAAAAGATAGACGGAGCAGCCATGACCGGCGCCGATGAGGGCGAAGACTCCGCCGGGAGTCATAGACGTCCCAAAACCATGGGTCCAGACCGGCTTGTCCTGGGCTTGGAGCGTGTTGGCCTTATAACATTACGAGCCCCGGTTTTGTGGGCCGTTTTTGTCGCGCTGCTCTGCGCGCTGGCCGCTTTCGGCGTAGCGAAGCTTCAGGTCGACGACTCGCTGAGTTCGCTCTTCCGCTCCAACACGCCCGAGTTCCGGCAATTCGAGGATTTGTCGCGGCGCTTTCCTTCACACGAATATGATGTGCTGATGGTTGTCGAGGGCGACGGCGTTCTCGAACGCGAGCCAATCGACAAGCTTCGCGACCTCGTCACCGATCTCCAACTCATAGACGGCACGCGCGGCGTGCTTTCCATGTTCTCCGCGCGCGAAGCCCCCGAGGCCGGCCACCTGCCGGGTCCGCTTTTCCCGGCCGACCTGCCGGAGGGCGACGAGTACAAGGCTCTCATCGACCGGGTTCTTTCCAACGATATCATCCGGGGCAAGCTGCTCTCGGACGACGGCAAGCTCGCGCTGGTCGTCATCGCGCTCGACCCGGCGGTGGCCGATAGCGCAAAGGTTGGCAAGGTGGTCGGGGAGATACGCAAAACGGCCGCAGACGATTTGCAGGACTCCGGCCTCAAAGCGGAGCTTTCGGGCGTCCCCGTCATGCGCCTCGAAATCCGCAACGCCGTCGAGCGCGATCAACTCCTCTACAACGGCATCGGGTTCGCGGCCGGCTGCCTGATCGCGATCATCTTCTTCAGACGCCTCTCGTTCATGATCATCGCCGCGGCGCCGCCCCTAATGGCGATCCTGTTGGCGCAAGGCGCGCTCGGATGGCTCGACTTCAAGCTGAACACTTTCCTGAACGTGATGACGCCTTTAATCATGGTCATCAGCTTCTCGGACAGCATGCAGCTCACATTCGCCGCCCGCGACCGGCTGATCCGGGGCGAGAGCAAGAGAGACGCCTTCCGCAACGCGATCCTGGTCGTTGGGCCTGCTTGCGTCCTGACCCATGCGACCGCCGCTTTTTCGTTCATTGCGCTGCTCTTCTCGGATTCGGAGATGATCCGGAATTTCGGCGAGGCAGGCATTATTTCCACGGTGATCGCGCTCTTCACAGTCATCACCGTTCTTCCGCTTCTCGGCGTGCTGCTTGTGAGGAGGGAGGCGGCTTTTGCCGCAAAGATCAAAGGAGCGGATGCGGCGATCGACCGGCTTCGGGCGTTCTGCTCCTGGATTGCGTTGCGTGTGGTCGCCAGGCCCGGCGTCTACAGCCTCGTCAGCCTCATGATCGTGGGGGGACTCGCCCTCGTCTATTCGAACCTCGACGCCCGCTACCGGCTTGCCGATCAGGTTCCCGACAAACAGCAGGCTGTCGCGGCGAGCCATCGTCTCGATACCAAGCTGACGGGATCGAACCCCATCGACATCCTTATCGAGCTGCCGGCGGGAGCGACGGTCTACGATCCGCAGGCGCTCGCCACGCTTGCCGAGGTCCATGGCATCCTTGAGAAACAGGCCGGCGTTGGAAATGTGTGGTCGCTTGAGACGTTGCGCCGATGGCTGGCCGAGAAGATGGGCAGGTCCGACGTCTCGACCTTGAAGGAATATGTGGGATACCTGCCCGATCACCTCGTCCGCCGGTTTCTCTCGAAAAACCAGAATGCGGCGGTGGTCTCGGGCCTCATTCCCGACGAGGATGCAAACCGGCTGCTGCCCCTCATCGAGAGTCTGGACCAGTCGCTGAACAGCGTTCGCGCGGAGCATCCCGGTTATCGCATTGCGGTGACCGGGCTTTCGGCGATCGCCGCGCGCAACAGCGCGGCGATGATCGGCCGCCTGAACAAGGCGTTGACGATTGAGATCGTCTTCGTCGCCGCTTTCATCGGATTGGCGTTCAGGTCTGGCGTGGTGATGCTCTCCGCCATCTTGCCAGCCATATTCCCAATTCTCGCTTCTGGCGTGCTGCTTTGGCTTGTCGGCAAGGGCCTGCAGTTTGCAAGCATCGTCGCGCTCACGGTTTCCTTCGGGCTTGGCCTTAGCGCAACGATCCATTTCTTGAACAGGCTTCGGCTCGAAGACAAGCCGGGTCAATCGCCGGGCATCGCCGTCGAGCGGGCGACCGTTCTCGTAGGACCGGCCCTCATTCTGACAACGGTGGTGCTTGCTTGCGGGCTTGCGGTGACGGTGTTCTCCGACCTCCCGTCTTTGCGGCTGTTCGGCTGGCTCTCTGCTTTCGCGATGATCTCGGCGCTCTTCGCGGACCTTCTCATCCTTCGGCCGACGATCATGTTCCTGCTGCGATTGCGGAGAGGCCGCCCGGCGCCCGCGAATGAATCCAAGGTGGACTGCAGAGCTTAGGTTGAGTTACTCTTTCTTTGCACTTCTTGGTTTATGGGTAAGAAAAGCAGGAGGCTTACCGTGAGAGTATCAAGAGTTATGCGTACCAACATCTTAGGCGTAGCTTTGGCCCTGGCTTTCACCGCCGGCGTTCCGGCGGCGCAAGCGAGGGGCGAAGGCGGCGGTATTGGCGGCTCATGGAGCGGTGGCGGGATTGTCACCTATGCGTCAGGCCAGCGCGAACGGGCCAGATGCCAGGCAAGTTTCTCTGGAGGGGGCGCCGCCGTCTCTGTGAGCGCCACGTGCGCAACGCCGTCAGGCAGCGTGTCTCAGTCCGCGCGCCTGCGAAAGGTCGGCCCGAACAGTTACGCTGGCAGCTTCTTCAATCCGCAGTATAACACCTCGGGCAGCATCCACGTCACGATTCACGGCAACACGCAGACCGTGAGCCTGAGAAGCTCCTCAGGGTCTGCCAACCTGACCTTGAGGCATTAGAATGCGTCCGGAAAAGCGCGAAGCGGTTTTCCGATCAGACGCACGATAAAACAAAACGTTAGAGCCTGCTTTTGATTCCATCAAAAGCTGGCTCTAGTCCGGGGGCCGCGCCGGACAAGTCTGCGCCGCCAATTCCGTCGTCATGGCCGCCCCCCCGATCCTCGGATCAAGTCCGAGGACATGGGCGGCCATCCAGAAAACACATGGTTTGAGCTTGATGGGTGGTTGGCGGGGTCAGGCCCGGCCATCCAGTGGGGCAGAAAATCACTTGCCGGGCCTTTTCCGCCAGCGGAAACATCCCGGTAATCAAGTCCCAGGATGACGGCGCCGCGTCCGTTGGAGCGTCCGGTGAAGTTGCTTGGAGTGCGTCCGAAAAGCGCCAAGCGGTTTTCCGATCAGACGCACGATAAAACAAAAACTTAGAGCCCGCTTTTGATTTTATCCAAAGCGGATAGGCTCTAGTAGCGCTTCATCTCGATCCCATGCTTCTTCAGCGCGTAGCCGATTTGGCGAGGCGTAAGCCCAAGGATGCGCGCGGCTTTCGCCTGAACCCACCCCGTTTTTTCCATGGCTTCGACGAGCGCGTCTTTGCTAAGCTGCGAATAGCTGCCATTGATATCACCCGATGGCGCCTCCTTGGCGCCATTCCCATTCATGGTTTCCTTTCGCTCGGCGCGATCGTGCGGTTTGCTCGATGGCGCCGCAGCAGGCGGCTCGCTCGGCCGCACCTGTTTTGGCGCCGGCGCCGCATAAGCCGTCTCGCCACATGCCGGGCCTTTCCAAAGCATCGACGAGAGACAATGCCCCTGCTGGCACGCAAAGTCCTTGGCGTGGATTTCGTCCGCGGGTGTCATCGCGGCGGTGCGCCGGATGCAGTTCTCGAGTTCGCGAACATTTCCGGGGAAGTAGCACTTCGCGAGAACGTCGACGGCATCGGATCCGAAGGTCAGGGCGTGACCGTTTTCTTCGCCATACTGAGTAAGGAATGCGATCGCCAGCTCGGGAATATCGCCGGGGCGCTCCCGAAGCGGCGGCAGCATGAGAGGAACGACGTTGATCCGGTAATAGAGGTCCGCGCGGAACTTCCCTTCCGACACGAGTTCTTCGAGGTTCCGGTTCGTCGCGCACACGAGCCTGAAGTTGATCTTCAGCGTTTGCTGGCCGCCCACGCGCTCGAACTCGCCTTCCTGAAGCACGCGCAGCAGCTTTGCCTGGAACGCGGCGGAAATCTCGCCGATTTCGTCGAGGAAAATCGTTCCGCCGTGGGCAAGCTCGAAGCGCCCCTTTCGCGTTGCGACGGCTCCGGTGAAGGCGCCTTTCTCATGACCGAAAAGCTCGGACTCAATCACGCCTTCTGGCAAAGCCGCGCAGTTCACCTTGATGAACGGCTTTCCTTTGCGGTGCGACAACTCGTGGATCGCCCTGGCGAAAAGCTCCTTGCCTGTGCCGGTTTCGCCCCGGATCAGCACGGGCGCATTGGATTTCGCCACCTGCTCGATGCGCTCGGTCACGGCCTTGATCGCCCGGCTCCTGCCAAGGATGCCTGTCAGCTTCGGAGCCGACGTCTTCGGCGATTTCAGGGTGGAGAGTTCTTTTGCAAGCCGGTGCTGCTCGAAAATAAGCCGCTCGCGGTCTTCCGCTACGACGCGATGAAGCTTGAGGGCTTGCCCGACAAGATTCGCCACCATGGTCAGGAAGCGGACATCGTGGTCGATACGAACTTCCTTGCGGCATTCCCAGACCCTTTCCGTGGCGAGCGTGCCGACGATCTTCGAGTCGACGCGGATCGGCACCCCGATGAAGGTCTGGATCGAGTTTGGGCCTACGCCGCTCCCGAGGCGCTTCCAATTCTTGAAAAGCGGGTGGGGAGCGCAATTCTGGACCACCAGCGGAGTGGCGGTGGCGACGATCCGGTCGATGACGAGCATCGGCAGATCGGCTTCCTCGCTGGCGTCCATCATGTACTCGGTCGAGGCCGCGACCTTTACGTCCGGATCGCCGTCCTTGTTGAGCAGCACGATCGTCGCAAGCCGCATATCGAGAAACGAGGTCATAACGGAGACGACGTTATTGAGCATCACCCTCAGGCTTGCGGGGGACGTCACGATTTTAGAGATTTCGTAGATTCCGCTGAGCGCAGTCTCGCTGTATCTCACACTTCCAGGAACCGAGACGGTGTTAGCCGGCGCGGATTGAGTCATCAAAAGCCTCGTCTCGCTACCTTTGGCGCAGGTCTTTTCAACCCTGCCAATCGTTTCGCATCTGCGAGACAGTATACCACGGGGCAAACTGCGATGTCGTGTCTATAGAATCATCAGCCGGGCAGGCGCCTCAGGTTGCAGAACAGACCTTGCTGCGCCGAAAATTGAGTAGAATCAAGGGAACTCGCCTAACTGCGCTCAATCTTTAGGCAGGGGTTAAGCTTTGGGCGCCTCATACGAAAGTTACTGTAGCTTCACGGTTCCGTCATGTCGGGAATGGCGGCTCCGGCAGGCGCCTCAGCGATCCACCGGCAGCGGCTTGCCCGCTTTATGGGCGGCGATCCATTTCTGAAGCTCCGCGACGTGCTCGCTTTCTTCGGTGACGAATTCCTTGGCCATCGCCCTTATTTCGGGGTCGGTGGTCGTATCGAGAATGCTCTTGTAAAACTGGTAGCCCGAGACTTCCGCCGCCAGCGCAATCTCCAGCGCCTGCTCCCGGCCGATCATCGGGTCCGCGGCCCAGATCGCCGCGGCTTCCGGGCTCTCCAGCCCCGGCCAAACGAAATCGCCGGCCTGCTTCGGCGGGATGTCCCGCCACCCGGCGCGGGCCATGGCGTCGGCCATGTGCATTTTGGAATACTCGGACAGGCGGCGAAATAGCTTCCCCACCTCCTTGTTGCCGCAAGAGTCCATCGAATCGGCTAACTCGCCGAAACGGAGCGCGGCCTCCTGCTCCAGCTTGATGGAGTAGGCGAGAAATTCCTCAACCAATTCCATGTTTAGTCCTCCAAATGTCCATTCATGTCATGGCCGGGCTTGACCCGGCCATCCAGGAGAGAATGAGGGCGCCCGGCGTTGCTCTGGATGGCCGCCTCAAGGGCGGCCATGACAATTGGCGCTTAGCCGAATTTGAAAAGAACGCCATAGCCGCCGCGCGGATAGGCCCACGTCAGCGCCCCGCTCGGCTCCGCGATTACGCGGCATGTTCCACATTCGAGGCACCCATCCGGGCTGATCTCGACTTGTCCCTTCGCATTCACGCTGTAGCACCCGGCGGGGCAAAGCTTCGTCAGCAAAAGGAGTTCTTTCGTGGGCTTGTCGTGGGGCGCAACCACAATATGAGGGCGGCCTGCGTCCACGAGATAGCGGTTCTGGTAGAGCTTTTCCTCCACCCGCTGCGTTCCATGCTCCATCATTGGCGTTATTCCTTCTCTCGCGGCCTAGGTCGAACCTCATCGCGAGGCGGCCATGGCCGCTGTGGCGATCCATAGAAAATCGTTGGTTTGTCCCACTGGATTGCTTCGCTTCGCTCGCAAAGACGATCCCAATTCATTTCAACTCGCTTCATCGCCAGGACCTGGCGAGCTTCCACGCGTCGCTTGCAAGTCCCATCACGCCGCGCGCTTTCACGACGGTGCGGATGATATCCTGCTCCTTGCTTTTCTTGTCCTTGCCGTCGACGCGCAGGAACGTTTGCGCGGCCTTTGAGACAAGTTCGGGATAGGTGCCGAACAGATGCTTCTTCGAAGTGTGCAGGAAGTCCGGCAGACGCTTGTATTTCTTCAAGTCCTTCATCACAAAGGACTTCTCGACCATCTTCTGATAGAGCGAAAGGTTCTCCGCCGACATTTCGTCCCGGCGCGCCTTGATCTGGAAAATGGCCTCGGCGGCAAGGCGGCCCGTGGTCATGGCGAGGTTCGAGCCTTCGCGGTGAACCGCGTTCACGAATTGGCCGGCGTCGCCGACGATGAGCCAGCCGGCTCCATAAAGCTGGGGCACAGCCTTATACCCGCCCTCCGGGATGAGATGCGCGGCGTATTCCTTCACTTCCGAACCAGCGATCAAAGGCGCCACAGCTGGGTGGCGCTTGAACGAATCGAGCAGCTCGTACGGGGCGAGACCGGTCTCAGTCAGATCGGAGACAAGGCAGCCGATGCCGAGAGAGATACTCTCTTTGTTCGTGTAGATGAATCCCGTTCCGGCCATTCCCTTCGTGATCGTGCCCGCGGCCTCGATCACGACGCCCTCGTCGCCTTTGACGTTGAAGCGCGCCTCGATCACTTCGCTTGGCAGGAAGTGCATCTCCTTCACGGCGAGCGCGACCGTATCGGGCTTGGGAACCGAACGCAGCCCGGCCTTGGCGCCAAGCAAGCCATTCACACCCTCGGCCATGACGACGACATCGGCGAGCAGCGTTCCGCCGGCGCGGTCCGTCTTCACGCCGATCACCTTTCCGCCGCTGAAGCAGAGATCGGTCACCGTCGTTTCAAGGATGAGAAGCGCGCCGGCCTCCCGCACCCGCTTCGAAAACCATTTGTCGAACTGCGCGCGGATGATGGTGTAGCGGTTCGGCTTCTCTTCGTTGAAGTCATCGGAGCGGTATTGGACCCCGGTATAAGAGCTATCGTCCATGTACCACATGCGCTGCTCGATGATGTGCCGCTCCAGAGGCGCATCTTCCCGGAAATCCGGGATGATCTTTTCGAGCATGTCGGCGTACATGATCGCGCCCTGGACATTCTTCGAGCCAGGATATTCGCCGCGTTCGATCTGAAGCACTTTCAGGCCACGCTTCGCGAGAGTGTAGGCGCAGGCGTTGCCGGCTGGTCCGGCCCCTACGATAATGGCGTCAAATTTCTCTGCGGGCATGGCCGTTCTCCTTCAAAACCGAAATCCGCGTTTCAGCCGACAAGCCGCGAGCGGGTATTGGGCGAGATCCGCCTGCGCACCGCCTTGGACAGCGCAGGCAGGAACCTCACCGCGTCCGTGATGAGGCCCACATGGGCGAAGTCGAAAATGGGCGCGTTCTTGTCGGTGTTGATCGCCAGGATCAAATCCGCGCCCTCGACGCCCACGCGATGCTGGATGGCGCCGGAAATTCCGGCCGCGATGTAGAGCTTCGGGCGGATGGTCTTGCCGGTCTGGCCAATCTGGCGGTCGGCAGGGATCCAGCCGCGCTGCACCAGCGGGCGCGAACCGCCCCACTCGGCCTGCAAGGCTCTGGCGAGGTCCTTGACGAGTTGATAGTTTTCCGCGCTGCCAAGGCCAAGGCCGCCCGCCACCACGATATCGGCATAGGCGAGGTTCGACTTGTTCGAAGTCGCGGTCGGGAATGAACTGCAGGATTTTGGTGACGATGTCCTCTTCCAGCATCCTGAAGTCGTGTTCGATGACCGGCCCGCTCCGTCCCTCCTGCCGCTCCGGCAGTGAAAAGACGCGAGGCCGCACCGTGGCCATCTGGGGCCTGAAATTCAGCGTGTAGATCGTGCAAAGGAGGCTGCCGCCGAAGGTGGGGCGGGTGGCGGCGAGCGAGCCGTCGGCGTCAACCGCAAGCTCGGTGCAGTCCGCGGTAAGGCCCGTCATGAGCGTCGTCGCCACGGCGCCCGCGAGGTCGCGGCCGAGCGTCGTCGCGCCCAGAAGCAGGATCTCGGGCTGATAGGTATTGACGAGCTCCGTCATGCACCGCGTGTAGGGTTCGTTGCGGTAATCGGTGAGCACAGGGGTTTCGACGAGATAGGCGACGTCCGCCCCGTACGCATAGGCGTCGGCCACGGCTTCGCGTGTTCCCTGATCCGGACCGCCAAGAACGACGCCCGCGAGTTGCACCCCAAGCTTGTCTGCGAGCTTGCGGCCCTCTCCCATGAGTTCCCAGGAGACCGGATGCACAACGCCGCGCTCAAGCTCGACGAAGACCCACACGTGCTTGTAGGACCGGAAGCGCTCGGGCAGTTCCTTCTTCATGCCGGCGCGGCCGCCTGCTGAAGGTTGGGGAGCGGGTTTGGCAGTCATGAGATCATCTCCCTCTGAGCCTTAGCTTTGCGCCAGGTTCGTCAATTCCTTCTCGAGCGAAGGCAGACGCTTGAAAACTTCGTCGAGCGCCTTCACCGCCATCGCGTCGGGGTTCAGGCCCCCGATGTCGATCTGGAGGGCCTTTTCGGATCGGGGCGGCGGCGCGAACACGCGCTTCACCACGGTGGGCGACCCCTTCAGCCCGCACTTGACCGTCTCGGTGATGCCGGCCGCGGCGGCGTTCCAGGTTACGATTTCGGCGCGCGCGGCCATCAAGGCCACGTCGATCGACCCGCGGCGAATTTCGTTCGTGCCTTCGAGCATGGTGATGAGGCAGGGAAGCTTCGTCTGCAGCACCTGCACGCCGCCCTCGGCGCGGCGCTCGGCGACAATCGTGCCTTCCTCGCAATTCGCCTCGCGGATGCCCGCCACATAGGTAAGCTGGTTCAGGCCAAGGCGCCTTGCGATGCCGGGACCGACCTGCGCGGTGTCGCCGTCGATGGTCTGCTTGCCCGTGAAGACGATATCGATCGGCCCGAATGTTTCGCCGATCTTCTTGATGGCCTCGGACAGCGCGAAGCTCGTTGCGAGCGTGTCGGAGCCTGCGAACGCACGGTCCGTCAGCAGCACGGCGCGGTCGGCGCCGAAAGTCAGCGCGCGCCGCAGGCTGTCCTCGGCCATCGGCGGTCCCATCGTCAGAACCGTGATCTTCCCGCCATGAACATCGCGAAGGCGCAGCGCCGCTTCGAGCGCGAACAGATCGTAGGGGTTGATGATCGTCGGCACGCCCTGCCGCATGATCGTGTTGGTCACCGGATGCACGCGGATTTGCGCGCTGTCTGGAACCTGCTTGATGCAAACCACGGTGTGCATGGTCAATCCTTCTTGGCGCGGTCAGCGAATGATCGTTAGCGAGTCGAGAGGCACGAAAGGCTTTTGCTGGGGCGCCTCCGCCTTCGCGGGCCCGTCGGGGTCGCGCTCCTGCAGAACCTTGAAGACGCGCTCATCGATGGGCCGCGACGCAACGAAATCCTGGTAGGCTTTCGACAAGGTTTCGCGAGCGCCTGCGAAAACGTCTTCCTCGCTCGCGCCGGAAAAATCCTTGTCGCCGAGGTACTTCCCCATGCGCTTGAGAATGTGAAGCCGGGACACGTGCAAGACCGCCGGGTCGTAATCGACCTTGAGGTAGGCGAAGAAATCTTCGGCGGCGTGCAGGTTTTCGAGGTCGGAGAGAACGCTCATGCCGCGCTCCTTTCTTCGGCTTGGACTTGTTGGACGAAGGACCGGAAGAGAGGACTGGGCCTTGGATGAAGGACCGGGCTGCTCTCGGTTCTTTCCTGAATGAGGGCGTCGGCAAGCCGGACCAGAGTGAAGGCCGGCACCGCTGTTTTGTGACGCTCGGCGTAGGCGCGCACCGCGCCCAAGAGGCTCCGCTCCTCGTTCTCGGTCAGTTGGACGCCGAGATAGGTGAGTTCATGGCGCAGGCCCGCCAGGCCGGAATGCTTGCCGAGCACGAACCGGTGCTTGCGCCCGAGCGTCTTTGGCGAAAGCGCCTCGTAGCAGGCGCGGCTCTTGAGGATGCCGTCGACGTGGATGCCCGATTCATGGGTGAAGACGTCCCTGCCGACGATGGGCTGCGCGCGCCCCACTTCCGCGCCGCTGTACCGTGCGACGAGGTCGCTCAGATGCTTGAGAGCAGGGAGATGCAGGCGGTGGGCGTTCCCGAAAATGGCGTCCAGCGCCAATGCGATTTGTTCCAGCGCGGCGTTTCCAGCCCGTTCGCCAAGCCCGTTGACCGTGACGCTTGCCGCCGCCGCGCCCGCTTCGATGGCCGCGAGCGTATTGGCGGCCGCAAATCCGAGGTCGTTGTGTCCATGAAATTCTATGGGAAGATCGGTCATTGTCCGGACCGTCTCGATGGCGGCGCGGGTCGAAACCGGATCGATGACGCCCAGCGTATCGGCGAACCGGTAGCGGGTCGCGCCAGCCTTGGCCGCGGCTTCGAGGATCGGCTCCAGCGTATCGCGGCCGGCGCGGGACGAGTCCTCGCCGCCGAACGCAACCTCCAAGCCCTTCGCCCGAGCATAGCCGATCACATCCGTGATCGCGGCCAGGACAGATGCGAGCGAGCCGCCGAACTTCGCCGTAATCTGCGGATGCGAAACCGGCGCCGACAGGTTCACGATGCTGACGCCCGACGCGACGGCCGCATCCACGTCGCCGCGCCTCATCCGGCACCACGCCATGACGCGGATCGGAAGGCCCGCGCGGGCTATACGCCTGATGGCCTCCTGCTCCTCGGGGCCCATCGCGGGCGTGCCGGCTTCGATCTCATCGACCCCAGCGTCGGAAAGCGCGGCCGCGATCTGAAGCTTCTCGTTCGCTGTGAAAGCGACGCCCGGCGTCTGCTCGCCATCTCTTAAGGTCGTGTCGTTGATGCCGACGCGGCGGTCGAGGCGGCGGCGCGGATAAAGCGCGAATTCATCCCCACGCCGCGTGGCGCTGAGCGCTTCACCCGTATCCTGTCCTGTCTCGAAAGTAGTACCGCGCATGGGCGCTCCGTTTAGCAAATCCTGCGCTCCTTTGAGCAGGACTCATGCCAAACAGGTAAGCTTCTGAAACAACGCAGGAAACGGGCGAATGGTGGCGATGTCGCAATCCCAACACGTGTCGCCTTCGCGACATTCGCGCCGGCCTGAATTCTTTGCGCCGGCAAGCGGCCGACTCATGGTCCCGACGCCAGCGAAATGAAGGACTAGCAGGCACCATTGCTGAAGGACAACTCATGGGTCACTTGGCGTTATGTCTTTCTCCCGCGCAATCTCGCCTTGGCGAGATTGCCAATCCATAAATCCGCATCCGCAAGCGGATGCGGATGGGAGAAGGAACGCCGTTGCTACGGGCGCGACCTGCTCCCTCTCCCCTTGCGGGAGAGGGCTGGGGTGAGGGGTTTTGACGTTTCTGGACGAATGATTCGGGGCGCCAGGAAAAGCCGGGGCGCGCCGGAGCGCGCCCGAACTCGGGTTTACAGAGGTTCGCCCGCCGGCCTATTCGCGCGCTCGGCCATGAACTGGTCGAACTCTGCCTTGTCCTTCGCCTGGCGCAGACGGCCGAGAAAGCCGGTGAACTCCTTTTGCTCGTCCTCAAGACGCTTCAGCGTCTCGGTACGGTAGTTGTCGAAGGCGGCGTTGCCGCTCGACGGCATCGCGCCCCAATCGCCGTGTCTCATTGCGCGCCATTCCTCGCGCGCCTCGCGCCAGCGCTCGCGGCGCTCCTGCCAGTTCATCCGTCCTTGATGTCCACATCCCATGCGTCCGCTCCAATATAAGAAAGCCAAGGTAGCCAGTCCGGCCGGCCACCATATGATGAAGGAAACGATCATCAGCGCGATCCACGCGGGCTTGCCGATGTCGTCGAGCCTTTCGGCGAGGTGCATTGCGTAACTCCCGATGTAAATGTAAGTTACATTAACATAGGTGCAACGCGCCGGCGGATTTGTCAAGAGACATGCCGTTGTTTTCGTTTTCGCTGGGGTAGCCAAAAAACAAATGGCTGGTCCGCACCGCGGAACCAGCCAAGACCTTGGAGCCGCCGAAGGACTTTCCCACGGCGCTTGTCATAATTAGAAGTGCTGAACGTAGCGGACGGTAAAGCGCTCGCCTTCGGGACGGTTTTCGGCCGCGAACTCCTGATAGGCGTTGAAGAAGAGCGTGTGCTCCGGCCCCCAGCTGTACATGAAGCCTGGACCGATGGCGGCCACCCGCTCTTTGCGCCCCGGAACGGGGATGTCGTTGATCAGGGTGTCGGTCGTCTGTTGCAGATAGTAGCCGTTGAGGCCGACCCGGAGTTCCTTGGTCACGGCGTATTCGGAGGCGAAGTTCATGTGAAAAGCCTGCCCAGCCTGGCTTGAGACGATGGGGCCTAACAGTGGGGCATAAGCCTGCAGCGACGCATTCGGGTCGTCGTTCTTGCCGTTCCAGAGATAGTGAATACGGGCTGACACCGTCCATTCCGGCGTCAGAAAATACGTGCCGGACCAGTAAGGATCGAAGGACCAGAAGTTCGCGCCCGGCTGCACGGCCGCTGTTCTGTCGTATTCGCCGGTCGGCGCAATAATCTGGAATTCGATCCGGTGAACGAAAAGCGGACCGTTCGCTCCCATGATGGGATCGAATTGAATAAGCGGCCCGATCAAGAGATCGCCGACGCCGGTCCTGCCGCTGAGAACGGTATTGTTGCGGCCGTCGTCGACGTTTGCGGACGCGACCCACGGAACGATCACGTCAAGGCCGAGGCTGCCCGGACCGATTTTGAGGTTCGATACATAGATAAATTGTGTCAGCGAAACCAAGGCGTCGATGTCCGTCTTGGGCAAGCCCAAGTCCCCGCCCAAATTATGACCGAACTGGTCGGTCAGCTTGTTGGCCGTGTAGAATTGCATGTATTCAACCGCATAGAATCCCGGCCCGGCGGGAACGCCGCCATCGAGAAAGCTCGTGAATCCAAGATTCAGGTTTGGCTCGTCGTATGCCTTTGCGGTGTTGCCCAAAGCCAAGGAAATACTCAGAGCGGAAGCGAATGTGACGATGCTTTTTGCTGCACTCCGGCGTGCGCCTGTTTTCTTCGCGGCCATGTCTGCCCCTTATGTGCCTGCGCGCTCATGGCGGTTGAAAGATCAACCGTCTTTGTTTCTAACGTGGGGATACAACCGAACTCGTACAGGCGGCCGGAAATTCGCACTCCCATTTGCCGCAAACGCTCAAGCGAACATCCGGCCCGAAGCTGTACGGGATACAAAAAAGTCGCCAGTACGCCTTTCCGCAGAAAATCCGGGAAGCGCTTGCCGCAAACTGGGCAAGGATTTACCGCGGGGTGTACGAGGTGCCGAATTAACGCTGCCGCCACGGTTGCCGCGTTCGCATCGCAGGACAACTGGCTTCACGCCGCACTTACCCGGAATCGGCCGAGGGCGAGATTTAAGCTTGAGCGCTGTGTTAAAACTGCACCAAACTTAGGATTGCGGGTTGTAGCCGCTACTGCAGCCCAGTCAGGTGAAGAATGGCGTTGATAGTGGCGCCGGAAACCCATGCGATGAACTGCGAGAAGTAGTCCAAATTCACGCCGAGGTTCTGGCCCGCGAGCGGCAGAATGAAAATAACCCCCAGGATGATGAGAAGGCCGTAGGGCTCTACGCTCGCAAAGCGCTTGGCGATGGGCACGGGAAGGAGTCCAACCGCGACGCGGCCTCCATCGAGCGGCGGGATCGGCAGCATATTGAAGACGGCGAGGACCACGTTGATGATGATGCTGTTTCTGAGGTTCAGGGCGATCCACTCCGCGGCCGGTGGAGGCGCGAAGTCCGCAACATGGAAAAGAAGCGCCGAGACGATGGCGAGCGCGATATTCGTGCCCGGTCCCGCGAGCGCGACGAAGACCATGTCGCGGCGGGGATTGCGCAGCGCGCCGAAATTGACCGGAACGGGCTTGGCGTAGCCGAAGAGAAAGGGCGAGCGCGCGAGAAGCAGGAGGCCGGGCAGGATGATGGTGCCAAACGGATCGACATGCTTGAACGGGTTGAGCGTGACGCGGCCCATCGACCAGGCGGTGTTGTCGCCGAACTGGCGGGCTGCGAAGCCATGCGCGGCCTCGTGCAGCGTCACGGCCAGAAGCACCGGAACGATCCAGGTCGAAGCCGTATAAAGAGCCGCGCTCGCATTCCCGCCCATCGCTGTCCTTCCATAGTGTGGCTTCGGCTTTGCTTTAGGGCAATGTCCACATAACCGGCGGCGCTGTCACTAAAAACGAAACGAAGCCCCCCGGCGCGGGAACCTGTTTCAACCCTTTACCTTAAGAAGGCGAGCCGCCACGATCGCAATCAGATTGGAAGAGAAGGAGCAAACGGCAATGGACATTGGCTTTATCGGTCTCGGTCAGATGGGTCTGCCCATGGCGCGGAACCTTTTGAAGGCGGGTCATCGCGTGGCTGTCTATAATCGCACCCGCGACCGCGCCGGGCCTCTTGCGCACGAAGGCGCCATCGTAGCCGGCAGCCCCGCGGAAGCCTGCACGGGCGACGCCGTCATCACCATGCTCGCCAACGATCAGGCCGTCGAGGAGACTGTCTTCGGCAGCGAAGGCGTTCTCGGGCATCTTCGTCAGGGCCGCCCGCACATCTCGATGAGCACGATCACGGTCGCCCTTTCGGAACGCCTGGCCGCCGCGCATCGCGACGCGGGGCAGGCCTATGTCGCGGCCCCTGTTTTCGGGCGTCCGGACGCCGCCGCAGCCGCCAAACTTTTCATCGTCGCCGCCGGAGAAAAAAAGGCCGTCGAACACTGTCAGCCGCTGTTCAATGCGCTGGGCCAGCGAACATTCGTTCTCAGCGAGAACCCTCCCGAGGCGAACCTCGTGAAGCTGAGCGGGAATTTCCTCATCGCCGCGACGATCGAATGCCTGGGTGAAACCGTCGCGCTCATGCGGAAGTATGAGGTCGATCCCCACCTTTTTCTGGTAATCATGACGGAAACCCTGTTTACCGCCCCGGTCTACCGGACCTACGGCGCGTTGATCGCGGAGCAGAAGTATGAGCCGGCGGGCTTCAAGCTGGAATTGGGGCTTAAGGATGTCCGCTCCGTCCTCGCGGCGGCGGAGGCGAAATCCGTTCCCATGTCCGTCGCCAGCGTCGTCCGCGATCGTTTTCTCAGCGCCATGGCGCGCGGCGGAGCCGGGCTCGACTGGTCGGCTCTTGCGCGGGTTATCGCCGAAGACGCGGGCCTCGGCTCGTGACATTTTACTTAAGGAGCCGTTTAGCAAAAGTCGAGGTTGCGCACAAGCCATTGAGATCATAGCGAAACCGGTCGAAAGCTCGACCTATGCAGAATCCGCATCGCCATCTGCCGGGAACTCTGCGAAAATCGACAAAATGATGAGAACGCGTTATGAACGTTCCTGCACGTATGAATCGCGGCGCATTCAGCGAAAGCGGGGGGGATGGCTGGACCTTTATTCCGTTCTTGGCGCGCGATGAGGCGCCCATTGAAGGTGACGAAGGGCGCTGCCGGACAGGATGCGCCTGCTCACGGCAACGAGAAGAGGAATATGACGGAAAGCACGCCACAAACGAACTCGGCTGAGCGGTCGCTCGGGACGAGCCCAAACGTCGCCGAGCTGCGCGAACTCATTCTCGACCATTTGACATCCACGACAGGCAAGGATCGCAGCTCGGCAAGCCAGCGCGATTGGTTCATCGCAACAGCGCTTGTCGTCCGCGACCAAATCATCAAGGCCTGGATCCCGTCAAAAGTGGCCAAGCAGAACAGACGGCGCGTCTATTACCTGTCCCTTGAATTTCTCATAGGACGTCTGCTTATGGACGCGCTGACCAATCTCGGGCTCACCACTCAGATGCGCGAGGCCTTGGCCGGCCTCGATGTCGATCTCGACAAGCTACAGGATATGGAGCCCGACGCGGCGCTCGGCAATGGCGGCCTCGGGCGGCTCGCGGCCTGTTTCATGGAGAGCATGGCGACGCTCTCCATCGCCGCGTATGGCTATGGCATCCGTTACGACCACGGCCTGTTCCGGCAGGCTATCAAAGATGGCTGGCAGCACGAATATCCCGAGGATTGGCTGGCTTTCGGCACTCCCTGGGAGTTTCCACGCCCGGAAATCGCCTATGCCATCGGATTCGGCGGCTCCGTGGAATCCCTGCACCACAGCTCGGTGGCCCAGATCTGGCGTCCGTCCGAGGTTATCGAGGCTGTCGCCTACGATGTGCCGTTAGTAGGCTGGCGCGGCGCCTTCGTTAATTCGCTCCGGCTATGGAGTTCACGCGCGCCCGATCCGCTGCGCCTCGATGTCTTCAATGCCGGCGATTACGTCGCCGCGCAAACCGAGCAGGTGCGAGCCGAATCGATCTCGAAAGTGCTTTATCCGAGCGACTCGACGCCCGCCGGCCAGGAACTCAGGCTGCGCCAGGAGTACCTCTTCGCCTCCGCATCGCTTCAAGACCTCATACACCGTCATCTGAAGCAGCATGGCGATATCACGAAGCTCGCAGAGCATGTGGCCATTCAGCTCAACGATACGCACCCCGCCATCGCGGTGGCCGAGCTGATGCGCCTCCTGGTCGATGTCTACGGCGTAGGCTGGGAGCATGCCTGGAGGATCACGCAGGCGACATTCTCGTATACGAACCATACGCTTCTGCCCGAAGCGCTTGAATCATGGCCGGTTCCGCTCATGGAGCGCGTCCTTCCGCGCCATATGCAAATCATCTACCTCATCAACGCCCTGCACCTGGATGCGTTACGGGCGGGCGGGCATGACAATCAGCAGCTGTTGTCGAACGTCTCGCTGATCGACGAGTATGCCGGGCGCCGCGTGCGGATGGGGCACCTTGCCTTTCTCGGCTCGCACAGGATAAACGGCGTGTCACAGCTGCATACCGACCTCATGAAAGAGACGGTGTTCCAAGATCTGCACACGCTCTATCCCGACCGCATCGTCAACAAGACGAACGGCATTACCTTCCGGCGCTGGCTTTTCGAAGCCAACCCAGGACTGACGAAGCTGATTTTGGAAACCATAGGGCCGGAGTTCCTGGACAATCCGGATGCTCTCGAAGGCCTTGAGAAATACTCGACGGACTCGCACTTCCAGGCGAGATATGCAAGCGTACGCCGCACAAACAAAGAGGCGCTCGCGAAGATCATCACCGATAAGCTTCTCATCAAGGTCGATCCGGATGCGCTTTTCGACGTGCAGATCAAGCGCATCCATGAATATAAGCGCCAGCTCCTCAATGTTCTGGAGACGATAGCGTTCTACAACGAGATCCACGCCCATCCGACGCGCGATTTCGTTCCACGCGTAAAGATCTTCGCCGGCAAGGCCGCGGCGAGCTATCATCAGGCCAAGCTCATCATCAAGCTGATACATGATGTCGCACGGGTCGTGAATAACGATCCGTCCGTGCGCGGCCTTTTGAAGGTGGTGTTCCTCCCGAACTTCAATGTGAGCCTCGCGCAGTCCATCATCCCCGCAGCCGATCTCTCAGAGCAGATATCGACGGCAGGCATGGAGGCTTCGGGCACCGGCAATATGAAATTCATGTTGAACGGCGCGTTGACCATCGGCACGCTCGACGGCGCGAACGTGGAAATCCGCGACCACGTCGGGCCGGACAACATCTTCATCTTCGGGATGACGGCGCAGCAGGTGCAGGAACGCCGCTCCAAGGGGATAGACGCGCGCGAAACGATTGCCGCGTCGCCCGTGCTGAGAGGGGTGCTGGATTCCGTCGCCTCGGGCGTTTTCTCGCATGATGAAAAGGATCGCTACCGCCAGCTTGTCGACATCCTGACCTACCATGATCACTTCATGGTAACGGCGGACTTCGAATCCTATTGCGCAGCGCAGCGGGAAGCAGATATCCGTTGGCGCGATCGCAAATCGTGGTGGCGCTCGAGCATCCTGAATACAGCGCGCGTCGGCTGGTTCTCCTCCGACCGCACCATAAGGGAATATGCCGAGGACATCTGGCGCGTGCCGGTTGGCCCGGTGTGAAGGGAAAAAAAGTGACCGTTGCCGATTGGCGCGCAAGTGACGAGACTGTCGCAGAAATTGCCGCCGCAACTCATGCTGACCCGTTTTCCGTTCTCGGGCTGCATAGCGCATCCGGAGGTATGGTTATCCGCGCGTTCGTTCCAAGCGTGTCGCGGCTGCATGCCGTGATTGACGCCTGCAACGCGCTTGTGGAACTCAAACGCCGGGATGGCTGCGATTTCTTCGAGGTTTTCCTGCCGGGGGAAACGAACCGCTTCGCTTACCGCCTCCGCGCCGAGGAGAAGGACCATACGTGGGAATTCCGCGATCCCTATTCCTTCGGTCCGGTTCTCGGCACAATCGACGATCACCTTCTCGTCGAAGGGACGCACCAGCGTCTTTATGAGCGGCTTGGCGCGCATGTGATCGCCCACGAAGGCGTCGACGGCGTTCTCTTCGCCGTGTGGGCGCCGCAAGCGCGGCGCGTCTCCGTAGTGGGCGACTTCAATCAATGGGACGGACGCCGCCACACCATGCGCAAGCGGGTCGACAGCGGCATATGGGAGCTTTTCGCGCCGGGCCTCGTCGAAGGAACCGTCTACAAATACGAGATCGTCGGCGCGGGTGGGAATCTTGTGCCGCTCAAGGCCGATCCCTTCGGCTTTGCCGGCGAGATGCGGCCATCGACGGCATCCATCGTTGCGCGAACCGACAATTTCGTCTGGGGCGACGAAGAGCATATCTCATGGAGGCCGACGGCGGACGCGCGGCGCAGCCCCATGTCCATCTACGAGGTCCATCTCGGCTCGTGGCGGCGCAAGTGGGACAACGGCTTTCTGAGCTATGACGAGCTTGCGGAGGAACTCATCCCCTATGCATTGGACATGGGGTTCACGCATCTCGAGCTGCTGCCGGTCTCGGAGCATCCGCTGGACGCATCCTGGGGCTATCAGCCGATCGGACTGTTCGCGCCAACCCGCCGTTTTGGCGATCCGGCCGGTTTCCAGCGGTTCGTCGACGGAGCGCACCGCGCCGGGCTTGGGGTGATCCTCGATTGGGTCCCCGCGCATTTTCCCACCGATGAGCACGGCCTTGCCTATTTCGACGGCGCGGCGCTGTACGAGCATCCCGACCCCCGCCGGGGCTTTCACCCGGACTGGAATACCGCGATCTACGAATTCGGCAGGCGCGAAGTATCGAGCATCCTGATCTCGAACGCCCTTTACTGGCTCGACCGTTTTCATATCGACGGCCTGCGCGTCGACGCCGTGGCCTCGATGCTTTACCTCGATTATTCGAGAAGGCCGGGCGACTGGCTGCCGAACGCAGAAGGCGGAAATGAGAACCGCGACGCCGTGCGCTTCCTGCAATCCGTGAACGAGCGCGTCTACGCCGCATTCCCGGGCATCGCGATGATCGCAGAGGAGTCGACGTCCTGGCCCGGCGTGTCGCAGCCCACAAGCAGCGGAGGCCTCGGCTTCGGCTTCAAATGGAACATGGGGTGGATGAACGACACGCTGTCGTATATGTGCCGCAACCCGGTTTACCGGCGCTGGCACCACGACAAGCTCACATTCGGACTGCTCTACGCCTTCTCGGAGAACTTCATCCTTCCGATTTCGCACGACGAGGTCGTGCACGGGAAAGGCTCGGTCGTCAACAAGATGCCCGGCGACGAGTGGCAGCAATTCGCCAATGCGCGCGCCTATTACGGTTTCATGTGGGGCTATCCGGGCAAGAAGCTTCTTTTCATGGGCCAGGAGTTCGGCCAGAGGAACGAATGGAACTTTGACGCCAGCCTCGATTGGTGGGTTCTCGACTATAAGCTGCACAAAGGCGTGCAGGAACTGATCCGGGACCTGAATTGCCTCCATCGCGAGAAGCCCGCTCTGCACGCCCGCGATTGCGAGCCCGAGGGGTTCCAATGGATCGTGGTCGACGACGCGCAGCATTCCGTGTTCGCCTGGATCCGCTGGGGCGGCCCCGGAGCCAAGCCGATCGCCGTGGTGTCGAACTTCACCCCGGAACCGCGCCGCAATTACCGCATTGGGCTGCCCTATCGCGGGCGCTGGCGCGAAATCCTCAATACCGATTCTCCCTCTTATGGCGGTTCCGGCATGGGCAATCTTGGCTCAGTGACGGCCTTCAGCCACGCGTCTCACGGGTTCCCTGCGTCAGCAGAGATCACCCTTCCACCGCTCGCCACTGTTTATTTTGAGTTTGACTCAGGGTAAACCTGCACCTGCACACTTCTGTTATCCAAACAAGCTGATCCCCATTGGGAGGAACCGATGAGACCGAGCGGAACATCTCCCATAGCGCGCGACACCATGGCCTATGTTCTCGCGGGAGGCCGGGGCAGCCGCCTGATGGAGCTGACCGACCGCAGGGCTAAGCCCGCGGTCTATTTCGGCGGCAAGACCCGGATCGTCGATTTTGCGCTTTCGAACGCCTACAATTCGGGCATCCGGCACATTGCCGTCGCCACGCAGTACAAGGCGCACAGCCTCATCCGGCATCTCCACCGCGCGTGGAATTTCATGCGCCCGATTCGAAACGAAAGCTTCGACCTCCTGCCCGCAAGCCAGCGTGTTTCGGAAGACCTCTGGTATCAAGGCACCGCCGACGCGGTCTACCAGAACCTCGACATCATCGAAGGCTACGACCCCAAATATCTGGTCGTGCTGGCTGGCGATCACGTCTACAAAATGGACTACGAGGGCATGCTGCAACAGCATGTCGAGCAGAATGCGGACGTTACGGTCGGCTGCATCGAGGTGCCGCGCCTAGAGGCTTCGGGTTTCGGAGTCATGGACGTCGACGAGCAGGATGTCATCCGGTCCTTCATCGAAAAGCCGCAAGACCCGCCCGCAATGCCGGGTAAGTCCGATATGTCGCTCGCCAGCATGGGCATCTATGTTTTCGAGACGAAGTTCCTATGCGATCAGCTCCGTCGCGATGCAGCCGACAAGGACTCGTCCCACGACTTCGGCAAGGATCTCATTCCCTACATCGTCAAGCATGGCCGCGCCGCCGCTCATAGCTTCCAGCGGTCTTGCGTCCGCTCGGAATCGGAAAAGGGCGCCTATTGGCGCGATGTCGGAACCGTCGACGCTTTTTGGTCGGCGAACATCGATTTGACGGCCGTTGTCCCCGATCTCGATATTTACGATCTGGACTGGCCAATCTGGACGTACAATGAGATCACCCCTCCTGCGAAATTCGTGCACGACGAGGATGGCCGCCGGGGGCTCGCGATTTCCTCGCTCGTCTCGGGCGCCTGCATCGTCTCCGGAGCGACCATCCGGCGCACTCTCCTTTCCACGGGAGCCAGGGTCAATTCGTTCTCAAACATCGAATTCGGGGTGATCCTGCCCTATGTCGACATTGGCCGCTCGGCGCGGTTGAAAAATGTCGTTATCGACGCCGGCGTGAAAATTCCTGAAGGGCTGGTTGTCGGCGAAGATCCCGAACTCGATGCGAAACGGTTCCGGCGGACCGAACAAGGCGTCTGCCTGATCACCCAGCCCATGATCGACAGGCTTCTGGAGCAGTCCTCAACCCAGGTTGTTTCCTCGCGGCCAAAAACCGGCGATGCTCAAGGCCAGCCCCAAACGGATATCGTTCCCGAGGAGCCCAAAACCGGCGATTTTCACGGTCAGCCCTCAGTCAACGCCGATCCCGCGCGGCCAGAAACCGGCGATGCTCCCGGGCAGCCCCAAAAAGACATTGCTCATGAGGAGCCCGAAACCGGGGATGCTCCCGAGCAGTCCGAAGCTGTCGCGGCTTCGGAGCAGCCCAAGACTGACCTGCCCCAGGAGCCGCTCCAGACCGGCGCTGTTCACGAGCAGCCCAAGAACAGCGCCGCTCCGGAGCAACCCAAAACCGGCGCTGCCGGGGACGCCATAATCGAAGAAATCGAGGAAGACGTTACGATTGAAGGGCTCGGCGGCAAGGCCAAAAAAGACAGGCTTGAAGTTTGAGCTTAAAGGTCCTCTCAGTCACTTCGGAAATCTATCCCCTCATCAAGACGGGCGGCCTCGCCGATGTCGCGGGCGCGCTTCCTCTGGCGCTCAAAGCCGAGGACGTCAGCACGATGACGCTCGTTCCTGGCTACCCGGCGGTGATAGCCAAGCTGGAAGCAGCCGAGGAAATGTGCGCGATCCCGAACCTGTTCCACGGGCACGCGCGCCTTTTCAAGGCGAAGGCGGGTAACCTCGATCTCTTCGTTCTCGACGCGCCGCACCTTTATGACCGTCACGGAAACCCCTATGTGGCGCCGGGCGGCGCGGATTGGCCGGACAACGCCTTTCGCTTCGCCGCGCTCGGCAAGGTGGCGGCGTTTATCGGCCAAGGGGGCGTGCCCGCTTTCGTTCCCGATGTGGTTCATGCGCATGACTGGCAGGCCGGGCTCGCCGTGGCCTATCTCCATTTTGCCGAAGGCGCGAGGCCGGCTACGGTCGCCACCGTTCACAATCTGGCCTATCAGGGGCAGTTCCCCATCGATCTTATCGAACCTCTGGGGCTGCCGCGGCGCGCCCTCACTTTCGATGGCATCGAGCATTATGGCGCAATCGGATTCATGAAATCCGCTCTGCAACTCTCCGACCGGATCACAACCGTTTCGCCGACCTATGCGTTGGAAATTCAGCGCCCCGAAACCGGCATGGGATTTGACGGCCTCCTGCGCGAGCGCTCCGCGCAGCTTCGCGGCATTCTCAACGGCGTCGACACGGAGGTGTGGAACCCCGCCGACGATCCTTTGCTCGCTGTGAACTATGACGCCCGCACCCTCTACGCGCGCGATGCGAACAGGGCGACGCTTCAGCATGCCCTTGGGCTCCGCCCGGAGCCGGAGGCGCTTATCGCCGGCGTCATCAGCCGGCTGTCCTGGCAAAAGGGGCTCGACATCCTGTTGGACTCTCTGCCGGTCCTCCTTGAGGAACACATGCAGCTCGCGGTGCTTGGCGTGGGCGATCCAGAGCTGGAAGCCCGCTTTCGTGTTGCGGCGCAGTCGTTTCCGGGGCGTGTCGGCGTCTGCTTCGGCTACGATGAGACGCTCGCTCATCGCATTCAGGCCGGCTCGGACGCCCTGCTGGTCCCGTCGCGGTTCGAACCGTGCGGCCTCACTCAGCTTTGCGCTTTGCGGTATGGCGCCGTCCCCGTGGTGGCGCGCGTCGGAGGGCTTGCGGACACCATCATCGACGCGAACGAGATGGCCCTTTCCGCAGGAGTTGCCACCGGCGTGCAATTTGCTCCGGGGACTGACGACGGCCTCGCGCTGGCCTTGCGGAAAGCGGCGTCGCTTTACCGCGACAAAACCGTCTGGCGGATGCTTCAGGCCAACGGCATGGCGGCCGACGTCTCCTGGCGCAATCCCGCTCGCCAATATGTCCGCCTCTACAAGGAGGCGATCGCGGAAAACAAGGAAATGGGCGCGACTGTATGACCAGCCGGGTAAGCGAAGGCTCGCCGGAGCCGCTCGGCCTCACGCTCGACGAACGAGGCGCAAACGTCGCCGTTTTTTCTGCTCACGCCGCCGCAATCGAGTTGTGCCTGTTCGACGAAAGCGGCCAGATCGAAGCCGAGCGGCTCCGTTTGCCAGGCCGGACGGGCGATGTCTTCCACGGCTACGTCCAGGGCATCAAGCCAGGACAGCGCTATGGCTTTCGCGCCTATGGCGCCTATACGCCCGCCGAGGGACACCGGTTCAATCCGGCGAAACTTCTCGTCGATCCTTATGCTCTGGCGCTGGACCGGCCTTTTTCGCTCGAAAACGCGACGTTCGGATACCGGCTCGGCTCACCCGACGCGGATCTGAGCTTCGATAGGAACGACAGCGCTCCTTTCATGCCGAAGGCCATTGCGGCCGCTCCGGCGCTGGCGAAGACCGCGCCCGCGAGCAAGCGGCCGTGGGACGAGACGATCGTTTACGAACTGCATGTGCGCGGGTTTACAAAGCGGCATCCGCGCATACCGGAGGCGATCCGCGGGACATTCGCCGGCCTCGCTCATCCCATAGCCATCGATCATCTCGTGAAGCTCGGCGTGACCGCTGTCGAGATCATGCCATGCGCCGCCTGGGCGGATGAGCGCCATCTGAAGAGGGCGGGCCTTGCGAATTACTGGGGTTATAATCCCGTCGCTCTCATGGCGCCCGATCCCCGGCTTGCCCCTGGCGGCTGGGCCGAAGTCGCAAGCTGCACCTCGGCTCTTCAAAGCGCAGGCATCGAAGTCATCGTCGATGTGGTGCTCAATCATACAGGCGAGGGCGACGAACAGGGGCCGACGCTGTCGCTGCGCGGTTTCGACAATCTGTCCTATTACCGGCAGGCGCAAAATCCGCGCTACCTGATCAACGATACGGGATGCGGAAATACGCTCGCGCTCGACCGCCCGCCCGTAGTGGGGCTGGCGATGGATGCGCTGCGCGCCTGGGTGAAGTTCGGGGGCGTGCAAGGTTTCCGCTTCGATCTCGCCCCGGTGCTCGGACGCCGGGATAATGGCTTCGACCCGGCCGCGCCACTCATCACGGCGATGTCCCAGGATCCGCTTCTCAGGGACGTCCGCTTGATCGCGGAGCCATGGGACATCGGACCCGGCGGATACCAGATCGGCGCGTTTCCGGCATCCTGGGGCGAATGGAACGACCAGTTTCGCGATACGATGCGCAAGTTCTGGCGCGGCGACGGCGGCCTCGTCCCTGGCGCCGTCACGCGCTTCGCGGGATCGTCCGACATTTTCGGGCCGCGCTGGCGGCGCCCTTCCTCAAGCGTCAACTTCATCGTGGCCCATGACGGCTTCACGCTTGCCGATCTGGTTTCGTACGAGCGCAAGCATAACGACGCCAACGGCGAAGAGAACCGCGACGGCACGGACGCCAATTACTCCTGGAACAACGGTGCTGAGGGCGCGACCGCCGATCCGGCCATCCTTTCGGCGCGGCGCAGGGATCAGCGCAATCTGCTGGCCTCGCTCCTCTTGGCGAAAGGGACGCCCATGCTGGCGATGGGCTCCGAAAGCGGCCAGTCGCAGAGCGGCAACAACAACGCCTATGCGCAGGACAACGGCATAAGCTGGTTCGACTGGGACAACGCCGATGCGACGCTCTAGGCTTTCACGGCTCGCCTGATCGAGCTGCGCAAGGCGCACCCCGCCCTTACCCGCGACCGCTTCCTCACCGGCGAGGCTGCGGACGGCGCTTTGATCCCCGACGTCGCCTGGCTGACGCGCAGCGGGTCGCCGATGCAGCCGCAGGATTGGTCCGATCCCGCGCTTCGAACGGTCGTCGCCTCGCTTTACGCGCCGCAAACAGAGGAGAAGGACGCGGATCGCGTCTTGATCGTCCTGCACGCAGACGGAGCGCCGGCCGCCCTGACATTGCCGGAAACGCGAGAGGGGCGGTGCTGGCGGCGCCGTATCGACACATCGCAGGAGGATGGCGGCGGCGATGAAGCTTTCGAAGAGGGCGCCGTCATCTCTCTCGCGCCGCGCTCGGTCGTGGTTTTCGACGAGAAGCCTGCGGACAAGCCGACGTTCGCCGTTAAAACGGTAAAGAGCGTCGCGCCCGATCTCCTCGACAAGTTGTCTCTCGCGGCCGGCATCGCCCCGGACTGGTACGACATTTCCGGGGTCCGCCACGTCGTCCCGCCGGAGACGAAAGCGGCTTTGCTGGCCGATATGAGACTTCCCGCCGCGAGCAGCGGCGAAGCGCGGGACAGCCTCGCGCACTTGTCCGGCGAAATAGATCGCCGCGCGCTTCCGTTCAGCCTTGTCGCCCGCGAAGGGGAAACGATAACACTCCGGATCCCTTTGGCCGGCGGGCGGGCGCCGTCAGCGTTACTGATCCGGCGCGACGATGAAACCGAGATGCCGATCCGCCTTGGTCCGGCCGATCTCGAACTTACGGCCTTCACAGCTTTGGATGGCCGCCGCATCGAAGCCGCCCTCGTCAAGCTGCCGCCGCAACCGGTTGGGCGGCATCGGATTATCTGGGAGCAGCAGCCCGATACTGCCTGCCGCCTCACCGTTGCGCCCGCGCGCTGCTACCTGCCCGACGCCCTCTTGTCCGGAAAGAAGGCGGCCGGCATCGCGGCGCAGCTCTATTCCTTGCGCCGCGCTGGCGACCAGGGCATCGGGGATTTTACGGCTCTTGGCGGCCTCGCCGCGATAGCTGGACGCGCAGGCTTCGCCACGGTTGGGGTCAATCCCCTGCATGCCTTGTTTCCCAGCGACCGCGAGCGCGCCAGCCCCTATTATCCCTCCGACCGGCGGTTCCTCGATCCGATCTATATCGACGTTGCGGAACTGGCGTCGATGTGCGGCGGGGGGCGAACCGCCGCCGCCCTCGCGAGGCACGGCGGCAGCCTCGCCGCGCTGGCGTCGAAATCGCAGGTCGATTACACGCGAGTTTGGGCCGCGAAACGGGCTGTCCTCGATGCCGCCTTCGCAGACTTCGAGTCTTTGAAAGCGCGATCGCCCAGCAACAGCCTGTTCCGCGACTTCGACGCTTTTGTCGCCGCTGGAGGGGAGGCCCTGTTTCAGTTCGCGTGCTTCCAGGCGATCAGCGAAACCCGGCAAGGCGAGCAATGGGCGAAGTGGCCTGCGGGGCTTTCCCGGCGCGATCCCGGCGCGCTTGACGCCTTCGCGCGAGACAATGCAAGGCTCACACAGTTTCATCTCTATCTGCAATGGCTCTGCGAGCGCCAACTCTCGGGAGCGGCGGCGGAAGGGCGGGATAACGGGCTCTGGCTTGGCTTCTACCGCGATCTGGCGGTTGGCGCCGCTCCGGATGGCGCGGAGGCCTGGGCCAACGCCGATCAGCTCATGAAAACATCCGCCGTTGGCGCGCCGCCGGACCCCTTCTCCGAAACCGGCCAGAACTGGGGCTTGCAGCCTCCAAATCCGCTCGACTGGCGCCGTTCGGGCTATGACTTTTTCAATCAGATGATCGCCGCCAACATGCGCCATGCGGGCGCCATGCGGATCGATCACGCCATGGCGCTTGCCCGTCTCTTCGTCATCCCGAGCGGAGCAAAGGCCCTCGAGGGCGCTTATCTGTCCTATCCCGTGGGCGATCTCCTCGGCCAGCTCGCCCTTGAGAGCGCGCGCGCGAGCTGCCTCCTCGTTGGCGAGGACCTCGGAACGGTGCCGATGGGGTTCCGCGAGACGATGCAGGACGCGAATGTGCTGAGCTATCGCGTGTTCTGGTTCGAACGGAGCTGGGACGGCTACGCCTCGCCATCGTCCTATCCGCAAAAGTCGCTTGCCTGCCTCTCGACGCACGACCTCCCCACGCTTGGGGGCTGGTGGGAGGGCGAAGACATCCGCGAAAGGGAAGCGCTTGGGCTTCTTGCGCCCGAGGAAGCGGCGGCTGCCAGGGAGGGACGCGCCGCCGACAAGCGAGCCTTGCTTCGCCTCGTCGAGCGCGAGGGGCTTCAGGTCGCGTCCGATTTGAGTTCGCCCATCGACGCGTCGGCCGTCGCCGCCGTTCACCGCGTTCTCGGGCGGGCATCCTCGCTCATAACCATTGCGCAGATCGAGGATCTGACAGGCGAACTGACCGCCGTGAATTTCCCGGGCACCGATCTGGAAAGGCCGAATTGGCGAAGGAAGCTGAACACCGCCCTGGAGGATCTGCCCGAGACGCTCGCTACTTTCGCGGGAATTCTCAAAGGGTGACGCCCGGCCGAGGGTGACGCAGGCGGCTTCATAGCAAATCCGGTCGATAGCTTCTTGTCATTGCGCCGGCGAGCGTAGTTCGGCTCGCTCATTGGCGTCATCGCGGAAACGCGAAGCGTTGTCCGCGATCTTCCACATGCAGACCGAAAGATGCCGGATAAAGCGCGCGCTTTATCCGGCATGACAAACCTTCCGAACTATTCAACCGGAGGCGGTCTGACGCGTATCACCAGCCGTTATACCAAATCCGGTTGAAGAGTGAGTTCACCGCCCGTCGCCGTCATCCCGTGCGCGCTGCGGCATGAAATGCCGCCGCGCAGACACGGGATCTTTCCATATGCTCAGAAAGACCCCGGATAACGCCTCCGGCGTTTCCGGATGACAGGCCGGACCTGTTCGACCGGATTCGGTATTATTGCCCTTCGGGACGGCTGGACCCTCCCGAAAGCACATCGCGCATGCGCCTTTCGAAATCGCTCAATTGGCTGGCGGACGTGCCGGCTCTCGCCGCCGCCGGATTCTCGTCCTCAAGCTTGCGCCGTGGGGCTTTGGGCGCAGCTTCCTGCTTCGTCGCCCAAGGCGGCGTGTTCGCCGCCGGTGGCTTGTTCAGGCCTTCCAGCCGCGTGATGTCGCCTTCCATTTTTCGAATCAGAACGGCGCGGACGAAATCTTCCGCCGACAGCACACGGGGCTTTGCGCCCAGGTCCCGGAGCGGCCCCGCTATGTGAACTTTCACGGGAGGCCACCTGACACGCTTGTCGGAGCTTACGCCAGCCTGCCAGGTCGTATCGGCTTGCATGGTGGAGAGGTCGAGATAAGCCTCCATCCGCACGGAGCTGTCACGGCTGCGGAACGAAGCGCGGCGGATTTCCACCATGCCATCCCGGATCGTGACGGGGATCTTGAGATGGCGGAATTTCAGGTCCGCGGACTGCAAGGCCTCCAGGACTTTTTTCTTGATCGCGTCTTCTGTGAGGGGAAGCGGCGCCGCCAGCATGTCGTCGGCGCTTTTCTGAACGCTCGCGGGCGAAAGCTTCACGAGCTGCCCGTCGGACACGGCGATCGCGCCGCGTCCCTGAAGCACCGACAAGAGGCCGCGCGGGCTTAGCCCTTGACCGGACGCGCGAAGCGAAAGCGAGGCTTTCCCAGAAGCAAGCGCGGGCGAACCGGCGCTGGGAAGCGCCGCCAGGTCGGCTTTGGAAAGAGAGATGCGCGCGGCCGTTGCGACGTTGGATCCGCGCGCGTCGAGGCTCAGCGAAGCCGAAAGATCGCCGCCAAGCATTTTTCCCGTAAGCGGTTGTATATCGAGACGTCCGTCCTCCAGCTTTACGGCGAGCTGCGCGTCCGAGAGGGCGAAGCTGTCTCCCAGCTTCATGGTCTTGGCGGCCAGCGTAATTTTCGCCGCCGTGTCCTGAAAGGCGCCCAGCGCAAAGGGCCGGTCGCTCCAGATGTCCGGGGATGCGGGCGCGGCCGCAGCGGACACGGCAGCCGAAAGCCGGTCCGGCTGCGGCTGAACAAGCAGGTAGCCGAGGAGCGATGGAAGGGAGAACTGATCGGCTTTCAAGTCGGCATTGACGTCGGTGATGCGTTTCGCCGTAGCGATGGCGAGATGGCCCGTCACGACGTTTCTTGGCGACTCGGCTCTGAGCTTCGCCGCGTCGATGCGGCCCGGCGCATAGGTGACATTGGTTTCTACGCGCAAATTGACTTGAGGCTCGCCGCCGAGCAGCGCGAGCAGCGCGGGCGGCAAGAGCAGTTCCGGGGTCTGGCTCGACGCCACGGCCTTGCCATTGAAGGAGGGTTGAGCCTTGAACTCCGCCGTCCCATCGATCTGAGCCTGCATCGGCGCCGCCTTGATCGCGGCGGACGCTTCAAACCGCTCCGATGTCCCGTTGGCGCGGATCGTTATGGCGCCGGGAGAGGTTGGGACGCCAGCCGGCAGGGCCGCCTTGGGGAACAGAACCGCGACGAGCTTGGTCCCCTCCGCCGCCGACGCGGACAGCTGGGCGGAAAATTGCGCGGTTCTCCATTCGGCGAGACTGCCCTTCAACTGGCCGCGGCCATCGATGCGCGCCGCGCCAAGATTTCCGCTCAAGAGCGCGGTCGACGCCGCCCGGCTGCGCGTCCATGCCGTAAGCGATCGCAAGGGCGGCCGGCGCGAGGTCTTCGGCGCGGATCGCGGCCATGCCGCCGGCATCGTATCCGGCCAGGGCCGCGAGCTTCAGAACCGCTTTCGCCGAGCGCGCCTCCAAGCGGCCGTCAAACCGTCCCTGTCCCGCGCTGCGCAGGGGTATGATCCCCTCCCCGCGAAGCGCGAGCCCTTCGGGGGTCTCGGCCGCCAGCTTCGTGACAGTGAGCAAGTCCCGGTTGTATTTCGCCTGGACCGCAACATTCTTCGCTTCGGCAAAGCCGGTCCTGATGCTGCCAGCGGAGACATCGATATCGGCCACATCGACGGCCGGCGCGTCGTCTCCGAGAAGCGCCGCCAGCTGCGTCTGCGCCGCCTGCCACGCGCTTTTCACGCCCTCGGCCGATAGGCCCTCGGGTCGGGATTGCGCGGCTTCAAGGCCGCTGAGATCGAAACTGTCCCCGGAGAGCGAAAACTGCAGTTTCCGGGGAGGCTCCCGGTCAATGCGCAGGCTGGCGGTGAAAGTGGCGCCGTCCACCTGCCCCTTCACATCCGAAAAGGCGGTCAATTCGCTAGAGGAGGTCAGCAATCCGCCGACCGCGAAAGACCTTGCGGGAGCCGCTTTCCCATTCGCGGGCGGAGGCGCAATCCAGCGGGTGAGCCGGCTCAGGTTCTTGCCTTCAAGAGCGGCGCGCGCCATCAGCTCCGATTTGCCGCCCGTCCTTTTCAGCGTCCCCGAAAGCTTGACGGCGGCGTCGCCTGGGAGCGTAGCTTCAGCGCCGTCGAAGACCCACTTCTGGCCTGTGCGCGCGCCCTCGACTTTCGCGCCCTCGATCAGCTCTCCCCGGAGCTGGATTTGATCGGCGGCGAGCGAGAGACGCAAACCGAAATTGGGGTAGAGCCAAAGAAGCCGGTCGACGGCGGCCCGGACGTTCCCCCAGCCCGCCGAAACGCTTGGCTCGAAGCCCGACTTTGGCTCGCTTGAAAGCAATGCGTCTGCATCGAGAGCGCGCGCCATGAGCTGGACTTCGGCCTTATCCGGGGAGAAAGCGACGTTTGCGGAACCGGCCAAAACCTGGGGACGGTTCTCCGGATCGATGGTCAGAACCAGATCCGAGAGGATTGCGCCGGCGGGGCTTATTTTGGCGTTCGCCTTGGCCTGGACTTCCAAAGGGGCTTCGGCGGACGCGAGCGGCTCACGGACAGTCAGCGCCAAAGTCCCCTCGAAAGTGGCGGCATTGGCCGTTTTCAACACGCCGTCAGCTTGAAACGCCGTTTTGGATGCACGATCCGAAGCGCTGCCCGTGAACTTGATGCCGCCGGGCTGTGCAGCCGCGCTGAATTTCACCTCGAAATGCTGGTTGTTTTGTGAAACGCGGCCGTTGAAGCGATAGGCGTTTCCGGGCGGCGGCGCAAAAAGCGTCCCATCCACGCCGTAGAAAGTAAGCGCTTCGGGGCGGCTGGCGTCCCGGTAGACTGAAACCTGGCCCCCGTCGATTTCGAGGCTCGTCACGCCCGCCGCGATCGACAGGCCGCCGCGCGCCTGTGAAGGCGAGCTGTCCCGAGCGAAGGGCTTCGACAAGTCCACGATCAGGAAAGGATGCACGAGCTTGAGTCTGCTCGCCTCCACCCGGCCCGAAAGCAGGGCTTGAAGAGAAAGAGAAAGATCGACCGCTTCGGCGGTCATCTGCGCGCCGTCCGATGTGCTGCCCTCCGCCGCGACTCTCATCGCGCGGAGATGCGGCTCCGGCAGCAGCGCGATGTCGATATCGCCGGTGATGCTGATTTTCCGTCCCAGCAGAGCGGACGCCGCCTGCTCAATGTCCGGCCTGTAGGCATTCCAGTCGGTGAACGCCGGCGCCAAAAAGCTGCGCCAAGCAGAAGAATCACCAACGTCGTGAGTGTGACGAGCAGGCGGCCCAAAACGGTCCCTCTTGGCGTTATTCAATGCAGCGGCCCACGGCTGGCGAAGAATATCTTACCTCGATTTACGATGTTACAAGGGGTGGGGCTGTTTTATGACGCTTCCCCTTGAGGACGCAAAAAGAATGATGTTCTCAGAACGACCTCATGGTGAGCTTGTCGAACCACGACGCCTGCAGAACAGCGGAACCGCGCGCATGTGGCGCTGGAAGCGCCCGCGAACATTGGTTATAGAGTTCCGCTAGACGGGTTCCGCGGCGCACGTGGCGAAATTGGCAGACGCAGCAGGTTTAGGTCCTGCCGCTGAAAGGCGTGGGGGTTCGAGTCCCTCCGTGCGCACCAACTTGGCGGAAAAGCTTTCTCCATCCCTTTCGCGGTTTCCCGTCTCCCGCCGCTATGGCAGACGGCAAATAGTTCCGGAAAAACATAGATCAAACGATCTTGATTTGGATCAAATTGCCGAACGTGCTCAGAGTTCGTTCCGGCCTCAGCTGCCGCTTTGCCAGCGGCTCCATATTTTTCGAGTGCATAAGCATGACTGCGATTGCGGAACCACTATCGTCTGTTTCGGTACGGCGGCGCTCAAAATTCTATTTCTATATGTCCCTTGCTTGCGCTGCCGTCGCCTTCCTCGGCTTCGCGCCGACCTATTGGTCGCCATTGGCGGCAGGTACGTTCAAGGGGCATCCGGTCATCCATATTCACGCCGCGATTTTCTTCTCCTGGACGGTTTTTGCTGCATTCCAGACCTGGCTGGCCGCATCGGGGCGCGTTGGGCGGCACCGCATGACGGGCATGGCCGGGATTTCCCTTGCGACCGCCATGACGCTCTTTGGAATCCTGGCAACCATTGTTCAAATGCGAAATGCGGCCGCGCTTGGATTTGCCGATGCGGGCAAAGCCTTCGCAATCGTCCCCCTTGGCGGGATTTTCTTCTTCGCGGCCGCATTCACCTTGGCGACCGCGAGCGTCCGCAACCCCGAGTGGCATAAGCGGTTGATGCTGCTCGCAATGATCTGCATTCTGGATGCGCCCATCGCACGCTGGTTTATGGTTTTGCTGGCGCCCGCGGGGCATCCGGGCCGCCCCCTGTAGCCGTCGATATTTTGCCGTCCCTGGCGGCATTGGGGCTTGTCGTTATCGCTATGGCTGGCGACTGGCTTCAGCAGCGCGTCGTGCACCCTGTTTATGTGGGCGGCGGAGCTGCCTATCTGGCGCTGAAGCTTGCCCAGGCGCCCATCAGCACGACGGCGCTCTGGAACGGCGCGATGAGCTGGCTCGCGGCGCTGGCGCGATAAGAAACGAGCGGGCGCGAAGCCCGCTGCTCAGGTTCACCACATCGCTTCAAGGGATCATAACGCCGTCGTCGTCGACGATGGGGATGGCCCGCAATCTATCGCGCACGAACGGCTTGGCTTGTGGAGCGGCTTCGAAAGAGCAGGGCGCACGCCCCATCGCCGCGGCGGAAAAAGATATCTATATGGTGGGCGGGACGGTTTCGGCGGCATTGTTGGCGCCGGGTGTTTTGTGTATATCCCTGGGACCATGAAGCTTGGCCGCCTGTGTTGCCCTGGCTTCGGAAACCGGCTACATCCGGGTGCGGTAACGAGTTGGAGGGGCGCATGAGCAAGCAGTCGGCGGTAAATCGCGCGGCCGCTTTGTCCAATCCCGCCCAACGAGAGACCGAGACAGGCGTCGACACCGTCACGCAGCCTATCGCATCCATCAAGCCGGAGAAATTCATTTCTGTGGATCGGTCCGACATCGTCCAGCGGGTGCTCGATAAGTGTTTCGAGCCTGAACAGAAGGAGCTTGCCGAACAGGTGCTCCGCTATATGTGCGCGCTGCGGCAGGTGGAGTCGGCCAAATTCCTCGACGCCGCCGTAGAGGCCTACGACGCTTTCAATCCCGACGACGAAACGGTCAACGAGCGCGAGATTGCCGGCCACGAGCGGCGCGTGCAGCTTGAAAAGCTGAAGGCGATGGTCATCGACCTGGTTGAGAGCGCGAATTATCTCAAAATCGATCAAGAGACGCTTCAGAAGCTTATCGAGGAAGAAAACTATGCGGGCTTCTCCGCAGAAGTCGATCTTCATGAATACGACTTTCATCTTCTGTATTACCGCGGAAACATCAAGGACAAGATCTTCGTCCGGCCGTGGAAGACGCTTTGGCTGCGCCAGCGCGCCGTTGAGATCGACGCTTATCGCAGGCTCTTTATCGGGTTGAAGCTCAAGCCGGTCGCACAGCGCGTCGCGGAGATGATGCAAGCTGAAGGCATCGGCAGGAAAAAGGCGGAGAAGCGCGTACGGAAAGCCCGAAGTCAGCAGATGCTGGAGGGGGTCTCCGAAAACACGCTGCATCTCAAAATCTTCCGGCGCATCCCGCGAAGCGAACTCGAAATCCTCTTTCCGAACGCGAAGATCCGGTTCACCCCCTTCGACAAGATCTGGCTCTGGGTGGGCTCAGGGGGGAGCACGATTTTCGCCATCGTCATGGCGGCGCTGAAATTCATAGCGGCTGTCGCCATCAGCGCTTTCTTCATCGTCTTCACCATCGCCGGCGCGATCGGCGCGATCATCCGCACCGTCACGAACTTCTTCAACACGCGCACCCGCTACATGGCGAAGCTCGCCAAGAGCCTGTATTTCCACAACGTCGCGAGCAACCAGAGCGTGCTCACGATGCTTACCGACGACGCCGAGGAGGAGGACATCAAGGAAGCCGTCATCACCTACGCGCTTCTCCTCCGCTATGGGCATCGCGGCCTCGAAGAAGTGAAATGCGAGGCGGAAAAGTTTTTGCTCGGCGAATTCGGGGTCACTTGCGATTTCGACATCGAGGATGGCTGCGTTCATCTCAGGGGGCTGGGCCTTCTGGTCGCCGATGACAACGGCGCGCTCCACATCCGCCATCTCGAGGACGCGCGCGAACATCTTATCAGCCGCTGGCAGGCGGCGCCTTCTCAGGGTTGACCCATGCTCATCATGCAAACGAAAACAGTTCTGGGATTCGCTTCGGAGGACGACGCCGCTCAGGCGAGCGCGCTGATCGGCGAAACGCCCGGCTTCGAAGACTTTCCCCATGTGATGTACCAGGAAGGCGGCCGCTCGTTCCTTGAGGTTTACGACGGGGGCGCGCTCAATGGGGAGGTCGCCGTAAGGCTGCTCGGAGCCGCGGGCCTGACACTCAATTCGTGTGACGCGCGGCGCGTCCCTCAGGTGGACTGGGTGAGCGAGACGCAGAAAGCCCTGCCGCCCGTGCAAGCGGGCCGCTTCACGATCCACGGCAGCCACGACCGCATCGTCTCGCAAGGGGCGATCGAGATCGACGCCGGGCAAGCCTTCGGCACCGCCCATCACGCGACGACGAAAGGCTGCCTGCTTGCGCTCGGCCGGCTCGGCAGGCTGACGCCGCCGCATGCCGTGCTCGATCTCGGCACCGGGTCGGGCGTGCTCGCCATCGCGGCGGCCAAGACCTTTCCACACAGGGTGAGCATCGCAGCGGCCGATATCGACCCAATCGCCATCGATGTCGCGCGCGAAAACTGCCGGAAAAACGGCGCTGGAGACATCCAACTGTTCGTGGGCGATGGCGAGAAGCCCGCCCTCGCTTATCGCGTCGCGCCTTTCGGCCTCGTCGTGGCGAATATTCTTGCGAAACCGCTGTTGAGGCTCGCGCCGCGCCTGCGGACACTGACGCGGCCGGGCGGCGTGCTGGTTCTTTCCGGGTTGCTGTCAGGCCAGGCACGAGAAGTGCTGGCCCGCTACCGCTCGACGGGATTCTGCCTGATCCGGCGGCGCGACATCGAGGGCTGGGCGACGCTTACGCTGCGGCGGATGGGTTGACCCGGTTGGGCGAGCATTTCTCGGCAAGCCAACGGATGACGATAGCCAGGAAGCCTCGTTCAGGCCGTTTGCGGACTATCGCGTCTGCGCGGAGCACGTCTCCTGTTGAGGGGCCTGCCGAAGAGGCATTGCTCATCACGTTCGGTCTCTCAGCCTCGTTTCCGGCAAGCCTAGTTTAAGTCTAATTTTCTCACAGCTCATTACGGCCCTCTCTGGACAACCGCTTCGCAGCAAAATCACCTTTGCGAGCGTTTTGTTTCCCGGCCTTCCAACGGAGCGGAACCTCTGCCTTGCTTGGGTGTTTCGCAATGGCATAGTCTAAGTAAATAAGGGAGTACATCATGAACTGGGATGAAATCGTTGCTGACTGGAAGCAGTTCGAAGGCAAAGTGCAGCAGCGTTGGGGAAAGCTCACTCATGACGACCTGCAGCACGTGAAAGGCGAGCTTAAGGCGCTGGCCGGCAAAATTCAGGAGCGCTACGCCATCTCGAAAGAGGAAGCCGAGCGTCAAATCCACGAGTGGCGCGGCAAGCTCTAGATCAACCCCGGCCGCGCCTCAAAAAAGTGACGCCAAGAGGCGCGGCTTTCCTCGTTGGGCCAACAAAGGCTGCCGGCGCTCGATCTCGAAAAGCAGGCTTCGATTTCCTCGGTTATCATTTCGAACCACGCAGGTTTTCTAAACCGGGTCCCCTTTCAGCAGCTTCGGAACATCGCCGGTGAGGCCCGCAGCCTCCTTCATGAAGAAGGTTTTGAGGCGGGAGAGCCGGTCCACCGTGCGAAGCCCCGTCGAGCGGAGCATGCGAAGCCCGATATTGTCGTTGGAGAACAGCGTGTTGATCGCAACCGCCGAGAATGCGGATGTGGCGCTGTCGAAGCGCCGCCAGCGCTCGTAGCGCTTCAGCACGCTCAACCCGCCGATGTCGAGGCCGAGCCGGGCCGCGTCGACCAGGGTCTCGGTGAGCGCGGCGACGTCTTTCAGGCCGTGGTTGAGCCCCTGCCCGGCGATCCAATGGAGGCCGTGGGCCGCGTCGCCAACGAGGACGAAGCGCGGCCGGACGAAATCGCGCGCCAGCGTCATGGTCAGCGGATAGGCTTTCGGCTCAGACAGAAGCGTCAGCGCGCCAAGCTCGGGGCCGAAGCGGCGCGATAGCTCCGCGAGCACCGTCTCGCGGTCCTGGCTGAGGAGATGTTTTGCGATGGCGGCATCCTCCGTCCAGACGATGGAGACGCGGTTCCCCGTCATGGGCAGAATGGCGAAGGGGCCGGCCGGCAGGAAGTGCTGGCGCGCGACGCCTTCGTGCGGCAGTTCGATGCCTACGGTCGCCACGATCCCCACGCTCTTCGACGGCCATGTGGTGGTCTTGATGCCCGCCATCGTCCGGAGTTCGGAGGTCCTTCCGTCGGCGGCGACAAGAAGCTTCGCGCCAAGCGCCGCCCCGGACCGGAGCGTGATCGCGGCCTCTTCCTCCTGCGTTTCGAAGTTCGCCACGCCATCGGGGGAAAAAATCCTGACGCCGCTTGCGCCGTCGAGGGAGGCGAGCAGGGCGCGGAGCAGATCGGCGTTTTCGACGATATAGGATGTCGGCTCGCCGCTCGGGGTTTGGGCGGAGTTGAGGTTGATGAGGCTTGGCCTGACCGGCGCGTCGAGCGCGGAATCCGACAATTCGATGCGGCGGATGGGCTCGGCCTTGCTTTCGAGCGCGGGCCAGACGCCGATCACCTCCAGCATCGCCTTCACAGCGGCGGTCAGCGCCACGCTCCGCCCATCGGGAATGGCTTCGGCCGCCACGGTCAGCGGGCGCTGCTCGATCAGCGCGATGGAAAAAGCGCCGGGAGCCTCGGTGGTCAGCGCCCGAGCCAGCGCAAGCCCGACGAAGCTTCCGCCGCAAATCGCGATATCGAAGCGGGTTTTCTCAAGTGCGTTCACGGTCACGGCCCTTCCTTCTACGTCCCATGTCGGCTTGACAGGATAATCTAGGCAACCGTTATGTCGGTGTATAGCGGGAGAAACGCCATGGCTGCTGTCGAAGAACTGCTCACCACGCTCGATCTTGAGCGGTTGGAGCAAAATCTGTTCCGTGGCCGCAGCCCGCAAAATGGCTGGCAGCGCGTGTTCGGCGGGCAGGTCATCGGCCAGGCGCTCGTCGCCGCCGGCCGCACCGTCGAGGCGCAGGACAGGCTGGCGCATTCGCTGCACGCTTATTTTCTTGTGGCTGGCGATCCCAAGGTTCCGATCATCTACGAGGTCGACCGCATCCGCGACGGCGGCAGCTTCACGACGCGGCGCGTGGTCGCCATTCAGCACGGGCAGGCCATTTTTTCGATGGCGGTCTCTTTCCATAAGATCGAGACGGGTTTCGATCATCAGATGGCCATGCCGGATGTGCCGCCGCCGGAGTCGCTGCCCTCCGAGGTGCAGCTGATGGCGCATTTGCTTCCGAACATGCCGGAAGAGGTACGCCACTACTGGGAGAGCGAGCGGCCCATCGAATTGCGCCCGGTCGATCTTTCGCGCTTTTTCAGCCGGGAAAAACTTGAGCCCAAGCAATATCTCTGGATCAAGACGAACGGCGAACTGCCGGATAATTTCAGGCTTCATCAATGTGCGCTCGCCTATGCGTCCGATTTCTCGCTTCTGGACACGGCGCTTATCGCGCATGGCCGCGTGCTTTTCGATCCGCGCCTGATGCTGGCGAGTCTCGATCACGCGCTCTGGTTCCACCGGCCTTTCCGGGCGGACGAATGGCTGCTCTATGCGCAGGACAGCCCGAGCGCCCAGGCCGGGCGCGGCTTCTGCCGGGGCAGCATCTTCTCGCGCGACGGGCGGCTTGTGGCGTCGGTCGCGCAGGAGGGGCTGATCCGCGAGCGGGCGGGGAAGTAAACGAGCACCCCTCATCCTGTCCTTCTCCCGCAAGTGGAGAAGGAGCGACGCTACATCCTTACACCATGAAAGTGGAGCGCTGAGAGTGAAACAGCGCCCCCTCTCCCCTTGCGGGAGAGGGCCGGGGTGAGGGGTATCGCATCCGCAAGCTTGGCGGCGGCAGATTTTCTCTGTAAAAGCGTTCGGAATAATCGGAGCTGTTTCGATGCAGTTCGCGCGCTTTATTGTTTGCTTCGCCCTCTTATTGTTTAGCAGCGCCGCCTTCGCCGAAGAGGCGCGGAACCGCGTAGCGCTCGTCATCGGCAATTCAGCCTACACCCGCGCGCCGCTCGCGAACCCCGTTAACGACGCCAAGCTCATGGCCGCGCGGCTGAAAGAGCAGGGCTTCGAGGTGTTCGCCTCTTACGACGCGAGCCAGCGCGACATGAAGCGCGCCGTGCAGACCTTTGCCGCCACGCTGCGCCAGCGCGGCAAAGACGTGGTCGCCTTCATCTTCTACGCGGGCCACAGCGTGCAGGTGAAGGGCGAGAACTACCTCATCCCCGTGGACGAGCAGATCAAGAGCGAGGCCGATGTCGATATCGACGCGGTGAGCCTTTCGTCCATTATGAGCATGCTGGAGAACACCGAGACGCGGCTTTCCATCGTTGTGCTCGACGCCTGCCGCGACAACCCCTTCGGCTATGCGCGGGGCGGCTCGCGCGGTCTCGCGCGCGTGGATGCGCCAGGTGGCAGCCTTGTCGCGTTCTCAACCGCGCCCGGCAAGGTGGCGCAGGATGGCCCCGCGAGCGGCAACAGCTTCTATACGGCGGCACTGGCGCAGGCGATGGCCGAGCCGGGGCTGAAGATCGAGGAGGTGTTCAAGCGCGTGCGCATCGCGGTGCGCGAGAAGACGAAGGGCGAACAGACGCCTTGGGAATCCACCTCGCTCACAGGCGATTTCTACCCCGCTGGCGAAAAACCTGCTGCTCCGGCTGCTGCCCAAACCGAGCCCCCTCTGCCCGTAAAGCCGCAACAAACCGCCGCCGCCAAACCCGAACCGCAATCCAAGATTTAGTTTGAGGACGCGGCGCAGCACCTTGTGCGAACTTTCATCGGGCATACCCTCCCCGTTAACGCGGTGGCGTTTTCACCCGATGGCCGCACGGCGATTTCCGGCAGCGGAGACAAGACGCTGAAACTCTGGGACATCGCAAGCGGCCGCGCCCTGCGAGTCTTTTCGGGCGCTATGCGCGATGTCAACTCGGTTGCTTTTTCGCCCGATGGCCGCTTCGCGCTATCGGGGAGTTTTGACGACAGCTTGACGCTTTGGGATATCGCGAGCGGTCGCGAGTTGCACAACTTCACGGGCCACATGGGCTTTGTCACTTCAGTCGCCATTTCGCCCGACGGCAGCTTTGGCCTTTCAGGCAGCAGCGACAAGACAATGAAGCTGTGGGATATCGCATCGGGCCGAGAGCTGCGCAGCTTCACGGGCCATGCGAAAAGCGTCTATTCCGTCGCCATCTCGTTCGACGGCCGTTTTGCGCTTTCGGGCAGCGAAGACGGAACGCTGAAACTGTGGGACGTCAAGAGCGGCCTTGAATTGCGCAGCTTCGAGGGCAATGCGATTAGTGTCAGATCGGTTGCCATTTCGTCGGATGGCCGCACTGCGATTACGGGCGGCTGTAGCGAAAAAAGGCATTCCGATTGCACAAAAGGCGAACTGAAACTGTGGGATATTGTCTCGGGCCGTGAGTTGCGCAGCTTTCCCGGGCTTAAGCACGAAGTCTATTCAGTCGCCATTTCGCCCGATGGACGATTTGCGCTTTCAGGCGGGTGGGATACGCTGAAACTGTGGGAGATCAAAAGCGGGCGCGAGTTACGCAGCTTCGGTAGCCACGAGCACTCAGTGCATTCTGTGGCGTTTTCGCCAGATGGCCGCTTTGCGCTTTCAGGCTGCACGGACAACACCCTGAAATTGTGGGACATCAGCGAGTGGACGCAGCCGCAGGAGGCGCAGAAGTAGGGCGGAGCTTGCGAGGCGTTCAGGTCTCGTCGCCGAAGGTTGGCGGGATGTGCTGCGGCAGGTCCATGGCGTCATGCAGAACGCGGCCGACGCCAACGATTTCAGGGGTAAGCGCACGATAAAGCAGGAAATGCCGCGGCTTTCGCACAAGCGCCGCGGGAGGGACGCGCGCCCGGCCATGGCTTAGATGGATTTCTGGCCGCGCGGCGCTGCCGGGGCAAAGCGGGTCGATGGCGATATCGCGCAGGCAAACGGCGAGCAGAGCTTCGTAGCGAAGCCGCGCGGCTTCCGATATCGTCTTCCGCGAACGCCGAAAGCCGGACGAGGGCCAAGCCTATGCGCCGGTTTTCGAGGCGGCCTTTGATGCCTGGCGGCCGAGCGCCGCGATGTGCTCCGCCAGATCGTCCTCATCGATATCGTGAAACCGGCCTTCGTCGATAGCGTCGAAGCCCGAAGCGGCGGCGGCCCGCAAGGCTGCGAGCTTGGCGACGTGTTCCTCCTCGCGCTGCTCCAGGAGGCGCACGCCTTCGCGCAACACTTCGCTTGCGTTCTGGTAGCGGCCGCTTGAGACGAGCGCTTCGATGATCTGCTCGTGCCTTTCAGTCAAAACAACATTGCGGGTTGGCATGATGGCGATCCTGTCCGGTTCAGAGATGCTTATAGCTGTAATTGGCATAATATGCCAACCACCCTGCTTTCCGCTCTCACTCCTCCTCCGCGCCGCCGGAGGTGACGCCGCCGATGAGGTTCTCGCTATAGAGCCGCTCGGCGCAAAACGCATCGGCGACGGGCTTGAGAAGCGAGGGCAGCGAGGCGAGCCAATCGCGCTGCGCCTTGAGCGCGGCCACGGCCTCCTCGCGGCTCACCTCCGCGAAGCGCACGCTCATGCCCGCCGCGAGCCGCCCAGCCGCCGCGATGTCCGCGCCGATCACGGTTGCGATGCGCGGATAGCCGCCCGTCGTCTGACGGTCTGCGAGGAGCAGGATCGGCTGGCCGTCGGCGGGAACCTGCATGCCGCCCGCCGTCGTGCCTTGCGGCGGCAATTCGCCATCGATCGCGCGAGCGAGCGGCGGCCCTTGCAGGCGAAGGCCCATGCGGTCCGAAGCGGGCGCGACAGTATAAGAAGACGAAAACAGCGTTTCGAAAGCGCCCGGCTGGAAATACTCAGCGTTCGGGCCGCGCAGAACACGCAAAACTTGTGGCGCGGAAAGCATTACTATCGAGCGAAAACAGTAGGCTAGTCCGGCGCAGCATCGAGGCGGAGAGGGAGACGATCTCCCGCCTGCAGCGGCCGCCCGCGAAAGCCGCCAAGCCCGGCGCGCCGGTAGGTCGATGCGCTGCCGAAAGACCGCGGGAAGATCGAAGCCGCCAGCCGCCGCGAGATACGAGACCGCGCCGCCGTGGGAGGAGGAAACCGCAGGATATCGCCGCGCCTTGCGATGACGCTTTGAAACGGCGGGATGCGCACGGATCGCCTGCGCCGTTTCCAGGACGAAAGGCCCGGCTATTCCCGCGAGCGCAAGCACGGCTCTATCGGCTTCGACTTTAAGGGCGAGGCCCGCGCCCAATAGCTCCAGCGCGGCTTCGCCGGGCGGATTGCCCACAAGAACGTTCGCGATGTGTAGGCTGACAGGGTCGAGCGCGCCCGAGACTGGCACGCCGAAGCGCTGAAACCCGAGGCGTCCGCAATCTTGCAGCGTCGCGGCGACGCCAGGATCGACGATCCGCAGGAAGCCCGTCACGCCGCCTCCGTGCATCGCGGCGTCCAGCCTTCGCGCGGCGAGCCGCGCGAGTTCTTGCGCTTCCGCAAGCGAAACCGGCTGGAAGCGCACCCGGTCCCCAGGCCGGAAGAGAGGCTCCCGCCGCAGGCTCATATCCCAGGGTCTGACGGGCGTCGATCCGATGAGATGCCACCCGCCGGGGCTTTCCAGGGGATAAATCGCCGTCATCTCCGCCGCGATCGCAACCGACCCTGCGGGTACGCGAGCACGCGGCGTGGCCCGGCGCGGCAGCCGCAGCGCGTCGGGAAGATCGCCGAGATAGGCAAATCCCGGCAGAAATCCCAGCATATACACATCGTAGACGGCGCCCGCGTGGAGCGCGACCGCATCGTCCACGGAAAGCCCGGCGCGCTCGGCCGCCTCCGTCAGGTCCGGGCCGCCGCCGCCGCCATAGGCCACGGGTATCTCCCAGAGTCGTCCACTCGATGGGCGCCGGGCCGCAGGTTTCGCAAAGGCGCTCGATTTCGTGGACGATCCGGTCCTTGGAAAGTTCCAGAGGATCGAATAAAACCGTGAGCGAAGATAGTGCCGGAATGGTTTCTTGAAGTCCCGGAAGACTTGCGACTGCGAGAAGCTCGCTGACCTTCAGAATCGTGAGACTAATTTGCTTGCCATACTGTGGCCCAAAGTCCACAAGCAACGCGCTTTCGGCGCAATCGAAAAATGTCGGGCAAAGGCGCATGTGCGAAACCCGGAGGGCGATCTTCTTCACATAAGGAAGATCCATCCGATGGACCATCGAAAGCATCGCTGCGTCAAGTCGTCTTTCCGCAGTGCGGAAAGCCAGAGATAAGCTTTATCCTCAAGACTAAAGCTTGAGCTGGAATGAGGCAGCGCAAGCGCCGGCTGGATATTTCTGTCGCCGGCGAAGTTAATTGGATTGCTGCAGCATTGTAGCGATTAGCTCCACGTGCCCAAAATCAAAGGAGGTTCGCAGGAGAAGCTGGGAGCGTGCACGTGAAGCAAGATCTAAATATAGCTCCCAGGCATGCAACGAACCGGTGTGTAGCGTTTATACAACGGAGGCTCGAGTGCTACTGCTGGCGAGAAATGCAACGAGGCCGTGTATGAATTCACGCCCGTGCGAGCTGCGGCGTTTTGCACAAACAAAGCAGAGTTTACCAAACCGCACAAAAGACCATGTTCTTCAGGAGACGCCCTCAGCTTCGAACTAAAGTAACATGGCTATTTGTCAATCAGAATTCTTGAGAAGTGGCATGCTTGTGATATATAGGATGTATTCCGTGAAAATGCGAAAGGCAGACGATTGTGAAACAAGCAAATAAGGTCAAGGATCTCGGCTCGAAGCGCAAACCGGAACCGCGCTGGCTTGACAAAACAGAGATCCAGGGCAATTCCTATAAAACATTGGATAGTGCAGCTCAAGGCCGTTCCAGGAGCCCGCAAATGATTGAGGAGAAAGTTTGAAAATAACGAGCTAGTCGAATTCACCACTCAAATCGTTTCTGCCTATGTTGCGAATAATGCAGTAGTTGCCGGTGACTTGCCGGGCTTGATTGGCGATGTTCATTCCGCCCTCTCGCGCGCCTCATCGAACATGATACAAACACCGAAGGAAGAGCTGAAGCCAGCTGTAGCGGTCAAGAAGTCGCTGACACCGGATTACATCATCTGTCTGGAAGATGGCAAGAAGTTTAAATCGCTGAAGCGCCATCTGCGCACACATTATAATATGTCTCCCGAAGAATATCGCGAAAAGTGGGGCTTGGAGCCGAACTACCCAATGGTCGCGCCGAACTACGCGGAGGCTCGCTCCAATCTGGCCAAGAAGATGGGCCTTGGACAACGCAAAGGGGCGGTAGCCCGGAGCGCCGTTTCCGGGGAGAGGCCTGGCTGGATCAGCGGACCGGCGAGACCTCCCCGCACAGTCTTTGTGGAGATGCGAAAAGAAATACCGCGGCGGATGGACTTGCGCTACAACCTGCAAATCACCGATAGTTTCCGAGTCATGGTGATCGGTATGCCGAAGGCGGATCGGCACACGGACATCGGAGGGGTGAATGACATCGGAACTCGCTTTCCGCGCGCAGGTGATTTTGCGCGAGCAGCGGGAGCTGTATGATTATTGGCGAGCATGCGCGCAGTCTCGCGCCATGCCTTCGCGTTTCGATATCGACCCCGTGGCGATCCCTCATCTTCTGCCTGGCTTAAGCCTTCTCGATACCGGCGGCGATCTGGATTCGCTGAAATACCGCCTGGCCGGGACGCGCGTCGGCGAGATTTATGGTGCCGAGATAACCGGGCGCGCCGTCTTCGATGTCGTTTTTCAACACAAAAAAGACTATTGGCGATCGGTCTACCGGCGCGTGCTCGACGAGGGCATTCCCATGCAAGGCGCCGTGCGCGGCCCGGCCGCGGGGCGAGAGCATCTTATTGCTGATCTGGTTGCGCCTTCCCCTGAGCGGCCTGGCGGGAGCTGTGGAGCGCGTGCTTGGTTACGACGCCGCGCTGCCTTAAGCCTGGCCCTTTCACCGGGGAAGCCGGGGCCGGAGAAGTTCTTCCGCGCGAAAGGCGGCGGGCGAAGCTGTGAAATAAGCTGGATTGAAGTGGCGCCCGCGATGAGAAGGGCCAGACGCCCGGCGGCCCGGTCCTTTCCCGGAGGATTACAGTTATCTGGCTGAGCATTCGCTTCACCAGCCAGTTATGAGCCGGCGATAAAAACCACGAGAGTTTTCGGGCCATGCGCGCCCATCACGATGGTCTGCTCGATGTCCGCGGTTCGGGAAGGGCCGCTGATGAGATTGACGGTTCGCGGCATCCGGCCATTGCCGTAGGCAACCCGCAGTTTGCTCCAGCATTCCTCATAAGAACCGGCAATATCGTTTGTCAGGATCACGACGAAATGGTTCTCGGGCAGGAAGTTCAGCGTCGATGGATTCTCCGGCCCCGAACTGAGAAACAGCGTTCCCGTTTCCGCCGCGGCGGCGAAGGCATGGCTGAGGCCAACGGCGTCGGCGCCTTCGGCAGGTCCCGGGAGCACTTCCAAAAGGTTCGCATCGGCGCGCAAGCTTTCAAAAACGGGGTCTTCGCCCACCCGGACGCGGGAAGGCAGGTTATGCTCGCGCAGCGCGGATGGCAATGGCTTCCGGGAGGCCTTTCATGGTGCGGACCCGGATCGTCTTGGCGCCGCTTTTTTCGAGCATCGCCTGAAACTGCTTGAGCAGCTCGGCCCGCGGCTTCTGTGCGCGCTCGGGGATGAGATTGGCCTGAGGGGCGCGCAGACGCGATTGCACAAGCCCGCGCCTTCCCGGTTCATCTCCGCGAACGCCAAGCTTGGCGCGGACACGGCCTAGCACATCGTCCCGCCCATTCGGCTTCTCAGCTCATGGCGCAACTGCTCCCTCTCCCGTTCGCGCTGGCGCTCCCGCCAGAGCGACATGAATGGTCTCGCCGCCGGCGCGGGAAACTCACGGTGTTCCGGTCCAGCCTCGGCCGAGCGGAAGCTTCGAAAACCGCCGCTTTTTCCCGGCCAGAAGGGACAAAACCCGGCCTTGCAAGCTGCTGGCAAAGCGGTAAAGGGCAGGGCGGCCTGCCAGAAAAGCCCATGCGCGCAGGGCCAGCTTCGGGACCGAGGCGGCAGGCTTCTCAAGGAAGTCGCGCTCCCGCCAATGCCGCATCATTTTCGGCAAAGGAATGTTCATCGGGCAGACCGCCTGGCAGCGGCCGCAAAAACTTGAGGCGTTCGGCAAGTGGGCCGTGTCGTGGATGCCGGCGAGCTGCGGCGTCAGAACCGCTCCCATCGGACCCGGATAGACCGAGCCATAGGCGTGTCCGCCGACGGCCGCGTAGACGGGGCAATGGTTCAGACAGGCGCCGCAGCGGATGCAGCGCAGCATGTCCTGAAACTCCGTGCCGAGCATCTCGGAGCGCCCATTGTCGACCAGCACGACATGATAGGCTTGCGGGCCATCCGGATCGCCGTCCCTGCGCGGCCCCGTGGAGAAGGTTGTGTAGCTCGTGATCTCCTGCCCGGTCGCCGAGCGCGCAAGCAGCCGCAGGATCGTGGAAGCGTCTTCGAGCGTCGGGACAACCTTCTCGATGCTCGCAATAACGATATGAACGCGCGGCAGAAGCTGGGTCAGATCGCCGTTGCCCTCGTTGGTGACGATCACAGAGCTGCCCGTCTCGGCGATCAGGAAGTTCGCGCCCGTGATGCCCACATCCGCGGCCAGGAACTTGTCCCGAAGAATGACGCGCGCTTCGCCCACGAGTTCGGAGGCGAGCGAAAGATCGCGCTCTTCCGGCAGGCTCTTGTGAAGCTGGCGGAAGTCCTTCTCGATCTGATCCCGGTTCAGATGAACGGCCGGCGCGATGATATGGCTCGGCGTCTCATGCCGGATCTGAATGATATATTCGCCAAGATCGGTCTCGACGGTCTCGATGCCTTCCGCCTCCAACGCGGCATTGAGGCCTATTTCCTCCGAGACCATCGACTTGCCCTTGGTCACGGATTTCGCGCCCGCATCGCGGCACAGCCGAAGGACGATTTCGCGCGCCTCGGCGGCGTCGCGCGCCCAGTGGATATGCCCGCCTGAAGCGATCACCTGTCTTTCGTATTCTTCGAGGTAGATGTCGAGGTGATCGATGACGTGGTTCTTGATCCCGGCGGCAACGTCGCGAAGCTCGTCAAATTCAGGCAGAGCGGCGCGCGCCTCGGCCCGCTTGGCGATAAAGCCCGTCTTCACGTTGCCGAGCGCGCGCTGCAATTGCGCATCGTTCAGAGCGCGGGACGCGTTTTCCTTGAAGTTTAGCGATGTCGATTGCATTGCTATTCCCGTGATCGATCAGTAAGCAGCATACACAAGCGCGCCAAAAGAAGAACTTGGAATAATCGGCGGCAATCAACTCAAACAGGCGTGACGGCCTTTCCGCCTTTTTTCACGCGGTAATAAGCCCAAAGAAGGCGCGCCGCCGCCGTGCGCCAGGGCGACCATGCGTTGGACATCTCGCGGAGCTGGCGTGTGGTGGGCCGCCCTTCGAGCGAGAAGGCGAGCCGCGCCGATTCCTGAAGCGCAAGGTCGGCCGCCGGGAAGATATCGGGATGCCCCGCCGCAAACAGCAGGTAGACCTCGGCGGTCCAAGGGCCGATTCCTTTGAGGGAGCAGAGCGAAAGGATTGCTTCGTCCGAGGCTTTCTCCTCGATCGCATCGAGGTCCAGCCGGCCCGCAAGGGCAGCGTCCTGAAGGACGCGCAACGTGCGGATTTTATTCGCGGAGAACCCCGCCGCGCGCAGAACGCCGTCGCTTGCCTCAGCGACGGTTTCGGCCGTGATTTCGCCGAGAGCTGCGTCCAGGCGGCCGTAGATCGCGCGCCCCGCCGCCAAGGAAATCTGCTGGCCCGTGACGACCCAGACGAGGCCTTTGAAGCCCCGGTCGAGCCAGCGGACGGGGACCGCGCCAGCCTCGGCGCGGAGAGGCGCGAAGATCGGATGCGCTTGCGCAAGGCCGTCGATGTGCCAGGCGAGATCCTCGTCGGAACGGATGAAACGCATCAGTCTTGCGCGATCTCCAGCTTCGCACTGGCGATGGCGTCCTCAATCGCACGCGTGAGCACGGCTTCGCCAATCTGGAAGCCATCGTCCCGTGTTTCGACCGGCCCTGCAAGGCAGCACGCATAATCGAGACCGAGGAGTTGCGAGAGCAACCAATAATCGTATGTGGCGTTGCGGACCCGGCCGCGCGGGCCGCCGGGGCTGGGGAAGAATTCGACGATTTTCGTTCCCGGTCTGCACCAGGCGATGTGAGCGAGCCCCGCCCCGTGTGGCGCAACGATCATGCCGGCGCGTCGGAAGAGCGCGATCTGGCGGGCGATTGGCTGCTTGGCCAGCATAACGGGCTGGACCCCGAACGCTTCGAGGCTTGGCAAAAGGCTCTTCTCGTTCAAGACGCGCCGAAGCCGGGCGTCATTACGGCTGATATAGATGCGCTTGCCGCTATCCTCTCGCACGTCTTGCGAGATGAAGCGCCCCAGATCGTCGAGGCAGGCCAGCCCCAGCGGAGACTGCAAAGCGCGAGGGATATGGGGAACGGGAATCGCCGCCCTGAGACGCGGAACAAATACCGCTTCGTGCTGCGCCACCGGCTCGATGGCCGTTATGCGATAGCGGGCCTTGAGATAGCCGATGCAAAGCTTCTGAAACTCGCTTTGACCGGCGTTCACGATCAGTCCCAAGCCGGACTCGCAGGCCCCGCTCTCCAGGAAAGCCAGCAGCGGAACCATGGCGTTGAACAGCCAATGAAAGATATGCCCGCGCGCCGGAATGGGCGCCATGAGATTGAAATAGGCGCGCTCGCTTGGAAGTGTGCGCAAGCGGTGCGGATAGGCGCGCAGAGCGGCGACCCAATTGTGCTGAGGGCGGATCGTGAGCAGAAGCCCGTCCTTGATCATGGCCCCGGCCCAGCCGGTGACCAGCACGTCGTCCAGGGAATAGATGTGGTCCGTGAGCTGAAGGGGCGCCGGCAGCTCGATCCCGAGTTCACGGTAAAGGCTCGGCAGAGCTGCGTCGACTGTCGCCGACGGGAGCGGGCAATCGCCCGAAGCCGCCTCCGCGATGGGCCGCGATTCGACAGGGAGGAGCCACCGCCGCTGCAGCGCAGGAAAAAGCCGCGCCGCTTGATCGGAGAGGATATAGCGCAGGCTGCGCATTGAAAACTTGGATTTGTGAATCCGGCCTTTGTATTGCAAAGAAACCATGGCGCGTTCCGACGATTGCTGCGGTCCATAGGGCCGCGATGGGGCTTGCGCAAGCAATTTCGGCCCTTGCAGGCGAGAGCTTGGCCTATTCAAAACCCTCGGAAGCCCGTACTTGGATCTGGAAATGAGGAAAATGGGCTTGTGCCGACGCTCGCTTATGGTTATGAAGGCGCGGTGTGGACGCTGTTTTGCAGGGTTCGCTCTTCCCCGGTAGCTCAGTCGGTAGAGCAAGCGGCTGTTAACCGCTGGGTCGCTGGTTCGAGTCCGGCCCGGGGAGCCACTCTTCTCAATGTCCAGCCCGGAGACATAGGTCACGTTTTGTACCTAAGACATGGGTGACAACCTCGTGCCGAACGGGTTATCGATGGTTTGCAAGGTTTTCTGCTCCAGGTCGATATATCCGAGATCATAGTGCATGAAGGAGACGAGCCAAATACCCTCGTCCACTTCTTTGATTCCAAGCCTCTGGCCTGCCATGACGGTAGAGATGTTGATCTTTTTTCTGTGCATGCAGATGCGTCCGCAGACGGTCACGAGGACGTCCTTGTCATGCAAGGGGTATTCGATTTCGGGCAGGCCGTGATAGGGCCTTGACGAGGGGGTGTAGACCTCGGCCGGTGTTTTCATGGAAAGCGCCTCGTGCGGCCTTTCCGTATTGAATTCATTGAGGAACTCATCGAAGCGCGCTTGTTGAGCCAGGCTGTTTTGGCAAGCGGGGCGGGTCGCTTCTTTCTTCAAGGTGAGATGCATGCGCTCATGGCGGCCATTCTGTTGAGGATGACCTGGCTTGATCCTCTCGATCGCGATGCCGAGCCTGAGCCAGAAGACCGAAAGCCTTGAGAGGTTATAGAGCCCATTGGGAGAGGCAAAAGGCAGGCCGTTATCGCTTCTCATCGCGGCTGGCAGGCCCTGGTCTTGGAAGAGGCGGCAGAAAGCTTCCAGGACAGGCGACTCCTTGGTTGATTTAAGGGCTTCCAGGAGAAGGAGCTTGCGGGAGGCCTGGTCCGTGACGGTCAAAGGGTAACAATACCGGCCGTTGCCGAGCTTGAACTCGCCCTTGAAATCGGCGCACCAGAGATCGTTTGGAAGCAAGGCCTGGCTGAGCGGCGTTCCTTCCGCCCGGTTCCGCCGCTTGCGGGCGCGGGCGACAAGGCCGTGGCGGTCGAGAACCGCATGCACGGTGCTTTTGGCTGGGATGCGGACGTCTCCGGCAAGCCGCCTGACAAGGAGTTCCCTGATCTTCCTTGCCCCCCAGTGCGGCTTGTCCTTTTTCAAGCGGACGATCATGCGCTCAATGGGTTCGGGGAGTTGGTTCGCATAGCGCACCGGCCGGCGCGAACGGTCGGTCAGCGCCTCGAGCCCCTCATCCTTGTAGCGGTTGTAAATCTTATAGCCGGTCTTTCGAGAGATGCCGAACTCCCGGCAGAGATCGCTCATGCCCTCGCCATCGAGAAGCCGAGCCACAAAACGAAGACGTTCCTCCATCGCCGAACACGCTTTCCACGGCATCAACACCCCCGCCAGAAAGCGAAAAGTGTTACCTATGTGTCCGGTACAAACTGTCACCTATGTCTCGGGTCGCTCACAATTACCTTCCACGCGATACACCCCTCTACGCCGGGGCCGTTTCCCGCCTTTATGCCGTCATGGTATGGCTCGAAGCCCCAATTTCAGGTCGCTCCAGGCAGAATGGCTGCGATCATATTGCCAAGGCGCTATTTCGGGCCGATGAACACAATGCGTGTCAGCCCGTCGAAAGCACTATCCTTCCCGGCGCAATGCTCAAGCGTCCATCGTCGGCCAACCTGTTGGTAAAGGCGCCGCCGCTTGGGTTCATCCGAGAAGTAAACGAAGCCCTTGGCGCGGAAGACCTCTTCGCCGGGCCGGTTCGCCAAGCGCTCAAGAGCGCCTCGCTTGATGGGGCGCTCCCGTTCCACAGTCCATGTCCTGTAGCTGTTGGCATGACCGTGAAGGTGGCTGCGATCGTCTGAATTTAAGCCACCGCCTTCAACGCGCTCCGTGAACGCCAAGGCGCGGCTTGACCGGCCAAGAAGAATCTCCGGCGGAACGGCGCCGTAGGACGTCTCGTAAATAGCCTTGCCCGCCGCATGCTGAGCAAGCCAGGAACGATGCCCGGCTATAGCGCCGGCTGGCGCCAAGTCCGTCTTGTTCAAGACAATCAGATCCGCTTGCGCCAACTGACGATGCACAGTGTCGCCAACGTATTTGTTTGCCGCCTGGCTTCGGATCTGCTCGGCATCGACAACGACCAGCACGCCATCGAGCGGAAGTTCGTACATCTGGCCGTATTGTGCGATCTTGCCGGGCTCCGCTACCCCGCTCGCCTCGACGATGACATGATCGAGCGCATCGGCGCGCTTCAGAACCTCGCCGATGGCCGCCGCGAAGCCGTTCGACAAATCGCAGCAAACGCAGCCATTGGTGAGGCTGATCGTGCCGCCATCATGATCTGCGATCAACTCCGCATCGATGTTTACGTCGCCGAAATCATTGACGAGAACAGCAATTCTAAGCCCGGAGCCCCCGCGAGAAGCTTATTCAAGAGCGTCGTCTTCCGGCGCCAAGATATCCGCCGATCACCGTAAAAGGCGGCATTCCCATCAGGCGGCCTTGCGCTTGTAGACGCTTTCGCCTTCCTTGAAGGTTTCGAGCACCTTGATGTCGAGGATCTTGTCAGGCGGAACCGCGGTCGGATCGGCGTCGAGCAAGACGAGATCGGCGAGCTTGCCTTCCTCGATTGTGCCCTTGGCGTCCTCTTCGCGGATCTGCCAGGCGGCGTCGATAGTGAGCGCCTTGAGCGCGCGCGCCACATCGATACGCTCGTCCGGGCCGATGATCCTGCCAGCCCGCGACTGCCGCGTCACCGCGCTCCAGATCATGCGCATCGGCTCAGCCGGGGTGACCGAGAAGTCGTTGTGGTTCGAAAAGCGAAGCCCCTTTTTCGCGGCCGAAGCCATAGGACTGAGGAAAAAGGCGCGCTCCTCGCCCAGGTTCTCGACATGGATGTCGCCCCAGAAGAAGGCGTGCACCGTGAAGAAGCTGGGCGAGAAGCCGAGTTCGGCATAGGCATCGAGCTGATCGGGCCGCATGAACTGAGAATGGACGATGACCGTGCGGCGATCCTCCCGGCTTTCACGCCCGCGAGGCGGGCCGCGTCGATCATCATATCGATGGCGGCATCGCCATTGCAGTGGGAGAAGACCTGGATGCCCTTTTTGTAAAGCTCGGCGAAAGCCTTGTTGACAATCTCCGGCGGGAAAACCGGCGCGCCGCGCCAGTCCTTTTCGCCAGCGGGTCCGGGGGTCAGCAAGGGCTTGCTCCAGAAGGCGGTTTTGCCTTGCGGCGAACCGTCGAGCACGAGCTTGATCCCTTGCAGCTTCAGCCGGTTCTTATACTTGCCGAAGGCTTCGTGGGCGGTATCGGGCGCCTCCATCTTGCCGCCCTTGAAGCCGGGGAAATATTCCCGGATCAGCGCCGGGATCTCCAGCACCAAGGGCAGTGAGACGATGTCGAGGTAGAGGCCGCCCTTGGTCCGCGCCCTTGCGCAAGAACGCCAGATCCTTCGCATTGGTCGCGCCTTCCTGGCAGGTGGTGATGCCGGCGCTGGCGTAGATCTGCTGGGCGGCGTCGAGCGTGTCGAGCAGTTCCTCCTCGCTGGGTTGCGGCATCTTCGCGAAGATCGGCAGAAAGGCTGTCTCCATGATGAGGCCTTCCGGTTCATTCGAACCCTTCTTGCGAAGGATGAGGCCACCGGGAGGCGTCTTTGTCGAGGCGTCGATCCCGACTTCCTTGAACCCGGCCGAGTTCAGCACAGCGCCGTGGTTCGAGCTGTGGATCAGCATGACGGGATTGTCCGGGAAATACGGATCGAGATCGTCGCGGGTGAGTTGCCTGCCATCCGAGAGGTTGGTCATGTCGTAGCCGTAGCCGATGATCCATTCGCCGGGCTTCGTGTTGAACTTCGCCTGATGCGCCTTCAGCACCGCGATGATGCCGGAAATCGAGGTCACGGGTCCCGCGGGCGCGCCCGACACGTTGGCCCATTTCACGATCTGCGGCGCATTCATGAAATGGCCGTGCGCGTCGATGAAGGAGGGCATCAGGGTCGCGCCGTTCAGCTCGACGATTTTCGTCGCGCCGGTTGCGAGCTTCATCACGCCGGCTTCATCGCCTGCTGCGATAATCCGGCCGCCAGCGACCGCCACGGCCGCGACTTTCGGCTTGCCGTCAACCATCGTGAGAATGCCGCCGCCACGGAAAATCTTCTCGGCGGCTTGCCGTAACCTGCTCTGGTGTCCATTGGCGGCATCCCATAACGTGAGATGCGCTTATTCTCGGGAGAATAAACAACACTCATTGATAAGCAGTGAGCTGACGGCCTGCCCGTTCTCGGGCTCAGCCATTGTGCATTAGCCAAAAAAGCTCTAGCGCGGCTTCGTTAAAGTAACTTGGCAGCGCTAAAAGTCGCCGGACAACTGCCGCGCTTCGGTGATCGTATCGCGCCTTCGTTCTCAAGCGGCAAAATCCGCCCGCGCCTGGCGCAAGGCCGACGCGGATCGGGAAGCCGTCGCGGCCAATTGACCGGATGAGGCACAGATTGCAGACAGAAGAACCACTTGCGCGTGCGCCTTCTGTCTGAGGCAAAAAACGCCTTCAAACTAACCCTATATTTTGGGGTATGGTTTAGCGCGATAACCCTTCTGACGCACGAAATATTGAGATTACCGGGCTTGCCACTTCAAACCTGGGGATTAGCTTGGATCAAAGCAGGTCTGTGCGCAAAATTTATGCTGGTCGGCCAAGCTATATTTCCAATGAGGCCATTATTGATTGGAAAAGTGTGGCAGAACGTTCTGCCCCGCTCCATTGTTTACCTCTGCGTAGTTTTGTTGCTAAGTCTTATCGAAACAGGCCTTGACGGCTTATTGAATGGACGTGAATTTATCAATTCTGTACTTGGTTTCGCCAATGGCCAGCCGTTACATATTTTTGCTTTGGCTTGGGTCTATTGGTTGATTTTGGCGCCTTACCTTGTGATTGATGGTCTCTTCGGGGCACAAAGGCCTAAACCGGATTAACCAACATGTTTAGTTGGAAACAGGTTTCGTTCGCCGGCGGGCGCGGCGCGGGCCGTTGCGCTGCGGGCCTGCCCTGCTAACGCTCCGCGATCCGCTTAAGCCTCCAGTTCCGTTCAGCCGGATTGACGAGCGCGTCGAAAAATGCGTTGCCATCGTTCTTCGAAAGTCGGCGTCTCTCCTCTACGATAAGGCTATGATCGATCTCCTCCTCGTCGCCGTCGCCGGGTTGCTGGGTGGCGGCATGAACGCCCTGGCTGGCGGCGGCTCTTTTGTCACCCTGCCGGTTCTGGTCGCAGCTGGCGTTCCGGCTCTCAACGCCAACGCCACGAACACAGTCGCCCTCGTTCCGAGCGCGCTTGCGTCGGCTTATGCCTATCGGCGCGATTTTGAAGGGTTTGAGGGGGTCAAGCTATCGGCGATGGCGATCGTCAGCGTTATCGGCGGCGCCATTGGCGCTGTTCTCTTGCTGTACACCCCGCAAAGCGTGTTCGATAAAATGTTCCCGTTTTTGCTGTTGTTCGGCGTGCTGGTCTTTGCCTTCGGCCGCAAACTCGGCGAGGAACTGCGCAAGAGAATGACCGTGCATCCCCGCGCCTTGCCGGCGGTGCAATTTATTCTGGGCATTTACGGCGGTTATTTCGGCGGCGGCGTCGGGGTGATGATGCTTGCGGCCTGGAGCGTTCTGACGACGGCGTCGATCAATACGATGCAGGCCACGCGCAATCTCTTGAATGCTTCGATGAACGGCACGGCCTCGCTTCTCTTCATGGCCGGCGGCCTCGTCTACTGGAAGCAGATGGCCGTTCTCTTGATCACATCCACGATCGGCGGCTATGTCGCGAGCCTTTTCGGCCGCAGGCTCAACCCTACTCATGCGCGGATCGCGATTACGTGCCTGAATTCCGGGATTGTCATGGTGGTGTTCTGGCGCCAATTCGGATGAGCGGGTGGCGCAAACACGCTGACGAACTGACAGCCCGCCGAAGCAGGGGCGGCCCGCCTCTGCAGCGGAGCCGCCCTTCCCGCGGTCAATCTTGAGTCAGCCGGTAGCCGAGAAAGCGCTGGGAATCGATAGGATCGGTGCCGAGCCGCTGGCGCAAGCGCTTGCGGAGCTTGCTGATGTGGCTTTCAATGACGTTCTCGTCGATACCGTCGTCGAACAGGCCATAAACGAAGTTGAAGATTTGCGATTTCGTGACGCGGCGGCCCTTGTTCGCCATCAGATATTCAAGGATGCGGCGCTCCCGCCTTGGGAGAGGCAAGGGTTCGCCGTCGATTTCAGGATCGCGGCCATCGGAGAACACCCTGATCCTCCCGGCAAGCGGCGGCGGCGTTTCCTGAGTTCGTCCGCCGGCTGATCGCCCGGATGCGGGCAAGAATTTCGCGCACATGCACCGGCTTGCGAACGACGTCATCCACGCCCGCGGCGAACAGATCGAGCGTGTCGTTCAAGGATTTCGTTTCGTTCATTGCGATAACGGCCGCCGTCGAGCGCAACTTGATCTTGATGGGGACTTCCTCGCAATTCTGGAAATCTCCGAGAAGAAAGGCTTCTACCGCGTCGATGTCGGGCTCGGGCGCGGTATTCACCCATTGGCGGAAGTCCTGCGGCGCCAGACCCGTTGCAGAAACGCCTTCCCGGCAGAACCATGCGGTATATCCATTCAATACGGTTTCGCGTTCGTCGACGATCACAATCATCATGATTCTCCGAATCGAGACAGGACTTATCTTGACAACGCTTAGACGTAACCATGCTCATATACAATCCAAGGTTGTGTAAGCTTTTGTGGACCATTCGTGAAACCGGCGCGGCGTGACTTTAAAGTCGCGCTTTTGACTTCAGGCTGGCTTCGGGAAAAAGTTCGGCTCAGAAGAGAGGCGACAAAGGGAGATGAGTTCCATGATGCGGCCAGCGGTGGCTCAGGCGTGGTTCCTGGGCGTCCTTCTCGTTCTTTGCGCCCCGGCGCTCGAGGCCCGGGAATGCCGGGGGAAATCCGATGCTCCGGTTGTGAAACTGCTTCAGCCGCCGCCCTGCGAGTTGTGCGAACAGACGAAGGCGGAACTGGCCGAACTCGAAAGCCTGGAGCGGGCGCGGACGCAGGAGCAGGAAAAGCACGTAGCCGCCGATCTCAAGCGCAGCGTCGAGAGGTTCCTCGACGGCGGCGGGATCGCCTACGACGCTGAAAAGCTTCGCTCCTGTGACGGGTTCTTTACGAAGCCGCGCCAGCAGGAAAAGGAAGCCGTCGAGGCGGCGAAAGACGCCTTCTGCCGCACGCGGCCCTTCAAGACGCCCGGCAACACCCTTCATCCGGTGGAGGAAGCAAGGCCGGACGACAGCTTCTCCCATCCTTCGGGGCATGCCGCCTATGGCGCGACGATCGGGTTTCTGCTGGCCGAGATGCTGCCCGAGAAAAGGGCCGAGATTTACGCCCGCATCAACGACTATGCGCGGGGGCGGATGATCGCCGGCGTTCACTTCCGCAGCGACGTGGAAGCCGGGAAGCTGATCGGCGCGACGGTCGCGGGGGCCTTTCTTGCGAGGCCGGAGGTCCGGCAGGAGTTCGAAGAGGCGAAAGCATGCGTGAGGAAAGCTGTGGGGCTGGACTGAGCGGCATTGCCTGGCTTCGCCAGCCCTTGGCTTTTCGGCTTCTGCGGAGCAGCTTGCATCGAGGCGTTGCGAGCGGAGCCGTGGCCATTGCATGGGAAAAACGTAGACGAAAGCGCCTTGCGAAAGTATTAAGCGGCGGCTAAAGCATTGTTTTGAAACAACTAATTTTGAGCGAGTCGGAAATGGCGGCGCGATTGCAAAAACAGGGACCACAATCCGAGATTGCAGATCAGAGTTAACGCGAGCAATTATCTATATTTAACGGATTTTGGCCTTACAAAAAAAGGAACTTTTAACTTTTGGGTTTTTTGGAAAAAAGCCGTTTTAGTTCAACGCGTTACGCGGTTTTTCTCTCCGCAGGCGCCGTATTTTCGCCGTATTTTGAGGCCGCTACCCCGCAGATCCTGGCGGGAAGAAAATACCCTCCCGGCGCCGTTAACCAAGGCGATTTTAACCATGCGACGGGGTTACGAAAATCGGCCGCCGCTTACCGCGGACCGGCGCCTGTATCGAACCATGCTCGTAAGGCGAGGCTGCATTCGGATCGCATAGCGGCTGAACGGCGGGAGCGGCGTCGCGCAGACAAAATCAGGGGCTTTTTAAGAATCGCGCTTTCCTGCTCCGGCGCAGCTTGTTAGGTAGTTTGCCATGGCCCGCGTCACAGGCGGCGGGCCGCGCAGCCATGGCCGGTCCTATGAGCGAACCTCCGAAATTTTCATACGACGTCTTCCTCAGCCATAACCACGCCGACAAGCCGCGCGTGCGGCAGTTGGCCGGGAAGCTGCGGACGGCGGGCTTAAGCGTCTGGTACGACGAGTGGATCATCAAGCCGGGGGACGACATCTATCTCGCCATCGAGCGCGGGCTGCAGACGGCGAGAACGCTGGTGCTCTGCCTGTCGCCAGCGGCGTTGGGGTCGGAATGGGTGGGGCTGGAGCGCAGCACGGTGCTCTTCCGCGATCCGTCCAATGCCGGCCGCCGCTTCATCCCGCTGCTCCTGGAACCATGCGACCTGCCGGACACCCTGCGGCGGTACAGTCATGTGGACTACCGGAAGGGGGCTGCGGCTGAGTTCAAAAAGCTCCTGAAGGCTTGCCACGGTGCAAAGCAGCAGGCGGCGTCTACTGGGAAAGCTGGCGATGCAGGTCCACCGGCGGGTGGTAAAATTCGGCAAGTGAGGCGTGACCGGAAACTGCCGCCGGAAGACTTCGCTCCCGCGGACGAGGCAAAGCAAAAATCACCCCAACAACCTCAGCCGCTGGCGGTGCTGGAACGAACGCTCACTGGGCACAGAGAGTTGGTAACAAGCGTGGCAGTCAGTCCCGATGGGAAATGGGTCGTGTCCAGTTCTGATGATTGCACGGTCAAGATTTGGGACCTCGAAACAGGCAAGTGCCGGGCGACGCTCAAGCATAAAGTTGCGTGGGTTGCGTCGCGTTCACGCCCGATGGTGCGCAGATATTTTCAGGCTCAATCGACAAAAAAATCTACCAGTGGAATTGCCAGTGAGGGCCGCCTCATGTCGAGCTGGATTGCAAGTGAATCCAACATCATATCGCTTGCCGTTCTGCCTGACGGAAGACGTCTCGTATCCGGCGGCGCTATCGGTGATGCCAACCCTAAAGCTTTGGGATGTGGCGACGCAAAAGTGCATTTCAAAGCTTTCTGGCCATACAAGCGCTGTAAGATCTGTAGCGCTGACCCAAGATGGAAAACATGCCATTTCGGGTTCGTATGACGAAACCGTCAGGCTCTGGAACCTGGAAACGGGCGCATGTTTGGCAACTCTTCATGGCCATTTTGCTCACGTCGGCGCGGTCCAAATAACAGCAGATGGACGCTTTGGCTTTTCCGGCTCCGAGGACAAGACCATCAAAATCTGGGATCTGGCGGCGAAGAGCTGCCTCGGGACCTTGGAAGGTCATGAAAGCGAAGTATATACAATTGCGCTGTCTCCCGATGGCGGTTTGATCGCATCCGCTGCGACTCGACGACACAGTCCGCCTTTGGGATTGGCAATCCGGTGCGTGTCTGCAGGTGATCAGCACCAAGACGCAACCCAGCGCTTTAGCCTTCAGTCCTGACGGGACACGTCTTCTCGCAGGCACCGAGAAAGGCGCGATTTACGTCTATCGCCTCTCGGCCACACGAACAGCGGCATCGGCCGCGCCGCCGCGCCGCTATGTCAACGCCAAGGTTGTCCTCATCGGCGAAAGCGGCGTGGGCAAGACAACCCTCGCTCATCGCCTCATCGAAGACCGTTACGTCAAGACCAACTCCACGCACGGCATGAACGTCTGGCGGCTCGATCTGCCGCTACAGCCGGACGCAGCCATGGAGCGCGAAGCCTTGCTGTGGGATCTTGGCCGGACAGGAGGACTATCGCCTCATCCATCAACTCTATCTCGACGAAACCGCGCTCGCGCTGCTGCTCGTCAATCCCGCAGAAGGATGATCCCTTCGCCGAGGCAGGCGACTGGCTCAAAGCGCTGCGGACGGCGGTCAAAGGCAAGGATTCGGCGCGCGACGCGGCCAAGCTGCTCATCCCGACGCGGCTCGATGTGGGCGGCATGACGGTCAGCGAGCGCAAGATCAAGCGCTTCCTGAAGGATAACGGCTTCATCGACTGTCTGCCCACCAGCGCGAAGCGCGGCGACAACTGTTCCGACGAAGCGAATGGCGGCCAGCCGTCGCAGCTCAAGCAGCTTATCGCCCAGCAAATTCCCTGGGACAAGCTGCCCTGGACGTCCACACCGCGTCTCCTGGCAAAAATCAAGAACGCCGTCATGGCCTTGCGCGACAAGCAGGATATCCGGCTCTTGCGCTTCGCCGAACTGGCCCAGCGGCTGGAGACGGCGCTGCCCGAAGAGAGCATTTCCGAGGCGGACGTGCGCACGGCGGTGACGCTGCTCGGCAATCATGGTCTGGTGCGGGCGCTCAAATTCGGCGACCTCGTGCTGCTGCGGCCCGACCTGCTCAACGGTTACGCCGCCGCGATAATCCGCGCCGCCCGCGCCCACAAGGACGAGATCGGCTGCGTCACCGAGGAGGACATTTATAATGATACGTTCGATTTCACCGGCGTCGAGCGGCTGAAGCATCGCGCTGACGAGGAATTGCTGCTCCGCGCGCTGGTGCAGACGCTTCTGGAGCATTCCCTGTGCATCCGGGAGAGGGAGGACGGCCACACGCTCCTGATCTTCCCCTCCCAATACCGCCGGGATCGCGACATCCCGGCGCACCCCGAGATCTTCGTCACCTACACGTTTACGGGAGAACTGCAGACCATCTACACAACGCTGGTCGTGCGGTTATGGTACGGCAGCTCATTCAGGCACAAAGAGCTTTGGCAGAACGCCGCCGAGTTCACCACGAGCAAGGGCCAGACCATTGGCGTCGTGTTCGAGAAATTGGGGGACGGACAAGGCAAGCTGAGCGTCTTCTTCGACCACGTCGTACCCGATGAATTGAAGGTGGTGTTCATCGAGTTCGTGCACCGGCACTTGCATAAATACGGAAGCGAGTTGCGGCGCGAGCGGCGCTATGTGTGTGGGTGCGGCAAGCCGGTGACCGACATGGCTGCCGTGCGCGAACGGATCGAGGGCGGCAAGGACTTCATCTACTGCGTGACGTGCGACGCGCGTGTGCCCTTCAAGGACCATATCGAGGAGTGTCTCGGCTCGGACCGGGTGGCGCGGGAAGTCGTGGCGATGGACGAGCGGGCCACCCAGGAACTCGATACCCAGGCGCTGGAGCAAATTCTGATCGGGCACATGCAAGCCATCTGCGGCGAGGCGAACCAGATTTTTCGGGAGCTGACGAAATTCGACTACGGCATCGATGGCGAGGTCGAGTTCAAGGACGACGGCGGCAGGGCGAGCGGCAAAAAGATCTACGTGCAGCTCAAAAGCGGCGGGTCTTACTTACGCAAGCGCAAGAGGGACGGCAAAGAGGTGTTCGATGTGAAGGAGCCCCGTCACCTTGAATACTGGGTGAGCCAGCCTGTGGACGTCTATCTGGTGATCCGCGACGCGGAGGAGACGATCCGCTGGATGAATCTGACGCGCTATCTGAACGAGCGCCCGGACAAGACGAGCCGCCAGATCGTCTTCGAGGGCGAGAAGCTGGACTTCGAGGCGGTGTGGCGTCTGCGCGACGCGTTCTTTCCCCCGCCCCGCAAGACCGCTCGCGCGTAACCGCCCCCACCCCCAATCCCATTATTGTCATGGCCGCCCTCCGAGGCGGCCATCCAGAGAACAAATTACGATCTTTGGGATTTCAAAACTGGATGGCCGGGTCAAGCCCGGCCATGACACCAACCGGTTCCAGTCAATCGCAGCATTCTTTAGCGCAAAGCGTCGAGCACGTTCGTCAGAGTTTCGCCAATCGACGGTTGGGCCTGCCGCTTTCCGGGGCACTCCGCCGCAAAAACCTGCACGACGCGGAAAACCTCCTCGCCGCCAGCCAGCTTCCAGCCCGCCGCGCCGATACCGATTTCATGCGCGCGCTTTTGCAGGAGATTGGCGTTATGACCGGGCGACTTCTTCCAGCCGTCCATTGCCTTGCGCGCAAGGTCATCGGACAGGGTCGTTTCCGCATGGCGGAAAGAACTCCAGACGTTCTCCGAGATGAAGCACGCCTTATATCCGTGGGCGGAGACACGCTTGGGGGGATTACTGCCGTCCGCGGTGTGTCCCATTTTTTCGTGCTCTGCTAGATAGACGGCATAGGCAGTCGCCGCCGCCTGCAGGGCGGCGTTCTCCTGGAGCTGCGGAACGTTTTTCGATGCGCGATACGCGTTGGTCTCGGCGAGAACCACGGCTCTCACCGTGCCCGCGTCGAGCGCAACCTCCTCGGCGCTTACGGATGGCGCGCCGCAGGCCAGGAGGACGAGCGCGAAAAGCCGCCTCCCCATCAAATCCCGGCATCCCAGGCGAGGCCTTGCCGCAAATACGCGGCGCGGCAGGTGTTCGCCATGAGATAGGCGACCGTCATCGGGCCGACCCCGCCCGGAACCGGCGTGATCGCGCTCGCGACGTGGCGCGCGCTCTCGAAATCGACATCGCCCACGAGCTTCGTCTTGCCGTCCAGCGCCGGAACCCGGTTGATGCCGACATCGATGACGATGGCGCCCGGCTTGATCCAGACGCCGGGGATCATCGAGGGGCGGCCGACGGCGGCCACGAGAATGTCCGCCTGCGAAACGGCCGCCGCGAGGTCCTGCGTCTTCGAATGCGCCAGCGTCACGGTGCAGTCCTCGGCAAGCAGCAGATGCGCCATCGGCTTGCCCACGATGTTGGAGCGGCCCACGACGACGGCGTTCAGTCCGGTGAGCTTGGGGCGCACGCTTTTGATCAGCCGCAGGCAGCCCAGCGGCGTGCACGGCACGAAAGCGGGCTTGCCGATGAAGAGGCGGCCCGCGTTAACCACGTGGAAGCCGTCCACGTCCTTTTCCGGCGCGATGGCGGCGATGGCGTCTTCCGCGTCGAGATGCGAGGGCAGGGGAAGCTGAACGAGAATGCCGTCGATGGCGTCGTCGGCGTTCAGCGAGGCGATCAAGTCGAGAAGCCCGGCCTTGCCGATGTCCGCCGGGGGCCGCTTTTCCACCGAGTGAAACCCGAGATCGCGCGCCAGCTTGAGCTTGCTGCGCACATAAACCTGGCTGGCGGGGTCGTCGCCCGCGAGCACAACGGCAAGCCCCGGCGCGCGTCTGGCCGCTGCTGCGAAGGCGAGAGCGCGCTCCGCCACCTGTTCCTTGATCTCGGCCGCCATGGCCACGCCGTTCAGGATCGTTGCTTCAGCCATCGGGCTACCTTCGCTTTTTTGCAGGTCCGCCGCCCTCCGCCGAGGGCGCGAGAAGCCTGCCTATTTTTTCGATCAGCTCTTCGGCGTCGCCGCCGACCGCAACCGACTTCACCCTCGATTTCTGGCCGGACGCCAAGGCCACCTTGGACTTGGGCACGCCAAGCCAGTCCGCAACCAGGGCGAGAAGCGCGGCGTTCGCCTTGCCGTCCTCCGGCGGCGTCGTCACGTAGGCCTTGAGGACGGACTTGCCGCCATGATCCTCAACGCCTGCGATGCGCGCTGCGCTGCTTTTCGGAGTTAAGCGGACATGCAGGACAACGCCATCTGGCCTTGTGGTTGCAGGGATGAGCGTCAGAACAGTCTCCACAGCCAATCGTACAGCACGACGTCTCTGATGAACCAGAGGCCGATAATCAGCACGAGGGGCGAAATATCGAGCCCGCCCATATTCGGCAGGCGGCGCCGGATGGGCCGGAGGACCGGATCGGTCAGGCGGTTGAAGCCGTCGGCCATCGTGTAGACGAGGCGATTGCGGCGGTTGACGACATCGAACACGATCAGCCAGCTCAGAATCGCGGCGATGATGATGATCCAGACGTAAAGCGAAATCAGGTTCGCAATGAAGTTTAAAAGCGCATGCATTCGATTCGCCTCCCCGCAAGCTCGATGGCGATTCTTTAGCTTGGCGCCTGCGGCTCTTCAAGGGATTAGCGCCGCGGCACGCGCGCTTTCTTAGCCGCCCTCATTCTTCGCTTCTCCGCGGCAGCCGCAAACCTCATGGTGAGGAGGCCGAAGGCCGTCTCGAACCAGGCGGACTAACCGGTCACTTTGACTGCCGCTTCGCCAGCAGCCGTCGATTCGCTCGAAGCGCCGGGAATAGGCAAGCTCAACCGGCCGTCTTGCCGCCGTGTAGCCGGCGAAGGAGCCTGCGTTATGTTCGGCAATCCTTCGTTCGAGGCTCGTGCGGCTGGTTCCGTCTGACTTGCATCCTCATCCTTCGAGACGCCGCTTCGCGGCTCCTCAGATGAGGCGGCCTCAAAGGCCACCTCGAACCATGAGGGCATAATGCTACCGCCGGATGCCGAGGCGGCCGATCAGGTCGCGATAGCGGCCTTCGTCCTTACTCTTCACATAGTCGAGCAGGCGGCGGCGCTGGCTGACGAGCTTGAGAAGCCCGCGGCGCGAGTGGTTGTCTTTCTTGTGCGTCTTGAAATGTTCCGTCAGGTTGGCGATTTGTTCCGAGAGAACGGCGACCTGAACTTCAGGCGAACCGGTGTCGCCCTTCGTCGTGGCGTACTCTGTAATAAGCGCGGTTTTGCGCTCTGCGGTAATCGACATCGGTTATCTCCGTCCGCTTTTTGCTGATCCGGCTTCAGGCGGGGATGTTGAAAACCCTGATCGGATGCATCTCGCCGCGCTCCACTTCGCCAATGGCGACGAGGACCCCGCGCGAGGTCGCATAGATCGGGCCTTTCAGGATTGGTGCGTTCCCTCCTCGGATGAGGATGGATTGCCCCCGCTTCAGCCTGGCTGCATCGTCCCCGCTTACGGCGAGCGCCGGGATGCCGTCCAGCGCCGTCTCGACAGGGATTATCGTGCCCATAAGAGCATCGAAGCCGCCGTCACTATTGCTTAAGTGTTCGAGCTTTTCCAGGGAAATCGCATTCTCTTCGTCGAAGGGTCCGACGGAGGTGCGCCGGAGCGCCGCAATGTGCCCGTAGCAGCCGAGCGCGCGTCCCATATCCCGCGCGATGGCGCGCACATAAGTGCCTTTGCCGCAAGCGCAAATCAGGCGTGTCAGCTCGGGCGAAATTGTCTCCTCAATGTCCAGTTCGTAGACCGAAACGACCCTCGGCTCAAGCTCAACAACCTCGCCGTCACGCGCGAGATCGTAGGCGCGCTCGCCCTCGACCTTGATCGCGGAATAGCAGGGCGGAACCTGCATGATGTCGCCAATGAAATTTTGCAGCGCGGCCTCGATGGCCTCCGGGCCTGGGCGCGCATCGCTTGTCCGCACCGCTTGCCCTTCCGAGTCGTCGGTGTCCGTTTCGATGCCCCAGCGGATGGTGAAATCGTAGGTCTTCTCGCAGTCGACCACATGGGCGACCGTCTTCGTCGCCTCCCCGAAAGCGATGGGCAGCACGCCGGTCGCAAGCGGATCGAGCGTTCCTGCGTGCCCCACCTTTTTCGGGTTGAACAGGCGCTTCAGGCGGCCAAGAGCCTGGTTCGAAGTCAATCCTTGCGGCTTATCGAGAATCAGCCAGCCGTTAATGTCATTGCCTTTGCGGCGCGCCATGATGTTTCGCTTTACGGTTTTCTACTTCAAATCGCGGGCGACTTCCGGAGAGCGCAAAAGCTCGTCGATGCGCCCCGCCTCGTCAAGAATGTGATCGCCCTTGAATACAAGTTCGGGCACATATTTCAGCTCGATGCGGCGCGCAAGCTCTCCGCGCAAAAATCGATGATGCCGGTTAAGCGCCTTGGCGATGACATCGCTGTTCTTGCCGTTGAGCGAACTCGTGAAAATGGTGGCGTGCTTAAGGTCGGGGCTGACCCGGACCTCGGAAACGGTGATGATTTCGCCTGTAAGCTCGCCGTCCTCGATGTCCTCGGTCTGAAAAATTTCCGCAAGCGCGTGCCGCAAAAGCTCGCCCGCGCGAAGCTGCCGTTGGGAAGGACCTTTTGTTGCGTGTTGTTTCATGATGCGCTTCTCCGAAGCCGCATAGTTATGCGGATTTCGCCGGGAGACAAGCGGCTTCACCGCGCGACGGCATTTCGATGACGCATCGCACGCCCTCTCTCTCGATGCGATAGCCGGCCCGAGGAATTTATTGAACCAGGAGCGCATTATGCAGGGCAGGGGGAAGCATGGATGGGCGCCGGCCCCGTCGAGGGGTGAAGCGGCGATGTGCGCCGCCGCAGCCTGCTATATGACGTAGGTGAAGGACTCGTAGGTGTCTTGCGCGAGCCCCTGATCCATGCTCTGCGCCGGATTGTTCGATCCGGTTCCCTCGATGATCCGCGCCGGAACGCCGACGGCTGTGCATCCTGGCGGGACAGGCTGGGTGACAAGCGAGCCTGCGGCGATTCTCGAATAGGCGCCGATTTCGATATCGCCAATGATCTGCGCGCCCGCGCCGATCAGAACGCCGGTCCGGATCTTGGGGTGGCGGCAGGTTTTTTCCGTCCCCGTTCCACCGAGCGTGACTCCATGAAGAATGGAGACATTGTCCTCGATAACCGCGGTTTCGCCAGCCACAAAACCCGTCGCGTGGTCGAGGAAGACGCCCTTCCCGAACCGTGCGGCGGGGTGGATGTCCGTCTGGAAAATTTCCGAAGACCGGCTTTGAAGATAAAGCGCAAGATCCCGCCGTCCTGAATTCCACAGGTGGTGAGCAAGCCGATGGGTTTGGATCGCGGCGAAGCCCTTGAAGAATAGAAACGGCTCCAGAAGCCTCCCGGAGGCCGGATCGCGCTCCACGACTGCGAGCATATCCGCGCGCGCGGCTCTCCCGATGGAGGGGGCCGATGCGATCGTTTCCAGCAGCAGGCTCTTCAACGCTTCGGCGGGCAAGGAGGGATGACCGAGCCTCACGGCAAGCTTCGAGGCGAGCGCCTCTTCGAATGTGCCCGATGACAGGATCGAAGCATAAAGCCGGGCAAGAGCCGGCTCTGCATTGCACTCTTTCGCGGCTTCCTCACGCAACCTGGACCACACCGCATCGTTTGCGGTTTCCCAGTCCGGGACCTGCGCCATCAAGGTCTCGCCGTCCAATTGCGGAGTCTCAAGAATTCATGAAGAGTCCATCGAGAGGAGCGTTCACAGCGTCACCTTTAATGAGTTCACTCTAGCTTCTTTTGTTCTCTCCTGAAATGATTTTCCTGAAGATGGATGTATCCTCGAGCCAATAAGAAATAAGTTCTAAGTACCGTCGCCATTAAGATAAAATTTGCTCCGATGATGCGTCTGAGTAGAAAGGCAGCGCTTCCGCTCCGATTCCAACGGGATAACGTGATCTTCGCCGCCATTTCGACAATGAGGCGGCGTATCGAAGCCAGCTCGAAAAAAGCAAAAACTACGAAGCCATCCGAGGTTCGCAATCCGCAGCTACGCAGGCGCGGCGCGGCGATAAAATCGGGCGCCTCGAATTGGGCGATGAGTAGCAGGAATTACTCTCAGAAGCATATTTCAGGCCCTTTTGTGGGTATACTTTTGTCGAGATCCTGTTCAAAAGGGACCGAGCGCCCGATTGCCTGCAAGTATTTTAAACCTTTGCCGCTCATGAAAACCAGAGACGCCCACGCGCGGGGTTCACAGGCGGCGGAATTGATCTAAACTGCCCTGCACAACACTTCTGGGGTTCGGGCGCGCTATGAATTTGACATTTGAGAGCGAACTCGCGGCAGGCGGATGCAAATGCCGGAATCGGACCACTAGAACACGGGTTGATCTCCATGCCTGACACAGCCGATCCTTTGGCTCTCATCGGAAATACGCCCATCATCCAGTTGACGAGCCTCGACTTTGGCCCCTGCCGGGTTTTCGCCAAGCTCGAAAGCCAGAATCCAACGGGCTCCATCAAGGATCGCATCGCGGTGTCGATGATCGACGCCGCCGAGCGTTCTGGCGTTTTGCGGCCGGGAGGGCGGATCGTCGAAGCGACGGCCGGCAACACCGGCCTTGCGCTGGCGCTTGTTGCGGCGCGGCGCGGCTACCGCCTGACGCTTGTGATCCCCGATAAAATGAGCCGCGAGAAAATCGCCCATGTGCGCGCCATGGGCGCGGAGGTGGTGCTCACGCGCTCGGATGTGCCGAAAGGACACCCCGAATATTATCAGGACTTGGCGGCGCGGATCGCGAAAGAGACGGGCGGCTTCTACGCAGACCAGTTCAACAACCCGAACAATCCGGCCGCGCATGAACGAAGCACCGGCCCCGAAATCTGGGACCAGATGGAGGGCAAGGTGGACGCCATCGTAGCCGGTGTCGGCTCGGGCGGCACCATAACGGGGTTGTCCCGGTTTTTCGCGCGCGTGTCGCCTTCGACCGAGATCGTTCTCGCCGATCCAAAGGGCTCCGTCCTTGTGGACTACGTGATGACCGGAACATATGGGGAAGCGGGGAGCTGGCTGGTGGAGGGCATCGGCGAAGACTTCATCCCTCCCGTCAGCGATCTTTCCCGCGTGAAGAAGGCCTATACCATCTCCGACGCGGAAAGTTTCAGCGCGGCGCGCTCCGTGTTGCGGAAGGAAGGCCTGCTCATTGGGTCGTCCTCCGGCACGCTCCTTGCCGCCGCCCAGCGCTATTGCCTCGAACAGACCGAGCCGAAGCGCGTCGTCACCTTCGTTTGCGATTCCGGCAACAAATACCTTTCGAAAATGTTCGACGACCGGTGGATGGTCGAGCAGGGCTTGTTGCAGCGGCCCGGCCACGGGGATTTGCGCGATCTCATCGCGCGGCGCTTCGATGAGGGAGCCGTTGTGACGGTCGGAGCGGACGACACGCTGCAAACGGCTTACAGCCGCATGAAGCTTTACGACGTTTCCCAGGTGCCGGTGCTCGATGGCGACCGGTGCGTCGGTCTTCTCGACGAGTCCGACCTGCTCATCGCGCTGACGCAGGGTACGCTCGACTTCAACCTCCCCGTCAAGCGCGCCATGACTGGCAACGTGGAAACCGTTCTCCCCGGCGCCCCGCCGGAAAGCCTGATTCCGCTCTTCGACCGCGGAATGGTCGCCGTTGTCGTCGACGGCGAGCATTTTCTCGGTCTTATCACCCGCATCGATCTTCTCAACCACCTGCGCAGAAAGATAGCCTGAAGTGCCAAAACAAAAAGAGAAGGCCCGGCCGGCCACGCTGGCTGTTCACGCTGGCGTCGAGCCCGATCCCCGCACTGGCGCTGTGATGACGCCCATTTACGCCTCGTCCACCTTCGCCCAATCGTCCCCCGGCGTGCACACCGGCTGGGAGTACGCCCGGACGGGCAATCCGACGCGCGCGGCGTTCGAGAGGGCGGTCGCCGAACTGGAAGGAGGCTTGGCGGGGTTTGCTTTCGCTTCAGGAATGGCGGCGGAAGCCACCCTTCTGGATCTGCTCGACGAGGGGAGCCACGTCGTGGCCAGCGACGACCTCTATGGCGGCACCTGGCGTCTGTTCGAGCGGGTGCGGAAACGCTCGGCAGGGCTTTCCGTGACCTACGTCGATGCGGCCGACACGGACGCTTTCAGCGCCGCCATCACGCCGAAGACCCGGCTCATCTGGGTCGAATCGCCGACCAACCCTTTGCTGAAGGTTGCGGACCTCGCCGCCATCGCCGCCATCGGCAAGGCCGCCGGCGTGCTGACGGTCGCGGACTCGACCTTCGCCTCGCCGCTCATCCAGCGTCCGTTGGACCTCGGGTTCGATGTCGTCGTGCATTCGGCCACGAAATATCTCAGCGGACATTCGGACATCGTGGCGGGCGTGCTCGCCGTGCGGGACCAGGGATTGGCCGAGCGCATACAGTTTCTGCAAAACGCCACGGGGGCGGTGCTCGATCCGTTCCCGGCATTCCTTGCGCTTCGCGGCATGAAGACGCTCGCGCTGCGCATGGACCGCCACTCGGCCAACGCGCTCGCCGTCGCGCGGCATCTCGAAGGCTGCCGCAAACTCAGGCGCGTGATCTACCCCGGCTTGAAAAGTCATCCGCAGCACGCGCTGGCTGCCCGGCAGATGCAGGGCTTCGGCGGAATTATCACGATCGAGATCGATGCAGACGAGAGAGGCGTCAGGCGGGCGCTCGAATCCGTGAAGCTTTTCACGCTGGCGGAAAGCCTTGGCGGCGTGGAAAGCCTTGTGGGCCATCCCTTCACGATGAGTCATGGTTCGCTTCCGCCGGAGCGGCGCGCCGAGCTTGGCATCGGCTGGGGGCTCGTACGGCTCTCCATCGGCATCGAGGACGCGGCCGATCTGGTTGAGGACCTCGATCAGGCGCTCAAGAGCGTCTAAGCGAGATTTGCCGGGCTGGTTTGACCAACGGTTCGAACCCCTCACCCCCGCCCTCTCCCCACGGGAGAGGGAGTTTGCGCCCTCCTCCGCGAAAAGTCGCTGTTAACCATTCTCGGCTAAACCGGATGCAGCTTTAAGTTGTGTCCGGGGCTGTTGTAAACCATGTGTGGAGAGTGCGCGCGCTGCGTTCCGGCAAACGGCCCAAAAGGCGCCAGCTTAAGCACACAATGCTTTCACGGGGCCAGAGGAACGCCAAGTTCTCGCCCGAATCGGGCATTGGGCTCTTCCGCGCTGCAAAGCGAGTCCGGGTTGCAGCGCGTCCTCAACGCTTTGCCCAGCAGGATTATGATTGTCACAGCCCTAGTTGCATCGCTTTGTGCGTGTTCTGCGCCCAGGACGTCGCGAACCGTCGATGAAACGCAGACGTTGAGTTCCAGGGTCATCAGGGTCGGCGACCCCGTGCCCAAGGGCGGCGGCGTATTCAAGATCGGCGATCCTTATCTCGCTGGCGGAAAGTGGTATGTCCCGGTGAATGACACATCCTACGACGAGGTTGGGGTCGCGTCGTGGTATGGCGACTTTTTTCACGGGAGGAAAACGGCGAACGGCGAAATCTACGACATGAACGCCTTGACGGCGGCGCACCCCACCTTGCCGATGCCGACCTACGCGAGCGTGACGAATCTGGCGAACGATCGCACCGTCGTTGTCCGGATCAACGATCGCGGGCCGTATCACGATGGCCGCATCATCGACCTCTCGCACAAAGCCGCAGAGCTGCTTGGCTTCTATGGACACGGTTCCACACAAGTCCGGGTCCGCTATTTTGCGCCCGCGCCCCTCAGTGGCGACGATTCGCTCGAACGGACGGTTCTCGCCAAGCAGCCTTGGGCGGCGCACGTCGTCAAGAGCGGTCAGGCGCAGACGGCGCCCAAGACGAGCTTCATCGCCGTGGCGACCGTCAATGCCGCCGCCCCGGTGGTGGTCAAGAAGGGTAATTTTGAGAAAGGTCAGACGGGTAGTTCTGCGGGGTGGATTACAAGCGCTCAGCCCAACTGACAAATGCGCCTGCTTTGGATGCCGCACGGTGAGATTATTTAAAGGCTCGATACGCTAAATCTTAGCAAAATGGACATCGAGTTGATATATATGCGAGCGAGTCAGCCTGGATTTAACGCTCATGCGCTTCGCCCTAATTTTTATACTCCTTCTTTTAGGTCCGCTCCCAGTCCGCGCGCAGCAGGCGGGAGGCTTCCAGACATCTGCGCAGGAAGCCATTCTCCTCGACGCCGATACGGGCGCCATTCTTTTTGAGAAGAACGCCGACAAGCCCTTTGCGCCAGCGAGCATGAGCAAGATCATGACGCTGGAGATCCTTTTCAAGAAACTAAAGGCCGGCGAGATTTCTCTCGATACCGAGTTTCCGGTGAGCCTTTATGCCTGGAAAACCGGCGGAGCGCCTTCGCGCACAACGTCGATGTTCGTTCCGCTGAATCAAAAGGCGAAAGTGAGCGAGCTTATCCTCGGCATCGTCGTGCAGAACGCGAACGACGCCTGCATCGCCGTCGCCGAAAGCCTATCGGGCACCGACGGAGCGTTTGCGCAAGCGATGACCGAAGAAGCCCGCGCGCTCGGACTTGAGAAATCGACATTCGCAAATTCGACGGGCCTGCCGGATCCGGGCAACCTCATGACCGCGCGCGAGCTTGCAAAGCTCTCACTCTACCTTATCAAGGAATATCCGGACTATTACCGCTACTTCCGCGAGAAAGAGTTCAAGTACCGCACGCACGATTTCAAGAACCTCAACCCGCTTCTGAACGCGGCCATACCGGCCGATGGGCTCAAGATCGGTTTTGCCGAGGGCGCCGGCTTCGGCATCGCAGCCTCGGCGGAGAAGGACGGCAGACGCCTCGTCGCCGTCATGAACGGCTTCGGGGCCGACCGCGAGCGCCGGGAGGACGCCCAGAAGTTTCTGAGCTGGGGATTCAACAACTTCAAGGCTTACAAGGTCTTCGCGAAGGATGAAACGGTCGGCGAGGCCCGCGTTTGGGGCGGCAAGAAGTGGAGCGTTCCGCTGAAGGCGAAAGAGGATGTCATGATCCTTATGCCGGTGAACGCGAAGGACCATCGCATCAAGGCGCAGATCGTCTACAAGGGACCCCTGAAACCGCCGGTCAAGGAAGGCGACAAGGTCGCCGAGGTGCGGATCACGTCGGAGGCGACCGGGACGTCGAACACCGTTTCTCTCTATGCTGCGGCTGACATCGAGGCAGGCGGCATGGTATCGAAGGGCATCAATTCAGTCCTGCTCGGCGTGAATTCCTATGTGTCGAAAGCCGTCATGAAATTCCTCAAGAAACCGCCGCAGCCCGCCGCGGCGGCAACTCCTGCTCTCTCGAAGCCCAGCTCGTGACCCTGCCAGGCAAGTTCATCACGTTCGAAGGCGGCGAGGGCGGTGGAAAGACGACGCAGGCCACGCTCCTTTCCGAGCGGTTGAGGCGCTCGGGTCTCAACGTTCTGCAAACGCGTGAGCCTGGAGGCACGCCGCGCGCCGAGGCGATCCGCGATTTGCTTCTTTCCGGGAAAGCCAAGAAGTTCGGCCCCCTTGGCGAAGCGGTGCTTTTTTACGCGGCGCGGGAATCGCATCTGGAACTCGCCATCCGGCCGGCGCTCGCACGCGGGACATGGGTGGTTTGCGACAGGTTCAGCAACTCCACGCGCGCCTATCAGGGCGCGGCGGGCGGCTTGCCGCTTTTCGTTATCGATACGATCGACAGCGCGGTCGTCGGGCCGACGCGGCCCGATCTCACGATCATTTTCGATCTTCCGCCCGAAGTCGGGTTGGAGCGCGCAGCGAAACGGAAGGCCGAGAAGAGCCCGGCCGGCTCCGCCGATCAAGAGCCGGACCGCTTCGAGACCATGAACCTGCGCTTCCATCGCAGCCTTCGTCAGGAATTTCTCGCAATCGCGAAGGCGGAGCCTCAACGCTGCGTCGTCATCGACGCCACGGAAGGTGAGCGGCGCGTCGAGGAAAAGGTCTGGACGATCGTTCGGGAGCGGTACAGTTTATAGGGCTTGGCCGGGTCATTGCGGGCGCAGCATTTCCGCCACCCGCGCGAATTTTGCGGACCATTGGGGACATGGCGAAGCGCAAAACAGCCGAAACCAGCGCGGCAGGCGGCCAGGAAGCGGCCGGGGCATCCCCCTGTCACCCCCGGCTGACGGTGGACCTTTTCGGACATGGCGCGACCGAGGAGCTGTTCCTGAGCGCATTCAACGCGGGCTCGCTTCACCATGCCTGGCTGCTGACGGGCGGGCGGGGGATCGGCAAAGCCACTTTCGCTTATCGCGCCGCCCGCTTCCTTCTGAGCCAGGAGGCTGAAGCAGGCGGGCGCGCCTCCTCGCTTGCCGTGCCGGCGAGCCATCCAATCGCGCGCCAGATCGGAACGGGCGCGCATCCCTCGCTTTTTGTTCTGCAAGCGGACGCCGGAAAGACAGCCTCGATCGGCGTTGACGAGGTTCGCAAGCTTCGCTCTTTCTTAAGCCTGACGAGCCCGAGGGCGTGGCGCGCCATGATCGTCGATACCGCGAACGATTTGACGATCAACTCGGCGAACGCGCTCCTGAAGGCCATCGAGGAGCCGCCGCCGCGAACGGTCTTCTTCCTGGTCAGCCAGGGCGCGGCGGCCGTCATCCCGACCATCCGCTCGCGATGCGTCAAGGCGGCCTTGCGTCCTCTCGGCTTCCCCGATTTCCGGAGCGCCGTCTCAGCCGCCGTCGGCGCCTGCGGCCTGGACGCGCCCGAGGCCGAAGAAATGAGCAGGATTTTCGCGCTTTCCGCCGGTTCTCCCGGCCGCGCCTTGGATCTCGTTTCAGGCGGGTTTCTTTCCCTCGCCGGAAAGGTCGAGCGGATCATGGAAGGCTTGCCAAGGCTTGATCATGGGCTGGTGCGCGAGCTTATCCAGGCTTCAGGAGGGACCCGCAACGCGGAAAATTTCACCCGGCTGTGCGACTTCATCGAGGAGCGGGTGGCCGATCGGGCGAGGAAGGAAGCGCTCGCGAAGGCCGGCCCGGCCGCCGAGGCTGCATCCTGGGCGGAGCTTTGGCGGACGGCGCGCGCCCGGCGAATCGAGGTGGAGGCGTATAATCTCGACAAAGGAGCCTTTCTCGCCGCCGTTTTTTCCGATATGGAACGTATCGCCAGGAAGCATTAGCTTCTTCATTCGCCAGAAACGCGTTCACCCCCCAAAGCAATATGACCGAGACCGCAGCGAAACCGCACTTTACAATTACAACGGCTATTTCCTATCCAAACGGCGAGCCTCATATCGGCCACGCCTACGAGGCTGTGGCTACCGACGCTCTCGCCCGCTTCAAGAGGCTCGACGGTCATCCCGTGTTATTCGTCACGGGCGTCGATGCGCACGGCCTCAAAATGAAGCAAACAGCCGCCAAGCTTGGCATGACGCCTGACGAGCTGGCGGACCGTAACACGCCGAAGTTCCTGGAGATGCTGTCGGCGCTGGAGGTCTCTCACGACGATTTCATCAGCACGCGCGAACCTCGCCACCACGAGTCCGTGACCGAGATTTGGCGGCGCATGGAGAAGGCGGGCGACATCTACCTCGCGGGCTACCAGGGATGGTATTCGGTCCGCGACGAGGCCTTTTACGCCGAAAGCGAAACGGTTCTCGGCGCGAACGGCGTGCGGCTTGGACCCCAGGGGACGCCGGTCGAGTGGACGGAGGAGCAGACCTATTTCTTCCGGCTCTCCAAATACCAGGACAAGCTTCTGAAGCTTTATGAGGAGAATCCCGGCTTCATCCTGCCGCCCGAACGGCGCAACGAGGTCGTAAGCTTCGTCAAGCGCGGCTTGCTGGACCTTTCGATCTCGCGCACGACGCTCGACTGGGGCATCCCCGTGCCGGATGCGCCCGGACATATCATTTATGTTTGGGTGGATGCGCTGACGAACTACATCACGGCGGCGGGCTTCCCGAAAACGCGATCGAAGGCCTGGAAAGAGCGCTGGCCCGCGCAGGTGCATGTGATCGGCAAGGACATCACCCGCTTTCACGCGGTGTATTGGCCCGCCTTCCTGATGTCCGCGAAAATTCCGCTGCCGGAACGCGTGTTCAGCCACGGCTTCTTCTACAACAAGGGTGAGAAGATGTCGAAGTCGCTCGGCAACGTGGTTTCGCCGCTCGACATGGTGAAGGCCTATGGCGCCGACCAGGTGCGCTATTTCTTCCTGCGGGAAGTGCCTTTCGGCCAGGACGGCAATTTCACCCATGAAGCCATCGTGAACCGGATCAACGCGGATTTGGCGAACGACCTCGGCAATCTCGCGCAGAGGTCGCTTTCGATGATCGCGAAAAACTGCGGAAGCCTGATTCCGGAGCCGGGCGCCTACAGCGATGCGGATCAGACGATCCTCGGCGCGTCCGCGGCGCTCCTCGATGTATGCCGCGAGGCCATGGACCGGCAGGCGATCCACAAGGCGATCGAAGCGATCTGGCTGGTCGTCGCCGATGCGAACCGCTATTTCGCCGCTCAGGAGCCGTGGGCGCATAAAAAGACAGACCCGGCGCGCATGGGCACAATCCTCTACGTCACGGCGGAGGTGATCAGGCGCGTGGCCATTCTGAGCCAGCCCTATGTTCCAGCGGCGGGCGCCAAGTTTCTCGATCAGCTTGGCGTCTCCGCGGAGGAGAGGACGTTCGCCGCGCTGTCGGCGGAAGGGGCCTTGAAGGCCGGGACAAAAATCGCCACTCCCCAACCGGTGTTCCCGCGTTATGTTGAGGAAGAGGCTCCGGCCGCGGTGGCGGGATAGCCGCTTCGAATCGAACTTGGGATAATGCCCCTCACCCTGTCCCTCTCCCTCAGGGAGAGGTCACGGCGCTGCAACTGTCGCGACCTGCCCCCTCTCCCCTTGCGGGAGAGGGCTGGGGTGAGGGGGAGCCACGGATCACAGGATGTTAGTCGACAGTCATTGCCATTTGGACTTCCCCGACTTCGCAGCCGAGTTGGATGCGGTGGTCTCCCGCGCGAAAAGCGAAGGCGTCGGGCACATGCTGACAATCTGCACCAGGGTGTGGAAATTCCCCGAAGTGCTTGCCGTCGCCGAGCGCTTTCCTGAAGCCACATGCTCCATCGGCACGCATCCGCATTACGCGACGGAAGAGAAGGGCATCACAGCCGCGGAGATCGTTGCGCAGGCGCGGCATCCGCGCGTCGTCGCCATCGGCGAGGCGGGTCTCGACTATTTCTATCAGAAGAGCAGCCGCGAGGATCAGGAGGCGGGCTTCAGAACGCACATCGCCGCCGCTCGCGAAACGGGCCTCCCGCTGGTGATCCACACGCGCGACGCCGACCCGGACACGGTGCGCATTCTGCGTGAGGAAATGGCCGCCGGCCCGTTCAAGGCGCTGCTTCACTGCTACACAGGCGGCAGGGACCTTGCCATGACTGGCGTCGAGCTTGGCCTTTATGTTTCGTTCTCGGGGATCTTGACCTTCCCAAAATCGGAGGCGTTGCGAGAGCTTGCGGCCGCGCTGCCTCTCGACAGGCTCCTTGTGGAAACGGACGCCCCTTTCCTTGCGCCTCAACCCTTGCGCGGGAAAAGGAACGAACCGTCCTACGTCCGGCACACAGCGAAGGTTCTCGCCGAAATCAAAGGCGTGAGCGCGGCGGAAATCGCAAGCGCCACCACCGCCAATTTCTTCAGGCTCTTTGCAAAGGCGAATGCGGCTGCGGCCGGCGCTGGCCAAATCAGCAGCGCGGCATGACCCTTCGTATCACAATCCTCGGTTGCGGCTCGTCGACCGGCGTCCCCCGCGTCGGCAACGATTGGGGCGCGTGCGATCCGAACAATCCCAAGAACCGCCGGAGGCGAAGCTCGCTGCTTGTCGAAAGGATCGGCCCGGATGGCCGAACGGTCGTTGTCGTCGACACATCGCCCGATCTTCGCGAGCAGTTTTTGGAAGCGCGAGTCGCCCGTCTCGACGCGGTGATCTACACCCACGACCATGCCGACCACACCCACGGCATCGACGATCTGAGAACATTTTTTTATACACAGCGCCGCCGCGTCGACGTCTGGGCGGATCCGCAAACGATGGCCCTGCTTCGCAAGCGCTTCGATTATTGTTTCGAGACGCCCCCAGGCTCGAGCTACCCGGCCATCGTCAAGGGACATACGATCGAAAACTGCGCGCCCGTCACCATCGGCGGGCCGGGCGGCGATCTGGTTTTCCAGCCCTTCCGGCAAATTCATGGAGACATCGTGTCTCTGGGCTTGCGCGTCGGAGGCGTCGCCTATTCCTGCGATTTGAACGACCTGCCCGACGAGTCGCTGCCCGTCTTGCGCGATCTCGATGTCTGGATCCTGAATAGTCTGCGCTACACGCCTCATCCGAGCCATCTCACCATGACGAAAGCGCTTGCGTGGATTGGCCGCATGAAGCCGGAACGGGCGATCCTGACCCATCTGCACGTCGATATCGACTACGACGAGCTTGCTGCCCAGCTTCCGCCAGGAGTTGAGCCGGCCTACGACGGCATGGTGCTGGAATTCTGACCGAGACGAAGCTTGATCGCAGGCAACCGCGAGGACCCTTCTTCTCGATTAAAGCCCCCGGCTTCGGGGGAATATTTGCTTATCCATGCAGCGACATGAATGCCCGATAGAGGACGATCGGGTTATGATGGCCCTTATAAACGGGATGAGGGGCACGGTCGAGTTGCAGCAGCGAATAAACCGCTGTCTGAGCCGCACGCACCGAATATTCCACCGTGAACACCGTGTCCTCGGCGAGTTCGCAGAATTGCCCCGCAAAGGCGAGGTTCCACCAGCCTTTCGGTATCACGTGCGCCCTGTCTCCCGGCGAGCGGGTGAGAAATTCGCTCATGACGTAGGGCATCATGCGCGGGATGCAGATCGCGTTTTCCAGAATAGCGCTTTCATGCGCTTGTGCGCCGAGGTGGCCCAGGACTTCTCTCATGATCTCCCGGCCGGTGCATTGCGCCATCGGCTTTTTCACGAAGTCGCCTGGGCTGTCGACCGAAAGGCCGAAACCCCAAAAAACATCGATTCCGTCCGGCTGGCCGATGAAATGCGGCTGTTGCGGCAGCCAGATCGACATCAGCCAGGCAGAATCGGCGAAGGTGACAAGGCCGCCTTCGCCCGGGACATTGCCCGTGAAGTCTTTGACGATCTGGAAGAAGGCCGGATCGCGCAGCGTCCCCGTGAACGACAGCCATTTCGATTCATCGACGCGGCCGTCAAAGGCTGAGGGCTTTCCAAATTCCGGTCTGCCCGCGGCGATCTTCTCCCAAAGCAGCCACCCGGCGCCCTTCTTTTCGGGTTTGAAAGGCGCGGGCTCATCCATGCGGCCGAGCGTCGCGGAATCCGCGATCGATCCAAGCGTCACGATGACCAGGTCGCTCGCGTTGAGCGTCACCTCCTCGCTCCCGCCGCCGCGCTCCAGAACGAGCGACGCCGGGCGCTGCGCCTCCTCGATGCGCTCAAACCTGATATCCGACACGACGGTATCTGCTATGAAGCGAACGCCTTTGTCCTCAAGCCATCTGGCCAGCGGCCTGACCATGGAATCGTATTGGTTATAGGGCGTCCGCATGATGCCCTGGAGGCGATTGAAACCCTGCATCATGTGAACGAAGCGCATGAGGTAGCGCTTCATTTCAACGGCGCTGTGCCAGGGCTGAAAGGCGAAGGTGGACGCCCACATGGCCCAGAAGTCGGTCGCGAAGAAGGCCTTGTCGAAGTGATCCTCGATTGCGCTCGATCCAAGCACGCTTTCAGGGCTCAGCGCGAGCCCGATGAGCCCGAGGCGATGCCGCTCGGTCAGCCCGAATTCGGGGGAATCGATCTTCCGGCCTTCGCGGACGAGGCGCGCATGGGAGTAGGTCTTCAGGGCTTCGTTGCAGGCGAAAATTTCCTGGGTGACGGATTTGGAGCCGTCGAGGGACGGGATCGAGGAGAACAGATCGTACGTGCAGACGTAATGCGGCTCGAGCACCCGGCCGCCGCGGGCGATATAGCCCGTTTCGGGCGAACCGATTGCGTCGAGGCTGCCGCCAGGCCTCGGCTGATCCCCGTAAATGCAAATGTTCCGGCCCAGGATTTTTCCGTCACGGATCAGAAAGGCCGCCGCCGCCAGCGATGAGATTCCCCCGCCGATAAGGTGAAAGCGGGCCTCTTGCGGCTCTGGATAGTCTGAGATTCCGGTTTGCGGCTCTATGCTCACGGCTCGCCTCCTGCGGTATGAGACCCACGCCTAAATTCTCGATTAGGCCCAACAATGCCTTGATTGATGTCAAGCCCTTGCGTTTCCATCCTCAATGGTATGATCGGCTTGCTCTTCTTGCGGAGGAAATTTCCATGAGAGCGATGGTTCTGAAAGCGCCCGGCCAGCCTCTTGAGCTCGAGCACCGGGACATTCCCAGCCCCAAACCGGGGCAGCTTCTCTTGAAGGTGCATGCCTGCGCCGTTTGCCGCACCGATCTCCACGTCGCCGACGGCGATCTGGCTCCGCAGCGCGCGGCGATCGTGCCCGGCCATGAGATCGCCGGCGAGGTGGTCGGCGCTGGCGAGGGGGTCGAGGGCTTCCGGGCGGGAGAGCGTGTCGGCGTCGGCTGGCTCGGCCACACCTGCGGCTCCTGCAGCTTTTGCAGGCGTGGGGAGGAGAACCTGTGCGACCACGCCGAGTTCACCGGCTACCAAAGAGACGGCGGCTTCGCGGACTATGCCGTGGCGGACGCGGCGTTCTGCTTCCCCATCCCGGAGTTCTATGGCGACGCGGAGGCTGCGCCGCTCTTGTGCGCGGGCCTGATCGGTTACCGCTCGCTGAAGATGGCCGGGCCCGGCAAGCTGCTTGGCGTCTATGGCTTCGGCGCCGCTGCTCATATCGTCGCGCAGGTTGCGCTTTACGAAGGCCGAAGCGTCTACGCGTTTACGAGGGAGGGCGACGCAACCGCGCAAGACTTCGCACGCTCGCTTGGATGCTGCTGGGCAGGAAGCTCCAATGAGCGACCTCCGGCCGATCTCGATGCCGCCATCATCTTCGCCCCCGCAGGCGAACTGGTTCCCATCGCCTTGAGGGCTGTCCGGAAGGGCGGCGTTGTCGTTTGTGGCGGGATCCATATGTCCGATATTCCGGCTTTCCCCTACAGCATTCTCTGGGGCGAGCGCGTCATTCGTTCGGTAGCGAACCTCACGCGCAAGGATGCGGCCGAATTTCTCGCGCTTGCGCCGCAGGTTCCCGTCAAAACGACGGTTCAGCTCTTTTCCTTGACCGAGGCCAACGAAGCGCTTTCGGCGTTGCGGAAAGGAAGGTTGACAGGGGCGGGCGTCCTCATCCCCTGACCGTGGCTAGTCTTCCTTGGTGGCGATTGCAAGCGCATGCATCAGATCGGTGCGCGAGACCACGCCGGCGAGCTTTCCATTGTCCAGGACCGGAACGCCGCGCGTTCTCAATTTGACCATCAGCTCCAGCACGCGGGTCAGCGGCGTTTCTGGATCGACATGCACGACATCCTTGGTCATGACGCTGGATACAGGACGCGTCATGACCTCGTTATAATGGGGCATGAGGTGCCCGGTGTCGAAAAGGAAGGCTTTCAGGAAGTCGAGCTTGGTGACAAGCCCCAAGAGTTCCTCTCCATCGACGACCGGAAAAGAATTGAAGTCATTCTGATCGAACAGATCGCCAAGCTCGCGCAGCGTCATCGTCGGCGGCACGGTCTTGACGTTCTTCGTCATGAACTGACTGGCATGCCACTCCAGGAATCGATGCATCGGCATGAAGACCTCCATCTCGGTCTGCAAGAATTTTTCGTTTCAGCATATCACGCAGCGCTTCCGTCTCCACGCCGCAAAAAGGCATAGGCGGTTTGGTAAAACAGCAAACGGGAGCAGTCTATCGGAGATTTGGCGGACTGGCGCTATTAACGGAAAGAGGCGGGGTTTCCAGACTGTTAAGACGAGCCTGGAAATCTGAGAAGCTCAGGCCTTTGCCGCCGCGCTCGCGGAAATAGACGTGCTGCGCGAACCAGCGCATGGGGGCGGTGCTCAGCGCGGCGGAGATCAGAGCGTTCGGAGGGGCAAGGTCGAGCGTGAAACGGGTCGCATGCTGCAGCCAGAATCCCGGAAGCTCCTTGGCGAGCGCCATCTCCGGCGATGGTCCTAAATGCAGGAGGTGGTCGGCGACAAGCTGCGCGGCGCGGCGCCCATAATGAAGCGCCAAACCGATGCCGCCGCCCGTTGCAGGCGAAACCGTTCCTGCCGCATCGCCAACAAGGGTGACGCCTTCCGTGGCCCAGGGCTTGACGAGGCCGCCGCAGGGGATGCGACCCATCCGCCGAGTCACGCTGCTCGCCGCGCTGAAACCGAAAACCGCCTCTGTTTTCCGGAGGAATGCCTGCAAATGCGGCCGCCGGCCCGGTCCGGCCGCCACCCCGGCGTGGAACACCGACGGCCCGGGCGCAACCCAGGCGAGGTAACCGGGCGCCAGACCCGAGTCGAGAAAGCAATGGAGGAACCGGGGATCGGCCTTCTCCAGACTGTCGAATTCAACTTCGATCCCCGTCAGGAAGCGCGTGTTGACCCCGAGACCGAAGCAGCGAGCCACGGCCGATTTTGCGCCGTCAGCGCCCAGAATGTGCCGCGCGGAGATGTTTACCCCCGAAAAGACGAAAACGCCGCCGTTGCGCTCCGCGCCCTGGAACGGCGTTCGCCACAAAATCTGTGCGCCGGCGCGCATCGCTTCCTGGGCGAGCCAATTGAGGAGCCGGCCGGTCTCGGTTGTGACGAAAAAGCTCCCCGGCGCGAACAAGTCCAGATGCTGCAAAGTGGGCGCGTAGAGGCGGACGCCATAGACCCGCCGCGTGAGAGCATGGGGAATGTCGACTTCTTCGGCGGCTTCCTTGAAAAGAATGCCAGCCGTTGAGACGCCGTGACCGGCAGAGGGCTTCGCCTCGAGAACCGCAACTTTCAAGCCGCGCATAGCGGCGGTTTTTGCTGCGGTGAGTTCCTGCGAAGCTGGCGCCAACAATCACAAGATCGTAAGGTTGCGGAGCACGCGACATCGTAAAATCTCAAAAATGAAAGAGCTGAGTGTCAACCTAGCCGTTGAATGTGGCGGTTCTGAAGCCTTTTGGCCAGCCGGACATTCTCGCCGGGATCGCAGCCCCCTAAATCGCGACCTGTCGGCCGATCTCGACGACCTGATCCACCGGCAGGCGGAAGAAGTCCGTCACCTGGGCGGAGTTGCGCTCCATGGCGGCGAAGATAAGCTCCTGCCATTTCGGCAGCCCCTTGCCGTCGGGGCGCGACACGACGGTTTCGCGGCCCACATAATAGGTCACGTCGTTGAGATTGAGGTCGCAGCCCTGCTTATAGGCTTCCTGCAAGACCGGCGGAATGGCCGGACGCTCCATGAAGCCGTAATGGACGGACGCGCGCCAGAAATCCGGCGCCTCCGCAAAAAAGCTCAGGCGGTCCTCTTCTCGCACGTAAGGCACGGGCTCGATCGAGACGTTGATCACCAGGACGCGCTCGTGAAGCGCCCGGTTGTGTCTCAAGTGCCAGGCCATGACCGGCGGCACGCCCTCCTTCGAGCGCGTCAGGAACACCGCCGTTCCCGGCACGCGCGGCACGCGTTTCTCCGCGATGTCCTTCAGGAAGGCGGCGGTCGGCTGGTACTTCGACTTCAAAACCTGCAAGACCGCGTCGCGCCCCGAATGCCAGACCCACATCAGGGCGTAAACGATGGCGGCAAGGGTGAGCGGAACATAGCCGCCATCGGCGATCTTGGCCGAATTGGCGATCAGGAAGGCGCCGTCGACCAGCATGAAGCCGCCGGCGGCCGCGATGCTCAAGGGCAGGCTCCAGCCAAGCTTTTCGATCATGGCGATCAGGAGAAGCACCGAGGTCATGAGCATCGTCGCCGAAACGGCGATGCCGTAGGCCGCGGCGAGATTGTCCGATTTGCGAAAGGCCAGCGTAAGCCCGATGGTGACGACCATCATGAGCCAGTTCACCACCCCGATATAGATCTGCCCGTAGCCGAGCGCCGAGGTCTGCGAAATGCGAAGCCTGGGCATCCAGCCGAGTTGGATGGCCTGCCGCGTCATCGAAAACGCGCCGGTGATGATGGCCTGGCTCGCAATGATGGTGGCCGCCGTCGCCAGGATGACGAACGGAACGAGAAGCGCCCTCGGGCAGAGCGCGTAAAATGTGTTGTCGGCGATGGGAGCGCCGTTCAAGACAAGCGCCGATTGCCCCGCGTAATTGAGGACGAGGCAGGGAAACACCAGGAACAGCCAGGCCATCTGAATGGGCATGCGCCCGAAATGGCCCATGTCGGCGTAAAGCGCTTCCGCGCCCGTGACGCACAGGAACACCGCGCCGAGAACCAGGAACGAGGCCGCTCCGTCCGACAGGAGATAGTCGATGCCGTATAAGGGGTTAACCGCCGCGAGCACCGCCGGGTTGTTGGCGATGCCCCAAAGCCCCAGAAGCCCGAGCAAGACGAACCACACCGCCATCACCGGCCCGAACATCTTGCCGATCAGCGCCGTGCCGCGCGGCTGGACCAAAAAAAGCAGGACGAGAATGACGACCGTCGCCGGCGTCACATAATCTTCGAGGCTCGTCGTGATGATGGACAGCCCTTCAAGCGCGGACAGAACCGAAATCGCCGGCGTGATGACGCCGTCGCCATAGATCAAGGCCGCGCCGAACAGCCCGGCGGTGACGATCACCGCCCGTTTCGTCGTGCGTCCGCTGCCGAGGCCCTTCCTGCCGCTGAGCAGCGCCATCAGCGCCATGATGCCGCCCTCGCCGTGATTGTCGACCCGCATGGCCACGCCGACATATTTGACGGTCGTGACGATGATCAGCGTCCAGAAGATCAGGGACAGGCTGCCGAGCACCATGGCGCGGTCCGCAACCTGGGCGCCGGTCGAGCCAAGCACCACTTTCAGCGTGTAAAGCGGGCTCGTGCCGATATCGCCGAAGACGACGCCAAGCGCCGAAAAGGCCAGCGCGCCCGCGTGCCCCGCGGGGCGCGCCGCCTCGCCTTGCGGCGCGGCGGCCGGGTGGTTTCTGGCTCGCATGACCGGTCCTGGGATGATTGCCGCGACTATCTGCGCAGCTTTAACATGCGAACGTAGCAGTTGCATTAACCCGTCTTGTCAAGGTTTTTACGGAATTGCGCTTGCCAAAACGAACGTCCGAGAAAGTCTTCTATTCCGTTTGCGGGCTTCGCAAGCAATACCCCTATGCTTCGCCAATGCGAAAAGCATGAGCTTAGAGCGCCCGTTTTTTCCCATTTCTAGGCGATGTCTGCAAGAGACTTTTTACTGCAATGCAACATAGACTTTCGTGCGTGCCTAGACCAAGCGGATTTCATGGTTCCCGGTCCGGCAGCGATGTGGTCCGATCGCGCAGTTGCCTTTCAGGCCCCTTCCAAACATAATGCCGCGTTTACAATCCATGGGCGCTACGTCACTAGTACAGCCGGCCGGAAGTTCGCACCCCTATCGCCGCAAACGTCGAGCGAACTTCCGCCTGTGAGCTGTACTAGATACAAAAAATGTCTAGTACGCCTTTCCGCTGGAAATTTCCGAAGCGCTTGCCGCAATCGGGGTCAGGATTTCCCGGGGGCGTACTGATGCGCCTAAATTTGCCGCCCGGAGCGAACGGAATGTCATCCTACGACCATAAAATCGAAAGCCTCGGTTTCCAGGGTTTCGTCAACACCGTTTTCGGCCGCGTGGCCACCCGCTACGATCTCATGAACGACCTGATGTCGGGCGGCATACACCGGATCTGGAAAGACGCATTCATAAACTGGCTCGCGCCCTCGCGCTCCGCCCCATCGCTGCTGATCGACGTGGCGGGCGGCACGGGCGACATCACGCGGAAATTCCTGCGCGCGGCCGGCCCCGGCTCGAACTCCATTATTTGCGATATCAGCGGCGAGATGATGGAGGAAGGCGCCCGCCGCCTTGCTGAGGAGCACGAACAGGGGCATGTGCGGTTCGTGCAGGCTAACGCCGAGGCGTTGCCCATCAAGAACAACACCGCAGATTTCTACACGATCTCGTTCGGCATCCGGAACGTGCCTGGAATTCAGAATGCGCTCAACGAAGCTTTCCGCGTGTTGAAGCCCGGCGGCCGGTTCATGTGCCTCGAGTTCTCGCGGGTTGAGGTTCCTCTCCTCGATTCGATTTATAGCGCCTACTCGGACGCCGTCATACCGGCGCTCGGCCGCGTCGTCGCCGGAGACGCCGAGCCTTATCGCTATCTCGTCGACAGCATTCGGAGGTTTCCCGATCAGCGCCGCTTCGCCCGCATGATGGAGATCGCCGGGTTCTCCCGCGTCCAGTATCGCAACCTCTCTGGCGGTATTGCCGCGATGCATTCCGGCATCAAGATTTAGCCGGAACGCACCCCTCATCCTGTCCTTCCCCCGCGAGGGGAGAAGGGACGCAGTGAGGGGGTAAACCTTAATTCTCGCTCAAGCCCCGGAAGCGGTATCCCCCGTCCTCGGTTTCGTCGAAAAGTTCACCCAATTGCGGATGCCTCAGCGGTTCGCCGCTGTCGTCGGGCACCAGATTCTGCTCGGAGACGTAGGCCACGTATTCCGTATCTTCATTTTCCGCGAGCAGATGATAAAAAGGCTGATCCTTTGCCGGGCGAATCTCCTCCGGAATGGAGAGCCACCACTCCTCGGTATTGCTGAATTCAGGGTCGACGTCGAAGATTATCCCGCGAAACGGGAAAAAACGGTGCCTGACAACCTCCCCGATGCAATATCTTGCTAGCCGTTCCTTGATCATCTTCTGAATGTCGTTCATGTTGCCGGAGTGTTCGAACTCTAAGAACGCAAAGCTGCCGAACGCCGCCGTCACGCCGCGGGACCATCCTTTGCCGCGACCATATCGTTCAAGTCAACCATGACTTTTGCTTGTTTCCAAGTGGCGTCGTCCTGCATTTTGCCGTCGACCATAACGGCTCCCGCTCCGTCCGGCATGGCTTCCAAAATCCGCCGTGCGAACGCGACTTCAGCCGGATCGGGCGTGAAAACGCGCCGCGCGATCTCGATTTGCGAAGGATGCAGCGTCCAGGCTCCCGCGCACCCCTGAAGGAACGCATTCCGGAATTGAGCCTCGCAAGCGGCGGGATCGGAAAAATCGCCGAACGGTCCGTAGAAGGGCTTGATGCCGTGTGTCGCGCAAGCGTCCACCATGCGGCCGACCGTGTAATGCCAGAGGTCCTGCTGGAAGAACGTGCGCGGCGCCCCCGCGCCGCCCGCGTCGGCCAGCACGCCGTAAGCGGGATGCCCGCCGCCGACGCGCGTCGTCTTCATGGCGCGGCTGGCCGCCAGATCCGCGGGGCCAAGGCTCATGCCGTGCATGCGCGGGCTTGCGCCTGCGATCTCGTCGACGTTGGCGACGCCTTCCGCCGTCTCCAGGAGCGCGTGGATCATCACCGGCTTCCCGATCCCGTGCCTCGCTTCGAGCTGGGCCAGGAGCTGGTCGAGATAATGGATGTCCCAGGGCCCCTCCACCTTCGGCAGCATGATGACGTCGAGCTTGCCGCCGACGGCGGCCATGATCTCCAGGATGTCGTCGAGAACCCAGGGGCTGTTTAGCGCATTGATGCGCGTCCAAAGGCCGGTTTGGCCGAACTCGTTCGCGCGCGCCATCTCGATGAAGCCGCGCCGCGCCGCTTCCTTGTCCTGGATCGCGATCGCGTCCTCCAGGTTGCCCAGGACTACGTCCACCTGCTTGATCAGATCGGGAACTTTGGCGCGGATCTTCTCCACATGCGGCGCGACGAAATGGATCATGCGCTCAAGGCGCACGGGCTTCTCCACGAATGGAGCAGGGGCGCCCGCCGCGAGCGTCTTGAAGAACTTCGAGGGTGTTCGTGTCTGCGCCATTGGGAACCTCCGCCTGATTGCCCATTCAACTGCATTGAAATCCGGCCAAATTATCGAGCATCCGGCCGAGATGCGCCCGAAGGCCCGCACAATGATTGAGACCCGCCAGGATTGCGCCGGGCTGCTGCTCGTAAGCGCCGCCGCCGATTTCGCCCGCCGCATTCCCGATCAAGGCGTTCACGCTTTCCTTCGTGGCTTCCATGTGAAATTGCAAGCCAAGAACGCGCCTTCCAACCGCGAAAGCCTGATTAGGCGTCGCCGGCGTCGCCGCAAGGCGCACCGCGTTCGCTGGAAGATTGAACGTCTCGCCGTGCCAATGGAAGGCCATGAAGTCCTGGGGGAGGCCCTCGAACAGCGCGTGCGCGGCTTCGGTTCGCCGCACCGGGAACCAGCCGATCTCCTTGTGGTCCCCGGCATAAACTTTCGCGCCAAGCGACTTCGCGATGATCTGCGCGCCGAGGCAAACGCCGAAAACCGCTTTGTCGCTTGCGATCGCATCGCGGACCAGCGCTATTTCCGGCGGGAGCCATTCGAAGACGGCCTCGTCATTCGCGCTCATCGGTCCGCCCATCACGGTCAGCATGTCGAATTCGCTCAGCCTGGGCAGCGGGTCGCCACGATAGAGATGCGCCGCCGTTGCAAGGACGCTGCGCGCCTCGGCCCACTCCGCAATAGCGGCGGGACCCTCGAACGGAACGTGCTGCAGCACTGCCATTCTCATTTTTCGCCCACCTGCCTTAACCTGGGAAGAGCCCGCTGCGAGGGAGCGCCATCGCAAGCGCCGTCATGACCAAACGCATTATTTGCCTTTGGCGGGAATGCTGGTCAAGGTGACGGGATGGCCTATGCGTCATACCTCGTGAGACGTCCTCTTGGCCAATTGACGCCGGGACGCTAAAGGAAGCTGTAGGGATCGACATCCACATGCAGGTTGAGGCTGCCGCGCGGCGCGTCCACGCGCGAGAGCCATTCCCTGAGGTAGCCCTGCAGATCCGCCTCGCGGGCTGCCTTCACAAGCAGCCGCTGCCGGTGGCGGGCGCGGATGATGGCGAGCGGCGCCTCGACCGGCCCCAGCACCTGGATCAGCCGCGCTTCCGGCGCGGCCAGCGCCAGCGCGCGGGCGTAGGACTCGGCTTCGGGCTTGGTTTTCGCCGACACGATAATCGCCGCGAGGCGGCCGAACGGCGGCAGCCCGGCCTCCTGGCGCATGGCGATTTCGGCTGCATAGAAGGCGTCGCGGTCGCCCGTGACGAGCGCGCGCATCACCGGATGCTCCGGGAAATGCGTCTGGATCAGGCCGCGCCCCGGTGCGCCGAAGCGCCCTGCCCGGCCCGTCACCTGATGCAACAGCTGGAACGTGCGCTCGCCCGCGCGCGGGTCCGCCGTCGCCAGGCTCAGATCGCCGTCGACCACGCCGACGAAGGAGAGCTTCGGGAAGTTGTGGCCCTTGGAGACAAGCTGCGTGCCGATAATGATGTCGGCGTCGCCGGCGGTGATCCGGCTCAGGAGTTCCCGCAGGGCGGCCGTGGTCGGAACGAGATCGCTCGACAGGACGATCGTGCGGGCGGCGGGCCAGCGGCTCGCGGCCTCCTCCATCACGCGCTCGATGCCGGGGCCCGAGGCGGTGAGCAATCCTTCGCGGCTGCATGAGGGGCAGGCCTTTGGAAAGGGCAGGGTGAAGCCGCAATGATGGCAGATCAGCCGCCCGCGCAGACGATGCTCGACGAGATAGGCGGTGCATTGCGGACAGGTGAAGCGATGGCCGCAGGCGCGGCAAAGCGTCAGCGGAGCGTAGCCCCGGCGATTGAGGAAGAGGAGGGCCTGCTCGCCCCGTCCGAGCGCTTCGTTGACGGCTTCCACAACCGGAGGACTGATCCACGCTCCCTTTTCCGGCGGCGTGACCTTGAGATCGACCGCCTCGACATCGGGAAGGCTGTTTCCGGAGAAGCGCGCCGGTATAACCGCGTGCGCATAGCGTCCGCGGCGTACATTCACAACGCTCTCAACCGAGGGGGTGGCGGAACTCAAGATGATGGGAATTTTGCCGAGCGAGGCCCGGACGACGGCCATGTCGCGCGCCTGATAGGTGACGCGGTCGTCCTGTTTGAAGGATGGGTCGTGCTCTTCGTCCACGACGATGAGGCCGAGATCGGCGAAGGGGAGAAAAAGCGCCGACCGCGCGCCGCAAACCACGCGCACGTCACCCTCCGCGACGCCGCGCCAGGCGCGCGCGCGTTCCTTCGCGGAGACGGCGGAATGCCATTCGGCGGGACGGCAGCCGAAGCGCGCCTCGAACCTTTGCAGGAATTGGCTTGTGAGCGCGATTTCCGGCAGAAGAATGAGAACCTGCCGCCGCCCGCGCCGGAGCGCCTCGGCGACGGCTTCGAAATAGACTTCCGTTTTGCCCGAGCCTGTCACGCCGTCGAGCAGGGTGCTGGAGAAGCCGCCCTTGACGATGGCCGCGCAGAGCGTCTCCGCAGCCCGCGTCTGCGCCTCGGTCAAGCTGGCGAAGGCGAAGTCCGGCCTCGGGAACAGCGGGCGCGCACGGGGCAATTCGGCCCGTATCAGCGCTCCTGCTTCGGCAAGGCCATCGATGACCGCCGCGCTTACGCCCGCGGCGTCCATAAGCTTCTTCTTGGGCCAGACCTCGCCGTCCTGAATGGCGGCCAGCGCCTTCTTGCGGGCCTCGGTCAGGCGCAACTCGGTCGCGGAGGCCAGCCGAAAGCCCCAGCGCGGCTCCTCGGCCTCGAACACGAGACGGGCGCTCATCATCATCTGCAGCACCATGCCCTTTGGCGCGAGCGTGTAATCGGCGACCCAATCCGTAAAGGCGAGGTTGATCGGGGGAAGAGGCGGCACATCGAGCTTTGCGCTCACCGCCTTGAGCTTTCTCGGGTCCAGCGGCTTCCGGCTATCCGGCGAGCCGTGCCACACCACTCCGATTCGCTTCATCGTTCCGAGCGGGACGACGACGAAATCGCCGGGGGCAAGCGCGTCCTCCTCACGCGTGGAGTATGTGTACGCGTCGCTCAGCGCCAGCGGAAGAAGAATAGGCGCCGTTGGCGGAGCGTCTCTCGCGCCAAGACTCCGTTCGGGCGCGTCTGCTTCAAAAAAGGGCAGCTCGGATGGCGGCATGGCCGGGACCTTGGCCGATGGATCGCACAAATGCAACAGCTTCCGCTCGCCGGAAGATTTCCACAAAAGAACATGCGGGAGCCTGCTTGTGCATTTTGAGAAAATATAATTAGAGAGTGCAATGTGTTTATCGGAGGTTGTGTTTTGGATGTGCCTGTTCAGCAATTGAGCGGCGATGGACGCTCCAAACGCGCGGAGCGGCCCTCCAAGCCCTCGTCGCTCGTGCGCCTTCTGAGAAAAAGCGTTTCGCTGACCTGCTTGGCGTACATCGTGGACGATTGGCGGCGTGGCCGGCGGCTTGCCGCGGGCGACCTGCGCACCCGCAGCGGCGTACTCGCGGAGTTCGACGCCCCGGGAACGCTCGCCTATGGCGCGTCGGTCTGGAAAAGCTTCTGCGACAAGGCCGGCGTTGGGTGCTTCAGCGGCCGTGTGGTTGAGGTGGGGCCGGGAGATAACGACGTCGTCGCTTGGCATCTTCTGGCGAACGGCGCCGGCGAGGTTCACCTCGTCGACCGGTTTGCTCCCAATCGCGATGCCGCGCGGGAGAAGGCGATCCGCCGGCTGGCCGCTCAGGATCCCGGCTTGGCTGCGATCCTGCCGCCCCAGGGCGGCGATCCCGAAGGGCTTTTCCGTCATGCCGGATGCGGAGCGGCGGAGTTTTTCAACGGCGCCTCCGAGAAATTCGACGCCATTCTGTCCTGCGCCGTGCTTCAGCATGTGCCCGATCCGATTGCAGCTCTCAAGGCGATGGCGGGCGCGTTGCGGCCGGGGGGCGCGATGGTTCATTTCATCAATCTGCGAGACCACGGCATGTTCGAGGGACAGCCGCCGCTCACCTTTCTGACCGTCCCCGATGCGCTGTGGCCCTCGATGACCGCCAATAGCGGCCGGCCGAACCGCATCGGTTTCGCGCGCTACCGGGATTGGCTGGCCAACTCCGGCTTGGAAGGTGAACTCACCGTCTCGACGCTCATCGGCAGCGATGCTCAATTCGAAGACGCCCGGCCCCAGTCAGCTCAGGATGCGGCGCTTGCGGAAGCAGCCAGGGTGCGCCCCAGGCTGGCGCGCAGTCTGCGCAAGGACAGCGACGCCGATCTTGCTGTTGGAAGTTTCGTTCTTGTCGCGCGTCGTCCGGCGGAATGACCGGACGAGCGGCTGCGCCAAGTGGTTGCGACCTTGAGTCCGGCGCGACGCTTAGGCTTGCCGCGGACGGGCTTCGCATCGGAGGGCGGCGCGGCAGCACGGCTTCCGGTCCCGCACGCGCCAGCGCCGGGGTTCGCTCCTCATTTCCGGTGCGTTGAGAGAAGCAAGCTCGTCTCAGAACTCGCAATGCCCTTCATCTCGCGGATGCGGCGCAGCGCCTTGTCGAACGCATCCAGGTTCATGGTCTTGAGTTCGACAACCAGGTCCCAACGCCCGTTCGTCGTGTGAATGGCGGCGACCTCCGGCAGGCCGCGCAGCACTTTTATGATGGGCTCCGTCCGTTCGCCCTCGATCTCGATCATCATGATCGCGCAGATCGCTGACGGCTCCGCATCCGGGCGCAGCTTGATGGTGAATCCGGTGATGGTTCCGTCCCGGAGGAGACGGTCGATCCTGTTCTGAACCGTGGCCCGCGAAATCCCCAGAATCGAGGCCAGGGAAGCAACAGGCAGCCGCGAATTTTCACGCAAAAGTGAAACGAGCCTTCGATCAGTGTCATCCATGTCCATGACCTGACATTTTGCTAACTCGATCGAGCAAACTGATAAGAGTTTTGAGCGTTTCGTGCAATTTGCGGGGTGTAAAATAGTGAAGTTCTCAACGACTATTGTGAGTGAAGCGTAACGAATTGAGACAGAATTCACGATGCCCCACACGCCCACCTTTCTGATGACGGATGGAAGCCATTTCGAGGTGTCCTACAAGATTAACCCTTGGATGACGCCGGAGGCCTGGCGGAAAGACGAGGCGCGCAACCGCAAGGAAGCTCGGGAGGCTTCGGCCGGCCTTTCGGCCGCTTTGCGGGATGCCGGGGCGCGTGTCGTCATGATGGACGGAGCGCCGGGCTTGCCCGACATGGTTTTTCCGGCAAACGCCGCCGTGGTGTTGAACGGCCGCGCGCTCGTTTCCCGGTTCCGCTATCACGAGCGGCAAGGCGAAGAGCGGCTTTTCCTGAGCGAGTTCGCCCGGCTCAAAGACACCGGCGTGCTCGCGGAGGTGGCGCAGCAGCCCAAAGGAATCTGGCAGGAGGGCGCAGGGGATTGTATCTGGGATTTATCGCGGCAGATGTTCTGGGCTGGATTTCGGGCCGCGCTCCTCTTTCGAGTCTCTCGCGTCGATCAGAGAGTTCTTCGGCGAGCCGATGAAGAGCCTCGAACTGGTTTCAGGCCGCTTCTACCACTTGGACACCTGTTTCGCGTCTTTGAGCGGCGGCGAAATTCTCTATTACCCGCCGGCGTTCTCGCAACTTTCGCTTTCGGTCATTCGCGATTACGTCCCGGCTGAGTTGCGGATCGAGGCGAGCGACGAGGACGCCGCGCGTTTCGCCGTGAACGCCGTAAATGTGGGTCGCGAGATCGTCATGGCGGAGCCAACAGCCTATCTCGCGGATGAACTGAAAGAGCGCGGCTATTCGGTGTCTCCGGTTCATCTGCGCCCCTTCATCATGTCGGGCGGCGGCGCCTACTGCATGACCCTCCGGCTCGATCTTAAAACCGCTTCCGCAAACAATTTTGGAGGATGATATAAGCATGGCTTTCGATATGGCTCCGACGGTAGCTCCCCGCTCCTTCACGTCGCCGCATGACTTCATCGCGGCCGAAAAGGAATATGGGGCCTCGAATTATAAGCCTTTGGACGTGGTGCTGAGCCGCGGCGAAGGCGTGTGGGTTTGGGATGTCGACGGCAACCAGTATCTCGATTGTCTTGCGGGCTATTCAGCCGTCAACCAGGGGCACTGTCATCCGAAAATTCGCGAAGCCCTCGTCGCGCAGGCGTCGCGGCTCACGCTGACCTCGCGCGCCTTCCACAACGATCAGCTCGGCCCGTTTTGCGAGGAACTCTGCACGCTGACGCGCTCCACGAAGGCGCTTCCGATGAACACTGGCGCGGAAGCGGTGGAGACCGCCATCAAGGTGGCGCGCAAATGGGGGTATCAGGTCAAGGGCGTGCCTGAGGGACAGGCCGAGATCGTCGTCTTCGCCAACAATTTCCATGGCCGCACGGTGTCGATCGTCAGTTTCAGCACCGATCCTGCGGCAAGGACGGGGTTCGGCCCCTTCACGGCGGGGTTCAAGATCGCGCCATTTGGAGATCTGGAAGCGCTTGAAAGAGCGGTCTCTCCAAACACGGTTGCGGTTCTCATGGAACCGATCCAGGGCGAGGCAGGCGTGCTGGTCCCGCCGCCGGGCTACGTCCGCGCGGTTCGCGAGCTTTGCACGCGCGAACGCATCATCTTCATCCTCGACGAAATCCAGACGGGGTTGGGCCGCACGGGCAAGCTTCTGGCTGAGGAGCACGAAGGCGTGGAATCCGACATGACGCTGCTGGGCAAGGCCCTTGGCGGCGGCTTTTATCCCGTGTCCGCCGTTCTTGCGAGCGCTCCGATCATGGGCGTGCTGCGCCCGGGCGAGCACGGCAGCACCTTCGGCGGCAATCCGCTGGGCTGCGCGGTTGCGCGAACCGCCCTTCGCGTCATCGCCGAGGAGGGCATGATCGAGAACGCCGCCGCAATGGGCGCTTATTTCCGCGAGGGGCTTCTCGCCATCGGCAGCCGAGCCGTCAAAGAGGTCCGTGGCCGCGGGCTGATGCTGGCGATCGAACTGCACCCCGAGGCCGGGGGCGCGCGGCGTTACTGCACGGCTCTGAAACATCGCGGCATCCTCTGCAAGGACACGCGCGAGCACACGATCCGCATCTCGCCGCCGCTGGTGATCACCCGGCAGGACATCGACAAAGCCCTGTCCAAGTTCGCGGCGGTTTTTGCCTAGATAGGGTAATGGACGGCGGGGCGGGGGCCGCCGCCACGCCGTCAAGCGAACCGCCTCCGTATGCCGGCGCCGACCGGCGTAAACTCCGCGAGCCTTCCGATTGCCGCCGCTTGCAACAGGCGGTGCAAATGGGCGATGCTCCTGCTTCGCCTGCGCGACGGCGCTCCCCATCCTGCTTGAGCGCATCTTTCGGCACGCTTCGGTCACCGGAATAGCCTCGTCATGACAATCGCGATCACATTAACCGCCGCGCCGCGCTCGCAAGAGCCGCTCCTCGATCTCGCGGCGAAGCTCCAGCGGGAACTCAACGGCGAGTTCAAGTTCGCATGGCTCTCCGAGGGCGAGGCGGTGGATTTGATATTGCCGGGCGAGCCCCTCGCGTCCCAGGCCGCTCGCGCGGACGAAGAGGGGGCAGGCTGCGACTGTTTCGAGAGCCTCTCTTCCGCCCCCGCGGATCAGGGGGAGCTCAAGCACCTCAGACGCATCGTGGCGGAGGCCGCCGCGCATTATCCCATCGACTGGTGCGTACAGCCCACAAGAGGCCGCCGGAAGCGCATGCTCATCGCCGACATGGATTCCACCATCATCGGCCAGGAAAGCATCGACGAGATGGCGGACCTGAAAGGCATCAGGCCCAAGATCGCGGCGCTGACCGGGCGGGCCATGCGCGGCGAACTCGATTTCGAGACCTCTCTGCGCGAGCGCATGCGTCTTCTTGCCGGAGAGACCGAGGCCGATCTCAAACGCGTGCTTGACGAGCGCCTCACCCTCAATCCGGGCGCGCGGGAGCTTGTGCAGACCATGAAGGCGCATGGGGCGCACACGGTGCTGGTTTCCGGCGGATTTACGTTTTTCACAGGCGCGGTGGCGGAGCGCGCGGGGTTCGCGGTGAACCGGGGCAACGAATTGCTCTGGGAGGATGGCCGGATTTGCGGGGCCGCGGAACCCATCCTCGGACCCGAGGCCAAGCTCGACGCGCTGACCGAGGAGGCCGCCGCGCATCGAATTTCGCCGCCGGATGTGCTTGCCGTGGGCGACGGCGCGAACGACCTCGCCATGCTTGGCGCGGCGGGGCTTGGCGTCGCCTATCGCGCGAAGCCGGTTGTTGCGGCGCAAGCCGCGGCGCAGGTGCGCTACGGCGATCTAACGGCGCTTCTCTATTTCCAGGGCTATCGGCGCGCCTGCTTCTCGGACTGAGCGAGCCCGCCCCCGCCGCGACAAGTGAGGCAAAGGGGCTTCGGCGTGGGGCGCAGGGATAACGAAAGCGACGGGCGAGCGAGCGCTTGAAGTGTGGTGCGGCGCGGGCTATGCCTGACGGGGAAACGGATTCTTGGCCGCTTGAAAAATTTTTGAATCTGTCAAGAGAACTGACTTTTCAAAGCGATCATAGCGCCGTTCTTCGAGTTCGACAAAGGAGCTCTTCGCTATGATGAAACAGCTTGTTCGGGTAGGCAAAGCTCTTCCCAATTGCGTTTTTGTCGCCGCCAGCCTTCTTTTGTGCCTTTCTGCGAATGGCGCTTCCGCCGCGCAAACCCGCAAACCGGCGAACACCACCGATTGCGCTTCCGCCTCGAACAAAAACAAGCCTCCCTGCGTTGTGGAGAATCCAACAGGACAGGTTACCGTTTTCTGGCCGACAATCCGCATGGGCAATGCTGTCCCTCGTGTCATCGAGTCGAAAATCGAAGTGTGGATCGACAAAACCCTCGTCGGGGCGGTCAATGGCGATAAGCCGCTGACGGTCAGCCTTCCTAACGGCCCGCACACACTCGAGTTGAAACCGTACGACGACTTTCTCGAGAATATAAGACCAATCAGGGAGATGCAGATCACGGTTTCTTCGCAAAAACCGCTCTATTTTCAAATCATCCATCAGGGGTGGTCGATTAACGCCAGCGAACTTGACGCCCCTACGGCTCAATCTGTACTCGCTGGTGGCGAATCTAAAGACGAAGGCAACGCCTCAACGTCTCAATCGACAGTATCCGCAAACGAACCGAAAGACAAACCTGGCGCCCTTTCATCTCTGGCGACGCTTCTCAGTACCGATAAGAAAACAAGCAACGAGATGAAAACGCCAACCGGGTCGGCGACAATTTATCTTTACTGGCCAAGACCCGCGCTCGACTTTGGCTACCTAGACAAGTTCAATACGGCTGTGCCTGTCTTCCTGGACGGAAAGCGCATTGGCGGTGTTATGACCGCCGACTATTTGGTGATGAAAGTCCCTTCGGGCGAGCATTCCCTGGGACTGGATGTGGGCCTGCCGATGGGCCGGCTGCTCAAGCAGGATTTCATTCTTGGGGCAGACTCGATGCGCTATTTTCGCGTCGAAAAACATGACGAGGTTAGATTGACGGAAGATTCGCCAGAAGAAGCGGCGGATTATGTCAAGGGACTACAGCAGAAAGAAGTGAACCTGCATTAACGGCGCGGCCCAAGCAGACTTCGCCCGTTTGACCTACGGTTCGAACCCCTTGCCCCCTCCTCTCTCGCACAAGCTCGCCTTGGCGAGCTTGGAGCGGCAGCAGTCGGATGCGGAGGGAGTTCCAGTCGCGACCAGCGCCACATCGCCGCCTCTGCCTGAGGGAAGAGGGACAGGGTGAGGGGATGCGCCGTTGGTGAAGCCGGGAACCCGGCCTAGCTTAGCGCCGCGCCCTCTCCCCATTTCTGCATCTCGGGCATGGCGAGCAGCGCTTCAGCATAAGCCGCCGCCGTCCCGTCGTCCCCATAGGCGGCCGGTCCGATGCCGTAGGTGAGAAAGCGCGTGGCGACCGGCGCATACATGGCGTCGGCGATTGTGAATGCGCCGAACAGAAAGGAGCCGCCCGCGCCAAAAGTCCGCCGCGTATCCCGCCAGATCGCGGCGACGCGGGCGATATCCGCCTTCGCCTGGTCCGAAGGTTCCCGGCCGGCGATCCGGGCATGAAAATCCATCGGGAACTCCTTGCGAAGCGCATGGAAGCCGGAATGCATTTCCGACGAGACCGAGCGCGCCACGGCGCGCGCAGCCTCATCGGCGGGCCAGAGGCGGGCATAGGGGGCGATCTCGGCGAGATATTCGCAAATGGCGAGGCTGTCCCAGATCGTGAGCGGCCCGCGCTTGAGAACCGGAATGCGCCCCGAAGGCGAATGCCTGGCGATCTGGTCCGCCGTGTCCGGCTGCCGCAGCTGGACCTCCTCCTCCCGGAATGTAAGGCCTGCGGCCTTCGCGGCGAGCCAGGGGCGCAAGCTCCACGACGACCAGGCCTTGTCGCCTATAACGAGGACAATCTCTTCTTGCATAGGGGCATCCAATCATTCTCACACTGCTGTGGTGATAATGGAATGTGCCTCTTCAAAGCAAGTTCTCCGGTCTCGTCTAACAAGAAGCGCCGCCTTGCCGCTGCCCGCCTCATTGGCTATGACTGCTGCCTCACTTCCTCAGCAAGGGCGCGCGCCGTGAATATTTGCATGATCGGGGCCGGATATGTCGGCTTGGTTTCCGCAGCCTGTTTCTCGGATTTCGGCTGGAACGTTACATGCGTCGAGAAAGACGTGCGCAAGGTCGAGCAGCTGAAACGCGGTGAAATCCCGATCTATGAGCCGGGCCTCGACACGCTGGTCGAAAAGAACGTGCGCGCCGGACGGCTGCACTTCACCACGGAGCTTGCGGCGGTGGCGCGCGATGCGGACCTGATTTTCCTTGCGGTCGGCACGCCGATGCGACGCGGCGATGGCTACGCCGACCTTTCCTATGTCTATCAGGCGGTCGAGGAGATCGCGCCGCATCTTTCCGGCTTCACGGTCATAACCACCAAGTCGACGGTGCCGGTCGGCACGAGCCGCGAAATCGAGCGGCGCATGAGGCGGCTTAGGCCCGACGCCGATTTTGCGCTGTGCTCAAATCCCGAATTCCTGCGCGAAGGCTCCGCCATCCAGGATTTCACCCACCCCGACCGCGTGCTCGTCGGCGTCGACGATGCGCGGGCGCGCGAGATCCTGGAACGCGTTTACGAGCCGCTTCGCCTTCGCAACGCGCCGGTGAAGTTCGTCAGCCGGGAGAGCGCGGAACTCGCCAAATACGCGGCGAACGCCTTCCTCGCCATGAAAATCAGCTTCATCAACGAAATCTCGGACCTCTGCGAAGAGGTTGGCGCCAACGTCCAGCAGGTGGCGAGCGCCATAGGCTCCGACCGCCGTATTGGCGACCTGTTCCTGCATCCGGGGCCGGGATTTGGAGGCTCCTGCTTCCCGAAGGATGTGTCGGCGCTGGTCCGCACCGGGCGCGAGGCGCGCTCGCCGCTGACGCTCATCGAGCAGGTCGAGAAGGTCAACAACGAGCGCAAGATCGCGATGGCGCATAAGGTGATCCGCGCGGCCGGCGGCGATGTCTCGGGCAAAACCATCGCCGTCCTCGGCGTGACCTTCAAGCAGAACACCGACGATATGCGCGACGCTCCGAGCCTTGTGATCGTGCCCATGCTGCAGGAGCGCGGCGCGACGGTCCGCGCCTACGATCCCCAGGGGCGCAGGCAGGCCGAGCCTTTGCTGCCGAATGTGGTTTGGCGCCAAAGCGTGCTCGACGCCGCCGATGGCGCCGACGCCGCCGTGGTGCTGACCGAATGGAACGAGTTCCGCGCCGTGAGCCTCTCCGCGCTTCGGGCGAAAATGCGAGGCGATGTGCTCGTCGACCTGCGCAACATCTATCGCCCCGAACATGCGCGCGCCGCGGGGCTGACCTATACGAGCGTCGGCCGGCCCGATGGCGCCCGGAACGGCGGCGACCCGCAGGACGCGCTTCCGGACTGAGCGGGAGGCGCGGCGCCGCGTGCCGATTACAGGCCGCCAAGCACGAGGAGCGCGATCGTCAGCGCCGTGCGTCAAAGAATAAGGCTGCGAGGCGCTCGCTCGGTCTCTGATTGTGTGGACCGTGGCCAATTGAGAGCCAACTCCTCAAATTATTGCCGCAAATTCGAGCCAGCACCGATCTATGCAATTTTGGGCGCTGATATACTCGATCGCTTTCTCCGTTGCAGCCTGTGTGGCTGCGCCTGTGGGTGCGTCGGAGCAAGAGATACGCATACGCGTCAATGGCGAACTCATAACCTCTCACGATATTGCCCAGCGTGCTCTCTTCCAGAGCCTGCCCACGTTGGAGAAGCGGGTCAGCGTTTTTCACGAGCGTCTGAACGCGCTGCTTGCCGGCGATAAGGTTCAAGAGAAGTTCCGGCAGAAATTGTCCGCCGTTCAGCCCCGCACCCCCGAAGAGGCCCGGCGCATCACAGAGCGCATCAAGCAGGAACTGATCGACGAGACGGCAATGGAGGTTCTCTCCGAAAGCATCGCCGCCAGGAAGGCTGCGATCGATGCTGTGATCGACGACCGGCTGAAACTTCAGACCGCGAAAAGATTTGGCATCGAAATCACCGATGAACAAATCATGAAAAGCATAATGGTGGACAGGCTGGCCGACGGCGAGGAGCCGGAGGTGAACGCATATTTTGCGCCGCGAGTTGGCTACGGCATCCGCCGCAAAACCCTCCAGGAGATCATCCGCGCGCAGCTTGCATGGCGCGCTGTAATGAACCGCACTTACGGGCCGGCGCCGATCTGGGAAAAAAACGTCGCGTACGAAGGATTTTCGCGTGGCTATCTCGATAAATTGAGGCAGTACGCGATCGTCACTCGGGAAGAGCGCCCTTCCGGACAGCCTTAGACGCTACTTCGCGGCAGGGGCGGCGGTTTTTGCCGGCGCGTCGCCATAAGCCTGATAGTGAGCTTCGTTCAGCCGCTTCATTGCTCCGGCCCGCACTTCAGGATCGGTGCTGCGAAGGCGTGCTAGGAAGAACCTGTCCTCCATCAGAAAGTTGATGAGAGCCTTGCCTTTCGCGGCGCTCTCCGCCGTCGGCGTATAGGCGCCCTGCCTTGAAGGTCCATCCTCCTTCGCCCCGAGAGCCGCCTTTGCATCGGAAACGTTTTGCACATCTGGCAAAATCAACATGGCGTCTTCCTTGTCTTATTATTGCTGCCTGTCTTTGCTTTCCCTGCTCGCTTCCACTAACTAAGGCGCAGCGGCGTCATCGAGGCCGATGTAACGTGGCCGGGATCAAGGGTTGCCGATCGAGTTTACGCAATCGGTTCAAGAAGATCTCGATTGAACAAGCTGATAGGAGCCGCTCGATCAAAATCAATGCCTAAGAAGATTTAGGAGAATCATAGCCGAGCACAATCATCCCAGCAACAACGAAAGTATCAGGATGGCAAATTATTTCCTTAACGCTCAAAGCCCCGCTGTAAATTTATATGCTGGGTCGGCCGCTGCCCTGCAAACTTTAGCGTTGCCGATAAACTCTCCATCATCGGAATGGCCGTCAGCTGCGCCGCCCTTTTCTGTGAACTCCAGCATGTCCGCGCGTGAAATATTTCGATACTTGCTTCTCCTGCTGGGTCGCAAAACCACGATATTCAAGATTGCAAAAGTTCGCGAAGGCTTGGCCAGCTGCTTCTCGATCCGCCACGGCCACTCGACACGCAGGCAGGGCAGGAGCAGGTCGCTCCCGCAAAAAAAAGGCCGCGCCTAAAGACGCGGCTAACGAAAAAATCTGATGCCTGAACTCAATATAGCGGTCGTTCTTGTTCATAGCCACTATATATGGTGGTCAGATTGACGCGCCTGCACCGCCGCGTGGATGAGCCTGATGTCCGCCCGGCCAAAAAGAAACCGCGTCTTGCGGGGGCGAAGACGCGGCCAGAGTATTGATTTTTGTCATGGAGACCCGCGAGCAAAGCACGCGATAGTTTTCTTTTGGAGGACTGCGTCATGCCGGAAAGCATCTACAAAGTCATCGAACTCATCGGCGTCAGCACCGAGTCGTGGGAGAGGGCTGCCGCTGCGGCTGTCGAGCGTGCATCTCAAAGCCTGCGCGATTTGCGTGTCGCCGAGGTCAAGGAACTGGATCTCGTTATTGAGAACGGCAAAGTATCGGCCTACCGCGCCAAGTTGAAAGTCTCCTTCAAGTACGAAGACCAGGACGCCTGATAGCCCAAAGTGCGGGGCAACCGCCCCGCTCATCCAACCGGCCCGCAATCTAACGCCGCTCGCCTCGCCTCCGCACGCTAGAGTCCGCTCTCCAACTCGTTTATGTTAATAATCGCGTGAGGAAGAGCGCAATGGATCAGTCTCGCTCCATCGCTAGCGTTTTGTTTTGGGTGTGCGTGATCGTAGCGTGCGCCCTGTATCTGCGGTATGAGCTCGAAGAGAGAACGCCATCGGCGCGCGCTTCGGTCTCCAAGAAGGTCGAGATAAAGCGCTTCCACAGATGTTGCGATCAAAGATACGACGACGACCTCCCCGTTGTGCGCATTCGCAGAGCGCGACCCCGCCCCAGACCCCGCCCCTGTCCGCCGCCAAGGCGATTACCGCTTCCACCCTGTTTCTTCCCCTGCGACTTTTAGAGCCCCCATCCGCATCTGAACCGCAGGCGCCGGGGCTCATGCCCCGGCGCATTGCCGTTAGCGAGTTGAAGCCCCGCCAGATAGAGCGCCTCAGGCGGAGCGCGCGCCCAGAGCCGCGAAAATGAAGCCGAAGCCTGTCAGCACCATGTTCACGCCGACATAAAGCCCCAGCACCCAAAGCGCGGTCGACGGCCACTCGGCGACGATAAGGCCTGCAAGCAGGAAGTCGATCAGGCCGCTGAAGATGAGAAGGACCCAGCGCCCGGTCTCACCCTTGATCGAAAATGCAAAGATGAACGTCGCGATGCCGTGGACGACGAAGTAGACCGTCAACAGCATGGTGAGCGTCACCGCGCCCTGAAGAGGATACCAGGCGAGCACGAAGCCGAGGATCGCGGTCAGGATCGCGAGCAGGAGAGAGGTCCAATAGCCGGGCGCGCGCGGCGAGCCAACGATCGATGCCGCGCGCATAACCCCCGAGAAGAACAGCAGCCAGCCGATTACGGCGCTCACGGTGAGCGACCCGAGAACCGGCAGCGCGATGGAAAGGCTCCCAAGGATCACGAGCAGAACGCCCTGGACCGTGAAAAGCCGCCAATGCTCTTTAAGGCCGCGCCGCATTGCGCTTTCAAATTCCTCTTGGTCGACGCTCGGCGAACTCATAACATTTTTCTCCTTTTCGCTGTCCGCGCTTCAGCTCGGATGATAGATGCTCCGTACGGGGATCATACCGGCATGGGAATAACAAATAGATACCTCCCAGAGCGGAAATTCGCGGCCAGGAAAGACTTGCAGCCGTGAACTATCGCCATGTCTATCACGCAGGCAATTTTGCGGATGTCATCAAGCACATCGTCCTCGTTCTATGTCTGGACTACCTGCAGAAAAAGGAAGGGCCGCTTTGCATCGTCGACGCTCATGGCGGAGCGGGGCTTTACGGCCTCGCCTCGGAGGAGGCGGCGAAAACGCGCGAATGGGAGCGGGGGATCGGCCGCCTCGAAAGCGAGACCGCGGCGCCGGATGACCTGAAGCTTTATCTCGATCTTGTCCAAGAAGACCTCGCCGCCCGGCGATATCCCGGCTCCCCCCTCCTCATCGCGCGCCGCTTGCGGCCGCAGGACCGCCTGATCGCGAACGAGCTTCACGAGCCGTCGTTCGAAGCGCTTCGCAGCGTGCTGGCGCCGTTCGGGAACGCCCGCGCGACGCGGATGGACGCCTATGAATGCATCCGCGCCCATATCCCGCCCAAGGAGAGACGCGGACTCGTGCTGATCGATTCGCCCTTCGAGGAGAAGGACGAGTTCGAGACGCTGGTCCGGCAGATGCATCAGTGGAAGAAGCGCTGGGCGACCGGAGTTTTTCTTGTCTGGTATCCGATCAAGGCGCGTTCGCCCGCGGCCGCCTTCAAAGATGCGGCGACGGAACTGGGCCTTCCGCGAACCTGGTCGGTGGAAACGCTCATCTACCCGCCCGGCCGCGCCATCACCCTGAATGGGTGCGGTGTGATCGTCTTAAACGCGCCCTATACGGTCCCTGAACGGATCGAGGCGCTCTTGCCGTCCTTGAAAGGCGCCATGAGCCTTCACGACACAGCCTCCGAATGGCTGGTTCCTGGCCCTTGAGCGCCTATTTCGAACTGCTGTCCGCTGCCTCCGCCAGCCCCAGCTCTGCGTTGAGCTTCGCGATTTGCTCTTGCAGCGATTTCTTCTCCTGGCCGCGCCGCGCCATCTGCATCTGAATGCCCCCGATCTCCAGGCTGAGATTGCGCCTGGAGTCCGCCTCGCCGGATGGATGCCGGTTGTAGGCGTCGAAGATCCGCTGCTGATCCTCGCGCATGGCTTCGTCGAGCTGGCGGACGCGCTCCTTCAATTGCGAGACCTTGACGAGGCTAAGCGTCTGCTCCCTGTCGGTTTTCGACCGGATTTGCTCCTCGATCGCCTTCAGGCGGGCCTGAACGATTTCCTGCCCGTCCGCCGCCGGGGCATGCCCGCTCGCTGCCTCCGCGCCGGGCTCGAAAAAGAAATCGCTCGTCAGCGCGGAATGGTCCCACGGCACCTGCCGCCCGTCGGTGCCTTTCAGCACATCCTTGCGAACCTCGATCATGAGCGCGTTGAGGTTCCTGCCCCGCTCAAGGACGCGCTTCGCCAGCGCGGCGGTGAATGGCGAGTTCCGGCCCGCTCCGTCAAGCGCCACGTTGCCGGGCTGAGTGGAGTACGAGATGAAGGTGCCGACGCCGGTCTGAACCTCCGCGAGCCCCTTGCCGATGTTCGCCGAGCGCGTTCCCATGGAGCGCGCGAGATTACGCGCCAGCGGGTTGTCGCGGCACGCGTCGAGGAACACGATATTGGTCTTCCCTTCTCGTCCGGTCTCCATCTGCTTCAGCACGAAATCGAGCTGGATCGCTTCGAAATCGAGGTCGCGCTCGCCTCTCAGGCTGGCGTCGACGGGGATCAGATAATTGCGCCCCGCGACCTGTAGCCCATGCCCGGCATAGAACAGAAGCGCGGTATCGGCCTCCTCCACCGCATAGGAGAAGGCGCGAAGCTTTTCATCGAAAGCGCGCCGGTCCAGATCGAGGCCGAGAATGACATCGAAGCCGAACGCCGCGAGCGCCTTCGCCATGTCGGCGGCGTCATTCACAGGATTTGTCAGCGTTCCGGCTTGGACGTAGGCCGCGTTGCCGATCACGAGCGCGACGCGCTTGGCGGCGGCGGCGGGCAGCGCCGCCATGGCTGACGCCAACAGGACAACGAGTAAAAGCCGGAAACGCGACATCCCAACCCTCCGGAGCCAACTCTCCCGCTTAAAACAGCGGATTGAGACGGTTCCGTGGTCGGACGAAGCTAAGATCGCAGCAGGAAGGATAGAGCGGCGTAAACGAGGTATGCGGTGATAGGAGGGATGAGGATTGCCGAAACGGTACGCTCAATTCTGACTGTCCGGGGGAGTTCCCGCCCCGCAGCGAGCGCCTCTTCCATGCCGGGGGCCTTCATCCACATCCGGGAGCGGACGTAAGCATAGGCGACAAAGGCTGCGTATCCCAAGAAAACGGAAGCGGTCGCGACGAGAAAACCGGCTCTAAAGAAAATTAGCGTCCCGGCAATCAACGTTACTATGATCGCAAGCATGTGTGCGTCCTGGTCCTTATGGAAGCCGCAAGACTTCACGCTCGTGGAGCGCTTCGTACGGCCCCACTCTCATTGCCGCCGCGTTTCAAATTGCGGCATGGTTTTGCGACCGGCGTCAAATCCGCCGCTAAACGATATGAAGAAAGCTCACCGAAAGAAAACGAGCTATCTCGAATACCAGGCCCCCGACGTGGACGCGGTGTAGGCTTTGTAGAACTCGGCGCGGTCTATGATGTACGGCCGGCCGGCCCTCTTCCTGGTTTTCGAATCGTATGCGTCGGCGATGATGCAATCAGCCGAACCGGTCTGCACCTCTCCCCAGGGCGCCACCACGTGGATTGTCCGGCCAAGCGGATTAGGCACAGCGACGACAACGGTCTTGCCGTCGCCGGTTTTGCGATAGGTCTTGCCGCTGCGATCCAGGGCCGCTGCAATAGCTTCTCCCTGGGGAATACCACCGTGCTTGTTTGTCATCGAAAGGTCTCGCTTTTAGCTAAGCCACCGGCGCCTCAAATGGGCGCGTGTGCCGAAGCCATAACCATTCCGCCTGTTCCTGCAAGGCTTCTTGTCCAAGTTTTGCAAGAATTGTTGTCGCAGTCCATTCAGGTTTTGGATCGCTCTTAATCTTATCCAGCATTCGGCTCGCATTTTCGAAGATCAGTCTTTGCGAGGCGTATTGCTTCGCCAGTTCCAGATCAGCCCGCCTGGAGAGATAGCCGCGGGCCGCTACGCCGCTGCCGGCGAAAAGGCCAAGAGCCGCCTGCCAGATGTCGCCCGCGACGCCTCCCTGCACCCAGGCATCCCAGAGCGTTCCGCCTTTTCCGTCCGGTATCACCGTCAGCAAGGCAAGAGCGATGGCCGTCACGAACGAAGCGCCGATGGCCAGCCGGAAGACCCTCTTCCAGAACTTGGACAGTTCGAGATGTTCGAGTTCCTTCCGCTTGAACCAGTCTTTCTGATCGCCGACCCAGAAGCGCTCGGCGATGTGAAGGCCGTCCAAGGCCGGACGGGCTGCATTTTGCTCCGGTTGAGCGCAGTCCTGGCAGAATTCTATGGTGCGGACCGCATGCCGGACCCAGTGCATCGCCCCCAATTGCCGGGAAAGGCAGGTGATCCAGAGTGAGCGTTTCACGCCAGCGATGCGCCAGAAAAACAGCGTTCGCGCCGCTTCCGCCAGGCATCGATATTCCAGAAAGCGGTTATCGATCGACCGGGACCAGATGCGGGCCGCGAGCATGGCCATGATCGCGGTGACGCCAAGATAGATCCAGGGCGCCTGCCATTTGCTGCTCACGAAGTTGAAGGCCAGAACCGCGCCAGGGGCGAGGCCGTAAACGATGCTGTCGCTTTCTTTTACCTTGGCGCCGAAATACATCGATAGGGCGTCCGAGGCGCGGTATGCGATATCGGTGATCGCCAAATCCGGAGTTTTCTCCGAGGCCTCGGCCGCGAGAGAAGGATTGCCTGCAATGCGGGAGCGTTGGCGCAGCACATTGCGATTGTAGCGGTCCGCGGCAGCCAGGATCGCCCGGATGTTGCTTTTTGCGCCGCTCTGCTGGCTGCCCTCCGACGGAGGGCAAGACGTAACCACGGCCCGCGCCGTGGCGGGATCGACGTGGATCAAAAGTCCCGGCTCCAAAGGGTCGAGCGGCGAGACCGCGTCCGCATGCAGCGAGTAATCGTTTAGCGAGTCGCCGCGCTCGAACCATCCCACCTGATCCGCGGTGCCGCCCGTACCGCGCACGGGCTTTCCGTCCCAAAGAGCGAACAAGACCTGGGCATGATCCACGATGATGGCGCCTGCGCGGGCGTATTGTTCATTGCGAGGCTCGCCCCCGGCGGGCCACGTCGTTTGACCGCCCGGCGCCGGCGCAATCTTAACAAAAAGCGCGCGCTTCAGGAGCGCCCGGAAGTCCTCCCTCGACTCCTTTGTCTCGAAGTCCCCCTCGTACTCCTCCTCCGGCATGGGCAGGACCGCAATCAGGTCGGCCCTGAGTTCTTCCAGCGCAATTTTCGCCATCAGCCGGTCTGCGCCTTCGGCGAGCGCCGACAGGATCACGAAAGGAGAGTGCCTGTAGCGCTTGCGGAGACTGGCGCATTGCTCCTTTAAGGCTGCAGCCAATCTCTTGTTTTTTGTGTCGATGTTGCGGTGGCCGACCACGCCGAGCATAATGGGCGCGCGTCCGCCCCAGCGGTCAGCCGCATCGGCATTGGCGGCCAAAGCCTTTGAAACATCGCCGGGCATCGATGGCCTTTAACGAGGGTGATCCTAAGCTTCAACTAAACCCGCGCAGGGCGATAAGCAAGCCGGCCCCGTTTTTGCGATGGCTCGATCCGCTTCAGCCGGTGGACGCTGGGCGCGGTTTCGCGTAGAACCTTGGAGAAGTTTAGAAAGAGGCAGGAATGGGCTGGATCAGCGATCTGTTCACATGGTGGCACGGCGCGACGCTTTCGACAAAGCTCTACACCAACGCGCGAGGCCAGTTTGTCGGCGAGGACGATCGCGGCAACCGCTACTATCAGGACGCAAGCGGCACAGGAACGGCGAACAGGCCGCGCCGCTGGGTGATCTACGAGGGCCTGGCCGAGGCGAGCAAGGTTCCGCCGGACTGGTTCGGCTGGCTGCACTACACCGTGGATACTCCGCCAACCGAAGAGAGCTATCAACCAAGGCCGTGGCAGAAGCCGCATGTCGAGAATCTGACCGGCACACCCTTGGCTTATCGTCCGCCGGGCAGCCTCGTTGGCGATATGCGCCGCCCGAAGGCCGACGGCGATTATCAGCCCTGGAAGGCTGAATAGGACACGCCGGTCATAAGCGCCGCTCGTTCTCAGGGCTCGACGCCAAGCTGTCTCAACTCCATGGCGATGTCCGCCCGCTGGTTGGCGTCTGTTGGGCAGTTTGCCGGCACGAGCGGAAACAAACGCACAGCCTCCTCTTTTGCGCCTCGCCGCAACTCCAGTTGAGCGATGAGGAAGTTCGATGCGCAGAGCTTGGCTTGTTTCTTGGCCGGGCCGGCACCGGGCCGGTATAAACAAGAAAGATTGGTCCTCGACAACACCCGGCGAGGGCGGTGTAGAAAGCCCTAAAACCGGGGCGTAAGACAGAAGAAGAACCGATGCAGGATTTTGATGGCGAGCGCGGCGAGCCAGGCCGGCAGGCAGGCATGCTGGAGCACGAGGCGCGCTCAGCCATTCTCGCTGAACTTCATGCGCGTCCGTTCCTGCCAGTCGAAGCGCCCCAGCGTATCTATCATTTCGCTTTTGCGACGAGCGATGAAGAGGCCCGCGAGGATCGTCTCGCGGTCGCCGCGCTTTGCGAGGCGCATGGCGCGGCCCGGCCGCCCGAGGATTCGAAATTCCAGCACTTTATGCTCGGCGGGTGGGATCTGCGCTGGGAGCAGCACACCGAGTTCACGACCTACACATGGTCGGCTTCGGAGGGAGCGGGCGAACCCTTCGCCCATCCCGATCCGATCGGCCAAAGCGAGATTGCGTTCCGCGCTCCGGGCCGTCTCGTGGTGGCGGCGCATCTCGCTGTGATCGAGGGCGGCGCGTCGCATGAGGTTTTTGCAAAGCTCTTCAATTCGCAGAGCCTGTGCATCGTTCGCGCTGCAAAGGGCAAGGCTCATGTCCTGACCGACTTCGCCCTCGACCCTTACGGCTTCACCCGCCTGCTTGTCAGAACCAGCAACATGGGCGCGGCTCAGGCTGGCCGGCTTGTTCAGCGCGTCCTCGAAATCGAGACCTACCGCACCATGGCGCTGCTCGGGCTTCCGGAAGCGCGTCGCGCGAGCCCTGAACTGGGGCGCATGGAGCGGGAAATCTCCGAGATCAACCATGCGCTCAGCCAGGGGCGTGACAAGCGCACGAGCCAGGATCTTTTGAAACGCCTGAGCGATCTGCTTGCGTCGAGCGAAGCGCTTTCGACGCGGACGGCGTTCCGGTTCGGCGCGAGCCGCGCCTATCACGCCATCGTCAGGAACAGGCTCGCTCTCATCCAGGAGGCCAAGGAGAGCCCCTATACGACGATCTCCGCCTTTTTCAGCGCCCGGCTCGATCCCGCCATCGAGACCTGCAACGCCGTCGAGACGCGGCAGGCTCGCCTCTCCAGCCAGGTGGTGCGCGCGACCGACCTCATGCGAACCGGCATCACGTTCGAACTGGAGCAGCAGAACCGCGATCTCTTGCAAGACATGAACCGCCGCGCGCGGCTGCAGATGCGCCTGCAGGGCATCGTTCAAGGGCTGTCCACGGCGGCGCTGGCCTATTACCTCTCAGGCCTGACCATTTATCTCGCCAAAGGCTTGAAAGACGCTGGCTGGCTCCCGGCCGGCATGAGCGCCGATATGATGGCGGCTCTGGCGCTGCCAGTCACGATCTTCGCGTCATGGTTTTTCATGGAGCGCGTGCGCCGCCTTTCGCTCAAGGCGCGAGAGGAAGAGCAGGTCAATTGAGGCCTGCGCGGTCCGTGCAGACAGGCGGCATTTACGCGCCACATTAACCGGAGCGCTGCAGTCCGTCGACTCGTCTAAGCGATCGCTTAAAGCATTCCGGCCAATCAATGAAACCTGACAGATTGAAATCGGCCTCGATGCCTCCTCTTTTGAAATGCCGGAGAAGCTCGGGGTGAAGCTGGGGAACGATGCCGCCAAAACGGTACTTTTCGTAGCAGGGGTTGCAGCGATACACATTCCATTGCGGAACGTGGTGGCCGTTGCGGCCGAAGTGGAACGGCCTACGGCAAAAGAAGCATTCATGTGCTACTTTAGACTTAAACATCTCCATCCTTCTCAATCCCTTGAGATGAATACTGATTTCAGCAATTTATGCTTGACTTCAGGAAAGAGTATCAAGTCTAGAGCAGGATGAAAAGCGGTCAATTCGTCCCACGGAGCGGCGATCGTGGCGGGGCGCAACCGGGCGCCGTTGACGAAGAAACCGCGAAAAGGCACAGATGAACGTATCAATAACTTTCCGGGGCGCCTGCGCAATGACCATGCCGATGTCCGATCGAAGCCAGCCCCGTTTTTTGCTGAAGGCCGTCATGTCCGGCGCCTTGGTCATCGGCGCATCCGGCGGCATGCAGGCGAAAGCGGGAGAGGCCTCATCTTTCTGTCTTATCGTCTCGTGCAAGAACGAATTGGCTGCCGTGGAAATCTACGCGCCGGCCTCGATCTGCTATGCGGGGGTTGATGAATTCTTCAGGGGCTTGCGCAAAGACAACCGCGGCTATTATGCGCTCGATTTAAGAGAAGCCGGGAAAGGCAAGCCGCTGGAGCCGGTTCACTTGAGGGCCATGGAAGGCGGCAGGGGCATTGAAATCGATCAGTATACGCGGGGATTGCCGCCCACCCGCGTGCCGAAAGAGGGCGGCGTTGTCTCGTTCGACAAGCGCTTCGCGGAGGATATGAGCTGTTCGCCTCTGCTCGAGACTGCTGCGCCCGGCGAGAGGTCAGACTAATAGCTTTCACCCGGCGGCGCTGCGTTCGGCGCGCAGCGGGCGACAAGTGGGCCTTTGTTGCGCAGCGTTTCGACTGTAATCAAAACGGCAAGGACCATGCGCTAATGTGGCCTCGCGTCAATTGCGAGACGTAAGCCACACCAGCCTATTGTTTTTGCTAGTGTCCCTTTGTCTCCTAATTGCCGTACGAGCCCGCTGCAAGTCCAAGCGGCAATTCGGAGACGGGACACTAGCCCCGCGGGCTCCTTTCTTTCAATCGAAGGCGGCATATCATGGCGAAGCTTAACTCCACGAAGCGCCTCACACCCGCGGCCGCCGTCGAGCGGCTCGAAGAGCTGTACGCCAAGGCCGCCTCGGCGCTCGCAGAGGCACTCGACCGCTATCTTGGCGAACGCACACCGCCATCGCCCGAAACGCGCGCCAGGTTCCGCTATCCTTATCTGCGCGTGACGTACCGCGACGAAAAGCCGGCGCAATCGAAGACGCTTCGCGCCTTCGCCCGGCTCGAACGCCCCGGCGTCTACGAGACGACGGTGACGCATCCGGCCGCCTTCCGAAGCTACCTTCTGGAGCAGCTCGAACCTCTCGCGGCCGAGTACGGCGCCGAAATCGAGGTTGGGGTGAGCCGCCAGGAGATCCCCTATCCCTACGTGATCGAGCGCGCTGAGGAGATCACCGGCTCCGCCGTGCCGGCGAGCGAGCTTGCGCGTCATTTCCTGACGCCGCACCTGTCGGAGGTCGGCGATGAGATTGCGGATGGGCTTTTCGAGCGCAAGGAGGGGGAACCGCATCCTCTGGCGCTGTTCGATGCGGTCCGCACCGACTTCTCCCTGCGCCGCCTCGTCCATTATACGGGGAGCGACTGGCGTCACACGCAGCGCTGGATCTTGCTGACCAATTACCACCGCTATGTCGATCAATTCGTGCGATGGGGACGCGAGCAGCTTCAGGGCGAGGGCGCGTTCGACAGGCTGGTGCTGCCGGGCGACATAACTGTGGGCCGCGAGCATACGCCGGAAGAAGCGGACGCGCTTGTCAGAAGCTCGCAATGGCATCGCTATCAGATGCCCGCCTACCATGTGACGCGCGGCGGCGACGGCGGCGTGACGCTCATCAACATCGGCGTCGGGCCATCCAACGCCAAGACCATCACCGACCACCTGGCCGTCATCCGCCCGAATTGCTGGCTCATGGTGGGCCACTGCGCCGGGCTTCGCGACACCCAGGCCATCGGGGATTATGTGCTCGCCCACGCCTATCTCCGCCAGGATCATATTCTCGACGATCTGGTTCCGCCGAGCGTGCCGATCCCGGCGCTCGCGGAGGTTCAAGTGGCGCTGCAGGAGGCCGCCGCAGCCGTCACCGGGCATAGCGGCGACGCGCTGAAGCAGCGTCTCAGGACAGGCACGGTGGTGACCAACGACGACCGCAACTGGGAGCTTCGCTTCACGCAGGAACGCAAGCGCATCAACCTCTCTCGCGCCGTCGCCGTCGACATGGAGAGTGGTACGATTGCGGCCCAAGGCTTTCGCCTCCGTGTGCCCTACGGCACGCTCCTTTGCGTCTCCGATAAGCCGCTGCACGGCGAGATCAAGCTGCCGGGGGCGGCCAACGCTTTCTACGAGACCGCCATCGCCCAGCATTTGCAGATTGGCCTCGCCGCGCTCGATCTGCTCAAGGAGAGCCGGGACAGCCTGCATTCGAGAAAGTTGCGATCCTTCGACGAGCCGCCCTTCCGGTAGGCCGCATGGCGCTGGCGTGGCGTCTGCAATTGCTACGCCCTTTGCGTAAGGCTCTCATAGGCGATTGAGAGCATTCGCGGCTTGGCCAACGAATGGAGGGTGAGATTGAGCCGCTTCATTTTCGGCTGGAGAAGGCCGGGGCCGGCCGAGCGTGCTCGCCAGTTGCGGGCTGCATGGATGATGCGCCCCGCAACTTGGCGATGAGGTCTCTTGAATGAGGGATGCTTTTCATCCTCGCAAAAATTTAGTTTGAAACACAATCCGAGCGGGATAAGCCATGTCGAGCCGCATCTAAAAAGACGGGCTCATGCCCATACAAATCCACAAGGAGCCGCCATGAAACCTGTATCGCGGCGTTCTGCGCAATCTTTAAGATGTCACGCATAATGCATTGGGTTTTTGCATCCATCGAGTAATTGTTCACGTTTCCTTCTTGCCAAAGGGTGCTCTGGCCTAATTCTATCAAGAAAGCTTTAAGCTCGTAGATTGTTTGATCGGCCTTCGCGTCAAACAGCCGCTTCTGTATCGTGTCCATTTGGATGCTCCGTATTGATGGAATTCTATGAACGCATCCGTTACAATTATACCTAACAAGACCGCAGACTAGAGCTTATCTACAGGAAGCGAAAAATACATTAAACTCATCGGCGATGCAGTTAATCCGCAGAAGGATGGGTCCCGGAGTTCGTAAAGATTTTGGGCCGGTTGCTGCATATTGGCTGAACATTGTCCGGCGATCTTGATCTCGGCTCCCGGCCCACTGCGCGCTTGCTGAAAGGGAGGGGATTCGTTGACGAAAGCACAGCGGCGGTTTGCTTAGCGCGGGAACGTGCCGAGTTCCTCGATATTGTAGCCCTCGGGGTAGGTCTTCAGACCGAACTCGATTTGCTTCGGCCGCGTGTTCGGCGGAAGCGCGCGCAGAATCCCCCGCCGCAGCCGCATCGCGCGCTTGGCGGAAAAGCGCAAGGCGCCCGAAGGTTCAGGATAGCCCAGCGCCTCGACGAGATGCGGCGGACACAACGCCATGACGAATGCGCGCCCGGCCGGATACAGGAACCGGGGCGCGAAATACTGATGCAGGAGCAGGTCGATGGTTCGCTGCGCCACCGCGCGATTGGATGGCGCTTGCGCGAAGCGCGCCTTCTCGAACCCCGCCGCAAATTCGCGAAATGCGCGGGCGGCTTCGGGCAAACTCCCGATGCCCATGCGCCGGCCGAACTCCCGCCAATACAGGAACCAGTCCTCCTGCTCCTCGTCCGTCATTCCGCGCCGGCCGAACCTTTCCAGCCAATCGATGGGGGTGAAAGCGAAGGTCGAGAGCACGTAGAGAAAATCGCCGTTGGCGATGCGGTAGCGCCCGTGCATGGCGTTGATTCGAGCGAAGGAGCGCTCGGCCCGGCCGCTGTCGAGCCCATAGCTCATGACCTCGCGGATGAGAATCGCGGTGTCGTCGTAGCGCTTGAGCGTCCGCCCGGTGAATTCGCCGGTGCGTTCCAGAAGGCCCGAAATCGACGGAACGGCGAAGGTCTGCAGGAGCGCAAATTCGAGCGCCTTGTTGATGTCCCAGGGAAAATGGATATGGCTGAGGCGCCAGACCGTGCGCTCGGCGCGGATGAGTTCGGGAGGCTTTTGTCCGGGCGGCAAGTCGCATTCGCTGGCGGGAAGGGGCTGTTTTAAGTCGACAGTTTGCATTGTCTTCACCCGGCTGACCTTGCAGCCTTCCGCGACTCGGAGCGTCCCGGCCGCGCAGTGAAGCAGATGTGGCGTGCGCGAGGAGATTGGCAATCGCGGCCGAGCCACGGGCGGCAGCCGATTTCTGATTCGAACGGTCGGAAATTTGGGCGGCGGGCTGGCAGGAGCGCCCGGAAACAGGCTAAAACGCAAGCGTTCGTTACGGTTGTGTTCCCGCAGCGCTTTTGTGCCGTTTCCCGGCGAATGCGGCGGCGGTTCACAGGGCAGCGGCTATCTGCGGATTGGCGCCGGTTTCCATTTCAAGCACAATTTTCAAGACTCGCGCAGAATCAATAGCGGCGATGTATTTCGGCAACAGCTTCGGCCAAAAGCCCCAACTTAACCGCAGCAGCTTGTTGAGGCGCAACCTTAGGATGTGCCGCTGGCCTCAGGTAGTTTCGGGGAGCACGCACGATGCAAAAATCGATCGTTTCCACTGCGCTCGCGGCGGTTCTCGTCGCGAGCGGCGCGGTTTTCGCCGCTGACCTGGGTGACGGCAGCTCAATGGGGCCAGTCTACAGGCCCGCTAATACTTGGGTGGGCGCTTATATCGGCGCGACCGGGGGTTATTCAGGCAATGGACTCACCGTCAAGGATCGTGACTGCTGGTTTAATTGTGTGGACCGGACTGTGACCAACGGCGGCTTTGCCGGCGGCGGCGTAATCGGCGCCAACATGCAAAAAGGCGGGCTGGTTTATGGCGTCGAGGCCGACATCACCGCCCTAACCAACGGCGGCTGGGAAGATTTTGCGCATGCTAACCCTTTGGTCGCCCCCGCCTTCGCAATCAAGAGCGAGATCGACGCGCTGGCTACGGTTCGAGGCCGGGTGGGCCTAGCGGTCGATCCCGCTTTGCTTTATGTGACCGCCGGTCTCGCTCTCGGAGAAGTACACAATAGCCTCACCACCCCCAATGCAAATCACGTAGGCTGGTTCGATAATGGGTGGCAGGCCGGCCTGGCCGCCGGAACTGGGCTTGAGGCGAAGTGGTCGCCCAGATTATCCTGGAAAGTCGAGGGGCTTTACTACCAGCTTGGAGATGAAACCGCAACCTGGGCCAGCGCCCCATACAAATGGCGCCAAACATTCACCGACGATGGATTTATCGCCCGGGTAGGTCTGAACTATAGCCTGACCGGGGTTTGGGAGCCTTTGAAGTAGCCTGAGCCTCATCGAGAGGCGCGGGGTGCGCCCAAGCTTAATTGGAGTTGGAGGCCACGCCCGGAATCGAACCGGGGTGCGCGGATTTGCAGTCCGATGCGTCACCACTCCGCCACGTGGCCTTCGCGTTATGTGGTAGCATGATCGCTTGCGCATGAAAAGCGGGGATGCGCTGCGGCTTTGTACCCCCCTGGTCATCCAGTGGAAATTTTGTTAGTCACTCTACAAGGCTTTTGTTACTGGGATACGGCGGACACATGGATTTTCAGGCGGCGCGGCTCGCGATGGTGGAATCGCAGATCAGGCCAAACGGGGTGCGCGATCCCGCTCTTCTGAACGCGTTTGCGACTCTGCCAAGAGAAGCGTTCGTTCCCGAGCCGAAAAAGGCGCTCGCCTACATGGACGACGCGCTGCAGGTCGCTCCGGCGAGCGAAGGCGAGCCCGCGCGCTACCTGCTGCCGCCGATGGTTCTCGCCCGGATGCTGCAAGCCGCTGGCCTTTCCAAGGCGGATCACGCGCTCGATGCCGGCGGCGCCACAGGTTATTCCGCGGCGGTGCTGGCGCAGATTTGCTGGAAGGTCGATGCCCTGGAAGCAACCAAGGCGCTCGGCGAAGCTACAAAGCGTAACCTTCAGGCGGCCAATGTCGAGCATGTCTGGGTGCATACCGGCCCGCTCGACCGGGGTGTCGACGCGTGGAAGCCCTACGACGTCATTCTTATCAACGGCGCCGTGGCCGACGAACCGAAAATACTGTTTGGCCAGCTCGCGGAGGGAGGGCAACTCGTGACAATCATGAGGCGCGGCTTCTTTGGCCATGCCTACCTCTTCACCAAGAGTTCCGGCACTGTCTCGGGCCGGCCGATTTTTGACGCCGGGGCGGAATACCTTCCCGGTTTTGAGCAAACCCAACAGTTTGTCTTTTAGGCGCGTTCGCCGAGAGGCAAATCGGCAACGGCGTCCCGCAAAAGAACAGAGCGGCTCCTGTCCGCGTACGTTTTGACTTTTCTTCGCCGTCCCAGCGGCTACTTTCAACCGTGAGTTTGTATCGTTGTTTCAGTGTCAGGATTCGCTTTAGAAACAACGGAAACATCCCGTGCGCTCGAAAAGCATGTTCGGCTTCCTCTCCTCCAAGATGGCGCGAGCGCTCTGTTGGGCGGCCGTCCTCCCCCTTATCGCGGCCGGACCCGTTCACGCGGAAACTTTGAAAGAAGCCCTGACGGCGGCCTATCTGTACAATCCCACGTTGAAGTCGGCGCGGGCGCAGCTGCGTTCGGCCGACAACCAGGTGCCTTTCGCCAAATCGGGTTACCGCCCCACCATCTCGGCCCAGTTCCAGTATGGGTATGAGGACCTCCTGACCAAATTTCCGAGGGCCGGTGAGCAGTCGGGATATCTGGCCAACTGCGCAACCCCGGTCGATTCCACTGGCGCCTGTCCCAATAATGGCGCGACCTCCCTACCGCTAAGCGCACTTTCATCTGGAGGCGCCTCCGCATTCTCCGGCAAAGGGAACCCGCGGCAGGGGCAGATTGCTCTCCAGCAGAATCTCTTCGACGGCTTCCGTACTTACAACAACGTCAAAGGCGCGGAGGCCGGGGTTGAAGCCGGCCGCGAGGATCTCCGCAACCAGGAGATCTCGGTTCTTCTCAACGCCGTCACCGCATACATGAACGTGGTCCGCGATCAGGCGATCGTGAATCTCCGGCGGAGCAACGTGAAAGTTCTGGCCGAGCAGCTCCGCGCCACACAGGACCGCTTCAAGGTCGGCGAAGTGACGCGGACGGACGTGGCCCAGGCTGAGTCTGGGCTTGCTCAATCTCAGGCGGACTTAAGCATCGCGCAGGGCACGCTCTACGGCGACCAGGCTCTGTTCGCCCAGTATGTCGGGCATCCCGCGGGCACGCTTCGCGACCCTGGTCCTCCCACGAGGCTGCTCCCCAAGACTCTGCCGGGAGCGATCGATATTGCGCAGGCGGAGAATCCCGGCATTCTCGGCGCCATTTTCCGCGAGCGGGTGCAAGAGCATCAGGTGAAGGAAGTCAAAGGCCAGCTTCTCCCCAGTCTTACATTCAATGCGAGCTATACGAAGGCCACGGAGCCCTTCGGCCAGCCGACCGTGTCGAATCTCGAAGACACCCGCGTGTTCGGCCAGCTCACCGTTCCAATCTACCAGGCGGGCAGCGTGTCCGCCCAGATCCGCCAGGCGATCGAGACGCTTTCGCAGCGCCGTCAGCAGATCGACGAGCAGCGCGAGCTTGCGCGCTCCAATGTCAGCTCGCAATGGGGGCTGGTGATCGCTGCAAAGGGCAACGTCGCGGCCGGAAAATCGGCGGTCGAGGCAACGCGAATCGCGCTTGAAGGCGTGAGGGAGGAGGAACGGGTCGGCCAGCGCACCATTCTCGACGTTCTGAATTCGGAGCAACAATACCTCAACGCGCAGGTGAACCTGGTTTCATTCCAGCGGGACCTTGTGGTCGCGTCCTATGGCGTGCTGGCCTACATGGGCCGGCTCACGGCTTACGATATCGCCCTTGAGGCGGAGCTTTACGATCCGACGCGATACTACGGCGAGGTCAAGGATTCCTGGATCGGCTGGGGCGCTTCCATCGAAAGCTCCGAGGATCCGCGCGTGGCGCCTGTCATCGAGCCGGGCCGCACACCCTGGCAGACGTCAACCGATGGTCCCGCTTATACGCAGTATTTGCCGCAGATCCCGTGATGGGATTGAGCGACACACCTGAGCAAAAATCGACTGGCGGTCCAGTTTATACCCAGAAAGCGCCGGAAAACCCCTCCTGCCCAGGTGGCGCACCCATGCCGATCTTACTAACGTAGCCCCGCGGCTCTCACGAGTCGCCTTGGCCGCTTGGCGATGTCCAGAGGCTCGATCGGCCCGCTTGCTTGTGGGCGAGTGTGATTGTTCGAGGTGAGATGCAATGAACCGTACAGAACAAGCTTCCGAGCCCACGATGGAGGAGATCCTCGCGTCCATCAGGCTCATCATTTCGGACGACGCAAAAAAGGCGCCGCCCGCGAGGGATGACCAGTCGCAGCGCGCTCCGGCGCCCATGCCAGACGCAGCCGCCGCTCCGCTCAATCGATTGCCAGCCGAAGATGTCCTCGACTTGACCGACGAACTTGTCTTTCCCGAGGAAAGGCCAGCGCCCGCGGCGGCATCCAGCGCCGCGCCTCGTTCTTCTCAGGCGGCCGCCGCAGAGCCGGACTCTCAGGGGGAGGGGACGGATGAAGACGATCCCGGGACCGCGATGCCTCCGCACCCCTCGCAACCGGCGGAGACACAGTATTCCAGTGCGCCACACAGGGCTTCGCCCGATGCGCGCGGCGATTTCGCCCAGCCTCCAGCCCCAGCGCAATCGCCGTCGCGGACAGTCTGGTCGCGGCGAGAGCTGCCAGGTTCGCCCGCCCCGGTCGCCGCAGCCGCTCCGCGGTTTTCGCCGGAGCCCGCGCCGTCACGGCAGCAGCTGCAAAAGAGTTGGGGTCAAGACGTTCATATGGCCATCCCAGATCGGGGGCCCGTCTCGCTAATTCCCGGTCAGGTCCAGGCGCACGCGCCCGAGCCCGAAGAGGCCAAGCTATCCTTCGGCGACGTGGAAGAGGAAAATGCCGGCGCCTTTCCGGGCGGTCTTGGCGATAAGGAAGAGTCTGGCGTCGCCGCGCTCACCGAGGATCTCATTCGTTCGGCCGTGAGCGCAATGGATACGGAAGAACTCGCGACGGCGGCCGGTTTCGATTTCGGCGAAATCGACAGCGACCGGAAGGCGGAAGTTACAGAGAAGTTTGCGTCGGTCCTTCAACGGGAGCACATATCCCGCGACAAGGGTCCGCCTCCTTCGCTCTTGGACGAGATGCTGCGTCAGGATCTCCCGAGCAAGCCGGGGAAGCTTGCCGAGCCGGATCGCCGTTCGGCGGTCGAGGAGGAGCCGGATTCGGCTCACGACGAACGCGTTGCGGCATTCAAGTCGCGATTCGATGCGTGGAGCGGCGTCACCGAAACAGCGCCGCAACTCGAAGACAGCAAGCAGGCCGCGCCGCAGGAGGCTCCGGCCGTTCCGCAGGCCGTAGAGGCGCCAGCGGAGCGCAAGACAGCGGCTCCGGCGCAGGTGCGCCCCGTTGCGGTGCAGCCCGTCGCAACCGCTGTTGCTGTGCAGCCCGTGGTAAGCGTCGCCGCCGTGCAACCCGCCGCGCCCAGCGGGGGCCGGACGCTGGAAGACGCGGTGCGCGACATGTTGCGGCCTCTCCTCGCGCAGTGGCTGAATGAAAACATGCCCCGCATTCTCGAAAGCGCGATACGCGAGGAGATGGCGGCGCGCGGGCTCCCGCTGAACGCAGAGAAATAACCACCGCATAAGTCGAGCCTTTTCGATCCGCAGCCGCATTTGCGGTTGCCGGACGGGGGCTCTTTTTCTACATCTACCGGATCGTAGCTCGTTCGACCTGACAACCTATGCTTGAAAAAACATACAATCACGCCGCCATCGAAACGCGCATCTCGAAAAGCTGGGATGACGCGCAGGCCTTTCGCGCCGGAAGCGCGCTTGAGAAAAATCCGGAAGCAAAGCCTTTCGCCATCGTGATCCCGCCGCCGAATGTCACCGGCTCGCTTCACATGGGGCATGCGCTCAACAACACGCTGCAGGATGTGCTCGCGCGCTTCGAACGCATGCGCGGGCGCGACGTGCTTTGGCAGCCGGGAACGGACCACGCAGGCATCGCGACGCAAAGCCTTGTCGAGCGGCAGTTGGCGGAGAGGCAGGAGCCCGGCCGCCGCGAACTCGGCCGGGAAGAGTTTCTCCGGCGCGTCTGGGCCTGGAAGGAGCACTCGGGCGGCACGATCGTCAATCAGCTGAAGCGCCTGGGCGCATCCTGCGACTGGTCGCGCGAGCGCTTCACCATGGACGAGGGGCTGTCGCGCGCCGTCATCAAGGTTTTTGTCGATCTCTACAATCAGGGCCTTATCTATAAAGACAAACGGCTGGTGAACTGGGATCCGAAATTGCAGACCGCGATCTCGGACCTCGAAGTCGTTCCTGTCGAAACGAAAGGGCATCTTTGGTATTTCAAGTACCCGATCAAAGACGCGGGCGAGCTTGAAAAGAAGTTTATCGTCGTCGCGACGACGCGGCCCGAGACCATGCTCGGCGACACGGCGGTCGCCGTGAACCCGGAGGATGAGCGCTGGAAGCCCTATGTCGGCAAGACGGTGATCCTTCCGCTTGTCGGGCGCGAAATTCCGATCGTCGCGGACGATTACGCCGACCCGGAGCAAGGCACGGGCGCCGTGAAGATCACGCCCGCGCACGATTTCAACGACTTTGAAGTCGGGCGGCGGCATGACCTGGAACTCATCAATATCCTGACGGAAACCGGCAAGCTGAACGATGATGTGCCCGAAGCCTATCGCGGCATGGATCGTTTCGCGGCGCGGAAGAAGGTGGTCGCCGATCTCGAAGCCCTTGAGCTGGTGGAGAAGATCGAGCCCTATGTGCTCAAGGTCCCGTATGGCGACCGCTCGCACGACGTCATCGAGCCGTTCCTGACCGATCAATGGTACGTGGACGCGAAGACGCTGGCCCAGCCCGCCCTTGAGGTGGTCCGCGAAGGCAAGACGCAGTTCGTTCCCGAGAACTGGCGCAACGTCTATTACCAATGGCTGGAAAACATCCAGCCGTGGTGCATCTCGCGCCAGCTCTGGTGGGGCCATCAAATTCCGGCCTGGTACGGCCCTGATGGGCGTATTTTCGTCGGTCACGATGAAAATGAAGCTCGCGCGCTCGCCTCGAAGCATTATGGGAAGTCCGTAGAGTTGACGCGCGACGAAGACGTGCTCGACACGTGGTTTTCGTCCGCGCTGTGGCCATTCTCGACGCTGGGCTGGCCGGATGAGACGGCGGAGCTGAAGCGCTATTACCCGACCTCGGTGCTCGTCACGGGCTTCGACATCATCTTCTTCTGGGTCGCCCGCATGATGATGATGGGCGTGCACCTCATGAAGGAGGTCCCGTTCCACGACGTGTACATCCACGCCCTCGTCCGCGACGAGAAGGGCGCCAAGATGTCGAAGTCGAAGGGCAATGTCGTCGATCCGCTAACCGTCATGGAGGATTACGGCGCTGATGCGCTGCGCTTCACCATGGCGGCGATGGCGGCGCAGGGCCGCGACATCAAGCTGTCGATGCAGCGCATCGAGGGCTATCGCAACTTTGCGACCAAGCTCTGGAACGCCGCGCGGTTTTGCGAAATGAATGGCTGCGTCCGGCGCGCCGGCTTCGATCCCGCCAAGGTCGAGACCACGCTGAGCAAGTGGATCTACGCGGAGGCGAACGCCGCGGCGGCGGCCGTCACCGAAGCGATCGAGAGCTACCGCTTCAACGACGCCGCCGGCGAAGTCTACCGCTTCGTCTGGAACCGGTTCTGCGACTGGTATGTCGAGTTCGCGAAGCCCGTCTTCATGGGCGAGGACGAAGCGGCGAAGGCCGAGACTCAGGCGATGGCCGCCTGGACTCTCGATGAGATCCTGAAGCTGCTGCATCCCTTCATGCCGTTCGTGACGGAGGAGCTTTGGACGGTTCTGGGAGAGGCCGGGCCGAAGCGCGAATCGCTTCTCTGTCTTGCCGCTTGGCCGGAGCCTGCAAAAGCGGCCGACGCGAAAGCCGTCGCCGAAGTGAACTGGGTGATCGACCTGATCAGTGAGATCCGCTCGCTTCGGTCGGAGATGAATGTGCCGCCTGCGTCTCTGCTGCCTCTCACGATCACAGGCGCGGACCAGGAAACCAGGAGCCGCGCTGAACGCTATGAGAGCTTCGTGAAGCGCATCGCACGGCTCAGCGAAATCGCCTTCGCAGACACCCCGCCGCAAGGCTCGGCTCAGTTTGTGCTTGGCGCGGCGACCATGGCATTGGCTTTGGCGAATGTGATCGACCTCGCCGCCGAGCGCGAGCGCCTCTCGAAAGAGATTGGGAAGCTTCAGCAGGAGATCGATAAGATCGACGCGCAATTCGCCAACGAGCAATTCATGGCGAAGGCTCCCGAAGACGTGGTCGAGGAAAACCGCGAGCGCCGGGCCGATGCGGAGGCTGCTGCTCAAAAACTCAGGGCGGCGCTGGAGCGCCTGCAGGCGGTAGCCGCCTGAGCTAGTGGGCGTCTCGGAATCGCCTACACCCTTCGTGGCGGCCTCTCATAGGCGCCTGCGAGACATAAGCCACACTCGCCTATTGCTTTTTGCTCGTGTCCTGTCTCCGAATTGCCGATCCATTTGCAGCACCCTCCTACGGCAATTCGGGGACAACAGGACACTAGCGCGGATTTGTCCCGGACCCTTGCCTTGACCGTGACATTTTCGGATCAAGAAAGATCACTTCCGTCTGGCAGCGGAAGCGTCAGCATTAGCAATGCCCTGATGTTGCTGTTGGCGGCCCGCCACAAATGAGTGGAAATCTCCGAGTTCGCCCTTGCAATCTCATTGATGCTCTTGCGTTTTGGGCTTCGGGCATTCGTTATTTGGCGCGCAAACTGACGGGGTACAGGTAGATATGGCGCTAATCACGCGACGCATCGCGGGCGCGCCCTCACAGTGAGGGGCTCCGCGCATATGGATCATGAGACGCTGCAAGCGCTGATCAAAGTCTACAGGGCTCGCGCAAGCACCGATCTCTTATCCATCATCATCGACGAGGCCGAGGGCCCGCAGGCAAGGACTGCGGTGCTTGAGTTGTTGCGGTCTCTCACGCCGGACTCGCTTTCAGACGATGGGTTCGCACCCGTCCGCCGCAAGGCGTGCCACTTCTGTCTCAATGCCGAGGACTTCGAACTGGCGGATCGCCTTGTCCGCGCGTCCGAGCATCCAGAGGATCGCGCCTTGCGCGCTCGCGCCCTGCAGGGGCTCAACAGGGAGCAGGAGGCGGCGGCGCTCTACCGGCAGGCGATTCTCCAGGACCCTGCGATCCGCAACCGCGACCTCGAGCGCGCCCTGGGAATTCGCCCCGGCGCCAACTTCCCGCCTGTCCCCGCTAAGATCATCTCGCTCAACACTTACTCCGCCAGGCGCGAGAATCGTCCGGAGCAGGAACGGCGCGATGTCGTAGCCGACGCGTTTCTCGACGATTTCGACGACGCGGCCGTAACCTTCGGCGATGTCGCCGGACTCGACGACATCAAAGCCGAGATCCGCCGCCGCATCGTGCTGCCCTACCTCAAGCCGAGCCTTTTCGACAAATTCAAACAGAAGGCCGGCGGCGCCCTCCTTCTCTACGGGCCTCCGGGCTGCGGCAAAACCCTGATCGCCAGGGCGACGGCCGGCGAGAGCGATGCGCGTTACCTGTCGATCAATCCGGAAGACATCATCGACAGATACGCGGGCGAAGCTGAAAAGCGGTTGCGCGTTCTTTTCGACGAAGCAAGATCGGATACCCCGTCGATCCTCTTCTTCGACGATTTCGACGTCCTCGCTTTCCGGCGCACTGGTCTTCCCCCGGAAGCAGTTCCGGCGTTGATCGCGGCTTTCGCTTCCGAGTTGGACGGCACCCAGCGCAATAACGCCGGTCTCCTCATCGTGATGGCGACGAACGCCCCGTGGGCGCTCGATCACGCCTTGTTCAGAGCAGGCCGGTTCCAGCGCATCCTTCTCGTGCCGCCTCCCTCGCTCGAAATCGCGAAAAAAAATTCTCGCCGGAGCCGTGTCCAGCATTCCAGGCGCAGACAAGGTGGCTTACGACCGAATCGCCCGGAGATCCGCCGGCCTCTCAGGCGCCGATCTCCGCGCCCTTGCCGATTGGGTCTGTAACGCCTCGCTGACGAGAGCGCTCGCAGGGGCGTCGGACGCGGCGATCACAACGGCGCTCTTCGAGGAAGGGCTGAAACTCTTCGGTCCATCGACGCTTAATTGGCTTGCGCTCGCCAAAGCCGAGATGAAACCCTTCCAGCGCCACGAGGCCATCGGGCGTCTTTTCCTTCCCCTTTTCCGGGCTTGATCCATCCGCGAAGGATGGGTTTGCTCATGAGCCCATCACTTCGGGCAATGCTGTTGCTCAAATGGCACGGAGTGCGGCATCTCTGCCAAGTTTAGGCCATAAACCAAGAACACCATGCCTTTCGTCGGCAGCCGATAACGAGGCCGGCATGGCATAAAAACGGCTGGCGCCGTCGAAGTTGCTGCGCAGGCGGCGCTTCTCTCCAAACAAAGAGATCATATCTCCATGCAATCCGGGATTGATTCCGGTGGAGGGTGTAGCTTTGGGTTTTCGTAAGTTCGATACGGTTCGTTTGCGTGGCTGTCGTGTTACCGCAGCCGAGGCGCCGGCGCCGCAACGCGCTTGCGCCAGAATTCTTGCGGTGACAGCTGAAGTTAATGAGCGCTGCGCCGCCCTTGTTTCATGGGCGAATCGTGTGGCGGCCCGAGGCTTGAAGCCGGTCCAGCACGCCGCGCAGGTTCGGCAGGATGTGTTTCGGGGTTCGAATCAAATTTTGTGGGGCAGACAGTTCGACCACGATTGCAAGCCGATTGTGGCGGCAACTCCGTGCGACGTAAGGTCGCATCGGCTGCGGCTGGCCATGCTTCAGCGGAGGTCGTCGTTCCTGCGGAGCGCTTCGCCCTGGCCGCCGCAATTTTGTGGCATAAACGCCATAGCCATCGGAGCATTCCTTGCAACGAGACCGCATGGCGCGCGCCAGGCGCCCGGTAAACGTGTAGAGTTGCCGAACTACGTGGCTTCTACTGCAGCGGAAGCGGCGGGCGGCGGTCCCATCGCCTTCGTTCAGGAGGGCTTCTCAGGCTCACTCAATGGGGGATTGCTCGACTTGAAAGCGCCCGAAAGTGCAAGCGTCCGCCGTCGGAATGTCCGAACTGCGCCCAAAAAATACACTATGTCCGCGTCATTGCTCAAGCACGCCCGCGCCTCGGCGCCGTCGCAACTTGAAGTTTCGGATCGGGGAGCTAACGCAGAAGCTGTGGGTCATGCGGCTTAACAAGAAAAGACGCCTCTTGAAGGCATTATCGATACCTGTCCTGTTTTGCAGCGTGGCGATCGGGCTTGTTGCGATGCAGGCGGCGATTCAGCACAAGAGGGAAAATGTCGAATCGGGGCTGAACTCGCAGGAGCCAGCCACGCCTGCCTTGGCTTCCAGCTGGGACGTAAGCGTCGTCGACGTCTCGGTCGCCGCGAGTGAAGGCGATCTCGCAGCCCGGATCGAAATGGGCCGCCGCTTTCTGCTAGGACGGGGCGTGGAGAAGAGCGACAGCGACGCCGCTTTCTACTTCCGCGGGGTCATCCGCGACTGCGAAGAGATCAGCGCGCACGACAAGCGCGCTCCGCAGGTGGCCGCGGCTTTCGTCGAAATGGCGCGACTTTATAAAAACGGCGCGGCTGAGGCCGGCATCGCCGTCAATCCCTCGCAGGCTTTCAGCCTCCTCCATCATGCCGCCAGCTACTTTGGAGATCCGTCAGCGCAGTTCGAGCTTGCAAAAACCCTCCTCAACGGCGATGGCGTGACGAAGAACACGCGCGTGGCGGCCCAGTGGCTGCTCAGCGCAAGCCGCAAGGGCTATGCACCGGCGCAGGCGCTTCTCGGCGACCTCCTTTGGCGCGGCGGCGAAGGCGTGAAGCGCGTCGCGGGCGACGGCTTGGGGCTGCTCGCTATAGCACGCCGGAACGCGCTCGGTGAGGACAAAGGCTGGGTTAACAAGTTGTTCGAGACCGCGCGCCTGGAGGCCAAGCCAACCGAGATTCTGGAAGCGAACGCCTTCATCGTTCAAGAACTGAGCGCATCGCATTTCGCCCTGACAAACGACATTCTGATCAATGGGGAAAGCTCGGAGTCGGCGGCGGTTGCGGCGAGCGCCATGAAGCCTTTGTCCGCCGATCGCAACCTCCCGGAGGGAGCGGCCATATCCGGCACGTCGAAGGCGCTGTCGGAATTGGGGGCGACCCCGATGGGTTTTCCTCAAGGCGGCCTCTTCGAACCTGAGCCCGCGATAGAAAAGAAGGACGCCGAGCCGTCAGCCTTCATCAGCGAAATGTACTGGCCGCGCTGGCCTGAGGCTCGAGTCGAGAGCGCGACGCCGATGCGTTACGCGGGTGTTTCCCGATAGGGGTCCAGTGGATCGGGATCAGCGGGGCATGGATCGCGCTCGCGCCTTCCGTGTCTTGCTGGATTTTGAGGCGCCAATTGCGGCGCGAATATTTTGAGGGCGCGAAAAGAATCCTTCCCAAGGATCGGATTTCAGCGCGGCGAGCCGCCGGCCTATGGTCTCGACGGTGTATCGCGACGGCGTAAGAGCCGGGCCAAGTTCTTCCCATGTCACCGGGGCCGATATCGGAGCTCCAGGCCGCGCCCTTGTCGAATAGGGCGCAACAGCCGTTGCGCCGCGTCCGTTACGCAGATAGTCGACAAAGATTTTGCCGCCGCGCGCCTTCTTCGCCATCGTTGAAATATACTTGGAGGGTTCGTCTCTCTCCATGGCGAGCGCAATGCTGTGAGAGAACGTCTTCAACTCGTCCCAGTCTACCGACGGCTCAAGGGGCGAGACCACGTGCAAGCCTTTTCCCCCGGACGTTTTCACGTAGCTTTCCAGCCCAAGGTCCTGCAAACGGCGGCGAACGTCCAGCGCTGAGTCGATAACCGCCTCCCACCCCAAGCCCTCTCCGGGGTCCAGATCGAAAATAAGCCTGTCTGGACGGTCCACGTTTTCGATGCGCGCGCCCCAAGGATGGATTTCCAGCGCGCTGGCCTGGACGAGATTGATCAGGCCGCCAAGATCGTGGATGACAATGGCTTCTTCCTTTCCTTCTTTGTCGTCCACATGCGCGATTTCGACCGCATCGGTAAGGCCGGCGAAGGAGTGCTTTTGAAAGAAGCAATCGCCGGTGTGCCCGTTTGGGCATCGAACGAGAGCGAGCGGCCTGTCCGCGATATGGGGAAGAATGAGATCGGCCACCTCCGCATAATACTCGGCGAGCCCCAGCTTGGTGATTCCCTGGCCTTCCCAAAGAATACGGTCCGGATGGGTCAGCCTGATGCCGGCGAAAGTCACGTCTCCGCTTTTCCCCGGCTTGATCGAAGTCGCTTTCTTCCTCGATGGCGAATCAGCCTCAGACGGCGCGCCTTTGTCTTGCGCTTCTTGTCGTGGCATTTCGAAATGAACCTCCGAGGCCGGTTTGTCTTCGCGCAGCCCTTTGAACGCGGCGTGACGCAAGCGCCTGTCGTGTGTCCAGCCGCGAAACTCCACCTCCGCGACGAGCTTCGGCTCGACGAACACGAGCCCGCGCCGCTCGTCCGAGGATAGAGAATTGGCGAAGGGCTGCTTGGAGATCCGCAGAGGCTGAAGATCCCGGTAGAGAGATTGAGCCACCTTCTGCGTGAATCCCGTGCCGGTGCGTCCGGCATAGATCAGCTTGCCGTCGCTGTAGGCGCCGAGCGCGAGCGAGCCGAGCAAGCCGCGGGCTGCGGTCGAGGGCACATAGCCTCCGACGACGAACTCCTCGCGGTTCGTGCATTTGTTCTTGACCCATTCGCCGTGACGCCCTGAGCGGTAGGGCGCGTTACGGCGCTTGCTCACGATGCCTTCCAGGCCAAGGCGGCAGGTATGGTCCAGCATGGACTGTCCGCTTCCAATAACGTGATCGGAATAGCGCAATGAGTTTGGCGTATTCGAGCTCAGGAGCCCGGCGAGAATGCTCTTGCGGTCGTCGAGCGCAGCCTCGCGGAGGTCGTAGCCGTCGAGACAGAGGATGTCGAAGGCAAGGAAAACCGCCACGCCAGCGGTCTTTCCTTCGGAAAGAGCCTCCTGCAACGCCGAGAAGCTGGAGATGCCGTTCTCGTCCTCGACCACGGCTTCGCCATCCACGATTGCGGAATTCGCCGGAAACTCCTCGAAAGCCGCCGCGATGCCGGGAAATCGCTCGGTCCAGTCCAGCCCGCTGCGGGTAAAGAGGCGAACATCCTCGCCGTGGATCGAAGCCATCAGGCGGTAGCCGTCGAACTTGATTTCATGCAGCCAGCCATCCCCTGCGGGCGGCTTCGTGGCGAGAAGCGCGAGGCATGGCTCGATGAAGCCGGGGAACGCCGCCTTTTTCGCCCCTTCGATCGCGGAAGGCTTAATGCCGAGGGCATCACCCCTCACCCCAGCCCTCTCCCGCGCAAGCTCGCCTTGGCGAACTTGCCTCTCTGGTGTGTCCGCATGCGCGAGCGGATGCGGATGGGAGAAGGAGTTCGGCCGCGACCGTTGCAGCGTCGTGCCCTCTCCCGGGGGGAGAGGGCCAGGGTGAGGGGGTGCGACCTCTGGCGAAAGCTGCCCCTTCACGAGACCGCCGGCACCCGACCAAACGGCGCTCTCCTCGCTCGCGATGGCGTCCATGGTGCGATGCGTGGCCACCGAATCCGGAGCCGCATCCAGAATGTCCTCCTCCGCTTCGGGGCGCGCGAACTCATCGTCGGACTTGAAGAAAAGCCATTGCTCTTTCTTGTCCTCCGGTCTTCTCTTGGTGCGCACAAGATGCCAGCGCCCATGAAGCTTTTCGCCGGTGAGGTCGAAGGCAAGGTGTCCCTTGGCATAGCCTTTGGCGGGATCGCCTTCCGGGCGCCAGAAGCCGCGGTCCCAGATCATGACCGTGCCGCCGCCATACTCGCCCTTCGGGATGACGCCTTCGAAGTCGCCGTAATCGATGGGATGATCTTCGACATGGACGGCGAGCCGCTTCACATGCGGGTCGAGGCTCGGCCCCTTCGTGACGGCCCAGCTCTTGTAGACGCCGTCGAGTTCGAGCCGCAGGTCGTAATGCAGCCTGCGCGCCGCATGCTTCTGGATGACGAAGCGCAGAGAAGGAGAAGCCCGCGCCTGCGGCTCGCCGCTTGGCTCGGGCGTCTTCGAGAAATCCCGGATCTCCCGGTAGCGGCTAAGATCGCCCTTGGCAGACTGCGCCCGCGGCATCAGTGGTTTCCGGCGGTCTTGCGGGGCGCTCTCGTGCGCCGGGCCGGAGACCGGTCTGCCGCCTCGCCGGCAGCGGGTCCGGTGCGCTTCGGCTCGGTTCTAGACTCGGCGGCGCTGCGCAGCCGCTTGCTCTCGGCTGTGGGGGTCTTCGGGCCTCTTCTCGCCGGCTTTGGCTTCTCTTCCCCTTGTTGCGCGGCAGGCTGCGGCTCTTTCGCGCCCGCTTCAGCGGCGATCGATTTGCGCAGCGCATCCATGAGATTGACGACATTGGCGGGCCGCGCCGGCCTCTGGGCCTCGATGGGCCTTCCCGCCTGTTTCGCCCGGATCATCTCGATCAGCGCATTTTCATAGCGATCTTCGAACTTGGAAATGTCGAAGTGGTCCAGCTTGGTCTGGATGATATGCTTGGCGAGATCCAGCATTTCGCCTGGGATCTCTACGTCCGGGATCTCGTCGAAGTAAGCGTGGTCGTCTCGGACCTCGTAATTGTAATGCAGCGCTGTCGCGAGAAGGCCGTTGTCGCGCGGCTCAAGCAGGAACAGCCGCTCGCGCCTCGATATGACAGCGCGGCCGAGCCCCACAACGCCCTGCGCCTCCATCGCCTCGCGGATCACGGCGAAGGCTTCCTCCGCCACCTTGTCGTTCGGAGCGAGATAGTAGGGACTGTCCAGATAGATCGCGTCGATCTCGGTTTTCGGCACAAACCGCTCGATTTCAATGGTGTGCGAGCTTTCGATCTCGACCGCGTCAAGGTCCTCCTCCTCGATCACGAGATAATCGTTCTTCGCGACCTGGTAGCCGCGAACCCGGTCCTCGCGCTCGACCGGCTCATTGGTGTCCGTATCGACCATGAGCTGGCGAAGGCGGTTGCCTGTGTCGCGGTTGAGCCAATGAAAGGAGATGCGCTCGCTTCGCGATGTCGCGGGGTAGAGCGCGACTGCGCAGGAGACCAGCGAGAGCTTGAGGTAGCCTTTCCAATAGGGGCGGGGAGCCATACGCGAAACTCCAATGGCTTGCGCTTCGACGCGATTTATTGCGCCGTCCTTCCCCGCAAGCTTATTATGTCAGTGATATCGAGATGAACGCAAGTTCGAACGAAGAAGTTCCTGCCCAGCCGCGCATAAAGCCTGAATTCTGGAAAGAGAGCCGAAGGCCTGAGCTTGCTGTTACGTTCAATGACCAGGACATGGGATTTTCTGAACCGCGCCGCGGCTCGCCAGGCAGGCTTTGCGGATTGGAGCCCTCGCCCGAGGCTCAAGGACGCGAAGACGCTGCAAATCTCCAGAGTAAGCCGGTTGTGAAGAGCAGTGCGCCTACGCTGGCGCCGATGAGAAAGAGCGTTATGACCGCGCCTGCCGTCGCGCACAAGATGTCGCCGATCAGGCCGCCGCCAGTGTAAAGACTAAAGCGCGGCAATATTGCGCCTCCCAAGAACGAGCCAAGGAGTTCCTACGCAAACATTCCCAATAACGCCAAAACCGTAGCTTCGCAACACAACAAGGCTGGCCAGGTATCCGGCGAATGCCGCGATCGGCAACAACACGATCAGAGAACCGATAGAAGTCATCATTCCTTTGTATCCTGAATCACTCAGAGTACAGAGAAGACAAACGTCCAGACCTTCCGGTTCCAGTAGCTTTGCGATGCGTGCGATCAGATATTTGAGAGCTTGTTTCGTGAGTTTATCACAAGCAGATGATATTAAGCTCGCTTGGAAAGCATAAGAAGAAGGGGCCCCTGGGGTCCCTTTTTCCGAGTGATATAGCTAGAGCTTGCTGTGCCATTCGTGAACTTGACGCTCAGCTTCCTCTTTCGTGACGCCGTAGCGTTCCTGGATCTTCCCTGCCAGAACTTTTTGGTCGCCCTTAACCTGCTCCAAGTCGTCGTTTGTGAGCTTTCCCCACTGGTGCTGCACCTTGCCTTCGAACTGCTTCCAATTCCCGACTACTTGATCCCAATTCATGAATCATCTCCTAGGTTAGAACGTATTCCTCCCAAAACTCATGTTCGGGGCCAATGTTCCATTTGCATATCGGCCTGCACAGAACTGAAACCATGAAGACGGTCTCAAGCTGTTCTTCTAAAGAGGCCTAGCAGGAACAGAAGGAGAACGGCGCCGATCGTCGCGGCGAAAACCTGACCGACAAAATCAGACCCAGGAAACAGGCCTAAGCGCGGCAGGACCGCATTCCCGATAAAGGCCCCAATAATGCCGACAATAACGTTGCCGACTAAGCCGAGACCGTATCCCTGCCAGATAACACCGGCAAGAAATCCTGCAAGTGCACCAACAATCAGCCATATCAAGACTGCATCCAAAGCCACGTTTACCTCCACGCAGTAGCGTTATATTTCGCCCCCATCGCTCCTCAGGAGCGTTGCTATCGCCTTTAAAACAAGAAAAGAGGATTAAGGTTCGCGGCGCGCGCGAGATTTCCAGGCACACTTAGGCGGATTCTGACGCAAATATTATGAGTAGCTCTCCGCGCCGAAGGCGTGGCGGCAGTTTCGTGGCTCAAACCACGTGGTCCGGCGCGAGCGCGCAGGCTCCGGCGTCGCCGCACTCGATCTGAAGCGTCGTGTGTTCGATGCCGAACACCTCATGCAGCATGGCCGCCGCGCGCGCAATGAAGGCGTCGCCTGGGTGGCCGGCGGGCATGACGAGATGGCAGGTCAGCGCCGTCTCCGTCGTGCTCATGGCCCAGATGTGCAGGTCGTGGATGCGCGCAACTCCTTCCAGGCGTTCCAGATGGCCGCGAACATCGGCCGGATCGATACCGGGAGGCACCGCGTGCAGGGCAAGATCGAACGATTGGCGCAAGAGACCCCACGTGCCTCGCACGATGATGGCCGAAATGACGAGGCTCACGGCCGGATCGAGCCACATCCAGCCCGTTCGCGATATAAGGAAGGCCGCGACAAGCACGCCGAGCGAGATTGCGGCGTCGGCAGCCATATGCAGGAAAGCGCCGCGGATGTTGAGATCGCGCTCCCGCCCGCGCATGAACAGAAGGGCCGTGCCGCCGTTTACGAGAATGCCGATGGCGGCGACGATCATGACGGCGTTCGCGGCGACCGGCTCGGGCGCGTTGAGGCGCTGAACGGCCTCGAGCGCGATGGCGCCCACCGCAATCAGGAGGATGATGGCGTTGGCGAGCGCGGCGAGGATCGAGGTGGAGCGGAAGCCGTAAGTATATCGCGAACTTGGAGCTTTTCGTGCCGCCGCAGCGGCGCCCCAGGCCAGAAGCAGGCCGAAGACATCGCCAAGATTATGCCCGGCGTCGGCAAGCAGCGCCACGGAATGCCCGATGACGCCGTAGACGGCCTGCAGCGCCACGAGCGCGATGTTGAGGCCCGTTCCGATCGCGAAGGCCCACCGGAAGTCCTGCGGGGCGTGCGCGTGCTTATGAGGGTGATGATCATGTCCGTGCATCGGGCGATTGCAGCCTCTTTTCCTGTCGCGCGCAGAGGTGAATTTAGCGCCAAAAGGCTTCCGAGGAAGATGAAATCATTTCATCGCAGGCCAACCGGCGCGGGCGCATTTTCAGCAAGCGTGGGACAGCATCAATCTTTGTTCATCGCAAGGAAAGCCAAATCGGTCCCCAAGCGCGCTTTACTTTTCAAGGCCCCCGCCGACATAGAGAGCGGGGAATCAGGGGGTCTGCATGGACGCTTTTTCTTCAGATGGCGTGAAAATCGCTTTCAAGGTGGAAGGCAGAGGAGATCCGATCCTCCTCATCCATGGCTTCGCCTCGAACATGCAGACGAACTGGGGCGGCACAGGCTGGATCCGTCTGTTGTCCGAGAATGGCTTTCGAGTAATTGCGTTCGACAATCGCGGTCATGGCGCCAGCGACAAGCTCTACGACACGGAGGCATACACCGGCCCGGCGATGGCGGAAGATGCGCGGCGGCTTCTCGATCATCTCGGCATCGAGCAGGCGGACGTGCTCGGCTATTCGATGGGCGCGCGTCTGGCGGCTTACCTGGGGCTCAGGCATCCTGGCCGCGTGCGAAGCGCGATTTTCGGGGGGCTCGGCGCGAACATGATGCATGGCGTGGGCGACCCGAAGCTCATTGCCGATGCGCTGCTGGCCGAGGATCCGGCGACGATCGCCGGCTCGAACGCGCGGGCCTTTCGCATCTTCGCCGATCAAACGAAAAGCGACCGCCGCTCGCTCGCCGCCTGCATCATGGCCTCTCGCGACCGCATCCCCGGCGCCGAGCTTGCAAAACTTCGCATCCCCGTTCTTGTCGCCGTCGGCGCCGAAGACGCCATCGCGGGGCCGGCCAGGCCGCTCGCCGAGGTCATACCTGGAGCGGAAGCATTGGATATTCCAGGCCGGGACCACATGAAGGCGGTTGGCGACCGCGTTTTCAAGGAAGGCGCGCTTGCCTTTCTTAAGCATAAACGCTGAGCGGCAAATCTTTGCGCATGACCGCTTATTCAGATAAGCTCCACGAAATGACTGTCCGGGAGGCTGCCCGCCAATGTTGAACACTAAAAGCCGCGGCAAAAAAGTCGCAGCCTATGACCCGGTCTGGGAACAGGTCCGCGCCGAAGCGGAGGACGTGACACGGCGGGAGCCGGAGCTGTCGGCTTTCATCTTCTCCAATATCCTCAATCACAGCCAGCTTGAGCACGCGATCTGCACGAGGCTCGCCCACCGGCTCGGCCATGACGACGTGGACGCAGACCTCATACGGCAGACCTTCCTGAATATTCTCGAAAGCCGCCCGGAGTTCGGCGCCATCTTCCGCATGGATCTCGCGGCGGTCTATGACCGCGATCCAGCCTGCAACCGGCTGATCGATCCCCTTCTGTATTTCAAAGGCTTTCATGCGCTTGAAACGCAGCGGTTCGGCAACGCGCTCTGGCATCTGGGCCGCAGGGATTTTGCGCTCTACCTGCAGAGCCAGTCCTCGCGCGTCTTCGCCGTCGATATTCACCCTGCGGCGAAGATCGGCCGGGGGATCATGTTCGACCACGGGACCGGCATCGTGATCGGCGAAACAGCCGAGATTGGCGACAATACTTCGCTGCTGCATAACGTGACCCTTGGCGGCAGCGGCAAGGAGTCGGGGGACCGTCACCCCAAGGTCGGGCGCGGCGTCATGATCGGGGCCGGCGCGAAGATCCTCGGCAACATCCTGGTCGGCGATTGCGCGCGCATCGCTGCGGGCAGCGTGGTGCTCAAGGACGTTCCTCCAAGAACAACAGTTGCGGGCGTGCCTGCGAGAGTGGTAGGCGAAGCTGGATGCAGCCAGCCATCCCGAGTTATGGATCAGCTTCTGAAGGGAATGGAGCTTGGCAGACCGGAAACCCGCGAACCGACAGGACAATCATGACTCCGGCAGAGATTAAGAGCCTCGAAAACTATTTGAGGAAAACATTCGACCTGGACGCCATCGAGGTCAGGAAAAGGGCTAAGAATCGAGATTCCGTCGATGTCTATGTCGGGGAGAGCTCCATAGCCGACATCCAAAAGGACGTCGAAGACAACGAAACTGCCTACCAATTTCAGATGGAATGGAAGGTTGAGAATCCGAAACTCGTGACGCCCTCAGAGATTAAAAGCCTCGAGAACCACTTGAGAAATACCTTCGGCCTCGAAGCCATCGAGGTGAGGAAGAGAGCTAAGAAGCAGGATTCCGTCGAAGTTTTTGTGAAGGATGAGTTTGTCGGCGTAATTTACAGAGACGAAGAGAACAGTAGAGTTCAGTTCCAGATGGCGATCCTCGCGGACGACCTGGAAGACTGACGGGGTCGTTTATGCCGGTTCTAGCTCTTGATGGAGTGTCGCCTCATCTTCCGCCTATCGGCGACTATTGGATCGCTCCCAGCGCTTACGTCATCGGCAAGGTTTTGTTGGGCCGCGATGTATCCGTCTGGTTTGGAGCGGTGCTTCGCGGCGACAACGAACTCCTCGAAGTCGGCGAAGGAACCAACATCCAGGACCATTGCGTTTTTCACACCGATAAGGGCGTTCCCTTCAGGGTGGGGCGCGGCTGCACCATCGGACACCGCGCGCTCCTGCACGGGTGCATCGTCGGCGACAATTGCCTCATAGGCATCGGAGCAACCATCCTGAACAACACGGCGATCGGCGACAATTGCCTGATCGGCGCCCACACCCTTATCCCCGAGGGGAAATCGATACCGGCCGGCTCGGTCGTGATCGGGTCGCCGGGGAAAATCGTGCGCACGGTTTCGCCGGAGGAGATCGAGAGGTTTCGCGTCTCCGCCCGGCATTATGCCGAGAACGCCCGCCGCTTCCGCGCCGCTCTCTCCGAGGGCGACTAGGCAGGTTTTCCCGGCTTCGCCCAACATTTGGGATCTCAAGGGCCGTCCGCGCGATGGCCTGTTTGAGTTTTGGCGCGTCGAGGCCGAGAGCCAGTTGGGTTTGTTGCCTGCAACGTCTCCTGCCGGGGATAGACCGGCCGAGACGCAGGTCTACGCAGGCTCAATCAACCGGCAGATAAATGGGACGCCTATTCTGCTGACCGCATGACGCGGTGCGATGCCCCCCATCAGTTGGGGGAGCCGTCGCGGCGGTGCGGCGTTCTGACCGCTTCTCACCCCTTAACCATAGGCGTAGCCTATCACTTGTCCGGTATGGACACGCGAGCGCCGATGCTAATCGAACACGGATAGTTGAAACGTAGCGATCGGGCGCTCGCTTTTCCCTCTTCTTCCGCAAAATTCTGCTTGTTATGCCGTCCTGGAGCCGCAGGGGCATTCCTGCGGCGATGACCTTTGGCGACAGGCATTACGGGCTATCCAGGCACAGTCTATCCCCTCACTCGAAGCTGGGAAAATGCCGGATTCTGCGGCAAGAACTCAGCGCCGCGGCCAGGGCCAGGCGCGCGTTGTCCAATTCTTATCCACGACGCTACCCCACTGGGCATACGGACGATCGAGGCTGGTCCCGCCTGCCGCGGATCGCGGTGTGTCATGTCATCGCAAGTATGTTGTTTTGGCTGGCTTGAAACTCGTCTGACCGCCGGGCGTCGAAAGGCCGGCGCCGAAAAAGACGCCGGCCCTGCTGTGGTCCGGCGGGACGGGACATGGGGGCAAGGGAGGCCGGCCCACAGCATCTCGATCTTAATAACTTGCTTAAGCCAATTCAGTTCCAACCCTTGCAGAAATTCGTGACCAGGCGCTCTGCCTCCCTTGATCCGATTATGGCGTTTGCATCCGCTTGCAGCATATCGAGAGCAAATGCCCCAATCAGGAAGACCGCGAGCAACTCTTTGAAATAGTGAAGCTTTTGAAATCGGCATTTGAGCAGGAACTCGCGCCGGGCAGGACACAAAGTAAGTTCGCTCCACTTGCGCAGTCCGCTGTTTGCGCGCATCATTAATAAAACGCTGCATAAAAGATCCACGCGGCGGTCGTAGGCGCTGCGTGAGGTCAAAGCCCGGTTTCGCTTGGGAGGACGAGAATGACCGTTGCATGGATTTTGAAAGATAAGGGCCGAAGTGTCGTGAGCGTGATGTCTACCACCCCGATCACCGATGCTATCATTTCTTCTTGAGAAGAACAGGATCGGCGCGGTTGTGGTCGTCGACGAGCAGCATCACGTGCTTGGCATACTGTCCGAGCGGGATATCGTGCGGATCCTCGCCAGTCAAGGCGCCGCGGCCCTGAGCGATCCGGTGAGCAACCACATGACGACCCCGGTTTCCACCTGCTCGGAGCATCACAGCATCGACTGGGTCATGAACGAGATGACCAATCACCGCTTCCGCCACATCCCGATTACGGACGAGGGCAAGCTGACCGGGATTGTCTCGATCGGAGATGTCGTCAAGCTGAAGCTGGCGCTTGCGGAGTCGGAAGCGGCGCAGATGCGTCAGTATTTCGCCGCCGGCTAATCGCGTGCGTTTGCCGCTATCGCCGGGCGGCGTGGCTCGGCGATGAAGCAGCCGGAGCGTCGCGCCGCATCGAGCTGAGATAGCGGCGCATCGCAATCCGCCCTTGTTCGATCGCGAACTCGGCCTTGTGGAAGTCGAACAGGCCGACGCCATCGAGATGCACCTGAACCGTGGCGTCGGGCGGGTCGCCCGCCAGCCTTGAGCGCGCAATGCGATTTTGCGTGATGTTGAAAGCCTCCAGGACGACGCGCGGGATGCCGGGAGCGCCATCGCCGCGCCGCCGCCCGAACATCTGCCGCTTCACCAGCGCGAACCTGCTCTTCTTCTCCCCCTCATCGTCGAGAGACCGCTCGGGCTTCGGATCGGGGGCCGCTTCGGCTTCGATCGGGAAAAGCGTGTTGCGGGCGTAGAGGCCGGAGTTGAGGGTCACTGCGATCACGAAATTGGCCCCGAGCGCGCGCGCCGCTGTGACGGGCACAGGATTGACGAGCGCTCCGTCCATGAGCCACCTGCCGCCGATGCGCACCGGCTTGAAGATTCCAGGCAGCGCATAGGATGCCCGAAGCGCCGCAGCCAGCGAGCCACTCGTCAGCCAGACTTCCTGGCCGGTCCCGAGCTCCGTGGCGATGGCGGCGAACTTCTTCGGCAGCGCTTCGATCTGGACGCCGCCGATGTGAGAGCCGAGCGTTTTTTCGAGGCGCTTGCCCGACACGAGGCTCGATCCCCCGAGGTTGAAATCGAGATAGCGCAGCATTTTTCGCATCGTGAGATCGCTTGCGAGGCCGTGAAGGACATCGAGCCGCCCGGCCGCAAAGAAACCGCCAACCACCGCGCCGATGGAGGAGCCCGCGACGATGTCCGGCTGTAGGCCGGCTTCGATCAGCGCTTCGATTACCCCTATGTGGGCAAGGCCGCGCGCCGCGCCGCCTCCCAGGGCAAGTCCAATCGATGCTTTGGCCATGAAACGGCTCGCTGAGGACGAACGGGGCGTACTAGGAAAAGTTACGCTGAACGGCAAACGATGAGTCTATCGGATAACGCGATAAGATTTGGATAAACAGCGGCGACTTATGGGCGGGAGCCATTCACAATAACTTCAACCCCGGCGCTATCCCCATCTTTGCGGATGCGCCGGTCAGAGAGCAGCTTGAGCGGCTCGGGTGGCGGGCCCGCCAATTCACCGCTCAGCCTGGCCTTCACCGTGTCAACGCGCGTCTTCCGCCGCCCATGATCACCTTAACCCGATCGGGCGCACGCCGTTCACAAGCTGCATGAATCGCTCGCGATAGCCCGGATCGTCCTTGAAGACGCCGGTGAACCGCGTCGTGATCGTCGTCGTGCCCGGTTTGTGGACCCCGCGCGTCGTCATGCACTCGTGGATGGCGTCGATCATGATCGCCACGCCGCGCGGCCGCAGCACCTCCTCGATCGCGTCGGCGATCTGCGCCGTCATGGTCTCCTGCGTCTGCAGCCGCTTCGCGTAGAGGTCCACCACGCGCGCAAGCTTCGAGATGCCGACCACGCTGCCGCTCGGCAGGTAGGCGACATGCGCGACGCCGATAATTGGCAGCATGTGGTGCTCGCAATGGGACTCGATGCGGATGTCGCGCACCATGACGAGATCGTCATAGCCCTTCACATCGTCGAATGTCCGGTCGAGCGCCTCGTAGGGATCGCCCTCGTAGCCTGCGAAGAACTCGCCATAGGCTTCCACCACGCGGCCCGGCGTATCGAGAAGGCCCTCGCGCGCGGGATCGTCGCCCGCCCAGGCGATGAGCGTGCGCACCGCGGCCTCGGCCTCCTCGCGCGTCGGCCGCTTCGTCGCGGCGACGACACCGTGCCCGTTCTGGCGCTCACGCGTCAGCGGCCCCGTGACTGAAGCTCGTGTATCCATGGGAACATACCCTTTCGGCAGGCGCTATCTGATGAATGTCCGCGCGGCTTGCGCTGCGCCTTCTGTTGGTTAGGGAGCCCCCTCTGCGCCGGCTTAACCTAAGCACCCGACTTAAGGGCGGCGGTGGCTTCCGGCCTTGCAAGGCGGACAGACGAACAATTGCAAGGTCCAAGACTGCACAGCATATAAGACGGAAGACTCACGCGGCAAGAGCGGGGCGCATCGAGCGAAAGCTGGGCAATGGTTGATCTAGAAGACATTTACTCGGAGAGGGTGCTTCAACTTTCCGCGAACATGCCGCGAGCGGGCCGCATGGGCGACGCGGACGCGACGGCGAGCGCGCACTCGAAGCTGTGCGGATCGCGCATCACGGTCGGCCTGAAGATGGAGGGCGACACGGTGACGGACTACGCGCAGGATGTGCGCGCGTGCCTTCTCGGCCAGACTTCGGCGGCGGTGATGGGCGCGAATATCGTCGGCTCGACCGCGGATGAGCTGCGCGCCGTGGGCGCGCAGATGCGCAAGATGCTGAAGGAGGGCGGCACGCCGCCAACGGGGCGCTGGAGCGACCTCGCCATCCTCGAAATAGTCCGCGACTACAAGGCCCGCCATGCCTCCACGCTGCTCGTGTTCGACGCCGTGGAAGACGCCATCGCCGAGATCGAGAAGCGCCGCGCCGCTGCTTAGCGTTTCGCGCTGTCCCTCCCATTGTCATGGCCGGACATGCTCGCGGATCGCCTCTCGTTTGTCATGGCCGAGCTTGACCCGGCCATCCATAGCATTTTGTAAACGTTGAGTTTTTTCCTGGATAGCCGCATCAAGTGCGGCCATGACGTGGAGTGCTGAACTCGGCTACACGCCAAACGCCGGATCGACGCGCAGCATCGGGCGCGGCCTCGCGCCGCTGGAGCCAAGCGGCGGCGTCCTCGTCGCCTATTCTGCCAAGCACGGCACGCTGGCCCAGGATGGTGCGGGCGCGAACAGCCCCTTCGCGACGGCGCTCGCGGACTATCTGGAGGAGCCGGGGCTCGAAATCAATTTTCTGTTTCTCGCGTGGACAGCGATGCGCTGAAGGTCTTGCTTGAAGACTTCAAGAAGTGAAGTTTCGCCCGTCGGTTTGGGACTAAAATGGAGGGAGAGAACGCCGTCACTACTGACCGGATCGCGGAGCTTCAGGGACCGTCTTGGAAATCTCGGCCGGCGAGGAAACGGCGGCGGCGTCCGCGCCGGTTTCGACTGACCAGGGGCTGGCGCCTGCGGCGTAGGCGGCGAGGGCGATCAGGCCCATGACGACCGCGAAGTCGATTGCAAGCGTCAGGGTCACCGCTACTGCAGCTCTCACAGGTCTCAAGCGTTCTTCTCCCCGGATTTTATTGGCTAAAGTTCACAGTGCCACAGGATGCGCGAAAAGCCTCGCAAATAATCGTGATTTACTTGCCTGGTTGGGTATGGCAGGCGTCAGGCTGGCCATCGCTGATGCTTCGTGAGATCGGGCGGTTAGGCGGTGTGTAGCGCCACTCCCGCTGTTGCCTCCGCCGCAGGATCGTGACAAAGCATTGCCTCCTGCGTTTGTCACGAAACTCCCGCCTCTGGGCACACCCATGAAATTCACCCTCTCCTGGCTCAAAGATCATTTGCAAACCGAGGCCTCTCTCGACGAGATCGCCTCGAAGCTCACGCTCATCGGGCTTGAGGTTGAAGGCATCGAAGATCCGGCGGCGAGGCTGAAGGACTTTACCATCGCGCGCGTGCTGGAGGCGGAGCCGCACCCGAATGCGGACAAGCTTCGCGTCTGCAAGGTCGAGACCGCGCTCCGGCGTCGTGCAGGTGGTCTGCGGCGCGCCGAACGCGCGGCCGGGGCTGATTGGCGTGTTCGCCGCGCCGGGAACCTATGTGCCGGGCATCAAGGTGACGCTCGGCAAGGCCACCATCCGCGGTGTCAACTCCGCGGGGATGCTCTGCTCCGAGCGCGAGCTGGAGCTTTCCACCGAGCACAGCGGCATCATTGAGCTTCCGGAGCGCATGAAAAAGCATATCGGCGAGCGCTTCGTGGACGCCATGGCGCTCAACGACCCCGTCATCGACATCGCGATCACGCCCAACCGCCCCGATTGCCTTGGCGTGCGCGGCGTTGCGCGCGATCTGGCCGCCGCCGGCCTTGGCAAGCTGAAGAGGGTTTCCGAAGGCTATGCGGGAGAGGGCGAGTTCGAATCCCCCATCCGCATCGAGCTTCCCTTCCCGAAGGGAGCCGAGAGCGCCTGCGCGGTCTTCGCGGGGCGCCTCATTCGCGGCGCTGCGAACAAGGCTTCGCCCGATTGGGTGCAGCGCCGCCTGCGCGCCATCGGCCTGCGCCCCATCAACGCGGCCGTGGATGTCACGAACTACATCTCCTACGACCGCGCGCGGCCTCTCCACGTCTACGACGCGGACAAGCTGCAAGGCCCGATCATGGCGCGCCTCGGGAAGCAGGGCGAAAGCTTCGCCGGCCTCGACGGCAAGACCTACGAGGTGGACGAGACCATGTGCGTGATCGCGGATCGGGCGCAGGTGCTGGGCCTGGGCGGCATCATGGGCGGCGAGGCGAGCGGCTGCACCGAAGCGACAACCAGCATCTTCATCGAAAGCGCGTATTTCGACCCGGCGCGGACGGCGGCGACCGGCCGCAAGACCGGCATCAACTCCGACGCGCGCTATCGCTTCGAGCGGGGCATCGATCCGCAGTCGGAAATGACCGGGCTGAACCTCGCCACGAAAATGATCCTTGAGTTCTGCGGCGGCGAGCCGAGCGCCGCCGTTGTGGCCGGAAAAGAGCCGCGCGGGACCCGCGAGATCGGGTTCGACCCGGCGCGCGTTCAGAAGCTTTCCGGCGCCAAATTCTCGAACACGGAAATCGTCTCCACGCTGAAGAAGCTCGGCTGCGCCGTTCAAGGGCGCGCCCCTGCGCTCAGCGTTACGACGCCATCGTGGCGGCCCGACATTCACGGCGCGGCCGATCTGGTGGAAGAGGTCGTCCGGCTTTCGGGCGCCGACCGCATTCCCTCGACGCCGCTCCCGCGCGACGCGGGCGTCACCCGCGCCGTGCTCACGCCCGGCCAGAAGCGCATTCTCGCCGCTCGCCGCACGCTTGCCACGCGCGGTCTTGTGGAAGCGGTGACGTGGTCGTTCATCGGGGAGGCGCAGGCGCGGCATTTCGGCGGCGGGCAAGCTTCGCTCAGGCTCGCCAACCCGATTTCGAGCGAAATGACCGATATGCGGCCGAGCTTGCTTCCCGGCCTGATCGCAGCGGCGCGCGGCAACGCGAACCGGGGATTTCAGGACGCCGCCCTGTTCGAGGCCGGCCAGATTTTCCGCGGCGAAAAACCGGAGGATCAGAGTAACGCCGCGAGCGGCGTTCGCTCCGGGACCGCGCGATTGATTGGCGGCGGCCGGCACTGGGACGGCGCAGCCAAGCCGGTCGATGTTTTCGACGCAAAGGCCGACGCGCTCAGCGTGCTGGCGGCGCTCGGCCTCGACCCCGGCAAGGTTCAGGTCACCCGTAATGCGCCCGGCTGGTATCACCCAGGCCGCTCGGGGGCGCTGCAGCTTGGGCCGAAGGCCGTGCTGGGCCATTTCGGCGAGTTGCATCCCGAGACGTTGAAGGTGCTGGACGTGCAGGCCCCGATTGCCGTCTTTGAAGTGTTCCTGGACAACATTCCGGCGCCGCGTCGAAAAGGGACGGCGAAGGGACCGCTGGTTGCGAGCGATTATCAGCCCGTCCAGCGCGACTTCGCCTTCCTGGTCGACAAGGCTGTCGAAGCGTCTGCGGTCCTGAAAGCTGCCGAGAGCGCCGAGAAGGGCCTCATTTCGCGGGTGAGCATCTTCGACGTGTTCGAAGGCCAGGGCGTGCCGGCCGGCAAAAAGTCGCTTGCGGTCGAAATCACCCTCACCCCGCTCGACCGGACGCTGACGGAAGCCGAAATCGAGCAGGTCTCAACCAGGATCGTTGCGCAGGTGAAGAAGGCGACCGGCGGTGAGCTTCGCGGTTAAGCGACTGAATTTGCTGGCAGAGAGCGCCCTTTGGGGGCGGCTCTCCTCACCCGGCGGATCATGGCTTGACCGGTTAGAGTCTTACCTGAAAACCCGCGTTTGCATCGACACAATGATTTGAAGAGCAAAAAGAGCGCGTGAGCCGGCGCCGCCTCCCGCGCGAGGAAGGACGCGGCGAATCCTGTTTTAAGGGCTTTTGTGACCGTAAAGGCCCTGCAGGCGTAATAAAAATGCGCAGAAGCATTAACCATTTTTAACCATAAGCGCGACATTTTTTACCTTGAATAAAACACGATCCACGCTGACCCTATTATTCTAGGCTGATGGGGTATGACCTCCATCATTGCCCTGACAATAAAGGAGGTGAACCCATGCCTAGACTGTTCACCGGGATCGAGCTGCCAGGGGACATCGTCCAGCGCTTATCCATGCTAAGAGCGGGGCTCAACGGCGCGAGCTGGATCGATCCGGAAAATTATCACATCACGATGCGCTTCGCTGGCGACATCACCGACGAAGACGCCCACCACTTCGCCGACGCGCTTGCGGAGATCCATTTCAACAGCTTCGACATAGAGCTGAACGGCCTGGGAAGCTTCGGCGGAAACAAGCCGCGCTCGCTGTGGGCTGCGGTCAAGCCGTCGCCCGCGCTGGCGGTTCTGCAAAAGGCCCATGAGCGCGCGGCCAGACACGTGGGGCTGCCGCCGGAAACGCGCAATTTCGTTCCGCATATTACGCTGGCGCGCTTGCGCAATGTCAGCCCGTTTGCGGCCGCCGAATATCTTGCGCGGCATGGCGGCTTTTTCGCTGCGCCGTTCCCGGTCAGCCGGTTCGTCCTGTTTTCGTCGCGGCCCAATCAGGGAGGCGGCCCGTATCTCGTGGAAGAGGGTTATCCGTCGTGGGATAATTCATTCATCGAAGACGACGAGGCCGCAGCTTAAAGCGTGCTGTGGTCAGTCGGAATCTGCACCCCTTGGATTTTCGAAACTGGATGGCCGGGTCAAGCCCGGCCATGACGACAGAGGTTCATACTGACCCGATTTGGCTTTAGCGGGGAGCGAGGCGCAGGCTCCCATCGATTCGGATCATTGCGCCGTTCAGCATGCCGTTTTCGCAGATGTGGCGAACGAGCCCCGCATATTCCGAAGGGTCTCCCAGCCGGGAGGGGAAAGGCACCGTCGCCTCAAGAGAACGGCGCGCTTCGTCCGGCAGGCCTGCGAACATCGGCGTATTGAAGAGGCCGGGGAGGATCGTGTTCACGCGGATGCCGTCGCGGGCGAGATCGCGCGCGATGGGCAGCGTCATGGCTGCAACGCCGCCCTTCGACGCCGAATACGCCGCCTGGCCGATCTGGCCGTCCTCCGCCGCGACGGAAGCCGTGCAAACAATCACGCCGCGCTCTCCGTCGGCCGTGACTGGATCGAGCTTCACCATCGAGGCGGCGACGGCGGTGATCATGCGGAAGGTGCCGACAAGGTTGATGGCGAGCACCTTCTCGAAGGCGTTGAGACAGTGGGGAAGCGGCTCGCCGGTCACCTTGTCCCGGCCGATGGTTTTCTGGCCGATGGCGATGCCCGCGCAGTTGACGAGAATCCGCTCCGGTCCATTCACGCTTCGAGCGCGGTCGAGCGCCTCCACAACCGAAACTTCGTTTGTGATGTCGCAAGGACAGAATAAAACGCCGAGCGACGAAGCCGATGCTTCGCCCGCTTCGCGGTTCAAGTCGAAGATCGCAACCTTGCAGCCCGCCTTGGCCAGCGCCGCCGCTGTCGCCGCGCCCAGGCCCGAGGCGCCGCCCGTTACGATTGCTGCAATGTCAGGTCCTAGTTTCATTGATGGCTCTCATCCTGGATGAAATTGAAGCCCGTTCCGTAAACGGTGATTGCCGCGCTGCCCTGGATCATGAACGGGTTCGAAATGCGCACGGCTATGATGCCATCGTATCCCTTCTCGACAGCCCTCGCCTTGAGAATTTCGATCGCTTGCGCGGTGACGCGATCGAGAAGCCGCTCATAGCGGAGCATTTTTCCGCCGATGGCGTTCGTGATCGCCTCGCGGGCGTCGCGCAGCAGGTTCGCGGCAAGAACCGTACTGGCGTAGATCAGCTCGCCTTCCTTGATGCGGCGTCCCGAAAGACTCTCAACTGTGTAAAGCTGCATCGCAGTCTCCGAAGATTAGCTAGTGGAGCGAATTTGACATTTGAGTCCCGCCCGCCGCGAGTTCGTTCTCAAATGTCAAATTCAAAAGCTCCACTAGAATCATAAAGTTGCTCGTGGTCCATTTGATTCCGGCATTTGCTCTCGATCGTGGTGCAGGCGGATGCAAATGCCGGAATTGGACCACTCGTGTGGCGTCTCGCAATTGCCTATACCCTTTGCGGCAGGCTCTCATAGGCAATTGCGAGACATGAGCCACACTAGCCTATTGTTTTTGCTAGTGTCCCTTTGTCTACGAATTGCCGTACGAGCCCGCTGCAAGTTGAGCGGCAATTCGGAGACGGGACACTAGCCGCTGAAAAGCAATCAAAAATCGTGGCTTCATTCTTCGACAGGCTCAGAATGAGGCCGGGCATTTTTCAATGGTTAGGCCCTCATGGTGAGCTTGTCGAACCATGGGTAACGTCACTTTTTTCAGCGGTGTGTCAGCGCGACTTTCCTTCCCTTATGATGACCTGAGGCCGGCCGAACAACAGCCGGCGAAGCCAGGACAAGAAGACAAGCAACAGGAAGCCCGCGAGCAGAACCGCAGCCCAGTAACGTTCCCAGAACACGCGAAAGCTGACGGCGCCGTTTTTCACCAGCCCGACGTCTTTCAGGATGCGTGTGTAGTTGAAAAAGCTCGTCAAGCTTGCGTCGTCATGGATGATCATATTCAGGGCCGCGATTTGATCGCGGCTTCTCAAGATCGCATCTCGAAGCCCCTCGACCGTCAGCTCCTGCATGACCGTGGGGTCGTCCGCGACGGCGCGCAGGAGCCGCCTTGCCGCGTTCGGCTCAAGGTTGCGCTCGAAGTCGGCGAAGGCCGCGAGCTGGCGGTCGTTCAGGCGCCGCGCGAAGTCGCGCATCTGATCCGCCGGAAGGCTTAAGATCAGCTCCCGGGCTTGAGGATCGAGATTGGCGATTCGCGCCACTGCGATACGGTCGTTGATGGAGAGGATTTTCTGCAAGGTCGCCGCCGTCAGCCCCTCCAACGGCAGCCAGCGATAAACGCCAAGATCGACGACCCGAGGCAAATCACGGCCGGCAAGAGCCGTCCAGCGCAGCGCGTTGTCGACGGACTTCTGCTCCTCCGCAATCACGAGGCCGTCGTCCGTCAGGTCGAGAAGCGCCCTGTTCAGCGATCCGTTCGCAACCCCGTCAAGCACCGCCTTCTCGCCCTTGGTGCCGTAGATGATATCGACGATCTGGCCGAGTTTGCCGAGCTGGTCGAGGCGGCGATCCTTGAGGAACTCCCCGAATGCCGGATTTTTCTCGCTGAGAAGCAGAAGGCGATTGTACTTCTGCTTGAAGTCGAGCCAGACCGAGTAAAGTCTTTCCGAGGTTTCCTGCGCGATGGTTCCGACCTGCTGGCTGATGTCGGCCTGGATCGTCTTTCCGATTTCATCCTTGATGAGAAGTTTGGTTTCGTCCGACTTCATACGCTCGTCGATGATCGGGAAAACGCCGTCGCCCGCTTCATAGATGTCCTTGGCGATGAGGGCGATACCGACGAGCCCCGCGATCGAGGAGACGATGCGGCTCGCGACAACGCCCGCTATCCGGGTTCCGACGCTTTGCACGACCTTGCCGATGACGCGGCGGGTGACAACGAGGACCATTCCGGAGATCGAGGCGGCGTTGTTGGCGACGAGGTCGGACGTTTCGATCTTGACGGGCGGCTGCTCCGCGTTCGCATCCAGGTTCTTCTGGCTCTCCTGCGCGAAAACCTGCGCGATCGCGCCGCCATACCGCGATTGAAGGGCGGTCTGCACGCAGGCGATGATGGGGTTCGATATCCGCGCCGTCGCCTTTTCGATCTGGGCTCCGGCCTCTCTCGCCACGCCGGTGGCGACCTCATTCAGCGCGTCCTTGAATCCCGCCGAATTATAGGCCTTGTCGGCGACCGCGGTGGCATACCGGGCGGCCGTGGATTGGCTGACGGTTGAATAAGCCCTGTCGGCCCAGGTCGTGTCGGAGCGCACGAGCGCCACCGCGGCGTCGATTTCGCGGTCGATCCGGACATTCACATCCGCTTTTGCCCAGTAAGTGCTAACGAGCGCCGAATAGTTTATGGCCGTCAGCTCGGTCTTGAGGCTTGTGGAGGCCACTTCGCGAATGCGGTCGCGGACATCGGTGTCGCTGAGATTACGGCATTCATCGATGGTCACGACGGCAGGCGATTGAGCGAACGCCACGCGCGGGGCTTGGCTGACAAGACTTGCAATTGCGGTCCAGGTCAAAGTCCAAGCAATCAGCTTACTCATGATGGAACCCCGTGAAGGGAAAAGCGGTGTGGGACGAGAGGCTAGTGTGGCGTCTCGCAATTGCCTACACCTTTCGCTGCGGGCTCTCATAGGCAATTGCGAGACATAGACCACACTATCCTGTTGTTTCTGCGAGTGTCCCTTTGTCTACGGATTGCCGTACGAGCGTGTTGCATGGAGGCCGGAAATTCGGAGACGGGACCGGATAATGGGTTACGCTGGCCATAACATAAACATGCAATTGTGAATGAAAAGCATGGTTGAGCGCGCCGCGAGATGTTTATCCGCAGACTTACGCCAGGGCTTCGAGCATGGTCCGCTCCCAGACCGGGCGGAAGCTCCGCCTGTGATGACACGTCACGCCGAACTGCCTCAACGCAGCGGCGTGCTCGGGTGTTCCGTATCCTTTGTTGCGCTCCCATGCATAACTCGGAAAGCTCGAAGCCAGCTCGCGCATGATCCGGTCGCGTGTCACCTTGGCGATGATGGAGGCCGCCGCAATCGAAATCGAAAGAGCGTCGCCGCCAACCAGAGCCTCCGCGGGCATGTCGAGTTTCGGGTAGCGGTTGCCGTCGACGAGAACGGCGGCAGGGGCGAAGGCGAGGGCCCTGATGGCGTCGCACATCGCGGCGTGCGTTGCGTGATAGATGTTGATTTCGTCGATAAGGTCCACGCCCGAAATGCCGATCCCGACATAAGCGGCCGCCTGGATTTTGGGGAACAGCTTTTCGCGCTCCGCCGCCGGGAGCTGCTTCGAGTCGTTGATGCCGGCTGGCGGCTTGCTTGTGAAAATCACAGCGGCGGCGACCACCGGGCCAGCCCACGGCCCCCGTCCCGCCTCGTCGACGCCGGCGATGAGTCCGCCATATTTGCGCTCAAGCGCCAAATCGGGGCGGCGCGTCGGTTTCGAAGATCGTGAGGCTGGCGGCATCGCCTGTTCTTGAACCGCCGCGCTCACGCAATCAAGCGGCAAAAAGGCAAAGCTAAAGCTTTTTCCCAATCTCAAGCCTGTATCGTTAACATCGGCCGCGATCAGAAAAGACTGAGCTGCCCCTCTTGCGGCTTCCGGAACAGATCGCGGCGCAAGCTCAGGCTTCTTCGATTGAGTCCATACCGCTTCAACGAAAGCTGGAAGCGCGCCGCAATCTGATCGGCGTACTGGCCCGCGCCACGCTGCCGCTCGCCGAAACACGACACATAATCCTTGCCGCCGCGTGTCGAGCGCACGAGCGACATGACGCGCTTGGCGCGATCGGGAAACTCGGCCTTGAGCCACTCCTGAAAAAGCGGGCTGATTTCCAGCGGCAGGCGGAGCAGCACATAAGCCGCCTCCGAAGCGCCAGCCGACGAGGCGGCCTCAAGGATCCGCTCCAGTTCGTTGTCGTTCAAAGCGGGGATGAGCGGGGCCGCCATCACGGCCACGGGGATGCCCGCCGCCGAAAGCTGGCGAATGGCGTCGACGCGCCGGGCGGGCGTCGAGGCGCGGGGCTCCATCTTGCGCGCGAGCCGGTGATCGAGCGTGGTGACGGAAATCGCCACCCTTGCGAGGCCGCGGTTCGCCAGCCGGGCCAGAATGTCGATGTCGCGCAGGATGAGCGCCGACTTCGTCACCATCGCAACGGGGTGGCTGTAGCGGTCCATCACATCGAGAATGCCGCGCGTTATCTTGCGCTCACGCTCGACCGGCTGATAGCCGTCGGTGTTGGCCCCGATCATGATCGTTGAAGGCGCATAGCCCGGCTTCGAGAACTCCCGCTCCAAGGCTTCGGCGGCGTTCACCTTCGCCGTCAGCTTGGTTTCGAAATCGAGGCCCGCCGAATAGCCCCAATAGGCGTGGCTTGGCCGCGCATAGCAATAGATGCAGCCGTGCTCGCATCCGCGATAGGGGTTGATGGATTGATCGAAGCCGATATCGGGCGAGTCGTTCCTTGCAATAATCGTTTTGGCGATTTCGTCACGAACTTCGGTCTTGAAGGCTTCAAGATCCGGCAAGTTCTCCCAGCCATCGTCGAAGATTTCGCGCCGTTCGGGTTCGAAGCGGCCTGTCGCATTGGAGACCGCGCCACGCCCGCGTCGCCGGGAACCCTCTACCTGCTCGCCCTCGCTCGCCTGTCTCGCCTGCTTCCATGCCATGTGGCCAATCTAGCCCGGCAATGAGAACATATAAAGAACATTTTTGGCTTTCCAGCCAGAACCGATTGGAGTACCAGAAGCGAATGATTTCTGTGATCATTCCAACCTTGAACGCTGCCCCCCATCTGGCGGCGACGTTCTTGTCGATCTTCGATGCGGCGATCGACGGGCTCGTGAGCGAGGTCATCGTCAGCGATGGCGGCTCGACGGATGCGACGCGCGCGATCGCCGAGGACGCCGGGGCCACGGTGATCGCGGGCGAGCGCGGGCGCGGTCAGCAATTGCGGGCGGGGGCGGACGCTGCGCAGAAGCCTTGGCTTCTCTTCCTTCATGCGGACTCAGCGCTTGAAAGCCGGTGGACCGACGATGCGCAAGCTTTCATGAAAAAGGGCGGAGACGCGGCCGCCGCCTTCCGGTTTCGCCTCGCCGACAGTGGCTTTCAGCCGCGTCTTCTCGAAGCCGCTGTCGCTCTGCGCTGCCGGCTGTTCCGGCTGCCCTATGGCGACCAGGGCCTTCTGATCTCGCGCGCGCTCTACGACGCCATCGGCGGGTTTGCGCCTATCCCTCTGATGGAAGATGTGGACATCGTTCGCAAACTCGGCCGGCGCCGCCTTGTCATGTTGACGACCGCCGCGGTAACGAGCCCCGAGCGCTTCCGCCGGGATGGGTATTTCCGGCGCTCGCTGAGAAACCTCACCTGTCTCATGCTTTATTACAGGGGGGTCCCCCCCGAGCGCCTCGCCGAACGCTATGGCTAAGCGGGGAACGCGGCGCCTCGCGATGCGCGTGCCTCCGATTCTCGTCATCATGGCGAAGGCTCCGGTATGCGGCGCCGTCAAATCGCGGCTCGCGGGCAAGATCGGCGCGGTCGCCGCTACGGCTCTGGCGCGCACCCTGACCGAAGCGTTGCTTCGCGAGGCGGGCGGAGATGCGCGATTTCGAACCGTTCTCGCGATTACTCCCGACGCAGCTCTGCGCGCGCGATTCACGTCGTGGCGTGCAACAAGGGTTGAGGTCGCAGCCCCTCACCCCACGCCCGGCAAGCCGGCCGCCACCCTCTCCCGCAACGGGAGAGGGTTATTCCGTGCGTCCAGGGTGAGGGGTGATGCCGTATATAGCGGGCGCATCGGCCAAGGCCGGGGCGGTCTCGGGCAGCGTATGCAGCGCATTTTCGACGCTTGCGGGCAGGGTCCGCTTATCATTGTGGGGACGGATATCCCCTTTGTGTCGCGCGGCATGATCGCCGAAGCGTTCCATCGCCTGCGCGGGGCCGACGCCGTCTTCGGGCGTGCGGAAGATGGCGGCTACTGGCTTGTGGGCTTGCGGCGCAGGCCGAAGCGGCTCACTCCTTTCGAAGATGTGCGCTGGTCCTCGCCACACGCGCTCGCCGACACGCTGAAAAATCTCGCCGGGCATCGCATCGCTTTCGCCGCGACCCTCTTCGATATCGATACTGAGGCCGATTACCGGCGCTATCGGTCTGCGGCGCCGGCGCCGGCTGCGCTTAGCGCTCCGTGAGCCGCGGCATAATCTCGACCATGTTGCAGGGGCGGTGCCGGAAATCGAGCTGGGGACGAAGGATCGCCGTCCACGCGTCCGCGCAAGCGCCGGGCGAGCCGGGAATGCAGAAGATATAAGTCCCGCCGGCAACGCCCGCCAAGGCGCGCGACTGGATCGTCGACGTGCCGATCTTCTCGTAGCTCACCATGTGCATCAGCACGGAAAAGCCGTCGATCTCTTTCTCGAACAACGGCCGCACAGCCTCCGGGGTGACATCGCGGCCCGTGAGGCCTGTGCCGCCGGTTGTTATGATGACGTCGATGGCGGCATCCGTGATCCAGCCTCTGAGCTGGTTGCGGATTTGCTCCACGTCATCTTGCACAAGCGAGCGCACGGCTAGCTCGTGCCCGTCCGCCTGAAGCATTTCGGCCAGGAGGTCGCCGGATTTGTCCTCCTTGGGCGTCCGCGTGTCGGAGACGGTCAGGACGGCGATGCGGACAGGCTTGAACGGGAGGTTTTCATCGATGCGGGACATGCGCGCCTCTGCGTTGCGGATTGGATCGATGTTTAACACCTAGTAGTCCGATTCCGGTATTTGCATCCGCCTGCAGCACGCTTCAGAGCAAATGCCGGAAAGGACCACCAGCAAATCAATAAGATAGTGTGGCTTATGTCTCGCAATTGCCTATGGGAGCCTGCCGCAAAGGGCGTAGGCAATTGCGAGACGCCACACCAGAGCGCCGGTAAAGGCGCCGGTTTCGTCTCCGTTCCCCGCGCTTGGCAGGCCGCTCCGCGATTTGCGAAAAATTATTCAAAAAATGCTACGCCGGAGCTAAGGGCAATCGACTTCAGTTGGGACCGATGGCAGACGTTCAAGCAAACGCGCAAGCCGCTCAATCAAGTACGGGCGGCGCGCCCGCAAAGTCCGAGCCGGCAAATGGAGGGAACGGAATGAGCATCCGCTTGCTGCTTATGATTCCGCTTCTCCCCCCCGCACTTTGGAATTTCTTCATCACGTATCGCGGGCTGTCCTACTTTTTCGATCTGCCGCGGAACCCCAGCATCAATCCGGGTCAGTTCGCCTTCGGCGTTGTCGTCACGGTCATCGTCCTCGGTTTTGTAATGGCGAGCCATGTGATCTTGAACTACAAGTCTTCGGACGCGGCGGTGCTGTTCCTGAAGGCGGCGTGCGTCGTCTGCATCCTGATCAATGTGTCGGCCTTATGGGAGGGCACGAAGCGCGTGATCCTGTACGAAGGCGACGATCCGGCGAAAGCTTTCGGCCTCGCCCTTGTCGTCGCGCTCATCGTTGCGTCGACAGTGCTCTTGTCGAGGCTACTGCTCGAAAACGATAAGAGCGGATAAACCAGCGGCGAACGAAAAAAGCGCACGGCGCCGCCGCACGCTTTGGCTTGCCAGAGATAACGCAGGGATAGCTATTCGGCCGCCTGCGTGTTCATTCCCTCCAGGCGCGGAGCCGTCGCGATCGGATCTTCCGACCGGCGGGACTTGCCTTCGAAGAACGCGCCCTGCTCGATCGCCAGAGATTTGTGGAAAACGTCGCCCTCGACATGGCTCGACGCCTGCAAGGTGACGCGATTGCCGCGCACGGACCCCATCACGCGACCGCGCACCACGACATCCTCCGCCACGATGCCGCCCGTGATCTGCGCCTTCTCGCCGACGATGAGCGAGGAGCAATGGACGTCGCCCTGGATCTGGCCGTCAACCTGGACTTCGCCTCTGGAGAGAACATTGCCGGTTACGGTAAGGTCTTCTCCAATGATCGATGGAGCCATGCGGTCTGGTCCCCTGAAAGCTGGCGGTTTCGGTGCAAAAGCCGGCTGGTTCGCTGCGGGCGCGGCTGGCCCCCCTATCGGGGCCAAGTTGCCAGGCACGGGGCCAGGCTGGCCAATGGCTTTACTCGTGGTTTTTATTATCGGCTTTTGTTGATCGAAATTGCTCATATCGGTCTCTGGCTTTTTACTGAACATCGGCGCGTCTCCGGAGCGATGCGGGGCGGGCGCCTCGTTTCTAGGGCACAGCCCGAGCTATTTCAACGCCGATGATAGAGGAGGATCGCAAAGATAGGGCGGGCTGATGACATTTCCCGGACTTTTCAAGCGCAGAGCGCGCGCCGGGGATTCAGTTTCTAGCGCTACTGTTGCTGTTTGATCGCATCGAGCACAGCCTCTGCGTGTCCCGGCACTTTGACGCCCTTCCACGCTTTCACGATCTTGCCGTCCGGACCGACAAGGAAGGTCGAGCGCTCCACGCCCATATAGGCCTTGCCGTACATCTTCTTTTCCGCCCAGACGCCGTAGGCCTGGATCGCCGCCTTCTCTTCATCGGCGAGCAGGATCACCTGCAGGCCATACTTCTCTCGAAACTTCGCATGCGATTTCACGCTGTCGGGCGAGATCCCAAGGACCTCCGCTTTGAGCTTGCCGAACTCAGCCTTAAGCTCCGTAAAGCTCTGCGCCTCTTTCGTGCATCCCGAAGTGTCGTCCTTCGGGTAGAAGTAGACGACCGCGTAATGTCCCTTAAAGTCGCTCAGCTTCCTGATTTTTCCGTCCGCATCGGGCAAAGCGAAATCGGGGGCGCTGTCACCGTCTTGAAGCATCTTCGAGCCTTCCTTTTGTCTTTTTTTTCGGTCTATAGAAGCGGAATGCCTGAAAGACACGCTATCCGCAACCTGCTGGATGAGCACAAGAATGTTACAGGCGGCTACAAGGTGAAATGCGCGGTGCAAGGTTGCCGGTCTACGCTTAGGGGGGAAGCGGGAATGCTAACGGCGCTCAGGAGGCCCGCCGGCCTGTCACACTGCCATGGATGACCATTTTTTTCCGAAAGATAGGCGGGCGCTTGTTCCCCTGAAGCGGAACCGGGAATTGGTCAAGCCGTTTTCGGTGCAGGTGCAGCTCGAGCGCTTGTCCCTAGGAGGCAAGCTTATCACGGACGCGATCCCCCCCCAGGTCAAGTCCGCCTCCCGGCATTCGATCTGGTTTGGAAGCCGGGCGACGGCGCTCATGGGAATAGCCGTGCTCCTCGCCTTCACCGCTCTCTATGCCCGCCTTCTCGCCGGGCCGATCTCTTTCGATTTCCTGGCGCCTGCGGTTCAAGAAAGACTCAACGCACAGCTGCAGGGCTACAGCCTGCGTGTCGGCGACGCTATTTTGAGGCTTTCGAACAGTTGGGGCTTAGAGTTCCGCCTCGCGGACGTCAGCGTCGTGAACGCGCGCAACCAGGAAATCGCCAAAGCTCCCCTTGCCTCCGTCGATATCAGCGAAACATCGCTCTTCAAATTTTCGCTGGCCGCTTCGCAAATCAATCTCATCGGGCCGAAGGTTCTCGTCTTCAACCTGCCCGGACAGGGACTGACGCTCACCGCGTCCCCCGAAACGTCGAGCGCCGCCGCACAGGGGTGGGCTCCCGCGCAACCGCCTCAAAACTCCTCTCCTCAAGGCTTCGAGACGGAGGAGGAGTTGCGCGAGATAGCTGGCGTCCGGCAGATGGCTCGCCAGGCCGTCTCGACGCAGCAATCCGCTTCGCCATTCGATCCCGCGCCTCTTTTGTCCAGCCTATTCGGCGCTCTTGATCAGCGGGGCGGCGCTTCATCGGCGCTTCGACGCATCGGTTTCAAGGACGCCGTCGTCTACTTCGCCAGCGAGAAGAATGTTTCGACCTGGCGCGTCGCGGATTTTCACATCGAACTGGATGAGCGAAGCGGCGCCAGCGCGCTGCATGGCGAAGCGACGCTTCAGCGCGGAGACGGCGCATGGCGCGCATCCTTCGAAGCGATCAATCGCGTGCAGGAGAAGCGCTATATCGTCAAAGCTTCGGTGCAGGGTGTCGTTCCACGCGAAATCTGGGATGCCGTCGCCTCCGCCGAGCCATTGAAGAGCATCGACGCGCCCGTCAGCGGGGAGGCCAGCTTCAATGTGAGCCATAACGGGGAGCTCATTGGCGCCGAAGCCGAGATTGAACTCGGGAGCGGAAGGATCTTTCGCCCTTCGACGAAAAGCATCCTGCGCTGATCGATAATGGCATCCTGCGGATTTCCTACGACCGGGCGAGCGATGCGATCCGCATCAAGCCTTTCGAACTGCGTTGGGATGACAGCGTGCTCACCATCGCCGGCTCGATTACGCACGGCGCCCGCACGAACCCATCCGTCTGGACTGTGGATTTGGACGGGAGCGGGACAAAACTGGGCGCCTCGCAATACGCCGTGAGGCCGATTGCGCTCGATAGTTTCAGGATCAGCGGCGCCTATGACTCCGCCACAGACAGCGCCGTCCTTGATGACGCCCATGTCCAGGCCGGGGGAACTCGCATTGCGATTTCAGGGAAGGCTTCCGCGATACGAACCGGAGGGCCGGTCGTCGTGAACGGCGTCGCTTCCCCGATGCCGTTGTCGCTTATGAAGGCCGCGTGGCCCGTTTTCATGTTCAACCGCACGCGCGAGTGGGTGGGAACCAGCATACCGGCTGCGCAGCTTAGCGGCGCGCGCCTGTCGGTAAACTTGTCCGGAGAGGAGGTTACGGCGCTGAGAAATGGCGGCGACATGCCGGACAAGGCGGTGTCTTTGCGGCTCGATGTCTCTAGCGCCCAAATCTATCACATCAAAGGCTTGCCGCCGGTCACAACCAAAGAGTCCGTTGCTCACATGAGCGGACGCCGTTTTGTCTACGTTGCTCCCAAAGATGCGCGCATCGATGTGCCAAGCGGAAAAACGATTTACTTTTCAGAGGGCGAATTAATCGTCGAAGATTTCCGGCCGGAATTCCCCGACGCTGAAATCCGTTTCAAAGGCGTAAGCGATGTCGCCGGGGTTCTCGAACTTCTGGATCAGCCGCCCCTGAATTATGTGAAGGCGGTTGGGTTCAAACCGAACCTCATCAATGGGCAAGTTCAGGCCGCGTTCCAAATCAAGTTTCCGACCGTCGAGAACCTCAATTTCAAGCAAATGACGATTTCGGGCAAGAGCCGGGTGTCCGATCTGAAATCGGGCGTCCTGGCTGCCGGACTGTCGGTGAACGGAGGCTCGATAAACTTCGACGTGACAGGGGAGGCGATCAGCGCCGCCGGCGAGGTTAAGGTGAACGGCATCCCTGTTTCGGTCGCCTGGCAGCGATTTTTCGATGCTCCTCCCGAGAAGCAGCCCACGCTCCGCCTCGCCGCGATCCTGAATGAGAAGGCCCGCGAAGACATCGGCATGAACGTCAACCACATCGTAAAAGGCGACCTGCCCGTCGCGCTCGCCGTCGCCATGCAAAGAGACGGCCCGCCGAAGTTCTTCATGGAAGCGAATCTCACGAGTACGGACTTGTTCTTGACGGCGATCGGATGGCGAAAGCCGCCGGGGCAGAAAGCGGCGGTGTCTTTCGATCTGAGCCAGCGTCAGGACAACAACCTCATTCTCGATAACTTCGCAATGACCGGCGACGGCATCAACATCGCCGGCCGCCTTGTTCTGAACGACAAACACCGGATCGCAGGTTTCACCTTCCCCGAATTCTCGACGAATGCGCTCACGCACCTGGCCATCAACGGGGAGTTGACGCCGCAAAACGTGCTCAAGGTTCAGGCGAAGGGCGCTTCCTACGATGGGCGGCAATTCTTCAGGTCGATCCTGACGGCAGGCAAGCCCACCGAAATCGAGCCTGCGCCGCTCAAGGATGAACCCGGTCTCGACCTCAATGTCGAGATCGATACGGTCTTCGGCTATTACGACACATCGGTGAAGTCGGTTATCGTCGACGCCAGGCGCCGCGGCGGCAAGCTGACCTACCTCGAAGTGGCGGGACGGCTGAACGGTGAGGCTCCCCGTTGCGATCCACGTCGATCAGCGCGGCCATGACGCCCGCACGCTTGTTTCGGACGCCACCGACGCCGGTTCGGCCTTCCGGCTCGTCGGCTTCTACTCCGCAGTTCAAGGCGGCGCCATGAACCTGCGCGTCAATCTCGATGGCGGCGGCGGCGCGGAGAAAACCGGCGTTCTTGACGTACGCCGGTTTGTCGTCGCCGGCGACCAGGTTGTCGGCAGGGTCGTCTCGCAGGCTGAAAAGGAAGGCGCCCGGCACAAGCCCGATAGCCGCAATCAGCAGGTTGTTGCAGGGGACCGGCTGCAGTTCGACCGGATGGTCGTGCCGTTCTCGGTCAGCGCGAACCAGTTTATCCTCCGCGACGCCGCCATCAACGGGCCCATGATCGGCGCGACATTGAGAGGCCGCATCGACTTCGGCCATGAGACGCTCGCGCTCTCGGGCACCTATGTTCCTCTCTACGGCTTCAACGCCGTTTTCGGCGCTGTGCCCCTTCTGGGCGAGTTTCTCAAGGGCCGCGACAATGAAGGGGTCTTCGGGATGACTTTTGCCGTCCAGGGACGAACATCGAACCCGGACGTCGTGGTGAACCCGGTTTCCATGCTGGCCCCCGGCTTCTTCCGCCAGATTTTCGAATTCGAGCAAACGCCCGGTCAGCCGGCGCCGCAGCAAAGGCCAGCCGGCTGAGCGGGCGGCCCCCGCTCCTGCTCCGAAAAGTTACGGGGCCGGCCGCAAGAGGACGTGGCGCTTCTTGCCGAGCGAAAGCTTGATCACCCCGTCCTCGTTCAAATCCTTGAGCGTCAGCAAAGCGCGCTCGTCGGTCGCCACCGCGTCGTTCACGCGTATCGCGCCCCCCTTGATCTGGCGGCGGGCCTCGCTTGTCGACGCGACCAGCCCCGCCGCCGTGCTGGCGGTCAGGAGGCCGATGCCCTTGTCCAGTTCCTCACCGCGAAATCTCGATGGTGGGAAGCCCCTCCGCGGCCTCGCCCTCCTCGAACGCCTTGCGCGCCGTTTCAGCCGCCGCATCCGCAGCCTCGCGCCCGTGCAGAAGCGCCGTCGCCTCGGTCGCCAGCACCTTCTTCGCTTCGTTGATGTCCGCGCCCGCAAGCGCCTCAAGCCGCGCGATTTCGGGGAGCGGCAAGTCCGTGAAGAGGCGCAGGAAGCGGCCCACATCGGCGTCCTCGGTGTTGCGCCAGAACTGCCAGTAATCGTACGGACTCAGCATGTCCGCGTTCAGCCAAACCGCGCCCTTCACCGATTTGCCCATCTTCGCGCCGGACGACGTGGTGAGCAAAGGCGTCGTGAGCGCATAAAGCTCGCGGCCCTCGACGCGGCGGGCCAACTCGATGCCGTTGACGATGTTGCCCCACTGATCCGAGCCGCCCATCTGCAGAACGCAACCGTAGCGCCGTCCAAGTTCGACAAAGTCGTAAGCCTGCAGCAGCATGTAATTGAATTCGAGGAACGACAGCGGCTGCTCGCGCTCAAGCCTGAGCTTGACCGAATCGAAGGTCAGCATCCGGTTGATCGTGAAATGCCGCCCATAATCTCGCAGGAACTCGATATAGTTCAGCTCGTTCAGCCATTCGTCGTTATCGACCAGGATGGCGTCCGTCGTCCCCTCTCCGAAAGTCATGAATTTCGAGAAGGTGTCCCTGATGCGGGCCTTGTTCGCTCCGATTTCCTCCTCGGTCAAAATCTTGCGCGTTTCATCCTTGCCCGAAGGATCGCCGACCTTGGTCGTGCCGCCGCCGATAAGCGCAATAGGGCGATGCCCGCTGCGCTGCAAAATGCGAAGCATCATGATGCTGATGAGGTTGCCGACATGCAGGCTGGGCGCCGTGCAGTCGAAGCCGATGTAAGCCGTAACGGGGCCTTTCGAGGCCAACGCCCGCAACCCTTCCTCGTCGGAAACTTGGTGGACGTAGCCGCGCTCTCTTAAAACTTGAACGAAATCCAATAAATTTCCCGATGCGGAAAGCATATAATCCTCCTTCGCAAGTGTGGGGTCTCGCAATTGCCTACACCCTTTACGGCGGGCTCTCCTAGGCAATTGCGAGACATAAGCCGCACTAACCCGTTATTTTTGCTAGTGTCCCATTGTGTCTGAACTGCCGTAGGGCGAGCTGCAAGCCCAAGCGGTAACACTAGCCCGCGCCTCGACAGTTCGATTGGCAGCTTGTAGCAGAAGCGGCAACCATTTAAGGCATTCCTATATTGCGTCAAGCGAGGGGTGATGAAAGCCATCGGACTTATGAGCGGCACCTCCATGGACGGCGTCGACGTGGCGCTGATCGAAACGGACGGTGAAGCGATTCATTCGATCGGACCGGCGGCGGAGTTCGCTTACACCCCGCTTGAACGGCACCTGCTGCGCGAAGCGATGGACTGGGCGCGCGGGCTCGTGCTGCGTAGAGACCGAAGCGGCGTCCTCGCCATCGCGGAAAGCATGGTTACGGCGAAGCACGCCGACTGTGTGAAGCAATTCGCGGCGGACAGCGGCGTCGATCTCGCGGGCGTCGACATCATCGGGTTTCACGGCCAGACCGTCCTGCACCGGCCCGAGCGGGCGCTGACGGTGCAGCTTGGCGACGGCGCGGCGCTCAGCGCGGCGCTCGGCGTGCCGGTCGTTTTCGACTTCAGGGCCGCCGACATGGAACGAGGCGGCCAGGGCGCGCCGCTCGTCCCGATCTATCATCGCGCGCTGGCTCTGCGCCAAAAGCTACCGCTTCCCGCCGTGTTCGTGAATATCGGCGGCATTGCAAACGTGACCTTTGTCGAAGGGACATCGCAGGATCTCATCGCGTTCGACGCCGGCCCCGGAAACTGCCTTCTCGACGACTGGGCCATGAAAAAGACGGGAGAGCCCCTTGACCGGGATTCGCGGCTTGCCCTCGCCGGGACCGTGAACCGGCAGGCGCTCGCGGCGCTTCTTTCGCATCCCTTCTTCGGCGCGCCGCCTCCGAAATCGCTCGATCGCGGCGCGTTTTCCCTGGATGCGGTTGCGGGCTTGAGCGCCGCCGATGGGGCCGCGACGCTGACGGCCTTCACCATCGCCGGGATTGCGACCGCCGCGCGCCTTTTTCCTGCGCGGCCGGGAAGCTGGATCGTCGCGGGCGGCGGCGCGCACAATCCGCATATGATGGAAGGGCTGCGCCGGGTGCTGGGGCCGGATATGATGACGGCGGACGTGGCCGGTTTCAGCTCCGACTTCATGGAAGCGCAGGCCTTCGCCTACCTCGCCGCCCGTCGCCTCAAAGATTTGCCCTCATCGTTCCCCGGCACGACCGGGGCGAGGGAGCCTGTCGTGGGCGGCGTCGTCGCCGGCAAGGGCTCATAGGATGGCGGCCATTGAAAGTCCCTTATCCGTAGACGAAGCCCAGACCTACCTGAGGCTTCTGGAAACCGTGCCGGCGCAGCATTGCGGCCCGCATCGCATGTTCCAGAACCCCGCATCCGATTGCGGGCCGTTGCGGGCGCTGGCGCGAAGGCTGGTTTTGTCGGTCCGGAAACTGGATGACCGAACCTACCTGGCTCCGAGTCCCTGGCATGCGGCTGCGTGGCTCCTCGATTTAGCGGCGCTGGCGGGCCAGATGGCGACTGTCGACGGCGATTCCGGGCTTCGCGCGCCCTACGACGTGAAGTTCGGCGCGCCTGTTTTCCGGGGCCAGACCGATCCGGGCCAGAAGCTGCGTCCCACCCTTCTTCGCGAAGGCCGCACCAAGGCCGATCTCGCCGCCATGAACCTGCTTGCGGCCGTCCTCGAACGGCTCTTCGACATGGAAGAGAACCGCATGAACGGCCGGCTCGTGCATCTGGCCGCGCTTCAGCATTGCGGCATGCCCACCCCGCTTCTCGACTTTACGGCCGACCCCCGCGTCGCCGTCACCTTCGCCTGCCTCGGCGCAGACCCGGAAAGAAACCGCGAACGCGCCGTTTTCTGCACCCCGCTGGGCGTTCTTGCCGGGCTCGGAGGGGCGGTGGTGCTGCCGCCGCCGTGGGTCAAGCGGCTTTACGCGCAACGCGGCCTGTTCTTCGATTTTTCTTCGCTCCCAGCCGACGCCCATATCGAAGACTTCTGTTTTCGCGTTCTCTTCCCGCCCGATCCAGCCTTCCCGGCGAGCATGCTGGCGCAGGAGGATCTCCTGCCGCGCGAGCCCTGGTACGAGGCCGCCATCGCGTGGGCGCATCGAACGGAGCGTTCCGGCACCGCGGCGCTGCCGGTCGACGCGGCCATGAAGCAAGTCTTGGCGGAGTGCGGCAAGCCGCCTTTTCTCTACGATGCCCTGATCCCCGCCGCGATGACGCCCGCGCTGAATCAGTTTGCCGACATGTGCGAGTGGCTTGCCTTGAAAGTGACCGGCGGCCAGTTGCGCTACGATACCGGATCGATCGAAGCGATTGGCGTTCACAACATGCCGCTGTTTCGAAGCAAGCGCGTCGCGTGGCAGTTCCTGGCCCGGCAATTCCCCGGCCAGGACCTTTCCGTGTTTCCGTGGCTCGCAGCCGTGCAAGCGGCAAGCTACTGGCTCGACGAATTGGACGCGCGCGCGAACCGGCGGCGCTGATCATCCAAACCGCGACAGGAGCACAACGGAGGCTATCGCGAGGATGATGCCTACGATTTCGTAGCGGTTAAGCGTTTCATTGAAGAAAAGAAAGCCCATGCTGGTGAGCATCAGGATCATGCAGACAGAGTAGATCGCGCCGATGGTCGCGAGCTTCAGATGATGCATTACGAAAACCCAAGCGAACGCCGTGGACGAGTACAGCACCAGCCCGGCGAGGAAGTCCGGCGTAGTCAGGGGGGTTGCCTCGCCGCTCGCACGCTTCAGGAAGTAATCGCCGACGATGCCGACCGCGCTCATCGCCGCGGCGACAATGACCATGAGTGTCGTTCTGTCCACGTTCGACGCCTCCCGTTCGTAATTCAGAACGTCGCGGTGAAGAGGATACCATAAGCCATCGCGCGGCCGGCTCCGAGAGGGAAGCCTGGGATTCTGCTCAAGCCCAAGATGCGGCTTCCCGGTTACGGGCCGCCGTCTCCCGCGAAAGCTTCGCGAGGTAGTGGCTCATCCTTGCAAGCCCCTCCGGCGCGATCCTGAACCCATGCCGGGCTTGCTGTTTCCGAAGAGGGGGTGGACCGATCATGAGAAGATTTATGGTTATGACCTGCGCCGCGATCCTCGGCGCCGCTTTGGCGAGCGCCGGCGCTCCTGCCGCGCGCGCCGCGGCGGCGATGCAGGGCCTTGCCGCGGCGCAGCTGAAGCACGTGGTGAAAGAGCCGCTCACCTACGTGTGCGGGGGTGAAGAGATGCCCTGGCCCGGAGCGCCCGGCTGGTATCGCGACTGTTCTCCGGGGCCGGAATGGCGGCGGGGCCATCGGTATGGATGGGGCCAGTGGCCTGTTCCCCGTCCTTTCCTCACGGGGCCTTACCGCTACTCCTTTGGGTTCACCCCGTATTACGGCCCGGATTTCTATTATGGGGCTTATGCCGCCAGGCCATGCGGATTTGGCCCCTGTCCGGAGCCGCCGCCTTGTGGAGCTGGCGGCTGCCCGCAACCGCCCGCCTACGTTCCTTACAAGTAGACCTTCCGGCTCAGGCGGCGCGCGACGGCGGCCCGGCCGCTTCCAGCTCCGCGGAACTCGACCTCGGTGAACAGGCGGCTGCGCGTGAGGAAGCGCAGGCCCTCCGGCGCTTCGAGTGAGAAGCCGGCGCCCCGGCCCGGAACCACGTCGATGATGAGCTGAGTGTGCTTCCAATAGTCGAACTGGGCTGCGCCCATGTAGAAGCCGCAGCCCGCAATCCGGCCCAGGAACACATCCTGCGGGCCGACGCGGAAGTCGCCCGCGGGGTAGCACATGGGCGACGAGCCATCGCAGCAGCCGCCTGATTGATGAAAGAGCAAGGGGCCATGCTGCCGGCGCAGCCTTTCGACGATTTCGCTCGCCTGGGGCGTTATCTCGACTCGATTGACCATTGGCGCACCTCCAATGCCCTAACAAGGACGCGGCGTTTGGGATCCGCGTCCCTTCTTTCGGCGGGCCGCTAAGGTTGCCTCCATCCTTCGACAGGCTCAGCGACTGTCTTGGCTGTCAAGCGATTTGCCATGGTTTTTGGTCTCGGACGATAGCGTTGAGGATGGTGAGGAGTTTCCTTGCGACGGCGACGAGAGCGGCTTTCTTTGGCTTCCCGGCGGCGGCGAGGCGGTCAAAGAAGGTTTTCAGGGTTGGGTTGAACCTCGCTGCGACCATCGCCGCCATGAACAAAGAGGCGCGCACGCTTGCCCGGCCTCCTGCGATGAAGCTTTTGCCGCGCCACTGTCCGGACTGGCGCGTGAAGGGGCAAAGACCGGCCAGCGCCGCGATTTCCTTGCGCGTCAAAGTCCCAAGCTCGGGCAATTCAGCGATGAGAGTGCGCGCGGTGGTAGGGCCGACGCCCGGGACGGAGGTGAGAAGCTCCTCGTTCGCCTTCCACAATGGGGAAGCCCTGACGGCCGCATCGATATCGCCGTTGAGGCTTGAGAGCTCTTTCTCCAGGGCCTTCAAGAGGCGTTCGATGCTCTTTCTCAGGCGTTTGGCGGGAGCGCGGCCAAGTCTTTGTTTTTCGGCGACGATCATCTCTACGATTTGCCGGCGCCTTGCGATGAAATCGGCGAGGAGCTGGGTTTCGGCGTCGGCCAGCGGTCTGATGGCGGGCCTTGTCGCTTCGGCAAAGCGCGCAATGACGGCTGCGTCGATGGGGTCTGTTTTGGCTCTTTTGCCGAGCGCGTGGGCGAAGGCGCGGATCTGGGCCGGATTGACGACGGCGACGGGCAGACTGGCGGCGGCCAGAGCCGCGGCGACAACGGTTTCGAACCCGCCCGTGGCCTCCAAGGCGATGGTGACAGGGTTCGAGGCGGCGAGCCTGGCGCAAAGGCTGTTCAAGCCTTTTGCGTTGCGTTCGATCGTGAACTGTTCTCCCGAGGGCCAGAGCGCCACATCGAGCTTACCCTTCGAAACATCGATGCCTACAAAAACAGGTTGCGCATTTGTCTCCATCCCGGCCCTTCCTTGTCTAAACGGGCTCAATATGCGGCCCCGGCGACTGTTCGGGCTTAATGGACTTGCGGCGGAGGACCCATGCTGAGCTGCGGACTTTTCGGTCCCAGGATGAGACGGCCTCTCCGCCGCGCCCGCATCGGCACAAGGCCTCGCCAATGCGGCGGTTTTCAAGTTACAAGGATGAGGCCGAGTGTTGTCAAGGGCATCGCCCTCATGGTGAGCTTGTCGAACCATGGGCGGCATCTCTTCTTTCAGCGCTCCGCCAGCGTTAGCGTCTTAGAAGAAGCCGAGCGGCTTGGTCGAATAGCTGACCAGGATATTCTTGGTCTGCTGGTAATGATCGAGCATCATCTTGTGGTTCTCGCGGCCGATGCCCGACTGCTTGTAGCCGCCGAAGGCCGCATGCGCCGGGTAGGCGTGATAGCAGTTGGTCCAGACGCGCCCGGCGTGGATGGCCCTGCCCATGCGATAGGCCCTGTTGCCGTTCCGCGTCCAGACGCCCGCGCCAAGGCCGTAGAGCGTGTCGTTGGCGATGTGCAGCGCTTCCTCCTCGTCCTTGAATGTGGTCACCGACACGACGGGCCCGAAGATTTCCTCCTGGAAGACCCGCATCTTATTGTGGCCTTCGAGGATGGTCGGCTCGACATAATAGCCGTGGGCGAGTTCGCCTTCGAGATGGGCGCGCTGGCCGCCGGTCAGCACCTTTGCGCCTTCCTGCTTTCCGATGTCGATGTAGGAGAGGATCTTCTCGAGCTGGTCGTTGGACGCCTGCGCGCCGATCATGGTTGAAGGATCGAGCGGGTGGCCCTGCTTAATCTTCTTCACTCGATCAACCGCCCGCGCCATGAACTTGTCGTAGACCGATTCCTGGACAAGCGCGCGGCTCGGGCAGGTGCAAACTTCGCCCTGGTTCAACGCGAACATTGTGAAACCTTCGAGCGCCTTGTCGAAGAAGTCGTCGTCGTGGTTGGCGACATCGGCGAAGAAGATGTTCGGAGACTTTCCGCCGAGTTCGAGCGTCACCGGGATGAGATTGTCGGAGGCGTATTGCATGATGAGCCGCCCCGTCGTCGTCTCGCCGGTAAACGCGATCTTCGCGATCCGCCTGCTCTGCGCCAGCGGCTTGCCGGCCTCGACGCCGAAGCCGTTGACAACGTTGACGACGCCGGGAGGAAGCAGGTCGGCGATGAGTTCGACGAAGACCAGGATGCTGAGCGGCGTCTGCTCGGCAGGCTTCAGCACGACGCAATTGCCGGCGGCGAGGGCGGGCGCCAGCTTCCACGTCGCCATCAGCAGCGGGAAATTCCACGGAATGATCTGCCCGACGACGCCCAGCGGTTCGTGATAGTGATAGGCCACCGTGTCGTGGTCGATCTCGGAGATTCCGCCTTCCTGGGCGCGCACTACGCTGGCGAAATATCGCCAATGGTCGACGCAAAGCGGCAGGTCTGCGTGCGTCGTCTCGCGGATCGGCTTGCCATTGTCGAGCGTCTCGACGAGGGCGAGCAGGTTGAGGTTGGACTCGATTTTGTCGGCGATCCTGTTCAGGATCAGCGAGCGTTTCTGGACCGAGGTCCTGCCCCACGCGTCCTTCGCCTTGTGCGCCGCGTCGAGCGCCAGCTCGATATCTTCGGCCGTGGACCGCGCCACCTCGCAAAGCTTCTGACCGGTCACGGGGCTCGGATTGTCGAAGTAGCGGCCCTGGACGGGCGAAACCCATCGTCCGCCAATGAAGTTGTCGTAGCGATCCCGGATCAGGACGCGACTTGAAATCTGCTCGATTGCTTGCTGAAACATGGCGTTTCCTCCTCTTTTATTGCCGGCGCCATTCGGCGTCCTTTTTTGCCTCATCGAAGAGGCGAGCTTCTCATGGCCTTGAGAGTATCTGTTAATCGGGGCTCGATGGGCATCACGAGCGCGCGAGCAACCTGAATTTGCGGCAAGGCGTTTTATGATGGCTCCCCGGTAAAGAGCCGTCAACGCAAGGCTTGGCTGCATGTGGCGCTGCCGGAGGCGCAACTCACCTCCGGCATCGCGGCTTCTCGGCGCTGTTCTCAATCTTTGTTCCAGAGCCTATTCCCTTTTGATGGACTCAAAAGCGGGCTCTAAGTTTTTGTTTTGTCGTGCGTCTTATCGGAAAACCGCTTGGCGCTTTTCCGGACGCATTCTAAGGAAGGCCTTCAAGCGGGCCTTACCCCTTCTTCTCCGGCTTCCTTGAATTGGGCGCTGTGGCCTTCCGGCCGCTGGGCGCCGGCGCCGGCGCGTCCCTTCCTGCCTCGGAAAGCTCGCGGCTTCTGCGCGGGTTGCGCGATGGAACCACGTCCAGCCCGATGGCTTCCGCCGCCTTCTTCGCCAACTCGGCATCGATCTCGGTGCCTGGCAGCGGCTTCGCCATCAGGCCTTCGTGCGCTTTCAGCATGACCTCCTTCCAGATTTCCGCCGGAAGCGAGCCGCCCGTGACGCTCCGCATGGGGCTGGCGTTGTCGTTCCCCATCCAGACGCCGCCGGCCCATTGCGCGGTGTAGCCGATGAACCAGGCGTCCTTGAAGCTCTGTGAGGTTCCGGTCTTGCCTCCCGCGGGGTAGATGTCGAGGGAGGCGCCGCGCCCGGTCCCGCCGGCGACAACCGAGTTCAGCATGTCGTTCATGGCGCTGATGGCGCGCGCGCTCACGATGCGCGGGCGTGCGTCCTTCGCCCGTTCGAAAAGGACGCGGCCCCGGTCGTCCTTGATCCGTTCGACAATGTCAGGCGTGACGGCGAGGCCGCCATTGGCGAACACGGCGAAAGACGACGTCATTTCGAGGAGCGTCGTCTCCGACGTGCCAAGCGCAAGCGTCGGCCCCACATTGCGCGCGTGAACGCCGAGCCGGTTGGCGACCTCAACGATGCGCTCCTGCCCGACGGCCTGCATCAGACGGACCGCAGCCATGTTGCTGGAATGGGTGAGGGCCGCGCGCAGACTGATTTTGCCGCGGTATTCGCCGTTGAAATTCGTGGGCTTCCACCCATCGATGTCGATCGAGCTGTCCTCGATCTGCGTCTCCGGCGTGAAGCCATTCTCGATTGCGGCGAGATAGATGAAGGGCTTGAACGCCGATCCCGGCTGCCGCATGGCGCGCACCGCCCGGTTGAACTGGCTATCGGCGTGATTGCGTCCGCCGACCATGACCCTGATCGCGCCATCGGGCGACAGAAGCAGAACGGCGGCCTCGGTCGCGCGCGCCGTCCGGCCCTTGGTGCGCATGATGTTTTCGACGGCGGTGCGCGCCGTAAGTTGAAGGCCGGCGTCGATGGTGGTTTCGACGATCAGGTTGCGGCCGGTTTCGCCCGTCAGCATGGGCGTAACTTCCGCCACCCAATCGCCGATGAAACCGAAACCGGGCTTCGACGGTGGCGCTTTGAGCTGCGCCGGATGCGCAAGCGCTTCCGCATATTGGTTGATGTCGATCCGATCGGTTTCGGCCAGGATGCGGAGAATTTCCCGCGCCCGCGTCCGCGAGCGGTCCATGTTCGCCGTCGGCGAGAAATAGGACGGGGCCTTGATCAAGCCTGCGAGCAGCGCGGCCTCGGCGAGTGTGATGTCCTGCGGCGATTTATTGAAATAGGAATGCGCCGCCGCGCCGATCCCATAATGGCCGCCGCCGAAATAGACGCGATTGAGATAGAACTCCAGAATGTCCTGCTTGCTGTAGCGGCTTTCGAGCCAGAGCGTGAGAATGAACTCCTCGGCTTTCCGCCTCCAGGTGCGCTTCGGCTCAAGGAAAAGGTTCTTTGCGAGTTGCTGCGTGATCGTCGAGCCGCCCTGCACGACCCCGCCCGACCGCCAGTTCCTGCGGGCGGCGCGCAGGAGGCCCACCGGATCGAGGCCGATGTGATAGAAGAAACGATGATCCTCGGTCGCCAGCACGGCTTCGATCAGGAGAGGCGAAATATCCTTGTAGGGGGCATAGGCGCCCCGCATGCCCCGCTCCCCGATATGTTCGCCGCCGCGCGCGAGAATGGTGAGGCTGGGCGGAAGCTTCATCTGCACAGCCTGCCGGGGATCGGGTAGAACGGTCGCGTAATAGGCGACGACGCTCGCGATCGTGAGCGCGATCCAGGCGAAGCCCACCAGCACCCAGGGGAGAAGGTTCAGCAGCGGGCGCTGGCCCTTGCGCCGTTCCTCCGCAAGCGGAGATTTCGTGACGATCCAGGTCCAGAGGCTGCGAAGGACGCGCCAAAGGAAGCGCAGAAGGCTTCGCAGCGCGGGCTTCGCAACACGCCATGCCGCGGCGGCATGGACGCGCAAATATCCGCCAGCGGCCGCCCCGAAACGAGCGGCCATGCCGGCGAACTGACTCGCACGCAACCCCGTCACTTGAAGCCTCACAAACGCCGTTACTGTGGCGTCTCGCAATCGCCTGCACCCTCTGCAGCAGGCTCTCATAAGCCACGCTAACTTATTGTTTTTGCTAGTGTTTATTTGATTTCGGATAAGGGGACACTAGCATCGCGCCGGTCCGCGCGGCTTACGCTTCCAAGAGATTTAGGCTCTTTCGCTTAAAGTGAAGTTAAATGTGGCGGAACCGGTCAGCAGGCTGCTGAAAAACCGTGAAACCGTGCGCGCAGTTGGCGAAACGTAATTGACAGGTGTTCCTGGTGACGGACGAAGAACTCGCAGAGTTATTATGGGACTGCCCCTTGCTTTATCACATGGCCGAGTGTGGTAGCTGGGCATCGATTTCAAAACACGGCTTGCTGAGCACCTCAGCATTGTTGGATCAATATGGGATTGATGGAGAGGCCAGATGCAAGGTCGAGGCTAGAAGGAGGGGGGCAAGCGTACCATTGCAAAAGGATGGCTTGGAAGGTGCCGTTATTCGCGATCAACTTCCCATGGATGATAGGCGACTTAGCCGGTGCCTTGGGAAGTATCCGGTTGACGTACCAAAATCAGAGCGTCGGTTTTCCCTAGCAAAAACAGTAAGATAGCAAGGCGCGCAATTCCTTTCTGAGGGAGGTTTTTATGCGCGTTTTGGCCGATGACAAAGCTGATGACAAAAGCGATCCGGAGGCAGAGATCGAGGTCACGCCCGAAATGATCGAGGCGGGTTTGCGAGTTCTACGCGAGAGTGGAGCGGTCGAGAACCCGATTGAGGGTGTGGACGGGATGCTTATTGAAGAAATATACCGGACCATGGTTATGGTGTCAGGTCGTAGAGTTCTTTCGCGAGCGCTCTGATTTTATGCGCAGCTTCCCGCACTTCATTCTTGAAAGAATCAAGATCATCGAGCGTTAGTGTCTCGAAGTTTGCCGATTTTTTTGTTTTATCAAGAGGGCCTGGAAGCAATCCTTTTGTCTTAATATCATATGGATGGTGAGCCAGTCTGACCCTTGTATTATTCAAACGACGGAGGTCTCTGGCGATTTTCTCCCATCTTGCTTTTGCGTCGGCAAAAGCTTCATCGGTTGAAAACAGTTCTGTTATAATAGAAAGCCATGCATTAAAATTTATTATTGAATAGAATATTATTCCTGATTTTTCGCTAGAGATACCAAGCAAAAGGGCACCTACGATGACAAGTGTGCCTTCCATGGTTGCCCACGCTGAAATTCCTCTTCCAACAGCATCAAAATAGAAAGCAGCTTCTAACATTTCCTCATTTGAAGGCATAGCAATCTCACGGCGTTAGCTGGTTTGCGTGGCCTGACTTGAAATCCGCGCAATAGGCTTCATTATGAAACGGAGACGCAGGCAACGCGAGTTCTATCTATGCAAATCAAAGAGCCAATCGAGATCGAAGAAGGGGACGAGGAGCGTCGTGACGCCATGCTTCTGAAGGCGCTCAAGACGCCACCGCAACAGCGCCCAAAGCGGGAACGGAAGAAAGCCGACAAGGCAATCTCTCAGCCGAACCCGAGGAAAAAATAGGCGTGGGTGGAATGCAATGGCCGCTTGTTCTCGTCCGTTGGCTTGACAGTGCGGCCCCGGATTCGAATTGGATCAGTCTTCGGGATTATCAGGGCGTGGCATCGCTCGAATGCATCTCAGTTGGTTATCTTGTCCATGAGGGGGACGGTCGAAAGACGATTGCTCCTCATATCGCGTATCCGAATGATGAGGAGCAACGCCAGGGCAATGGCCTAACGGTGATCCCAGATCAAGCCATCCTCTCAATGGAGAGGCGTATTTGCCCTTCTTCGGCTTGTGAGGCTGAGGCGCGTTCTTTTGGTCGTCCAGAATGCGTGCGTTCTTCCTCTGAGCCATTGTCGGTTTAGCTCTCGCACTTTTAGGCGAGCGCGGCAGTTCTTTTGCTGCTGACTTGACGACTTTGGGATCGGGTTTCTGTTTAACAGCCACGATTTTATCTCCGTTCAAGAGGTTATCAGGAACGGTCAGCCCGGCGCTAGCACTCGGGACATAAAGACGGTACAAACTCGGTTGATTCTGTGGTTCCCGCGTCGGGCCTGACCGGGAACGCAGTACGGGGGCCGATGGTTCAGATCGGCCCCCGATCTCATTGCATAAAAATCGCTTAGAGTTGAATCCTGTTCACCTTTTGGACTCACCCTTCCTGAGCCATCGCAGGAAGGCTTTCGCCTTTTGCTTAGGCGTTCGCGGCTTCACGAGGTTGCCGGTACATCACGCGCTTGCCCTTGGCGCCTTTGAGAAGGCGTTCGGCGCGTTCGGCATCCTCGATGCCGAGGGCTTTTCGGTTATTCCAGCGGAAAGCCACTTCGTCGATGTATCGCTGCAAGTGCTGTTCAGAAACCGCGTGGAATGTCCCGTACATCGACCGCTTGACGATGGCGTGGAAGCTCTCAGCAGTGTTCACATGGACGAAGCCGCCAAGGCGCACATATTCATCCTGAGAGTGGTTCACGGCGAGGTGGCCGGCATACTCTTTGCCGACTTTGACATAAACGTTGCTCTCGTCGGTCATAAGGTAGGACTTGCGGTTGGCGTTCGTGACCAGATGGTCCCGCACGTTCTTGGCGGTGACGTTGGGGATGTGTTTGGCGCGGACTTCACCATCGCGTTCAACGAGCGTCACGACGGCGTGCTTCTTCGGCTCAGGCTTGTCGTTGTGGACGTTCTTCGCCTTGCCGCCGACATAGGTCTCGTCGCTTTCGACTACCTTGTTGCCGCCGCCGATCGGGCCGGGAGTTTCGTTCGTTGCTGCTTCGCGAAGGCGATGAAACAGGAACCAGGCCGTTTCGTAGTTGGTGCCCAGCATCCGTTCAAGCTGCTTCGCGCTCATGCCCTTCTTTGAAGACGCCATCAGTTGAGCCGCCAGCACCCACTTCGAGAGCGGGATCTTTGATCGCTCCATGACGGTGCCGACAGTCACAGAGAACGGTTTGCGGCAGTCCTTGCACTTATAGACGCCGGGGCGGGTGCTCTTGCCCTGGAGCTTCGTGATGCGGTCGCCGCCGACGCCGCAATGCGGGCATTCCGGCCCCTTCGGCCAAAGCAGGCTTTCGAGATGTTCGCGAGCCGCTTCGTCGTCGTTGAAGATCGGGTTTCTGAGATCGAGTTTCTTCGCCATGACGGCATTCCCTCTAAATCTTGAAAGGTCAGCAAGCGATGTTAGAAGCGCGCACTATTTTCACGGCCCCGTCTGAGCCGGATTGGGCTTCGTCCCATCTGAACGCTGAAGATCCCAACGCGATCACCATGTTTTCGGCTTTACGCCAAGCGCAGCCTTCAGTTCCTCAACGATGGCCGCTTTTATCGCGTATGGGTCTGGCGATACGCTTAGTATTGAATTGCAATGCGGGCAAACGAAGCTAACGCCGTTGTAGAGAGCGTTAATCCCATCTCCGAGCTTCGTTTCTTTGATCTCAACACGGTCAATGGACCGCTCGCATTTCGGGCACTTTGGAAGTCCAGCCATTGCCGTATCCTCTTTCTTCTAAGCTGTTGATCTTATAGCCTAGAAAGAATAGTACGTCAACCGGATACTTCCCGGTGCCTTGAGGACGGTCTTCGTCCTGAAGACTGGTATCGAATCCTGAACTTTAAAGTCTTTTTCTGGCTTTCGCGAGATCGCTTGCTTCGGCTCCTAAATGCAGGCCCCTATCGTCTTCAGGAACACGACGTCCTGACTATCGATGCGAAAGCTGTCATAGAAGCTTATTATGAAGAAATATCGTTTTGTCCTATGAATAGCGGATGCACGAAGCCGGTTCCTTATCCGAGAGGCATAAACACCTTCCAGCGTATCGCTGACTATCCTTATTCCGATTGGAAGAAGAAAAGAAAGTCGGGAGAACGTGTTGTTGAACTTGCAGTCCGTTATGCTGTACCGGATATAGTTCAGTATGTAACTCGCGTTACGCGCATGCAAGGATCGGAGGAGCATGCGATTTTATTCGAAGTCTTCATAATCGATAAAGCGAGTATGTGAGGTACTCGAAACGAAGGCCGAGAAGGGGTTTTGTTTGACCCGGCGGGGCTGCGGTTCTAATACGCTGCCGTTAGCCTCACAATCAGGAATTTGCCCGATGCCGCTGATCCGCCCCTTCCCCGGCCTGCGCCCTCTTCCCGACAAAGCCGCCGAAGTGGCCGCGCCGCCGTATGACGTCCTCGACAGCGACGAGGCCCGCGAACGCGCCGCCGGCAAGCCGTGGAGCTTCCTCCACATCTCGAAGCCCGAGATCGACCTGCCCGCCGGAACCGATCTCTACAGCCCGGAGGTCTACGCCAAGGGCAAGGAGAACTTCGGCCGCATGCTTGGCGAAGGCGTGCTGAAGCAGGACAGCGCGCCTTGCTACTACTTCTACAGGCTCGTCATGGGCGATCACCGGCAGACGGGCCTCGTCGCCGCCGCCCGCGTGGCCGACTACGACACGAACCGCATCCGCAAGCACGAGTTCACCCGCCCCGACAAGGAGGACGACCGCGTGCGCCAGATCGATGCGCTGAGCGCCCAGACGGGGCCGGTGTTCCTCACCTACAGGCATAACGCCGCCATCGACGAGCTGGCGGCCAAGGTGACGGCGGCGGCGCCCGAGATCGACCTCGTCGCCGACACCGGCGTGCGCCACTCGCTCTGGGTCGTGCGCGACGCCGCCGCGCTCGACCTCATCACCCGAACCTTCGACGCCATGGATTGCCTCTACATCGCGGACGGCCACCACCGCTCCGCCGCCGCCTCCCGCGTCGCCGCCGCCCGCAAGGCCGCCAACCCGCAGCACACGGGCGAAGAGGCCTATAACTACTTCCTGTCGGTGATCTTCCCCGGCAACCAGATGCAGATCCTCGACTACAACCGCGTGCTGAAGGACCTCCACGGCTTGAGCCCCCAGCAGTTCCTCGCCAAGGCGCAGACCGCCTTCACCGTGGAAGAAGCGGCGGGCCAGGCGAAGCCCGGCAAGGCGGGCGAGTTCGGCATGTATCTCGGCGGCCACTGGTATCGCCTCGCGATCAAGCCGAACCTGATCCCGCAGCACGATCCGGTGAAGCGCCTGGATGTGAGCCTCCTGCAGGACAACCTCATCGGTCCCATCCTCGGCGTCGGCGATCCGCGGCGCGACAAGCGCATCGATTTCGTGGGCGGCATCCGCGGGCTTGGCGAGTTGGAGCGGCGCGTGGACTCGGCGAGATGGCGGTCGCCTTCGCGCTCTTCCCCACCTCGATGGCGGACCTGATGGCGGTTGCGGACGCGGGCGAGGTGATGCCGCCGAAGTCCACCTGGTTCGAGCCGAAGCTGGCCGACGGCATGGTTTCGCATATGATTTGACTGCCTGCTCCCTCTCCCCTGGCGGGAGAGGGCTGGGGTGAGGGGGACTTGCATCCCGTGCGCCCGTTTTCGTGACCTTAAATCGTGCGCCGAACGCTTTCTGTCACGCCAGCCGCGTTGACACGCATCAAGCACGTTGCTAGATCCGGCGCATGACGCAACCGCCTGAGGACAGGTTCGAAAAGGCATACCGGGGCGAGGCTTCCGAGATGGGCGGGGGCGACCGTCCGCCGTGGAGCATCGGGGAGCCGCAGCCCGAGATCGCGGCCCTGATCGAAGAGGGCAAGTTCCACGGTGAGGTGCTCGACGCAGGCTGCGGTGAGGCGGCGGCGGCGCTGTTTCTGGCCGAGCGGGGGTTCGCCGTGGTCGGCCTGGATTTGTCGCCAACGGCCATTGACATGGCCCGCCAGGAGGCCGCCAGGCGCGGCTTGACCAACGCGTCGTTCGAGGTCGCCGACATCACGTCTTTTACCGGTTACGACCGGCGCTTCGGCACGATTGTCGACAGCACGCTGTTTCACTCGATGCCCGTCGAACTGCGCGACGGATACCAGCAGTCGATTGTGCGCGCCGCAGCTTCCGGAGCTTCTTACTTCGTTCTCGTCTTTGCCCGCAGCAAACAGCCGGAAGCGGAGCTGCCGAACCCCGTCACCGAAGATGAGCTGCGCGCGGTGGTGTCCAAGTATTGGGTGATTGACGAAATCCGGCCGGCGCGCATCCACGCCAACGTACCCGAGAATACCAGGGATGCCCTCGCGGCGCGCATTGGCGCCGACATCCGCGACGAGGGCAACGGCCGAGTGTCGCTGGGCGCGTGGCTCTTGTCGGCTCATCTCGGTTGTTGAGGATCACGACGTGCGATCCTGATCGGCCATCGCGAAAGTGCCAGCGGCAAGTTCAGCCCCAGATCGCTGCGTCTCGCGTCAGTTCAACTTCCCTACGCTTCGCCCTTTCTCTTGCAAAAGTATAGAGCGTAACAAACCGGCGAACAGCTCCACTGAAAAAGCATTTGTCGCTCATGGTTCGACAAGCTCACCATGAGGATCAATTCGATGAAAACGCACGACCGCATCCCGAGCCTGTCGAGGGATGAAGCCAAGGTTTCGTGCTTTTCAAAGCCTGTCATATCGAGCCCCCAGCGGATGGATCGGACCGACGGCGGGCGGCAAGTCTAGGCTCGCGCTTGGGTTGGCGCGCGTTGGGCTGCGTCGCCATCAACGTCATCGCGGAAGCCGCTTGCGGCTATCCGCGATCTTCTATTTTAAGATGCCGGATAACGCCGCGGGCGTTTCCGGCATGACGAGAGTGTGTATAGCGCGGGCTGCGGCGAAGGCAAAGCTGGATGGATGGATCGAGCGACACAAAAGCGGTGCTGATCTGCGGGCCGACGGCGAGCGGCAAGTCGGCGCTGGCGCTTGATCTGGCGCGGGAGTTCGGCGGCGTGGTCGTCAACGCCGATTTCATGCAGGTCTATGCCGAGCTGCGCATCGTCACGAACCGCCCCACGCCGCAAGACGAGGCTGCCGCGCCGCACCGGCTCTACGGCTTCCGGCCCGCGCGCGAGCCATATTCGGCGGCGCTGTGGCTCGCCGATGTGAAAGCCGCGCTTGCGGAGGCGGCGCGGGAGGGGCGCCCGCCGATTATCGTCGGCGGGACGGGGCTTTACTTCAAGGCGCTCACCGAAGGGCTGTCCGAGATCCCCGAGATCCCGGACGATATCCGCGCGCATTACAGGCTCGCCGCGCAAGAGCAGCCGCCGGAAGCGCTCCACGCCGTGCTCGCCCGCCGCGATCCTCTGACCGCCGCGCGGCTTCGCCCCAGCGATCCGCAGCGCATCGTGCGCGCGCTGGAGGTGCTGGAGGCGACGGGCCGGCCGCTCGCCGAATGGCAAGCCTCGAAACAGCCGCCGGTGCTACCGCCAGCGAGAGCGTTCTCTCTGATTGTGACCGTCGAGCGGCCCGAGCTTTACCGCCGCTGCGACATACGCTTCGATCGGATGATCGCGGAGGGCGCCATCGAGGAAGCGCGGGCCATCGGGGCGCTCGGCCTCGATCCCGCGCTGCCTTCCATGCGGGCTGTTGGGCTGCCGCCGCTGATCGCGTATGTGCGCGGCGAAATCGGGCTTGAGGAGGCGGCGCAGCGCGGCAAAACCAGCACCCGCAATTACGCCAAGCGGCAAATAACTTGGATAAATAGTAATTTTTCATCATGGAACGCTATTACAGAGAAAGAAATGGAAAGAACAAAACGTGACATAACAATATTTCTCCGAAAGGACTTGACCGCACCGCAGTAACGGATTACCGCAATGCACACTTGCTAGGGGCGGCCGGCTGTCCGGCCGCAATTTTTTGGAGTTCGCATGGCACGCGCGATGACAGGCGCAGAGATCGTCCTGCAGGCACTCGCCGATCAGGGCGTTGAGCATATCTTCGGATATCCCGGCGGCGCCGTTCTTCCGATTTACGACGAGATCTTCAAGCAGACCGGCATCAAGCACTTCCTGGTGCGCCACGAGCAAGGCGCGGTCCACGCGGCCGAGGGCTATGCGCGGTCGAGCGGCAAAGTGGGCGTGGTGCTTGTCACGTCCGGCCCAGGCGCCACGAATGCCGTGACGGGGCTTGCCGACGCGCTCATGGATTCGATCCCGGTCGTCTGCATCACCGGGCAGGTCGGCACGGCGCTCATCGGCTCCGACGCTTTCCAGGAATGCGACACCGTCGGCATTACGCGCCCTTGCACGAAGCACAATTACCTCGTGAAGAACGTCGACGACCTCGCGCGCGTCCTGCACGAGGCGTTCTACGTCGCGCAGAACGGCAGGCCCGGTCCGGTCGTCATCGACATCCCGAAGGATATCCAGGCCGGGAAGGGCCAGTATATCGGACCCAGCAAGGTCGTTCACAAGACATACCGGCCGCAGGTGAAGGGCAACCCGCAGGCGATCCGGGATGCGATCGATCTGATCGCGAACGCCAAGCGGCCGATCTTCTACACGGGCGGCGGCGTCATCAATTCCGGGCCGAACGCTTCGAAGCTCCTGCGCGAGCTGGTGGATTTGACCGGGTTCCCGATCACCTCCACGCTGATGGGGCTTGGCGCCTATCCGGCGTCCTCGAAGCTGTTCCTGGGCATGCTCGGCATGCACGGCACCTACGAGGCGAACCTCGCCATGCATGGCTGCGACGTCATGATCTGCGTCGGGGCGCGCTTCGACGACCGCATCACGGGGCGGCTCAACGCCTTCTCGCCGGGTTCGAAGAAGATTCACATCGACATCGATCCCTCGCAGATCTCCAAGAACGTGCGCGCCGACATCCCGATCATCGGCGATTGCGGTTATGTGCTGGAGGAGATGCTGCGCGTCTGGAGGGCGCGGTCGCCGCAGGTCGACAAGAAGGCGATCAAAGCCTGGTGGACGCAGATCAATGGGTGGCGCGAGCGCGACTGCCTGAAATACAAGAACCGCGACGATGTCATCATGCCGCAATACGCGATCCAGCGGCTGTACGAGCTGACGAAGAACCGCGATGCGTACATCACGACCGAGGTCGGCCAGCACCAGATGTGGGCGGCGCAGTATTACAGGTTCGACGAGCCGAACCGCTGGATGACGAGCGGCGGGCTTGGCACGATGGGCTACGGCATTCCGGCGGCCGTCGGCGTCCAGGTGGCGCATCCGGAGAGCCTCGTCATCGATATTGCGGGCGAGTCGTCCGCGATGATGACCATCCAGGAGTTGTCGACGGCGGCGCAGTACGACCTTCCCATCAAGATCTTCATCCTGAACAACGAATATATGGGCATGGTGCGCCAGTGGCAGGAACTCCTGCATGGCGGGCGCTACTCGCATTCCTACGCGGAGGCGCTGCCCGATTTCGTGAAGCTCGCGGAGGCCTTTCATGGCGTCGGCTTGCGCGCCGAGAAGCCGGAGGAACTCGACGACGTCATCATCCAGATGATCGAGACGCCCAAGCCAGTCATTGTCGACTGCCGCGTGCACAAGCTGGCGAACTGCTTCCCGATGATCCCGTCGGGAGAAGCGCACAACAACATGATTTTCGGGGATGAATCGTCGAACGCCGATATTTCGTTCTCGGTCTCCGACGCAGGCAGGGCCTTGGTGTAGCAGAGCGCGCCTCCGGAGCGCGGACGCGCTTGTCGAAGGCGAAGGTGGCAGGCAATGAACAAGATGGACTGGAGTTCGGGGATGCCGTCGGGGGATCCAAGAGAGCCGCGTATCGAGAGGCACACCATCGCGGTGCTCGTCGATAACGAGGCGGGCGTTCTGGCGCGCGTCATCGGCCTTTTCGCAGGGCGCGGCTATAACATCGACAGCCTGACCGTGAGCGAGGTCAGCCATGAAGCGAACAAGTCGCGGATCACGATTGTGACCACCGGCTCGGTTGAGATCATCGATCAGATCAAAAGCCAGCTTGGCCGGCTGGTGCCGGTCCATGGCGTCACGGATTTGACGGTGAAGGGCGACCCCATCGAGCGGGAGCTTGCGCTCGTGAAGGTGGCGGGCAAGGGCGAGAAGCGCGTCGAAAGCCTCAGGCTTGCGGAGGCGTTCCGCGCATCGGTTGTGGACGCGACCACCGATCATTTCGTATTCGAGATCACAGGCCGCATTTCCAAAATCGACAACTTCATCGCGCTCATGAAGCCGCTTGGGCTTGTCGAAGTTGCGCGAACCGGCGTCGCCGCGATCGCGCGAGGGCCGGACGCGATGTAACATGCGGCGCCAAACCCGCCGTCCAGGCCGCCAAGCGAAGCGCGAGCGCGCCCTTCCGTGATGACGCGGGCGCGCCGCACAACCTAATTCCGTTGACCTCGCGAGCTTAGCTGCTTAAGCCGGATTTCAAATTCAGAGCGTATCGCGTCTTTCGCGCAATCGCCCCAAACGCCGCGCCCTGATTGTCACTCACGAACGCTGAAGAAGGAAATTTCCATGCGCGTTTATTACGATCGCGATGCGGACATCAATCTCATCAAGGGCAAGAAAGTCGCTATCGTCGGTTACGGCAGCCAAGGCCATGCCCACACCTTGAATTTACGGGATTCAGGCGTCGCCGAGGTCGCCGTCGCGTTGCGCAAAGGTTCGAACTCGGCAAAGAAGGCCGAGGCCCAAAAGGTTCGCGTTCTCGAAGTCGCCGAGGCCGCGAAGTGGGCCGACGTGGTCATGATGCTGACGCCGGACGAACTCCAGGCCGACATCTACCGCGACCACCTGCATGCCAATTTGCGCGAAGGCGCGGCTCTGCTCTTCGCGCATGGGCTCAACATCCATTTCAACCTCATCGAGCCCCGCAAGGACCTCGATGTCGGCATGGTGGCGCCGAAAGGCCCCGGACACACGGTGCGCGGCGAGTATCTGCGCGGCGCCGGCGTGCCCTGCCTCATCGCGATCGCCAAGGACGCAAGCGGCAATGCTCACGACCTTTGCCTTTCCTACGCGAGCGCGATCGGCGGCGGACGCGCAGGCATCATCGAGACCACCTTCAGGGAGGAATGCGAGACCGACCTTTTCGGCGAGCAAAGCGTCTTGTGCGGCGGCCTCGTCGAACTGATGCGCTCGGGCTATGAGACGCTGGTCGAAGCGGGGTATGCGCCGGAGATGGCCTATTTCGAGTGCGTCCACGAGGTGAAGCTGATCGTCGATCTCATCTATGAGGGCGGCATCGCGAACATGAATTATTCGGTCTCGAACACTGCCGAATATGGGGAGTATGTCACCGGCCCGCGCGTCGTGGACGGGCACGTGAAGGAAACCATGAAGGCGGTTCTGGCGGATATCCAGGACGGCAGGTTCACCCGCGACTGGATGCTTGAGAACAAGGTGAACCAGACGAGCTTCAAGGCGATGCGCGCCAAGTGCGACAACCATCCCATCGAGGAAACGGGCCGCCGCCTGCGCGCGATGATGCCCTGGATTGCGGACCGCGCGCTCGTCGACAAGACGAAAAACTAAGCGAAATTCTACAACGGCGAAGTCCCTCTCCCTCAGGGAGAGGGAACGACGTGGCGGAGATCGCGGCCGGACTCCCTCGCCCATCCGTATCAAATTCAGGCTCGCCAAGGCGAGCTTGTGTAATGAATTCCGCCTCTCGGATTAAAAACTGGATTGCATCATGGCCAAGTCAAGAACGGCCATGACAACGGCTCCAACTCATCGCAACACGCCTCAGACCGATAGAGCGCCCCTCTCCTTGCGAGAGGGGCGAAAGCGTCAGGACACCGGCTCTGGGACGGGCAAGTCGAGAACAGCCATAACAAAGCTGTTCGAGTCATCGACGGCTTCCTCCCAAAGAGAAATGTAGGTTGGAAGCGACGGGATGACACGCCCGATAACTTCGCCGTGGTCGAAAACCAGCTCCGCCTCATACTTGCGGCAGATGCGCTGCATTTTGTGGTTTTCGGCGAGGCAGTTCATATAGAGCCGCGTGACGCCCCGATTGCGGGCGGCGCGGATGATCCGCCCCAAAAGCTCGGATCCGATGCCGCGGTTCTGATAGTCGTGCTCGACCGAGAACGCCCCCTCGGCATCCGACGACCACGTATCCCCGATCTGACGCATTTCGGCGGCCGCGCGAATTTCATGGCCGACAAAAAAGCCGTAGATGAGGCATTTCATTTCATTGAGGCGGGACGAGTAATCGATGATGAACGCGTCGCTGACAGCCATGCCGAAGCGCAAGCGGCGGCTTTCGCGGTCAAGCCTCAGAAGGTGGTCGCGGAACTTGTTGCTTTCCGACGCCCACACCTTTCTAATTGTTCCTCCCCAGATGTGAGATTCAGGCATCAGAACCTCCGTCCAGGTTTTGGGGCCAAAGTTGGCTTGGCCTCTTGTGGATCAAACTCGATCTTGCGGCCTTATATGGCAACTTGAACGGGTTAAATACAGTCACCACGCCGCATGGGACGTATAACCGCTCAGCATGTGCTCAATTCGCATCAGGATTGCCCTGTTGAGCCGAAGCCCCCCTTACCACGCCCGGTAGAAGAAAGCGACTCTGCACACTCTAAAGCTACCATCATAATGGGTGCGATCACAAGCTGCGCTACTCTATCCTTTCGCTCTATAAGAAACGGTTTATCCCCAAGATTGATGAGCAGAACCTGGATCTCGCCACGGTAATCGGCGTCGATTGTGCCGGGAGAATTCAGAACGGTGACGCCATAGCGATGCGCAAGTCCAGAACGAGGACGAACCTGCGCTTCGAATCCGGCAGGTAATTCAATCGCGATCCCGGTCGGGACAAGCGCGCGCTCCCCCGGAGCCAGGGTTATGGGCTTTCCTTCGGGCACCGCCGCCGCAAGATCGAGCCCCGCCGCATGCTCGCTTCGATAGGAGGGGGCAGGCAGACCTTCGCCGTGAGGCAGGACAATATAGCGCAGGACCGTCATTGCGGGGACGCCTGGGGCTCGGGGTTCTGCCCCGCTAGCCATTCGGCCGCCGCCCGCATCAGCCGGTCCGCCACCTCCTCCTTCGACAGTTCCGGCCAGCTCTGCACCCGCGAGCGCGTGATCACATGCACGGCGTTCCGGTTGCCGCCGAACACGCCTTTTTCCGGCGACACATCGTTGGCGACAATCCAGTCGCAGCCTTTGTTTTCAAGCTTCTGAACGGCTTGCGCGATGATGTTGCCGGTTTCGGCGGCGAAGCCGATGACGAGGCTCGGCCGCTTCGATGCGCGCTTCGCGATGGTTCGCAGGATATCGGGGTTCTCGACCAGCTTAAGCTCGGGCGCCGCAGCGCTCTTCTTGATCTTCTCGGCATAGACGGACGCAGCGCGCCAATCGGCGACGGCGGCGCAGAACACGGCGATGTCGGCCGGCAGCGCCGCCTCGGCGGCTTCCAGCATCTTCTGCGCGGTTTCGACCCGGACCGGCGCAATGCCGCGCGGGTCCGGCAAGGCATTTGGCCCGGCGACCAGCGTCACATGTGCGCCAAGCCTCGCAGCCGCCGCCGCGACGGCGTAGCCCTGCTTGCCGCTCGACCGGTTGCCGATGAAGCGGACCGGATCGATCGGCTCGAAGGTTGGCCCGGCCGTCACGAGCACGGTCCGGCCCAAGAGCGGCTTCGTGCGCTCGCCCTCCAGGATTTTTCCGGCGGCAGCAAGGATCTCGTCCACCTCCGCCATGCGGCCCGCGCCATGCTCGCCGCAGGCCATCGCGCCCTCGTTCGGCCCAACGAAATACACGCCGTCGGCCTTGAGCTGGGAGAGGTTGCGCCGCGTCGCGGGGTGTTCCCACATCCGCCAGTTCATCGCCGGCGCGGCAAGCACCGGCTTGTCGGCGGCGAGAAGCACCGTGCTGGCGAGATCGCCCGCGAGGCCGTGCGCCATCTTGGCGAGAAGGTCCGCCGTGGCGGGCGCGACGACGATCAGATCCGCCTCGCGCGAAAGCCTTATATGGCCGATCTCCGTCTCGTTCTTGAGATCGAACAGATCCGTGAAGGCAGGCTCCTCCGAGAGAACGGCGGCGGAGAGCGGCGTAATGAACTGCTGCGCCCCGTGCGTGAGAATGCAGCGCAGTTTCGCGCCGCGCTCCTTCGCGCGCCGGATGAAATCCAGGCATTTATAGGCGGCGACGCCCCCGCCTATAATGAGAAGTATGGATTTTCCTTCCATCGACCGGCTCCTCGGCCCGCTGAAAAAGCGATGTTGCCCATGGTTCGACAAGCTCACCATGAGGATGACCCGCTGAAAACACCCGGCCTCCTCCTGAGCATGTCGAAGGATGAAACCAAGCTTTCACACAGTCATATCGCTATGGCGGGCGCCCGTCATGTCTTGCGCCGCCCTGACGCTAAACGAGTTGCGCCCGCGCTGTCAGGCTTTGCGCCGAGAGTCGTCCGATCCGTCAACAGCGCGTTCACGGTGACAGCCGCGCGGCGATGCTCTAAAGCTGCCGCGTTTGAGACTGCGGGCGCGCGATGGCCGATATTTTCATTTCCTATTCGAAGAAGCATGCGCAGCTCACCGAGGAGCTTGCGCGCGATCTGGAAGCCGAAGGGTACACCACGTGGTGGGACACGAGCCTTTTGCCTGGGCAAGAGTTTCCCGATGAAATCCAGCGCCAGCTCCACGCTGCCAAAGCGGTCATCGTGATTTGGACCGAGAGTTCGGTGGAATCTGAAGTGGGTGCGGGCGGAAGCGGAGCGAGCTGACAAGCAGAACAAGCTGATCACGCTGCATGAACCCGGCTTCGATTTTCAAAAGATACCGCTGCCGTTCAACACGCGACAAACCGACGCCGTTACGGATCGCGCCAAGATCTTCGCGGCTTTGGCGAATATGGGCCTCGTCCCAAGCGGGGAGAGCGAAGCGGCGCGTGCCAGGGCCGCAGCGAAAGCCGCAGCCAAGGCGAAGGCGAGGGCAGAGCGCGAAGAACAGGCGAGAGGCACCGAAGCGGAGCGAAAACGCAAGGAGGCCGGGGCGGCAGCGGAAGCCGAACGCAAGCGCCGCGAGACGGAAGAGGCGGAGAGAAAGCCGCAGGAGCAGGCAGTGAGGGCGGTCACGTCTCAGCCGGTCATTATGCGAATTGGCCCGAAGGGGCAGGACCGCGAGATGACGTTGAAGCCGGGCGACAGCTTCCGCGATCTCGATATCGGGCCGGAAATGGTGGTGGCGCCGTCGGGCGGGAACTCTCTCCCAAGCAACGGCCTTGAGGAAGATGCGCCTCTGGGCAACGAACTTGACAAAGATTTTTTTGCAAAAGACGAGCGCAATAAAACACGGTTTTACAAGCTTTTGTCAGTATTAGTTGGCCTTTTGTCAATGGTTCCCGCTGAGATTATATTATATTTACCGATTATTTATTTGATAGCTATTTATCATATCATTTCCACATATAGTTTAGAGCAGCTTACCGCCCATGTTATAATTTCGTCTATATTAACTGCGTTTCTTTTGTTGTCTATTTGTCTTGTGGTGGAACTATACAATAGTGGTGACCTGTATCTGCCAATTAATTATGAAAAAAGTATCTTAGCGGCGCTTATTATAGTTATAGGTTCTTTATTTATCCATAATTCTGTGGTTTTGTTTTATGGAAATCACTTAAAATCAGGTTTATCGAATATATTAGAGTTAATAACTGTAATAACGTGCGGCCTATTATGGTGCCGTTGGCTTTTTTTAGGAGAATCAATTGTGTATAAAATGAAGCTTGTTTTTGATGATTATGATTACAATGATATAATTCTATTTGGCGTAGCTATTGTAATTTTTTCTGTTGTGAGTGGTATGGTATTTTACTTGTTTTTAATTGACTATAACGCCACCCAGCGCTTTGCTGGTGGATTCTATTTTGGGCTATTTTTAGCGCTATTCACTTTAGGCGGCGTTGTGGCTATACTTTTCGCAGGAATAAGTTTGTACGCCTTCTTTGGTATTGATCACGAAGAGGACCTTCTTCGTTTTTCCCCGCTTGCAGCAGTTTTTGGCATTCCAGCTTTTGGCTTCCACTTTGTCTTTAAATACAATCAAATTGAGGCCTTGGGCTTATCCGATGACTTCTCTGGATCTGTTGTGGGAGCTATGATGCCCTTGGTGTGTTTTCCTCTAATTTTTCTAGTTGTGCGCCACTTTCAAAATCCGAGTGGGTAGCGGTTGCTGCGAACAAGTAGCATTCCTTTGTTTGGTTGAATGGCCGCTCCTTCGGCGGCCACCCGCAGGGCTTGTTCTTGACGGCTGCGAGCGTGGCGGCATCACCGGCTACCATCCCGCCGCTTCCGCGCCCGGAAAGGCCAAAAGGTGCGCCACGCGGCAAGCATTACTCAGGGCTGCGCTGGGCCGGTCTGGCTACCGCAAACAGTCTGCGCCGCCGCCCATTCCGCCTCGCTGAGAATGGGCTCGGTGGGGTAGGGCGGTTGCGACAGGAAAAGCGCCGCGCGTTCCTCTGACGTGGGGTAAGCGCCGAGATCGGACACGACGCTTTCGCCCGCCGGGCTTTCGGCGGCGCTGTGCAGGATAAACGCGCCCGCAGGCTTAGCATCGATGCGGGAGCGCCTCAGGATCGCTACTGCATGCGCATCCGCCGAGCGCTCGGCGTCGCGCGAATAGCGAAGCTGCGAAAGCATGGCGCGGAAAGCCGCCGCGCTGTCGTCGTCCCGCTTCAGAAGCTTGGCGACCGCCGTCACGCCGATGTTCCGAAGGAACAGCGCTTCGGGGTCTCTTTCCAGCCCGTGCCCCATCTCATGCGCCAGCACGGCGGCGACCTCTTCGGGGGCCTTCGCGCGCCGGACCAGCCCCGAAACGAGAACGATATGGCGGCCCGGCAGCGAGAACGCGTTCTCCATGTCGCCTTCGACGATATGAAGCTGGAACCGGCGACCGTAACGCGCGCCGTTCTGCAGGCGATCCAGAATGCGCCGGAGCGCGTCCGCGCCGCGCCCCTCAGTGCAGGCCGCTGTGGCGGGACCCGCCAGCACGACGCCGTGAAGACCGATCTTTTCGGCCACGGAATTGGGGATCCAGCCCGCCATCAGCTTGGGCGCCTGAAACAGGCTGAACAGGAACACAGCGCCCGCCGCAAGCGCCAAACCCGCGCCAGCAAGAACGAGACCGAGGATCTTAAGGGGATGCATTCAATGTGCCGGTCTGCCGGTTGCGGCCTTTATGACTCTCGCAAGTAAGTAAGACCTCGCTAAGGCGGATTTGCACCGGCTTCGTACCGGGCGTCTCTTGCAAATGGCGGCGTTCGGTCCTATACAGGGCGCATCTCACACGCGGGATTTTGTCACGCTGGGCCGTTCGCGGCCCTTTTTGGCATCCGGTGATGGCATGGCCATTGGCGTCCCGCGGAGGCTTAACCGGATCAGGAAAAACAATGATTCCTCAATTCACGATGCGTCAGCTATTGGAAGCTGGCGTTCATTTCGGCCATCAGACGCACCGCTGGAACCCGAAGATGCAGGATTACCTCTTCGGGACGCGCAACAAGATTCACATCATCGACCTGTCGAAGACGGTGCCGCTTCTGCACCAGGCTGTCGTCGCCGCGAGCGACGTCGTCGCGCAAGGCGGCCGCATTCTCTTCGTCGGGACGAAGAGACAGGCTTCGGACGCCATCGCGGACGGGGCGAAGCGCTGCGCGCAGTATTACGTCAATCACCGCTGGCTCGGCGGCATGCTGACGAACTGGAAGACGATCACCAATTCGATCAAGCGCTTGCGCTATCTCGACGATCTTGTGTCCGGCGAGGGGCAGGGCTTCACCAAGAAGGAGCTTCTTCAGCTGACGCGCGAGCGCGACCGGCTTGAGCAGGAGCTTGGCGGCATCAAGGACATGGGCGGCGTGCCCGACCTGTTGTTCGTGATCGACACGAACAAGGAGGCGATCGCCATCGCCGAAGCCAAGAAGCTGAAGATTCCGGTCATCGCGATCATCGACAGCAACTCGAACCCCGACGGCGTCAACTATCCGATCCCCGGCAACGACGATGCGGGCCGCGCGATCACGCTGTATTGCGATCTGATTTCGAGAGCGGCCATCGACGGCATCGAGCGCGCTCAAGGCGTCGCCGGCATCGATATCGGCGAAGCTGAGGTCGTCTCCGAAGCCGCTTTGGTGGAGGTCGCGGTCGAGCCGGTCAAGAACGGCAAGGATGGCGCTCACAAGCAGAAAGCGAATGGCGAAGCCGCGCCGAAGAAGAAAGCCAAGGCGCCTGAACCTGCGGTGGCCGAAGAGGAGAAAACCTCGACGCTTGAGGCGCTTGCGGAGCCTCAGGGCGAGAAGGACGATCTCAAGAAAATCCGCGGCATCACCAAAGCGCACGAGAAGAAGCTCAACGAACTCGGCATCTTCCACTTTTGGCAGGTCGCGGCCTTCACCCAGGACAACCTTGACGAGGTCGACCGCATTCTTCACGGCAACGGTCAGATCGCAAAAGGCGATTGGGTCGATCAGGCGCGCGAGCTTACAAGCTAAAGACGAGAGAGAGTGCGCCTCCGGGCGCATTTTCTTGCGCAAAAAACTTAAGAGGTAGCACATGGCTGCGATTACTGCCGACCTGGTGAAGAGCCTGCGCGACAAAACGGGCGCCGGCATGATGGATTGCAAGACCGCGCTTAAAGAGTCCGGCGGCGAGATGGAAGCCGCCATCGACTGGCTGCGCGCAAAGGGGCTGTCGAAGGCCGCGAAGAAGGCCGACCGCGTTGCGGCCGAAGGGCTGATCGGCGTCGCGTCCGCCGCGAACACGGCCGCGGTTGTGGAAGTTAATTCCGAGACCGACTTTGTCGCCCGCAATGCGGAATTCCAGAAGGTCGTCGCCGAGATCGCCAAGCTCGCGCTCAAAGCGGATGGCGACGTGGCGAAGCTCGCCGCGATGGACTATCCGAAAACAAAGGCGACGGTAAGCGACCACCTGAAGGAGCTTATCGCGACCATCGGAGAAAACATGTCGCTCCGGCGCACTGCCGCGCTGAAGGTGAAGGATGGCGTGGTCGCCACCTATGTTCACAATCATGCGGCTCCCGGCCTGGGCAAGATCGGCGTTCTCGTCGCGCTGGAGTCGACGGGCGACCACGAGAAGCTGAACGAGATCGGCCGTCAGGTCGCGATGCATGTCGCAGCGACCAATCCGCTCGCCTTGAAGGACGAGGATGTCGATCCCGAAGTCTTGGAGCGTGAGCGCGCTATTTTCGCCGAACAGGCGAAGGAAAGCGGCAAGCCCGAGAAGGTCGTCAAGCAGATGATCGAAGGCCGAATCAAGAAGTTCTACCAGGAGGTGATTCTTCTGAAGCAGGCCTTCGTGATCAATCCCGATCTAACGGTCGAGAAGGCTCTCAAGGAGGCCGAAAACGCTGTGGGAGCGCCAATCGCTGTGAAGGCTTTCGTGCGCTACGAACTTGGCGAAGGCATCAAGACCGATAAGGGAGATTTCGCAGCCGAGGTCGCCGCGGCGGCCGGCAAGCAGTAAAGCCAAGCCATGAAAGCGGGCGGCGGATGGCCGTCCGTCGCCCTTGCCTCCAGAGGAAAGAGACAATGCCGCCACTTCCCTACACGCGCCCGCTCATTAAAATCTCGGGTGAGGCGCTTATGGGAAGCGGGCGCCACGGCATCGACGCAGGCACGCTTGCCGCCATTTCAACGGATATCGCGGGGGTTGTCCGGCGCGGCGCTCGCGTCGCGGTCGTTGTGGGCGGCGGCAATTTCTTCCGCGGCATAGCTGGAACCGCACACGGCATCGACCGCGTCAAGGCCGATAGCATGGGGATGCTGGCGACAGCAATGAACGGGCTCGCCTTCGAGCAAGCCTTGAGGAGCGCGGGCTTGGCCGCCGCGCTTTATTCAGGCCTTCCGGTTCCAACGATTTGCAAGACGTTTTCCCGCGACGACGCCTTGGCCGATCTCGATCGGGGCGCTGTCGTGGTGCTGGCTGGCGGGACCGGAAATCCCTTCTTCACAACGGACACCACAGCCGCGCTTCGGGCAGCGGAACTCGGTTGCGACGCAATTCTCAAGGCCACCCAGGTCGACGGGATATATGCGCGCGATCCCAAGATCGATCCGGGCGCCGAACGTTACGATCGCCTCACATTCTCGGAAGTGCTGGCGCGCGGTTTGAAGGTGATGGACGGCGCCGCAATTGCCCTTGCCCGCGACAACTCAATCCCAATCGTGGTGTTTTCCCTTCATCAAAAGGGCGCTATTGGCAAGGTAATGAGCGGTGAGGCGCTTTATAGCGTTGTCGGAAACGATCCCGCAGCATAAATGAGGGACAGGAAATCGCAGCCTCAAGAATAAAGGGGGATGAAGATGGCAGCCGGCAATTTCGACATCAAAGAAATTGAAAAACGCATGAAGGGCGCTGTCAGCTCGCTGAAAGCGGAGTTTGGCGGGCTGAGAACAGGCCGCGCCAGCACGACCTTGCTCGATCCCATCATGGTTAACACCTCCTACGGCGCAAAAATGCCGATCAACCAGGTGGCCTCGGTCAATGCGCCCGAGCCTCGTCTCATCACCGTTCAGGTCTGGGACAAGAGCAACCTGCACGCCGTCGACAAGGCGATCCGCGAATTGAATCTTGGGCTCAACCCGGTTGTCGATGGCTTGACGCTTCGCCTGCCAATCCCGGAACTCAACCAGGAGCGCAGGCAGGAACTGGTGAAAGTCGCGAAAAAATACACCGAGCAGGCCCGCGTCGCCGTGCGAAATGTGCGCAAGGATGGCATGGAGCAGATCAAAAAGCTTGAAAAAGATGGAAAGATCAGCGAGGACGACAGCGGGTCGCTTCATACGAAGGTTCAGGACCTGACGGACCGCACCATCAAGGAAATCGATGGGCTTCTGTCTGGAAAAGAGCAAGAAATTGTGCAGGTCTAGTTGTTTTGAAGCCGGCTTTTGCAGGCTGTTGGCGCTTGGCGTCCCGACCGGCGCTGCCGGCTAGTCTGACGAAACACTTTTGCTTTATTGCGCCGGTATTGTGCGTTAGAGAACGCGGCTTGACTGCGTCGGAATGATGGGTGGCTGAGAGTGAGATTGCAGGAACAAGCCTTTGCGCTCGGTAAAGAGCGCCCGTTTCCAAAACATATCGCGATCATTATGGACGGCAACGGCCGCTGGGCGGCCCAAAGGGGCTTGCCACGGACGGAAGGCCACAGGCGCGGGGTTGAAAGTACGCGGGAATGCGTCCGCGCCTGCGTGGACCTCGGCGTTTCCTATCTCACGCTTTTCAGTTTTTCTTCGGAGAACTGGAAACGGCCTCCGCTCGAGGTGACCTACCTCATGGGGCTTCTGCGCCGCTTCATCCGCCGCGACCTCGCCGAGCTTCACCAGAACAACGTCAAGGTGCGTGTTATTGGCTCAGAGGAGGGGGCGCCGCAGGATCTCGTCACCATGTTTCGCGAGGCCTCTGCACTGACCAGCGGCAACACGGGTTTGCAGCTCATAGTTGCGTTCAATTACGGCGCCCGCGACGAGATCGTGCGCGCCGCTAAACGCTTGGCGCAGCGTGTAAAAATGGGTGAGGTCGCCGCCGAATCCATTACGCAGGACATGCTCGCCGAGCACTTCGACACGGCTGGAATCCCAGACCCGGATCTGCTTATCCGCACGAGCGGCGAGCAGCGCATCAGCAATTTTCTCCTGTGGCAGTGCGCCTACTCCGAGTTTTTATTCGTTGATAATTTCTGGCCTGACTTTACAAGACAAACCTTAGAAAGCGCGATTGCGTCGTACCAGCAGCGTGAACGCCGTTTTGGCGGCCTCGCCGGGTAGCGCGATGGCTTCCTCAGGGCCAGCTTCTTACAGCGAAGGATAATGGCAAAGCCGGTCAGTTCAGAGCTGGTTCTCAGGGTCAATTCAGCCCTCGTTCTGGTGGCGCTGACGCTGGCGTTGACCTATGCGGGAACGCAAACCTTTGCGGGGCTGATTCTTTTCGCGGCAACGCTGATGAGCTGGGAATGGGGCCGCGTGGTCCGCGGCGCCGGCCTCGATGGAATTTTCGGCTTGCAAAGCGCCGCTATCATCGCGGCGGGCTATTTCACGCTGAAAGGCTATCATGTGCTCGCGGTCGTCATTGTCGTCGCTGCGACGTGGCTGGCGTTTCGAATCCACAGGAAGGCAAGCTATTCAAGCGACCCATGGTGGTCGGCCGCGGGTGTCTACTACGCGGGACTGCCAGCGATCGCCCTCATCGCCATTCGCCAAGACCCTGAATACGGTTTTCACGCGATTCTCTATCTGTTTCTCGTTGTCTGGTCCGCGGACACGGGCGCGTTCTTTACCGGCAGGCTGATCGGCGGCCCCAAGCTCGCGCCGAAGATTTCTCCAAACAAAACGTGGTCGGGATTTATCGGAGGCGCGATCGCGGCGTGCGCCGCCGGCGTTCTTTTCGCCGCGTGGCTTGGCCACACTTCGATCCCTATCGTGGCCGTGCTAAGCATTGTGCTTGCCCTGATCTCTCAGGGCGGAGATCTTGGGGAATCATTTATCAAGCGGTTTTTCGGGGTGAAGGATTTGAGCGGGCTCATTCCCGGTCATGGCGGCGTGCTTGACCGCCTGGACGGGCTTGTTTTTGCAGCGATCGGAGCCGGACTTATCGCAGCGGCGGCGGACCCCTTGAAGCCCGGACGCGCGCTTCTGGTCTGGTGAACGCGTGTAAACCGCCTGCAAGAGTGGAGCGAAAATGAAAAACAACGGGCATGGTTCCGAAGCGGAGTTGGGCGGCGCGGGCGAGAGGAAGCGCGTAAGCGTGCTCGGAGCGACTGGAACCATCGGTCAGCACACCTGCGATCTCCTTGCGCTCCACCCGGATCGCTTTCAGGCTGTGGCGCTGACAGCCAATCGGAATGCGCGCAAGCTGGCGAGCCTCGCGATTGCGCTGAAGGCCGAATACGCGGCGCTCGCCGACGAAAGCCTGGAAGACGAGTTGCGCCGCCTCCTCGAGGGAACGGGAATCGAATGCAGCGCCGGGACTGCAGCCCTGGTTGAGGCGGGGGCGCGGCCCGCCGATCTCATCATGGCTTCGATTGTGGGTTCCGCAGGGCTTGCGCCAACGGTGGCGGCTCTTCGCCAGGGCACGACCGTTGGGCTTGCGAACAAGGAATGCCTCGTTTCGGCCGGCTCGTACTTCATGAAGGAACGCGCGCGCTGCGGCGCGACGCTCATCCCCGTCGATTCCGAACATTCGGCCGTGTTCCAGTCGCTCGACAGCATCGGATGCGAGCACGTCGACAGGATCGTTCTGACGGCGTCGGGCGGGCCTTTCCGCACCTGGACGGTGGATCAGATTGCGGCGGCGCGCCCCGAGGACGCTCTCAAGCATCCGAACTGGACAATGGGCCAGAAAATCACCATCGACAGCGCCACAATGATGAACAAAGGTCTCGAACTTATCGAGGCTTTTCATCTTTTCAATGTTGAGGTCGATCAGCTTTCGGCAGTGATCCATCCGCAATCCATCATTCATGCTCTCGTTTATTACAGCGATGGGTCTGTTATCGCCCAGGCGAGCCTCCCCGATATGAGGACCCCCATAGCGTACAGCCTCGCGTGGCCGGCGCGGCTGAAGACCGATTTCAAACGGCTCGACCTCACGGCGGCCGGCGCCTTGACTTTCGACGAGCCGGACCCTGAAGCGCTTCCCCGCGCTGAGGCTCGCGAAGGAATCGCTCAAGGAAGGGGGTGCCGCCCCCACGGTTCTCAACGCGGCGAACGAAATCGCAGTCGAAGCGTTTCTCAACCGGGCGACGTCTTTCCCTGGAATCGCCGCGCTCGTAGAGCGAACGCTGGACAAGGCGGCGTCAAGCCTCGCGGGCGTCGCGCCCGACAGCCTTGAAGCAGTCATGTATCTTGACAGCCGCGCTCGCGAGATCGCGAAATTTGCTCTTGCGGAGCAATCCGGCGCTGCGGTAGGACCTTCCGCCTGCTCCGTTCCTATTTAAGTCTGCGCGCGTGCGCCCCATCTGGTGCTACTTCAATCGTTTTCGTTTCATGCTCCTCCACAAAAAGGCTCGGCGCCGACTTTGGCTGACGGCCGCCTGCCGGAAGGTCTCTTCTTATGATTCCTCAGGATCTGTCGTTCGCGTTCACGCAGCTCTTCTGGTGGACGGTTCCGTTCCTTCTCGTGCTGGGCGTCGTGGTCATTGTCCATGAGCTCGGCCATTTTCTGGCCGCCAAAGCCTTGGGCATCACGGTGGAAACCTTTTCAGTCGGCTTCGGCCCTGAAATCGCAGGCTTTCACGACCGGAGCGGCACGCGCTGGCGCCTCGCCCTGTTCCCTCTTGGCGGCTATGTCAAGTTCAAAGGCGACGAGAGCATCGCCAGTATGCCGTCCGCGGAGCAGCTTGAGACCTTGACGCCGGAACAACGCCGGGGAAATTTTCATACGTCCGCCATTTGGCGGCGCGTGCTGATCGTTCTTGCCGGGCCGTTCGCGAACTTCTTTCTGGGCGTGGCGATCTTCGCCGGCATAGCCTTGTCCACGGGAATCGTATATCAAGAAGCACGAATCGTTTGCGTAGAGCCGGGTACGCCTGCAGCGAAGGCTGGACTAGAGGCTGGAGACAGGATCCTTTCCGTAGCCGGGAAGCCTGTCAAGAGCTTCGAAGACTTCAGCATCTTCGTTAAGCTCAATGCCCGTTCTCCAATCGATATAGCGGTAGATCGCGGTGGCAAGACCATGAGTTTGGTGGCGACCCCGGAACTTACCGAAAGGGAATGCGTCGGAAAACTCGGCGTCATCGGAGCGAATAAAAAGGATGACGCGAGAGCTGTTAGTGCGGGTCTGTTCCAAGCAGTGGGAATAGGAGTGCAGCGCTCGTGGCGCATCGTCGAGGGGCCATTTCAATTTTTCGACCAGCTGTTTCGCGGCAACGCCTGCGCAAGCTCTCTTGGCGGTCCTGTCAAGATTGCGGAGGTGGCGAAAACCTTCGCTTCAGAGGGCTTCTTCAACCTCGTGCCCCTGATCGCGTTCATTTCGGTGAGCGTCGGGCTTTTCAATCTGTTCCCGATCCCCGTCTTGGATGGAGGACACCTTTTGTTCTATGGCGCGGAAGCCATACTCGGCCGCCCATTGAACCAAAGAGCGCAGGAAATCGGTTTTCAATTTGGATTCATTTTGCTTCTCATGTTAATGATCTTCGTGACTTGGAATAACGTGGCAGACATATCTCGCGGTGAGGCGCCTGCCAAAAAAGCTGAAAGCGTATGCCGCCGTTAGCGTAAGAAGGAGTGCTCTGGATCTTTCTGGTGCCGGGGGGCAACAGCCAAGATCAGAAAATATAGCGATTGGTGGGGAAGCCACCTTGGCGTCACAAAGTGCTAGGCTCTTTGGAGTGCTGAAGGTGGGAACCGGCGTAAATAGGGGCAACAAGGTCAATGCTTCGCACGAGCATAATTCGAAGGGTTCAAGCGGCCCTCGTCGTTCTCGCTGCTGTGATTACGGTGACAATCACAGCGGGGACGGGTTACTCAACAGAGGTGTTTGCCCAAGAGGGAGGCGTCATCCGCGATATACGGGTCGTCGGCAGCAAGCGACTCGAGCCGGAAACCGTCAAATCCTATCTGACGTTTACCGCCGGTCAGCGCTACGACCCCTACAAAGCCGATGAAAGCCTGAGAGCCCTCTTCGCAACCGGTCTCTTCCAGGACGTTCGAATAAATCGCGAAGGCGCCGTCGTGGTGATCTCCGTTGTTGAGAATCCTCTCATCAACCGCGTTGCGTTCGAGGGGAACACAGAGGTCAAAAGCGATACTCTGTCCCAAGAAGTGCAATTGAAGTCTCGCACGATGTACACCCGCGCCCGCGTCCAGGCCGACGTTCAGCGCATCCTCGATGTGTACCGCCGCCAAGGCTATTACGCGACCCAAGTGGACGCGCAGATTATCGAGCTCGACAACAATCGCATCGATCTTGTGTTTGAAATCCGCGAGGGGCCGGAAACCAAGGTCGTCGGCATCAACTTCATCGGCAATCAGGGCTTCTCCGATACGGAATTGCGCGGTGTGATCACCACCACCGAATCGAGCATCCTCGACTTCCTGAAGCCCACATCCGTCTACGATCCCGACCGCTTCAATCTCGACCGCGAGCTCCTCCGCCGGTACTACGTCAAAAACGGCTATGCGGACATGAGGGTTGTGTCGGCCTCGGCTGACGCCGACCGGGAGGGGAAAGGGTTCTTCCTGACGTTTACGGTCGACGAAGGTCAGCTCTACTATTTCGGCGCCGTCGACATCGAATTCGACCCTCCCAACCTTCAGCTCCGAGTCGGTGCGCGGCCGCGTGCTTGCGAAGCCTGGCGACATCTACAACGCGGAGCTTGTCGACAAGACAGCGGAAGCTCTCACGGCCGCGGTTGCGGAACAGGGGTACGCCTTCGGTCAGGTGAGGCCGAGGATCACCCGCGATCCGGTGAGCAGGACGATTTCGGTTGTCTACGTGGTGGAGCAAGGCCCGCGCGTCTACATCGAGCGCATCAATATCACGGGCAACTACCGCACCGAGGATTACGTTATCCGGCGTGAATTCCGGATCGCTGAAGGCGATGCTTTCAACAAGATCATGGTGGATCTGGCGCGCCAGCGGCTGGTCGGCCTCGGCTACTTCAAGGACGTCAAGGTCAACAAGGAGCCAGGCTCGGCCCCGGATCGCGTCATCCTGAATTTGGCTCTCGAAGAGCAGTCCACCGGCGAATTGTCCTTCGCCGCTGGCTACTCATCGGCTGAGGGCGTGCTGGGCGAGATATCCTACACAGAGCGGAATCTTCTCGGCACTGGGCAATACCTGCAAGTCAAGGTGACGGGCAGCTTTGTAAGCGGCGGCGCCGACGTCAGCTGGACCGACCCGCGCTTCCTTGACCGGAACATGTCCTTCGGCGTGGACGTTTTCGCGCGGAATTCCAACTATACTGCTTCGTCGGGCTACACGGACGCCGGTTATGAAGATTTGAGGGCGGGCGGCAGTCTCCGCTTAGGCTTTGCGCTGCTCGATTATGTCTGGCTGAACACCAACTACACCTTCATGTATGAGGATATTTACGGTCTTGAGACGACAGCTCCGCTCGCGGTCAGGGACGTGGCGGGTGTCGCCATCACATCGTCGGTTGGCTACAACCTGATTTACGACACGCGTAACAACAGGAAAAATCCCTCGCGCGGTTTCTACTTCTCTTGGGCGCAAGATTTAGCCGGAGTCGGCGGAACCGTCGATTACATCCGGTCTATCGCCGAAGGCAGAGCGTACTACCCGCTCACGAGGGATATCACTCTCGTCGGCCGCGCCATTGGAGGCAATATCACGGGCTGGAACGGTCAGGATGTGAGGACCGTGGACGATTTCTTCAAAGGTGGAGAGACGATCCGCGGCTTCGCGCCCTCCGGCCTCGGTGCGCGTGACCCCATTACCGGCGACCCGTATGGCGGCAAGAACTTCTATGCCGGGACGGTGGAGGTTCGTTTCCCGATACCCTTTGTTCCCGAGGATCTTGGCTTCGGCGGCGCCATCTTCGCCGACGCCGGCTCTGTCTGGGGGACTGACGCCGCGCACTTCTCCGCCGCGTATCTTGCGAAGAATCCGTGGTACGCTCCTAGTGTTCCCTGCGCTGCGCCGCCTGCGCCTACCGGGCAGGTCGCCTGCTATGGTGTCGAAGACTCCGACGCGATCCGCGCATCGGTTGGCGCGAGCCTTATCTGGAATTCGCCGATCGGCCCGCTTCGCGCCGATCTCGGCTACGCGATCCTGAAACAGCCTTTCGATCAAACCCAGATCTTCCGGTTTGGCGCAGCTACAAAGTTCTAATGAGCAGAAGTCAGGGGCCGCAGTTTGAACGGCCGATAACCGAGAAATGCCAGGCGGGTTTATGCCCGCCTTGGCATTTTGCTTTATAAGCGCATCATGGATCATCCAGGATTTTGGGCCCCGGCGGGGCCGATTTCACTCTCCGAGCTTGCTTCCTACGCGGGAACGGAAATTCCAGAGGCTTTCCTGTCCGAGTCGGACCGGGCGATACGTACGGTGAGGGCGCTGGACGATGCCGGGGCCTCCGATGTATCTTTCTTCGACAACCGGAAATATCTCAACGCTCTCAAGAACACGCGCGCGTCCGCGGTGTTCGTTTCGGCCGATTTCGCAGGACGCGCGCCGCCGGCGGCGGTCCCGCTGGTATCGAAAGATCCGTACCGCGCGTTCGCCAGGTCGCTCGAATTGTTTTTTCCCGACGCTCGGCACCCGAAGGTGGGGGGCGGCGGCGCGGCGGTCGACGGAAGCGCCAGGATCGAGGAAGGCGCGGTCATCGAGACGGGCGCCATCGTCGGCCCGGAGGCCCAAATCGGGCGCGGCGCCCATATTGCGGCGGGCGCTGTGATCGGTTATCGCGTCGCTGTCGGCCGGGACTGCTTTGTCGGGCCGGGGGCGTCAATAACGCATTCTCTGATCGGCAACCGCGTGATCGTCCACGCGGGCGCGCGGCTGGGGCAGGACGGTTTCGGGTTCGCCATGGGGCCTTCCGGTCATTACAAGGTGCGCCAGGTCGGGCGCGTCATCGTTCAGGACGACGTCGAAATTGGAGCAAATACAACCATCGACCGCGGCGCGCTGAAAGACACCATCATCGGCGAAGGGACAAAGATCGACAACCTCGTTCAAATCGCCCATAACGTTGTCATCGGCCGGCACTGCGTGATCGCGGCGCAAACGGGCATTTCGGGCAGCACGATTCTCGAAGACTTCGTGGCGATGGGCGGTCAGTGTGGAACGGTCGGGCATATCCGCATCGGGGCGGGTGCCCAGATCGGCGCTCAAAGCGGTGTCGCTAACGATATCCCGCGCGGCGAACGCTGGGGCGGCTATCCCGCGAAGCCTATGGTTTCTTGGGCCCGGGAGGTGGCGCTCCTCAAGCGGCTGGCGCGGCGCAAAGCCTCGGCTGAGACCCCAGGCGGCTCTAACGACTAGAAAACAGTGTTATGTGGAAGAAATCTGAGACCGATATGGAAGGCGAGACAAAGCCTGCGCAAAAGGAATTAGGAACGGCCGATGTGGTGCGGCTCCTCAAGCTTCTGCCGCACCGCTACCCCTTCCTTCTTGTCGATAAAATCATCGACATGGATGGCGACCACTCGGCTGTGGGCATCAAGAACGTCACGATCAACGAGCCGTTCTTCCAGGGGCATTTTCCGAATTTTCCCGTCATGCCGGGCGTGCTCCTGATCGAGGGAATGGCGCAGACAGCCGGCGCTCTTTGCGTGTCAAACCTCGCAGCGTCCTACGAGCCTCAGCTTGTTTATTTCATGGCGATCGACCGCGCCCGCTTCCGCCGCCCCGTCCTTCCGGGCGATACGGTTCACTATCACATGACGAAGCGGCGCAACCGCGGACGCGTCTGGCGTTTCGAGGGGAAGGCCAAAGTGAACGGCCAACTCGTGGCGGAGGCCGAAATCAGCGCCATGATCCTGGACCCTGGGCAGGGGTCAGGAAGTTCTGAAGACAACGGGTGAAATAGTCCATGACCGAGATGAGGGTGCATCCGGCGGCGGCAATAAACTCAAAAGCAACTCTCGAAGAGGGCGTGGAAATCGGCCCTTTTGCCGTTATCGGCCCGCACGTCACGCTTCGGAAAAACGTAAAGGTTCACGCGCACGCGGTCGTCACCGGCAGGACGGAAATCGGCGAGGGTTGCGAGATTCATCCCTTCGCCGCGGTCGGCTGCCCTCCCCAGGATGTCAAGTACCGGGGCGAACGCAGCGAACTCTTCGTCGGCCCTTTCACAACCATTCGCGAACATGTCACCATGAATGGCGGCACCGAGGGCGGCGGCCATGTGACCCGGATCGGCAGCCACGGCCTCTTTCTCGCCGGCGCCCACGTCGCCCATGACTGCCAGATCGGCGACCACGTCATCCTCGTGAACAACGCAACGCTGGCGGGCCACGTCTCGGTGGAGGATCATGCCATCCTGGGAGGCTTGTCGGCGGTCCATCAATTCGTCCGGATCGGCGCCTATGCCTTCGTCGGCGGCATGTCCGGCGTCGAAAACGATGTCATCCCGTTCGGCATGGCGCTCGGCAATCGCGCGCATCTTGCAGGCCTCAACATCCTCGGTCTCAAGAGAAACGGATTCGACCGCGAGCAAATTCACACTCTTCGCAAGGCCTACGGGCTCCTGTTCTCGCAGCAAGGGACGTTGCAGGAGCGGCTCGAGGATGTCGAGAAGATGTTCCCGGACGACGCCCCCGTTCAGCGCGTCGCCGCTTTCATGCGCGCGAAGGCGGATCGCTCCTTCTGCATTCCCCGCGCCTGAGAATGACCGGCGCCGCACGGCAGGTTCTGGAAAAGACGCTTGGCGCGTCGCAGGCGCCTTCCTCGCGGCTCGGGATTGTCGCAGGCGGCGGATCGCTGCCGCTGGCCGTCGCCGCCGCCGCCCAGGAAAGCGGCTACAGCCCCTTCATCGTCGGCTTTTCGGGCATTGCTTCCGCTGAGATCGAGCGCTTCCCGCATGCCTATGCGTGCATCGGCCAGGTGGGGCTCACCTTGCGCGCCCTTCACCGCGAAGGATGCAAGCGCATCGTCTTCGCCGGCAGCCTGCGCAGGCCCAATCTCTTTCGCCAGAAGCTCGACGCCGGCTTCTTCCGTCATCTGCCAGAACTCCTGCGGCTCTTCAAAGGCGGCGACGACACCGTGCTGCGCGGCGTCGCGCGTTTCTTCGAGGGGCAAGGGTTCGAAGTGCTCGCGGTGCACGAGGTCGCTCCACGGCTGCTCGCTCCCGCTGGCGCATTCTCGGCCGCATCGCCCAACCCGGAAGCACTCGACGATATCAAGCTTGGTTTCCGGGTCGCGCGCGCGCTCGGCTCTTTCGATATCGGTCAGGGAGCGGTCGTCGCCCGCGGCTATGTGCTCGCTGTCGAGGCGGCGGAGGGCACCGACGCCATGCTGCGCCGCTGCCGCGATCTCAACAGTTGGGGCTTCAAGGCGCGCAAGGGCGTTCTTGTGAAGACGCCAAAGCCTGGCCAGGATTTGAGGCTCGACCTGCCAGCCATCGGGCCGCGAACCGTGGAACTCGCCTCGGAAGCCGGGCTCGCCGGGATCGCCGTCGCCGCCGGCGGGGTGCTTCTTCTGGAGCAGCAAGAGCTTGTGGAAAAAGCCGGTAAGCACGGTCTTTTCCTCTATGGCGCCTCATCCGCGGAGGTGATGGGAAGCTAACATAATGCTGAAATAAGCTGCCGCCCATGGTTCGACAAGCTCACCATGAGGCCTAACGCGTTGATAATAAACGGCCTGATCCTGAGCTTGTCGAAGGATGGAGCCAAAAAATCGGGTTTTTCAGCAGCCTGCTAAACTAATCTGCGGAGAGGGAACCGGCGGCTCATGTCTCAATCGAAACGCATCTTCCTCGTGGCGGGCGAACATTCCGGCGATAACCTCGGCGGGAAACTCGTGCAGGCGCTCAAGGACAAGGCTAGCGCGGATGCCTTTGCGTTTGCCGGCGTCGGCGGCGAGCATATGGAAGCGGCGGGCTTGCCCTCCCTCTTTCCGCTCGCGGATGTGGCGGTCATGGGTCCGGCCGCGATCATCAAGCGCCTGCCGACGCTCGTCCGGCGCGTCTACCAGACCGTGGATGCGGCTCTCGCCTTCAATCCGGATGTAGTCGTCATCATCGACAGCCCGGAGTTCACGCACCCGATCGCAAAACGCATCCGGCAGCGCCGCCCGTCGATCCCGATCATCGATTACGTCAGCCCCAGCGTCTGGGCCTGGCGGCCGGGGCGCGCGCGCAAAATGCGGCCCTATGTCGATCACCTTCTCGCGCTTCTGCCGTTCGAGCCGGCGGCCCATGCGCGCCTCGGCGGCCCCGCTTGCACTTATGTGGGCCATCCCCTCATAGAAAAGGCGCCCTGGATCGACGCGCGCGATACCGAAAGCCTGCGCGCCCGTCTGGGTCTGAAGCCCGGCGTGCCGGTTCTCGCCGTGCTTCCAGGCAGCCGTACATCCGAAGTGTCGCGGCTCATGGCGCCGTTCGGGGAAACGGTTCGGGCCTTGACACAGCAAGGCAGGCCGGTCGAGATCGTCATCCCGGCGGTGCCCTCGGTCCGGCCCCTCATCGAGCAGGCTCTGGCAAGCTGGCCGCAACCGCCTCATCTCGTGGAGGGCGAGAACGACAAGTTCACGGCCTTCAAGCTTGCGCATGCGGCTCTGGCCGCGTCGGGAACCGTCACGCTTGAGCTTGGCGTCACGGGCACGCCCATGGCGGTCGCGTACCGCGTGGACCCGCTCGCGGCGCGCCTGCGCTTCCTCCTCAAAGTCCACTCCGTCGTGCTGGCCAACCTTGTGCTCGGCGAAAACGCCTTCCCCGAATTCATCCAGGAAGACTGCACCCCCGCAAAGCTCGGCGCCGCCCTCGCTCCTCTTCTGGAACAAACTCCCGGGCGCGCCGCACAACTGGCGGCGCTGGCGAAAATCCGGGAAAAGATGTTCCTGCCGGAAGCGACGCCGAGCGGCAAAGCGGCGAGCGTCGTTCTCTCCGTCCTCGAAAACGCGCAGCCCGCTGCGCGTGCGGCGGCGTAGTAGCACCGGAGCCCGACGCTTATGCGCATCCTCCAAGTCATGACGAGCAAGGCCAATGGCGGCGCGGAGACCTATGCCTGCGACGTTATCGTGAAGCTGCATGAGGCGGGGGTCGAGCAATGCGTGGTCATGCATGAGGATGCGCCGCGTTTTGCGGAGCTGAAAGCGGCGGGCGTCAGGATGGCGCCTCACCCGTTGCGCGTCCCCTTCGCGCCTGTTCAGCGCTTTCTGCTGCGCGGCCTCATCGCGCGCGAGAAGCCGGACATCGTGCAAACCTGGATGCGCCGCGCCGCAACTCTTGTCACGAAGGCGTCCCAGCCGGTCGTGGGCTGGTTCCCCGGCTACAACGATCCGCGCTACTTCAAGAGTTGCGACCGCCTCGTCGGGGTCACGCGCGATTGCGTCGCGCACATGGTCAAGAACGGTGTGCCGCCCGAGCGGACGCATTACATCCCCACATTCCCGGTCATAACGCCCGCCCCCCGGCTCGACCGCGCGACCCTTTCCACGCCAGCCGATGCGAAGGTGCTGCTGCTGCTGTCGCGCCTGCACGAGCGAAAGGGGATCGACACCTTCCTTTTGGCCCTGCAGGGCTTGCCTGGCTGTATTGCATGGCTCGCCGGCGACGGGCCGTTGCAAGTCAAAATGGAGAAGCTGGCGGCGGATCTGGGCATCGCGGACCGCGTGCGCTTCCTCGGATGGCGGACGGACCGCTCGGCCCTTCTTCGCGCGGCGGACATTTGCGTGCTGCCCTCGCGCTACGAGTCTTTCGGCACAGTGATCCTGGAGGCGTGGGCGGCCGGAACGCCGCTTGCCGCCTGCGCGGCGCAAGGCCCGGCGGCGCATATCGCCGACGGCGTAAACGGCCTTCTCGCCCCCGTCGACGACCCGGCCGCGCTGAGAGACGTCATCGCGCGCCTTGTCTCGGATGAGGCCCTACAAAAAAACCTCGCCGCGAACGGCTACGAGACCTACCGGCAGGGGTTCACGCCCGAGGCCGTGACGGCGCAGTGGCTCGCGTTTTACGAAGGCCTGGCGCAGGATCGAGGGCCGCTCCTGGGTCGAGAGAGGGCCGTTTCTGCCGCTTGATCGGGCTTCGGCGGCCCTCGCCCGAAAATTGCCGGCGCTGCGCCGCCTTGTCCGTGCGCGGTTCGGCAAGCAGTCAATGCATCAACCGATATTGAAGAAGATAGACGCCCGCGCCCGCCAGATAGCCTATCAGCGCAAGGCCGCTGATTTTCTTCAGGTACCAGAGGAAGGTGATTTTCTCTATGCCCATGGCGGCGACGCCGGCAGCCGATCCGATGATGAGGATGGAGCCGCCGGCGCCGGCGCAGTAGGCGAGGAATTGCCACAGGATGTGATCCGGAGGGTATTGAGCCGTGCTGTACATGCCCATGGCCGCCGCCACCAGCGGCACATTGTCGACAATCGCGCTTGCCAGGCCAATGATGAGAACTCTGACTTCGAGCCGTCCGATGACTTGATCCAGAAATTGCGCCAAGGAGGTGAGGATCCCGGCATGCTCCAGCGTCGCCACCGCAAGAAGTATCCCAATGAAGAACATAATGGAACCCATGTCGATCCTGCTCAGCGCATAGGCCAGGGTCAGCCGCTCCCTGAGGCCATCCTCCTTGTTGCGATGCACAAGATCGCCGACCAGCCACAAAATGCCCAGACCGAACAGGACGCCAAGGAAAGGAGGCAGATGCGTCAGGGTTTTGAAGGCGGGCACGGCTATCAGGATTCCTAGCCCGAGGAAGAACATCAGCCTGCGTTCGAACTCGCTCGTGCGGACGCCGCGATCGTCGTCGCGCACTTCCCTCGCGGCCACATCGCGTCCTCTCAAGCCGTAGGCGGCTATGGCCAAGGGCGCGGCCATGCAGACCAATGAGGGAACCAGCGCTCCCTTCACGATGGCCAGCGCCGTGATCTGTCCGCCGATCCACAGCATTGTCGTCGTTACGTCCCCGATCGGCGACCAGGCGCCGCCGGCATTGGCCGCGATAATGACGAGGCCCGCGACGATGAGACGATCCTCGCGCTTGGCCAGAAACTTCCGCATCAGGGAAAGCATGACGATCGTTGTCGTCAAGTTGTCGAGAATGGCGCTGAGAATGAAGGTGACCGAACCGGCGAGCCAAACGAGCGTCGACATTTTCGACGTCCGGATGCGCCGGGTGACGACGTCAAATCCGTTATGGGCGTCTACCACCTCCACGATGGTCATGGCGCCCATCAGGAAGAAGACGATCTGCGCTGTCGCAATGACCAATTCGCTTAACTGCGCGCTCACCTTGGCTGGATCGCCAATCGACACCGCGTAGACGGTCCATAAAAGCCCCGCTGCAACCAGCGCAGACGCTGATTTATTGATTCTCAGCGGCTGTTCCAGGGCAATGGCCAAGTAGGCGAGCACGAAAACGAGGACGAGAGCACCCAGCATTTCGGAGACTTCCTATCGACACCTGGCCGCGCCAAGAAGGCGGAAGCCCGTCCGCGCGCGCGGATGGGAACCTTGCTTGGCTCTTTCAAGAGAGCAGCTTTATACGATGATGGGTTCGCGCAGGAGCCGAACCGGGCGGGGCTGCGGCGCTCGGTCTCACTTCGTGTGAAGCTTGGCGAAGGCGCGGAATGCCTCCAGCGTCTCCGCGCTCACGTGATGCTCCATCCCTTCGGCGTCGAAGCGCGCCGTCTCAGGGCTTACGCCAAGCGCGAGCAGAAAAGCTTCGACCACGCGATGGCGCTCCTTCGCTTCCATGGCGACCTGGCGGCCGGCGGGCGTCAGGAACACGCCGCGATAGGGCAGCTGCGAGACGAGGCCGTCTTCGGTCAAGCGTTTCAGCATTTTCGCAACGGTGGGTTGAGCGACGCCCAGGCGCTCGGCGATGTCGACCTGCCTCGCCTCGCCACGCGCGGACAAGAGGTCGTCGATCAATTCCAGGTAGTCCTGAATGAGTTCCTGGCGCCGGGCCTGCCGGTTCTGGCGGAAGCCGGCCGATTGGATATCGGCTGAGATCAGCGTGTCGGTTTCGTGTTTCCTATGTCCAGGCATGTCAAAAGCGCGTCACCTCTGGCGCTTCGATACCCTACCGGATCGAAGCGCGGTTCATATCGGATTTTAACCCCGATCAACTTACCGGCAAGGCGCCGATAAGCGATTGCAAGATAATATAGCATAGGCTATATATGGTTTGATTTATATCAAAAAGTGGCATACGGGTCAGAAATGGCGCAAACGCAAACTCTTCAGTACGGCACCACAATGGCGCTGCGCGAGGCGGTCGAAGGGCGGCGCAGCAGGATCGCGACCACGTGGCTCTTTGCCGGTCCGGCCGTCGTCGCATCCATCGCTTATGTCGATCCGGGCAACTTCGCGACAAACATTCAGGCTGGCGCGAAATATGGCTACAGCCTGTTGTGGGTGGTGCTGTTCGCAAACCTGGTGGCCATGCTGTTTCAGGCGCTTTCGGCCAAGCTCGGCATTGTCACGGGGCGCAATCTTGCCGAGCTTTCCAGGGCCTATTTTCCGCAGCCCATTCCCTTCCTGATGTGGGTTGGCAGCGAGATCGCGGCGATGGCCACGGATCTGGCCGAATTTTTGGGCGGCTCGATCGGCTTGTCCCTGCTGTTCGGGATGTCGCTCATGTCGGGCATGGCCGCCACGGCCATCATCACCTATGCGATCTTGATGTTCGGCGGAGAGCGCTTCCGGAGAATCGAACTGTCGATCGGCGCGTTTGTCGCCATCATCGGCGTCTGCTACATGATTGAAGTGTTCATCGCGCCCGTCGATTGGGGCGCGGCGGCAAAGGGGCTTGTGACCCCGCAAATCCCGGATAGCGACGCTTTGATGATCGCGACCGGCATCGTTGGCGCGACTGTTATGCCGCATGCCATTTATCTGCATTCCGCGCTGACCCAATCGCGCACCTTGCTGTCCTCGGACGAGGAGCGCGCGCGCGTTTTGCGGTACTCCAACCGCGAGGTGGTTGCGGCGCTGTGCGTCGCCGGGGGCATCAATCTGGCCATGGTGATAATGGCGGCGGCCTCCTTCAATTCGGGACATCCCGATGTCGCCGAAATCGAAACGGCGTATCACACGCTGACCCCGCTGCTTGGCGCAGGCGCGGCGGCCGCCTTCCTCGTGTCCCTCATTGCATCCGGGATCTCCAGCTCCGTTGTTGGAACGATGGGCGGGCAGGTGATCTTCCAGGGCTTTTTCCGCCGGCGCATCCCGATCTGGCTGCGCAGGCTGGTGACGATGGCGCCGGCTTTCGTCGTGGTCGCGCTGGGCGTAAGCGCGACGAAAGCGCTTGTCGTGAGCCAGGTGATCCTGAGCCTCACCCTGCCAATTCCGATGCTCGCGCTTCTGATCTTGTCGGGCGACAAGCTCATCATGGGCCGCTTCGCGAACACGCGGCTGATCCAGGGACTTGCGACGGCAAGCGCCGGCCTAGTGCTGCTTCTGAATGCCGTGCTCCTCTACGAGACCTTCTTCGCGGCGTAGGATTAAGCGCGCGCCGCAATAAAAGCTTGACGCAAGCCCGGCGCTCCGCTGTGTATAGGCGAGCGATGCGCGTGTAGCTCAGCGGTAGAGCATCTGGTTTACACCCAGAGGGTCGGGAGTTCGAAACTCTCCGCGCGCACCATTAAAATCAATGGGTTAAGCCAATTTTTTTGAGAACATTTGTTCACGTTTTACAATGTGCGGCACGACGTTTTACAATAAGCCCGTTTCGACGTTCTGGATTCGTCTCACGAATCCGCCGTCTCCCATTTCAGGATAGCCCGCGCCGCCAGCTTGCGCTGATTGACCTGCCGGGAATAATGCTCGACCATCTGGCGCGACTGGCCGGTAACCGCCGCCACTTCCGCATCCGTGCATCCGGCTTCGAGCAGGAACACGACCGCCGACTTGCGCAAGCCGTGAAACACACGCCCTTTGTCACGCAGGACGCGCATATTCTCGCCGTTTAGCTGCGTCGCCCAGCTCGCCCTGAACCCCATAACCGTCCACGGCGTACCTTTGCTGCTCGTCAGGATCGTCGTCGCCACACGCGCCATTTCATCCAGCATCGGGCGAAGCTGCGCATGCATCGGTACCCAGAGTTTTTTCTTGGTCTTCGTCTGCGTGACCGCGATCAGGCCATCTTCGATATCATCCCAGCGCATTTTGAGAACGTCGCCCATTCTCTGGCCGGTGTATAAGGCGAGTGCCGCCGCCTGCCATAAATCGAGACGCGCATGCGCCCGGAAATGGTCGATATCGCCCACATCCCACGGCGAATACCCTTCGCCCTTTTTCAACTTACTCACTCGGTTATATTTTTAAGATAGGCGTATCCGTTCGACATCATCGAGCGTCGCCTTATCCGAGCGGCGGTCGTAAAGCTGTGTCGTCCGCGTAGACGCATGGTTCGCCATGTTTTGAGCGCGCTCAAGCGTACCGCCATTGGCGAGATAAGCTGTGATGCCCGTGCCGCGAAAGGTGTGATTGCAAACCGCCGTCTTGATCCCGGCGGCTTTGGCGCGCCGGTTCACCAATTCCCAGGCACTTGCTTGCGGCAACGGCCGATCGCTGAGCGCTTTGGTGCGCCGGTCGATCGTGCGGAATAGGGGACTGTTCGGGGAGCTTCGAAGACCGCCTGCATCGATGTAAGCGTTCAGAAATTCCTCAAGCGTGTGGTGACATGGCATTTCATGGCGCTTGCCGCCTTTCTCATGCAGACGCACCCAAAGCCGGTTGCGCTCGACAAACACATCCGACACCTTCATCGCCACAGCGGCGCCGATGCGGGCGAAGGTGTAGGTCATGAGAGCAATCAGCGCGCGATCGCGAAGACCCGTGATCGTACCCGTCGAGATGCTCGCCAACAGCTTTCCTGCTTCACGCCCATCAAGCACTGGCGTTTTTCCTCGGCGCACGCTGTGTCGTGGACCTTTGACGCTGGCGGACGGATTATGTCGGAGAATGCCGCCGGTCACGAGATAATCCAGCAGCACGCGGACAGCGGCGAGATGTTGCTTGACGCTCGCGACTTCATACTCGTCGCGTTTCAGGCTCTCGACCCAGGCCGCGACATGCACGGCGGTAATGCCTTCGAGCGCAATGTCACGCTCGTCGATCCAGGCAAAGAAATTCCAGGCGACGCGGCCATAGGCGCGCCGCGTGTTCGGGTTGCGGATATGAGCGGTGAAAAATTCAATCAGGCGTTCGGCGGCGCGTTTTCCAGAGCGGGCAATGACCGGCGGCAAGATCACACCTGAGGCCAGCGCCAGGCCGAGGTCTTGCTCCTTGGTAATGGTTACCGCCGTCCCACTCATGCCCCTCCTGAATATGTGATAATGTCCTTTATCACATATTAGATAGATAGTTAAAAAGCTCTTAAGGTTATGAAACAACCTTTCCGCGGGAAACGGCGATCCCCTTAATGACCTTTTGGGACTATTTGTTGTAATACTATATTTGCTAAAGCCGACGGGCTCCCGGAGCGAACCAAATAGCGAGTGCTTATCGTGTACCCTTACGAACCCGAGCAACAGTCAGCTTCGATCGTTTTGATCGGCTCGTTCACGCCGACAATTTTTTCACCCGCCTGGCTCGCAAAAATTGGCGTCATCACAGACAAGGCTGCTGCTGCTGCCGCCGTTAACCTCATTCACCCAGAATTAACCCAGTTTGCTATTGACCGGTTCACGTTCGAGGCGCTTATCAATCGGCTCACGATCACGACGACCAAAGAACCTTTTCTGCAAATTCTTGACGACGTTCTGGCCATTTTTACGACGCACCTTCCCCACACACCGCTTTCAAAGCTCGGCATTAATTACGACATCCAATTCAAACTGGATTCCGCCGAACAGCGGGTCGCGCTTGGCCGAAAGCTCGCGCCGCTAGAACCGTGGGGTGCTTTCGGCAAAAGTCTTGAACGGGAAAAGATGGACGAGGTTGGCGGAATGGTCTCCCTCTCCATGCATCAAGGTTTTCTGCCCGATCGCACGCGGGGTTGGCGGCGCGTCTTAATCGAACCTTGGCAGAATGCAGTGATGCAAAACCATCAAACCGGCGTCCACATGAACGTCAATGATCATTATGAGATTGCGGAGAACGATGTTGATGGGGCAGGCCCATTGATAGAGATACTTAAGGATCGATTCGAGACTTCAATTAGCCAATCTAAGGCGATCATTTCGGAGATGATGTCTTACGCAAAGGATTTGAAATGACCGCCCCCGCCTTAACACAATCCGACATCTCCTCGGAACCCGGTACGCTGACCCGGTCGTCCCAGATGGCAAACTCTGAGATTTCCAATAACCAGCTTAGGCGGGCTATTATTCCTCGCCAAGCGGAACGTAAAATCCAACAGTTACGCTTGAAAAAAGCGACTGTCTCCAAGCCGGAGATTCAGTCAACCGCCTCAGAAACCATCCCTGAAGATACTGATCAATTCAAAATTATCAATCTCCCAGCTTTCAAGGCTGTACCTAGCTTTTATAACTATACTTTGGCTGCGTTGCAGGAATGGGAAGGCAAAGTGGACTCTATTGATGAGAACAGCTTTTTCGCCTCCCTTGTCGATATCACACGCAATGAGGATACGGTAACCGAAACCGCCGAAATCCCCCTGGATGCGATAAGCGAAGAGGACAGGGAGCGATTGGTGCCTGGTGCTATATTCCGCTGGGTGATCGGCTACGCCAACCATCCAAGCGGTCGCGAAAACACCTCTCGCTTTTATTTCCGCCGCTTTGGTGGTTCAGCCTCGGCCCAAGGAGATATCCCTCCACTTTGCTTCGAGACCGATGACTGATGCTCCTCGCGCCGACGAAATTGAGGTTTCTCTGTGTGGACGAGGCCAAGGCGAAGCCGTTCTGATCCACTACGGCGACGGGCAATGGGTATTGATCGACTGCCTTCGCAATGGCGACGGCAGCGTCGCGCCCCTTCACTATCTCCGTGAAATCGGTCACGCCCCACGCGACGCGCTACGCGCTATCGTCGCGACACATTGGCATGACGATCACATTCAAGGGCTCGCAGAAGTCTATAAAGAGGCGTCGAATGCTCGGTTGATCGTCCCAATAGCAATGCGCAGCAAGGAGTTGGAAGCATTTCAGGCGCGAGCGCGTAAAGGTGGAACAGAGAAAATATCCTCCGGGGTCCGTGAATTAGACCGTATCGCGATAGTCCAACGCGACGAAAAACGAACGGCCCTTAAAGCCGTGGTAGCGAATACAGTCCTTCTCCGTACATCACCGGATGATCTCTCCCACGGCCATACCGTTTCTATCGAGGCATTATCGCCCTCACATGCCGATGTTGAAGCGTTCCTTCGCAGTGTCTCAGCCGCAGGTGATCCCCCCTCCGGCGGACGGGTTGAGCCCTTCTCTCAAAATGACGTCTCGATCGCCATATGGGTCAGTATCGGCGAACACCGCATCCTGCTTGGTGCGGACCTTGAGACAACAACAAATCCAGAACGCGGATGGGACGCTGTCCTTCACTCCTCCGCCAAGCTAGACGGCAAAGCTGGTGTACTGAAGGTACCCCATCACGGCTCGCAAAATGGCCATCACCCAAGCGTTTGGACTGATTTGCTTATTCCGGAGCCTGTTGCCGCGCTAACTACCTATAACGGTGGTAAAACAAAACTTCCCACGGAAAGCGATGTAGCCCGTATCACAGGGTTAACACCCAAGGCCTTTGTGACATCCACCCTACTCAAGAAGCCTGCATCTCGCCTTCGGTCTGTCGAAAAGCGTATTGAGCGAGCTGGGATAACCATTCGCCGTCTTCCAGAGCGCGCGGGACACATCCGGCTCAGGCTTAACCTTGCTTCCAAAGCACCCGAATGGGAGGTGAAGCTGCTCCACAGTGCGTGTCCATTAACGGATTTGCAGCTTCAAGCAACAGCCTGACCGCGTTTAACTCATTCTGCCGCCAAGCGTGCGGTGGCTTCAACCGGCGCTAGAGTCTCTCAACGTTGTTTTGCTAATTTTGTCAATCGGCTCGCAAACGTGTCCCCGGACCGGCGTGCAAAAAGGCCCCCTTGGAGAGCATCCTTTTGTTCGGTTCAGTGGCGTCATCCTTCCGTCCCGGCCCATGCTTCCGATGAGCCGTCGCGCGGAGCGGCGGTCAAGAACGGCCGCTTTTCCGGCGGCCGCCCGCAGGGCTTGTTCTTGAGGGCCGTGAGCACGGCGGCATGATGAGAGGCGCTGGGGCGGTGCGCTGGACGTCAGGCGCGGTGTTTGAAGCGCCAGCTTTCGTTGCCGGTTTCGATGATCTCACAGTGATGGGTCAGCCGGTCGAGAAGCGCGGTGGTCATCTTGGCGTCGCCGAAGACGCTTGGCCATTCGGCGAAAGCGAGGTTGGTGGTGACGATGATGGAGGTGCGCTCATAAAGGCGGCTTACCAGATGGAAGAGCAACTGGCCGCCCGCTTGCGCAAAGGGCAGATAGCCAAGCTCATCGAGGATCGCCGCCGCGGATGCAGGCCCTGGCGATCGCGATGGCGAGATGGCTCTTGCCAGTGCCGGTTCCGCCGATCAGAACGGCGTTTCGCTGTTCGGCCAGGAAGCCGCCGTTCGACAGATCGCGCACCAGCGCCTCGTTGATGGGCGTACCGTCAAACGCGAAGCCGTCGAGGTCCTTGGCCAGCGGCAGTTTGGCGATGGTCATCTGATACTTGATCGATCGCGCCTGCTTCTCTGCGATCTCAGCCTTCAAGAGATCGCCAACGATGCGCGGCGGTTCGTGCTGACGCTTGATCCCAGCCGCCATCACCTCGTCGTAGGCGGCGCGCATGCCATAGAGCTTCAACTCACCCATCAGGGCGAGAATGTCTGTCCGTTCCATGGACTGATCCTCCTCAAGCTGTCGTAGCGGGCGCAATCGGCGGCAGGCGCATGCTTTAAGTGCAGCGCTTCCGGCGTGGCGATGGTCACAGCCGGGCCCGGGTCTTTCTTGCGCGCAAGGATATTCAGGATCACGCTGGACGAATGGACGCCCTGGCTCAGGGCTTCCGCGCAGGCGGCTTCCACCGCGGGCAATCCGTCGCTCAGCACGGCGGCCAGGATCACCACCATCTGCCGGTCGCCGTCATCGGAGCCGTGCAGTTTTCGCCGCACATGGTCCAGCGATGACGGCAGCAGCCAGTTCTTGAACGGCGCGCCGTTCCGAAGCGCTCCCGGCTTCCGGGTCAGCACCGGCACGTAATGCCAGGGATCGTAGATGGTCTGGCCGCGGCCAAAGCAGCGGGCATGTTCGCCAACGATGGAGCCATCCTGCCGGATGACGATGCGACCCGCATAGGCTTGGACCTCGACGGGACGTCCAACAGCCTGGGAGGAGACCGAGTATTTGTTCCTGTCGAAGGAGACAAGGCAGGTCTTCGAGACCGAGCCTATGACCGCGTGAAAGCCGTCGAAGCGGCCGGGTACGGCGATCAGGCTCGCCCGCTCCGCCTCGAACACTTGCCAGATGGTCTGATCCTTGAACTCGGGATGCTTGTTGGCTTTGGCGTAAGCCACACAACGATCGAGGAGCCAGTCATTCAGCTCGTCGAAGCTCTTCACTCGCACTCTTGGCGTGAAGAAGCGCTCGCGTATCAAGCCGACCTGGTTCTCGACCTGCCCCTTCTCCCAACCCGATGCCGGCGTACAGGCCGTCGGCTCAACCAGATAATGGCTGCACATCTGCATAAAGCGCCGGTTGAACTGGCGCTCCTTGCCAAGGAACACCGTCTCCACCGCCGTCTTCATGTTGTCGTAGATGCCGCGCGTGCAGGCGCCCTTAAAGAACGCGAAGGCGCTGGAATGGGCGTCGAACACCATCTCCTGGCTCTCGCGCGGATAGACCCGCACGAACGGCATCCGGCTATGGCACAGCCGCATATGAGCGGCCTTCACCACCATCGTGACGCCGTTCATCAGAACGGTCTCGTGGCTCCAGTCGAACTGGTAGGCTTCGCCGGACGCAAACCTCAGCGGAATATAGGCTTGCGCGGAAGCGGCCCCCCGCGCTTTCTGCCAGCTCCTGGCGTAGCGCCGAACAGCATCGTAACCGCCGTCGAACCCAAGATCGCGCAGCGTTTCGAAAATCCGCACCAGCGTCAGCCGCTCCCGCCGCGGCTTGGCCTCGTTCGCAGCCAAAAGCTCATCCAGCTGCTCCCGCCAGGCGCCAAGCTTCGGCATCGGCTGAACGCTGCGTTCGTAGCGGAATTCCGTCGCCTCGGCGCGGATCGCTCTGCGGACCGCTGTCCGCGACCGCTTCAGCTCCCGGCAAATCGCCTTGATCGGCTTCTTCTCAACAAAAAACGCCCGGCGGATCTTTGCAATCGTATCCACGGTCAGCATCCAAAACGAAGCCCCCAGTTCCCAATGGAGGCTTTGTGGACCCAAGCGTCAGTGGGGTCCCGTTTGCACGCCGATCACCCCGCTAACGGGGTCTTTATTCCACGCCGAAACACAGTCCAGTAGCGGCGCAGAACTCTTCCATCTTCTGTGTTGGTGTAGCGATGGCTCAGTTCTTGGCCCGCCGGGCAGCGATAGATGTCCTTGCCGGCGTAATACACAAAATCCTGCTTGCCAAATCGGCCTTTTGCTACGGACCCAGACGTTATCGGCTTTGGCAGCGTTACAGTGACGCCAGCCTCTTCGCAGGCGAGGATTTCCTGACTGTCGAAATAGCCCCGGTCCGCAATGGCGTCGAGCTTCTCAACACCCAGCGCTTCTTTGGCCTTAGCCGCCATGGTGGCAAGCTGCGCGCGGTCGTGACCTTCATTGGTGACCTCGTGCGCCACGATCAGATGATGCTCGGTGTCGACGGCGATCTGCACATTATAGCCAACCATGCCAGAACCGCGGCCGCTGGTCGCCATGGAGCGGCTGTCGGGATCGGTGAGCGAAATTTGCTTATCTGGCGAGGCAAGCATCTGCTTCTCGATCGCGTCGAGCTTTTTCATCTCCTCGCCGATCCTGGCGATTTTCTCTTTCAGATGTGCGGTCTTGGCAGCCAGCGCCTCGCTTGGCTCCTGCCGGTCTGCGGTGTCGAGCTGGCTCAGGTAACGGGCTACGCTCTCCTCCATTTGCTTGCGACGCTGGCCTTGGTCAGAAGACCTAACCTTCGGCACAGTTCGACAAACTGAGCGCAAACCTTGCGGATGGCGGGGCCATTGTCCTTGCGGAAGTCGGCGATCACCTTGTCATCGGGGACGCGCCTGCCCAAGAGCCACATCACTTCGAGGTTGCGGCCGGCTTCGCGTTCGAGACGGCGGCTCGACGACACACGGTTGACGTAGCCATAGACGTAAAGCTTCAGATGAACGGAAGGGTGAAAGGAAGGCCGGCCGGTCTCAGCAGGCTGCACCTTGAAGCCAAGTTCCCCCAGATCGAGCGCATCGACAAACGCGTCGATGGCCCGCACCGGATTGTCCTCACCAACCCAATCGTCGAGGCATTCCGGCAGTAAAGTCCACTGCCCCCGGTCTTCCCCTTCTATAAAGCGCTTCATCAAGCCCCCGCTGCAAATCGCGAGGAAAATGTATCCGACTCGGCGTTTTCACGCAGCCAGGGTCGATTGCGGAAGTCAGAGTTTCCTCGCGATCCCATTTACGCCAAGACGGCTTCGGGATCTTAAACCGGCCTTCTCCGCATCCTGCTTTGGCCGGTATCATGGCCGCCCAGTCAAATGCGTGAAGCAACTCTGTCATAGGTAAGTAATTATGCCTGCAAAGCTTCCATCCAGGCACGAACCATCCTCGCGGGAGTGACAAGAAGTGAGCGGCTCGTTCTCTTGCGATGAGAACGACGTTTCTGGCGAGAAGCTTTGTTTCGACCCAGATGCCGCCGCTTGGTTGGCATTGCTCGAAAAAGGCGACAGGGCGAGATTATTCTGACCAACCGGCGTCGGTCGATCTCGCAGGGGGATAACGGCGCAGCAACAATACCATGACCGCTCCTCCACCTTGTTTTATTCTTGCGAATATCGGAAATTACACCCGCGAGCCCCTTCCCATCCTCCTGCCATGCTTTGCACGTGCTCCCGCAAGTGAAGCAACCCGCCTAGCCATTATGAAAAAAAGCGCTTCGATTGTCGATGAAACGACGCTCAAAGGAATCGGCGTGAAATCGACAGGACTGACGCCTGTATATCCGCCGGATTACGTGTGCTCGCAGTTCACATCGCTTTATGGCAGCTGGATGGACGTGGATGGATCGCGCCGCTCAGAACCTCATTGTGGAGTGGACGGCGGCCAGCTTGGCGAGGGGATCTACATGCCAGGGCCGGGAATCGTCCAAGCGGCTTGGGAAACGAATTTCGGCTGGGGGCGGGAGGGGTCGCTTCTTATTTTGCATCGTCGCGAGGATCTGAACCTTGATACAGGCGCCCCCTTTTATTACTCGGAATTTGATCACCTCAAATTGGAGGACATTAAACGCCTGGCGCCTGGCCAACCTCTCGCAAGAGGGCAAGTGATCGGACGCGTCAATCGGCCCGGAGGCAACCCACGCTTTATGCCCGAGGTGCATTGGGAGGTTTATGAAGTTTGGGATCCAGGTAAAATCAAGTGGGTCAAGAAGCGAAACGGAATGGTGTATTTTCTCAACAAAACCGCTGAACTTATAGATCCCCTATTCATGCTGGCCAAACATCAAGGCAAGCTTCAAGACTTACACGTTGAGATAAGGCCATTCTCTATTTCAGAAAGCTATGATGACTTCAAGGGCTTCACATACATTCTTCCATGCCGGAAAATCAATGAAGAGCTTACCTGATCGTATTTCAGAAACTCTCTAATGCAAATAATTCCCGAAGCGTTGTAAGGAAATCGGCGGAGAGAGACAGCATGTTGCCACCTGTCTCTCCCGAGAACCCCGCGCCTCGACTCGTCGAAACCCGAGGAGCTGCAAACATAGATGCCTGCGAGGCTAAAAGAGGAAATGCGCCGCCGCCTGCACCACTTTCCTTTTCCACGTTTGCCCAGCCCCTTGGACCGCCGGAGCCCAATTTTGCGGAACGCCCCGAAGCCTCGGCGCTGCTGCGGGCGCCGCTGGAATGCCGATCGCATGTGAACCCGGTGCAAGGGTCTCCCCTTTCATCAGAACAGACGATGCTCCCAAAACGGAACCACTTTCCATGACGGTGCTGTAGAGCACCACCGCCATATTTCCAATAGAGCAGCCATCGCGAACGACGAGTTTGTCGGATTTCATGACGCGATCTTCGAAGAGATGCGTCTGGACCGTTGCTCCCAGGTTGAGCGCTGAGTAGTCGCCGATTTCGACCAGATCATATTCTGAAAACAACGTCGTATTGAGGAACACCCAACGCCCCACCTTGCACCCGAAAAGCCTGAGGCAGGGGGCGGCGAAGGGCGTTCCCAGAACCCCCCCAATCACATGCGCAGCCACCAATTCGTATACGCCGTTTACGAGCTCAGTGAACCAAACGTAACTGGACCACAATGGCTTGATTTCAGGCTTGAACGTCCCGATCAGCGCCACTTTAACGCCTGCCGACGCTAACAGAGCCATAATGGCAAGAAAGAACGAGATGAAGGGGCTCACAATAACAGCGCTCAGCATGGATGCTTCCCTGCAAAGAGTAAGCATTGCAAAGCAATAGGTGATGAAGCCTATCCCCGTGATCCAGCCAGGGAGACAAACCCGGAAGAAATCAACCACAGCCCGCTGCCGGATCATGGACTTCGACGGCGCATAGGTAGTTGCGTCGCCGAAGCAGGGAAACTGCTTGGCCGCCGGGGGCAGTTCGAAGCCAGGCGAGCCAAGCCAGCGCTTGTTCGATGGAAGCGGGCCATCCGTCAACGGCGGAACTGACGAGAACTCCGATCAGGCAGTCATCTCCAACCGAGGTGCCCGCTGGTACGAATGCGCTATTTCCTATGAACGTACGCTCTCCGATATCGACGCTTCCAATCACCATGGTCCCGTTGTGAATGCGGCTGCCTCCAATGAGGCAAGCATCGGCAAGAAAGCTCCCGGATTTCACATGAAGAAGGTCGGGAATGCATCCCATGATCGTGGAAACTTCGACGCCCTTACCGACTTTTGCTCCGAAAAGGCGGAGTACGCTTGGGAAGAAGATGGTGGCGTAAAGGGTTTTCAAAATCTCTTTTGTACTGCTGAGATAGCAGCTGAGAAGCCAGAAGCGAAGATAGGCGCCGCTTCTCGTCGAGTAGATCCCCGGCTCTGCACGTCCGAAGATCACAGGCTTCGCCAGTGCCCCCACGGCGATATACCAGATGATCCCGAGAGGCGTACCCACGATTAATGCAAGCATTCCCCAAAAGGCGCCGTAAATCAAGAAGGTGGCGATAACGGCGAGCGCAGGCGGGGCCAGGCTGATCGTCATGAAGATGCCCATCGCATTCAGGAGCGCGAGATGGGCTACAGACCAAAACACATCACCGCGCTGTCTGCCTTGAGGCGATACAGCGGCCGGCAGTTTGACGGCTGCGGGAGTTGCAGGAACGCCCCGCCGCTGTTCTCCAGGTTCGAGGCGCATGCCATCGCTGAGCAACGACATGTCGTCGAGAGCCGAGCCTGCCGCCATTTTGACATCGAGTCCCAGGCAGCAATGAAGGCCAACGAAGCAGTCTTTGCCGATGTCGACGGACCCAATGATGAGCATCCCGTCCTCGACACGGCAGCCCAGCAACTGAGTATCGGCTCCGATCGATGCATTATCGCCGATTGTAACGACGTCGAAGGCGCTGCAGAGCCCTGTCCCTATGAAGCAGCCCTTGCCTACCCGGGCCCCCATGGCGCGATAGTAAAGGCTCATGAGAGGCGTGCCTTGAAACACGCCAGCCATGCTCAGACCTTGAAACCGATTTGCGAGCCACCACCGGAAGTAGTAGAAGCTCCACAAGGGGTACCGTCCAGGCTTGTAGCGGCCTATGACGAGCCACTTGATCCCGATACTGAGACCGAGCATCAACGGCCATGACACCAATGATAGCAGAGCGGTGATCACACCCGCGTCGAGGATCGAAATGCTTCCGCTTCGTATGGCATCATACATCAAGACGACATAGGTGAGCGGGGAGCTTGCAAGCAGATAGAAGAAAGCAAGTGATACCGCTTGCAGCCACACACAAAGCCAGCGCTCGAGTGGCGAGACCAAACGGAATGCGCGGCGGCTCGGCGCCTCCGCATTGATTGATTCCGTTGGAGCCCGCTCCGCCGGCGGTTCCGCCTGGCTCTCCAGCGCAGCGGCGAGATTTCGGATTGTGCGATGCTGGTAAAGATCGCGAACCGATGCCGAGGCAAGACCGAGCCTCGCCCTCAATTCGGTGGCGACCTTGGCTGCGATCAGGGAATGCCCTCCAAGGTCCAGAAAGAAATCGTCCTCGACGGACAGGGAAGGAAGCGCAAGACATTCGCTCCATACGCGAACAATACGCTGCTCCATATCGGTTTGCGGAGCGACGATCTCTCGTTCCCCTTTCAGCAGCGTCTTCGGCTCAGGGAGTTGACGCCGGTCAACCTTTCCGCTGGTCATAAGCGGCAGGGCGTCGATCAGATCCAGATACTTGGGGATCATATATTCAGGAAGACGGCTGCGAAGAAGCTCGGACCATTCGTTGCGGCTATTGGGCTGGATTTCACCGCTTGGTACGACAAAGGCGCCGAGTTCCTTGGAGCCGTTCACGTCGAACACAGAGACAGAAGCTGCAGCCACTTGTGGATGCTCCAGAAGCACTGATTCGATCTCAGATAACTCAATTCTGAATCCGCGCAGCTTGATCTGTCCATCAATGCGGCCGAGGAAATAGAGTTCCCCGTCCTTTCCAAGCCTGACCATATCGGAGGTGCGATAAAGCTTGGCCCCCGGGCGCGCCCCGTCAAAGCAGTCGTCTATAAAGCGCTCTGCAGTCAGGTCAGGCCTATTGATGTAACCCGCGGCGACCGCAGGCCCCCCGATGTAGAGTTCCCCCTCTTCCCCTGGCTGCACTGGCTTGAATTGATCATCGAGGACGTGGGTCCTGTAGCCTGGAATGGCCGTGCCGATGCTGACGGGCTGTCCCGGGACGCATTCCCATAGCGTGGCGACGACCGTAGCTTCCGTCGGGCCATAGGTGTTGAGCATCCTTCTTGCGGGCCTAGCCCAGCGATTGACCAAATCAGAAGGGCACGCCTCCCCGCCAAGAACAAGAATCCGGACGCTCGGGAGGTCTCTCGGAATCATCGAGAGAAACGACGGCACAGTCGAGAAATAGGTGATGTTCTCCCGATCGATGAAGTCAGCGGCATCGGAAGGGGAGCGGCTGATCTCTTCGGTAGCGACTACGAGGGTCGCGCCAACCGAAAATGCAGCCCAAATCTCTTCAACCGAAGCGTCGAAAGCAACGGAGAACCCCTGATAGACGCGATCGCTCTGCCTTACGCCATAGGTTGCATTCAGCGCCCGTATAAAGGCCAGGGCGTTCCGATGAGTGATTTTGACGCCCTTGGGGCGGCCTGTGGAGCCTGAGGTATAGATCGCATAACATGCCTGAGCGGCACGAGAACCAGTAACCCGGCTATCCCGGCTAAGTGTGTGTCTGAGTTCGCTCCGCTCGAATTCGGCATCCAACAGGAGCCAATGCACCCCTTCAACGGTCTCCCTGATTGCGCGTCCGAGGCACCCCTCCGAGAGGGCAACCGAAATGCCGGCATCCTCGCAAATATCGGCTATGCGCTCTGGAGGGAACTTTGGATCCATAGGAACATACCCGGCTCCGACCTTCAGGATTCCGAGCATTGCGGCAAACAGGTTTACCGATTTCTTGAAGTAGAGCCCGACCAGAGCACCCGGTTTCACCCCTTGCTGCTTTAATGCGCCTGCTACCTTCGCGGCGAGCCGATCAAGCTCACGATAGGTAAGCGCTGCGTCATTGCATGTTACTGCTATGTGGTGAGGTCTGCGTTCGACTTGCTTTTCGAACACCTGATTCAGGAGATGCGGCTTGTGTCCATATTTCTGAGCCAGCTTTTTCTTTGCCGTTTTAGACAGGAACTTCGGCTCGCTGTGCGGCGCCGAAGAATCCAGTCTGCCAACAGGTGAGTCTATATACATTTTTGTGCCCCCGATATGCGCGCCAGAATCAGGATTTCTCTTTACCCAATCAACTGCGCTATGCGCCGAGTATATGAATTGCCCCGCCACCGAATTGGGCATCTTCGACATACGACTGAGCTGCTAAAAGCCTGGCGCTTCAGGCTTTTAGCCAGTAACACCGGTCATTGCCGAGGTTTCGTTTGATTGCGGGTAGGAATAACTCGTCGCCGGAGGCCGACCCGCGGCTCCCCCTGTGATGTAACGTTTTTTGTAACGCCCCAGATCAAAATCCCATATGTTCTGAATATGCTTCTGCGGATTTTACCTCGGATGCAATAGTCTCGATCGTTTCCGCGAAAGCTTAACGCGACACCGTTGCAAAAAGGCCGCTACCAGATAATAAGATTATGTCTTAAGAGAATAGACCTTCCATTTTGATCGGAGCGTTTACAACTTAGATTATACGTCGATAGGGTTTGCAACTGAAGGGAGAGTTGTTTCTAGCGATCGTGGACGTGCTGCAACTAAAGCCGTGCAGGTTATGGGCGCCTGCGCCGGAATGGCATGTAGGGCGATTAATGAGGCGGCAATAACCCATTGATTCAAATCTACTTCAGTGAGCAAGCCGAAACAAAGCGCTGTTGGGTACAAAGCTGTTAACTTCGGCATTCGAACCTTGCTAATTTTGGAAGCCGAGCTAACGTTGCTTCAACTTGCTTCTTGATGCGCCTGTTTTGTCGGCAATGTCGCGCTCCGGTGGATCATCATCGCCGCGCAACATTCAAGGGTCGTCGCAAGGCGCTGGCTTCTGAGCAGGCCTCGAAGGTGGAGGCAGGCGACGCAAGCAAAAAGATTAAAATCGCAGGAGTTCGAAATGACGATGATTCGAATTTTGGTTGGTGGACTGCTGTTTCTCGTACCCATAACTGCCTTCGCACCCATAGGGGCTTTGGCAGAACAACAAAGCGCCGATTATGATGTTTGTACCGATGATGATGCAGTCGCCTCGGAAAGAATTGCTGCTTGTACACGCGTTATAAGTCAGGGCGGGGATCAGTCCGTCTTGAGCGATGCCTTCCGCAATCGCGGTGACGTGTACGGGGATAGAGAGCAGTGGCCTGCGGCCATAGCGGACGACACTAAAGCGATCGAACTCAACCCGGAGGACGCGGAAGCCTATAATCAGCGTGCATGGGCTCACTTGAAGTCTGGAGATATGAAGAAAGCGTTCGTGGACGTTAATAAGTCCTTGTCCCTTGATCCAAAGCAGGCGGATACTTGGGATACGAGGGGAAGGACTTATGAGGCGATGGGCAAGGTCAAGGAAGCGATCTCGGACTATAAGCAAGCTCTTGCGATAGAGCCCGATCATGAGGACAGCAAGGACGCCTTGGATCGTCTGGGCGGTCATTGAAAATTTGGGTATATATGCCCGAAGCTGCGGGTATCTGTTTTGCTCCATGGGCCGCAGCGATTTGTGAGCATTCTGGCTTAACAGCGCAGCCGCTAGCCCAAAAATGGGGCTGCGGCCTTTTTAGGTTTTATCTGCCGGTTGCGTGGCCATATCTCAAAGCGTAACGGGACCGGCGTTGCTGACTAAGCACAGTAGCGTATATTGGTCGTTGAATAGCGGTGAACTCGCCCCGCGTCTTCATTCGCAGAAAGCGATCGGGAGCTTGATAGCGGCGCGAAAGCTTCTCATCAGCGACATCAAGCGCAAGATTTGAACAATAAGGCTACAGATCGGGACATTAAAGCCCCGGCTCGTGAATGCCTTGATTGCCGTTGCGTGGTGCATTTCACCAAAAACTCGCGACTGAAGCTTGCCGAATAGAGCCTTCAAGGGGCCGGATCAATACTCCCTTGCCACTCGGCTCGTGTGGCTTTCCCACTCCATTGGCTGGAGGACACCTCTTGGTTGAGCTTTTTTCGACTACAACGCGTTATTGTGTTTTGACAACACCCCGCAAGAATTGCTGGCCAGACCTTTTCAGGGGGGAGAATCGCTGATACCAAGCTTCAAATTATTTAATATGGGTGGGGGCCCTAATGAAAAAGAGTCAAAAAATTGCGACGCTTCTGTTGCCAATAGCAATGGGTTTCACCGTCAGTATGGCCGAGCCTTCTCTCGCTGGCAGTCTTAAAGACGCTGCGGAAGACAATGTGTCAGCCGCGTTTTGGCAAGGTTCCGATTTTACTAACCGGGCCAATTCATTCTGGTTTGGCGGGAGCGTAGCGCTCAATCGCGATCTTACGAGTAGCGGCTTTGTGTTGCGCGCCGACGGAGAATACGATGGGTATAGCTATTTCCAATCGGCGAACAACCTCGGGAAAGTCAACGGCACCGAATGGCAGGGCGACGCAATGCTTGGCTACCAGGTCGCCTATCATAGCTTCGCAGCCGCCCTTTATGCCGGCGTTGATGTGCGAAGCGACCGTTTGTCGCCGCTAGACCTGGAAAATAGTGTCAGGGGACAGCAAGTTGGGGCGAAGTTCGACGCCGAATTCGAGACGGAGAGAGAACTCCCCTATTATGCGAGCTTCGACGGATTCTACTCTACCGCGTTTCAGAGCTACTGGGCGCGCCTGCGCGGCGGCGCCAAGATTGCCAAATCGTTTGGCAGTCACCTGTCTCAAGTATTTGTTGGCCCGGAAGGTTATGTGCTAGGGAACCAGGAATCGAATGCTCAGCGCGTCGGCGGTTTTGTTAATTTCGCCCTCGATGGTTTATTTCCTCGCACTCTGGAGATCACTCTCTCGGGTGGTTACCAGTTTGCAGACGAGCATAACAATAATTATAACAGTATAGGCGCAGTAACCGGGACAACGGGTGGGCCGGGTGCCTACGGGTTATTAGAGTTTAAATTCTGTTTTAATGCGTTCTGACACTTCTGGGCCTCGACCTTCTCAGGTGATCAGAACTTGACTATGCAAGGCTGAAGGCGAGATTAAATCACGTATTGGCATTGGGCAGCGAATTCCTTACCAGTCGTCGCCTTTCAGTTTTGGCTGGGAATGTAATTTCCCGTCAACCTGATGAATCGAAAGCCGTCGATTCCGTTTTATGCTTTCTTATTCCGAAAGCTCTCAGGCCGTACATACATTCCTACTCGCACTGGCTCAGCGAGCAGGATCGGGAGGAGGTGCGGACGTATGGGAATATGGATCGGCGTTTAAGCGTAATCGCTGCTCGGGTTGTTTTGAGATATGCGATTTGTCTGGTTGCGAACCACGGTTCACCCGGCGATTGGCGTTTCAAAAGAACCGCAGCAGGAAAGCTGCAAATCGATAACCTCGACAGCTACGACTGCAGTATTTCATACACGTCTGAGCTGGATGCAGTGGCAGTCAGTCGTGGCCTTAAGATTGGGCTCGATGTTGAGAGTTCGAGGCTTGTTGTATCCCAAGACATGTTACAAAGCTTTTTTTCTGAGGCAGAGATTTCACAGCTGGAAAGCTGCGAAAGTGTGGACAGGTACGATGGCTTTCTCAAAACTTGGGTGATGAAGGAGGCTTTCCTCAAGCTTTCCGGCCGCGGGCTCAGCGAAGATCTCAAGTTGATTGACACTGCTCGCTGCAGAAACCTTCTGTACAGCGATGGAGGCGGCACGAGGGCTGTCGTTTTCGCATCCCGCATATCGGAACTTACCGGCAATTCCGAGCAGGGTTGGCTGTCACTTGCGCACGAGGTTCGTCAAAAGGCACCAACTTCCATCACCGATATAGCGTTTTATCGTGTGATGGACCCCGGTTCAGTGTAATTGGCGAGCTACTGTGCACAATGACCTGCTCCCCAACGTGCCCATTTTGCGTTGCGCCGCCGCTTTGGCTTGCGCCGGGTCCTTGCCTTGGCGGATTTCAAGCTCAGCCTCTCTTGCAAGCCTGCGCGCGCCCGCCAACGCAACCTTTGGGTAGCGGCCAAGCGTCAGCTTCCGCGTCTTCCCGCTGAAACGGTAGCGATAGGCCCAACTCTTCGCGCCGGACGGTTGTACGAGCAAATAAAGACCCGGCATCGCGGCGTCGGGGACTTCCTTGCGCTTCGGTCCGGGCTTCTCATTCTGGACGGCCTTGTCGGTAAGCTTAGCCATTGTTTTCCTAGCCGGGTAACGCTCGGGGTAACGCAACATGGCGGTTAAGCTGCGTTACCCTTCGTTATTAACGATGGCCATCCTTTATCGTAAGTGCAAGGAAAACCAGCGACTTTTCACGATTTTATGTGATGGGACGTTACCCGGCGTTATGGTCTTTTAACTGGCTTACACCCAGAGGGTCGGGAGTTCGAAACTCTCCGCGCGCACCAGACAAATCAATGATTTAGACCAAAGTCAGAAGCTTCCGAAAATTGTCGTCAGTGTTTCGTCAGCCCCTTTAGAACGGGAAAAGGAAGTATGCACATCGCCCGGGCGACGGAATCCCGGCCGCGTCTTATGGCGCCGGGGCTCGTCTCAGCGGACGGCCGTCAGTCTGGGCTTTACCGCCGTCTTCGCCTTCCCTTCTTCGGCCGCACCTTCAACGCGCTTCCGATCAAGGCCGCCGCCGGGCCGCCCACAGAGCGTCGTACCTCGCCATTCCCAGGCTCCGGTGCTGGGCGGGGGGTCGGCCGGGCCGGTCTAGTGGCGACGGCCATTTCGGCCGCCGACGCCGCGCTCTGGGATCTAAAGGGCAAGCTTCTGAACCTGCCGGCCGTCTCTCTGCTGGGAGCGGCGCGCGAGGCTGTGCCCGTTTACGGCAGCGGCGGTTTCACGACGTATTCCATCGAGCGGCTCCAGGAACAGCTCGGCGGCTGGGCGAGCCAAGGCATGCGCTGGGTGAAAATGAAGGTGGCTCGGACCCTTCCGTCGATCTCGACCGCGTCAAGGCGGCCAATCTTGCCATTTGCGGTGTCATGATTCCGGTCCTCGCCGGCGGCCCGGTCCACTATGACAGCGACGTGGCCCGCAATGCCGGCGCAGGCATCGCCAGCTATTTCAACATTCACTGGCTTGGCAGAAAGCCAACAAGTGTAGGGCTTGTGTTTAATTGCAAGTGCCGGGCCGTTGCCGGCTGCAATGATGGTCTGAGCGGATCTAGACGAGCAAGAATCGAGCGCGCGGCCTCTTCAGAATTTAGGTCAGAGGCCTCGACAACTATCAGTTCTGGGACATCGGGGTATTGAAGCGAGTAGTCCAGGCGCAACTGTTTCAAAGCTTCGGGATCCGTCATCTTTTTTCCCGCGCGCTCCGGGCTTTGGAGGCGGCGAAGATTTGCTTCAACAGAGAGTTCGATCACCACGGGAACGAGTGGAACGCCGCGCCGCATCGCGAGCTCAACAACATGCTTCCAAGCCAATTCTTCGCGCGGCGTGTCTGCGCACAAGGCGTTGGTCATGACAAATGTTTCAGAAACAGGTTGACGGGCAAGCGCCCGGTATGCCGCCGCGCGTACCGTCTCATAGAGCTCCCAGCGGCGCTCGCTTCTCAGTCCCGCGCAAGCGATCGCAACGTCATGGAGTAAATGATTGTGAATAAAGCGCGCGCCTAGCAATCTGCTCAGCACCTCGCCGATGGTTTTTTTCCCGACTCCAGGCCAGCCATTGAGATGTATAATCACGGTAACCGTTTCAATTTTGGGCCTGTCTAGCAGGATGCTGAAAAAGCCGGAAATCCTTGCTTCATCCTTCGACAAGCTCAGCGACTGTCTTGGCTGTCAAGCGATTTGCCATGGTTTTTGGTCTCGGACGATAGCGTTGAGGATGGTGAGGAGTTTCCTTGCGACGGCGACGAGAGCGGCTTTCTTTGGCTTCCCGGCGGCGGCGAGGCGGTCAAAGAAGGTTTTCAGGGTTGGGTTGAACCTCGCTGCGACCATCGCCGCCATGAACAAAGAGGCGCGCACGCTTGCCCGGCCTCCTGCGATGAAGCTTTTGCCGCGCCACTGTCCGGACTGGCGCGTGAAGGGGCAAAGACCGGCCAGCGCCGCGATTTCCTTGCGCGTCAAAGTCCCAAGCTCGGGCAATTCAGCGATGAGAGTGCGCGCGGTGGTAGGGCCGACGCCCGGGACGGAGGTGAGAAGCTCCTCGTTCGCCTTCCACAATGGGGAAGCCCTGACGGCCGCATCGATATCGCCGTTGAGGCTTGAGAGCTCTTTCTCCAGGGCCTTCAAGAGGCGTTCGATGCTCTTTCTCAGGCGTTTGGCGGGAGCGCGGCCAAGTCTTTGTTTTTCGGCGACGATCATCTCTACGATTTGCCGGCGCCTTGCGATGAAATCGGCGAGGAGCTGGGTTTCGGCGTCGGCCAGCGGTCTGATGGCGGGCCTTGTCGCTTCGGCAAAGCGCGCAATGACGGCTGCGTCGATGGGGTCTGTTTTGGCTCTTTTGCCGAGCGCGTGGGCGAAGGCGCGGATCTGGGCCGGATTGACGACGGCGACGGGCAGACTGGCGGCGGCCAGAGCCGCGGCGACAACGGTTTCGAACCCGCCCGTGGCCTCCAAGGCGATGGTGACAGGGTTCGAGGCGGCGAGCCTGGCGCAAAGGCTGTTCAAGCCTTTTGCGTTGCGTTCGATCGTGAACTGTTCTCCCGAGGGCCAGAGCGCCACATCGAGCTTACCCTTCGAAACATCGATGCCTACAAAAACAGGTTGCGCATTTGTCTCCATCCCGGCCCTTCCTTGTCTAAACGGGCTCAATATGCGGCCCCGGCGACTGTTCGGGCTTAATGGACTTGCGGCGGAGGACCCATGCTGAGCTGCGGACTTTTCGGCCCCAGGGTGAGACGGCCTCTCCGCCGCGCCCGCATCGGCACAAGGCCTCGCCAATGCGGCGGTTTTCAAGTTACAAGGATGAGGCCGAGCCATCAACATCTTGGACCTCATGGTGAGCTTGTCGAACCATGGGCCGCATGGTTTTTCAGCGTCCTGCTAGACATGTCCGCAAGCTGGTAAGTCCGGAACATTGACAGCCATTGTTATCGGCCACCCGCCACGTCGAGGATCGCCCCCGTACCACCACAAGCAATTATCGATGCCGGAGAGATGCTTGTCAAAAGGCGTCGGGTCGGGTCGGGAGCGGTCTAATGCGTCAGGCTCAAGCGCTTTATCGGCGCCCGCCATTTTTTGGCTCAGATAAGGCGACACCCTTGTGAACAAACGAAATATCAAAAGATAGCAAGACTCCCGTCCGGTTTGCAAAATCTCCGCAACGCTACCTTAAGCTGCTAAAAGCAACTTCCCCTATTATGAAAGTGTGGAAAAACTGATTCCTTGATCGCCGAGTGTAATCAACCAAGCTTGGCGGGAGCGCGAACACTGCTAAACGAGCCTCGACACAACTTGGGGCGAGCAATGGGCAGGTCGACGAGTTTCATCGCATTACTGAGCGGAAGTATCCTAACTGCATGCGTGTCGACACCGCCGCTCCAAGAAGCAACTGGCAGTACACAAAGTGACGTTATGATCAAAGACGTCGTGGAGCGCGTTAAGTGCGAGTTGTCCGAGGCTTTTGATCGAAAAACCGAACAACTAGAATTTCAGTGGCTTGCGGATTGGACCGCGAAAGTTGACATAACTCTGACCATTAATGATACCGCAGGTGTAACACCCTCTGGGAGTTACACCGCCATCCAGAAAAACGGCATCAATTTTGAGGCTGGCCCATCAAGTTTTCCTGCAACGCTGGCACGCAGCATTGTTCCGCAATTTCTTACTCTTGGCGCAAACGCGACTTTGAATTCGCAGGCCAACAGGACCGAGACGCTAAGCTTCACGCTGGCCCTCGATGAGCTAAAGCGCTGGCGGCGGGAACTGGACATTGAAGAGAGCAATCCCGCGTTCCCTCCCGAAAAAAGAACCTGCTATCTCGCGTCGCAAACCGGCCTCACCGGCAATCTGGGTCTGCAAGAATGGGTTGAATCGGCATTCTACCCCGTCAAGCAGCATGTCTTGAAAGCTGGCATTCATCCGTCACCACTTACTCAAAAGGCTGGCGGCGCGCCTGCAGCCACAACCAGTCCGGAAAAGAAAGAAGCGGTCGAGGTTTACACCTACAAATTGATCCATGATAATCTTGCCAAGTGGCAGGACGAGCTGAAAAAAACTTCGGATCAAGTTGATGTAAATCAAAAGGCTATTGAAGGTGATGCTTGGAAAGTTCAAACAGCTTTCGACTCTTTGTATCAAAAGGTCGGAAAATTCGAACCGGTTCTGGAAGAGTATTTGAAAAAGCGCTTTGCACCCTTTGTCCGCCTGATGAAGCAGTATGAGGCAAACGCGAAAGTATGCTTAAGCCGCGTAAACGGATATAAAAACTCTTTAGATAGGAACAGCAAGCGCATTCGTAAACTCTTGGATAAGATACCAAAAGATAAAGCTGATGATGTAAAAAGTGTTGTAGAAAGTGGAATAGAAGCCGAATACAAGGAAATTGATAACAACGTTGTGAAAATCCAGAGCGGCAATTACATTTCTAACTCCGAAACCTGTAAAACTAGCACAGCAACGGACGCCGCAAACGCAGATGCGATAGACACCAAAGCGGTTCCGAACGCAATGGATCCTCCTGTCAACTCCGTCCTGCATTCGCTTATGTTTGTCGTAACCTATGGTGGAGGCGTCTCGCCAAGTTGGACGCTTATCCAATGGAAAGGGCCGGCGCTCAATGGGAGCATGGCGTCGGTGCAAGGCATGCGTACGCATAGTTTGCAAATCGCGCTCGGGCCTCGCTCTGGAAAGCCAATGGTGGGTGAGGACCCGCTTCGTCTCCTGCAACTCAATGCTATTCGAGGAAATTCCTAAATCGGGCCTCCGGGGATAACGTATGCTTCGACAATTGTTTGCCACGTCGGTGGTGTTGATTTTATCTGCAACCTTGCCGGTCCTCCGAGCCGATGATCAAAAAACTTGTCCTCCTGGAAAGATTGTCGGCGGGAGAGATGCCGACATCAAAGACCACAGCTGGCAGGTTGCGCTCAGGGTGCCGATCCTGGCCACGGGCGGTCTAAGCGGCTGCGGCGGTTCCATTATAGCCGCCAAATGGATTTTGACGGCCGCCCACTGTTTCGACCAATTTGAAAATCGCGACCACAGCACAAAAGAGGGCGCCGACTGGCGCGAAATCGGGAGCAATGGCGTCACGATAATGGCAGGCAAAACCAAGAAGTCGGAAGGAGATTGGAAATCCGTCGGCGCCATTTTTCTACATAAGAGCTATAAAGCCGATGGCGTTGATGACGATATTGCCCTGATCCGCCTGGCCGAACCAATTGCTGGCCAAAACGTTGCTGCGATCGAGGTGGCGCAATCGACGCTGAAACTCATAGACAACGCATGCTTGGAGGTGACGGGGTGGGGATTTACGAAACCTGAAGTCGAGGAATTCTCAAATGTCCTGCAGATGGCCGAGATACCGTATCTCTCCAAAAATGACGGCGCTTGCGGTAAACCCGGCCTTATGTGCGCGGGTAAATTCCGAGTCGATAGCTGTCGCGGCGATAGCGGTGGCCCGCTTGTATTGCGCCGCGATCCCAGTCCGGCGGTGTTGGTTGGTATTGTCTCTAACGGCCCTCAAGCGGTTTGCGGTGGTAAATCGTACGGCGTCTATACCCGCGTCGCAACTTACCATGACTGGATTGCGGCTGCGATCAAAGCGAACCCTTAACAGCTTCTGGTGGCGCAATACTTCATCTATACGCCTTCCACCACTCGTTAGCGCATTCGCGCGACCATCTCTTCCGTGACGTAGCCACGTTTAACCCTGTCGCGGCAAATTGCAGCCCGATTGCCCTCCATCTTCACCCCGACGCGAAACCCGGGTAAGAGTGGTTCGTTGCCTATAAGAACTTCGCGGATGATGACAAAGTCGTCTGTATCGGGGCATTCCGGTGGAGCACCCTCTGGCAAAATCTTGAGGCCAATCGGAAAATTGTTGCCGGTCAGCTTTCGTATCGGGTCCTGCCGGATGCCGTATTGCTTCTGGCTTATGTCCGGCACGCGTTTGGTCACATAGTCTGTGAGACCGTCAACAGCGACTTCCTCGATCTCTGCCGGGTTACCTGCTGCTTTGCGAAACACTTCGAGCAGCGCTGCAGTCAATATACCATGCCCCTCGAACCCTTCATAGGCGGCCCCACGGCCGCCTGCTATCACATTCTGGCCGGAGGCGTGCTGCAATTGCTCCATCACCGTTTGACGTGCAAGAGCGTCGCCGCGAACGAAGCCTGAGGCTGCTGCGCTTTCGCAGGTATCGAAGATTAGGAGCGTCTTCTGCGCCTCGATCTTGGCTAACCAAGTCTCCCACCAGTCCGGCCCTATCGCGTCGTGCGGTATCGACTGACTTTTTTTGAAGTCGAGGTCTTGCGGCACAAAATAATACCCACCGCGGATAGATTTGCCATGTCCGCTGACAAATAAGACGAACACGTCTTCGGGTCTCGCTTTTGAGGCTATATCCGTGAAAGCTTTCTCAAGATTGGATTTTGTGACATCTTCATCCACGAGTGCGGGTCTAGGGATCACTTCAACAAGGTTTCCAGCAATCGCGGTCACCGCCGCGACGAAAGCTTTTGCATCCGAGACCGCATAATTGAGCTTCAGATCCTTCATGGCATATTTGTCAATGCCGGCGGCCAAGATAAATAGTCGAGGCAGCGGTAGTTCCGATATCACGCCAAAGGCATCGACTGTCATCGGGTTTGAAACGCCGACAGCCGGCCCCTTGTATTCGTGGGCGGTGACATCGATGATGCTCTTTTGACCGGCGGCCAAGTGAACCGTTCGCTCAAGTGTTACGGTGTTGGGCACGCTTGGCGGGGCTTGAATGTCCGGCGCAGCAAGTTCGCCTTGCGTCTGCCCATTGACGCGCCAGACCACTTCGCCGATGCCGCCACCCATGTCCGTTATGGTCGCGATCAGCTTGACGCTGCCTCCTTCGGTGGGCTGGCCTTGGGCGGCACGAAGATGAATTTGCGGTGCGTATCCGAAATTTACGGGCTGCGCTTCTCGCCGCACACTCGATGCATCGACAGTCAACTTATTCGACAGGCCTGCAACCAACTCCTGATAGTTATAGGCGGTGACATCGATGAAGTTCTTTTGGCCGGGCACGAGATGAACCGTTCGAACAAGCTCCCTCGGCACACTTTCGGAAGCTTTGATGTCCGGCGAAGCAACCTCGCCTTGCGTCTGACCATTGACCCGCCAGATCACCTTGCCGCCAATGCCGCCACCTTTGTCCGTGACGGTGGCAATGAGTTTGAAGTTTCCGTCTTCGGTGTGCTGATCCGGGGCTTCTTGCAGATGAATTTCCGGCGCGTTCCCTGAATTGAGAAGCCTCTTGAGATCAAGTTTCGACGCCGCATCTTCATAGTCGCCCCAAGGATCACCCTTAAGGATTTGGGAAACGAGATCTGGGCTACTAAGCTTTTCATAGAATTGCATCACGGAGAATGGCTGCACGCCTCGAACCACGCTCACTCCCCGAGCACCGTCCTTTGACGTTGCAAAAAATCCCGCTGGCGAAATCGCAAGCCAGTCTCCTTCAGGCGAGTCTCCCCCATGTATAGCAACTAATGTGGCGAGCAAGCCTCCGTCTCGCGTCCATACCTTTGCGGTCCCGTCAACGCCGCCTGACACAAGCCTCTGGGTCTGAGCAGAAAAAGCGACAGAGTTGACAGCACCCGCATGTTCTTTCTGAGTGAAAAGGGGCTGTTCGGTCTCAACATTCCAGAGTTTAATGCTGTTATCATTGCTAGCCGAGTAGAACCGGCTGCCATCTCCCGCAAACGCGATCGAAGTGACATCGTTAAAATGGCCCTTGAATGTATTCTTTAATTCTCCATTCTTGGCATCCCAACGTTTTATAACTTTGTCCGCTCCTGTTGAAAGGATATATTTCCCATCGGGAGAGAAAGCGACTGCATAGACATAACCTTGATGTTCGACTGTAAAAATCGGCTTTTCTATTTTAACATCCCACAGTCTAACCTTGTAACCTTGACTTCCAGTTACAACATGCTCGCCATCTGGTGAAAAGGCAACAGCATTTACCCATTTACAGTGATCTTCTTCGCACCTCTTGCTCTCGTCCGCAGATAAGGGAGCGCTTGAGAATGTCCGAATGAGTTCTTTCTTTTCAATATCCCATAGCTTCGCAGTTCCATCATTGCTGCCTGAAAGCAGCCTTTCGCCGTTAGGAGAGAACGTAACAGAAGTGACTTCGTCTGTATGCCCTTCCTGGCCTTGAAAAGTGTGCTTAAGTCTTTCCTTTTTCGTATCCCAGGGCTTCGTCGAATCCACATCCCACAGCTTCACCGTTTTGTCGTGACTACCAGAAGCTAGCAGACGGCCATTTGGAGAAAACGCGACAGACCATATCAGCTCGGTATGACCTTGGAGACTTCCAAGCTTTTGTCCCGTAGCAGCATCCCAAATAAAAACCTCACGGTCGCCACCTGCAGAAGCGATAAGCGAACCATCAGGAGAAATTGCGACCCGGTTGATCTGACTGGAATAACCCTGCAAGGTCTTAAGATGCTTCCTGTTTTCTATATCCCAAATCTTTATAGTGGAATCCCTGCTACCTGATATGGCTGTACGGCCATCGGGAGAAAATTTTACCGAACAGACAAAATCACCGTGCGAAAAGACAAAATCAGGGGGCTCGGCGAAAATCTGAAGATGCTCTCCAGTTGCGACGTCCCAAAGACGGACCGTTCGATCTTCGCTACCGGAAAGCAACAAGCTGCCGTTAGGAGAAAAGTCTACGGACCAAACCAGCTTGGAGTGCCTTGACAGAGTGCGAATGACTGTGCCTTTTTTTGCATCCCATATCTTGATAATCCCGTCCTCGTCCCCCGAAGCAATCAGTCTATCGTCCTTTGAAAAGGCGACCGACGTGATTCCTTTTTTATGTCCTTCCGGTCCATCGAGCACGGTAAAAGCTTTTGTTGCGATATCCCAAATTCTTATCGTTTTGTCCTCGCTCCCGGAAAGGACATATGCTTCGTCACCGGAAAACGCGACGGAACTAACACTTCCTTCATGGCCCTGAAATGTTTTTAAGACTTTGCCGCTTTCCACGTCCCACAATTTTGCCGTTCGATCCCAGCTGCCCGACAGAAGCCGTCTTCCGTCTTTCGATAAGGCAATGGAGTTCACGCCCTTGGTATGGCCTCCGGGTCCCCCGAAAACCTTCAGGTTTTTGCCCGTCGATACATCCCATAACATGATTGTGCAATCGAAGCTGCCAGACGCAACCGATTTGCCGTCCGTGGAAAACGTGACCGAACTTACCGAAGCGAGATGGCCAGGAAACGTCCGCACAATCGTGCCGCTGGCTATGTCCCAAAGTTGCAATGTATTTTCCCAGCTCCCGGATGCTACCAGGGCGCCGTTCGGAGAATACCCGACTGCCTGTACCGGATGTCCAAGCTGAGGCACTATTTCGATGTTCTTCTTCTCTGCCTCGATAGTGTTAGTGGCAATCTCACAATCGGCGGCCGCTCGAGACGTCGGACTTAAGACCGAGCAAAATGCAATACTGAAGAATATAAACTTAATTATTTTTGTCAGGTGAGCCATTATAAGTCACTCCCTTAATACCTTGAATCTTCGGCGACTAGGTCTTTCCTAACAAGCATCGTCCTTGGCATCCCTAACGCGCGCGAAGGATATTGACGAATGAGGCTATTGGCGAGCCCGTAACGTAATCTTGCATATTATCGAAGGTCCCGAAACGAAGGAAGTGCGGGACAAGGAGCCGAGGAGTTCGCTTCAGCGGTCCTCTGCTATCGGGTGCGAAAGCGGGCACACCGATCTAACAAAGTTTTTAAGGCCACTTGGTCCGCGCTCGGCCTGTTGCACCCCGTAAGCGCATACGTGGCGCGGGGCGGACGCGCGACCAACAGCTGAAGCAATGCCTACTTCCTCTGAGTCTCCGGAGCGCCGGCTCGTTGTGCGGCGCTGCGGTCCGCCGAAGGCGCAGCTTTCGGGGCCGCGGATGCGGCTGCCGCGACAGGCTCTTTGTTGCCGGGCGCCGCTGCTTGCGCGGACTGCGCAGGCCGCTGGCTTTCGTCCTTTCCGGGGGCGGCCGCCTGCTCAACCCTGGAGGACGAACTTCCTTGTGCGGGGGGGTCCGCGCGGGCTTCTTTGATCGCCTGGATGGCCTGAGCCAGCTTTTGTTGCGACACAGCCTTGCCCGGCGCAGCAGCTTCAGGCGGAGCGGCAGGCTGCGGCGCGGCCGCCGGGGCCTGCGGAGCGGGCGCTTTCTGCTCCAGTTGCGGCCTGCGGATCGCAAGAAGCGGCCCTTGAGCTTCCGCCGTGCGCTCGATGGCGCGGCGGATCTGCTCAACGACCACCTCCATGTGGTGGCCGCTCGCATGGATCATCCAATCGGGAGACTGCGCAATGGCGACATGGCCTTGCCAGAACAACAGATCGCCCCTTTGGATCGCATCGGGATTCGATAGATCGACGGGTTCGCCTGCGCTCGCCATTTGCATATCCGAATCGCGTGGACAGGAGATGCCCGCCGCCTGAAGCGAGATCTGCACCAGGCCGGAGCAATCGATCCCAAGCGTGGTCTTGCCGCCCCAAAGATAGGGAACGCCCACCATGCGCTCGGCAACGCGCACGAAGTCTCTGGCGCGCTCGCGGATGCCGACAAGATGGTCGGCGAAAACGAAGCCGCCGCGCGAGAGTTCGAAGAAGCGGCCGTCGGGCTTTCTGATCGGCGCGACGGTGGAGGAAAAGCTCAGCTTCGTAATGGGCGGCCGCTTAATGTCCGGCGCTGGATAGAGATAGGTGAGCCTGGCGCTGACGCGATGGGTGTTTTCCTCGACGACAGCCGAGAGACAGTCGATGGTTGTGTAGCCCACATAGCCGTCTTCGCGAAGCTGGACCCACGCCCATCCGTCCCGGATGTCGTAAACCGTCACGAGTTCGCCGGACAAGGCTTCGGTGGCGAGCGCGGCGTCGAATTTCGGCGCGACGCGGATCGGCGCGGTGGACGCCGCCACTTGCCGGACTTCACCTTCGGAATAGCGCGCCGCCCGCACGCGGTCCCTGAGGGCGGCGGCGGCGAGGTCTTCCCGGTACGCAAAGAGACGCGGATCAAGCTGTGTCATGCGGCCTGCCTTGCAAAGTCATTGCGAATAACTTCGAACAGCGCGCGAGCGCCCTGCGGTTCGCCCCCGGCTGGCTTGCCCGGAACGGAACTGTTCACCCAGCCGTAGATGTCGACGTGGATATAGCGCCTTGCGTTTTTTACAAATCTCTTCAGAAAAAGCGCCGCCGTAATCGAGCCTGCAAACGGGCTGTTGGAAATGTGATTGACGTCGGCGACCTTGCTTTTGAGATCCCTGTCGTAAGGCTTCCACAAAGGCAGCCGCCAGACCGGATCGCCTACGTGCAAGCCTGCGGCGTAGAGGTTCGACGCAAGCGCCTCGTCATCCGTGTAGAAAGGCGGGAGGTCCGGCCCGAGCGCGACCCGCGCCGCTCCCGTGAGAGTGGCGATGTCGATGAGAAGGTCGGGAGATTCCTCGTCGGCTGCGGCGAGCGCATCCGCAAGCACGAGCCGTCCCTCGGCGTCCGTATTGCCGATCTCCACGGTGAGACCGGCGCGGCTCTTGAGAATGTCGCCCGGCCTGAACGCGTTGCCGGAGATGGCGTTGTCCGCCGCCGGCACGAGAATGCGCAAGCGCACCGGCAGCTTCGCCGCCATGATCATGGCCCCGAGAGCCATCGCCGCCGCCGCGCCGCCCATGTCCTTCTTCATCAGCGCCATCGACTGCGACGGCTTGATGTCGAGGCCGCCGGTATCGAAGCAGATGCCCTTCCCGACGAGCGTCACCTTGGGATGTTTCTTGTCGCCCCAGACGAGGCTGCCGAGGCACGGCTCGCGGGTGCTGGCCCGTCCCACGGCATGGACGAGGGGGAAATTCTTTTCGAGAAGCGCATCGCCCTCGATCGTCTTCACCTCGGCCTTAAAGGCCCCCCCAAGACTGACAAGCGCCGCGGTCAAATCCGATGGCCCTAAATCGTTTGCGGGCAGATTGATGAGTTCGCGCGCGAACCAGATCGCTTGCGCCTTGGCGGCCGCCGCGGCGCGGTCCGCGCCTTTCGGCAGGATGAGCTTGCGGACTTTCCTTGGCTCGTCTGTGAGATAGCGACGGAACGAATAGGCGCCCATGAGCCAAGCCAGGACGGCGTCATCGGGCGCGCCAGGGAAATCGTTGAGCGCATAAGCGCCTTCCGGCAGCCCCGCCGCCAGCGACCCGAGCTGAAGGGCGGCGGCAGGTCCCGGCTCCTCGTCGCCCAAAGCCAGGATAACCCCGGCAACGCCATTCTCCCCAGGGAGAAGCGCATGGCTGCCCGGCTTCGCTTTCCAGCCCGTGGCTTCGAGCCAGGACGCCTGCGCGGGCGAAACAAAGGCTGACAGGTCTTTCTTCAGCTCGGCGCTCCGCACGGCGCGGATGCCGACGGCATGCTTGCCGCTCTCGGCGAGGTGCTGAGAAATGTTTTCCGCAAAGTCCGCGTAGGAAATGGTCATCGAGAGAGCCTGCCAGGAATCGCCAACGCGATCCGCCCTCATTGCGAGCGCCGCGTCCTTACGCGCCATCTAAGATCGAAAGATGGCGAAGAGAAGGGAATTCACGGCGTCGGCGGCTTCAGAGCTGAAGAGTGACGTGCACCACGTCCGGTTCGCGCTTCATTGCGCACGGCAATCCGCTTTTCTCGAAAACTTTCAACATCGGAATGTTTTCCGGCAAAACCTCCGCGACGAACTCTTGAAGCCCCGCCTTGCGGGCCGGCCCTGTCAGATGGCGCAGCAGCGCGGACCCGATGCCTCTCCCCTGATATTCGTCGATGATCGAGAACGCGACCTCGGCTTTGCCCTGTTTGATGAGGGCATAGCGGACGCCGCCGATAATCGTCGGCTTCCCGTTTTCCTCGACGATGGCGACCAGGGCCACATCGTTCACGAAGTCGAGGTTCACGAAACGGTCGATTTCCTGATCCGAGAAATACCGTTTTACGCCGAAGAAGCGGCGATAGAGAGAGCGGTCGGTGGTCCGGGGCAACGCGGCGAGCAATTGCGGTGTGTCTTCTGGCTTGAGCGCACGGATTTCCACGGGCAGGCCATCGCGCAGACGGTCCGTCGCTCTGTAATTCGCAGCATCCACGGCGTCCCGCCCTCCAAGATGGAAGTCTTTAGCACGTTTATGACTGGCAAGCATACCGAGTGCTTCCGGTCATCGCCGGGGAGGGCGTCCGCGTCAGACAGCGGCGAGCCAGTCCGGCAAAACGGCGAGCGCTCCTGCTGCAATCGCAGCCCCGTAAGGAATATTGCGGGCGAGCGCCGTCTTCCGGCCCATCTGCATGCTCGCGGCGCTCATCGCGAGCCAGGCGAGCGAAAGCACGCCGCCGGCGAGAGCGGTTGCGGCAAGAAACGGCAGGAGGCTGTCGAACCCGAACCAGAGCGCTGCGGCGGCAAGAAGCTTTGCGTCGCCGCCTCCGATCAGGCCCCGGGTAAAGAGGAAGAATCCGCAAGCGAGAACCATGCCTGCGCAGGCCAGGTGGGCCACGACTTGCACGGCAGGTATCCCGGCGGCCAGAGCGAAAACCCCGAAACAAACTGCAAGCAGCAGCACCACCGTATTCGGGATCGCCCGGGTGACGATATCGACGGCGGCGGCCCACACCAGAAGAACGGGGAGGGCCGCCGCCGGCGTCGCGGTCAGGGAGAAGTCCATGGCGGCTAACCGGTTCGAGAGCGAAACGTTCAGCTCATCGCATGGAGATTGAACGAGCGGAGAAAGTCGCGTAAATGCTCGAACGCGATCTTGACCTCATCGTTGAATTGACCGGCCAAGGTAATCAAAGCCACGCAGAAGCCTGCTGCGATCAGACCGAGTTCAATAGCGGCGGCACCCAACTCGTCTTCTATAAAATGTTGAAGCTGCATACGCATGACATTCCTCCAACGAACTGCGCAAGAGACGCCTCGGAAGCGGCGTCTGCCTGCACGTTAACGGCCTAGCTGTTAATTCGGAGTTTAATTCGAATTTGCGCGATGGCCTTAATTCGCTGGATGGTTATCGCCGCTTTAGGGATCGTGCTTTGCACTTCCTGAACGGCTTAAAGCAGCGTCAAGCCCTGGCGTAGGCGTCTTCGAACCGGACGATATCGTCCTCGCCGAGATACGGGCCGGATTGCACCTCGATCAGCTTCAGAGGGATGAGCCCAGGATTTTCCAGCCGGTGAACGGCGCCGAGCGGAACGTAGATCGACTGATTCTCGGTCAAGAGCTTCGCTTCGCCTTCGATGGTCACCCGCGCCGTGCCCTTGACGACGATCCAGTGCTCGGCGCGGTGGTGGTGGCGCTGCATCGAGAGGCTTGCGCCCGGCTCCACGACGATCTGCTTCACCTGGTAGCGCTCGCTCAAATGCAGCGTTTCATAGCTCCCCCAGGGGCGATGCACGGTCAAATGATGCTCGGCCTCGTTCCGCCGCTTGGCAGTGAGTTCCTGCACAACTTCTTTCACCGCGCCGCTCTCCGAGCGCTTGGCGACAAGCGTGGCGTCCTTCGTCGAGACCACGATGATGTCTTCGACGCCGGCGACCGCCACCATGCCGCTTTCGGCGCGCACATAGCACCGGCTGGCGTTCCGAAGAAGCACGTCGCCGCGCGTGGCGTTTTCGCGTTCGTCCTTCTCTGCGGCGTCGAACAAGGCGTCCCATGTCCCGACATCGCTCCAGCCGGCGTCGAGGGGGACGAGCGCAGCCTTTGCGGTCTTCTCCATGACGGCATAGTCGATGGAATCGGCGGGGCAGTCGCGGAAACTCGCCGCGAGGCGGATGAAATCGAAATCCGCGGTGGCGTTCTTGACGGCGTCATGGCAAGCCCGGACCATCTCCGGCTCGAACCGCGAAAGCTCGTCGAGATAGGCGCGAGCGCCGAACAGGAAAATGCCGGCATTCCAGAAATAGCCGGGCTCCGCTGCAAAAGCGTTTTGCAGTTTCCTTGTCGGGCTTCTCCACGAAACGTTCCACCTTCAAGACCTTCTCGAAGCCACTGCGCCTCGCGCCGGTCTTCACATAGCCGAACCCGGTTTCCGGCTTGCTGGGTTTGACGCCGAAAGTGACGAAAAGTCCATTTTTCGCCGCCTCGTAGCCAGCTTCGACCGCGTCGAGAAAGGCGCGCGGGTTTTCGATATGATGATCGGAGGGCATGATGAGCAGAACGGCATCCGGCCCGGCCTTTTCGATCGCCAGATGGGCCGCCACGGCGGCGGCCGGGAGCCGTGGAGCGGCCCTGCGGCTCAAGCACGATGCCTTGGTGCGAAAGTTTCGCATGCTTGAACGCGGCCGCCACCCCGAAGCGGTTCTCCTCGTTGGTGATAATAAGGGGCGGTGCAAAGGGCTTCGCCGGCGGCACGCGGCGCGCGGCATCGACGAGCAGCGGCTCGGCGCTCACGAGCGCATGAAACTGCTTGGGATGCTTCGCCCGCGACAAGGGCCAAAGCCTTGAACCCGATCCACCGGCGAGAATAACTGGAATAATCATGCGCAACCTCCCGAAGCGACTGCAAGCCATGGGCAATCCATTGGGGGGGGATCGCAGGAAACACAAGCCGGGACCGGTGGAACGGGGGCCGACCGAAGCGGGCATGCACAACTTAGTTGGCTTTTCCCCGGTTTAGCTGAAGGCCGGATCACTCCGCTGGCGCTGGGGCTGGTCTCCTTGACCGGCCCCGGCTCGTGGGCCGTCTCATCGCGGGGGCCGACGAAGCGGCCGAAGAGCCGGTGGAAGAAGCGGCCGATATCGTCCATGACCATGAAAAAGGCCGGGACGAACAGCAGCGAAAGAAGCGTTGAAACCAGAAGGCCGCCGATCACCGCGATCGCCATCGGCGAGCGGAACTCGCCGCCATCGCCCAGCGCGAGAGCGCTCGGAAACATGCCGCCAATCATGGCGATGGTTGTCATGACGATGGGCCGCGCCCGCTTGCGGCCTGCTTCGGTGATCGCCGTCCGCCGCGGGAACGCCGCGCCTGAGTTCGACGATTGCGAAATCGACAAGCATGATGGCGTTCTTGGTCACGATGCCCATGAGCATCAGGAATCCGATGAAGACCGGAAGGCTGATCGGCCGGTCTGTGAGGAGAAGCGCAAAGATGGCGCCTCCAATCGATAGCGGCAGCGAAAGCAGGATCGTGATCGGCTGCAGAAAGCTTCCGAACAGGATCACGAGCACGCTGTAGACCATCATCACGCCCGCGCCCATCGCGTATCCAAAACCTTGGAAGGTTTCGCTCATGACCTCGACGTCGCCCAATTCGCGAAGAACGACGCCGGGGGGCAGGTTTTTTGCTGCGGGAAGCGCGTAGACGGCGCTGAGCGCCTGCCCCAGCGCATCGGTTCCGACAAGGTCGGCTCCGATGGCGACGCGGCGCAGCCGGTCATAGCGTTCGATGGAGGAGGGGCCTTTGCCCATCTTGACATCGGCGACCGTGATGAGGGGAACGGCGTCGCCGCGGCCCGTCTTCACCTTCAGGTTTTGCAGTGTTTGCAGGCTGGCGCGGGCCTGCTCGTCGAGTTGGACCCGAATGGACACCTGCCGGTCCGGCGCATTGAATTTGGCGAGATTGGCGTCCACGTCGCCCAGCGTTGCGATCCGGATGACGTCCGACAGGCTTTCGGTCGAAACCCCCAGTTCCGCCGCGATGACGGGACGAGGCGTGATCTGGATCTCCGGCCTGTCGAGCGCCGCGCCGTTCACAACGTTGGCGAGGTACGGGACAGTTCGGATTTCGCTCGCCAGCTGCGCGGCGGTCTCGATCACTTTCTCATTGTCCGTGCCGGTCACCTCGATGGTGAATGTGCGCTGCCCATTCTCCTTAACGACCCAGGAGCGGATATCTGGGATCTCCTTCAAGTCCGCGCTTATGATCTGTTCAAGCTGGCGTTGCGTAAGGTCGCGGTCTCCGCGCGGCGTATAATGAACCGTCAATGTCGACTTGCGGACTTCCTGAGCGCCTCCGGTTTCTCCAAGGATGCGGCCTCCGTCGACGAAGACGGATAAGCACTTCCGGCCGCGGCCTGATGATGCTCTCCGCTTTCTCGGCGATCAGTTCCGTATCGCCCAGCTGCGCGCCCGGCGGCAAGCTCGATCGCAAAAATCGAGCGCCCGGTATCCTCCGCCGGGAGGAAGCCAGAGGGGAGCAGGAACACACTGCCGATTGAGAGAGCAAAAACGACGAAGCCCAGCGCCAGCGTGGCGTAATAATGCCGGACGGTCCAGCCCGATCAGGCGCGTATACATGCGCATGATGAGGCCTTCCCGGTCCGTCTTCTCGTGCGGACGAAGGAAGTACGCCGCGACCATGGGTGTGATGAGCCGCGCGACGAGCAGCGAAATCAAAACCGCAGCAGCGACCGTCAAGCCGAATTGTTTGAAATACTGCCCGGCGATGCCGCCCATGAAGCTTACGGGTGCGAAAACCGCCACGATCGTGAAGGTGATGGCGATCACCGCAAGGCCGATTTCGTCGGCGGCTTCGAGCGCGGCGCCGATAAGGGGATTTCCCCATCCGCATGTGCCGGACGATGTTCTCGATTTCCACGATCGCGTCGTCGACGAGGATGCCGGTCACGAGCGTGATGGCCAGCAGCGACACCATGTTGAGCGAAAAGCCCAGCGCCTGCATCGCCCAGAAGGTTGGAAATATCGAGAGCGGTAGCGCGATCGCTGCAATGATAGTCGCGCGCAGATCTCGAAGAAAAAGCAGCACCACGAGAATAGCGAGGATCGCTCCTTCGAGCAGCGTATCCATCGCGGAGTGGTAGTTGCCGATGGTGAAATCCACCGTGGAGTCGATCTTCTCGAATGTCACGCGCGGGTTTGCGGCCGCGAGCTTCTCCAGAGCCCCGGAAACACGCTGCAGCCACGCTCAGGTCGCTCTCGCCCTTTGCCCGGACGACCGTGAAGGCGACCACGTCGCGGCCATTGAGCTTGGCGAAAGTGCGCCGCTCCTGGGCCGAGTCGGTGACCTGGCCGAGCTGATCGAGGCGGACCTTGCGTCCGCCGGGAATCGTGATCGAGGTCGAGGCCAGCCGCTCCACCGTCGTCGCGCTTGCGAGGGCCCGGATGGATTGCTCCGCCCCGCCAACCTCGCCGCGGCCGCCGGCAAGGTCGGTATTCGTTGCGCGAAGCTGCAGGTTCACTTCTCCTGCGGTGATGCCGAGCGCGAGGAGACGCTCGGGATTGAGAGAGACGCGGATCTCGCGCTTCACGCCGCCAACCCGTGAAACCTGGGCGACGCCGCGAACGCCCTGAAGCTTTCGCCCCACGGTGTCGTCGATGAACCAGGACAGCTCCTCCAGCGTCATCGAGGGCGCCGAAGCGGCGTAAGTCACGATCGGCAGGCCCTCGATGTCGAGGCGCTGAATGATAGGCTCGTTGATCGTTCGCGGCAGTTCCTGGCGAACTTTCGAGACAGCGTCCTTGACGTCGTTGACCGCGCGATCGGTATTCGTGCCGAGTTGAAACTCGATGGTGATCTTGGCAGAACCGTCAGTGATCGTGGACTTGATGTGCTTGACGTTCGTGACGCCGGCCACCGAGTCCTCGACACGCTTCGCCACCTGCGTTTCAAGCTCGACCGGAGCAGCGCCCGATTGTGTGATGTCGATGGTCACAATCGGGATGTCGATGTTCGGGAAACGCGTGATGCGGCATGGTCCGGAAGCTGAGAAGACCCAGCGTCATCAACACCAGGAAAAGCACGAGCGAGGGGATCGGCCGCCTGATCGACCACGCTGAGATGGTTCATTTGCTTACCCCGAGCGCCGGACGCCGTCGTGCGGTTTGCTTCTCCGCGAATTGCGGGGAGATGGCGTCGCCGCTGCGGAGAAGCGAACCGGCCCGCATCACGACCACTTCGCCTTCCTTGAGCCCGTCCTTGATCTCGACGCTGTCGCCAGCAAGCAGCCCCGGCTTGACGGTTCTCTCGCGCACTTTGTCCCCGGCGACGGCAAGCACGGTGGCGCTGTCATTCTGGTAGAGCACGGCGGTCGAGGGCACGCCAATAGCGTCGCGCTGCCCGGCGTCGATCATGGCCTTCGCGAACATGCCGATCCGCAAATCGCGCGGCGTCGCCCAGAAAGATGCGGACGCGCCCTAACCGGCTCGATGTGCTGACTTCCTGCGAGACGAGCCTGACGTTCCGGTGCGCTCGCCAGCGCCCTCGAGTTCCACGCGAGCGCGCTGGCCAGCCTTGAGCTTGGCCATGTAGAACTCGGGCACTTCGGCGTCGAGTTCGATCTCTCCATCCTTGATGATGCGAAACAGCGAGTTCGGCGGAAGACGACGAGACCGAGCCCATGCGAGCCGTGCGGCGGCTCACAACGCCATCGGCGGGGGAGCGGATATCCGTCCGGCCAAGCTTGATCTCCAGTTCCTGGCGCTGTGCGCGCATCAGGAGTTGCTCGGCTTCGGCAAGCTTCAGACCCTCCCTTTGGCGCGGCAAGCCTGGCGCGCGCGGTCCGGTACGCGGCCTCGCGGTCATCGAAAGTGGCCTGGCTCGCCACGCCCAATTCACGCAACGGCTTCACGCGATTGAAGGCGTCTTCAACTTGGCGCACCGTCGCTTCGCTTTCCACGATCTGATTGCGGACCTGTTCGACCGCGGCCTGGGTCTTCGAAAGCGACGCCGAGTTCTGGGCAAGCTGCGCTTCGAGGATCTCGCGCGAGAGCCTGGCCAGAACCTGCCCCTTTTTCACGCGGTCGCCTTCCTCGGCCAGGAGTTCGGTCAGCCGGTATCCGTCGATCTCCGGTCCGACAAGAACTTCTTCGCGAGGGACCAGAGAGCCGGTCACCAGCACATTATCGACAAAGGAAATACGTTTAGCCTCCACAACGGTGATAGCAGGGGGCCTGGCCTTTTGCGCGAGTTTCTGAGCGGCCGACTCCTCCGCGAAGACGCCGCCGGCGCCAAGGAGGAAAAGCAGCGGCGCAAGTCCCAAAGCCGGGGCCGGACGCGCCCAAAACCGTCTCCAATCAATTAACATATTGAGTTAGACTCCCCCGTTTTCGGCGGCCCGTTTCGAGCCGGGCGAAGGCGCAAGAAGCGCTCCTACCATAGCCATCATCGCAGGGCATAATGGACTTTGGATCGAAGTGCGGATCGAGAACGCGGCGCATGAAAAGCCCATCGCCAAGAGCGCTCATGGCCTGCACCGCAATTTCGACGGGAACTCTTGGCTCGATCCGGCCCATATCCCGTTCACGCTCGATAAGCTGAATGAGGCTTTCACTCACGGACGCGTCCTTGCTGCGCACGGTGTCGCCGATAACCGCGTTCCGGCCAGCCTCCGCGCCAATCTCGACGTGCAGCCGCACCTTCTCTATCGGCTCATGGCAGCAGTAATGCTCCGCCAAGGACTGCAGCGCCGCGAAAAAATCGCCCGATTCGGCCAATCGGGCCAACTCCTTGCCGAAGCGATCGTTCTCACGCTCGCACAGGCCCGCGATCAGAGCCTCCTTCGACGCGAAGTAGGTGTAGACGGCGCCCGGACTGACACAAGCTTCGCGGCAAATGTCGTCCATGGTCGCTGAATGAAAGCCCTTGCCGATGAAGCAGCTCTCAGCCGCATCGAGAATATGCTCGCGGCGAGCCTGGTGTTTTTCCGGCGCCAGCTTCGGCATGATCCCCACGGTCCCGATGACGGAATAAAAATGAACGCTCGTTCTGTTTTTTAAAGGGTTTCACGGCGAAGTTATGGCCAGCGAAGACAATTGGACATTTGAGCGCCCGCTAGTGGCCCGCTCCGAATTGCCGCTGGGCAATGCGAGACGCCACTCTAGGGGTCACGGACATTTGTTCACGCGCATGCCGGCGGCCTAACGGGGGAATTCATAAGCGCCGAGGATCGCGCCAGTCTCTCGAACCTGCGGATTTTTCAAAAGCTCGGATGCCGTCAATCCGAAAACCGGATGGCGCCAGAACGGCGCTACCTCGGATAAGGGCTGCAAGACGAATGCTCGCTCATGGGCCCTTGGGTGCGGCAGTACGACGCGTTTACCTTCTATGGGTTTTTCCCCCCTCCAATTGTAGATGATCCCCTTATAACTCACTATGTCGATATCGAGCGGGCGAGGAATCCACCGGCGCGCCGCCTTTGCTTCATGCCGCCCTGCTTGCGCCTCAATCCGCTTCAAGATTGCCAGGAGTGCGTCAGCGGGCAGTGGCGTGAAAGCCGCGGCGATTGCATTCAGGAAATCCGGCTGAGGAGCTCGTGCGTGCGCGCGTGTGCGATACAGGCTGGACACTTCCTTGATTTGCACACCCGACGCTGATAGTTCCTCTAACGCCCGGCGTAGAGATTGCATTGGCGTTCCGAAAACACCACTTAGGTTAGAGCCTAAAGCAAGAATGATCATACCACCTTGATAACTCTCGTGATGTTTTGGTATTCTACCATTCATCGCTATGTTTTTGGCATGATTCGGGATTGTGGGCCCTTCCAGCCAAAATAGATAGAAAGCAACAACTCCCAAATTCGCAGCCAAGGTACCCTGATGAATTTCTACACGACAGAGCGAATTGCTCTCTTCATAGATGGGGCAAATCTTTACGCCACAGCTAAAGCTTTAGGGTTCGATATAGACTACAAGCGTCTGTTGAATCTTTTTAGAAATAAGGGCCTTTTATTAAGAGCTCTTTATTACACAGCCCTTGCAGAGGAACAGGAGTACTCCTCAATCCGTCCCCTCATCGATTGGCTTGACTATAATGGTTATTCGATGGTGACGAAGCCCACCAAGGAGTTCACCGACGCTTCGGGCCGCCGCAAGATCAAAGGTAATATGGATATCGAACTTGCGGTCGACGCCATGGAATTGGCGGATCATCTCGATCACATCGTGTTATTCTCTGGCGACGGCGATTTCCGCACGCTCGTGGAGGCGCTTCAGCACAAAGGCAAACGCGTCAGCGTCGTGTCGACGCTGACAACGCAGCCGCCCATGGTTGCCGACGAGCTTCGCCGTCAAGCCGATCAGTTTATCGATCTCGCGGATCTGCAAAAGGACATCTGCCGCACGCAGCGCCCCGAGAACGGGCGTGAGTACCAGGCGCACATCCAGGAGCAGAGGATCCACGAGCGCATGAGCGCCGCGGCAGTGCTCCGCGAAAGCCAAGTCGATGTGGATTAGCGTTGCGGAGGGGGCGTCGCCTTGTCAATTGCCCCCTCTGCGGCGCGTCCACTTGAACGCGCCTCTCTGAGCGAGCCACAGCGCGATTGCCTTTTTTGTCCGCGCCTCGCTGACTTCCGTCACGCCAACCGCTTGGCTTACCCTGGCTGGTTCAACGCCCCCGTCCCCTCATTCGGGCCTACGCGACGCATCCCTCCTCATTGTCGGGCTTGCCCCCGGGTTGAAGGGCGCCAATCGCACGGGGAGACCCTTCACCGGAGACTATGCGGGCTTCCTGCTCTACGAGACGCTGCTGGCCTATGGGTTCGCCCATGGCGGCTACGATCAGCGCGCCGATGACGGCTTGGTTCTCACCGGCTGCCGCATCACGAACGCCGTGCGTTGCGTTCCGCCGGAAAATAAGCCGAGGCCGGACGAGGTTGCAGCCTGCCGCGGTTTTCTTGCAGCGACTCTAAACGAAATGCACGAATGTGCAGGCCATCCTGGCATTAGGTCGAATTGCCTTCGACGCTATTTTGCGCGCTCTTGTTCTTAAGCCGTCGCACCACAAATTCAGCCATGGAGCCGCCCTGGACCTGGATCGAGGGCGCAGGCTTTTCGGAAGTTATCACTGTTCGCGTTACAATACGAACACAGGCCGCCTGACGGCAGACATGTTCAGGGACGTGTTCGACAAAATAGCTGCGCATCTGGCGGCACGCTAAGCCAAAAATTCACGCTTTTTTGGAAGCCTGCGCGAGGGCGCCGCCTGAAAAAACAGGGCTAAAGCGATGCTGGAAATTTCAACGGATAAGGTTGCTCACGTCATTCTCCGGGCTCGCGAGGTCGACGTGAAAACGGAGGCCTGGGACGATGAAAACGAGGTCGATCGCGACGACGTCAATAGCGAAACGATCCTCGAAGACCTGCCTGACGATGCGACGCGGCAGGAATTGAAGGAATTTCTGGAAAGCCTGAACGAGGATGAGCAGGCAAGCCTCGTAGCGCTGGCCTGGATCGGGCGAGGCACGTATGCCCCCGGCGAACTGGACGAAGCGATCTCCACCGCCAAGTCCGAGCATGGCGGCAACGCCGTCGCCTATCTTTTCAGCCTGCCTTTGCTGCCGGATTATCTCGAAGACGGTCTCGATCAGCTCGGCTATTCGGTCGGGGACGCCGAAGAGGAGCTCCTCCGTCCCGCTTAGACTAACTCATGCGTCCGGAGCGCATTGCGTCTTGCCCGCGCACTGCCTATGGTGGACGAAGGGATTTTCGAAGGATACGGCCGCCATGGCGGTATATTTCATATCCGACACCCATTTTGGGCACGAGAATATAATCAAGACATGCAAGCGTCCTTTCGCAAGCGTGGCGGAAATGGACGATGCGCTTGTCATGCGCTGGAACGAGCGTGTGCGCAAGGACGACACCGTATATCACCTCGGCGACTTCTGCTACCGGAACTCGCGCGGCGCCGACACCTATGTCCGGCAGTTGAACGGCCTGATCCATCTCGTCTCGGGCAATCACGACCAGGAGACGCTGGCGCTTCACGCCTCGCTTTTCGCAAGCGTAAGCCACATTCTCGAAATCCATGAGCGCGGGCATCGCATCGTCTTGTGCCACTATCCCATGCGCGAATGGCACGGTTCCTGGGACAGCTCATGGCACCTTTTCGGGCACGTGCATGGCCGCCTGGACCACGAACCGCATGGCTACAGCCTCGATGTGGGGGCGGACGCCCACGATTTCCGGCCCTGGAGCGTGCATGAGATCGAACTGGAGTTCTCCAGCCGTCCCAATCCCTTCAGCGGAGGCAGGCGCGCCATGCGGCTGGCTTCACACGTGGGGTGAGCGCCCTCACGCCTTCAATGCGTTCCCGGCGGGGCAGCGTAGCCGCCACTGAAGCCCATCCGGATCGTAATCGAGAGCGACATCGGCGCTGAGAGCGTCCTGCGCCATGCGCAGCAGCACCTTCTGGCCGAACCCTTTCCGGGCAGGCTCCGACACGGGGGACCGCCGTGCTCCGTCCAACTCATGGCAAAGAGCAGTCCGTCCCCGGCCCGATGAAGAGACCAGTCCAGGAAAACGCGTCCAACTTCGTTCGAGAGCGCGCCATATTTGGCCGCGTTCGTCGCAAGCTCATGGATGACCATGCCGATTGTCTGCGCGGCTGGCGCGTTCAGCTCGATCGGAGGCCCGCTGAGTTTCACGCGCGTTTCCAGAGCATCCTTGAAATGGGCGAGTTGCGAGCGCGACGAGATCGAGGATGAGCGACTCCTTTCCAGCCATTGCCGACAAGCAGATCCTGACTGGCGGCAAGCCCGCGGAGCCGCTCCGAGAAAAGCTCGACGAATTCGCCGGTTGTTCTCGGTCCGGGCCGTTTGACGAACGATGGCCTGGACAACGGACAGAAGATTTTTGGCGCGGTGGTCCACCTCCCGAAGGACGTAGGACATTTGCTCCTCGGCCTGTTTCCGGGATGTGATGTCGAAGGCGACGCCCACCATGCGGGAAGGCTGTCCGCCGTCGAAGTAAACCCGTCCCTTCGATGCGATCCAGTGCAACGAACCGTCTGGGCCATACGGTCCGTAATCTCGACATCGTAATCGCTTCCGTGCTCGATCGCCGATGCGATTGACGCCTCGACTTTCTCGCGGTCCTCCGGATAAACGGAGGCAAGAAACATAGGATAGGTCACAGTCGCATCGGGCGGCCAGCCAAACAGCGCCTTGCATCGATCGGTCCAAACGAGGGCTTGGGTCTGCAGGTCCCAGTGCCACCGCCCGAGATTGGCGGCTTCCTGCGCCAGTTGCAGGTCGGCCTCGCTTTCGCGCAGCCTGGCTTCGATGCGCTTTCGGCCCGTGATGTCGGCTCCCGACGCTATAATCTCGACGGCTTCGCCGCGCTCGTTCTTGAGGGGAGCCAACTGAAAGTCCATCGTGATGAACCGGCCTTCCCCAATCCGGACCTCGACGTCATAGCGGACGGTCTCGCCCTGGAGCGCGCGGAGGAAGCAGTCCTTGAGACGGCTCTGCGACACCTCCGAAAAGCCCCACCAATAGCAGTCCCAGAACGGCTTCCCGATCACGTCCTCGCGGGAAAGGCGGGCAATGTGAACAGGGGCTTCGTTCACTTCAGCCAGGATGCCCTCTCGGGACAGCACGCCGACGAAGGCGAAGAGGTTATTCAAGATGCGCCGCAGGCGGTCTTCGCTCGCCTTCAGGAGAGCCTCGGCCTCCTTCCGCTTCGAGATATCCTCCACCATCGTGATGAAGTGATCGACCGAGCCGTCATCCTTCCTGACGCATCCGACGGTCAGATTGACCCAAACCGGGGAACCGTCTTTGCGGATGTATCGCTTTTCCAAGCTGAAACGCGAAATTGCGCCCGAAAGCATGCGCCGGCGCTGGGCGAAGTCTACAGCAAGGTCGTCCGGGATGGGTCATGTCCGCAAAGGTTTTTCCGGCCAGTTCTTTGGCCGGATAACCCAGGATTTCGGAAAGCCGGTGGTTGACCTCGAGCCAGCGCCCATCCGGCGACATGAGCGCGATGCCGACGGCGGCGTTCTCGAAGGTCGTGCGGAATCGCTGCTCGCCTTCCCCGACAGGCTTGGAGAGATCGCAACTGACGCTTTCAGGCTCAATCTCGGACAGGAATACAAGGCTGGTGTCTTCTGTCATTCACGCGCGGGCGGTGGATTTATGGTCGCAAGAACCATCGCTGGATCTTGTATGCAAATTTTACACCCAATGCGACGAGGGGTTCAACCTGAGACATCCAATGCGGTGTAATTTCCGAACCATTCGTTAAGAAGCGCCGTTTCACGCGACGTAATCTTTCCGAGAAATTCCTCCGCCCCTTTCATGGTGCGGAATGCTTCATAACCGCTCTCAAGAAAGCTTTGCAAATCGCCCAGCCCCGCCAGAACGGCAGGCTTTCTCATCATCGACAGCGCAGTCCCGATCAGCGGCTTTCTGGTAAGCTTGTCCAGGGACTTGCCGAGATGGCCGATCAGCGCGATCTGCCGCTCGCGGTCAGGGCGGCGGCCAACCGACCGATAGGCCATTACATAATCGTCTTCGGTCAGTGAGAAGACCTTCTTCTTGAGCGTGGCCACCATTTCACCGTCGAGCGATTCCGAAAGTGCGTTCAGCTCGATCGCGTCCGCCACGGTTTCGAGGCCGGGTACGGGGAGCACCTTCATCATGATCGGCAGGATGCGCCTGACGTCCTCCTCATGGCGGCTCAAATCCTTCGGCCCGTAAATGTCATTCAGGAAAAAGGTGGCGGTGCTCGCATATCGGGGGCTCTCAAGCAGATCGGCATGAGTGCGGGCAAGGCGCGCCGACTGCCACACGCGCAGCGCTTCACGGGCGGCCTGCCCCTTCGGATCGGCGGCAAGCCTCGCTCTCACACCCGCCGCGACGCCGAGCTGGGTTTCGATCCTCGCTCCAATTTCATTCTTGGTAGTCAATCGTTTTCCTTTGTGATGTATTTACGAAGAAGAGTAAGCGACAATCTCGAATATTTGGGCGCGAAAGCTCAAATTCACAGCACCAGCGACTTCAAGCCGCGATTTCGAGGCCAAAAGGTGAACCGCAATGACGAAAGCGGAACGCATGTCATCCGTGGATACGAGCTGGCTGCGGATGGACCGTCCGGCAAACCCAATGGTCATCGTTGGGGTCCTTATACTTGAGGGGCCGGTTAATCTCAACAAGCTGGAGCGAATCATCGTCGACCGCTTCCTCGCGATCCCCCGCTTAAGGCAGCACGTCGAAAGCCGCGGCGGCGAGAACTGGTGGGTCGACGATCCCCACTTCGAAGAAGCAAGGCACATCAAGCGCGTCCGCCTCCCCGGCAGGGGAGATCAGATTGAGCTTCAGCGCTACATCGCGCAACTCGCTTCGGACCAGTTGGACAAGTCGCGGCCGCTTTGGCAGCTTCACATCGTCGAGGATTATGAAGGCGGCGCCGCCGTTGTCTCCCGCTTTCATCACGCCATAGGCGACGGTATGGCTCTCGTCGGCTTGATGCTGTCCGTGACCGATGGCGGCGATCAGCGCGCATGGGGGGCGAGCGCCAAGTCGGAGACGCCCGCCTGGCTCTCACTCCCCGGAATCAAGAGGCTGCAAAAAGGGATTGGAGTGACGGCCGGCCTTTTGAAGGAGGCCACGGCCCTGGCGTCGAATCCGATGCAAACAGCGAAGATCGGCGCGGGCGTCGCGGGGGAGCTTGCCTACCTTCTGCTCATGCCGGAGGATAGCTGGACGCGCTTCAAGGGGAAGCCCTCCGGCAACAAGCGCGTCGCCTGGACCGATCCGATCCGTCTCCGTGAGGTCAAGGCCGTCAGCAAGGCGCTTGGCTGCACCATCAACGATATTCTGCTGGCCTCGGTCGCCGGCGCGCTTCGTGACTATTTGAAAGAGAAAGGCGATCCCACCAAGGGGGTTGAAATCAGGGCGGTTGTCCCGGTCAATATGCGCAAGAGCCATGAGGCCGGGGAACTCGGGAACAAGTTCGGTATCGCCGCCGTCGAGTTGCCTGTCGGCATCGAAGACCCGTTCGCACGGGTGCAAGAGGTGCACCGGCGCATGCATGCCCTGAAGCACTCGCTGGAGCCTCCGGTTACGCTGGCCATGTTTACGGTGCTTGGACATGCGCCGCAGATCCTGCAAGACAAGCTGTTCAACATGCTCATGCATCGCGCAACGGCGGTGATGACGAATGTCCCTGGGCCACAGCGCCCGCTTCATCTCGGCGGCGCGGAAATCAAGCAGATCATGTTCTGGGTTCCCCAATCCGGCGACATCGGAATGGGGGTTTCAATCCTCTCCTACAACGGCATGGTGCAGTTCGGGCTGATCACGGACGCGGAGATGGTGCCCGACCCCGAAGCCATCATCGCGAATTTCAGGCCGCAATTCGAGCATCTGCTGTTTTCCGTCCTGATGTCCCCTTGGGGCGAGGAAGACATGGAGCGAGCCGACCGCATCGAGGCAGTCTTGCCGGCTGCCCCTGCGCGGAAAACCCGGAAGGCTCCGAAGCAGAAGGAAGCCGAACCTGTGGACGCAGTCATGCCGGGCGCCCCTGCGCGGAAATCCCGGAACGCTCCGAAGCAGGAAAAAGCCGGGCGCAAGCAAGCAGCCCTGGCGGCTGCGCCCGCACGGAAAACCCAGACGACTTCGAAGCAGGAGGAAGCCGAACCCGTGGACGTAGTCATGCCGGTTGCCCCTGCGCGGAAGTCCCGGAAGACTCCAAAGAAGGAGGAAGCCGGGCGCGTGGAGCCAGTCACACCGGCTGCGCTTGCCGGGAAAACACGGGCGGCCTTGAAGCGGAAGGAAGCCGAACGCACGGAGGCAGTCGTGCCGGATGCCCCGGCGCGGAAACCCCGGAAGGCTTCAAAGCAGGAGGAAGCCGAAGCCAAGGAACCGGTCATGCCGCCTGCGCCTTCGCGGAAACCCCGGAAGGGTCCGAAGCAGGAGCAAGCCGAACGCATCGAGGCGGTTGTGCTGGATGCCCCGGCGCCCTCTGCGCCCGCGCGGAAACCCCGGGCGGCTTCACAGGCGCGCGCGAGGGGAACCCGGACGGACTCTTCCGCCGCGCCCAAACCCAAGAACGCCGCGAGGCGAAAGCTGCCCCGGACTTAGGACAAATCCGCAAAGCGGCGAGGCAGGCGCGGGGCTGCGTTGAGTTGCAAGCCGTCCCCGGTCCAGTTCTTTTGGGGAAGCCGCTCTACTAGAGTGCGTCCGGAAAAGTGCGAAGCGGTTTTCCGATAAGACGGACGATAAAACAAAAACTTAGAGCCCGCTTTTGATTCCATCAAAAGCGGATAGGCTCTAAGGAGAGCCACACTTCGGCCTTCTACGTTATATTCAGTTACTTTTTTATAATAGATACATAGATCAATATTTTGCTAATAGCGCGAGTTTTATGGTTGAGCCTAACCTTATTGAAAGATGCAAGCGGTAAGGTCTAAGGACAACCGCGTCTTTCCTCCCGCTCGATCAAAAGTAATCAGGTATATGGCAAAGACCATCATGATCGTGGACGACTCCGCGACTATGCTCATGCTGCTGGAGCAAGTGTTGTCGCAGGCTGGTCTTGGGACCGTCGCGGCCAGCAGCGCCGAGGAAGCCCTCTCTGCTTTAGAGGGCGGCGTTAAGCCAGATATGGTCATCACGGATCTGAACATGGGGGGCATGAGCGGCATCCAGCTTGTCCGCGAGATCCGTAAAATTCCCGGACATCAGTTTATGCCAATCGTGCTGCTGTCCACAGAGTCCGAGCAGACAAAGCGGAATGACGCCAAATCCGCGGGCGCGACGGGTTGGATGGTGAAGCCGTTTCAGCCCCAATCCTTGTTGCGGGTTGTTAAGCAGTTTATACCGAGCGCATTCGAGACCCAGGAGAGGGATTTCGCGGGTTTTTAGCCCAAACGGGAAGCCCCCCGGCTCTGCCGGGGTGGCAGTAGCAGTTTGACATTTCCGGAAGTCAACCAACGACGCTCCCTTTCGTGAGCCGCCAAGCACACGAAAGGGAAGATCGATGGACGATCACGAGAGCTTAAGCCACACGAAATGGGACTGCAAATACCACGTTGTGTTCATCCCGAAGTGCCGGAGAAAGACGCTTTACGGAGAACTGCGGAAGTATCTGGGAGAAGTGTTTTGCAAGCTTGCCGCGCAGAAGGAGAGCCGGATCGAGGAGGGACATTTGATGCGGGACCACGTGCATATGTTGATCTCGATCCCGCCGAAATATTCGGTGTCGCAGGTGATCGGCTATATCAAAGGAAAAAGCGCGATCCATTTGGCTCGCGTCTACGGCGAGAGGAAGCGGAATTTTGTGGGTCAGCACTTCTGGGCGCGCGGATATTTTGTATCCACAGTGGGCCGCGATGAGGAGGTGATCAGGCAATATATCAAGAACCAGGAGGCGGAAGACAAGCGCCTGGATCAAATGCGCCTTTGGAACTGACTATCCGCCGTTCGGCGGCTCATCCAATTGGGGCCGCGTCAGCGTCCCCAGTAGCCGCTTTGAGCGGCTCGTGTTTTAAAGCCCCCGGCTTTGCCGGGGGATATTTACTCAAAACACGGCATCTCGGTTTCTGAGAGACAAGAGAGCGCCAACAAGTCAGCTAGACTGACAGGGAAGGGTGGATGATGCTGCATATCTTGGCTTATCTCAGTGTTGCAAATTCCAAATTTGAGGAATCCGAGCTAGATATTATCGTCCGCACATCGATACTGAACAATAAAAGAATGAATGTGACTGGATTGTTATGTTATCATGATAGGAAGTTCATCCAGTTTCTGGAGGGCGAGCAGAGTGTTATTATCGGTCTTTACGAGAAAATAAAAAGAGACAACCGGCATTCTGGTTTTGTTATGCTACTGAATATTCCGATTGAACATCGAATGTTTCGCACATGGTACATGGCGCTGCGAAATGTCAACGACTTCAGCGGGATCGCAAAAGACATTATGCTCAAATTATTTGATATCGATTTAAGCAGGCAAGCTCAGAATCACGCCAAATCAGTAGAAACACTGCTAAACGCATTCAGGGATTCGGCCAAAGCCGGCGCGAGCCCGAACCAGGCCGGCTGGGCGCGGAAAGCAGCGGTATAATCAGCTGCCGGACTTCTGCATTCCGTTCGTCGCACAGCCTTCGCGGAGCGGTTCCCGGCCTAGCAACCGGATGGCCCAGCGCCGCGAAGACGGCTTTCCGCGAGGCATGCCTCGAATGACGCGAACGCCGCCAAAGCCGCGCCTTCGATGCGGCGCGCGGACCTCAGGGTCCTGGCCTGCCTCGTTGAGGACCGCGACGAAGCTCTGCCACATCCTGCCGGTGTTCTTGCCATAGCCGTTGAAAAAGCGGCCCGCCCAATCGGGGCGGATGTTCAGGCGCGGCGTCAATTGGCCGAACATCACCTGCCGGCCGAGGCTGGAGCCTTCCAGCACATACATCGCGCCCAGGGCGTCCAGCGGAACCTCCAGCGCAGGCGCGCCATGAAATTTGGGCAGGTGCTCAAGGCTCGCCCCAGTGTGGCCGAGGTCTTCAAGATCGGCCTCGATCCAGGCAAGCTTGCTTCGCGCCGGAAAATCGATCCCGAGGCTTTCCAGGTCCAGCCGGCTCATGCCCGCCTCGACCGGCCCGACAAAGCGGAAAAAATCTTCCAGGAACCCCTGGTAGGCCGCGAGCGACACAAGACGTCCGTCGAAGTCCACTTCGTCTTCAAGCCGCAAATGTGCGTCGCGCGTCGCAAGGCGCAAACGCTCTCTCATGTTGGCTGGCGGCCGGGGCGTCATGCAAAACCTTTCGGGATGATCCGGCTTTGCCCGCAACAATAAGCTGATCTGCCGCCAATGGCAAAAAAGACTTTGCGGCTTCGCACAAGCCGATCACGGCGCAGAAGCATCGCGGATAGACCGGGCGTAAAGCTTGAAGACTTCGACTGCGGCGCCCCGTTCCACGCAGGCTACGGTTTCGATCCCGCGCCGATGAAGGTCCTCGCGCCAGGTCTTCGGCTTGTCGCCCTGATCCAGGCCTATGGTCTCCGCATCCGAGGACGTCGCCCCCGAAACGATCCGGCGCACACCCGACGAGGAAATCGCGCCAAAGCACATGGCGCACGGCTCACAGCTTGTGACGAGTTCATGGCGAGCGAGCCCCTCACCTCCCAGATTGAAAGCGCCCAGCGCATTTTGAGCGAGTGAGATGGCGACAATCTCGGCATGCAAGACCGACAAACCTTGCGTCTCGGCAAGGTTTACACCCAGAGCGACCAGTCGTCCTGTTTCGATCTCGAAAATGGCGGCTGCAAAAGGGCCGCCTGTCTTTCGAATTATATTTTCTTCCGCCGCCTTCAGCACAAAGTCCATGCGGTCACAGATTGCGGGCGCCAGCCTGTAGGCAAGGGCCGCTTCACCGACCCAACTCGGAATCTCAAACCTGATCTGGTTGGGCTGCCTGCACATCTTATCCCTCGAACGACTGCAAAAAAAACCGCCGGAAAGGAACGGATCCGGCGGGGTTAGTGGATCACCTGCTCTCGGGCAAAGCGGCTCGCGCTTAAGCTGCGATCTCAGACTTCGCCAGATCGACGTCGAGCCATTCCATCGCGTCCGCGGGCTCGCATTTCGCAGCCTCCTCGTAGAGTTCCGTGGCTTCGTCGAGCTTGCTTTTCCCGAACAGCATGGCTAGCCCGTTCGCATATTCGATGCGCGCGATCGCCGACTGAGGATTGAGCTTCATCGCCGCCTGAAAATTCTCTAGCGCCGCCTCCTTCGTGGCGCCGTAAGTCAGGCGGGCGGCAAGGCCGCCCATCTTGTTCACGACATTGGCGTTATACGCGCCGAGCGCAATGTTGGCGTCTGCGTGTTTCGGTTCCAGCCGCAAGGCGCGCTCAAGGCTGCCCTTCATCTTGCCGCCAAGCCCTTCGGCGAGTGCCTTTACGACTGAGATCCCCTGACCATAGCGGCCCAGCGCCTGCGCATGGAAATACCACGCATTCGCAACGTCCGGCGCCGCCGCCTGAAGCTTCTCGGCGCGGTGAACAGCGTCAAGGAACATCGCGAGCTTCGTTTCCATATCCTGTTCGAGATAGGTGGCCTGGATATTCTCCGCCTTGTTGGCGACGTTGGCGCCGAGCAGGCCTGCCGACTGGCCGAGCGTAAACGCCTCCTTGAAATCGCCGCGGTGATAGGCGCGCCACGCATCCTGCAGGGTGCTCGCCGCTTCGGGGATCGGCATGTCCGGCGCCAGAACCGGAAACTTTTCGACAAGCTTCTTCAGATAAGCCGCGTCCGGGAACGGCTCGCAGTCGCCGCGATGAAGGCGCGCCCAGTTCTTCTTCAGCGCAGGGCCTTCGTAGTTGAAATCGCCGCCGCCGCCCTCGAACTTTTTCCATTTTGCCTGCTTGGCCGCCATGAGTTCATCCTCCAGGTTCTAAGTATCTTTGTGAAAGGTGCTCCAAAAGCTTGCGCTGTTCCGGCTCCAGATAGGGGCTTGCCAGAGACAGGATGTGGGCAATGCCGCGGGTCAGCGTCTCGCCATCCTGCTCCCTTCTCGGACTGCGCACGAAAGCATAAGAAAGCCAGTAAGTCGCGATGATCGTCATGTTCTCGGCAAGCATTTCGATCTCAGCGGGCGTCGCCTGCATGGCCCCCGCGCCGGCCAGCCGCTGCATGATCGTCCTTGCGATCTCGGTCTGATGATCGAGGATCTCCTCGAAATATTTCTCGATTGAGCGATGGCGCGAAAGGAGCTCGTTCAGATCGCGATAGAGAAAGCGATATTTGAAAATCGCCTCGAACATCAAATGGAGGAAGAGCCAAACATCCTCGGCGTGCGGCGGATGCGCATTCGGCGCCGCGAGCGTCCTTCCGATGTCTCGCCGGAAGTCCTGGAACAAGTCATCGACGATCTTCTCTTTCGACGGGTAATGATAGTAGAGATTTCCGTGGCTGATGCCGATGTCGGCGGCGATCGCCGACACGGTCACGCTCGGTTCGCCAAAGCGGTTGAAAAGCGCGAGCGCCGCCTTGAGGATTCGCTCGCGCGTCCTGCGCTTCGGTTTGTGCTCCATCGTGCCGGCATTCCTCATGCTCGGCTTGGCGGGGACCTAAGCCGGTTTCTTCTCAATGTGCAGCAGCGGCTCGAGCCGCCCCAAGGTTTCCGAAAGATTCTGCAATACGGTTTCCAGACGCGCAGGCTCCGGCAGGCTTGGAAGAAGCGTCCTCTCACGATCCCTCAGCACAGTCTCATCGAGGGTAATGCCGTGGCGGGCCAGAATTGGCTTCAAGGAAGCTGCGCGCTGGAGCAGATCTTCCCGGGTTTGCTGATAGGCATGCTCGCAGAGCCGCCGCCGGTCGGCATAGCTGAAGACATTTGTGAAAAACATTTCGCGGTCGTCGCGGCGGGGCTCGAAGACCACGATATCGGCGTCGGGATATTGATGGCGGTACCGCTCCATCCCGACCTTCATGCGTGAATAGATGAGCGAGCGGAATGTCTGAGACAGGACTGTTATGAGGCCGGCTTCGGCGAGGCTCTTGATCTCGCCATCCGGAAGTTGCAGCTCCGCCTTGTAAGGAACCAGCGGGTTTATCGCGAAGAGGAGCTTGACCCCTTCCTTCAATGCCGCCGAGGCATGGAGCGTCTTCAAGAGCGCGCCATCGACATAGTAACGCCCATCGATCTTGACGGGCGGGAAGTAACCGGGGAGCGCGGCGCTGGCTTCCACCGCTTTCGAAATAGGCACATGATCGAAGCCTGGCGCGCCGAACGTCACAAGGCTGGATGAGTCGAGATCGGCGGCCACGATGAAGAGCTTGCACTTCAGCTCGCGAAAATCGTCCGTAAGACCGGGGGTGGCCGCAAGCCGCTGCAGATAGCGGCGAATGGGGCCGCTGTCGAAAATGCCGTTCGGCAGAGCCTTCGCCAGCCGCTGGAAGGATTCTACAGCTGTTTGGTTTGCGCCCCTGAGATAATCGGCGACCGCGGAGGCGAACAGCCGGGGGATCGTAGCGATCCGATTTCCATATTCGCGCAGCGCCAATCTCATAAGCACTTCGGGCTCGAAGGGATCGTCGTGCGCAGTCGTTTCGATGAACCTGGCATGCATCTCGCGAGGGGTAAGCCCGTTGGCGAGACCTGAAGCGAAAAATGCGCCCGAACTGACGCCGACGAACACGTCGCAGTCGTTCAGGCGAAGGCCGCACAACGCTTCATCCAATGCGACGAGCGCGCCGACCTCGTAGATCCCGCCTAACGGCCCCCCTCCCGCGAGCGCAAGGCCCGCGGGATCACGGTTTACTCGTTTTCGCTTATCCATGGCCGCCGGCCGTGTTGTTACGATTAAGCCCGAGGCGATTTCTTGCTCTTCGCGGCGTCCTCACCTTTTCCACCCTCTTCCAGGGAGGCCTGGAGCTTGTCTGCAACCTTGGTCAGCTCATGCACGCGTTTCGAGAGCGCGTCGATATCGTTCTTTGTCGGCACATCGAGGCTGTGCAAGGCGCGCTGAACGCGGTCCACGAACACCTGCTCCAGCTTGTCCCACGTGCCAGTAGCCCTCGACTTTGCCTCCGAAAGCGTTTCTTGGGCCGACTTCGAAGCCCAATTCTGCACAGCTTCACCTTCCTTCACAAGCGCGTCGAAAAGCTTTCCGCCTTCCTCCTGCGCCTTTGCGAAAGCGCCCAGCCCGGCCAGCCATATGTTCTGGGCCGATTCCCGGATTGTCTGGACCAGGTGGGTCTCGCCGCCTTCACCAGCCAGTTCATTCAGCTTCTTGACCATTTTCCTACTCCATTGTCGACGCAATGCGGTTACATTGCGAGTTAGACTTTGATATGTGTATTTATATTACCGATAACCCCCAGTTCCGTTGACTTTGGTCAAACCATTTTAGGCAGCCGCCTCTAATTATCGGCAACAAAGCAGCTGAGGCACGCTGTTCCTGGGAGATGCACATGATCTATTTCGTCACTGGCGCGAGCGGCTTCATCGGCAAGCGGCTCGTCCGGAGGCTTCTGTCCCGCGATAACGCAACCGTCTACTTTCTTATGCGAAATCCGTCGCCGGAGCGTGTCGGAAAGCTGCGCAAGTTTTGGCAGGTGGACGCGGAGCGCGCGATCCCGATCGAGGGCGACATCCTCAAGCCAAACCTCGGCGTTTCCAGAAGCGACATCGAGGCGCTCAGGGACAAGGCCGATCATGTCTTCCATCTGGCCGCCATCTACGATCTGGCCGCCGATCCGGTGCTTGAGATAGAGACCAATATCGAAGGCACGCGGAACGCGGTCTATTTCGCCAAGGAAATCGCCGCGCGTCATTTCCACCACATGAGTTCGATTGCGGCTGCCGGGCTTTACGAGGGCACGTTCCGCGAGGACATGTTCGACGAGGCCCGCGGCCTGTCCCATCCCTATTTCGCGAGCAAGCACGAGTCGGAAAAAGTCGTCCGCCGCGAATGCGCCGTTCCCTGGCGCGTCTACAGGCCGGGCCTCGTCGTCGGCAACTCCCAGACCGGCGAGATGGACAAGATCGACGGTCCCTACTACTTCTTCAGCATCATCAAGAGAATACGCGAGCTGCTTCCGCATTGGGCGCCGATGGTCGGAATTGAGGGCGGCCGCATCAACCTCGTTCCCGTCGATTTCGTCACCGCCGCCATCGATCATATCGCCCATGTGGACGGTCTCGATGGGCGGTGCTTTCATCTGACCGATCCGCATCCACACCGGGTTGGCGAAGTCCTGAATATCTTCGCCCATGCGGGGCATGCGCCAGACATCAGCATCCGCCTCAACGTCGGCTTGTTTCGTCACCTTCCCGGTCCGCTCTTGAGCGGGATCGGCGCCTTGCCCACCCTGAGCCGCCTTCGCAAGACGCTCATGAAGGAGTGGTCGCTGCCCGAGGATGTCTTCACTTTCATCACTTACCCGACGCGCTTCGATTCCAGCGAGGCCCAGAGCATCCTCGAGCCAGCAGGCATTCAGGTCCCGCGCCTCGAACACTATGCCGGAGCTTTGTGGGACTACTGGGAGCGCCACCTCGACCCCAGCATCGTCAACGGAGGCAGCCTCAGGAAACACGTCGCAGGCAAGGTCGTTCTCATCACCGGCGGGTCTTCAGGCATCGGCAAGGCCACCGCGTTCAAGCTTGCCGCAGCCGGCGCCGAGACCATCATCGTGGCGCGCGATCCTCAAAAGCTGGAAGCCGCAAAGCAGGAGGCCGCCGGCCGCGGGCTGACGCTCGTCACCTACGCGGCCGATATCACTCAACCGGACCAATGCGAGGGGCTGGCGAAGACGCTGCTGAAAAACCACGGCGCAATCGACATTCTCATCAACAATGCCGGCCGCTCGATCCGGCGCAGCATTTCGGAATCCTACGACCGGATGCACGATTTCGAGCGCACGATGGAGGTCAATTACTTCGGCTCGGTGCGCATCACCATGTCTCTGCTTCCCGAGATGTGCCGCAAGGGCGAAGGCCAGGTGATTAACATCTCGACCATCGGCACGCAGGTGAGCCTGCCGCGCTTTTCGGCCTACGTCGCATCGAAGGCTGCGCTGGAAGCATGGACGCGCAGCGCGGCGGCGGAGTATTTCGAGCGCGGCGTCCGCTTCACGATCGTGAACTTTCCACTTGTGCGAACCCCCATGATCGCGCCGACGAGGATCTACGAGCAAGCTTCGGTGTTAACGCCGGAGCAGGCCGCCGGGATGATCGCCGAGGCGATCATCCATCGAACGGCGCGTGAGGCGACCGGGCTTGGCGTGTTCGGAAATCTCGTGCAAGCCGTCTCGCCGAGACTTCTTCTCCTGATCATGAGCGTGCTCTATCAGGTCTTCCCAGAATCCGCGCCGAAAAAGGGAGAGGACGGACACGCGGAGCAGCAGCTCACTGCCGACCAGATCGCCTTTTCGCATCTGTTCCCGGGCATTCACGTCTGAGGCCAATCAACCTGTCCCAAAGAAAGGCAGAGCCGGGAAGCGGCTCTGCCAACGCTGTCAGGCTGTTATTTAGCCGCGGCGCCCATGCCCGCGCATCGAGTAGCGGCGGCCGCCTCCATGCATCGAGCCGTAGTGGCGCCCGCCCCCGTGCCAATGAGCATAGCGACCATAATGACGGCCTCCGCTCCAAGAGCCGTAGCGACGCCCGTGCCCGGACCACCAAGCGTAATGGCGGATGCGCGGCCCGCCCCAATAGCCATAGCTGCGCCAGTAAGGCCTGTGCCAATAAGCATAGTGACGGACATAGGGACCGCCCCAGTGGTGGCCGTAGCGGCCCCAGCGATGGCCGCCCCAGTGCGCTGAGCCCCAGTGATGGCCGCCCCCCCAGTGATGGCCGCCCCAGTGTCCTGAGCGCCCGTGTGACCCGTGCCCCATTCGCCCGTGTGCTTTGATAACATCGTGCGTCTCGCCGATCCGCAACGCTGGCGTGGCTATTGCTGCATTCGCAGAAGAAGATAATGATGCCAAGGGAAGATATGAGAGTCCCAGGGCTATCGCTAGCGAAAATACCCGTCTCATGTGATCTATCCTTTCTTGCTGAGTAAGCTTCACGCATTCCAGCAGCCCTTAGATGAACAGCATATGAAGGCAGATAGACTTTCTTATTAGATATTAATGTCCGGTTTTGCGGATCGATAAACTTATAGCAATTTACTGCGCTAGCCGGACGGAGCCAAAGCGGAAGCGCGGCCTTAGCCAAGTTCTTTGAGGAGGAGGCCGAGAACGCGCGGCGAGAACACGAAAGTCAGATGTCCGATTTCGGTCAGCATGATATCCTGGGCGCCGGTAAGATGGCTGCTGGTTTGCGGCGCAATGAAATTATCGTAGGCGGACCAGATGGTGACCGCTGGCGCCGGGAGCAGGTTCTCCGAGCGTCGCCAGCCACGCCGAACCCGGCGCCATTTCGCGCGCGTTCTTGCCAGGTCCAAGCCGCGCGATGCGCGTTCCGTGATGCCCGCAGGCCAGCGTTATGAGCTTCTCGACCCGGCGATTCCGTACCGCTTCAGATAGGCCCTGGCGACAAGCCCTCCCATGCTGTGCGTAACAAGCCTCACTTTATCGGCGCCGGTATCCTGAAGATAGGCTTCGATATAGCGGTGAAGCTGCTCGGCGAATGTGTCGATGCTGGCGAACGGAGGCTCAAGATCGATCGCCTCCGCAGCGAAGCCCGACGCCCGCAAGCGCGCGACGATCCACCACCAAAGAGCCGAATTGCATTGATAGCCGTGCACCAGCAGAACAGGCGGCTTGTCCGAGCGCAGTCTTGTCGCGCCTGACGGAGAACAGTGAGTTCCGCGAAGGGCTGCATCACGCCAAAAAGCGCGAAGAAGGCGAGCCACTCCTTAAAAATCATCGCGCAGGCGGCCAAGACGCCGATTTTCTGACCGGCGTTGTCTGCGCTCGTCCGCGGCCAGCAGACCGCGAACGTTGCGAGCGTGAAAAGGAGATAGAGGCCGAGCAGCCCGGCGAAGCTTGCCGCGAGGGCCGTCGCGGCCTCATCCCTGCGAGCCGGACCAGCAGAACGGCGCAAAGCGACGACGCCGAAAGCCTCCACCGCCAATATCCACCGCAATCCGCCCGCGCTCATCTCGACCTTCTGAAGCCGGTGCTTTGTTTGGAGCCTATCCGCTTCTGATGGAATCGAAAGCGGGCTCTAAGTTTTTGTATTATCGTGCGTCTTATCGGAAAACCGCTTCGCGCTTTTCCGGGCGCACTCTAGTGGCTAAGCTTCCGGCGGCCATAACGCAAGCGCGATGCGGTGTTTGCGGCGGGAGGCATCTGCAAATCTCGCGGGCGGGGAATAAGCGCCCGGTTAGCTTGCGCAGTCGGGTCCCGCAAGCGCCCAAAGCTGGATATCGCGCTTCACCTTGGTCAATGTGTCGGAGGGCAGAGAGAAATTGCGCGTCACGATCAGCGTATTTTCGTTATATTTGTGGAACTGAATCTCGAATGCCGGCACGCTTCCATCCGTTCCGAAAATCTTGATATTTTGGTACCCTTCGCTGGACCCGCTGTCTTCTCCGGCCAGGCGCTCGTCCGTTTCATAGCGGTACCCCGCAAGGGTCTGACTGCGGCCAGAAAACCAGCAGATCTTCATTTTCTCCAGGAACGAATGCAGGACCTCCGGAGGAGGGCCGAAAGAGAGGCGCTGCGGCTCTGACCCAGCCAGGCTTTCAACCGTGGGGTCTCTTCGCGCACAGGCTTGCGGTATCAAAGCCAAAAATAAAAGAATGGTGATACGAAACCACAAGCGCGCCCCCTGAAAAGCGATGCTTCAGTGCCATTGGGGCAGTTCGTGGCAAAACTGAGGCTGAGGGGGCGGGGGATTTCAGCGCACACAGGGATTTCTTAACGAAGCGAGGCCTTCAACGGCTCATGTGGCTTCCTAGAAGTCTTGGCGTTTTGCGTCGCGTCGCCGGCCTGACCTGCCTTTGCGCCTCAAGATCGCCCGCCGTCTCCGAAAGCTTGAGCTGCTCGAATGCTTCCAGAGCTTCCTGGCGCGCTCGGTCGAGCCTCTTTTCAAGCTCGGAAATCGAGGACCGCAGATTGTCCCGCCGGGTAATGGCGGCCCGTGCAAAAGTGGGGTACGCGAAGTGGTTCACGTCGCTCACGCCGGAGGACTGCTGCTCGATTTTTATCTGGTGATCGAGGTCGTTCGCCATGCGGCGGAAATCGGCGATCATCATTTCGAGGTCGCTGACCTGCTGTCTCTTCTCGTCATACTCAAATCGCTGATTTTGATGAGAATTAACTGATTCGGTCATGATCTTGCCAGGCCCCTTACACGGGTTTACGATGCTCGATGGGAGGGTCGTCTACAGCACGCAATCAGTTTCGCAAAAAACATTTAACCCACAGTAAAGCGTCGCTGCTTTGCAACAAGATCAACCTTAATGCGTTCTAAAGGAAATCGGCGTTGCCCGACTCACGGGTTGCGTCGCATTATATAGGTCGTTGATTCGCCGATGTGGGGTTTGGGGCGAATGGGCGTTTTCGTCTGTCGGCAAGCGGCGTTTCCTGCTGCTAAGTCTGAGGCTCACTCACGAACTTGGTGATATGGTTAAGCTTGCGCAAGAAATAGCGCGCGAGAAGCCAGTGTACGCAGTAAGCTTAAGTTTTCTTAACCTTTTCGGCGTTAATGTCAATTTTGGAGTTAAGCTTCACGGCGCGGTCGGGCTTCACGCCTCGCGTCTTGGCGGAATAGACGTGTTGCTAGCGAGGGATTCCTATGCGGGTGCTTCTCATTGAAGACGACAGCGCAACGGCTCAAAGCATAGAGCTTATGCTTTTATCGGAAGGTTTCAACGTTTTCCAAACCGATCTCGGGGAGGAAGGGGTCGATCTCGGCAAAATCTACGATTACGATATCATACTCCTTGATCTAGGCTTGCCCGATATCAGTGGATATGAGGTCCTGCGCTCTCTCCGCGTTAGCAAGATCAAGACGCCAATCCTTATTCTGTCCGGCTCCGGCGGCGTCGACGACAAGGTGCGCGGTCTGGGCTTTGGCGCAGACGATTATTTGACCAAGCCTTTCCACAAGGATGAGCTGGTGGCCCGCATTCACGCGATCGTGCGCCGCTCCAAGGGCCATGCCCAATCGGTCATCCAGACGGGAAGCCTTGTGGTCAACCTCGACACCAAGACTGTGGAGGTCGACGGCGCTCGCGTCCACCTGACGAGCAAGGAATACCAGATGCTTGAGCTGCTCTCCCTTCGCAAAGGGACGACGCTCACGAAGGAGATGTTCCTCAACCACCTTTACGGCGGCATCGACGAGCCCGAGCTGAAGATCATCGACGTGTTCATCTGCAAGCTGCGCAAGAAGCTCGCCACTGCGAACACCGGGCAGCACTATATCGAGACCGTCTGGGGACGCGGCTACGTGCTGCGCGATCCGAAAGAAGAGCAGGCCGCCGCTTAACTCCCTGGCCGGGCGGATCCGCCATCCGCCCCGCGGCTCCCTCCCCGCCAGCCCCGTTTCTCAATCGAACGAGACGAAGCCCCGATTACTGCGGTTCCAGAGTGAAAAGCACGTCCTCGCCTTCCTTGACCGCAGAGAGCTTGAGTGAAGCGTCCGTAGCAATCCGCGCAGCGTAATAGGCGATAACGAGCCGGCCATCAATGGCCCTCGTATCTTTCCCGGCGAACACATCCGCGATGCCTTCAGGCACACGCGCCGACCGTCCCCGGCACAGAATGAGCAGTTTGAAGCGAGGGCGCGATCTTTCGCCTTCGTGACGGAAAGCCCTACGTAGAAATCGCCTCCCGCGGGAAGCGCCGTGAGCGCAACAGCAAGCAGCGCAAGCAGAAGCTTCGCCTGATCTTTTTCAAGGTCCTGAACGTTGGCCTGCCAATGAAGCCTGCGCTTGCCGTTCTCGATATAGCGCCGGGCAACCTGTTCGACGTGAGCCAATGGCACAACCGCGCCGAGGCTGGACGCGACACCGAAGGCGAGACGATTGAAATCGAGCTGCGCCCAGGCGGCCTTGGCGCTGTTCTGGATCAGTTCAAGGGCGTAATAGCGGGTGTCCTCGTCGTTCTCTTCTTCGAGAAGCTCAAGGCCATTGTTGATGGCGCCAATCTGCCCCGCAAGGTCGTGACAAATCTTGCTCGATATCAGAGAGGCGAGGGCGGTGTCTTCGAGGATTGCGTTTGTTGGCACGTTTCGTCCTCCTGCTCAGGCACGCGGCATTCACGAAATGGTTCTCAGCGGCAGCGTCCGCAATCTCAACGTTCAGGCATCATGATTTGCCCTTGCACTTCAACCGCTCATCATAAAAAAACAAACAAGCAAGCACAAAAGTTACAACGACTCGATGGCATCAGCCAAACTTTACCCTGAAACACAAAGGACCTGCAGAAAATCGTGACCGTCATAGCACCGCCCCTCAAGGATTTGGCCTTATCGATCATTCCGGTCGCTCAGCGCGCCGGGGCCGCAATCATGGACATCTACCATTCGAACCAGAATGTCCGGTACAAGGCGGACCGCTCTCCTGTCACCGATGCCGACCACGCATCGGAGGACCTCATTCTCGAAGCCCTGCTCCAGCTTGCCCCCGGGATTCCAGCGGTGGCGGAGGAGCAGTTGGCCGCCGGCGATAGTCCAGACGTAGAGGGCTGCTTCTTCCTCATCGATCCTCTCGACGGCACAAAGGAATTCATAAAGGTAAATGGTGAATTTACCATCAACATCGCTCTCGTTCAGGAGGGGCGGCCGGTGTTTGGCCTCATCTACGCCCCCGACAAGAAGGACTGCTACCTCACGCTTGAGCTGAACAGCGCGGTCCGCTTTGAGCTTCTCCCGGATCACAATCCCTCACCGCGTCAAGACTTCAAATTCCAGCCGCTGACGGGCGAGCCGTCGCAGGAAAGGCCCTTCACCGCGACAGTGAGCCGCTCTCATCTCACAGTTGAGACGGAGAGACTTCCTGCAAAAGCTTGGCGATCCGCCGAGGTCCCTCCTCGGCTCCTCTCTCAAGTTCGGCGTAATCGCGAGAGGCGACGCCGATGTTTATCCGCGGTTTGCGCCCACCTCCGAGTGGGATACGGCCGCAGGCCACGCGCTCCTGACTGCAAGCGGCGGTTGCGTGCTCGCGGGCGACGGCGGTCCGCTTCTCTATGGAAAAAAGGAGCGCCGCTTCACCAATCCATCATTCGTCGCATGGCGCCGCCCCCGGTTCCTTTGCGGCCTTAGGCGCATCTCGCAGCTTCAACGCAGCGTGCGATGGAGCGTGAAGAGCGCAAGGGCTAACAGGACGATCGCGTTCGCCTGATGGGCGAGCGCCATCGGGAGCGGCACACCGTAGACGACGGTGGCTACCCCGAGCGCGATCTGGACGAGAATCGCGGCCGCCAGCGCCAGCGCTCGAAGCCGCAAACTACGCGAACCGTGAGCGAACCAGATCGACGCAGCAAACCCCGCCGCAAGAATTGCTATGGCGTAAGCCAGCATGCGATGCACGAACTGGGCGGTCAACGGGTTCTCGAACAAGATTGAGCCACCAGGGCGAAAAGGCATCGAGCCCCGGCGGAATCACGTCGCCGTTCATGAGGGGCCACGTGTTCGAGGCATGACCCGCCCTCAAGCCCGCGACGAACGCCCCAGCGACGATCTGCACATAGACGAGGACTAGCGAGCAGACCAGCCCCGAGCTTCAGCATCGGCGACGGGGAACGCAAAGCGCCATCCCCGCCTGTCCGCGATTCATCCCCGATCGAAAGGCCGAGCCAGAAGGCATAGCCCGCAATGCCGACGGCAAGCGCCAGATGAGCCGCAAGCCGGTACTGGCTGACCTCGACGCGATCCGCAAGCCCGCTCTTGACCATGTACCAGCCGAGCGCACCCTGGGCGGCGCCCAGAACGAAAAGCGCCGCGATCCGCCATCGATAAGGCCGCGGGATGCTTCCGCGCATAAGGAACCAGGCGAAGGGAATCAAGAACACGGCCCCGATCGCCCGTCCGAGCAGCCGGTGCGTCCACTCCCACCAGTAAATCGCCTTAAAGGCGTCGAGCGTCATGCCGCGATTAACGTGGGCATACTCAGGGATGCGCCGGTACTTCTCGAAAGCGTCCTGCCACGCGGCGTCGCTCAAGGGCGGCACGACGCCAAGGATCGGCTGCCACTCGGTTATCGAAAGGCCGGAGCCGGTCAGCCGCGTTGCGCCGCCGACGACAACCATGGCGAAGACGAAAGCAGAAACCGCAAAAAGCCACACGCTCACAGGCCCAAGACGCGATCCGGCGCTCCTGTTTCCAACACGCTCAGGCGCTGTGAGATTTGCAAGCGAGGCCATTGGGACACCGGCGGCGGAGTTTTGGCTGAGGTAGTCCCGCCTCAAGCCGGGTTGAAGCCCCCCGCCGCTCACATTCGAGTTTGCCGGTTCCGGCCGGCTTAATACCTGCGCTCAAACAGGCGAAGAACTGGTTCGCCGGTATAGGGGTGAAACGCGCCTGCGAAATTATCGACCGCGCTTGCATCCCTGTCCCAGCGATAGGGGAAAGGCAGGTCCTGGTCGTAGGCGTAGCGGCTGTAGTGATACCGCCCGAAGCAGCCGCCCGCCGCGCAGGGGCTGACGCGATAGCAATTGTAGGCGCACCAGTTGCGGAACACGTCGCGACCGCCGCGGGCGCGATGGTAAACCCTGCCGGCGCTCTCACCCGCGACAGCGGTTGGCGCCTTCGTAACATTCGACGCAAAAGCGTCGCCCGCGGTGAACATGGCGGCGGCGGCGGCCGCAAAAAGAATAAAAAGCCCCTTCATTCGACTGGTCCCCCTCGCTTGAATCTCCGGCCGAGCCTATGACAGCATGCGCGCTCCTGCCTAATAAACCATTGCAGAAGCGCATCAATTTTTGACTGTGATTGCGTGGCCAGGGCAGAGCTTGCGCCTGCCCCTTTGAAGCTGCTACCAGCCAAGAATGCCGCCGAAAAAGCCGCCGCCCCAACTCCACCCGCCACAGCCGCTATAGCAGCCGCAGGGAGTCGCGTAGGTGTAGAGGCTGTAATAGCCGCCGCAGCAGCCAGAACATCCGCACGAGGCACGATGGTAGTGGTGACGCGGACGATGATAACAGCCGCCGCTCACTTTAACGGCGGCGCTGGGAGCTTGGACAATTGCGGGGCCAGCGCCCGAAATTGCAAAGGCGCTTCCCGAGACCAGTGTGGCCGCCACGATAGCGGCGAAGGCGACGATAAGTTTTTTCATTTTTCCCTCGGCGAAAAGTCACGCAGCATCACGCTGCGCAAAAATCATAATGCGCAACATATACTGCTTTATTAATTAGGCCCAGGAAGAACTGATATTCAATTTACAAAATGTCCAAAGGACATTACTGAAGGCAAGGCTTCCGGGAACTTCAGGAACGCTTAGCTTGTGCTTTCTCACGAGCGAAGCGGTTCCGCTTGGAAAACCGCCGTGTCAGCTATCGATGCAGAAATTGAGACCTGTATGAACATCCGTCAAAAAAAGCTGCTCGGGACAGTTATTTTCGTTACGGGCTCAACCTTCTATTTCTTTGTCGTCATAACCATCGCAATCGCAAAGCTGCCTGGGACCCCTATGGCCGTTCAGCTTCTCTTTTACCTCGTCACCACGCTGATCTGGGTTTTCTTCTCGGCTCTCCTGATCCGCTGGATGCAAAAGCCCATCCCCGGAAAGTCGGCCTGAGAAGCAAAAGGGCCGCTTTCGCGGCCCTTGCGCCAATCGATCAGTACGCCTCTCCAGGTCGCCCGCCGTAGAATTGACCGCCTCCGGGAGGACTTCCGTAGGGCCCGCCTTGATAGGGGCCGCCGCCGCCATAGGCCGGGCCGCCCATTCGCTGACCGTAAGGCCCGCCCTGATAGGGGCCGCCGCCTCCATAGGCTGGGCCGCCCATTCGCTGACCATAGGGACCGCCGCCATATTGAGGAGCGCCATAGCCCGGACCGCCCATTCGTTGACCGTAGGGGCCGCCGCCATAGGGGGGAGCGCCGTAGCCCGGACCGCCCATCCGTTGGCCGTAGGGACCGCCGCCATAAGGAGGAGCGCCGTAGCCCGGACCGCCCATCCGCTGGCCGTAGGGACCGCCGCCATAAGGAGGAGCGCCATAGCCCGGACCGCCGCGCATCATGGGTTGTCCGCCATAATTCGGGACGGCGTAAGCGGGCGCTCTCATCGGCGGGCCGCCATAAACCGGGCCGCTCATGCGAGGCCCTCCGTAGAACTGCCTGCCCATCGGGGGACCGCCATATGGCCTGGCTGCATTAGGCGGCGGCCCGTAGCCTGGCCCTGCCATTCGGGGCGGTCCGTAAGCCGGGCCATTCATGCGCGGCCCACCATAGGGACCACGCATGTTCGGGCCGTAGGCTGCGCCGCCCATCCGGGGACCGCCATACGGCCCACGCATATTAGGGCCGCCATAAGCGGGGCCGCCCATGCGAGGTTGCCCAGAGGCCGCGGCGCCCATCCGGGGACCGCCATAAGGGCCTCGCATATAGGCGCCGCCTCCTGGAACAGGACCGCCCATTCGAGGGCCGCCGTGCTGCACCGCGGGTTTGGCGCGCGGAGCAGCGGCTCGATCGCCGTGCTTCACAAGCGTAAAGGTGCTTTTTGCATTGGCTTCGGTTGGATTTCCGGAAGGCGCCTCAGGCGCACTCTCCTTTGCGGCCCAAGCTCCGCTCCCGGTCATGGACAAGCCGAGCGCCGCCACAGCGGCGGCCGCTATTCGCGCGATAGACATGAATGCCCCCTCCTTACTAACTGACAACTACTTCGGCCACTACCGGGGGTCGAACGCCGCATAAAAACGCTACTGAAGCCAAGCCCTGGCGCGACGATCGTCTTCTGAAAATAGCCGCGCTTGCATTGGCTTCCTGTATTTAATCAAGTGTTGCTAAAATTTTTCTTACTGCGGCAAGGTTTTTCTGATCGGGACAGGAAAAAACTGGACATATCATGTCAAGGGCCGCTTGCGCGACCCTTGAGCAAACTTTAGTAGCAGAAATTGGCAGCGTAGGCCGAACAGTAGCCGGGTCCATAGCCTGCCGCGCGGCAGTTCCAGTAGCAGCTACCGCCGCCCCAATCATCCCCATAGCCCCAAAGGCCCACGCCGACGAAGGGGAAGAAGCGCCCATTGCGCCAGTGGCCGCGCATGCCATGCCCGGCATAATGGCGTCCGATTGCGTAACCCCCGGGACGGCCATAGTTGCGCCCCATGGAATAGCCTCCGGGACCGCCCATGCGCGAACCCATAAAGCCCGGACCCATGTGCATAGGTCCTGCTCCACCCATACTCATTCCGCCGATCCCGCCCATGTGCGCGCCGCCGCCGCCCATATGCCCGCCGCCTCCGCCGCTCCGCACCATGATGAGTGCGGAGGAGCCCGGCGCGTTTGCCGCCGCCGGAGCGGCGCCCTCACTCAGAGAGCCCGCCGGAGCAGACTGTGCGCCGAGGGATAGCCCGAGCGCCGCAATAGCGGCGACAGTGATACTTCTGAGAGACATGATGAAAACTCCTCATTCGATCCCTCCCCGGCCCGGAGAGGATCGATGGCTCAAGGCCATTTCGATATCGAATTGAAACCAGCCGTTAAGTGGTTGTTCCAGCCGGAGGGGTTTTCGATAAGAAACGAGGAGACACTTTATTTGTAACGGAGTGTGCCAATACATGGCGGAATCTTTTGCAGTTTTATCGAAACTGCTTTTTCGATTACGCCGCAAAAGGCACAAGCCGGTCTACGACCTTCGCGGAGCAGATCACACCCGGTATGCCGGCGCCCGGATGAGTTCCCGCGCCCGTCAGGTACAGGTTCTTGATCCCCTCCGCCTTGTTGTGAAAGCGGAAGAACGCCGATTGCGTGAAGTGCGGCGCAATCGAGAAGCCCGCCCCGGCATGGCTCAGATAGGCGCTTTTGAAGTATTCGGGCGTCACCGTTATTTCGGCCCTGATGGTTTCGCCGAGGCCCGGCAAAATCGTGCGCTCCAAACCGGCGACGATGCGATTTCTGAGGAGCGGAGCCTCCTTCTTCCAATCGATATCGGCCTTAAGGTTGGGCACAGGGCAAAGAACGTAAAAGGCGTCGCAGCCAGCGGGGGCGAAACTCGGATCGGTCGCGGTCGGGCGGTGAATATAGAGGGAGAAATCCTCCGCCAACACTTTTCGGTGGAAGATATCGTCCAGCAGTCCTTTGTGGCGCTTGCCGAGCCAGATGGTGTGGCGGGCGATGTCCGGATATTGCCGCCCCGTCCCGAAATAGAGAACGAACAAGCCCATCGAAAGCCGTGCCGTTTTGCGCTTCAGGCGCGCGGTGATACCCTGATCGCGAGCGGGTATCATATCGCCGAACAGATGCATCGGATCGGCGTCCGAAACCACAATGTCCGCCGGAACCATCGTCCCATCGTTGAGACGGACGCCGGTCGCAATCCCGCCTTCCACCACGATTGATGCAACCGTCGTATTCAGCCGGATATCGACGCCCTCTTCTTCCATCAGCTTGCCAAGCGCCGCCACGATCGCGCCGGTCCCGCCCTCCGCGTAGAAGACGCCCCATTTGCGTTCGAGATAATGGATCAGGCCGTAGATGCTTGTGGTGTCGAAGGGGCTTCCCCCCACAAGCAGCGGCTGGATGGAGAGCGCCTGCCTGATTTTCGGGCTATGGAAGTATTTCGTCACGAAATCCCAGACGCTCCGGTAGCTGCCGAGCTGAACGAGGCGCGGAATTTGCCCGACCATGGTCAGCGGATTATGGAAGGGCTGGTCGGCGAGATTCGTGAAGCCGGCATCGAAAAGCGCCTTGGAATGATCGAGCATCCTGAGATAGCCGTCGCCGTCGGCCGGATCGATCGCGCGCATCGCGGCAAGCGTCTCTTCGAGCGTTCCGCCATAATCGAAGGTCGAGCCGTCCTCGTCGAAATAGAAGCGATACCAGGGGCTGAGCGATTTCAGCGTGAAATAGTCGCTGGCCTTCTTGCCGAATAGATCGAAGAGTTCCTCGATGAGGAAGGGCGCTGTGATCACGGTCGGCCCGGCGTCGTGCTTGAAACCGTCCTTCTCGAAGACCTGCGCGCGCCCGCCAAGCATGTGCGAGCGGTCGAGCAGCGTCACGCGATAGCCCTTCGCGGCGAGCCGAAGCGCCGAAGCCATGCCGCCGAAGCCCGCGCCTACGACGACCGCTCTGTTTCTCCCTGTGGCAGCCGAGGTGCGGTTGTCCGACTTTGCGACGATCTGATCCATGATATACCCTTTTTGTTCTTAAGGCTCGACGCCTTCGACGGCGGCTGAGAGAGGCGGCGCGCGCGAGCATCCCGGCAGTCTTGCGATATGTAGCAATGGAGCGCCGCTTCATACGAAGGAAATTTGATAACAACGTTACGGCTGCGCGCTTGTTTGAAGGCGGAGGTCGCGCCCGACACATAGGCCTTGTATGCTGCGGGATCGCTCACATCGATCCGGGCGATCCAATATCTCTTGGGCACGCCGCTCTCCGTTAACGAGAAAACTTTTGGTGACACTGCGCTGTGTAAACTCTAGTTTACAAAACGCGGCTAATGGGTCATACGGTTTTGATGGCTAAGCTGTTTTCCACAGGCTTTCAAGAGGGCGTTTGGTCCATGCGCTCAGATAATCCGGAAACTTGATTAGCCACCGTCGAAGCAGGACTGCGAGAACGTCATATGAGCGGCCAGTTGGAGTATTTCATGAAGATGCGCGGTCGCGTGGAAGCGCGCCTCGCCGAACTTTTCCCGGCGAGCAGCGCCGGTGACCCGTTGCAGGGCTCGCTGCGACATAGTTTGCTCGCGCCCGCAAAGCGGGTTCGCGCCGTGCTGATGATGATCGCCGCGCGCGAGCTTGGCGGCAAGGAGGAGAACGCTCTCGATCTTGCCTGCTCGCTCGAAATGCTCCACGCAGCTTCGCTGATCCTCGACGACCTTCCCGCGATGGACAATGCCGAAACCCGCAGAGGGCTGCCGGCCAACCATAGGGTTTTCGGCGAGGCGACCGCAATTCTCGCGGCCATCGGCTTGATGAACCAGGCCTACGCAGTCGCAGCCGCTGCGCCGGGCTTGAGCCTGGAGCAGCGCGTCGCCGCAATTGAGGTGCTCACCTGGGCAGTGGGGCTCGATGGCCTCGTGCGCGGCCAGCAGGACGATCTCGCCGACGCCCGCGCCACCATGACGCCAGCGGAGTTGGAGCGCATGTATGCGCGTAAAACGGGCGCCTTGTTCGCGGCCGCGGCCGAATGCGGGGCGATTGTCGCGAAAAATTCAGCCGCCCGCCCGGCCATGCGCGGTTTTGGCCTTGATCTTGGCGTAGGATTTCAGATGTTAGATGATGTCCTCGACGCGCGCTCGACTTGCGACCGCGCCGGGAAGGATGTCGATCAGGACTGCGGACGCACCACGTTTGCAAGCCTGCTCGGAGTAAAGGGAGCAGCCGCGCTCGCCCGCGCGAAAATCGAGGGCGGAGTGACCTCGGCATGCGTGGCTGCAAGATTGGCAGGCGGAGACGGGCGGATGTTCACGGCATTCGCCGCAAGGCTCGCCGCGGCGTTTTCGGATTTGATGCCGGAGTTTACGGGGGAACTCGCGGTTAACGGATAGCAGGTGTCGATGAGCAATTGGCTCTTGTACTTAGGAATTTTCCTCGGCGTATTTTTCTTCATGGAAGGCGTGGCTTGGTTTCTGCATAAGTACGTTATGCACGGCTTCCTCTGGGTCCTGCACAAGAGCCATCACGAGCCTCGCACAGGCAGGTGGGAGCTGAACGACGTCTTTGGCGTGTTTTTTGTCCTGGTCTCAATGGCCCTTTTCGAGTGGACCGTGCAGCTCGGCGGCCCCACTTGGGCGCTGTTTGTCGCGCTTGGCATCACGGCTTACGGCTTCGTCTACTTCCTGGCCCACGACGTTCTGGTTCACCACCGCGCAAATCTCGGCCTCAATCCGAAGAAGGGGTATTTGCGGCGGCTTTATCAGGCCCACAGGCTGCACCACGCCGTCGAGGGGAAGTCCGGCTGCGTCTCCTTCGGCTTTGTGTTCGCGCGCTCTCCGGAGCACCTGAAGAAGAAGCTTCTGGAGTATGCGCCGCTGCGGGAACAGCAGCACGATAGGCTCGACGCGAAGCGCACGCTGCATTAGACACGTGGGCTTCCAAGCATAGCTTGGGATTGAAGCGCCTGAGCAGGCGCTCTCAGCTCGCTTCCAAAACTGTGAAGCTTGCCGCCGCCGCAAATCAGCTCGTATGTCGCCGCCAAGAACAGCCTTCAGCTTTGAGGCGGCAATTGCTCGACCATGTGACACAAATGGAGGTCGAAGCGTTTATCTATCGAAAAGCAGTGGTTTGAAGAGCGTCGCCTTCAAACGCTTGAAGCGGCCTGACTCCAAAGAGAAAAGCTACGCCGTCAACAGGCAGGAGTTGCGGATGGCCGCTATGTTCTGAGCGTAGTTCCCGCCTTTGAAGACCGCCGATCCTGCGACAAGAACGTTGGCGCCAGCAGCGGAAAGCGCAGGCGCAGTCTCAGGCGTGACGCCGCCATCGACTTCGAGATCGATGCGGCGCCCTGCGATCATCGCTCTGATGCGGCGCACCTTCTCGATCTGCGACGGGATGAAAGCCTGCCCGCCGAAACCGGGGTTCACGCTCATCACGAGAATAAGGTCGAGCCTGTCGAGGACATATTCGATGACGCTTTCGGGCGTGCTTGGATTGAGCGAAACGCCTGCTTTCTTGCCGAACGAACGGATCAGCTGAAGCGACCTGTCGAGATGCGGGCCTGCCTCCGCATGGACCGTGATGATGTCGGAGCCCGCCTTTGCGAAGGCCTCGATATAGGGATCGACGGGGGCGATCATGAGATGTACGTCGAGGATCTTCTTCGTCCACGGCCGTATGCATTCGACGAGGCGCGGGCCGAACGTGATGTTCGGCACGAAATGCCCGTCCATCACATCCACATGGACCCAGTCGCATCCGGCATCATCGATGGCGCGCACCTCCTCTCCGAAACGGGAGAAATCGGCGGAGAGGATCGAAGGGGCGATCAGGACGGACCGGCTCATGGCTTTCCTATGCGTTCGCTGGGGTGAAATTGAAGACGCGGCTCGCCAAGATATCCGCGGCCGAGATTTCCGACAATTCTTTAGCCGACAAAGGGCCGGTCGACGAGGCAAAGATGCGGTTCGCTTGGCGCAAACGCGAGCGGTCGAGCGCATTGCGGATCGAGCGCGCGTTGGCGAAATGCGGCTGCTCGCGGCGCTTTCCGATGTAATCGATCAACGCCTCGCGAGCTTCGGGCGTCAAATGATAATTCTGAGTCGCCAGCATCATCTCCGCGATCTGGAGAAGCTCCGCATCCGAATAATCCGGGAAATCGATGTGGTGCGCGATGCGGCTGCGGAAGCCGGGGTTGGTTGAGAAGAACTTGTCCATCCGGTCTTCGTAGCCTGCGAGGATCACCACCAGGTCGTCGCGCTGGTTCTCCATGATCTGGAGCAGGATTTCGATGGCTTCCTGGCCATAGTCGCGCTCATTTTCCGCGCGATGCAGGTAATAGGCCTCGTCGATGAACAGCACGCCGCCCATCGCCTTCTTCAGCACTTCCTTCGTCTTCGGCGCCGTGTGGCCGATATATTGCCCGACAAGATCGTCGCGCGTGACCGAGACGAGATGCCCCCGGCGCACATAGCCAAGCCGGTGCAGGATATTCGCCATCCTGAGCGCAACCGTCGTCTTGCCGGTGCCCGGATTGCCGGTGAAGCTCATATGCAGGGTGGGCGTGTCGTGCGCGAGGCCAAGCCGCTTTCTCGCCCGTTCGACGAGCAGCAAGGCCGCGATTTCACGGATGCGGGTCTTGACCGGCCTCAATCCAACAAGCTCGCGATCGAGCTGATCGAGAATTTCCGCGACCCCCAATTCTTCATATTCGCGGCGGAGATCGACCGTCTCTTCGGTTTTCGCCGTTTCGTTCAGGTCCGCTGCCAGGCTCATCGAATATCTCCAACTGGACCGAAACAGTCCTCCTGCATCAGGAGGATAAATCAGTGCTCCTTCCTCCATTAGCAAGAAGGCTTTGGAGGAAGGATTTGTTCTAATCCGCGCCCCGCGATCAACGGGTTTGCGCGATCAACCAGCGAACCCCCCTCACCCTGTCTCTCTCCTGCAAGGGGAGAGGGTACGCGGGGAATAACCCTCCCCTTGCGGGAGAGGGTGGCGGCCGGCCTCGCCGGGCGCCGGGTGAGGGGTTAGCGAGTTTCTTTCTAGTAGCGCTGCCCCGCGGGCTTCTGCGTGGCGTATGGCTTCGTCGTGTACCGGATGTTGCGTCCCACAACTTCCTGCCGCACCAGATCGAAGCCCTGCTCTTCCTTCGGACGATTCACGATGAAGGAAAGGCGGATGGACTCCCAGCCGTGGGTCGAGTCGGAGGCGGAGATGCGAATATAGCGGTCGCCATACACCTTGCGGCAGGCCGTCAGCTCCGTCAGGGCGGCGGCTGCATCCTTGATGTCGAACATCGGCAGGCCCCACATTTCCCAATAGGTGTTTCTGGGATGCGGGTCGTCGGTGAACTCAATGTTCACGGCCCAGCCATTTCCGATGCAGTACTGGATCTGTTTGGCGATCTGTTCGTCGGTCAGATCGGGCAGGAATGAAAACGTTCCTTGGGTGATACGCATTGTGATCCTCATTGTCATGGCCGCCCTTGAGGCGGCCATCCAGGGCCGCGGGCCGGGCGTGTGTTTCATGGATGGCCGGGCCTGAGCCCGGCCATGACAAACGGTGTTACTCGGCTGCCGTAGGAACGGCCACGAAGTCCGGAGTATCGGTCGACGTGTAGTCGAAGGTCACATCGCCCCATGTATCGAGCGCCTGCTTGAGCGGCAAACAGGTCCGGGCGGCTTCCTGCAGGATCTGCGGGCCTTCGGCAAGATAGTCGCGGCCTTCGTTGCGGGCGAAGATCATGGCTTCGAGCGCTACGCGGTTCGCGGTTGCGCCAGCCTGGATGCCCATCGGATGGCCGATGGTGCCGCCGCCGAACTGAAGCACGGTGTCCTCTCCGAGATAGTGGATAAGCTGGTGCATCTGCCCAGCGTGGATGCCGCCGCTTGCAACCGGCATGACCTTGGCGAGCGAACCCCAATGCTGGTCGAAGAACACGCCATGCGCAAGGTTCGTTGGAACGAAATCCTCGCGGAGGATGTCGTAGAAGCCGGCCGTGGTGAGCGGATCGCCTTCGAGCTTGCCGACAACCGTGCCTGCGTGGATGTGATCGACGCCAGCAAGCCGCATCCACTTCGAGATCACCCGGAAGGACACGCCGTGGCTCTTCTGCCGCGTGTATGTGCCGTGGCCAGCGCGGTGAAGGTGCAGGATCATGTCGTTGTCACGCGCCCATTTCGAGATGGACTGGATGGCGGTATAGCCGATCACCAGGTCGATCATGACGATGACGCTGCCCAGCTCCTTCGCGAAGTCGGCGCGCTTGTACATCTCTTCCATGGTTCCGGCGGTGATGTTCAGGTACGTGCCCTTCACCTCACCCGTCTCGGCCTGCGCCTTGTTCACGGCTTCCATGCAGTACAGGAAGCGCTCGCGCCAGTGCATGAAGGCCTGAGAATTGATGTTCTCGTCGTCCTTCGTAAAGTCGAGGCCGCCCTTGAGCGCTTCGTAAACGACGCGTCCGTAGTTGCGCCCCGAAAGGCCGAGCTTCGGCTTCACGGTTGCGCCGAGAAGGGGACGGCCGAACTTGTCGAGACGCTCGCGCTCAACGACGATACCCGTCGGCGGTCCGGCGAAGGTTTTCACGTAGGCGACCGGAAAGCGCATGTCTTCGAGACGAAGCGCCTTCAGAGGCTTGAAGCCGAACACGTTGCCGATGATCGAAGCGGTCAAGTTGGCGATCGAGCCGCCTTCGAAGAGGTCGAGGTCGTAGGCGATGTAGGCGAAATACTGGCCGGGCGAGTTCGGCACCGGATCGACGCGATAGCACTTCGCGCGGTACTTCTCGCAAGCCGTGAGCCTGTCGGTCCACACCACCGTCCAGGTTGCGGTGGAGCTTTCGCCCGCCACCGCGGCGCTGGCTTCGATGGGGTCCACGCCATCTTGCGGCGTCACCCGGAACAGCGCGATGAGATCGGTCTCTTTCGGCTGATAATCGGGCTCCCAGTACCCCATTTTCTTGTATGACATCACGCCGGACTTGTAGCGGTCCTTGCCCGTTACGGTTTCACTCTTATTAGCCATGGGGTTCACCTTCCTTTATACTGTCTCTGTTTTTTGCGGTGGCCGGTTTCTGCCGGCCAAGCCTCATCCGACCAGCTTTTTCGCGGCATCGACGACAGCCTCCACCGTGATGCCGAAGTGCTTGTAGACCTGCGGAGCAGGTCCCGACGCCCCAAACCCGTCCATGCCGATAAAGACGCCGTTCGGGCCGATCCACCGGTCCCAGCCGAAACGGGCAGCCGCCTCGATGCCGATGCGCGGAGCAGTCCCGAGCACCTTCGCCTGGTAATCGGCGGGCTGCTTCTCGAAGAGTTCCCAACAAGGCATCGAAACAACGGCCGCCTTGACCCCCTCCGCCTTCAGCTTCTCCGCCGCCGAAACCGCGAGTTCGATTTCCGAGCCGGTAGCGAGGAAGTACGTCCCGCTCGCCCTCGACGCACCCGGAGAATATATGCGCCCCTGAGCGGTGAGGTTCTCTTTGGAAACCTCAAGACGCACGGTGGGCAGGTTCTGCCGCGAAAGAGCAAGCGCCGACGGAGTGGTGCGCGAAGCGAGCGCGATTTCATAGGCTTCCGCCGTCTCGACCGCGTCTGCCGGGCGGAACACGTTGATGTTCGGCAAGGCGCGAAGCGTCGCCAGGTGCTCGATCGGCTGGTGCGTCGGTCCGTCTTCGCCGACGCCGATCGAGTCGTGCGTGAGCACGTAGATCACGCGCAGGCCCATCAAAGCCGAGAGCCGGACCGCGCCGCGCATGTAATCGAGGAACACGAGGAACGTTCCACCATAGGGGATGAAGCCGCCATGCAGCGCGATGCCGTTCATCGCCGCGGCCATGCCGTGCTCGCGGATGCCGTAATGAATGTACCGGCCCGAGAAATCGCCCGGCTTTACGGACTTCATGCCCTTGGTCACGGTGTAGTTCGAGTGCGTGAGGTCGGCCGAGCCGCCGATCGTCATGTCGGTGGCGTCGTTGATGACCTGCAGCACCATCTCGGACGATTTGCGCGTGGCGAGCTTCGGCTTCTGCGCAACCATCTCGGCGATGAAGGCGTTCAGCTTCTCGCCGACGCTGCGGGGACGTCGCCGCTCAACATCTGCTCGATATGCTTGCGCTCGCTCTCTGGCAGGCTCTGCAGGCGATCGTTCCAGGCTGCGTGAGGGCTCTTGCCGTGCTCTCCCGCCGTCCGCCACGAGGCGAGAATGCGATCGGGAACAACGAAGGGCGGATAGGGCCAGTTGAGCTGGATGCGCGCCGCGGCGATCTCGTCCTTGCCGAGCGGGAGTGCCGTGCGTCTTCTCGGAGCCCTGCTTGTTCGGAGCGCCGAAGCCGATGATGGTCTTGCACGCGATGAGCGTGGGCTTGTCGCTTTGCTTTCGCTTTCGCAATCGCCGCCTCGACCTGCGCGGGATCGTGCCCGTCGACGCGGCACGCGTACCAGCCGTGCGCCTCGAAGCGCTTAAGCTGATCGATCGAGGTCGAGAGGCTCGTCGAGCCGTCGATAGAGATCGAGTTGTCGTCGAACAGGACGATCAGCTTGTTGAGCTTGAGATGGCCGGCAAGGTCGATCGCTTCGTGGCTGATCCCTTCCATGAGACAGCCGTCGCCTACGAGCGCATAGGTGTAGTGGTCGCAAACCGCGTCGCCGAACCGCGCGTTCAAGAAACGCTCGGCGATGGCCATGCCGACAGCCGTCGAGATGCCTTGCCCGAGCGGCCCCGTCGTCGTCTCGATACCCGGAGCGTGGTCGTATTCGGGATGCCCGGCGGTGATGCTGCCAAGCTGGCGGAAGTTCTTCAGCTCCTCCACCGTCATCTCGGGGTATCCCGTCAGATAGAACAGCGAATAGAGCAGCATCGAGCCGTGGCCGGCGGAAAGCACGAAACGGTCGCGGTCGGGCCAGGTCGGGCGCGCTCGCATCGAACTTGAGGAACTTCGTAAAGAGCACCGTAGCGACATCGGCCATGCCCATCGGCATGCCCGGATGCCCGGAGTTTGCTGCCTCCACGGCGTCCATGGAGAGCGCGCGGATCGCGTTCGCCATCTCGCGAATGGAGGGCTGTGCGCCGGCCCCCGGCGCCGGATCGTGAGCGAGGTTGGTCATTATGGTCTCTTTTTCTACGACGAGCGGCGCTTGAGCTCGACGAGCCGGTGGATCATGGGCGTGAGGATAAGCTGCATTGCGAGGTCGAGTTTTCCGCCTGGAATGACGATCGAGTTCGCCCGGCTCATGAAGCTGTCGCCTATCATGCGTCTTGAGGTAGGCGAAGTCGATCCCGCGCGGGTTTTTGAACCGGATGACCACCATCAATTCATCGGGGGTCGGTATCCAGCGGGCCGTGAAGGGGTTCGACGTGTCGACCGTCGGCACGCGCTGGAAGTTGATGTCGGTCTCGCTGAATTGCGGGCAGATGTAGTTGACATAATCAGGCATGCGGCGAAGGATGGTTTTCGTGACATCCTCGGCCGAGTATCCGCGGGCGGCCCTGTCACGATGAAGCTTCTGCGTCCATTCGAGATTGATCACGGGCACGACGCCGATCTTCAGGTCCGCGTAGCGGGCGACATTGACCTTGTCCGTGACAACAGCGCCGTGCAGCCCTTCGTAGAAGAGGAGTGTCGCTTCCTTCCGGCAAGTCTTCCCACTCCGTGAAGGTTCCTGCGGGCGCGCCATACTTTTCTTCCTCGCCTGCGTCGTGGATGTAATGGCGGGTTTTGCCCTTGCCGGTCGCGCCATAAGTCCGGAACGTTTCCTCGAGCTTGTCAAGAAGGTTCGCCTCCGGTCCAAAGTGGCTGAAGTGGGCGTTGCCCTTGATCCCCTCCTCGGCCATGACCTTCTTCATCGCCGCCCGGTCGTAGGCGTGAACGCATCGCCCTCGATGGAGGCGGCGGTGATCGCCTTCGCGGCGGAAAATCTGATCGAATGTGTGCTTGACGGTCGAGGTGCCGGCGCCCGACGAGCCCGTGACCGAGATGATAGGGAATTTTTGAGACATTGGGTTAGCCTGCCACTGAGCGGAAGAGCCCGCGCTGCGAGAAGAGAGGGGAATGATCGCCGAGCGGAATGAGGATCGCGGTAATAATGCGCCACCTCGTCGACTTCGGTCTTTGAGCCGAAAATAAGCGGAACACGCTGATGAAGGGATAAGAGGCTCGATATCGAGCATGCGCTGCATTCCGGTTGTGCAGGCTCCGCCGGCCTGCTCCATGATCATGGCGATAGGGTTGGCTTCATAAAGCAGGCGCAGGCGCCCACTCGTATATCCCTTCCGGCCATCGGCCGGATAAATGTAGATGCCGCCGCGCACAAGGATCCGGAAGGCGTCCGCGACGAGCGACCCGATCCAGCGCGTGTTGAAATCTTCCTGGCGCGGGCCTTCCGCGCCGGCCGTGCAGTCGAGAACATAGCCTTTGATGGAGTCGTCCCAATGCCGGTAGTTCGATGAGTTGACCGCGTATTCCCGCGCTCACCGAGGAACCTGAACATTCGCCTTCACAAGCACGAAATCGCCCGATCTCGGGTCGAGCCGGAATTTGTGCGTGCCTTCGCCGACGGTCAGAACCAATCCCGTTTGCGGCCCGTAAATGATGTAGCCTGCGGCGATCTGGTTGCGGCCCGGCTGCAGGAGAGGGGAGGCAGGCTTTGACGGCAGGATCGAAAAAATAGTGCCGATCGAGACGTTCGTATCGATGTTGGACGAGCCGTCCAGGGGATCGACGTTGACGGCAAGAGGCGCGCCCGCATTGAGCGGCACAGCCTTTTCGTCTTCCTCGGACCCCATCCATGCGACAGGGGATGCTCTCAGAGCGTCGGTGACGATCTTGTTGCTGAGGAAGTCGAGTTCCTTCTGGGTGTCGCCATCGGAGTGATCGCCGCGCTTTGACGCCATGTCGCCCGCGAGCGGCCCGAGCGCGACAATTCGTGCAATTTCGACGCCGGCTTTGGCAAGGTTTGTGATCGTTTCCGCGACAGCGCGACGTTGCGTGTCGTCGCCCGCCCACTCCGCCAAATGCTCACGCAAAGTGGCATATAAGCCCATGCGCCTTACCTCCCTTGTCCGTCATTGACACGATGCTATTCTTATCTCATCACTCGTGTGCGACCGACAACTTTTTGCATTATCTGGAAGCATAGCGATAGAAAGTAAATTTTAATTTCTTTTCCGTTTGATTAATTTTTTCTAATGGGGTAGGGTGGTCCTATGAGGAACATAACCCTGAAACATTTCCGAGTGCTTTCGGCCGTCACGAGGATGGGCTCGATGGCGGGGGCGGCGCGCCGCCTGAATGTGACTCCGCCCGCGATAACGGTGCAAATTCAGCAGCTTGAACAGTCGGTTGGGCTGCCGCTTGTGGAGCGCATCGGGGATAAGACGACCCCCACCGCGGCCGGGGAGATCATCTTGAGGGCGGCTCATCGCATCGAAGCGCTTCTTGCGGAATGCGGACAGGAGATCGCGCAACTCAAGGGCGTCGAAGGCGGGCAAGTGTCGGTCGGGCGTGGTGAGCACAGCGAAATATTTCGCGCCCAAGGCGCTCGCCGCTTTCCGGCAAAGGCACCCGGGGGTGGATGTGCGCCTTTCGGTCGGGAACCGGCAGGAAACCATCCGCGGCCTGCGCGATCTGGAACTCGACCTCGCCATCATGGGCCGGCCGCCGGAAAACCTCGATCTTGAGAGCGCGGTGCTCGGCGATCATCCGCATGTTATCGTCGCGGCGGCGGCGCATTCCCTTCGCGGGGGTCAGGCTCACCGTCGCGGACCTCTCGAAAGAGACCTTTTTCATTCGCGAGTCCGGGTCAGGCACCCGCATTCTCATGGAACAGTTTTTCGAGCAGACGGACTTCGATCCAGTCGTAGGGATGGAAATCGGCTCGAATGAAACCATCAAGCAAGCGGTGATCGCCGGGCTTGGGATTACGTTCATCTCGGCGCACACGGTCGCCATCGAGATCGCGGACGGCCGGCTTGCGGATGCTCGATGTGGCAGGGCTTGCCCATGGTCAGGGAGTGGTTCGTCGTCCGGCTCAGGGATAAGGCCGTCATGCCCGCGGGCCAGGCGATGTGGAAGTTTCTTTCGACCGAAGGGCAGCAATTTCCTGCCCGAGCCGGTCTCAGGAAAAAATTCTCTCTGAAAGCAAAGGGCGGAGCGCCAAGAGCGCGGCGGCGGGGTCATTCTCGTGCGAGAGTATGCACAAGGTTAGCACGATGACAGGGATCACGCCATCTAGCGGCCGGGCCGGACCTCCGTTGGGAAGCGCTCAAATATCGGGAGCTGCCGGAAGGCGAAATCTTTGTCTACGGCGTTCTGACGACGGGCGTTTATTGCCGCCCGGGCTGCCCGTCGCGGCTGCCGCGCCGGGACAATGTCCGGTTCTTCGCTTCCGCCCGCGAGGCGGAGCAAGCCGGGTTCCGGCCTTGCCGTCGATGCCAGCCGGATCGCGCTTCCCTCAAGGAGCATCAGGCGAACGCCATCTCAAGAGCTTGCGCATCTATCGAGGCGGCGGAGGAAAGGCCGGACTTGGAGGCGATCGCGCGCGGGGCCGGCATGAGCCGCCATCACTTTCACCGCATCTTCAAGGAAATCGTGGGCGTGACGCCCGGAGCCTATTGCAGCGCGATCCGCAGACAGCGCGCGCTCGCCGGGTTGGGCCGGAAAACAGACGTGACGGAGGCGATCTACGATGCAGGCTACGGCTCCTCCAGCAGGTTTTATGAAACCTGCGCGCCGTCGCTTGGCCTGAAGCCGGGCGCCTTCATAAAAGGAGGAGAGGGCGAGGTCATCCAGTTTGCCGTAGGCGAATGCTCGCTCGGCAGCATCCTCGTCGCCGCGACCCGCGCAAGGGGTTTGCGCCATCGAATTGGGCGATGCTCCCGAACCTCTCGTTCAGGCCTTGCAGGATCGCTTTCCCAACGCGGAGCTGAAAGGCGGCGATGCCGAGTTCGAGCGCGTCGTAGCGCAGGCCGTCGCACTCGTCGAGGAGCCGCGGCGAGCCTTTCGAGCTTCCGCTTCATATTCGCGGAACTGCGTTCCAGCACAAAATCTGGACATCCTCGCCGCCATTCCGCCGGGCGAGACCCTGACCTATGCGGAGGTCGCCGCGCGGGCCGGCTGCCCGAAGGCGGTCCGGGCCGTCGCGAATGCCTGCGCCAGCAACAGTCTTGCCATCGCGATACCGTGTCATCGCGTGGTGCGGACGGGAGGAGGGCTTTCGGGTTACCGGTGGGGCGTCGAGCGCAAGGCGGCTCTTCTCAAGCGCGAAGGCGCGTTATGAGGGACAACGCATCTCGATCTCGAATTGCCCTGATCCTGGGCGGGGCGCGATCCGGCAAGAGCGCCTATGCCGAGAAGCTTGTGGGGGCTCTTGCTCCTCCCTGGATTTATTGCGCAACGGCGCAGGCGCTGGACGGCGAGATGCGCGAACGCATCGCCCATCACCAAAGGCGGCGGGGGCAGGGCTGGGTCACGGTCGAAACGCCGTTCGATCTGCCGGAGGCGCTGGCCAGCGCGAAGCACCCGGTGCTGGCCGATTGCCTCACACTCTGGCTGACGAATATCATGCTGGCGGGGAAGGATGTCCCTGCGGAGACCGGAAGGCTGCTCGCGGCCGCGGGCTCGGCGGAAGCTCCCATCGTCTTCGTCTCGAATGAGGTCGGGCTCGGCATCGTGCCGGACAACGCCTTGGCGCGCGCGTTCCGCGACCATGCGGGCCGCCTCAACCAGGAGGCGGCGAAGATCGCAAGCCGTGTGGTGTTCATGGCCGCAGGGCTGCCCCTGATTTTGAAGGATGGCTGATACGGTGTTTACAAGACGAGCTTCACGGGATGGCGTCGACCCGCGTTTTCTGGAGCGCGGCGGGAGGCTCGACGTGGCGCGCGAGATATATCCCGACGCGCCTGAGCCGTGGATCGATCTGTCGGCCGCGATCAGTCCGTGGAGCTATCCCTTTCCCGCGATGCCGGATGAGGCGATGCGCTGCTTTCCCAGCGCGGCGGCCTTGCAGCGCCTGACCCGCGCGGCGATCAAGGCCTATCGCGCGCCCCCTGCCGCGGACGCCGTTCCGCTGCCTCGTGTGGAAGCGGGGCTTGGCGTCCTGCCCTGGCTTTTCCGCGAGCCGAAGCGGGTTGCGGTGCTCGCGCCGGGGCATACTGGGCATGCGGCGGCCTGGGAGGCGGCGGGGCATTCCGTGTCCAGCATCGAGTCGCTCGACATGGCGGGCAATGCCGCGATTTTGATCGTGGTCAATCCAAGTCAGGTGGACGGCCGTTTCGTCCCGCATGCCGGCCTCGCGGCGGCGGTGCCGCCATTGAAGCGCCGCGATGGCCTCCTGATCGTCGATGAAACCTTCGCCGATGGCGGAAGCTGCTCCCTTCTTCCCGGAAGTGGCCAGGCTCGACTACACGCTCGTGCTGCGGTCTCTCGACCGGTTCTACGGCGCTGCCGGGATCGGCCTCGGCTTCGCCATCACCACCCATCCCATAGCAGGCAGGCTCAGGGCGGCGCTCGGGAGCGCGCCGGTTTCAGCGCAGGCGCTGGCTTTCGGGCTGGCGGCGCTTGCGGATGCCGACTGGCTCCAATCCCAGCGTGCGAGGCTGAAAATAGCCGCTGCCGGGCTCGATGCGGTCCTGGCCGCCGCCGGACTTCGCAGCCCGGACGGCCCAGCCCTTTTCAGGGCGGCCGCAACCCCTTCGGCCGGCGAACTTTTCGTCCGGCTCGCGTCTCAGGGCATTTTGACGCGGCCCTTCCCGGATGCCAGCCTTTTGCGTTTCGGGTTTCCAAAGGATGACGATGAATTGGCCCGCGTCGGGCGCGCGCTGACGCCGTCCGCAGCCTGAGATTCCCTCCTCTCGGACAGGGAGAAGTTGGTTGCTTCTGAAATGTTCGATCTCATCCGGTCCAAGCGGCCGCCGGAGGTCTAATTCTCTGCGCCCTTTGCGGTTAGCCATTGCGGCGGATTGATCTCGGCCGAAGCGCGCTGCTGGTATGCGTCCGATTCCCACGAGCGCATCGCGGCGAGAAGCGCATCGTTGAATTCGATCTCGGACTGAGTCGACTGAGAAGATTTTGCCTGTTCGTCTGCGGTCCAACGCTGAAAATGCATGCTTCGTCTCCCAACTGCAGTTCATGGAAAACGTAGGCAAGAGTTAAAAAATTCCCGCAAATCTTATCTAGGCGGCCAGCAGGCATGATGCCAGCCATGGTCCGAACGCTCACAGCGAGGACTACGTCTCTGATAAGCCAGCCGCAACGCCGATTAGTTCAAAAAAGTTGAAGGAGGATGCGGAATAAGCCACGCGCGGAGCCGTTCTACCGGAAAGCAGCATTTTGCCCCACAAAACTTGCTGCTTAGGAGGCGGCAAGCTCATTGCGTGCCGTCTCTTTTTTTGTTTGCGTGCGGCGCTTGACCGGCAGGCGGCGCTGAAGGCAAAACAACCCGGTCTCGCAGCGGAAGGAGATCGCCATGCATGCGCCGGCCTACGATCCGAACAACATCTTCGCCAAAATCCTGCGCAAGGAAGCGCCCTGCCATTTCGTTCACGAGGACGAAGACTCGTTCGTTTTCATGGATATCATGCCGCGGTCGGATGGCCACGTTCTTGTCATTCCGAAACAGCCGGTGCGCAACATCCTGGATGCTCCGCAAGGCGTGCTGGCTTCGCTCATCCAAATGACGCAAAAGGTGGCGATTGCGGCCAAGGCGGCTTTTGGCGCCGATGGCGTCACGGTGAGCCAGTTCTCCGAGCCGCGGGCGGTCAGATCGTCTTTCACCTCCATTTCCACGTGATCCCCCGTTACGAGGGCGTCGCATTGCGGCCCGCGGGCGTCATGGCGGACAGCGCTCTGCTTGCGGCGCATGCGGAGAAGCTCAAGGCTGCGTTGGCTTGAAGAAGCGGATGGGCCGTCTAGGGCGAGAAAAACCTAAGCCCGATGATGGAGCCGACAAGCGTCCCGAGGAAAGACGAAACGCGCGGCGCTCACCGGCTCTCCAAAAAGCGCCACGCCCACAACGCAGCGTGCCCGCCGCCCCTATCCCCACCCAAACGGCGTAGGCCGTTCCAAGCGGTATTTCGACGGTGGCTTGCTGAAGCGCGAGAAAGCTGAGGGCTGCGCAAGGTGAAGAAGCACAAGCTCGGCCCAATCCTTGAAAAGCCCTCGGACAGGCGCAGCGCCGTGGTGAACCCAACTTCCAAAAAGCCCGCAAGCAAGAGAAATGTCCAAGCCAAGATGCAAATCCCGTTTCTTTTAAGTTTGTGCGGCGCACCGCGACATGGCTCACCATGAGGGAGCGCGGCATCCGCACCATCAGCCCGCCGGGGCATCAAGCCGAGATGCCACGACTTGTCAGCAGCCTGTCAATCGATGATTATCTGCATGACAGGATGATGAAACGCTAAAGCGCGGAAAGTCATAGGGGTTCGCCGGATTGTTATCGCCGTTCCGGCGCCAGCCCCGCAGCTCCGCCTTCGATGGAATTGAAAGCGCGCTCAACTCTCTCTTTTATCGCGCCTTTATCGGAAAACCGCTTCAAGCTTTTTTGACGCGCTCTAGCCGCCATCATACTCGGCCCAGCAGTCCGGCGTCTCAAATACTCGTACTGCGGCGAGAGCGGGAAGGGAGCCTTTTACACGCCGCCATATCCACACCGCGATGTTCTCCGCTGTGGGGTTCTCAAGACCGGCGATCTCGTTCAGGTAGTAATGATCGAGCTGCTTTAGCAGCGGGCCGAACGCCTCTTCGATCTCAAAGAAGTCCACGACGAAGCCCGTTTTGGGATCGACCGGCCCTTCAAGCTGTAGCTCCACACGATACGAATGGCCATGAAGCCGGTAACAGGGGTGTGTGTCCTTAACCTGAGGCAGCCGATGCGCCGCCTCGAACCTGAACGCCTGCGTAATTTTCATGGGATGGATGGTCCTCACTCCTGCCGGGTCTGCGAAAGCGCCCTATAAATTCATAGCCACGCCTTTCGGGCAAGAAGGACCATTTGAGGGAGGGCTAAAGGGGCGGCGCAATCGTCGCCGCCACCCTTACCCTGCGTGTCCGGCGTGTTCCGATGTGAATTGCGATTGGGGCGCGCGCTCCAATTTTGCGGATGTGCTCCCGGCCTTTCGGGCTGGCAAGCCACCTCATGGCGTCTTCCTCTGTATGGAAGCAGTAAGGAAGAATATGAACACCCCCCTTCGCGCCCGGTACAACTAATTCGTAAGTACCGTCATCCGCTTCACGTAGATAGGGTAGAGAAGTCATACATATTACCTCCAAGATTGAGCCACTCTCTCAAACAAAAGACAAACAAGGCGGAGGCGGCAAAGTTCCACCTACAGTTTGACTTTCCTATCGCTTCACAGGTCCATGAGCGATCGTAAGAGGGAATATACTATGAACATTTGTTTATCTTTGGAACAATTTGAGACAAATAAGGCGGGGTCACGCCAAAAGCTTCGCCTTAACCATGGCGCCGCTGGCTTTGGGAGTCGGCGGAGCGCGCGATCCGCCATTCGAGGAGAAAGACCCGGATCGCCGCTGAAAGGCCTGCCGGCGGTCGCGCGGCATCGACCGCTGAGACGAGCGCCGTCACGGAGAGGCCCATCTCCCCCGCGGCGTGCTTCAGCTCCCGCCAGAAAGCGTCTTCAAGCGTGATCGAGGTGCGGTGGCCCGCGATTGTCAGCGAGCGCTTCTTCGGCAGCGCAAGGCGGGCGTCGAAGGACGCCGGGATCGCGCCGCTTTCTTCGCTCGCCGCCTTGCGCGTCACGGCTATTCGCTGGGCTTGATCATAAGCTCGGGTTTCATGAGCGCGTTGAAGTCGGCCTCCGAGATGAACTCCAGCGCGAGCGCCTCTTCACGGAGCGTGGTTCCGTGCTTGTGCGCCGACTTGGCGATGTGCGCCGCCTTGTCGTAGCCGATTTTCGGCGCGAGCGCCGTCACAAGCATCAGCGAGCGCTCAAGCAGTTCCAAGACTCGCTTCTCGTTGACGACGATGCCAACGACGCAGTTGTCGGTAAAGCTCACCGCCGCGTCGGCGATAAGGCGGATCGATTGCAGAAGATTGCAAATAATCACGGGCTTGAAGACATTCAGCTCGAAATGTCCCTGGCTGCCCGCGATGGTGATCGACACGTGATTGCCCATGACCTGCGTGCAGACCATGGTCAGCGCCTCGCATTGGGTCGGGTTGACCTTGCCGGGCATGATCGAGGAGCCGGGTTCGTTTTCCGGAAGCGAGATTTCGGATATGCCTGAACGCGGTCCCGACCCCATCATGCGGATGTCGTTGGCGATCTTGAAAAGGCTGACGGAAAGCGCGTTCAGCGCGCCGGACAGTTCGACTTCGGCGTCGTTCATCGAGAGCGCCTCGAACTTGTTCGGCGCCGTGATGAAGGGCAGCCCGGTCTCGCGCGCCACTTCGTCGGCGAAACGCTCCGCGAACCCGGCGGGCGAATTGATGCCGGTCCCGACTGCGGTTCCTCCTTGGGCCAGCATGTACATGCGAGGCATCCCCGACTTCACGCGCTCGATGCCGTACCGGACCGCGGTGGCGTAGCCGGAAAACTCCTGCCCGAGCGTCACAGGCGTCGCGTCCTGCATGTGCGTCCGGCCAATCTTGATGATGGGAGCGAACCGCTCCGCCTTCTCTTCCAGCGCGCGCGCCAGATGGTCCAGCGCCGGGAGGAGCGAGCGCTCGACCTGTATGGCGGCTGCGATGTGCATCGCCGTCGGGAAGGTGTCGTTCGAGGATTGAGAGCGATTGACGTGGTCGTTCGGATGGATCGGCTTTTTCGAGCCTCTTTCTCCGCCGAGCATCTCGATGGCGCGGTTCGAGATCACCTCGTTCGCGTTCATGTTGCTTTGCGTGCCCGATCCGGTCTGCCAGACGACAAGGGGGAACTCTTCGTCGAGCTTGCCGTCGATCACTTCCTGAGCGGCTGCGACGATCGGGTCCGCCAGCGCCTTATCGAGTTGGCCGAGCGCGGCGTTCGTCTTCGCCGCGCATTTCTTGACAGTGCCGAGCGCATGGACGAGCGGCAGCGGCATCCGTTCGCCCCCGATCTTGAAATTCTGGAGGCTGCGCTGGGTTTGCGCGCCCCAATAGCGATGGGCAGGCACCTCGATAGGACCGAACGTATCGGTTTCCGTGCGCGTGGCTTGGGACGGGGCGTTTCCGTTGGCGGTCATGGCTGCTCGCTGATTGCATGTTGTATTCAATCTTTTAGCACGCCTGCTCCGCCCGCGCCATGAGCAGCGATGGCGCAACGATCGGCGGAGAGGGTTCGCGATCGCTTTGGACCCGGCATTCTACTTTGGTTTAGGCTGCTCTCAGAGCCGCAGTATACCCAGGATTGTTCCTTGGCGCTTCACAACTTAATTGAGTGTAAAAACAGCATACTTGAAGTATAGGGCATTTGCTTAAACTTACTTGCTTGAAAATTTACCGTAGATCATTGCAATATCCGATCGGGGTCGCAAGAAAAGCCTCTCTTAGCTAAGGTTCTGTTTTTCCAGCAGTTTTCAAGTGGAGGGGGAGGGCCGTCACCGCTTTAGGCGCCTTTTTGATGTCTCATCGAAAAAAGGGCTTGACCTCGCGGCCAATATGGCCACTTAAAGCACCTGTTTGCGAAACGATTGCGCCAATAAAGGGCGCCGGGGAGGTGACTTCTGCTCATAAAGGCTGCGTCTTGAGGCTTCGCGCCCACGTGTGCTGAACGTGCAGAAATAGCCTGTCTGGCAAACTCCGCTTCGCGCGGTGAAGCGTTCGTCAGCAGCATCGGATTAACTCTTAAATGGGAGGTCCCATGCGATGGACATTTACCCGACGGCTGCGGAGGTGCATCCGCGACGCTGTAGTTGAACGGCCCGTTATCGGCTTTCGTCCTCACGGCTGCTTCGCGCGCGGCAAAATGGTTTATCGACCATTTTCCGGGCGAGACGCTTTATGCGGTGAAGGCGAACGATTCGTTCCCGGTCCTTAAGACCCTGATAAAATGCCGGTATTCGTCATTTCGACGTGGCTTCCGATACGGAGCTGCGCAGCGATTGCGAGGTTTCCCGGCGCGACGATGCATGTCATGCATCCCGTGAAGTCGCGACGTTTTATCGCCGAAGCGTATTACGACTTCGGCGTCCGGACTTTCGCGCTCGATTCCGAGGCGGAACTGCAGAAGATTCGCGGCGGCGACTGGCAACGCGAAGGATCTGACCCTCGTCGTCCGCGTCGCATGCCCGTCCACCTACAGCGAGATTTCGCTTGAGGGAAAGTTCGGCGCGCCTTGGAGCGAGGCTCCGGATTTGATACGCTGCGCCCGTCAGCACTCGGAGCTTCTGGGGATCAGCTTCCATGTGGGTTCGCAGACGATGTGCCCAGAGGGATACGGTCAGGCTCTTCGCAGTGTCTCCCAGCAGATCGTGCGCGCCGCGACGCTCGTCGATATCATCGACGTGGGCGGAGGGTTTCCTGCGCGCTATCCCGGCATGGAGCCGCCGTCTCTTGAGACCTACATCGATGAGATCCGCTTCGCATTCGACAAGATGGCGGTTGGGTATACCTGCGAGCTCTGGTGCGAGCCGGGGCGGGCGCTCGCAGCCGAGGCTGAGTCCGTCATTGTGAAGGTGGATGCCCGCCGCAGGGATACGCTTTACATCAACGACGGCGCTTTCGGCACGCTCTACGACGCGGCCCATTGCAAATGGGTCTTCCCGGCGCGGGCTTACGGCGCCGCTGGCGAACCCATGACCGGCGGAGCCTGAAGACCTTCGATCTTTACGGGCCGACCTGCGACAGCGCCGATCACTTGCCAGGGCCGTTCCTGCTGCCGGACGGGATCGGCGAGGGGGACTACATCGAGATTGGCAATATCGGGGCTTATGGCCGGGTCATGGCGAGCCGCTTCAATGGTTTCGGCTATTATGACGAGGTCATCATCGAGGACGAGCCGATGCTGTCGATGTATGCGGAAGAGGCGTAGCGGGAGGGCAAGAAGCCTCCATTTCCGCCGTCTCGCTAACGGGTATGGCCGGGCGACCCGGCCATACAACTTCGGAATCGCCTTGCAGTTGCGAGATGGGCGCGCCAGCACAATCTACTTCGAGTATTTGGCGTGCCGAAGTACTGCAACCTTAGGCGCATCATTTCCCGAGGAGATCGACGGAGAACTGTAAAAAACATGCGGAATCTTGGCCTTATAGCGGAACCATAGCGGGAGCGCGCTGTTTACCTGTGCAAAGTCTCAGTCCGAGGCTACGTCAGAAAACAGCAGCACAGGAGCTTGAATGGCCTCCCAGACCCCGAAGAAGCCAAGTTCGACGTCGAACCGCGGCTTTGCCTCCATGGACGCCGAGAAGCAGCGCGCTATCGCATCCAAGGGTGGGCAAAGCGTTCCGAATGAAAAGAGGAGCTTCAGCCAGAACCGGTCGTTGGCTGCAGAAGCTGGCCGCAAGGGCGGGCAGAATGTGTCCGATGAGAATCGTAGCTTTCTCGCGAAACCGCGATCTGGCCGCTCAGGCCGGACGGAAAGGCGGACAAGCGAGCCATGGCGGCAAGTCACGTGAAACAGCGCTCCCAAGCCTAGGGAAATAAGCCCAAGCCGTTGACCAGATCCCGCCTCCGCCGGGACCTGCCGTTTTTTGTGTGTGCATCGCCGAAGAATTTCCTCTTTGTGATTCTTCAAGCGCCGGTTATCCGTGTCGTAACGCAGGAAACGGAGTTGGCCACCATGGAACGCTTTTTCGGCGGCAGCCCCGTCGTCGTGATTTTGAAACTTCGTGACCGCCTCGCTGATCATCGGGGTGGTGCTGTCCTTCTTCGGGTTCAATCCCAATAATCTCTACCACGCCCTCATAAGACTGGGGGATTGGATCTCGTCTCTCGGCCTGGACACGGTAAAGACGTTCTTCCGCTACATCATCCTGGGCGCGCTCATCGTCGTCCCGCTGTGGCTTCTGGCGCGGTTCTTCAGCTTCCTCGGGTCCAGCCAGCGCGAAGTGCGCTTCGAGCCTCCAGCGCCGCGCAGATCCAGGAAATAAGCGCGCCAGTCACAGGTTTTCGCCCTTGAAGCCGCGAGAGGCGCGCTCTTCGGAACAGCGACGTTCTTGCGATCGCGATTCCGATGATCCTCGCCAATGCGACCGTGCCGCTCGTTGGCATCGCCGACACCGCCGTCATGGGCCAGCTTGACGACCCGGCGCTGATCGGCGGCGTGGCGCTGGGGTCGACGATCTTCGCCATGCTGTTCTGGGCCTTCGGTTTCCTTCGGATGGGAACGACCGGACTGACCGCGCAGGCCGCTGGCGCGGGCGACGAGGCCGGAGATCGCGGCCAACCTCTACCGGCCGCTCGTAATCGGAGCCGCCGCTGGCCTGCTGCTCTTCGCGCTTTCACGCGCCCGCGATCCTTCTGATCCTGAAGCTGACCGGGGGCAGCACGCAGGTTCAAACGGCGACAGCCGATTATTTCGGCGTGCGAATTCTGAGCGCGCCTGCCACGCTCGCGAATTATGCGCTCGTCGGCTGGCTCATCGGATTGGCGCGGGCCAATCTCGCTCTCCTGCTTCAGCTTTTCCTCAACGCCTTGAATATCGGGCTCGCCATATTTCTCGTGCTGGTTGCCGGCAAGGGCGTCAAAGGGGCGGCGACGGCGGCGGTGCTGGCCGAATATGCGGCGTTGCTGGCGGGTCTTCTCCTCGCCCGCCGTCTGCTCCGGGCGTACAGCGGGAGGCGGGCGCCGATCTTTGAGGCACGCGCTTTCCGAAGGCTGGCCGCCGTGAACGGCGACATCATGATCCGCACCGTCTGCCTGATGTTCGCTTTCACCTTTTTCGCCGCGCAGGGCGCAAAGCTCGGCGATGTCGCGCTTGCGGCGAACAGCGTGCTGCGAAGTCTCTCCGACCTTTCCGCCTACATGCTCGACGGGTTCGCTTTCGCCGCCGAGGTGCTCGTTGGGCAGGCGGTTGGCGCGGCGAGCGTCGCCCGTTTCCGGCAGGCGGTCTGGCTGAGCTCGATCTGGGCCGCCGCGCTCTCCGTGGCCGTCAGCGTGGCTTTCTGCGCGGGCGGGCTTCTCCTGATCGAGCGATGACGGCGACACCTGCGGTGCGTGAGGCGGCGTATGAGTTTCTGCCTTGGGCGGCGATGTCGCCGCTTCTCGGCGTGGCCTGCTTCCAGCTCGACGGCATCTTCATCGGCGCGACGCGCACCGCCGACATGCGCAATATGATGATCCTCAGCCTCGCCGTGTTTCTCGCCGCCTGGGCGGTCTTGACTCCGGCCTTCGGCAATCACGGGCTTTGGGGGGCGCTGATCGTCTTCTATATCGCGCGGGCCATCACGCTCGGCTTGCGCTATCCCGCGCTGGAACGGGGCGTCCAGGCCATCGAGAATAAGAGAGATCTGTGTCAAAAAGGACGGCGCGCAGGTCGCCGCGTATATGGTCAAACGGGAAACGCGCGGATTGCAGGCTCAACCATGCGCCCATTGTTGCGCCGCGATTCCCACCAGAACTGGCGAGCGGCTTCCCTGTCGCCTTCACCTCCGCGAGAAGCGCCTCCTTGATCTCGGTCAGGAGCGCCGGGCCTTCATAGACGAGGCCCGTATAGAGCTGGATCAGCGAGGCGCCTGCGCGGATTTTCGCGACCGCCGCCACGCCCGAATCGATGCCGCCCACGCCTATGATCGGCAGCTTGCCTTCGGTTGCGAGATAGCATCGGGCGAGAAAGCGCGTCGATCGCGTGAAGAGCGGCCGGCCGGACATGCCGCCCGGCTCGTTTCGATGGGAATCGGTGGGAATGCCTTCCCGCGAGAGGGTGGTGTTGGTGAGGATCGCGCCATCGACGCCGTGGCTCGTGAGACAGCGCATGACCGGAGCGATGTCGTCGTCGTGAAGGTCCGGCGCGATCTTGACGAGGATCGGGACGGGCCGCGCGAGGCGGCCGCGCGCCGCCATCACCGCTTCGAGCAGCGCATCCAGCCGCTCCGGCGCCTGCAGGTCGCGCAGGTCCGGCGTATTGGGCGAGGAGATATTGACCGTGAGGTAGGACGCCGAAGGGCCGAACGCGCGGACGCCCGCCACGAAATCGGCGATGGCGCCGGCGCTGTCTTTGTTCGGGCCGATGTTCACCCCGAGGACGCCGCGCGGGGGCTTCGCCGCAAGCCGGACGAGGGCGTCGGCATGGCCCGCGCTGTTGAAGCCCAGGCGATTGACGATGCCGCGTTCGCGCATGAGCCGGAAGACGCGCGGGCGAGGATTGCCCGGCTGCGGCTTCGGCGTAATGGTGCCAACCTCGGCAAAGCCGAAGCCGATGTCGAACAGCGCGTTGTAGACGCGGGCATCCTTGTCGTATCCCGCTGCGATGCCGATGGGATTGGGAAAGGTCAGGCCGAACAGCCGTCTGCGTAAGCCGCGCGTCGTCGGGCGCCGTCTGCCGGGGGTAAACGCCAGCTTCGAGCGCGCGCAGCGAGGCCTCATGCGCGGTTTCAGGATCGAGAAAGAGGAGCGTCGCCTGGGCCGCGGACCAGAAGCGGTTCATGCAGGCAGGCCGGACGGGACGATCGGCGTTCCGTCGTCGGCGAGCGGAGCCGGGATCATGCTCTTGACCGCCGTCACGGGAAGATTTGTGTAAAGGTGCGGGAACAGATTCCCCCTCGCGCGCAGGCTCCCAGCGCAGGGATGGGCATCCCTTGCACTCATTCTCATGGACGAGAGGGGACGAAGGCAGCGTTGAACCCGCCCCTTCTTCCTCCGGCGTGTGAAGGTTCTCAAGCAAGTCGACATCGATGCTCACAAGAACCAGGTCCGGGACGCCGGAATAGTGCTTGCGCGCCGTCTCCGCGATCTGGTCCGCCGTCGAAAGGTGGATGAAGCCGTCGCGCCAGTCGGTTTCGGAGCCGCGATAGACGCCTTCCGCCCAGGCGGCTTCCCACTCCTTGGTCGTCATCAGCCTGTAGATCGTCTTGACCGTCATGAGCTTAACACCCGGAGCCGTTGATCCGTGAAGCGTCGCAACCCCTCACCCCAGCCCTCTCCCGGCGCAAGCTCGCCTTGGCGAGTTCGCCGGGAGAGAGGACAGGATGAGGGGTGATGCCCAGTGACATGAGTCATTCTAAAGCGGCCTCCGCCGGCTGCCGCAGACGCTCCGCGATCAAATCCCGGGTGTTGCCGATGCCGTAAGCCTTGATGAACGAGCCGAAGCGCGGTCCCTGGCTCTCGCCGAACAGCACCTCGTAGAGCGCCTTGAACCAGTCGCGCAAATTCTCGAAAGGATGCGCCTTCCCAACCTCGTAGACGATGGACTGCAACTCCTCGGCGCTGAGCTTGGGGCTGGCCTCGATCAGCCGTGCGTTGAGATCGAGCATGGCCTCGCGTTCCATTGCAGTCGGCGCGCGGTAGACCTTGAAGGGCTTCTCGCGCTCCTCGAAATAGCGGATGGCGAAGCCGATCAGGCGGTCGAGCTCGGGATAGTCCTGAGGGTTGGCTTCGGGCGCATAGTTGCGCACGAACTGCCAGAGAATGTCCTTCGTATGCGCGTTCGAGGCGCTCACGAGGTTCAACAGCAGGCTGAAGCTGATCGGCACGCTGTGCTGCGGCGGGCGCGCATTGTGGATGTGCCAGACCGGATTGTTCAGCTGCTGCTCGGGGGTTTCCCTCTGGTAGCTGTCGAGATAAGTGAAATAGTCGTCGACTGCCTTCGGGATCACGTCGAAATAAAGCCGCTTCGCCGTCTTGGGCTTCTGGAACATATAAAGAGCGAGGCTCTCCGGCGTGGCGTAGGCCAGCCATTCCTCCACCGCGATGCCGTTGCCCTTCGACTTCGAAATCTTCTGCGCCTTGTCGTCGAGGAACAGCTCGTAATTGAAGCCCTCTGGCGGCTTCCGCCAAGCACACGGCAGATCTTTGAGGAGAGCGTGACGCTGTCGATCAGGTCCTTGCCCGCCATCTCGTAATCGACGCCGAGCGCCGTCCAGCGCATCGCCCAGTCCGCCTTCCACTGGCACTTCACATGGCCGCCCGTGACCGGCGTCTCCACCAGCTTCTGCGTGTCGGGGTCGCGATAGACGACCGTGCCGGCCTTGAGATCGCGCTCCACAATTGGGACTTGCAGCACCTTGCCGCTCGTGGGCGAAACCGGCAGGAACGGCGAATAGGTCGCGCGGCGGTCCGGCCCAAGCGTCGGCAGAATGATGTCCATCACGGCATCATAACATTCAAGCATTCGCAGCAGCGTTCGTCGAACAGCCCCGAGCGATAGCATTCTGTCGCAGACAGGAACTCGTATTCGAAGCCGAAGCTGTCGAGAAAGCTGCGCAGCCGCGCATTGTTGTGCGCGCCGAAGCTTGGATGCGTGCCGAACGGATCGGGCACGGACGTCAGCGGCTTTTCGAGCGCGGCGGCGAGCAGCTCCTGGTTCGGCACATTCGGTGGGCACCTTGCGCAGCCCGTCCATGTCGTCCGAGAAGCAGACAAGCCGCGTCTTCACGCCCGGCTTCATCACTTCGAGCGCGTGCCGCACCATGGACGTGCGCGCCACCTCGCCGAACGTGCCGATATGCGGCAGCCCCGAGGGGCCGTAGCCCGTCTCGAACACGGCCTCGCGCGCCGGGTCCGCCTTTTCCAGCCGTTTCACGACCTTGCGCGCCTCTTCAAAGGGCCAGGCCTTGGAGGATTGCGCAAGCTCTGCGAGCGATGAATGGGCGGCGATCATGGTGCGCGGCTCGGATCCAGGTTCAGGTGATGCGCGGGACTATGGAAAGCGCGGGCGCGTGCGTCAACCCACAAAGCCTCTACTCCGCGCGTCGTCCCGGCCTCATTTCTTGGCTTTGCGCGCGGCGTAGCGCGCATCCCGCGCTGCTTTCTGCTCACCCGCGAGAGCTTCCTGGCGTTCGGTTTCTTTGGCGGCTTCAAGCTCGGCCTCGGCTGCCTGCTTGACCTTTTCTTCAGCGAGGCGCGCCTTCTCTTCTGCCTTTTTTGCCTCACGCTCTGCAGCGCGCGCCTCCCGGGCTTTCACCGCGTCCAGCCTCGCCGCTTTCCGCGCAAGCACGGCCGGATCGTCGTCCGCTTTCCGTTCCGCGAATTTCTTCAAGGCCGCTTCCTTGGCCTTTGCCGCAGTATCGAGGCGCGTGTTGAGGTCGACCCCTTTAAAAGTTCTCATGCACTACCGTTTTCTGTGTCTCGCCGCCATTGGCGACGCTCGCCACCGGCGTAGGTGGGTGTTATTGCAAAGGATGTCTGGCGGATGAAGCGTCGCGCCTGCGACTTCCGCGCCGCATGACGCGATTCGCCGGTCGCTTTTTGCTATTTTCCCGCTTCGGCCTTCGGCGGGGCGCCCTCAAGCTCAGTCCCGGCGGCCGGCTTTGCCTTTGGGGCTACGCGCGCCTTCTCCGCGAACTTTTTTAACGCCGCATCCTTCGCTTTGGCCGCCGCCTCGCGCCGCTCGCCAAAGTCTTTGTCTTTGTACAGTCTCATTCCCTATCGTTTAGGAGGTTATGGGCTCCAAGGCAAGGAATGGTTGTTGCTGCGGCGGCGAAAGGAGGGGGGCGATACGCAGACTACGGACGGGTCGCGCGCGTCAACCGTTCAACGCCCCAGGCGACGCCAACGACGCAGCAAATCCTGTTTCATAGCTTAGCTTCTCTCCGGTTCGCGAAGAATAGAGAGCAGGCTTACCATCGTCATTGGTGGTTATAACAACGTGCCAATATCTTGCTCCACCATCCCGAACAGTTTGATTTAGCTTAGGGAGAAAACTTGTGAATGTGGAGAGAGGTATCGCAAAAGCCTCCTCTCGGTCCATGCACCCAAGGACAAATAAGGCTTCCGTTGCGCCTTCGAGAAACTCATTCCAAGCAGGGTGAAACGCATACCAATAAGGCTGGTACTCGCGCCCATATCGTTTCGAAATAGAAATGCAGGCGCGATGACGACCATCGATGTCCTCAAACATGGCTCGTCGCCGTCTGACAAGCGTAACCCCTAATTTCTTCTGCAATGCGGCAACGATACGATCTCGCATCGCGTCCATGTCACTTGGATTTGTGCGCTCGGGTGTGCGATGGACTGTATCCCGGATTTCCAGGATCTCGATATCTTCTCCGGCTGCAGCCTCGCTTGATTGTTCGACGTCCGCCGCCGTATCGAAAACGACGTCTACGATTTTGTCGATACGGGTGTACTCGAAGGGCCTCAGCAGTTCCCTTATCTGACGGATCGTTGATTCCTCAGTGGATTTTTCCTTAACCCGCATAAGCTTAACTAAGCTTTCGGTCCCACAAACACGCATATCCCATGCGTGCCGTGAGCCGCGGATTTGCGCCTCCAGGGCTCCTGTGTCCTTTCTGCCGACAACAAAAAGGATCGAAGCATCCGAGGGGACACGATCATTCCTAATAAGAGATAGTCTGTACTCCGCTACATGGTCCAGGCGAACATTGTAACTGTCGGTCGTCTTGACCTCGACGATAATTGCCTGGTCGGAACCAACACGCCAAATTCCGTCGAAGCCTTCAGTTCCCTGTTTGCCTCTGTATCTTCCATTCTCAACTTCGAAATCCAAGCGGCGGCCGATTTCGTTAACGACGTCTTGTAAAACAAATCCGCTGTCCTCGAAACTGTCTTCAAGACATTCTTGAGCGTAAGCTGCGAGCTTTTCAGATGTTGTTTCTCGGAGATAGGCCCGTAGCTCACCCGAACAAACTGATTTATCTCTTATCCGCCCGTTGCCAGCGATGGCTAGGACTTGGCGAATGGCGTAAGACTTGATGCTATCGGGGTTAGAACGCCATATATCGATCAGTGGCATGACGTAGGCCTACAGGTGGTGCGGTGTCAGAAAGCTTTGCGTGCAATAGCAACCGATGCGGCATTGAGGTCAAGAACTAGCTTTGTATCTAGCTGATAAACCCGTTGGTAAAACACGAGCATGTTCGTAATATTGATTTCTTAGGCTACAAGAGAGAAAAAATGGCCTCTCATGCGCGCATCACGCTAGATCCCGCTGTACTCGCCGGGAAACCGGTCATCAAAGGCACGCGGTTAGCGGTCGACTTTATCATCGGCCTACTCGCCGAAGGCTGGAGCGAAGCCGACATTTTGCAGAATTATCCCGGCATTACGCGGGAGGACATCGCCGCGTGCCTTCGCTATGCGCGCGACATCCTGAGTTCGGAAAAAGTGTACCCGAGCGCGGCCTGATATGCGCTTCCTCGCCAACGAGAACTTCCCAGGAGCGGCTGTTAGATCCATAGCAGAAGCCGGGCATGATATTGTGTGGGTCAGGACCGCGGCTCCGGGAAGCGCCGATGCGGACGTGCTTGCCTGGGCGGTTCGCGAAAGCCGCATCCTGTTGACCTTCGACAAAGATTTTGGCGAGCTTGCATGGCGTGAAAAGTTGCCAGCCTCGTCGGGGATAATCCTTTTTCGCATTCCGATCCCGCCTCCAGATCAGGTAGGAGCGAAACTCGCGGCAAGGATTGCTGAGCGCTGCGATTGGGCGGGGCACTTTACCGTTATCGAGCCGCTACGCATCCGCATGCGGTCGCTTCCGAGCAGGTAGCTCACAGCTCGACATCGCGGTAAGGCTCGCGGTCGAAGTCCACGTCGCGCAGCGGCGAGCTTGCCAGCGCGTCGATCAGGGCTTGTCCGCTTTGCTCTCCTTTGAGCCGCCGATCGTCCTCCGCCGCGACTATGATGCCCTCGCGCTCGCCACACCTCTTGGTCTTCCTCGGCGCCATTACTTGCTGCTCCCCCCCGAAAGCACAGCCTGCGCCAGGATTCGCCCCGCGTTCAGCGCCTGCGTGCGCAGCCGCCGCCAGTCGAAGCCGCGGTCCGCGTCCGTCAGCGTACGCACGAGCTGGGCGCGCTGGGCTTCCGGCATCAGCTCCATGATCCCGGCCCAGATCGCATCGACATTGTACAGGCCGATTTTCGCGTCGAGGCAGGCGGGGATGACATCGCCGGACGAGAAGCCGAGATCGCCGCCCGCCGCGTCCATGGCGGCGCGGATCGAGGCGGCTTTCGCGTTCTCCCGATCGGCCAGATCGTAGGGCGGGCTCCACTCCTGCAGGGGCCGGAGCTTGTCCACGTGGCTCAGAACGAGCAGCATGGGCGGACGGCGGCGGTTGTGGCGCTCGGCGAAGTAGGCGCGGATGGCGTTGAGCGCGTGCGCGTCGAGCTCCCGGTCGGCGCGCACGGCGCTCGAAACCCAGAGGATGAGATCGGCCTGCGCCGCTTCTTCCAGGAGCTTGTCGAGCGGCTGCTCGAAGCTGGTAAGCCCGGGGCTGTCGATGATGAGCGCTTCCGGCGCGCCCTCGCGTTTCATCTCATAGGCCACGAAGTCGCTCGTCAGCGGCAGCGCGTCCGAGCCCGCGCGAACGTCGTTCAGAAGCGCGTTGATGAGGCTCGATTTGCCGGCGTTGACCTGGCCGCCGAGGAGCAGCCGCAGAGGCTCGGCGGTCGCCTTCGCGTTGGCGCGGAGGTCGCGCCCGGTCACTTCCGTGATATGCGCATCAAGGTCTTCCGGCGCGACGCGAAGCCGGCCGCCGTAAAGGTCGATGGCCGCGCGGCCCACCTCCTTGACGTAGCCGCGCGCAAGCCGCTTCGCCAGCTCCTCCCGGCCCCAGCGGTACATCTGATTGGAAAGCCGCTCGCGAAGCTCCTGCGTCACCGCCGTGGCGGGGTTCAGCATGCGGATGATGCGCCAGACGTCGTAGCCCTTCTGGGCCACATCGATCGCGGAGCGCCACTGATAGATCTGGATGATCTGCCCGATGGTGAGGCGGTCGCCGAGAGGGACGTTGTCGACGACCATAGGCTTCAGATGCAGGCTCACCTGTTCGACCATCGTGAGCGCTTCCGGCACGGTGAACTGCCACAGCGGGTCTTTCACCTCGGGGTGCAGCGTCTTCGCCACCGCTTCAATCGTCTGCTTGCCGAGCCCGAAGAAGCTCGGCCAGGTTGAAAGGTGGCTGAGGTCGGCCGTGTCGGCTATGGCGAGGACAGCATCCCAGGCTTCGTTCTCGCGCGGCGTCCAGGTCGACGCCGCGGCGTCCTCCGGCAGTTCGATGGTGCGCGCGCCCCCTCTCAGCGGAATGTCCAGGCGGGAGAAAAGCTGAAGCTGGAACAGGAAGGCGACAACGACAAAACTGCACGCTCCCACGACCCAGTAGAGAACATAGCCATGCTGCCAAAGCCAGATGCCGCCGAGCGGCGCGAGCGTCAGCGTTGGCAGCACAAGGCAGATCGCGGCGATCCAGATGCGGAGCCAAAAGGTTGTGTTGCGCTGCATGCGGACGCCCCTGTCAAAGAATGAAGCTACGCAAGGTCTACCGGTTTTCCCAATGGCGTAACCCCTCACCCTGTCCCTCTCCCTCTGGGAGAGGGAACGCCGCTGCAATCGGCACGCCGGACTCCTCCCATGGGGAGAGGGTTGGGGTGAGGGGTTCGAACCGTGGTCTGCGTAGATGTGATGTTTTTTTAGCCGCCCGCCAGGGCCGGCCTGCGGAAACGGAAGGCCTCGGCCAGCGCCGCCGCATAAGCCTCGGAGACGCCCTTGGGATCGCTGCCGCCCGCCCGGTGAAGCGCGAGGAAATAGCACGCCGCCTTGCCGATGGCGAACGTCGTCGCGAAGCTGGCCGCCGCCGCCGCCGCCGCCCCTGCCGTCTGCCCGTAGACGGGGATGAGCTTGGCAAGCTGGCGGAAGCCGAAACCCGCGGCGAGCCTTGAGACTGCGCCCACGCCCAGGCAGGCCGCGAATTCGGTCAGCGCCTTTCTGTTCCAGTCCACGCCATAAATGCGGGCAAGGCTGTGCAGCATCTTGGATTGCACCACGGGGACGGCGACCGCCCCGGCGACGGGCATGGCGTCGGCGGCGGCGGCGGCCGTCGCATAGCCTACGATGTGCGGATGCGCTTGTCTCGCAAGCGCGCCGCCCGTTTTGACGTTCGCATCCTTCAAGGCGCCGACGAGGCCGGCCGGCGCCGCCAGCGCCAGGGCGTCCAGGAGCGCGGCGAGGCCGTACTCCTTCGGTTCGAAGCCGTCGCCGGGCAGGGTGAAGTCGATCGGCACGAAGAGGCGCAGCCCATTTCCGGGCAGGCCCTCGAACAGCGATCTTTGATAGGCCAGGCTTCGCGCCAGGTCCTCCGGGATCCCTTGGCTTGAGGGCAGGGCGCCGTTGGGGCCTTGGTAGGGATAGGGCTGCGCGTGCATCTCCCCCGGCGCATAGGCCTCATGCAGCGTTGTCTGCGCCACGACAAGCGGCCAGTCGGGATGCCTCGCCCGTGCGGCTTTGACCGTCTCCACAACTGCATCCTGCTGCGGATCGAGCGCTTTCATGACCGCAAGCATGAGGTGGGCCTGGCTTTCGTGAAAGCCCATATCCTCGGCTGGATCGTAGCCCTTTTCGCCGAGGCCCCGCGTATCGAGAAAACGGATGACGGGGGCGTCGGAAGGAAAATCGAAGATGGCGGCGGTCCGCGTGCAAGGCTTGTAGCCTTCGCCGACCTCCGCCGCAGTCGCGTCCGTCAAGGCTCGAACGATGGAAGACTTGCCCGATTGAACCTTGCCGATCAGCCAGACGACCGGAGCGGCTGCGCTCGCGAGTTCCACGACTTTGGCGTCCGCCCCCGCTGGCGGCGACAGCACCGTGTCGCGGATGCCTTGCCAGCTCCGGTTCAAGGCGTTTTGCAGATTGTCTCGCCAGTTCATAAACCCTTGATGCTCCGCCTGACGTCCACAATATGCGCTGATCGTGTCATGGAGAACGCTCCTCAGCTCAGACATGATATGTGAGGAAAATATATAAGAGTTCTGACGTTCTGTTGCAGGCGCCGCCTCTCGCCGGAGCGGCGCATTGCAGGCTTGTCACGTCCTTTAATTTCTGGCACGCTTCAAAATGATGGGCAGAAAAGCCCACGCGGTCGAACTCGGCCCGGCTACCGTTTGTTCTAGCGAACAAATGTGGTTCTGGCGGAGCTTTTGCGCGCCCGCAACAACGGAAGCGGCGGGCAGGAGTGAGGAAATGAGAAAGGGCTGGTTTCATAGTGAGATAGTTGACGGCACGAGAGCCGGTCCCACCGCCCGAACGCGTCACCCCTGAGAGAGGCTGTTTCGCCTGACGTTAAGCGTTTGCGCGCATTAGTACCCCAAGATCGCCAATCATTCAAAGACGTTCGCTTGAACTTGCACCCATGACCGAAACCGCGATGCATCCAGGTAACAGGTTTATCCACGCCCACGGCCTCCCCGAACCACAGGGGCTGTATCATCCCTCCAATGAACACGATGCCTGCGGCCTTGGTCTCATCGCCAATATCAAGGGCGTCAAAAGCCATCAGCTCGTTCAGGACGCCTTGAAGATCCTGCTCAATCTCGAGCATCGGGGCGCCGTTGGCGCCGACCCTCTGGCTGGGGACGGCGGAGGCATTCTTGTGCAGGTCCCGCACGATTTCTTCGCCGCCGAGGCGGAACGCCTGGGATTTGCGCTGCCGGAAGCGGGCTCCTATGGCGTCGGCCAGATTTTCTTACCGAAAAAGGACGCACTGCGCGCGGCCTGCGAGCGCATCGTCGCCGAGGTGTTCGCCGAGGAGGGCATTCCGCTGCTCGGCTGGCGCGACGTCCCCGTGACCAACGAATCGCTGCCTGAGATCGTGATCGCGACAGAGCCGTTTCACCGGCAGGTGTTCGTGGCCCGGCCTGAGCGCTGCGCCGACGAGAGCGCGTTCGAGCGCGCGCTTTATCTCGCCCGCCGCATCATTGCGAACCGGGTGCGCGCTGAACTCGGCCCCAAAGACGTGATGGACTTCTATATCGTCACGCTGTCCTGCCGGACGGTCGTCTACAAGGGCATGTTCCTGTCCTATCAGGTGGGCGAATATTACCGCGACCTGCACGATCCGCGTTTCACCTCGGCGCTGGCCCTCGTTCACCAGCGCTTCTCGACGAATACATTTCCGTCCTGGAGGCTCGCCCATCCCTATCGCATGATCTGCCACAACGGCGAGATCAACACGCTGCGCGGCAACGTAAACTGGATGGCTGCGCGTCAGGCGAGCGTGTCCTCCCCGCTGTTTGGTGACGACATCTCGAAGCTCTGGCCCATCTCCTTCGAAGGCCAGTCGGACACCGCCTGCTTCGACAACGCGCTCGAATTCCTCGTTCAGGGCGGCTACAGCCTCGCGCACGCCATGATGCTTCTGATCCCCGAAGCCTGGGGCGGCAACACGCTGATGGATGAGAAGCGGCACGCCTTTTATGAGTACCACGCCTCGCTCATGGAGCCTTGGGACGGCCCTGCCGCCATCGCCTTCACCGACGGGAGGCAGATCGGCGCGACCCTCGACCGCAACGGCCTTCGCCCGGCTCGCTACATCATTACTTCGGACGACCGCGTCATCCTCGCCTCGGAAGCCGGCGTCCTTACAGTGCCCGAGGAGCTGATCGTCCACAAGTGGCGGCTCCAGCCGGGCAAGATGCTCCTCATCGACTTGGAAAAAGGCCGGATCATCTCGGACGACGAAATCAAGGCGCAGCTCGCAAACGCCAATCCTTATCAGGAGTGGCTGCACCATGGGCAGGTCAAGGTCGAGTCGCTGCCGCATGTCGAGCCGTCGCAGCCGAAAACGAATATTCCGCTGCTCGACCGCCAGCAGGCCTTCGGCTACACGCAGGAGAGCTGGAAATTCCTGCTCTCGCCCATGATCGAGACTGGCCAGGAGGCCATCGGCTCGATGGGCACCGACACGCCCATCTCTGCGCTGTCCTCGAAGCCGAAGCTCTTGCACACCTACTTCAAGCAGAACTTCGCCCAGGTGACGAACCCGCCCATCGACCCGATCCGCGAAGAGCTGGTGATGAGCCTCGTCTCCTTCATCGGTCCGCGGCCCAACATCCTCGATCTCAAGGGAACGTCGAAACTGAAGCGCCTTGAGGTGTCGCAGCCCATCCTCACGAACGAGCAGCTCGAAAGCATCCGCCACATCGCGGAGGCCCCCGGAAGCGCGTTCAAGGCCATCACGCTCGATATCACCTACGCCGCCGGCCTCGGCGCGTCCGGCATGGAGCATTCGCTCGGCCGGTTGTGCCACGAGGCCGAGGACGCGGTGCATAAGGGGTGGAACATCATCATCGTGTCGGATCACGCCATGGGCCCCGACCGCATCGCGATCCCAAGCCTGCTCGCAACGAGCGCGATCCATCATCACCTGATCCGGAAGGGCCTGCGCACCTCCGTCGGCCTCGTGGTCGAGACGGGCGAGGCGCATGAAATCAATCAGTTCTGCACGCTGGCGGGCTACGGCGCCGAGGCGATCAACCCCTACCTCGCCTTCGAGACCATCGCCGCGAACCTCGACGAGCTGGAGAAGCCCCTCGAAAAGAAGGAGGCCTTCTATCGCTATGTGAAGGCGATCGGCAAAGGCGTCATGAAGGTGATGTCCAAGATGGGCATCTCGACCTATCAGTCTTATTGCGGGGCGCAGATTTTCGACGCCGTGGGCCTGCACTCGGACTTCGTCGGCAAATACTTCACCGGCGCACGCACCGCCATCGAGGGCGTGGGGCTGGCAGAAATCGCGGCGGAGACGGCCGAGCGCCATCGCCTTGCTTTCTCCGATTCGCCCGTCCTGCGGAACTCGCTCGAAACGGGCGGCGAGTATGCCTTCAGGATCCGCGGCGAGGAGCATGCCTGGAACCCGGACACCGTCGCGGACCTCCAGCATGCCGTGCGCGGCAATCTGCCTGAAAAGTACCGCGCTTACGCCAGGCGGCTGAACGATCAGTCCGAGCGCCTAATGACCATTCGCGGGCTGTTCCGGGTGAAAGACGCGAGCGAAATCGGACGCACGCCGATTCCGCTGGAAGAAGTCGAGCCGGCGAAAGAAATCGTAAAGCGCTTCGCGACGGGAGCGATGTCATTCGGCTCGATCAGCCGCGAAGCGCACACGACGCTCGCCATCGCTATGAACCGGATCGGCGGCAAGTCGAACACCGGCGAAGGCGGCGAGGAGGCCGACCGGTTCAAGCCGCTTCCCAATGGGGACAGCATGCGCTCGGCCATCAAGCAGGTGGCTTCGGGACGCTTCGGAGTGACGACGGAATATCTCGTCAACTCTGACATGATGCAGATCAAGATGGTGCAGGGAGCGAAGCCGGGCGAAGGTGGGCAGCTTCCGGGCCACAAGGTGAACGAGACCATCGCCCGCGTGCGGCATTCGACGCCGGGAGTCGGCCTCATTTCACCGCCGCCGCACCACGACATCTACTCCATCGAGGATCTGGCGCAGCTCATCTTCGACCTGAAGAACGTGAACCCGGACGCCTGGGTCAGCGTCAAGCTTGGCGCGGAGGTCGGGGTCGGCACTGTGGCCGCGGGCGTCGCGAAGGCGCGCGCGGATCACGTCACGATCTGCGGTTTCGAAGGCGGCACTGGGGCATCGCCCCTTACATCGATCAAGCACGCCGGCTCGCCCTGGGAGATCGGCCTTGCCGAAACGCAGCAGACGCTGGTGCTGAACCGCTTGCGCGGGCGCATCGCGGTGCAGGTGGATGGCGGCGTCCGCACCGGGCGCGACGTGCTTGTCGGCGCTCTACTCGGCGCGGACGAGGTCGGCTTCGCAACCGCTCCCTTGATCGCCGCCGGCTGCGTCATGATGCGCAAGTGTCATCTGAACACCTGTCCTGTCGGGGTCGCGACTCAGGATCCGATCCTTCGCGCGCGCTTCAACGGCACGCCGGAGCACATCATCAGCTTCTTCTTCTTCGTCGCCGAAGAGCTGAGGGAGTATATGGCCGCGCTGGGCGTTCGGACGTACAGGGAACTGGTTGGCCGGACCGACTGGCTCGACAAGGAACGCGCGATCGAGCACTGGAAGGCGCACGGTCTCGACTTCACGCGCCTGTTCTACAAGCCGGCCATGCCGGACCATGTCGCGATCCACAACTGCGAGCAGCAGAACCACCCGATCGCGCATGTGCTTGACAGGAAGCTGATCGAGTGCGCCAAGCCGGCGCTCGAAGCGGCGCGGCCCGTAAAGCTCGAGCTGCCGATCGCGAGCAGCGACCGCAGCACAGGCGCGATGCTTTCGGGCCAGGTTGCGAAAAAATACGGTCACGCAGGGCTCGCGGAAGATACGATCTGGATCGCCTTCAAAGGGACGGCCGGCCAAAGCTTCGGAGCATGGCTTGCGAAAGGCGTCACGCTGGATCTGGCGGGCGAGGCCAACGACTACGTGGGCAAGGGGCTATCGGGCGGCAAGATCATTGTCCGGCCCCCGGAGCGGTCCTCCATCGTGCCTGAGGAAAGCATCATCGTCGGCAATACCGTGCTTTACGGCGCGATTGCCGGCGAGTGCTATTTCCGCGGCGTGGCCGGCGAGCGCTTTGCGGTGCGCAACTCGGGCGCCATCGCCGTCGTCGAGGGCACCGGCGATCACGGCTGCGAATATATGACAGGCGGCTGCACCGTGGTCCTCGGGCCGACCGGGCGGAACTTCGCGGCCGGCATGTCCGGCGGCGTAGCCTATGTGCTGGATGAAAGCGGAGGCTTCGAACGCCGGTGCAACATGGCGATGGTGGAACTCGAGCCCATCGATCCGGGCGACGTTTCGCCCTTCGATCAGGCAAGCGGCGACACGCTGGAGCGGTTCAATTTCGTGAACCTCTTCCACGATATGTCGAGCGGCGACGAAGTGCGGCTTTACCGGCTGATCGAGAACCATCGCCGGTATACCGGCTCCGAGCGGGCGAAGGCGATCCTCGACAATTGGGCGTCCTATCTGCCGAAATTCGTGAAGGTGATGCCGACCGAATACCGCAGGGCGCTCGAAAACATGAAGCGCATCCGCGTTGCGCCGCATCCGCCGGAGCACGCCGACATCGCCATCGGGGTGAATGGCCGATAAATGAACGACGGGGGCGCCGCGAAGGATCCTCCACCGCGGCTTGAGCCGCACTACGATGTACGATTGCTGAAGAATGACTCATGCGCGAGCCGGCGATCCCCCTCATCCTGTCCTTCTCCCGCGAGGGGAGGAGGAACACCGTGGCACCCGTCGCGACCTGCTCCCTCTCCCCTTGCGGGAGAGGGCTGGGGTGAGGGGTACCAAGGTTTCGTGGGGCGACGCTTCTGACTACTAAGGATTAGACATGGGGAAGATCACCGGTTTTCTTGAGATCGAGCGCGAGGATCGAGACTACGCGCCGGTCAGCGAACGCACCCGCCATTTTCGCGAGTTCGTGCTGCCGCCGGCGGAGGACGAACTCCAGGCGGCAGGCCGCCCGCTGCATGGACTGCGGAATACCCTATTGCCATCGCGGCTGTCCGGTGAACAACCAGATCCCCGATTGGAACGACCTCGTCTATCACGGGGAGTGGCAGACTGCGCTGCGCAACCTGCACTCGACCAACAACTTCCCCGAGGTGACGGGACGCATCTGCCCCGCGCCGTGCGAGGCATCCTGCACGCTCAACATCGAGGATGTGCCGGTCACCATCAAGAGCATCGAATGCGCCATCGCCGACCGGGCGTTCGACCAGGGCTGGGTCGTTCCTGAGCCGCCGGAAGAGAAAACCGGCAAGCGCGTCGCTGTCGTGGGCTCGGGGCCCGCGGGCCTTGCCGCCGCCCAGCAGCTCGCGCGCGCCGGCCACGATGTGCATGTCTACGAAAAGAACGCGTTGCCGGGCGGGCTTCTTCGCTATGGCATCCCGGATTTCAAGCTCGAAAAGCAGATCATCGAGCAGCGCGTGGCGCAGATGCAGGCGGAGGGCGTCACGTTCCACTGCAACGTGCATGTGGGCGTCACCGTCTCGATCCTCGACCTTGAGAACCAGTACGACGCGGTTCTTCTGGCTGGCGGAGCGGAACGCCCGCGCGATCTTCCTATTCCGGGACGGGATTTGAAGGGCGTGGAGCAGGCGATGAGCTTCCTGCCTCAGCAGAACCGCCGGGTCTCGGGCGAGGGTCTTTCGAACGTGGAGCCCATTTTGGCCACCGGCAAGCGTGTGGTTGTGATTGGCGGCGGCGACACCGGCTCGGACTGCATAGGCACCTCGTTCCGGCAGGGGGCGGCGTCGGTCACGCAGCTGGAAATCCTGCCCCAGCCGCCCGAGAAAGAGAACAAGGCGTTGAACTGGCCGCACTGGCCGCTCAAGCTCAGGACGTCATCGAGCCAGGAAGAGGGCGCGCTGCGCGATTTCAGCGTCATGACGACGCGCTTCGAAGGCGACGGCGCCGGCCACGTCAAGGCTCTCCATTGCGTGCGCGTGGACGGCAAGCTTCAGCCGATAGCGGGCGCGGACTTCAAGATCGAAGCCGATCTTGTCCTTCTCGCCATGGGCTTCGTCTCGCCTGTGCATGAAGGAATGATCGCCAGCCTCGGGCTCGACCTCGATCCGCGCGGCAATGTGAAGGCCAGCGACCGCGACTACGCGACCTCGCGGCCCAAAATCTTCGCGGCCGGAGACATGCGGCGCGGCCAGTCGCTTGTTGTCTGGGCAATTCGCGAAGGCCGGCAGGCGGCGCATGCGATCGACAAGGCTTTGATGGGGCGTACCCTTTTGCCGAGGTAGGCGCGCTCATACACGTCATGGCCTCGCCAACGAATGTGCATGCAACAGTCTAAGGCCAGTCATTTCGCCGAAGCCCGCCGGGCAACGGAGCCCTGGCTTTGCGTGGGTTCCTGACCCCCGTCTATTTCAATGCGATTGCCGCTTCTCTTTCGTGAAGCCATAGTTTGGAACACTTTAAGAGCGGGCAATCGGTTCTTGAGTTTGAGAACCAATTCAAGGTTGTTATCTGTCGCTTTTGCACTGAGTGCGGAGAGAAGGCCGACGCCGCTGAGATCCAGTTTTCCTGTTTTCAGCTGTTTCTCGATCTCATCTCTAATACGTGTTGAGATCTTTTTCTCGCCCCCCATAATCGTAGCAACGCCGTTCAACCAGGGGTCAATCTGCATATCCTTTATATCGATTTTATCGACGGATAGTTTTCCGGATTGGTTTACGACGTCGAATAAGCACGAGAACGTCATCTGACCCGATACCGGTATGAGTGTATCCAAAGCCACATGAGAGAAGATATTCAAACAAACTCTTTTATCGTTCACGCCACAAAGAGCTATTTTTGAGACCTCACTTTTATAGTGCACCCGTGAGTCTACGGGACCTTCGAGGGTGAGTTTTGGAAGTTGGTCGGTATCCAACCTCAGGTGCACATTCTGAATATTGTTAGATGGACCTGGTTCTGTCTTTATTTTGAATGGAATTTTATAACTGTCAATCAAGGCGTAAGCCGAGGTTTCGTTTGCAGGGCTTTCCTTTGCAGAAGTATAAGCTGGAACCATGACAAGGACTAGCACTAGCCAATGTTTGTGACTGATGAACATGAATGACTCCCGATTGACCTACTGAAAGGGAGTTAATAGCGGGAGATTGAATATTGAAGGAAATATATTTGGCTATATTAATATTTGCTGTCAGCGTTCCGCTCGATTTGCATAAACTCATGCTCTCAAAGCCTAGCGCGCGCCCTCAAAAGGTTCCAGAGAGCCGAAAACGTTCCTTCAGTGACTGGGGCTTTCTGCGTGGACCGCTTTGGCTTCGAGCCGGCGCAAGCGATCCTTCAACCTCTGGACACGGCGATAGGAATCTTCAATCCGCGCCATTTGGAGGCGGCCCGTATCGATGCCGCTCTCCACGGCGTCGTAACCGATGGAAGCAAAATCCGCAGGCAGGACGGTCGGGTTCCTGATCAGGACGATGTCCGCGCCGGTCTGGAACGCCTTGATGATTGCTTCCTGGTAGCGGACAGGGGCGCCGCTTACCCCCAAGTCCAGATCGAAGATCATCGCGCCGCGAAACCCGGTGACTTTGCGAAGTCTGCTTGCGCTTTGCAGGCCGAAGGGCAGGCGCTCCATGGTCTTGACCCGGACCACCAGCGCGTCGGCCGAATCCACGGTCATTACGCTTCTCAGCAACGCCTTGCTGGCCGGTTCCGGCTTCGAAGGCTGGAAGACCGCGCGCCTGGACGCATGGCGGAGCGCTGTCAGCACGCCGCGGTCGTGGTGTCCCGCGCTGTAAGCCCTGGCGAACACGGCGACGTCAGAGGCCGATGTCCCGAAGCATGAGGCGGAAAGGTTCACGCCCTCGTCGCGGCAGACGTCCGCGCTCGGCCCCATGTTCAGGTTCACGCCAAGAGAAGAAAGCTCCGACGCCATGCCGCGGTAGAGCCGCGTCGCCTCATAAGGGTCGCGCTCGCTGCTGACAGCGTTGGGGGAAGCGTAGAATGCAAAGCCTTTTTCCTCGGAAAGCGCCGAGTCGGGGCCTCCGGCTTGCTCGATGGCGATGAATGGAATGGTGTCGCCGCCCTCCTTCCGGATCGAAAGAAGCAACTGGTGAAGCTGGCGGAAGCTCGCAATATTTGCGTCGCTGACGAAGACGCCGGACAGGCGGCCGTCGCGCAACGCGCGCGCTGTGCGCTGCACATCCGCATCGGCAGGGCGCTTCCCGGTAAAGCCTGAAAGGAGGAGCTGGCCAACCATCCGGCGCAGCCCGGACGCCTTGCGCGGCTCGGCTCTCTGCTCGGCTTCGGCGGCTGAACGCGATGGGGACAGGACGACCGGCCTTGCGGCTCTGAAAGGCCGTTCCTGGGCGGCTGGCTCCCGAGACGGCCTCTCGCTGACGCGCGGGCGCGCCGCGGGCTCGTCTCTCGGGGAGGCCGTCCATCTCGGCGGGACTTTGTTCCTCGGTTCTTTGTCCTCCTCGGAACTTCTTCGCTCAACCCGCACGCAGGAGCCATGGCGATAGCGAAGCCCGTGTATCCGGCAGTCTTCGGGCGTCAAGCGCTGAGGAGCGGCGGCCTCTCCCTGGGAATGTTCAGCAGGATGGACGTCCCAATCTTGAACGCGAATGGCGGCGGAGGGAGGCGATACGCTGCTTTTTGATGCCGGCATCGCCGAAACTGGGATCGGGACCGATATCAGGCCGAGCGTGAAGACAAGATACCGCACAAGAACCCTCACATGCAGGCGATCTACAGGAGCGCCGCACCATATTGCACAGGTCTTCCTCATCACGGGAGATAATTTTTAGGATAAGGCTTAATTCTTTTGTTTCGATGATGCATCTGGGTTTCGCATAAAAAAGCAGCGGGTTGTCCGACGCCGGCATTTGCTTTCGAGCGTGCTGCAGGCCGATGCAAGTGCCCGAATCGGACCACGAGGAGGAGCCGCTTTTCGGTAATCGATATGACGCTAATTGTGGTGCTGGTCTTTCTTCTGCTGGCCGCTTGGATGAGGCTGCGGCGCGGGCTTGGGGCCGGGCTTCGGAGGCATAAAGGCGCCCTTGGAGGCTGGTCCGTTCGGTTAGATTCGGCCCCCTGTTCTTCGGGCCGCCATTGGTTCCGGCTCCCGTATTCAGGTTTGCGACCGCGTTCTTGCCGGTTCCGTGGGTTGCGTCAAAGTGCGTGCCGCCCGCGGGTTCGTTTGTGGTGTTTCCTTGAGTTGTATTGAAGGGCTTGACCCCTGTCGCGCCACTCGATCCCTTTGCCAGGCCGGCGTTGGGATGAGGGGTGGCCGTGACATTGTTGCCGCCCGTGTTCTTCCCAAGCTGATTGCCATTCGGAGCGCCGCCCGTCTTCAGCGACGCTGGCTTGACGGGGCCAGCGCCCCTCGCCGCCACAACGTTCCTCGCGCTGTAATCACCCGCTCTCGAAACCGCGGCGATCGAAGGCCTGCCGCCATTGACGGAATGGCGAAGGTCTCTGTTTTCGCTTGCAAGCCGCTGATGCTCAAGTTGATCTCTTGTCGCCTCGATATGATGTTCGTTCGCAGCCGCAAGTTCCCCCGGGGTGGGGCGCACGCTCAGCCCTCCGCTGCCGCCGTTGAAGCTCACATTCGTCCTGTTGTTGACGATCACCGTCTTGTTGTAGACGTTTGTGATTACTGTCGTTCCGCCGATATTCGCAACGGACCGGTTGTAGAAGAAGGCGCCGCCGGACCAGTATCCGCCCGCAAATCCGGCGCCGGTGTAGCCGTATCCATAGGATACTCCGCCGTAGAAGCCGACATGGGGCCCCCAATAGCCCGCGTTCCAAACATAAACGCCGTTGCTCCAGCCCCAGTATCCCGGCGTCCAAAGAAGGCCCGGCGCCGGCGCGGGCACCCAAGCCCCTGGAACCCAGTAGTAATCGGCGACTTCCCCATTATATGCCCAGTAGCCGGGGGTCCAAATGTATCCAGGGCCGGGGATCGGAGGCTGGGTGTAGACGGGCAGGATCGGTGGAGCAACGCCGACCGAGATAAAGAGGCCTGCATCGGCCTTTCCGGCCGCGCAGATCATGCCGGACAGTGCAAACACAGCTGCGGCAAGTGATCTTATTCGCATATGTTTCATCCCAAGTTTGTTGCCCACCGGGGATGCGTCGAGCCGCGTAAGGCACGCTGCTCGCCGGAGCGTCGCCGGACGCGGTCCCCTTGAGAGAAACGAGGTAGAATTCAACTGCGTCCAAATTGAGCCAATGGTATAGGCTCGCGGCGCGATATGCACAGTCCTTCGGCCGAAGATATTCGAAAGGCCTTCCCTCCCTGTAATTCTTGGAGTGCAGTCACGATGGTGTCGCTGATGCAGGAAGCTTGCCTAATAATGCATAGTTAAGACAAAATATTTTAAAACGACACAGTCCAGGAGACTAACGCAGGCGCAAATTATTCCTTAGTATAGCCAGCTGTTCAATCTCCTCTGCCAAATTTCTATACAACGCCGCGAGGGACAGCATTGTATCCTTGACGCTAGGCTCGATCATGGCGGCGGCCATTTTCTCAGCACGGTCCGCCTCTCGATGAAGCGCATTTTGTGATTATTCTTCAGACTTCACAGGCATGGCTCGGTTAACGGCATCGAAAAGGCCGCAACCGGAGTTAGGTTCCTTGTCGCATATTCATATCATAAAATTAATGTTCCGGTGAAATGCTTACAACTTTAATGGCCCGAAAAGGCATCGGCTCCAAAATGACGCTCGGTCGCCTTGTCACCGCCCAAGTCCTCCTGTTGACTTCTCCGTCTTATACATTTCTAGCAGAGAAGCGACACTGAGGTAAAATTGCCAGTGTTGTCGTGCCGAAGAGGGGGATGCTTAGGATGTACACAAAGTCTCGTATGCTTACGGGTCTCGTGTTGTTCAGCACTATAGCGGCGCCGGCGGCGGCCAGCGCGGCCGATCTTTACCGCGCTCCGCCGGCGCCTCCGCCCGTCAGCTATGTGCCGCCGGTCACGGCGCCGAACATCTGGGCGGGGTTTTATGTCGGCCTTAACGGCGGATATGCGTCGGGCGGCGGCGGAGACGCCATCGATTACAATAGCGGCGCAGACTGGCTCACGCGGGCGAAGCCGCAGGGCGGCTTTGGCGGCGGCCAGGTCGGCTACAACTTGCAAAGCGGCTCTTTCGTTTACGGCGTCGAGAGCGATTTCCAGGGTGCGTCTATCAGTAGCGGCCTCGCCGGGCTAAGCGCCAACAACAAGGCCTTTACCAGCAACGAGAGCATAGACTGGTTCGGCACGGTGCGCGGCCGTCTCGGCTGGGCCTTCGGCCCGGCGCTCCTTTACGGCACCGGCGGTTTCGCATACGGCAACGTTAATCAGCGGGCCACTCTCGGCAACGATATTCTCGGAAGCAACGGCACGCAAACCGGTTATGCCGTTGGCGGCGGCATCGAGTACAAGTTCACGCCCAACTGGTCGTTGAAAGCCGAATACCAGTATATCGACCTTGGCGGCGAAAAGCTCACACGATAGCCTCGGAGCGGTCACCAGCCCGCTCGACACCAGCCTCCAAACCGTTCGCGCGGGCTTGAATTACCGGTTCGGCGGCAGCGGTTACGAGCCGTTGAAGTAGGGCCGGCGCAGGACGAGATTCGGCGTCAAGGGGCCAGCGAGCGCTGGCCCTTTTTTGTGCGACATGCGTGTGCGATAATCCTGACTTGCTCACCGCTTATCGACGGTTTGAGGCGCGTGCGCGGAGGTGAAGGGTGGATCATGCGGCTATGACGCGATATAAAGCGTATGTGAGATACCGTGCCATCTTCCTCTCCGACATCCATCTGGCCGCGCGAGCCTGCCGGGCCGCGGATCTGTTAAGCTTTTTGAAATCTCACGACGCCGCCGCGATTTATCTTGTGGGAGACGTGATCGATTTCTGGAGGCTGCGGCGCGGCCCAAGCTGGCGTCCGTCCCAGACGGAAGTCGTGTTGGAGTTGCTTGCGAAAGGCGCAGAACGGAACGCGCATCATCTACATTCCCGGCAATCACGATGAGGAATTGCGGGTCTTGGCGGGCATAACGCTCGGGCCGTTCGAGATCCGGCTGAGGGCGATGTACGAGACCGCGGATGGCCGCACTTTCCTCATCGTTCACGGCGATGAGTTCGACGCCGTTGTCAAAAAGGCTCACTGGCTGGCGGTGCTCGGCGATATCGGATACGACGTCGCTTGGGCGGCCAATGAAGTTTTGAACGTGGTTCGCCGCAGCCTTGGCCTTTCATACTGGTCGCTGTCCGCCTATCTCAAATATTACGTTAAGCGCATCGTCAATTATGCAGTCAATTACGAGACCTCGCTTGCTGCCGAAGCACGCCGGGTGGGAGCTTCAGGGGTGATCTGCGGCCACATTCATTACGCCTCTTCGCGTATCATCGACGGCATCCAATATGTAAACACCGGCGATTGGGTCGATAGCGGCACAGCGGTGGTGGAGCATTTCGACGGCAGGCTCGAGATTGTCCGCTGGACCGATCATCTTCGCGCGCTCCAGTCCAATACATCGAAGGTGCCGGTCGCCTCTGTTACCTCCTGATGCGCATCCTGATCGCAACCGATGCCTGGAAGCCGCAGGTTAACGGCGTCGTCAACACCTATGTCAATCTTGAGCGCGAGGCGAAAGACGCCGGCTTCTCCCTGCTCTTCCTGACGCCGTCCGAATTCAGGACGCTGCCGCTTCCGACCTATAGCGAAATCCGTCTCGCCCTTGTCCGTGCGAGCGACGTAGCCAAGAGGGCCGGTGAGGACAAGCCCGACTTCATTCACATCGCGACGGAAGGGCCGATCGGACTTGCGGCGCGCGCCTATTGCCGCGACGCCGGACGCCGGTTCACAACGAGCTATCACACCCGCTTTCCGGAATATGTCGCGGCGCGGGCGCCCATCCCTTTGTCGTGGGGCTACGGGTTTGAGCGCTGGTTTCATAATGCGGGGGCCGGCGTGATGGCCGCCTCTCTTTCGCTTTGCGAAGAATTGACCGCGCAACGGATCGCGAATGTCCATCTCTGGTCGAGAGGCGTGGACCTGGCTCGCTTCAAGCCCCGGACCGTAGACCGGTTCGGCTTGCCGCGGCCGTTGTTTCTTTACGCAGGGCGGGTCGCCGTCGAGAAGAACCTCGAAGCCTTTTTGACCCTCGACCTGCCGGGCAGCAAGGCCGTGGTGGGCGGCGGCCCTCAGCTCGATGACCTCAAGCGGCGCTACCCTGACGTGACATTCACGGGGCCGAAATTCGGAGACGATTTGGCCGAGCACTATGCCTCGGCGGACGCCTTCGTCTTTCCGAGCCTGACCGACACCTTTGGCAACGTGCTTTTGGAAGCGCTCGCCTGCGGCGTGCCTGTGGCGGCTTTCAATGTCATGGGCCCGAAAGACGTGGTGGCGAACGGCAGCGTCGGAATTCTTGGGCGGCGACCTCAGGGAAGCCGCGCTCGCCGCGCTGGAATTGGACCGAAGGCAATGCCGGGCTTACGCGGAGCTTTTCAGCTGGGCGGCCTGCGCAAGGCGTTTTCGCGATATTGTCGCAGAGGCGAACGGCGCGCCCCTGCCGCGTTCTCAGTTTCGGAAGGAAAATGAAAACAATTACGTTATAATCAACGAGACAACCCACGGGGCAACCGATGGACACGCCAACGATTGACGCGATCGCAGACGCGGACCTGCGCATCAGGCCGTCTGCCGTTGAAACTCCGCTTCTCGAATTCGGCCACCTCAACGAACGATTTGAAACTCGGGTTCTTTGCAAGGCCGAAGTGCTGCAGCGGACGGGAAGTTTCAAGTTCCGCGGAGCTTTCAATCGCGTATCGAGGATCGACCGCGAGGCATTTCCGGGGGGCGTGGTCGCATGCTCGTCGGGCAACCACGCGCAAGGCGTCGCCGAGGCCGCGAGGCTTTGCGGCGTCGACGCGGTGATCGTGATGCCTTCGGACTCGCCCAAGATCAAGATCGCGCGGACCAGCCAATGCGGGGCCGAAATCGTCTTTTACGACCGGGACACCGAGGATCGTAACGCCATCGCGCGCGACCTCTGCCAAAAGCTGAACGCGGACTTCGTCCCTCCCTTCGACGACCCGGTCGTGATTGCCGGACAAGGCACCGCTGGCCTTGAGATGGCGCGGCAGGCCGAAGCCGCCGGAGCCAGCATCGACGCCGTGCTGGTCCCGATCAGCGGCGGAGGCCTGGCGGCGGGGGTGGCCATCGCCGTCAAGAGCCGCTTTCCAGAGGCGGAGATTTATTGCGTCGAACCTAAAGGCTTCGACGATTACCGCCGGTCGCTCGCTTCTGGTACAAGGCAGAAGAACGATACCGCGAATCGCTCGATCTGCGACGCCTTGCTCATGGCGGAGCCGGGAGAACTGACCTTCGCGTTAAACAAGGATTTGCTGGCCGGAGGCCTCACCGTCAGCGACGGCGATGTCCGGCACGCTGTCGCCCATGCCTGGCGCGAGATGAAGCTTGTTGTGGAGCCGGCCGGCGCGGCGGCTCTGGCGGCGCTGCTGTCCGGGGCGTTCGATCCGAAGGGCCGCACCGTCGCCATCGTTCTTTCCGGCGGAAACGTCGATCCTCATCTATTCGCAGACATCATATGCAACATCAAGGAACTGTCATCATCGACCCGGTAAAGAATGAGAAGAGGGCGTATGACGTTCTGGCATGATCTCAAGACGCCATTTTCTCACAATGACCGCCGCCTCGGCCGGAGCAGGGTTTCTTGGCGCCGCGCAAGCTTTCGCGGTGGAGCCGCGCTTCGGCCTCGTCGTCAAGAAGTGGACAGTCGCCCATGCCGCGTGGCCCGCGGCTGCTCCGCCTCTGCGCATCGGCATCTTGACGGACATTCATGCCGTCGAACCCTGGATGTCCGCCCGCCGCATCGGCGGCATTGTGGATCAGTTAAACGCCGAAAATCCCGAAATCATCGTGCTTCTCGGGGACTACGTGAACGGCTTGCCGCGGCGGTTATCACACCGGAGAGGTCGCCGTTTCCGAATGGATGGCTGCGTTAAGGCTATTGCATGCGCCGCTCGGCGTCTATGCTATCCTTGGAAATCACGATTGCGCATGTCGAGCGATTTGCCTGAGATCCGGAAAGCCTTCGAAAAGTCCGGGATCGCGCTCCTGGAAAACGCCGCCGTGAAAGTGAGGCGCGGACACGATCACTTCTGGCTTGCGGGCCTCGCCGATCAGCTTGCCCTGCGCGGACCAGCCGACCTTGACGAAACCCTTGGGCAAGTCAGGGATCGCGCGCCGGTCATCCTGCTCGCTCATGAGCCTGAGATATTCGCGGATCGTTCCGCCGAGCGTGACGCTCACGCTTGCTGGACACACCCATGGCGGCCAGGTTTACATTCCCATTTATCGGACGGCTGGGTCTCACGGCGAAATACGGCCACTATGCCAAATACGCCTATGGTCATGTCGAGGAACAGGGGCGGCACATGATCGTGTCGAGCGGCCTGGGACTCTCGCATATTCCCGTTCGCTTTCTGGTCCCTCCGGAGATTGCTCTTGTGACGCTTCGAGGCCGGCAATCCCTCAATTTGTCTCAATCTTACTTTAATATCTAAAGTGCAAAATATTTTTGGATGGAGATGCGACGGTCTCATTCCTGGGTGCATTTGAGTTGGGGCGTTTTTCATGCGTAAAGCGCTAGTAGCCGCCGCCGGCCTTCTGGCGAGCGGCGCGTTTGCTTCCGTGGCGGATGCGGACGTCGTGGTGCATGTGAGCAAATCGACCCAGACGATGCATGTCTACGTGGACGGGCGGTTGCAGTACGTCTGGCCGGTGTCCACTGGGATGTACGGTTATAACACGCCGGCTGGCGTCTATTACCCGACCGCGCTCGACGCCTATCATCGCTCGGGCCGCTACGGCGCGGCGATGCCGTACTCGATCTTCTTCCATGGCGGCTACGCCATTCACGGATCCTACGACATCGCGAATCTCGGCTATCCGGCGTCGCACGGCTGCGTCCGGCTTCACCCTTGGCACGCAAGCCAGCTTTACGGCCTGGTTGTCAGTTCGTATGCCACGCGGATTATCGTCGCCGAGTAGATCGATCGCCAAGCCGGAGCGGGCGGCCCCCCGCCTATTCCAGCGGCGCTGCGGGCGCCGGGTTGAGGAATGGCTGCAACCCTTCCTCAGGCGATAACATCTGATTTGAGGGCGACAATCGGAGCCGAAGCGCTATATCCGCTGGGATGGAGCGGCGGACGCCATGGTCGCTTCGACCTCCGCCAGCGAGATGTAGCGGCCTTGGCAAGGCGGTTGCCGTCCGAAAATATACCTTACCTGGATATCGCGATAGGCGACGTTAAGCTCCTCCTCGCCATAGGAGCGCGGTGGCGAATACCATGCGCGCGGAAGTCAGGCAGAAGCCGGCCGCCAACAGCTTCCATTGTTCTGCAAAGCCCGCGAACCGCTCCGCGAAGCTTCGGCCAACGCGATCATACGTCATGGTTGGGTTCGAAGCGGGCCAGATGAACAGGAAGCGGAAGGTGTTGGCGGAGACGGGAGAGATGTTGGTCAGCGCGGCGTCGGGCTGCCTGCGCGCGACCTCGAACAACTCATTTATGCTCTTGGGGTCGAGCGAATTCACAATCGCCTTTGCCTGGTCGGCGGCGGATGCCTCTGAGACCAAGGCGAAAATTCCCAGCGCGCCGGTGATAATGCCTTTAAAAGTGGATCGCTGCATCATGGTCGTGTTTTAGGGGTCCGTTGGCCTTTTCGTCAATATATTCACTGGAACTTGCGCGGAATTCAGGCGGCCGGTGCAATGTTGCAATCGACAAGCTCACTTTTTTGCCTTAAGTAAGCGCAATTCCAGCTCAACTGGCGCGGCGGGCTTGCGCTTCTCAGCGCGGCATAGGCCCTTTAGTTGTGCCGCAGAAGGATTTCAGGTCATGAACATCATCGAGACGCTTGAAAAAGAGCAAATGGCGCAGCTTGAGGCAAAGCGCCGCATCCCGACCTTCCAGCCTGGCGACACAGTGCGCGTCAACGTCAAGGTGGTCGAGGGAACCCGGGAGCGCGTCCAGGCTTATGAAGGCGTTTGCATCGCGCGGTCCGGCCGAGGCTTCAACGAGAGCTTCACCGTGCGGAAGATCTCGTACGGCGAAGGCGTGGAGCGCGTGTTTCCGCTGTACTCGCCGCTTATCGACAGCATCACGGTGGTCCGGCGAGGCAAAGTGCGCCGCGCGAAGCTCTATTATCTGCGCGGCTTGCGCGGCAAGGCGGCCCGCATCCCCGAGCGCACCGATAATCGCGCGAAGGCGCTGAAGGCGGAGTTCAAGGGATTCAAGCGGCCCAAGGGCGCGGCCGACAACCTCAAGCTCATCAAGGGGCTCGAAGCGAACGACGAGAAGCGCCTGAATGAGATCGACGTCATCAAGTTCGAGCAGCTCGCGAACTTCTCCGACGAAGAGATCGCGCTGGTGGACGACTATCTCAAGCTCGGCGGCCGTCTTGAGCGCGAGGATTGGCCCGGCCAGGCTCTCAAGCTCTTGCCGAGACGACAGCCGACGAAGTGCCTGCCCTTGAGGAAGGCGCTGAGGAGGCGAAGGCTTAACGCCTTCCTCTTCCGCTAAGAAGCCTTCCGCTGGGCAACGCCACGCTGCCCAGCGGTGGTTGAGTGCTAACGGATGACCGTCCGCCGTTGGACGACGGTGCGTCCGCGCGGGTAGAACGCGGTCCGCCGGTGCGTGATCACGCCTGCGCGCGGGTAGATTCTCGTCCCCCTGATGACGGTCCGGCCTCCCATGGTGCGGTGTCCCATAACGGCGCCGCGTGGTCCGACGCAGGCAGCGCCCGACATGCCTCTCGCGCATACAGCGGCGGACGCCTCTGTGGCGTATATCGACATCCAGGCACCCAAGATGAAAGCAAACAGGGTAAGCTTGCGCATTGAGTCCTCCCTTTGTCCTTCGCAAGTCTAAGGCGCAGGAGTTTAGCGGAAGAAGAGACCCGGACGAGAAATTGAACAAGAGTGCATGAAGAACGCCGCACTCGCTTCGCTGCAATTTTAGGAAAGTTTTCGGGTTGCAACGCCTTATTCTGTTTCGAGGCGTTCGAGGGCGCCTTTCGCGGCGGCGGCGCCTGTCGCAAAGCAGGCCTGGAGGAGATAGCCGCCGGTCGGCGCTTCCCAATCCAGCATCTCGCCCGCGACGAACACGCCCGGCTTGCGCCGCAGCATGAACCGCGCATCCAGTTCCTCGAAAGCTACGCCGCCGGCGGTCGATATGGCTCGCTCGATGGGAGCGGGCGCCGTAAGCCGGACGGGAACGCTCTTGATCAAGCCGGCAAGCCTCGATGGCGTCGCCGCGGCGAGCGCTTCCTCCCCGTTCCGCGCCGCCTCGTGGAGCAGCCCCACGCCCACAGGGGACAATTTGACCGCCTTCCGCAATAAGGTGGAGAGCGATTGCTTGTTTCGCGGCGTTGCAAGCGCGACTTCCAAATCCGTTTCAGAAATGCCGGGGCGCAGATCGGCGAGCAGATCCGCGCATCCCTTCTCGTCGATTGCGTCGCGCAGTTTCGGCGAGAGCGCGTAGATCGCTCCGCCTTCCAGCCCGAGCTTTGTGACCACCGCCTCGCCGCGAACCCTCGCGCCGCCAAAACGAAACTCGGCCCCTTTCAGCGGCTCCCCTTCGAAGCGTGCGCGGAAGTGCTCCGAGAAGTCGGCCGCGAAGCCGCAGTTCGACGGCTTCAAGGGCGAGACCGCAATGCCGGCTTCTGCGAAGATCCCTGTCCAATGGCCGTCCGAGCCGAGCCTCGGCCAGCTTGCCCCGCCGAGCGCAAGAATAGCCGCGCTTGCATCGGCGGCGACGCGTCCGCCGGGCGCATCGAACAGAAGCCCGCCTTGCGCATCCCAGCCCGCCCAGCGATGCCGGGGCTGAAACGCCACGTTGAGCGCGCCGAGGCGCTGAAGCCACGCGCGCAGGAGCGGAGACGCCTTCATCGCGCGCGGAAAAACCCGGCCGCTCGTGCCGATGAAGGTTGGCTGACCCAGGCCTTCGCACCAGGCGATCAGCGCGGAAGGCGGGAAGGCCTCTATGGCCGGGCGAAGTTGCGGGCCGGCCTTGCCGTAACGAGTGAGGAAGCGCTCAAGGTCTTCGCTATGGGTGAGGTTGAGGCCGCCGCGCCCGGCCATGAGAAACTTTCGCCCCGGCGCCGGCATGTGGTCGTAAACGGTGACGGCCACGCCAGCGCGCGCGAGAACCTCGGCGGCCATGAGCCCGGCAGGCCCGGCCCCGATCACAGCAGCGCTTGTTCGGGCGCCGCCGCTCACGGACCGGCCAGGAAATCGAGAATCGCTTTCGTGTATGCGTCCGGATCCTGCAACATCGCGAAGTGGCTCACATCCTTAAGAATGATGAGTTTCGCGCCCGGAATTGTGTGCGCCATGGTTTCGGTGTGATCCCGCTTGATCGCCTCGTCATGATCGCCGAGCACAATCGCCGTGGGGACGCGGATCTGCGAAATCTGCGCCTTCGTCCAATTCGGCTCCGTGGCCCACATTTTTTCGATCAATTTGAGGAAGGCCTTGTTCTGTAATGGGGCAGGCGAAAGCCGCTGGTGCTCGCCGGCGCTGCGCTTGATGAAGGCGCCGAAGGCGGGCGTCTTGTCCAGGCCCGGCTTCACGCCGTCTGTCGTGACGTTCGCCGCGTGCGCGAAAAGCTTCGTCACGCGCTCCGGATGGTGCATCGCGATGTCGAGCCCGATAATGCCGCCATCGCTCCAGCCGACGATCGCAGCTTTGGGGATCTTGAGATAGTCGAGAAGAGCGAGGTAATCGGACGCCATCAGATGGTAGCCAATCGGTTCTTTGGTCCAGCTCGACCGGCCATGGCCGCGGCTATCGGCGACGATCACCTTGTGCGTCTTGGAGAGCGCGGCGACTTGATTGGCCCAATAGTCCGAGCTGGCGAGTCCGCCGTGGATCAGGAGGATCGGATCGCCCTCGCCGTAAACCGCGTAGTACATTTTGATGCCGTTGACGGGCGCATAGCCGGAGACGGCGGCGGGCGGGATCGGAGGCAAGCGGGGGAAGCGTGTTCCAGCGCTCGGCGGCGGCTGCGCCGAGCGCGAGAAAGGCCATGATGGCGAAGGCGGCGAGGCCCGGAAGTTTTGATTTCATGAGACGTTATTTGCCATAAAAGGGAAAGGCGCTCCATACTTCTCTGGCCTCCCCAACGGTTCGCCCCCCTTTCCCTCTGGGAGTGGGAATGACGGCAGCGGTTGCGACCGGACTCCCTCTCCCAGCGGGAGAGGGCTGGGTGAGGGGCTATGCCGTTGGTCAAGCCGGCGAAGTCTGTTTAGGCCGCCGTTTGTTTTTCCATCGCAAGTTCAGCCTGAAGGCTTTCCGTATCGCGGAAAATCGAGGCTATCGCGAGAGTGCGCCCATTTCGCTTGAAGCGCACGGCGCAGTCCTTACCCGCGACATCGCCGTCGATCGCGAGCTCATCCCACTTCTCGGCGTGGCCGACATAGGCGATCGGAACGTCGTAATGCTGGCTCCAGAAGAACGGCACGGCTGTGAAGGCCTCCCGGTGACCCAGCATGTTCAGCGCCGCCGTCTGCCCTTGGCGCTGCGCGACCACCCAGTGTTCGACGCGAATGCTTTCGCCGCTGTGAGGATCGGGCCAGCGTGCGATGTCGCCGGCCGCGAATACTCCTGGCGCGCTCGTCTCCAGATTGGCGTTCACGGCGACGCCCCGGTCGATTGTAAGTCCCATCCCTTCTGCAAGGGCGAGCCTCGGGCGCACGCCAACGCCGGCGACGATGAGATCCCCCTCGACCACGCGTCCGCTCTTGAGCTTCACCTTCCTGCCCATGATGGCGCTCACAGTATCTTCAAGGCGGAAAACGACGCCATGCTGCTCGTGCAGGGAGCGCACGAAATCGCCCAGCTGCGGGCCAAGAATGCGCTCCATCGGGCGCGTCTCGGGCGCCACGACGAGAACATTGAGCCCGCGGGCGCGCAGGGACGCGGCGACCTCAAGGCCGATGAAGCTTGCGCCGATGACGACCGCGCTGCGCGCGAATTTGGCGCGTTCGATGATCGCCTCGCAGTCGGCGAAGGAGCGCAGCGTGTAGACGTGAGGCTCGTTGAAGCCGGGGATCGGAAGGCGGACCGGCTCCGCGCCTGTCGCGAGGAGGAGACGATCGTAGGGAATCCTCTCGCCGCCGCCGAGCGCGACTTCGCGCGAGCGCGCATCGATTCCGGTTACAGCCTCGCTGAGCCGCAGGTCGATGCGGTTGTCCGCGTAGAAGCTTGCGGGGCGCAGCGGCACCCATTCTTCGGGCGCGGCGCCGGCCAGATAGTCCTTCGAAAGGTTGGGCCGGTCCACGGGCGCCGCCGCCTCCTGGCTGATCATCGCGATGCCGCCCTGGTAGCCCTGACGCCTCAGCATCTCGGCAGCCGCAAAGCCGGCGGCGCCTCCCCCGACGATCACGATGCGATCCGGGGCCTTCCCGCCGACCGCGCCGCGCGGCTTTGGTTTCTCAGGGGTCCGCTTTCCCTTCACGAAGACTTTCCCGTCGCGCTGTTCGACGGTCCAGCACGTGAGCGGGCTGAAAGCCGGGGGGCGCACGGCTTCACCGGTGCGCAGGTCGAACGCCGCGTGATGCCAGGGGCAGCGGACGGCGCCGTCCGCCACAAGGCCATCGGCGAGCGGACCGTGATAATGCGTGCAATGCGCGCCGACTGCGAAAACTTCGCCGCCCTGGCGGACCAGCAAAACCTCCTCGCCGCCGCAATGACCGGCAAGGCTGCCGCCGTCGGCAAGGTCTTCAAGCGAAATCCCTTTCGTCAGATCGGGACCGTGGGTCTGGGACTGGTCTTCCGGCATGATCACCTCCCTCAGTACTGTGCATGAATGTAAGTTCTCATCTCCCCTTCAAAAAGCCCCAATCGCGATGAAGCGAGCCGGAGGACGGCTGGGCGATATGGATTGCCGCGCCCGTGCCTCTTGCTGTATTGCAAATTCGATCAAACCGGCCAGAATTGGCGCCGCTCCGGTAACCGCGGCGGAACGTTGCCGTCGCCAAAACCTTTCCTGGCCAAAGTCCAAGGGCATCCTATGCCATCGAGAATCAAGTCCTGCCTTCTTGCCAGTCTCATCGGTCTGCCAATGCTGGCGCTGGCGTCATGCGGCGAGAAGCAAGCCCAAGCGCCAGGCGCGCCGCCGCCGCCCGCCGTTTCGGTGGCGAATCCACTCGAAAAGGCGGTCGTGGAGTGGGACGAGTATACGGGCCGCTTCGAAGCGGTCGATACGGTCGAAGTGCGCGCGCGGGTCTCCGGCGTTCTGACCGAGGTCAGGTTTACGGACGGCGCCATCGTGAAGAAGGACGATCTTCTCTTTGTCATCGATCCGCGTCCGTTCCAGCGGGTTCTGGATCGCGACCGCGCGGCGCTTCAGGGCGCGAAAGTGAAGCTTGAATTCGCGCAAAAGGACCTTGAACGCGCTCGCCCTCTCCTGTCCAATAACACGATTTCGCAGCAGGGTTTCGATCAGCGAAATCAAGCCGTGAGGACGGCCGAAGCCGAGGTTCTCTCCGCGGAGGCGAGCGTCCGCTCGGCCGAACTGGATGTCGAGTTCACCCGGATCCATGCGCCAATCGCTGGCAGGATCAGCCGGAAGCTCGTCAGCGAAGGGAATTACATCACGGGCGGCTCCGGCAGCGGCACTTTGCTGACCACGATCGTCTCGATCGATCCGATCTACTTCTACTTCGACATCAGCGAGGCGGATTTCTTGAAATACAAGCGGCTCATCGAGCAGGGCAAGAGACCGAGTTCCCGCGATACCGCCAACCCGATCGAGGTTGGGCTCCAGGGCGATACAAGTTTCCCCATCAAGGGGCAGATGAACTTCGTGGACAACCGCATCGACCAGAATACGGGCTCTCTCAGAGAGCGGGCCACTTTCCAGAACCCGAAGGGCATGCTGCTGCCCGGGCTTTTCGCCCGCGCGCGGGTCATCGGCAGCGGAGAGTACAAGGCCATTCTCCTTCCCGACGCCGCGATAGCCACCGACCAGTCGAACCGCTTCGTTTTCGCGGTGTCGGACGACGGGACGGCGACGGCGAAGCCGGTGACGCTCGGTCCTCTCATCGACGGCCTGCGCGTCATTCGCAGCGGAGTTTCGCCCAGCGATTGGGTTATCGTGAACGGCGTCCAGAAGGTCCGCAAGGGCGCCAAGGTGAAGCCTGAAAAGACCGTGATCGAACAAAACCCGAAAGCGGCGTCGCTGCAATGAAGTTCAGCCACATCTTTATTCGCCGGCCGATTTTCGCCGCGGTGATTGCGATTTTCATCGTCATCCTGGGCGGCCTTGCCTATATCCGGCTCCCCGTCGCCCAGTTCCCGGAAGTGGCGCCGCCCACCGTCACCGTCACCGCCTCCTATCCCGGCGCAAACGCGCAGATCGTCTCAGATACGGTCGCCACGCCGATCGAGCAGGAGATCAACGGCGTCGAGAACATGATCTACATGTCGTCGCAATCGACGGCGGACGGCAACGTCACGATCACGGTCACTTTCGAACTCGGCACAAACCTCGATATGGCTCAGGTTCTCGTTCAGAACCGCGTCGCCATTGCGGAGCCGCGCCTTCCGGCCGAAGTGCGTCAGACCGGCGTCGTCGTGAAGAAGAACACGCCCGACATTCTCATGGTCGTGCACATGCTGTCGCCGGACAACAGCTACGACCAGCTCTACATCTCGAATTACGCCCTGCTTCAGGTGCGCGACGTGGTCGCCCGCGTCAAGGGCGTCGGCAGCGTCTTGCTTTACGGCGTGCGCGAATATTCGATGCGCGCATGGCTCGATCCGGACAAAATCGCCTCTCTTGGCATGACGGCGCAGGAGATCGTCGCCGCCCTGCAACAGCAGAACATTCAGGTGGCGGGCGGGGCGCTGGGGCAGCCGCCCATGCCGAACGATCAGGCCTTCCAGACGAGCCTGCAATTGAAGGGACGACTCGTCAAACCCGAAGAATTCGGAGAGATCGTCGTCAAGACCGGCTTGGACGGGCGCATTACCCGGCTGCGCGACGTGGCCCGCGTCGAGCTTGGCGGCCTCGACTACACGACGAACGGATTCCTCGATGGCAAGCCCGCCGTGGTTCTCCTTGTTTCGCAAACGCCGGGCGCCAACGCGCTCGAAGTCGCCAATTCGGTCAAGCAGACCATGGCCGACTTGTCCAAGAGCTTCCCGAAAGGCATCGAGTACCGCATCGTTTATAACCCGACAGAGTTCATCCAGCGATCCGTCGACGAGCTGATCAAGACCATCTACGAAGCGGTTCTCCTGGTCGTCATCGTCGTCCTCGTGTTCCTGCAAACCTGGCGGGCGACGATCATCCCGGTTGTCGCCATCCCCGTTTCGCTGATCGGCACCTTTTTCGTGATGGCGGCGCTTGGCTTCTCCATCAATAACCTGACCCTTTTCGGCCTGGTGCTCGCGGTCGGCATCGTTGTCGACGACGCGATCGTCGTGGTGGAGAATGTCGAGCGCAAGATGGAGGACGAGCGGTTGAGCCCGCGCGATGCGGCGTTCGCCACCATGAACGAGGTCGGCGTGGCGCTGATCTCCATCGCGCTCGTGCTTTGCGCCGTGTTCATCCCGACGGCGTTCCTGCAAGGGATCGTTGGCCAATTCTACCGGCAGTTCGCCTTGACGATCGCGGTGGCGACCGTGATTTCAGCCTTCAACTCCTTGACCTTGAGCCCGGCGCTCTGCGCGCTTGTGCTGCGGTCCCGCGAGGAAAAGGAGAGGCCGCGCCGCTTCGACCTGTCGTTCCTTACGAACTGGTTCTTCAACGGCTTCGACCGGATTTTCCGGGCGCTCGAGCACGCTTATTCACGCTTTGTCGCGGTCATCGTTCGTGTCACGCCGCTCATGCTGGTGATCTATGCAGCGCTGATCGGCACGGCCGCCTACCTATTTGTGACCGTGCCTAAAGGTTTCATTCCGGCGCAGGATCAGGGATACCTTGTCGTGTCCTTCAATCTTCCTTCGGGCGCGTCGCTTTCGCGGACCAGCGAAGTGATCCAGAGGGCGACGAAGGAAATTATCTCGACGCCGGGCTTCGCCCATGCACCGGCTTTCGCCGGATTTTCGGGAGCGAGCCGCACCAACGCGCCCGACGTCGGCGCCATCTTCGCGATCCTCGATCCGTTCGAAGAGCGGGCGAGAAAGGGCCAGACACAAGCGAAGCTCGTGAATGACCTCCGGGCCAAGCTGGGGCGGCTCCAGGAGGCCAATATATTCGTGATCACCCCGCCTTCGATCCGGGGCATCGGAACGGGCGGGGGGTTCTCGATGTATCTGCAGGATCGCCGCGGCCGCGGGCTTCAGACCCTGACCGAAGCGGCCTACGACCTGATGGCGACCGCCAATAAGACGCCGGGTCTTCAGGCGGTGTTCACAACGTTCACGGCCAACACGCCGCAAGTATTCGTCGATGTCGATCGCGTGCGGGCGCAGATGCTCAATGTTCCGCTACAGAATGTCTTCGATACGCTGCGCATTTATCTTGGGTCCGCATACGTCAACGATTTCAATGCGTTCGGCCGGACCTATCGCGTCACGGCCCAGGCCGACGCGCCTTACCGCATCGATCAGGCCCGCATCGCGCAGCTGAAGGTTCGCAGCGCGAACGGCTCCATGGTTCCGCTCGGTTCGCTCGCAACTTTCCGCGAAATCTCCGGCCCGCAGCGCGTCCCCCGCTACAACCTTTACTCCGCCATCGAAATGCAGGGCACGACCGCGCCGGGCGTCAGCTCCGGCGAAGGCATCCAGATCATGGGCGACCTCGCGTCGAAAATCCTGCCGGATGGCGTCAGCTACGAATGGACGGACCTCTCCTATCAGGAGACGCACCAGGGGACGCCCGCCATCGTCATCTTCGCGCTCGCGGTCTTGTTCGTGTACCTGGCGCTTGCCGCTCAGTATGAGAGCTGGACCCTTCCGCTCGCCATCATCCTGATCGTCCCGATGTGCCTCTTGTCTGCGATTTTGGGCGTGTGGTCGCATGGGTCGGATGTGAACATCCTCACGCAGATCGGTTTTGTCGTGCTCGTCGGACTTGCGGCCAAGAACGCGATTCTGATCGTGGAATTCGCCGCCCAGCTCGAAGCGCAGGGCCGGGACCGTTTCCAGGCCGCCGTCGAGGCGTGCCGCCAGCGGCTGCGCCCCATCCTTATGACCTCGTTCGCCTTCACGCTCGGCGTCGTGCCCCTTTATATCGCAACGGGCGCAGGCTCGGAGATGCGGGTCGCCCTTGGCACAGCCGTCTTTTACGGGATGCTGGGCGTCACCTTCTTCGGTCTGATCTTCACGCCGGTGTTCTATGTCGTGATCCGGAAGCTGTTAGGAGGGGTGTTGCAAGCCCACGGCGCGCCCGCGCCTGCGGAGTAACTGTTCGACCAACGGTTCGAACCGTTATCACGGGCTGGAACCTCGACGCATCTTGCTTATTTCCGCTTCGTCATCGAACAGCCAGAGGAGCGGAGCCGGCGCACCCATGACCGCAGATAGTCTTGACCGGCCCTTCAGCAAAGCAGAGGGCTTCTCAGCCGCCTATCGGGAGGATGTCATCCCCGATCTGGCCGCGTGGAGCCGCCGCGCGGAACGGTGCGCGCTCGTTACTTTGATTGGGGTCGACGGCGCCGCGCCCCGCGCGGAAGGCGCCCAGATGGCGGTTTCGGAGGGGGGCGCATGGACGGGCTATATTTCGGGCGGCTGCCTCGAAAAGGCGATCGCGCTTGAGGCGGTGGCGGCGATCGAAGCCGGAAAGCCCAGGCTCCTCCGTTATGGCAAGGGATCGCCCTACCTCGACATCCGGCTGCCCTGCGGCAGCGGTCTCGATGTGTTCATCCAGCCGATGCCGGAGCCTCGCCTCATCGAGGAGATGAACGCGCGGCAAAAGCGGCGGCAGCCTTTTGCGCTGCGGATCGATCTGGCGAGCGGCGGCGCGCACATCGAGGCCGGCGGCGAAACCTGCGTATCCCGCCGCGAGGGAGGGAGTTTCCTCCGCGTCTACGAACCCGCCCTGCGTTGCCTTGCGATCGGCTCGAGCCCTATCGCGGCGGCGCTTGCGGACATGGCCTCGCATGCCGGTTTTGCTGCGGACTTCTACACACCCGAGCCGGAGATCCTGCCGAGCCCGCCCGGTTCCGCGGCTGTCCATCTCCTTGCGCCGCATACGCATTTTGCCGCCGATCCCTGGACGGCCGCTATCCTTGCCTTTCACGACCACGACAGGGAGTTGCCCATCTTTTTAAAGCTGCTGCGGAGCTCCTGTTTCTTTATCGGGGCGATTGGCAGCCGGAACGCGCATTCGGCCCGGACGGCCGTTCTGCGTGACGCCGGCTTCTCCGAAGCGGAAATCGCCCGGATAAGAAGTCCGGCGGGGCTTGTGACGGGCCTGAAAACCGCGCCTTTCGTCGCCTTGTCCATCCTGGCGGAGGTGGTCGCGGCTGCGCGAGAGAAGCGAATCGGTGGCCCGCGATGAAGCGCGCGGAGTTCAGTCTTATCGTGCTGGCTGCGGGTCTTTCACGGCGCATGGGCGGCCCCAACAAGCTCCTGCGCCCTTATCGCGGGATGCCGCTGCTTGCGCACGCTCTGAGGAGCGCCGGCGAGTTCGAGTTCGCCGAACGCGTCGTTGTGACGGGGCGCGACCGCGCCGCGGTCGAGGCGCTGGCGGCATCTTTCAAGTTCCGCTGCATCGCCAATGCCTGTTTTGAAGAGGGCCTTGGAAGCTCAATCGCGGCAGGCGCACGCGCTCTGCGTCCAGCCGAAGGCAGCGGAGGCGTCTTCATCGCCTTGGGCGACATGCCGGAGATCGGGACAGGCGGCTACCGGGTCCTCGCGTCGCAGTTCGAGCGAGGCGCAATCGCTGCGCCCTTTTACAAGGGGTCTCGCGGCCATCCCGTCTTGTTCTGTTCGTCCTATCTGACCGAACTTTGCGCTCTGACGGGCGACGAAGGCGCCAGGCCGATCCTGAAGCGCCACGCGGCCTCGATTCTGAGGGTCGAGACGGAAAACCCCGGCGTGCTGCGAGATATCGACACGCCTCAAGATTTCGCGTGCCACGACGCTGATTCTGCGCGTTAAACGGCGGCGCGTCACGGTTAATATGAAGAGAGGGGCGAGCTTGTCAATTCCGCCTTCACCTTCAATATTGCAGTTACAGCCGTCGCACAACGCCAGACGGTTACCGCCGTTTCCGTTCCTTATCCAACGCCAAGGGAGATCGCCGTGGATAATATGCCCAATTTCGCAGAACTTCCCGATTTAATCCGCAACATCATGAAGTCGAGCATCGAGCAGGCGCGCAAGGCGTTCGACACATTCGTCGCCTCCAGCGAAAAGATGATGCAGAGCGTCGACACCTCATCCATACCCGCCGCGGATGGCGTGAAGCAACTGAATGAAAAGATCGCTTCGTTCACGCGGCAGAACGCGGAATTCGAATTTCAACCTCGCCATGCAGCTCACGGACGCGCGGCACCTCAGCGAGATTGTCGAGCTTCAGAATGCACATTTGCGCACGCAGATGGAAACTTTCAGCCGCCAGTTGGAAGAGCTGCGCGACCTCACCATGAAAACGGTGAAGGAGGGGACGAAGGCGGCAAGCTCCACGATCCAGACCGCGGCCAATTCGATGCCAGCAAATCCGTTCATGGGTGGCTGATCCGCAGGCTCTTTCTTGGCAAGAGTGCACATTATTTATGCAAGAGGCGCTTACCGCGAGGATGCGCCTCCTTAGCAATTTGGACGCGGAATCGGCACATTCTTTGCTTATTTTATACCCTGCAGGGCCGAGCTTAGGCTGACGGCCCCGGTGATCTGTAGGAGAGGAGCAGGGCTATGAAAAAAGATTCTAAAAGTTCGCGAACCGGCGATCATTCGGGCCTGGGCTGAGGATGAAGACAAAAAGATCACCATTCAGATCGAAGACAGCGACGGCGAAACCCTCGCCTTCATTCAGCTTACTCCCGACAAAGCGTCTGAACTTTCCGATTGCCTTGCCGTCTATGCGGCGAAACTGAAAATGGCGGCGCGCCCCAAAAGCGCTCCGCGCCACACCGCGATGGGCCGTCCAGCACTCCTTTGCTGAGCAAAAGCTTCGCAGACCTCAATAATCGCCGTCTGACCGCTTGCGCCCGGCGGCAGGGCCGGTATATACAGGGCGCTCAAAGCGTCGGAGTGTAGCGCAGCCTGGTAGCGCACCTCGTTCGGGACGAGGGGGTCGAGTGTTCGAATCACTCCACTCCGACCATTTTTTTTATGTCCAGCCCGGAGACATAGGTCACGTTTTGTACCTAAGACATGGGTGACAACCTCGTGCCGAACGGGTTATCGATGGTTTGCAAGGTTTTCTGCTCCAGGTCGATATATCCGAGATCATAGTGCATGAAGGAGACGAGCCAAATACCCTCGTCCACTTCTTTGATTCCAAGCCTCTGGCCTGCCATGACGGTAGAGATGTTGATCTTTTTTCTGTGCATGCAGATGCGTCCGCAGACGGTCACGAGGACGTCCTTGTCATGCAAGGGGTATTCGATTTCGGGCAGGCCGTGATAGGGCCTTGACGAGGGGGTGTAGACCTCGGCCGGTGTTTTCATGGAAAGCGCCTCGTGCGGCCTTTCCGTATTGAATTCATTGAGGAACTCATCGAAGCGCGCTTGTTGAGCCAGGCTGTTTTGGCAAGCGGGGCGGGTCGCTTCTTTCTTCAAGGTGAGATGCATGCGCTCATGGCGGCCATTCTGTTGAGGATGACCTGGCTTGATCCTCTCGATCGCGATGCCGAGCCTGAGCCAGAAGACCGAAAGCCTTGAGAGGTTATAGAGCCCATTGGGAGAGGCAAAAGGCAGGCCGTTATCGCTTCTCATCGCGGCTGGCAGGCCCTGGTCTTGGAAGAGGCGGCAGAAAGCTTCCAGGACAGGCGACTCCTTGGTTAATTCAAGGGCTTCCAGGAGAAGGAGCTTGCGGGAGGCCTGGTCCGTGACGGTCAAAGGGTAACAATACCGGCCGTTGCCGAGCTTGAACTCGCCCTTGAAATCGGCGCACCAGAGATCGTTTGGAAGCAAGGCCTGGCTGAGCGGCGTTCCTTCCGCCCGGTTCCGCCGCTTGCGGGCGCGGGCGACAAGGCCGTGGCGGTCGAGAACCGCATGCACGGTGCTTTTGGCTGGGATGCGGACGTCTCCGGCAAGCCGCCTGACAAGGAGTTCCCTGATCTTCCTTGCCCCCCAGTGCGGCTTGTCCTTTTTCAAGCGGACGATCATGCGCTCAATGGGTTCGGGGAGTTGGTTCGCATAGCGCACCGGCCGGCGCGAACGGTCGGTCAGCGCCTCGAGCCCCTCATCCTTGTAGCGGTTGTAAATCTTATAGCCGGTCTTTCGAGAGATGCCGAACTCCCGGCAGAGATCGCTCATGCCCTCGCCATCGAGAAGCCGAGCCACAAAACGAAGACGTTCCTCCATCGCCGAACACGCTTTCCACGGCATCAACACCCCCGCCAGAAAGCGAAAAGTGTTACCTATGTGTCCGGTACAAACTGTCACCTATGTCTCGGGTCGCTCATTAGCTTAGATTACAAGTTGGCGGCGAAGCAAAACGCCGATTGCGTCCGGCGGAATGAAACTCCGCAATCGTTCCGCTGCCGCAGCGATCTTGAGCTCCGGCTGGTTAGCCTGGGCTTTGCGGATGCCTGCCATGTAGTCGGGATTGTGGTGGCTGTAGGCGCGTTCGAACGCTTCCAGCGTCAACCCCGCGAACTTGCAGATTTCGTACGGGTCGATGTCGGCCATTGTGATGCCCGTATGTCTAGCCCGACTTCGCCAATTCGACCGCCTTTAGTGTCTTTCCGACTTAGGTTGAAGCATAACCAGCGTTTCTGAAATAGGCGGCGCACTCGGCTGGACGGAAGCATTTGAGCAGCGATCCGATCCTTTTCCAGACGGCCTCGACGGTGCGCTCCCCGGCTTCGCTCCGATCCGCTGCTCCGCCCACCGCTTATTAGCATCCCTTCGTAACTCCTTCCATCCGGCGGGCCCTACCGGTGTTGAAATCGGGCGCGTCTCGCAAAGGCCTTTTTTGCGGACGTAATTGCCAAGCGCTCGCTTACCGATTCTCATTGCAAATCCTGTCGTCCCCGGCCGAGAAGTCCCCGCCTTTCGAACTGGAAAAAGCAATTTATGCCAGCCAAGCCGCGTTTATGCCGCTTTCAGAGCCTCGGCCCCCACGGGTTCCACGAGATTGCCTATACGGAATGGGGAGATCCGCGTAGCCATCGCCTTGTCTTTTGCGTCCATGGCTTCACCCGGAACAGCCGCGACTTCGATGCGCTGGCGGCGAGCCTCGCCGAAACCTGCCATGTCGTCTGCATGGATGCGGCCGGGCGAGGCGCGAGCGAATGGCTGCCTCACAAGGGCGACTACTCCTTCTCGCTCTACCTATCGGACGCCGCCGCGCTCCTGGCGAGGGTCACGGCGCCGGCGCCGGAAACGCGCCTTCGCAGAATGCTTGGCGCGAAGTCTTCCGCGCCCAAGAAATACGTCGACTGGATCGGCACATCGATGGGCGGCCTCATTGGCATGATGCTGGCGGCCAAGCGCAATTCGCCCATCCGCAGGCTGGTGTTGAACGATGTGGGGCCGCTCGTGCCCTGGTCCGCGCTCATGCGCATGAAGCAGGCGCAAAAGGGCCTGAACAAGCCCTTCGCCACCTTCGAAGAGGCCGAGCAGTTCTTCCGCGAGACATGCACGGAGTTTGGCCCGCTCAGCGACGATCAGTGGCGGCATGTGGCCCGTCATGGTGTGATCCGCAAGAGCGACAGTTCGCTCATTTTGGCTTTCGATCCGGGCATCATCACGCACATGCGCACGGGCTCGGTTCCAGGCGTAGCATTCGGCAGCGAGTTCCTGTCGGGAATCGACCTCTGGCCAACCTACGACATGATCCGCTGTCCGACGCTGGTGCTCCGCGGCGGGCTGTCGGACCTTCTCCTCAAGAAGACCGCCGACGAAATGAAGCGGCGGGGACCGAAGGCGGACGTCGTGGAATTTGAAGGGATCGGGCACGCGCCCTGGCTGATGTCCGGGGACCAGATCGAGGCCGTGCGCGATTTTTTGCTCGATAGGACGGCCGAAGCGGAGGAACCTGTCTTCGAGGAGATGAAGCCCGCTTTTGTCCGGGCGTCCTGCCCCTGACACAGCGAAGCGCCAGGATGGCGCCGGCTCGCCCAATCCTTTTTGGATCGACGGGCTTTTGCATTTCTTCTGTTTAGCTTAATATGCTCAAATCTTACTCTCTATTTTTGTAAGAGGTTCTCATGTTAGTTCCGGGAAGCGAAATAATTCTCCCATTCTCGCCGAGAGTTCAGATTCGCAGCGTCGTCATCGCTGTCTTCGCCGCCATTTTCGCGGCGGCATCCCTCATCTCGCCAGCAAGCGCCAGCCGCAGAGACTATCAACTGGGATATGCCGCGGGCGAGAAGACCGGAAAAAAAGACGGGTATGAGGACGGATATGTCGACGCCTATCGCAGGTCCTTTCGTGGAAGGCTCGAAAGCGGCTATGGCTGGCGGGGGGATAGGGACTACGCGCGCGGCTATGAAGCTGGATACGAAGCCGGCTATATCACGGGCTGGAACATCGGCCGCCGGGACGGCGCAAGACGCGGCGGAAGAGACGCGGATGAATGGCGCCGCGATATGAGAGACGAAATGCGGCGGCGCTGCCGGGCAGGACACTGCGACGACTAAGCCTCCGCCAAGCCGGGCGCTGGGCGGGGGGCTGGCGCCTATAGTCCTTTTTTTCCGATTTTGGGAAGCTGTTATGCGGTGAGCACGAATGCGCGCCTCAAGCTGACCGCAGCGCAAAGGAATTGAAGCCCCGCCTCGTTTCAGCCGGGATTGAAATTGCGAACGCCGACATCGCCTTAGCTTCGCAGCCGCGTCCCGAAAATTTTATAGATGCCCGCACGGACAGGATGAGCAAGGACGCCGATTGCGCAGCCTGCTACCTGGACTGGCTGGAGTCCTTGGGCCACTGAGGATTGTTAAGCGCCGCCGCTTGCGGCTTCTCGCCTGGAACCGGCAAGGCGCTATTCGGGGGAGGCATAACAAGAGGCGGATGCTCCTCAAGATTTGGCTCTGGAGGCCGCTTTGCGTCGGACGCTTGCGTGAGCCCAATGTTCGGTAAATTATCGAGGCCCATGCTTTCGCAGCCCGCGCCAAATGCTCCGAGTACGATCGCCGCCACTACGCCAGACACGTATTTCCGCGTTGTGAACATGGTTAAACCGCCCCCGATTCCCATTCCGTTCAAGCCGCTAGGCTTGATTCCCGGCGCTTTTATGGCTTGAAATTATTGAGTTGTAAAGTAATCCGGCGACGCCAGCCACGATGGCGGCGTCCGCAATGTTGAAGATGTACCAATAGTACCCGGAAATATGAAAGGAGAAAAAGTCGGCGACCGCGCCATAGTGGAGACGGTCGATCGCGTTCCCGAGCGCTCCACCTATGATAAGGCCGACGCTTGCAGCCGCAAGCCGTGTTTGAAGACGCGCAAGCCAGAAAGCCAGAGCGAGCACGGCGGCTACGGCGAATCCAACAAGCACCCACCGGCCCGCATCGCTATCCTGCTTGAGAAGCCCGTAGGAAATGCCCCGATTCCAGACCATCACCAGATCGAAAAAGGATGTGACTGTAATTTTCGGCTTCGGGCTCTCGTTGAAGACGGCGATCATCCACGCCTTATGAAGCTGGTCGCAAAGGACTGTCGCGGCGGCGAGCGCAACGCCGGTCAAGCTGTAGGAACCCCAAATCTTCATGAGCAGTCCGGTCCGCCAGTGAGATGCGCGTCTCTACCTCACAACGGCCGCCTTGCACAAGGATCGCTTCAAGCCGGGCGCGTTTCCTGGGGATTAGTTGCAGTGCCGCCGCTCTGTGTTGCGGAGCTGCACTTCACGAATGTTTCGTCCTGGGGCTTATTCAAGACACAGGTTTTCGAAACGCGGTGCTTCGAAAAGCGGGATAGCGGCTCCGCCCGGTTCTTCGGCGAGCAGCGTGACAGCGAGCTTGCACGGGCGTATAAACACCTCTCCAGGGGCGGCGTCTGGCCACTTAATGGATAAGAATGAACGATGACGCAGACCGTCATTTGCATAAAATGGGGCACACGTTACGGGCCGGAATTTGTGAACCGGCTCTACTCCATGGTGAAGCGCCACACCGAGCGCGGCCTCCGCTTCATCTGCGTCACCGACGATCCGGCCGGGATCGTGCGGGGCGTCGAAATCCAGCCCATGCCCGAATTCACCCTGCCCGAGTTCTTTCGTTACCGCCCGTTCCGGCGCATGTTCATCTGGCAGGAAGATTTCTGCGGCTTGAGCGGAAATGTCCTGCATTTCGATCTCGACCTGGTCGTAACGGGGTCGATAGACGGCTTTTTCGATTATAAGCCGGAGTGTACATTCTGCTCGGCCGAGAACTGGACGCAGTTCGGCCAATCGATCGCGAACATGTCCGTTTTCCGGTTCAAGATTGGAAGCAATCCGCATTTGTGGTCCGGGTTCGAGGCGGACCCGATGAAGGCTTTCGACCTATATCGCAACAGCCAAACCTACGTTTCCCGAAACGTCAAGGAAATGGCCTTCTTTCCGGGCGAGTGGTGCTTGAGCTTCAAGCACAGTCTCATGCCGTCCTGGCCGCTGAACCTGTTTCGGGCGCCGTCGCTGCCGCGGGACGCCAAGGTCGTGGTGTTCACGGGCAAGCCGGACCCCGACGAGGCCATCGAAGGGCGCTGGCCCCGCGAGCACTGGTATCATGTCTTTTACAAACACGTCCGGCCAACGCCCTGGATCGCGGAGCATTGGCGATGACGAATCGCCGCTGGGACGAAGCGCACGGAACAACAAGGCGCTTGCCTGCCCATCTCTCTTGGAGGTTTTAAAGGACACAAGAATTGGCCGTTTCGTTTCACCTTTCGTCTTTTCGGGTCTGTGTTTGCGGTTCGAATGAGATGCCACTATTCTGCGGCAGAGTAGTTTCTTGGCCACCGCGCGTGCGAAATGAATGATCCTTTTAGCTTTTTTATGCGTTGTTGGAGTGACACAAGCCGGATGCCACTTTATGACCTTCGGATGTGGAACGGTTCGGGTGATCCGCGATTGTAATCGCGCGTAGTTGGGAGGCTACGGATGAATGTAATGCCGCAGCGGTTTTGGGGGGTCGCCCGGGCGCCGCTGGCTGCGCCCGCGGATCATCCCGCGGTGAACTACGGCCGAATTGGCGTCTTGCTTCTCAACCTTGGGACGCCCGATGCAACAAGCTATTGGCCGATGCGGCGCTACTTGAAGGAGTTTCTTTCGGACCGCCGCGTTATCGAAGTCAACCCGGTCGTCTGGTGGCTGATCCTGAACTTCGTCGTCCTTACGAAGCGGCCCTTTACTTCTGGAGAAGCTTATAAATCGGTCTGGAACTCCAAGCGCGATGAATCGCCGCTTCGCACGATCACCCGCAGCCAATGCGAGAAAATCAGCGCCGTTCTGGCGAGGGAGCCGCGCATCGAAGTCGACTGGGCGATGCGATATGGCAACCCCAGCATCAAGTCCCGGCTGGAAGCGCTGCAAGAGAAGGGGTGCGATCGTATCCTCCTCTTTCCGCTTTATCCGCAATATTCGGCGGCCACCGTCGGCACCGCCTGCGACAAGGCCTTCGATGCGCTCAAGACGATGCGCTGGCAGCCTTCTGTCCGGGTCGTTCCGCCCTATTTCGAGGACCCAGTCTATATCGACGCTCTTGCGGCATCGACGCGCGCGAATCTGGCTCAGCTCGATTTCGAACCGGAAATCGTCATCGCGTCGTTCCATGGCCTCCCCAGGGATTACACCGAAAAGGGCGACCCTTACTATTGCCACTGCGCAAAGACAACGCGCCTCTTGCGCGAAGCCCTGGATTGGCCGGAGGAGCGCCTCCTGCTCACTTTTCAGTCACGCTTCGGCTCTCTCGAGTGGCTGCAGCCTTACACCGCCGACGTGATCGAGGACATGGCCAGGCGCGGTGTGAAGCGCGTCGCCGTCATCACACCGGGGTTCTCCTCGGACTGCATAGAAACGCTGGAAGAAATGGCCATCCAGGGCGCCGAAATTTTTCAGGAGCATGGCGGCGAGCACTTCGCCGCCCTTCCGTGCCTGAACGATTCGCTGGAAAGCATCACGGCGTTGTCCGGCATCGTGAAGCGTGAGCTGAGCGGCTGGATCGATCTCTGAGACAGGAGCGGCCGCGCTTCCCGCCCGGCCTTGGCAGCAGTCTGCGCGTCCGGCTGCTAACCGTTTGAACGCTAACGGAAATTTTTTGGCTTGGCCCGATTTTTGCTGGTACCATGGATGGCGGCTGCGTGTTGACGCGCCGGAAAGGGAAGGGCTCCATGGCCGACAAGCACTTTATCGCTCAGCTCAAAGGTTATTGTCTGACTACGGCGGAAATCCTCTACCACATGCCCGATCATCCTGCCCTTCTTCAGTCCTTCATCTGGCAGGACTACGATATTGCTCCGCGCTTTCCCAAACTGCTTGGCTTTCTGGAATTTTGGAACGGCAACCTCGACGGCAAGGTCAACCGGGTCAGAGTTTGCAACAGGCGGCTGATAGACCCAGCGGAATTCCGCTTCCTCGATGGCCGCCTTTTGCTGCAATAGGTATAACCTGAACGCTTGTATTTTTGCCGCTTGGAAGATGCAATCGAAACGCGCTATACGGTAAAAGCTGAAATTGTGACCTTGCGGTAAGGATGCGCATCAATCCGATTGGCTATGCCAAGCAATTTATGAAGCCGTACTTGAAAGCGGTTGCGAAATCCTATCGCCGCTTTCGCCGGCGCGTAGACGAAAAAGCGCCTGAGTGGATCAGGCGCCGCGCCGGCAGGGCGTTGGACTACTTCGATCTCATCTTCCTCGATCATCATGTGTTTCGCGCCATTTACGCAAACCGGCATCAGGTCGCGCCCGGTGTTTGGCGCTCGGCGCAGCCCAGTCCTGCGCAAATCGCCTATCTTGCTCGCAAGGGGATCAAGACCATCGTCAACCTGCGGGGAGAGCGCGATTGCGGCAGCTACCGGCTGCAGGTCGAGGCTTGCCGCCGCCACGGCATTCGCCTCGTGAACTTTCAGCTTCACTCTCGGATGGCGCCTCCGGCTTCCGTCATTCATGACGCCGCCGAACTCTTCCATGCAATAGAGTATCCTGCCCTTTTTCACTGCAAATCAGGCGCGGACCGGGCCGGATTGATGAGCGCCCTTCTGCTTCATATCAAAGAAGGGAAGCCTCTCAGCGAAGCTGTGGGGCAGCTCAGCCTGAAATATGGGCATTTCCGGCAGTCTGAAACCGGCGTTCTCGACTATCTTTTCGCGCGCTACATGGCCGACAACGAGGCGGAGCCGATGACGTTTTTCGAATGGCTCGAAACCCGGTACGACCCGCGGGAGATCAAAGCCGACTTCAGATCGAGCGGGTGGGCAAATGTTGTGGTTAACCGGGCCTTGCAGCGCGAATAGTTTCTTTAAGCTGATGCTCGGCGTCCTTAGGCATTCAAGCCAAGTTGTTCCAAGCTCATAAAGGAAAACGGCCCCTCAAAGGGGCCGTTTCGATGCAATCCCGCTGTTCAGCGCCCTGGGCTGCGTCAGGCAGGCAGGAGCTGCGAAAGTGCTACCAGCGGCGCCAATAATAGCGGCGGTAATGAGGACGCCAGTAGTAGGCGCGGTAAAAGGGCCGGTAGTAACCCCAGCGGCGGTAATAGGGCCGGTAGTAACCCCAGCGGCGGTAGTAAGGCCGGTAATAACCCCAGCGGCGGTAGTACCACACTTTGGTGGTGGCGCTCTCTTTTGCGACCTGGGTTTGTACCGCGACGGTGTTGGACGTGAGAGGAGCCGCCTGAACGGACAACCCGAACAGAGCGCCAAACGCGATGACAATCGCGAAGACATATTTCTTCATCGACTTGAACCTATAATTGAACACTCCTTTCCTCGGTGGTGTGAATTATAGTTGCTGAATCACTAAAATCCAGCCCTTCAAGGCCGGCGCGGACAAACTTATACACATTAGTCACAGCTCTCTTTCGCGGGCCTGAGTTTGCGAAAAAGATTGCACTCGATGCGGCGACAGAAGGATACAACACATGCATCGCATGAACTTCTGAGAGGTCCATTTGCGCGCTTCTTTGCGCCCCTCCTGGCTGACGCCTCTCTGGCTCCGCATTGAATTTGGAACTGTTGCCGCGGAGCAACGCTCAGCTCGGGCTGGCGGCGCGTTTCTCCCGGACGCGCGCGATCAGCTTCTCAACGTCCGGAAGGATGTTCCGCACAATGATCGCCACGCCCTCGGGCGTCGGATGGAGGCCATCGGCGAGGTTCAGGGAGCGCACGGCCGCAACGTCTTTCAGGAAAAATGGATAAAGCAGAGCCCCGTATCTGGCTGCGAGCCGGGGATACATCGCGCGGAAATCCTCGCCGTAGGCCTGTCCCCAGTTCCGGGGCGCTTCCATGCCCGCGACGAGCAGCTCGATATGCTTGTCCTGGAGCGATTTCATAATCTCGTCGAGCGACGGCTCCGTAACTTCCGGCGCAATGCCACGCAGGGCGTCGTTCGCGCCGAACTCGACAATAGCGGCATCCACCTTTTCGTTCAGGCTCCAGTCGAGTCGCCCAAGGCCCTCCGCCGCGGTGTCGCCTGAAACGCCTGAGTTCACCACGCGGACGGGATAGCCTTTGGCCCGGAGCGCCGCCTCCAATTGCTCCGGAAAAGCCTTGTCGATCGGGATCTGGTAGCCGGCCATCAGACTGTCGCCGAAGGCGAGGATCACGATTTCGCGGCTGTCCTGCGAGGCTTCCGCCCTAGCGCGCGCGTTCCCGGCGCAGATTATTACAATCGCCGCGGTCGCAAAAACGAGAAGCCGCGTCCATATCAGGCCGCGTGACGCAAGCTTAGAACGGTGGCTCATTTGCAGGGTTCCTCAGTTTCCTCTACTACGCAGGCTGGGATGGCGTCCCGCCGCGAGCTTCCGGTCATCGATCTAAAGGGCGTGACGCTGACTCTCAAGAGCAGGGCGGGCCCTGTTGAAATTTTACGAGGCATCGATCTTTCGGTGCCGGAAGGTCAGTCTGTCGCTCTCGTAGGGCCGAGCGGCTCCGGCAAGTCTTCGCTCCTGATGGTGATGGCCGGGCTTGAAGCCGCCACATCGGGGCAGGTGCTTGTCGGCGGGCAGGACTTCACGAAGCTCAGCGAAGACGAACTGGCTGAAACGAGGGGCCGCTCCATCGGCATCGTGTTTCAGTCGTTCCACCTCATCCCGACGATGACGGCGATCGAGAATGTGGCTCTGCCTCTCGAGTTCCTCAATCGCGCGGACGCTTTTGAGCGCGCGGAAGCCGCGCTGGCCGACGCGGGCCTTGCCGGCCGTCATCATCACGTTCCAGGCCAGCTCTCGGGCGGGGAGCAGCAGCGCGTCGCTCTCGCGCGGGCGCTGGCGGCCGAGCCCAAAATCCTGTTCGCCGACGAGCCGACAGGGAATCTCGATGGGGAAACCGGCGCCAGATCATGGACCTCATTTTCTCGCTGCGCCGGAAAATGGGAGCCACCCTCATCCTCATCACTCATGATGCGGAACTCGCGCGGCGCTGCGAGCGCGTCGTCGCCATGAAGGATGGCCGCATCGTGCGGCAGGTCCACGAGACCGCCTACGCATGACCGAGGCGTTCGCCAGCCGCATAAGCGTGCAAGAAAACGGCCGCCGCCTGCCGCTCGCGCTCAGGCTAGCGCTTCGCGATCTGCGCGGCGGCTTTGCAGGCTTCACGATCTTCCTTCTGTGCATTGCGCTCGGCACAGGCGCCATCGGCGCGATCAACAGCCTTGCGGATGCGATCCAGGGCTCGCTTGCGCGCGATGGGAAGGTCCTGCTTGGCGGGGATGTCGAGGCGAGCCTCGTGCATCGGCAGGCTGCGCCGGACGAGCTTGCCTATCTGCGGTCGTTCGGGGAGGTGAGCGAGGTCGCGACCATGCGCGCCATGGCCCGCAGGCCGGATGGCGGCGCGCAGGCGCTTGTCGATCTGAAGGCGGTGGATGGGGCCTATCCTCTCTATGGGGATGTGGCGTTTGAAGAGGGCGGCGGGCTTGCTTCAACGAGGCGGGACGGCGCCGCCGTCGATCGAAGCATTCTTAACCAGCTTCAGCTCAGCCCAGGGGACAGCCTTGCTATCGGCAATGCTTCGTTTCCGGCGCAAGCCGTGATCGAGCGCGAGCCGGACCGCATCGCCGCCGGGCCGGTTTTCGGAGCGCGCGTTCTTCTCTCGCTGGAGGCCCTGAAAAAAACCGGCCTTGTGGAGCCGGGCAGCCTCATCCACTGGGCTTATCGCATCAAAACGAAAGAGGGCGTTCCCGCCGGTTTCAAAGCGATGCTTGCGGAGAAATTCCCGGACTCAGGGTTCCTTGTGCGCGACAGCGCCGATCCCTCGCCCGCCGTGAAGAACATCCTCGCGCGCCTGACGGAGTTCCTCACGCTTGTGGGCCTGACGGCGATGCTGACCGGCGGGATCGGCGTCGCGAACGCCGTTTCGGCCTTTATCGAAAAGCGGCGGATGACCATCGCTGCCTACAAAGCGCTCGGGGCGACGGAGCGAATCATCCTTTGGGTCTTCCTGACCGAGATCGGGCTTCTCGCCGTCGTGGGACTCCTGATCGGATTTGCGATCGCGGCAGCCGTCCCCTGGCTCCTCGTCAGCCTCTTGGGCGGTTCCGTTCCAGTGGCGGTCGAGCCGGGTATACAGGGCCGCGCGCTTGCGCTCGCCGCGATATTCGGGCTTTTGTCGGCGCTTCCGTTCATCCTCTGGCCTTTGGGGCGCGCTCAGCAGGTTCGCGCCGCCGAGCTTTTCCGGAGCGGCGGGGAGGACCGTCTTGGCCTGCCGCCGCGGGCTTATCGTTTGGCTTCGGTCTTTGCCTTGGCCTTGCTTGCGCTGGCGACCGTGCTCCTTTTGCAGGACCGTCGCATCGCGGCATTCACATGCGGCGGGCTGCTGGCGATCTTCGCTCTCTTCTGGAGCGCGGGGGCGGGAATGCACCGGCTGGCCGGAGCGGTGAAGCGCCCGAAGCGGCCTGAGATGGCTCTCGCGCTCGCCAATATCGCGGGGCCGGGCAGCCTGTCGCGGACGATCGCCCTTTCACTCGGCGCCGGGCTCACGCTCTTGACCGCGGTCTCGGTTGTCGACGCCTCCTTGTCGAACGAGTTGAAGGCTCAACTGCCGGAAAAGGCGCCCAGCTACTTCTTCATTGGCGTGTCGAAGCGCGACCTTGCCGCCTTCGAGGATCTCCTTGCCGGCAAGGCTCCGGGCGCTCGCATCGCCACCGCGCCCATGCTTCGGGGAAGGTTCACCGCTCTTGGCGGCGTGCCCATCGATAAGATCAAGGTCTCGCCCTCGTCCGAATGGGTTCTCAATGGCGACCGCGGCATCACCTATTCGGAGACGCTTCCCGCCGGCTCTGAAATCGCCGGCGGCGCATGGTGGCCCGCCGGTTATGAGGGCGAGCCGCTCGTGTCCTTCGAGGCGGATATCGCGAAGTCGCTCGGCCTCAAGATCGGAGAGACCGTCACCGTCAATGTTCTTGGCCGGAACCTCACCGCAAAAATCGCAAATTTCCGCAAGGTGAAGTGGGGGTCGATGGGCATCAATTTCGTGATGATCTTCTCGCCCAACGCGCTGCGGCAGGCGCCCTTCACCTATCTCGCCACGCTGAGCTGGCCGAAAGGGCGCACGCCGGACACGAAGGCGGAAGCGGCCGTGATGAAAGAGATCGGCGCGGTCTACCCGACGGTGTCGTCGATCCGCGTTCGCGATGCCCTGGCCGCCGTCAACGGAATATTCGAAAAAGTGATGGGCGCGGTTCGGATCGCTGGAAGCGTGACGCTCGTCATGGGCGCCCTGGTCGTGGCCGGCGCGTTGCTCGCCGCGCAGCGCCGCCGGATCTACGAGGCCGTCGTGCTTCGGACCCTTGGCGCGAGCAAGCGCCGCATCATTTTGGCGCACCTTCTGGAATATTTGACGCTCGCGGTGAGCGTCTCGCTCATTGCAGCCGCGCTCGGGCTTGCCGCGGCCTATGCCATTGTGAAATTTGTAATGGGCATAAGCTTTAGCCTATCTCTCTATGCACTATTGCAGCCCTCTCTTGCTGAGACCATATTCGTGACGGCGCTGGGGGCGCTGGGAACCTTTAGGGTTCTGTCAGCCAAACCGGCGCACTATCTGCGTTCCGAGTGAACGTCTTGATGGCGACGAAGGGCAGGCCGCCTGACAAAGAGAGGCTTTGCTCCAGGCCGTTCAGGGCTTAAACCTGGAAGACCTTTTGCGCAGGGTAAAAAGTCAGGGACCAAACAAATGGCAGAATACGACAGCTCACGCGCGTACAACAACGTACGCGCTCGCTCCGGCGCCGATGCCTTCGCAATCGACGAAGGTCTGCGCGCCTACATGATCCGCGTTTACAATTACATGGGCATCGGCCTCGTTCTGACGGGCGTCGTAGCCTATGCGTTTTACATGATGGCAACCACAGTCGATCCGTCTCAGACGGTGGTTTCCCTCCCTAATGGTGTTCACCTTACGGCGATCGGGAAGGCGATCTATACCAGCTGGCTGAGATGGGTTATCGCGTTCTCGCCTCTTGTGATCGTGTTCATCTTTGCGGCGCGCGTTAACCAGATGAGTTCGGCCACGGCGCAGGCAGTGTTCTGGGCTTTCGCCGCTCTGATGGGGCTGTCGCTGTCGAGCATCTTCGTGATTTACACGGGCGCTTCGATTACGCGCATCTTTTTCATCACCGCCGGGACCTTCGGCGCCGTCAGTCTCTACGGCTACACGACGAAGCGCGATCTTACGAAGCTCGGTTCGTTCCTGATTATGGGCGTGATCGGCATTGTCATAGCAAGCGTCGTGAACGCCTTCCTCGGCTCGACCGGCTTGCAGTTCGCGATCTCGGTGCTCGCGGTCCTGATCTTTACGGGCCTCACCGCCTACGACACCCAGCAGCTCAAGGATAACTATTATTCTTACGCGCAGGGTGGCGAGGAGACGCTTGGCCGGAGCGCGATCATGGGCGCCTTGAGCCTCTATCTCGACTTCATCAACATCTTCATCGCTCTGCTGCAGCTCTTCGGCGACAGGCGATAAGCGGAACAAAACCGTCCTGAAAGGCCCCGGCGACGGGGCCTTTTCTTTTGTAGAAGCCGCTTCCCGGGTCATGGCCGGGCTCGATGCGTCCATCCAGATACTGTTGCAAACTTGGATTTTTATCCTGGGTGGCCGCCTCATAGGGCGGCCATGACGGTTTGCCCGTTGTCCGGCCCTAAGCTCCAACGACAGACAATTTGCGGTCGAGGACGCGTAGGACTTTGGCGAGGTCGTGTCCCCGCTTGAGGATGAGGCCGGTCATGGCGATGACGCTATAAGCGCCCTGCCGTTTCGTCAGCTTCGGATCCTTCTCGATGCGATAGAGCGGCCGCTCGCACGAGCGCCGGAAAATTGAAAAGACGGCCCGGTCTTTCAGCAAGTCGATCGAGTAGTCGCGCCACTCGCCCGAAGCGACCTTTGCGCCATAGATGGAAAAAATTGCGCTGAGTTCGTGCCTGCTGAAACTTGTGAGAGGAAGAAGCCCGGCGGACGCTTGCGATATCGCAGTGAGGCCGCCTGCCGGGCTGAAAGAGCTGGGTTCGATGTCTGTCAAGGGCGCCTCCTAAGTTATTGTTTAGCGTAAGCTCCGATCATTGCCGCGTCCGAACGTGAGCGCAAGGGTAATTCGAAGGCGGGCGGCGTCGTGTCTTTCTCTTCTGTCTGGCTTGCGGGGGAACGCCGCAGTGCTGGCGGATGCCGCGTTCCGCCTCCCGGTCCCTTCGCCGGAAACGGCGCCCGCCGCCGCAAAACGGCCGCCACTTCTGCGTCAAAAAGGCCCGTTTGGCGTCCTAAATCCGCCGGGACCATAATATCTTGTTCGCTAAGCGTGTTCAGAGCCGCGCCTTGAACAGAGGCGCTTGCGCGCTGTTGTGCGCTCCCCTATATGAACACCAATTCGAGATAAGCATCTCGGCGCGGGACGGAGTCAACAGGTAGAAACGGGGTCGCTGGCTGACGCAGCTTGACGTCTCGCAGCTAGATGAGCAGCACGAGGTTCTGAACTATGTCGAAAGTGATTGGCATTGACCTGGGCACGACCAATTCTTGCGTGGCCGTGATGGAGGGTAGCCATCCCAAGGTGATCGAAAACGCGGAAGGCGCCCGGACGACGCCCTCTATGGTCGCCTTCACGAACGACGGAGAGCGATTGATTGGGTTGCCGGCAAAGCGCCAATCGGTCACAAATCCGGAAAACACATTCTTTGCGATCAAGCGTCTCATCGGCCGCCGGTTCGAAGACGAGATGGTCAAGAAGGACATGGGTCTGGTGCCCTATAAGATCGTCCGCGGCGACAATGGCGACGCCTGGGTCGAAAGCAACGGCAAGAAATATTCTCCTTCTCAGATTTCCGCTTTCATCCTGCAAAAGATGAAGGAAACTGCGGAAGCTTATCTCGGCGAGAAGGTCGAGAAGGCTGTCATCACTGTGCCAGCCTACTTCAACGATGCTCAGCGGCAAGCTACGAAAGACGCCGGCAGGATCGCGGGCCTTGAAGTGCTCCGCATCATCAACGAGCCGACAGCGGCCGCCCTTTCCTACGGACTCGACAAGAAGAAAGAGTCCAAGACGATCGCCGTTTACGACTTGGGCGGCGGCACGTTCGACATCTCGGTTCTCGAAATCGGCGACGGCGTGTTCGAGGTGAAGTCGACGAATGGCGACACGTTCCTCGGCGGCGAAGACTTCGACATGCGGCTCGTCGACTATCTCGCAAGCGAGTTCAAGCGCGAGACCGGTATCGACCTGCGCAAAGACAAGCTTGCGCTTCAGCGTTTGAAAGAAGCCGCTGAAAAGGCAAAGATCGAGCTTTCCAGCGCCCAGCAGACGGAAATCAACCTGCCCTTCATCACCGCGGACCAGAGCGGGCCGAAGCATCTCACCATGAAGCTCACGCGCGCGAAGCTCGAGAGCCTGGTGGACGATCTCATTCAGAAGACCATCGGCCCCTGCGAGGCGGCTTTGCGCGATGCTTCGCTTAAAGCGGCCGAGATCGACGAAGTGGTGCTTGTCGGCGGCATGACGCGCATGCCTAAGATCGTGCAGATCGTGAAGAACTTCTTCGGCAAGGAGCCGCACAAGGGCGTCAATCCGGACGAAGTTGTCGCGATGGGCGCGGCTATTCAGGCTGGCGTGCTCCAGGGCGACGTGAAAGATGTGCTGCTTCTCGACGTCACGCCGCTTTCGCTCGGCATCGAGACGCTCGGAGGCGTCTTCACGCGCTTGATCGACCGCAACACGACGATCCCCACCAAGAAGAGCCAGGTGTTCTCGACCGCGGAGGATAATCAGAACGCGGTGACGATCCGCGTCTTCCAAGGCGAGCGCGAGATGGCGGCGGATAACAAGCTGCTTGGCCAGTTCGATCTCGTCGGCATTCCTCCCGCGCCGCGCGGCGTGCCTCAGATCGAGGTCACCTTCGACATCGACGCCAACGGTATCGTGAACGTGTCGGCGCTCGACAAGGCGACGAACAAGGCGCAATCGATCCGCATCCAGGCTTCCGGCGGGTTGAGCGACACCGAAATCGATCGCATGGTCAAGGATGCGGAAACCCACGCGGCGACCGACAAGAAGAAGCGTGAACTGGTCGAGGCAAAGAACCAGGCTGAGGCGCTGGTCCACTCGACGGAGAAGACGCTTCAGGAGCTTGGCGACAAGGTGCCGGAGGCTGATCGCAAGGCGGTCGAGGCCGCTATGACGGAACTCAAGACGGCCGCCACGGGTGACGACGCGTCCAAGATCAGCGCAAAAGCGGATGAGCTTGGGAAGGTGGCGATGAAGCTCGGCGAGGCTCTTTACCGTCAGGCCGGCGGCGCTGGTGGCGATGCGGGGCAGGCCCCGGGTGGCGGGACGTCGCAAAGCGGCGGATTCTTCGGCTTCATCGGACGGCGTCGTGGATGCCGAGTTCGAGGAAGTCAAGGACGACGAAGGAAAGAAAAAGTCGGCTTAGGCAGTTAATGGGGAGGGCGAGTTGACGCTCTCCCGCCTTTTGCCGCGCGGACTAGGCAAAGGCCCTGTGTGTTGGTTATCTTATACTCCAAAAGCTTGAGCTGCGCGCTTCGCGCGAAGCTTCGATGATCGAGGAACTTAAGAACAGACAATGAAGCGCGATTACTACGAAGTGCTCGGACTGAAAAAGGGCGCAGCCGATCACGAAATCAAAAGCGCTTTTCGGAGGCTCGCTAAGGAATTTCACCCGGATCGCAATCCGGGGAGCAGTACCGCCGAGATCAACTTCAAGGAAGTGAACGAGGCGTACGAGGCTCTAAAGGACCCGCAGAAGCGGGCGGCTTACGACCAGTTCGGCCACGCAGCGTTTCGAAGGCGTTGGCGCGAACGGCGCGGGCTACGGTTTCGGCACAGACTTCTCGGCCTCCATGTCCGAGATCTTCGACGATCTGTTCGGAGAGTTCATGGGTGGCCGCCGCAGCCGTGGGCGGAGCGCCAAGGAACGCGGCTCCGATCTCAAATACAACATGGAGATCACTCTTACCGAGGCTTTCGTCGGTAAGACAGCGCAAATTCGTGTCCCGGCTTCCGTAACCTGCGATGCTTGCGGCGGCGCCGGGGCCGAGGCGGGCTCGAGCCCCGTCACCTGTCCAACCTGTCAAGGTTTCGGCAAGGTTCGGGCGAGCCAGGGCTTTTTCACCATCGAGCGCACCTGCATGACCTGCCAGGGGCGCGGCGAGATTATCCAGAAACCCTGTCAGGTCTGCTCGGGCAGCGGTCGCGTGACGCGCGAGCGGACGTTGTCGGTGAACATCCCCGCAGGGGTCGAGGACTCGACGCGGATACGGCTGGCAGGGGAGGGAGAGGCTGGCATTCGAGGCGGGCCGGCCGGGGATCTCTACATCTTCCTCTCGATCTTGTCCGATGACATCTTCCAGCGCGATGGCGCGGATTTGTTCTGCCGGGTCCCGATCACCATGGCGACAGCGGCTCTGGGGGGACAGGTCGAAGTGCCAACCATCGACGGCGGACGGGCGCGGGTGAAGATTCCCGAAGGCACCGAGACAGGAAAGCAGTTCCGCCTGCGCGGGAAAGGCATGCCGGTCCTTCGGTCGAAGCTGACTGGAGATCTTTATGTGCAAGTTGAAGTCGAGACGCCGCAGAACCTATCGCGCAAACAAAAAGAACTCTTGAAGGAGTTCGAAAAGGCGTCCACAGACTCAACGCATCCTGCGTCTGTGAATTTTTTGCATAAAATCAAAACGTTCTGGGATCGGGCAGGAAAAAGCTGAAACGCGCTCAAGGAAAAGCGGCGGCGCTGCCCTATGCCGCCTTCTCCAGCTCCGCCAGCCTGCTGTCGACGACACGGATTTCCGCGGCCAGGCCGTGAAGACGAACGAGAAGCATCTCGGCGATATGCTGGGCTAGGTCCGGGTGCGCTTCCATCACACCGCGAAACGCATCGCGCCCGAAGGCGAGGGCGCGGAGCCGCTCTTTCGCCGTCACGCTGACGTTATGAACCGTTTCAACCAGCATGCCGAGCTCGCCCACAAGGGCGCCAGGCCAAAGGTCCTCGATGAAGACTTCGCCTCCCTCTATTTTGGGACAGCCAGCCTTGCCGGTCATGATCAGATAGGCGGTGTTTCCAGTTTCGCCCTCGGTGAGGAGGTTTTCTCCGGCCTCGAAGAAGCGTTTCTGTCCCGAGTTCGGCGATCGCGCTCAGCAGATCCTCCGAAAGTTCTGAAAACAATGGGACCTGCTGCAAAAGCTCGATTTTTTGGTCGAGCATCGTTTCACCTGCCCGGTTGTTAGCCCATCCTTAACTCTCCACTCCACTCAAAAACGAGTTACACCCTTGTTCGATTCGGATGATTGCGCAACGCGGCGTGAGCCACACCCATCGGAGAAACGTCAGGGAATGAGCTTGTACCCACCCGCCTCGGTGATCAAAAGCTCGGCCCGGGAGGGGTCGCGCTCTATCTTTTGCCGAAGGCGATAAATATGGGTTTCGAGCGTATGCGTGGTCACGCCGGCATTGTAGCCCCAGACCTCGTGCAGCAGCACATCGCGCGAAATCACCTTCTCTCCGGCCCGGTAGAGATATTTCAGGATGGAGGTTTCCTTTTCCGTAAGCCGGACCTTGCCGCCCTTCTTGTCGATCAGCATCTTGGCGGCAGGCCGGAACGAATATTCGCCGATTGTGAAGACAGCCTCTTCGCTGTGCTCGTGCTGGCGAAGCTGGGCGCGAATGCGGGCCAGGAGGACCGCAAACCGGAACGGCTTGGTGATGTAGTCGTTCGCTCCCGATTCCAGGCCGAGGATGGTGTCGGAGTCGCTATCGTGGCCGGTCAGCATGATGACGGGATGCTTGAAATTGTTCTTGCGCAGGAGACGGCACGCTTCGCGCCCATCCATATCGGGAAGCCCGACATCGAGGAGAACCAGATCGGTGTGCTTGTTCTTGACTGCGGCAAAAGCCTGAGCGGCGCTGTGCGCCACGTGCGTTTCAAACTCCTCGTGAAGAGCGAGCTGCTCGGCAAGCGACAGCGCAAGGTCTTGATCATCATCGACAACCAGGATACTGCGCGTATTGCTCATGTTTGACTCCAGTCAAAAGCTTGCGGTTCCGATTTAAGGGGCAGATTTGTACAAAGCAACGGGTGAACTCGTGCGCAATCGGACTTTTACGCAAAACCCGCGAAAAAAATTGGGATACCAAGGTATCGCCCGACTCTTAACAAACTCCGGCGCTGCGACTGCCGGAACCCTGATCTTTAGAAATTTACATTTTCCGGCGGCTCTTGGGAAGGGCGGTGTGCGGGCATTGAAAAGGGAAGGGGACGGAACAACCCCTTTTGGCGTCTGGCCCCTTGTGCAAGTGTATTACCGGGCAGACAGAGTGAGACGCCCGTCAACGGCCTTGCCCGTCGAGCGCCTCACCGAAGCGCACGGCTGGTGCGACGGTCCGGGCGACCGGAATTACAATCGCAAAGTCATAGTGCCTTACAAGGCGAGCGCCGAGCGTCTGTGGCGCGACGACCGCCTTTACGACGTGATCGCCGTGCTGGACTACAACATGCGCCCGCGCAGTGCAAAAACGGGGAAGCGCGATCTTTCTTCATATCGCGCGTCCATGCTTCACGCCGACAGAGGGATGCATCGCCATGCGGCGAGAGCATCTGCTCCGCTTCTTGCAGGCTGCGGCGCCCGGCGCGGCGATAGCCGCGGGACCGCTCCGCCTGAGGATCAATGCGGACGCCTCGGGTTCAAATAAAGGTCGCTTTCCTGTTTTTGCAGGGCGAGTTTTATGGCGCCGGCCGTCACATCCTGGGTCAGCCGGTCCACATGGCGGCGGGCGGCGGCGTTGAACTTCAGCATTGCGCTGACAAGCTGCAGAATGATTACGAGATAAGGCGAGCTTTCGCCATAGAGTTTGACATCCCAGCGTCCCCCGAGATCGAAAGAGATGGCCTGTGACATGCCCGATCTTTGAGCCTGTTTGATCGAAAAGCGTGTAATTGCCGCTGATGTCCATCCAATCGTGGCGCAAGCGATAGAGCTTCGCCTCGCCATCCTCCATGAGGAAAAACGAGAATTGCTCGGGAAGACCGGGCCATTTCCGTGCAGAGCGTTCGAGTTGAACGATCTGGTCGAGGCCCTCGATGTGGATGGAATACGCCGTCACCGGAAAGCCGCCCGCGCCCGTGGAGAGCTGCACGCTGCGTCCCACAAGCATCTCCATGCTGGCGCGCCAGTTCATGGAGGGTGTGAAGAGCTTGAGCACAAGGCGTTTCTCGCCAGGGTTTTCCGATTTCCAAAGCCCTTCGCGATAAGTGATGAGCCCGGTCCGCTCGCCGCCCTCCAGGACTTCGCCGATCACATCGGAATCTTGCGTAAATTCCCGCGACTTGGCGCGATGACGCGTGTGGGCGAAAAGACCGATCTCGACATCATTGAGGTCCGTCCACCACATATCGACCGTGAATGCGCGGTCCTGAGCTTTTGCCTTCCCCATGTTGTCCCCTTATCGAATCAACCGGGGTAAGCTTGCGGTATGTTGGCGCAAGTCTGGCAGGGAAAGCGGCGCAATCCACAACTGGTTTCCTGGACCGTCCCTTCGGCGCCGGCGCGCAGCTTCCGGCGTTCGTCTGTGACAACCGGCTGGAGCGTCCCATGACCGCCGGCGCAAGCGCCTTTCGGGGATGACGAACTTTTTGCTCGGATTGCGGCCCCGATTTTCGATTTAGCGCAGTTCGGTTTAAGCTCCGGAACTGTTGAACTCACGGTAAAGCGCGCCATCTTTTTCAGCATGGGAGACGATACGCTTCATGCAGCCTCGCCTTTGAAGTTGGAGGCTGTGCTTTACGCGCTGAGCGATCCGGTGCGGCTGCACATCGTGCATACCCTGGCGGAGCGGGGCGAGCTTGCGTGCTTCGCCGCGGTGGCGGGCCTCGACATCGCAAAGTCGACCCAGTCGCACCATTATCGCATTCTGCGCGAGGCCGGGATTATCGCCCAGCGCAAGGAAGGCGTTTGTTTCATATCCACCCTGCGAAAGGCCGATCTCGACGCCCGCTTTCCGGGATTGCTCGACGCGGTGCTCGGCAATTTCCGGCGATAAGCGGTCTTGATAGGTGCGGCAGGCTCGGCCCGATTTGCTTGCGCGGAGCGCGCCGCGGCGCGGCTTTTCGCCGTTACGGCCAAGCCACAACTAAGGTCGCATAACCAAAGGCTTAGATTGCAATTTCCGCAAGATCATCCTCATAATCCGCCAGCCCATTCAAATAGCGGCTTAGCTATAAAATTAAGGGGAATGCCATGGAGCAGGAATTCAACTCTTGGATGTCGGAACATCCAAAATTCCAAAAACTTGTCCGACGCCGATCGCGTTTCGCATGGACGCTGTCCATCCTTATGCTGGCTGTCTATCAAGCGTTCATCCTCCTTGTCGCATTCGACAAGGGGTTCTTGTCGACGCCAATCGCCTCCGGCAGCGTCACGACCTGGGGCATTCCGATCGGTCTTGGCGTTATCGTTTTCGCATTTTTGCTGACCGGAATTTACGTCTGGGTCGCAAACAGCAGCTTTGACGAGATGAATCGCGAGCTTGTCAAAGAGGTGACGAAATGATTTCGGTCAAACGTGTCGCCGGGGCAAGTCTCGCGCTTTGCGCCAGTCTGGCGGCGTCCCCCGCGTTTGCGGCCGCCGTCGAAGGGGCGGTGGAGAAGCAAGCTACGAATTGGCCCGCGATTGGCATGTTCGTGGGCTTCGTCTTTTTGACGCTTATCATAACCTATCGGGCGGCGGCGCGGACCAAGTCGGCAGCCGACTTCTACGCTGCCGGCGGCGGGATCTCGGGCTTCCAGAACGGCCTCGCCATCGCTGGCGACTACATGTCGGCGGCGTCGTTCCTCGGAATATCCGGCCTCGTATTCGCCAGCGGGTTCGATGGCCTGATCTATTCGGTGGGCTGGCTCGTCGGCTGGCCGATCGTACTGTTCCTCATCGCAGAGCGGCTGCGCAATCTGGGCAAATTCACCTTCGCGGACGTGGCGTCCTTCAGGCTGAATCAGACCTGGATTCGTATCCTGTCCGCGATCGGCACGTTCACCGTGGTCGCCTTCTACCTGATTGCCCAGATGGTCGGCGCCGGCAAACTCATCCAGCTGCTTTTCGGGCTCGATTATCTCTATGCCGTCGTGATCGTCGGCACGCTGATGATCGTCTACGTCGCCTTCGGCGGCATGAAGGCCACGACCTGGGTGCAGATCATCAAGGCCGGGCTGTTGCTCTTCGGCGCGACCCTCATCGCGCTCCTGGTCTTGATCAAGTTCAACTTCAGCCCCAATCAGATGTTCGAAGAAGCGATCAAGATTCATCCGAGCCATGATAAGATCATGGGACCGGGCGGCCTTGTGAAAGATCCCGTGTCCGCCATCTCGCTTGGCCTCGCGCTGATGTTCGGCACAGCCGGCTTGCCTCACATCCTCATGCGGTTCTTCACCGTTGCGGACGCCAAGGCCGCTCGTAAATCGGTGTTCTACGCCACGGGCTTCATCGGCTACTTCTACATCCTGACGTTCATCATCGGCTTCGGCGCCATCACGTTTCTGATGAGCGATCCGTCCTACTTCAAGGGCGGGGTCATTGAAGCGAAGAGCCTTATTGGCGGCACGAACATGGCGGCCGTTCAGTTGGCGGGCGCCACAGGCGGCGCTTACCTCCTCGGCTTCATCTCGGCCGTCGCTTTCGCGACGATCCTTGCTGTGGTGGCCGGACTGACGCTGGCGGCTGCGTCGGCGGTCAGTCACGATCTGTTCGCATCGGTTATCGCGCGAGGACGCGCTTCCGAGCGGACCGAAGTGATGATCTCGAAGATTTCGGCTGTGTTAATCGGAATTCTCGCGATCTACCTAGGCTACGTTTTCGAGAAGCAGAACGTCGCGTTCATGGTGGGCCTCGCCTTCGCCGTGGCGGCGAGCGTCAATTTCCCTGTTCTCCTGATGACGATGTTCTGGAGAGGGACAACGACGCTGGGCGCCTTCATGGGCGGTATGCTGGGCCTCATCAGCTCGGTTGCGGGGGTCGTGCTCAGCAAAGCCGTTTGGGTCGGCACGTTCGGCTTCAAGGATGCGCTCTTCCCTTATGACAACCCGGCGCTGTTCTCGATGCCAATCGCCTTCATCGGCATCTGGCTCTTCTCGAAGCTGGACGCCACGCAGAGGGCTAAGCGCGAAGAGGCCGCCTTCGAGGGGCAGTTCATCCGCTCAGAAACCGGTATCGGCGCCTCAGTCGCAAGTGTACACTAGAAACGAAAGGAGGGCGGGGACCATCCCGCCCTCGGCTAAGCCAGTTTGCATAGGTCGCCATGCAAGGCTTCGACGCTCAGAATCCGCCCTTCGACCGGCTGAACCGGCCCGAAATGGACCTTCTGACTGCGTCGATGGATGTTGGTTACTTCGCGCCCGGCTCCACAATCGTCAGGCTCGGAGAAAGTTCCGGGTTTCTTCACGTCATCATAAAGGGGGCGGTTGAAGAGAAGCATGGCGATGAGATCGAAGCCGTGCTTGGCCCGAGGGATACGTTCGACTCCGGGGCCGTGGTTCATGGATCGGCAAGCGCGGATTTCGCCGCCACGGAGGAAACCCTCTGCTACCTGCTGCCGAAAGAAACGATCCTCGAACTCGTCAAGAAAAACCAGGCTTTTGCGGCCTTCTTCTATTCCGATCTGTCGCGCAGGCTGGACGCCTTCGCAGCGGACCGCGGTCCGCAGGGCATCGATTCTGTATTGAGGTCCCGTGTCAAGGACGCCCGCTGGGCAAGGGCCGTCTTCATCGATGGCTCCGCCACCATAGAACAGGCCGGGAAGGTATATGCAGCAGCAGAGCTGCAACGCGCTGTTCGTCGTGGATGGCGAGCGAACCGGCATTGTCACCGGCATGACTATCTCGAAGGCCGTCATCGTCAAGGGACTGCCGCTCGATACCCAGGTCTGGGAGGTCAGCCACTTCGATATAGCGGCCGTCGATAGCGACGATTTCATCTTCGATGCGCTCCTCGCCATGACCCGGAGCAAAAGGCGCCGCCTCGCCATTCGCGAGAACGACACATACGCCGGCATCCTCGAAGACATCGATATCCTGGAACTCTTTGCAGGGAATTCCCAATTGATCCCGGGCCGCATTGACAGAGCGAAATCGGTCGCGGACTTGACGGTCGCGGCCACGGACATACAGGCGCAAGTCGAACGCCTTCATTCGCAAGGCGTCAAAATCGAGGTCATCGCCGAGATCACCTCGGATTTGAACCGGAACCTTCTTGCCAGGGTGTTCGATCTGGTGGCGCCCCGGTCGATCCGGGAGCACGGATGCCTCATGGTCATGGGCTCGGAGGGGCGCCGCGAACAGACGGTCCGGACCGACCAGGACAATGGCCTGCTGCTCGCGAAGGAAGTCCCGGAAGCGGACCTCAAGTCGTTTCGCGCGGCCTTCACGGAAGCGCTCGAAGCCTTCGGATTCCCGCGTTGCGCCGGCAACGTCATGGTGCAAAACCCCGTATGGTCGCAACCCGTCGACAGCTTCATCAAGCAGATCAAGGGCTGGGTTCTGACGCCGGGGGGCGATAGCGCGATGAACCTCGGGATCTTCAGCGACGCCGTCGCGGCGGCGGGCCGCCGCGACGTCCTCGTTCGCGCGAAATCCGCATTCATGGAGCTGATGCAGGGCGAGAGCGCGCATCTTGCCCATTTCGCGCATTTGATCGACCTTTTCGCGAGTTCCGACATCGGCATGCTCGGCAATTTGATGGTGTCCGTCGGAATGCGCTCCGGCGATGTCGATGTGAAGAAGGTTGGCACCTTCCCCATCGTCCATGGCATCAGGACGCTCGCCACCGAAAAGGGCATCCTCGAAACGCCGACCGTGACGAGAATAAGAGCGATCGCCGCCTCGGGAATGCTGGAAGAGCCATTTGCGAAGGAACTTATCAGCGCGCTTCATCTTTTCATGGAATTCCGGTTGCGTTCCCAGCTCAAAGCCAGGCGCATCGGCAATCTGGCCCGCGAATCCATCGTGAATATGAACGAACTCTCCGCAGGGGACCGGGACATCTTCCGGAATGCGATCCGGGTCGTACGCCAGTTCCGCGAACTTGTACGGCATCGCTATAATCTTGCTTATTTTCCTTAGGCTTGGAAAATTCTGATGGTGTATCAGACGCTCCGTCGCTATTTCCATATGGCCTCGATCGGGGATCAGTCTTACCGGTTCCTGTTCAACAAGCCGCCGCCTGACGAAGTGGTCGCCTTCGATTGCGAAACCACCGGCCTCGATGTGGGGAAGGATGACATCATCACCATCGCCGCCGTCATGATCAGAGGCGACAAGATCCTGTTGAGCGAGCATTTCGAAGCGATCGTGCGGCCGGAAGCCAGCATCAAGCCGGATGCGATGAAAATTCACAAGCTTCGCGAGACCGATGTCGAGCAGCAAGTTGCCGATCCGCAAGATCCTGAAAGACTTCCTGTATTTCATCGGCTCACGTCCCCTTGTCGGATACTACCTCGAATTCGACATGGCCATGGTCGACAAGCATGTGTTGCCGTTCATCCAAATGGGGCTTCCAAACCGGCGCATCGAGGTTTCGAACCTCTACTACGACCGCAAATACGGAGATGCGCCGCCTGGCACCACAATCGACCTGCGCTTTGTCTCGATCCTCGAAGACCTCGGCCTGCCCAATCTCGGACAGCACGATGCCCTGAGCGACGCGCTCATGACGGCGATGATTTATATCATGCTCCGCGACATGAAAAAGCGCGGCGTTCGTATTCCGCGCGAGCGCGTCCGGCCTCTCGCTGACGTCGCCAGCGTGTAAAGCTGTCCTGTCCTCAGGCGCGGCCGGCTGCCGAATTCACCGTTTAGGCGCTATTCCAAGATGGCGACGGTGGCAGCTTGAGCTTAACTTCATGTTGCAAGCGCAAAAGTCTGGCTTAAGCTAAGCTTTAATCTGATAAAGTAATGAATTTGACTTCTATAGATGTGCGGATTTGCCACTTCCATTACCACTTTATTAAGGATGACGGCAACTGCATTCCCGCCTAGGTTGCCAGCGGCGGCAGACTAGTATGAAGCCGCGCTCAAGCTGGACGAAGTCCAGACCGATTGCAGTGTGGAGTTAAGTGAGTGAGCAAAGCGAGGTATGTCACGGCTTCGAGGTCACCGCGCGCCTGGTGGGACGATCTCTATCAACTCGATCGCACGCCCGCCGGACAGGATCGCGTTACTGTTCTGGAAACCGGCAGCGATCCGTGCCCCACGGGGTTGCTGGATGCGCAAGGCAATGAGCTGTTCCGCCTCAACGAAAAGCAGCCCATCGGTTTCTGGCGCTTGAAGGAAGAGTAGAGCGCCGCTGCCCGGATGGCGCCCGTCAGCCGTCCCGCGTGCGCTTGCTTTGGGCAGGGCCGGGCGGCTCGACATGGCCGCCGAATTCGAACCGCATCGCCGACAGCATCTTTTCGCCGAAGGTGTGCTCCCGCCGCGACCGGAACCGCGCGAAAAGCGCAGACGAAAGCACTTCGGCCGGGACCGCTTCTTCGATGGCGGCTTCGATGGTCCACCGGCCTTCACCTGAGTCCTGGACGAATCCGGAGAAGCCCGCAAGATCCGGATCCTTTGCAAGAGCCGCCGCCGCGAGGTCCAGCAGCCAGGAGGAGACGACGCTTCCGCGCCGCCAGACTTCCGCGATATCGGCGATGTTCAGCTCGAAGCGTTCATCCTCGGGCAGATCATTCGAATCCTTGTTGCGAAGGATGTCGAAGCCCTCGGCATAAGCCTGCATCAGGCCATACTCGATGCCGTTATGAACCATCTTGACGAAATGCCCGGCGCCGGCAGGACCGGCGTGAATGTAACCGCGCGCGGCGCGATCGTCGCCGGTTTCGCGGCCTGCCGAAGGGGCGATGCCGGCCGATCCGGGGGCGAGCGCTGAGAAGATTGGATCGAGGCGATCCACGGCGCGCCTGTCGCCGCCAATCATCAGGCAATAGCCGCGTTCGAGACCCCAGACGCCGCCGGAGGTCCCGCAATCGACGTAATGAATCCGCTTTGCCGCCAGCTCTTTGGCGCGGCGGATATCGTCCTTGTAGAACGTATTGCCGCCGTCGACGATCACGTCGTCCGGCTCCAGGAGGCCGCCGAGTTTCTGCACCGTGTCTTCGGTAATGGGTCCGGCAGGAAGCATCACCCAAACCGCACGCGGCTTTTCGTTGAGCGCCTGCGCCATTCCCTCCAGCGAAGAAACCGCCGCCGCGCCGTCCTTCGCCAGTGCGGCGCTCGCTTGGGGATTGGCGTCGTATACGACGCAGGCGTGCCCCGCCCTCATCAAGCGGCGGGAGATGTTTCCACCCATGCGTCCAAGACCGACGACCCCGATCTGCATTTGCCTCACTCCTTGCAAAGATGCTGCTTACCTGCGCCCCCCTAACACTTCGACGCAGCTTTTGTCTCCCGGCTAACTCATCCCGCCCTCGATAAGGTCGACGGCTTCCAGAAGATTACTGGCGACGCCATCCGGCTTCGGTTCGACGCCATCCTCCGCGCCGGGCTTGTATTTGCCGGTTCGCACGAGAATGCCGCGAAGGCCGGCCTTGATCGCTGCGCTCACGTCGAACTCGGCGTCATCGCCGATCATGACCGCGTTCTGCGGCGCAAGGCCCATATGCGTCACGGCTGAGCGAAAAAAATCGGGCGAGGGTTTGCCCAGAATATGTGCGCTTCTGCCGGTTGCGTATTGGAGGCAGGCGACGAAGCCGCCGACATCCAGGCTGAGCTGCCCGTCGGCGTCTCGAAAGGAGCGGTTCGCGGCGAGCGCAAGGAATTCCGCGCCGTCTTCGATCAATCGAAAGGCCTGGTTGAGCTTGGCGTAGGTGAACTCGTCGTAGGCGTCCCCTACAACGATGGCGCGCCTAGCCCCCGCTTTGAGATTGGCGAAGTCCTCCTTCAGGGCGGAGCTGGTCACGAAGAAAGGGTCGAGATCGTGGTCCTCGATATAGGTTCGCGCCGCGAGCGCAGGCGTGAAAATGTGGGAGCGCCCGGCGGCCGCCCCGGCCTTTTCAAGCTGGGCGGCGATGATGCGGAGCGGCGTCCTCGTCGTGTTCGTAATGAAGCGAAAGGGAAGATTGAGGCGTCTTAGCCGCTCGATCGCCTCGATCGAATGAGGTATGGCGGCGCCGCGCCGATGGACGACGCCGTCGATATCGATGAGAACGCCCTTGATGTCTCGCATCACGCCGCGCGCGGCTTACTTGCCTATGATGACGTCCGAAGATTTGATGATGGCGGTGACGCTATCGCCCACTTTGAGCTTCAGGTCCTCGGCGGCTTCATTTGTAATGGACGAGGTGACGTGGATTCCGTTTCCAACGTCCACTTTCACCGTGGTGGTTACCGCGCCCTTGTGAATGTGTTCAACTTTTCCGGGGATGGCATTGCGAGCACTGAGTTTCATGATGGCGCCTTTCCTTGATGTCGCCAGCTCAAGGTGGGGCGCCTTCCTGAATTTTTGTAGGGGAAAGGACCGCCAAGGACGAAGGGCGCAGATCAGCCGAGAGTTGACTTGTACGATTATTGCTAAATGTGATCTTTGCAGAAAGGGCGTGCAAAAAGCGCTTATGTAAGCGGCGCAGAACTACGATGATGCACAACGAACGATGATTAGGCTTTCCACCACGCTCGAAGCGCGCGTCCTTCGCCATCAGCCGGCGCTTGGAGTGACGACGCTTTTCCTTGGCTCCTTCGAGCTTCGCGTGCCGAAGATCGATGCCGACCCCGGAACGGGCGTCGCCGTGGAAATCGACGCCAGCGACGTGTCCATCGCCTTGTCGCGGCCCATGGATGTGTCCATCACGAACAGGCTGCCGGGAACGATCGTCGAGGTGGAATATCTCGATGCGCCCTATGCGCGGGTCACCTTCGATCTCGGGGCCTCGCGTCTGCACTCGCTCGTGACGTGGGAATTGGTGGAGCGCCTCGGGCTGGAGCCGGGATTGAAGGCCTGGGCGATGATCAAGACCGTGGCGATCGCACGGACGAACATCTGCGCCGATGGGCTGCCCGAGCCTCGTCCCGCGCTTCATCGCCTCAAGACCGATCCCCAGGCTTGATGTTGGCTCATACCGGATCCGGTCGATCGGTTCCGCAATTGTCGCCCCGGAAAGCGCCTTGGCGCTTATCCGGCGCCTTCTTTGCGCGCAATCGCCAAAAGGTCCCGTGTCTGCGCAGCAGTATTTTATGCCGCAGCGCGCACGGGACGGCGACAACCCGCGACGAACCGATCAACCGGACGGTATCAAATCGAGACCGGCGTCCCGTTGGCGACGTGGAAGCCGACCCCGTTGGCGAGCAAGTCGGACAGCGATTCCGTGAACTGCATCTTCATGCCCGACATGGCGCCGCTGCCGTTCCACGGATTGTCCAGCGTGACTGTGCCGGCGGCGGCGTTCACGCCTATGACCGCAAACATGTGGTCGCCGACGAGGTTCTCCGAGGCGTTCGAGTTGTCGGAACTCATAAGCACGTCGCTGCCGGAGGCCAGAGCCGACTGCATTGCCTGCAACAGCGAGGTCCGTTGGGCTGACGTTGTGATGTTGGGTGAGTAATAGTCGGTCACGGTCTGGCCGGTGATGGCCTGAAGGCCGTTGTCCAGGCCGCCGCCTATGTTAGCGTAGGAATTCACGCCGTCGGTCTGATCGCGGAACTCGGCATAGGCCTTTTCGACGATCGCCGACCACATGTTGGCGGTTCCGGCGCTACCGCCGTGGTCGAAGGCGTAGGTCGAGCCATCGCCCATGGCTTCGCCGCTGGGCAGCATTGCGAGCTGGTTGTTGACGGTGACGTAGTCGGCCTTGCCGTTGAGCTGGAACTCCACACTGTACGTGCCGTTGCCGTTGGATTGCACCATGTTCTGGATGAGCGAAGGGTCCTGCTGCGCCGTGTCGGCGAGAGCCGAGAGGAAGTAGCAGTCCCCCGTCTCGCCCTGGTTGACGTCGGTGATCTTGGGGCCTCCGGCCGAGAACAGCGGTTCGTTCACCGTCTGGTACGTGGCTTGATATCCGGCAAGCGACGGGTTGTCGGTCCCAAGGAACCATTTCCCGATCAGCTGATCCACCTGCGTTTCGCTCGACGACGCCGTGAGGTTACCGAGCTGTGTAGCCGTAGACGAGCCGCCATTGTAGGTGGCGTTGGCCTTGTCGCCCAGGACCACGTTGTCGAACATCTGCTGGACATAAGCCGAGGTCTTGATGCCGTTGGCGCCGGAGGCGTTGAGGGCGTTGGCGACCGCCTGAAGACCCGCGAATTTGGAGGCGTTCATGCCGCCGGTCGCGGCGTCTTGCAACACCTGGAGCGCGCCCTGATAAGACAGGGAGCCATTGGTTTCGAGGCTCTCGGCGTCCTGCAAGACCGAGTTGCTGCTATTGTTATTATTATTATTATTATTATTATTATTGTTGTTATTGTTGTTGCTATTGTAGGCGGCGCGCTGCGAGGCGTTCATCGCGGACAGTTGAGCCGAGGTCAGGGTTGAGGCCTGTTGAGCGGTGAGCGACTCGATTTGGGCCGTCGTGAGTTCCTTTGATGGCCGCTGTCGAGAGCGAGCCGATGTTCGGCGCAACGACAGAGTCGAACTGAGAAACCGCCATGGCCGAGATGGCCGATGCGCCGAGCCCCGCGACCTGCTTGGCCCCGAAATAGGACATGTTGAGCGACGACAGCGCCGATTGCGACAGCCCCGCGACCTGCGACGTGGTGAGCGCCTGGGTCTGCGCCTGGGTCAGCGCGCCCAGCTGCGCCGAACTCATGCCGTTCAGGGTCGCTGTCGAAAGCGCGGGGACGGCGGCTGTCGAGAGGGAGGCGATCTGGGAGGTCGAGAAGGCCCTTAGCGCGGCGGAGGTTAGGCCGTTGACTGCGGCTCCGGACAGCGAGCCAGCTTGGCTATTCGTCAGCGATGAGATCTCGGAGGCGGTCAGGACCGAGCTTTGAGCCGCCGTCATGACTCCGAGTTCAGCGGAAGTGATCGATCCGAACTGGGACGCTGAAAGAGATTTGATCTGTGCGGCGGTCACGCCGGAGAACTGCGAGGCCGAAAGCACCTGCAAATTGTTGCCGATGGCGTCGTCGAACTGCTTCACGCTGAGCTTGCCGATGGTCGAGGCGGTCAGGCTCGTGACCTGGCTCGACGACAGTGCTGAGCCAGTGACTGCGCTCAGAGCGGACGAGGAGAGCGCGTTCACGTTCAGCGACTGTGTCTGATCGCCGGACATGACGCCGACCTGGGCCGCGGTCAGGCCAGCGGTTTGGCTGGACGAGAGCCCGGCGATCCGCGCCGGCGACAATGCCTGGATTTGGGCGGTGGTCAGTGCGCCGACCTGCATCGCGGACAGCTTGCCGATCTGCTGGCTGGTCATGGCGCCGAACTGGTCGGCGGACATTTTGCTCAGCGCAGTGGTCAGCGCGCTGATCGCAGTCAGGGAGATGGAAGATATCTGGGAAGTGGAGAGCGCGCCGACCTGGGCGGAGGACAGGGCGTTCAGCTGAGCGGCGGACATCGCCCCGACCTGCGCGTTCGAAAGCGCCTTGAACTGGGACGCGCCAAGTCCGGCCAAGGCGCTGGCAGAAAGGCTGGCGACGCCAGTTCCGAGCGAGGCGAGCTCGTTCGAGTCGAGGGACCCGACTTCGGAAGAAGTGAGGACGGAATAGGAGGCTTTCGAAAGCGCGGCGAACTGAGCGTCCGAGAGCGACGAGAACTGCGAGGCGTTGAGCGAGCCGACCTGCCTGCTGGTGAGCGCCGCAACCTGCTGGGTTGAGAGCGCGGCGATCTGCGCGCCCGACATGTTTGTCAGGCCGGTGGTCAGGGCGGCGATCTGGTTCACCGGAATGCCGGCGAAGTTGAGCGCCTGCACCTGCGCCTTGCTCATGGCGTTGATCTGCGCCGCCGTAAGGGACGACTGCTGGGAGTTTGCAAGGCTGGCGATGGAAAGGCCCGAGATGGCGGCTGCTGTGAGCGACGAGACCTGGGGTGCTGAGAAGGCCTGGATGGCCGGTGCGGACATCTCCTGGAGTTCGCTTGCCGTCAGCGCGCCGACCTGCGAAGTTGTCATGGCCTGGATATCGGATGCCTTGAGCGCCGCGACGGCGGACGCCGGCATCGCGGCGATCTGGGTTCTCGTCATGCCCGAAATGATGGATGTCATGGCGGCCTGATTTCTTGTTCGCGACAGGATGGGTTCGCTTCATGCGATGACGGAGGAAGTCATTCCCTCTGGAGTGCAAACATCGGGTGATAGGATCGCCGGCTCTAGGCCGCCTTTGTTTGCGCTCTCGATCGAGCTTTGCCCGCCGCGCATTTCCGAAGGTTAAACGGGACAGGAAGCTTTCTATGCACAGGCCCGAAACAGGCTGGCGTCATCTACAAACGGTTAAGTTTTTGAAAATGAGTTTCCGTATTGGTTGCGAGACCCGCGAAGTCGGCTCGGCGCCGCGTTCGCATCGGCTAAAAATTGCTTAAGTGTCCCGCACGCGCCGCTTGTGCTCGCGCGGCTTTCTTGATGCCGGCGCTTTTGCCTTGCTGCGCGGGCCGGGACAACAGGCGCTCAAGGCTTTGGCTTCCGCAGGCCGGGCAGGCAGGCGTCCCGGAGGAGCGGACCAGCAACTCGGCGTCCTTGTCGCATTCCTTACAATGGTAAGTGTAGAGTGGCATGCCTCACCTTTCCTTTAGATCGTCCGCCCGCGCCAGCAAATCGAAGCAGGAATCGCGCCCAATGGAAGACACGCGCGAATCCGCTCCCGGCTGGCGGAGGCAAACGGCTTCGTCGCCGTTCAGCGAGCCAGAGTCAAATCGAAAAGGAGCGCTTCGGCGTTCGTTTCCGCCTCAAGGCGCAAGTCGCCGGCGCCTTCGACAGCCATGCCGTCGCCGGCCTTCAGCCTCTGGCCATTGACTGCGATCGAGCCTTTCGCCACCTGCACCCACGCGCCCCGCTCCGCTTCCAGCGTATGCGAAACGGCTTCGCCCGCTTCGAGCAGCGTTGCATAGAGCTTGGCATCCTGATGGATGGCGACGGACCCCTCCCGTCCGTCCCGCGAGCCTATAAGGCGAAGCTTTCCGCGTTTTTCGGCAGCCTCGAAGGCTTTCTGTTCGTAGCTGGGCTTGAGGCCTTCGCGCTCGGGAACGATCCAGATCTGCAGGAAATGGACAGGCTCCGTGCCGGACGCATTGTACTCGCTATGGCGAACGCCGGTTCCGGCCGACATGCGCTGCACATCGCCGGGGCGGATGACCGAACCCGTGCCGAGGCTGTCCTTGTGCTCCAGCCCGCCCTCAAGAACATAGGAGACGATCTCCATGTCGCGGTGCGCGTGCGTTGGGAATCCGCCTCCCGGAGCAACCCGGTCCTCATTGATGACGCGAAGCGGCCCGAAGCCCATATGCCGCGGATCGTAATAATCGCCGAAAGAGAAGCTGTGCCTGCTTTGCAGCCAGCCGAAATTGGTTTGGCCGCGGTCTTCGGACCTTCTCACGTCGCTTTGCATGGAGTTTTTTCCTTCCTTGGGCGCGCGCCCACGTTCGGTTTGCCTGAACATGGATTGCGCGCCGCTGCGCGAGAAGGCGGCTTGGACGGGTTTTCCTTCACTCGCCGGGCGTCCGGCCGTTCTCCCTGTCGCGGATGGTCTCCGCCTGTCTTGGATCGTCCTCGGGCATCGGCCGGAAAGGGGGCCGCGTTTCGAAGAGCGTCAGGAGTTCCACGATGCCGCGATCGAGCTGAGGGTCCTGGCCCTGCCGGAATTCGTGCGGCGCGATATCCACGTCGATGTCCGGATCGGTTCCGTAATTCTCCACTTTCCAGCCCACATCGGCGAACCAGTTCGAAAATTCGGGCTGCGTGGTCATGCCGCCGTCGGCAAGGCGATGGCGCGGGGAGATGCCGATGACGCCGCCCCAGGTTCTGCGCCCGATCAGCGGCCCCGCCTTTTTCATTTTGAAAGTGTGGGAGAAGATGTCGCCGTCCGATCCGGCGAATTCATTGGTGAGCGCCACCATAGGCCCCGTCGGAGACTCGTAGGGCTTGGGGTAGACGCCAAACCAGCGCGAAAACGTAGCTCCAAGCCGCTGCCGGCACAGCTTCTCAAGGAGCAATTGCGAGACGTGCCCGCCGCCATTGTAGCGCACATCGACGATGAGGCCGTCGCAGTCGTAGTCGCGCAGGAAGTGCCGGTGAAACTCGGCGAAGCCGCGCGGCCCCATATCGGGAATATGGATGTAGCCCGCGCGCCCGCCCGTCGCCTCGCGGACATGATCGCGGTTGTTTCTCGACCCAGTCTCGATAGCGGGCCTTCGCTTCACTCCGAAGCGTGCGCACGCGCACCCGCCGCTCGCCGTCTCCAGCCTGCACCGAAAGGTAGACCTCGGCTCCGGCCTGATGCATGAGCGCCTGATGAGGGGTCGCCGTCTGCGAGAGCCGCTGCCCGTTCACCGCAGTGATGAGGTCGCCGGTTTCGAGCTGCACGCCGGGCGCGCGCAGCGGACACGCTTCATTCGCGTTCCAGGCATCGCCGTGCAGGAAACGGCCGATGCGGTAGCCGCCGGCGGCGTCATCCCAGCTCAAGTCCGCGCCCAGGAACCCAACCGGGTAGCGCGGCGCCTCCCGGTAATCGCCGCCCATGTCGTAGGCGTGCGACGTGCCAAGCTCGCCCTGCATCTCCAAAACGAGGTCGGCAAATTCCGAGCGGCAATTGATACGTCCGATGAGCGGCGCATAACGCTCAAGCACGCCCTTCCAATCGACCTTGGACATATCGGCGCGCCAGAAATGATCGCGCTGCAGCCGCCACGCTTCATGCAGCATCTGCTTCCATTCGGCTTCCGGCTCGATCAGCACTTTCAATCGTTCGAGGTCGACGAAGCCGCCATTGCGGGTCTTGCCGCCTTCCTCTTCCACCCTCTCGCCCGCCTTCAGGACGCGGACCTTCCTGCCTGCGAATAGCAGCATTTGCTTTCCGGTCGGATGACAGACGGAACCAGGATATGCCCGAACCCAGCGTTTCGACCTTGAGCTTCTTGAAATCGTAGACTTCTAGCGTTCCTTCCGGCGGAGGCGTCAAGAACATTGGCTCATCTGTAACCGCGCCCTTCACCGGAAAGGACGTCCACATCACTTTCTTTTTCAGGCCCGCGATGGCCTGATAGCGGCCCTCTGGAACAGGAAAGGCCAGGATGCGGCTGGCGATCCCGTCGAAGTCGATCTCAACTTTCGCGTTGTTGCCGTCACCCTTGCGCCGTTCCCATTCTTGTCATCCGTGGCGGCTTCGAGAAACGGTGACGGCGTGTCCTTTTGCAAGGTCACAAGACATGGAAGAGCCGCCTTCTGGAACGAGAGCTCGAACTGCACGGAGTCGTAGACCGGGTTGAGCGTGCGGTTTGACAGGAAATAAAGGTAGCGCCCCTCGGGATCGAAGCTCGGTGACCAGTCTATGAATAAAGGCTCTGTCACGGGGCGGCTTTCGCCCGTCTCGACATCGGCGATGGCCAGATAAGTCTGCTCGGGGCTTCGGCTTTCCTGAAAGGCGAGCCACGAGCCGTCCGGGCGAGAAGGCAAAGCTGCCCATCGCGCGATAAGGATTCGACGGCGAGCTTGCGCGCGCACCCCGTTTCGAGATTGAGAAGCCACAGCTCATTGCGGTGGTTCGCGAACGCTGCACGCTCCCCTTTCGGCGAGGCTTCGAGCTGGGTGAAACGCCCGAACCCTTCCGGCCCGATCCCTCTCCGCCGTCAAAAGCAGGGGCTTCACGGAATAGTCTTCGGTATCCCAGACTTCGAGTCGTTCGTCGCCATTGTCGCGGTCGACGACGGCAATAACGCGCCGCCCGTCGGCCAGAAATCGGGCGAGCCTTAAGCGGCTGCCCGGCACGCCTGGAGTTGAAACCGGGCCGTCCCAGTGCCGCATGTGATGGATTTGTCCGCGCACGCTGTAGACGCCGCGTTCGCCCTTGGGGTCGAGGTCCGCCTGCTCACGATATTTCGCCGCCTGGACGTAGCTTCCGCTGGCGCTGGGTCCGCTGCGAGTGATAGTCGATGGCGATCTTGCGGGAAGCTCGCGACGCCACATCGAAAGCGTAGAGATCGCCGCCTGCGTGGTAGACGACGGTTTGGCCGTCGGTCGCAGGATTGCGGATGTAGAAAGGCGATGCGCCGCCTCAAGGCGCAGGTCCCGTCCCTCGCCGCTGCAGGAGTAAAGGTTGCCGACGCCTTCATGGTCGGAAACGAAATAGATCCGTTCGCCAACCCAAAGCGGTGACGCCAGATTGCCATCGAGTTCGATCAGGGACGTGTATTGCCATCCCACGCCGGGGCGATCCACAGCTTCCCGGCGGTGCCGCCGCGGTAACGCTTCCAATGGGATGGGTCCGGCCGCCAGCTTGCACGCCATAGAACGGCCTGGCCTGTTTTCGACACCGCAAGGCTCGTTGCCGGGCCAAGGCGCAGGGGCGTTGGCAGACCGCCTCCCTCACTCACGGAGCACAGGCCGGGGATGAAGTGGGGTTCATGGGCGAACGAGCGGAAAAGAACCGTTTCGTCGTCGAGCCAGCCGCAGGGGATGGACGAAGAGCCGAGATAGGTCAGCCGTCGAAGGTCGCCGCCTTCCGCTGGCATGACATATATTTCGCTGTGTCCTTCTTCGGTCGAGGCAAAGGCGAGGCAGCGTCCGCCAGGAGAGAAGCACGGATGGGTGAAGTGTCCGCGCCCGGCCGTCAAGCGCCGCGCTGGGCCGCCCTCAAGCGGCGCCTCCCAAAGATCGTCCTCGCTGGTAAAGACAACCCTGTCCCCGAACACGGCCGGGAAGCGGAAATAGCCTCGAGTCATGGGTTCTCCGTTTGCGGGGGAGCAGCTCCCGCCATGCGCTTTAAGTGCTGGATGGTAATTTTTTATGTATAAATGTTAATATTGCTCTTTCAAACAAGAACCAGGATCCGCAAGGCGGTCCATTCGCGGAATCCGCCGCTCGCAAAAGTCTCTATGGCTTAGAGTTAGGGCGTTGCGCCGCTCGCCGCCGGCTCGGGAGCCGGCCCTCCGGCGCCGCCCGCCAGCGTGCCTCGCCAGACATAAAGGCAGAGAAGCACCCCCGGAATGCCAATGGCCGAGGTGATGACGAAAAAGACAGGATAGCCGAAATTATCGACCATGACGCCGGAAAGGCCGCCTGCAAGCTTGCCCGGCAGCGCATAGAGCGAACTCAACAGCGCATATTGCGCGGCGGCGTATGCGGGCGAGGTCAGCGAGGACATGAACGCGATAAGCGCGGTTCCGGCAAAGCCGGAAGCGAAGCTTTCGACGCCGATGGCCAGCGTCAGGAGATCGAGCCTCGCGCCGCCGCCCAGCGCGAGCCAAGCGAAGGTGAGATGCGAGGCCGAGGCCGCGACGCACCCGATCAGGAGCGCCGGCATCAAGCCGAGCCTGAGCACGGCCACGCCGCCTGCGAACACGCCGGCGATGCCGATCCAGACGCCATACACTTTGGAGACGGTTGCGATGGCGGATTTCGAGAAACCGAGATCGATGTAGAGCGGGTTCGCCATGACGCCGGAGACGAAATCGGGAACCCGGTAGATGGCCACGAGCGCGAGAATGGGAACGATCATCTTCCCATTCCGGCGAAGCAGCTCGGCGACCGGCTCGGCATAAAGCTTGAGGAAGGATTTGCGCGGGCGCCCCGCTTTTCGTTTCGGGCGGATGCGGCGCGAGCAGGCTTGCCGAGATGCCGACGGCCATGAGCGCCGCCATGGTGATGTAGGCCGCTTTCCAGCCGGCGAAGTCGGCGATATAGAGCGCGCCCGCGCCCGCGCACAGATAGAGCGATCCGGTAGCCGAGCTGATAGCTCGCCGACATCATGCCCTGCCGTTCGATGGGCGCGGCGCCGATGCGCCAGCCATCCACCACCACGTCCTGCGTCGCCGACGAAAAGGCGACGAAGAACGCGCAGGCCACGGTCCAAACGAGCGACTGCGAGGGATTGCCGAAGGCGATGCCGATAAGACCGATGGCGACGCCTGCCTGTGCGAGCAGCATCCAGGCGCGGCGGCGGCCGAAGCGCCACAGAAGCGGAACGTCGCGCCGGTCGATCACGGGCGCCCAAAGGAACTTGAAGCTATAGGCAAGCGCGACATAGCTTAAAAAGCCGATTTCGGTGCGCGCGATGCCTGACTCGCGAAGCCAAGCCGAAAGCGTCGAAAAGACGAGCAAGAATGGCAGGCCCGCGCTGAAGCCCAGCGCCAGCATAAGGGCGAGGCGGCGGTCGGCGACGATTTCCTTGATCAATCCGCCTGCCCTGGAGAGGCGGTCATTTCCTTTTGTCATTCCACTTTTCCCCGGCCGGTCAACGAAGAACAGCGGACTGCATTTTGCAATTTCTTGCCGGGATTTCCTTGCGCCACGCCGATAAAACTTTGCCTCAGGTTCAGACCGTCGCAACTCGCCGTATGGTTCGAAATCATGGTAGATGCATTTTCATCACGCCGAATCAAATTAATGCCTTCATCTTCCTTAATTCAAATGACGCTCGCCAACGGGGGCTTTAGATAAGTTTAGAAACCCATTGTATTTCTCAGAAGATCTAAATTGTCGTTTATCTCTTGGCCTTGGAAGACATTATTGAAGCGGCGGCGCGTGGCTTCTCGCGGCTGCGGTTATTTTTGCATGTCATAGGCAGGCTGTCGCCGGGGCAGGCTGCCCATCGAAAGAGAACCTAAAAATTGTGCTCGATGTTGGGCATACGGCGGCGGACGGCGGAGCCTTCAGCGCGCGCGGGTTTCCCGAGTACGCTTTCAATTTGGGCTTGGCGCAGCGCATCAAAGAGGAGCTCGCAAAGGCGGGCTACAGCTCGGCTTTTCTCATGGTGACGCAGGCGAATGGAAACAGGGGGCTGTTCCAGCGTGTGCAGCGCGCCAGCAGCATGAAGGCCGATATCTTCATCTCCATCCATCACGATTCGGTCGCCGACCGTTATCTTGAGCGCTGGACCTACGAAGGCGAAGAGCAATACTACTCCGACCGCTCCAAGGGCTTCACGCTGCACGTCTCCCCCAGCAACAGGCGCTACAGCCAGGGTCTTCGCCTGGCGGAGGCTATAGCGGATTCCCTTATCGCCAGGGGGCTGGGGCCTACCACAAATCCGCAACTCTGCATGCCGAAGAGCGCCAGGATTTTGGAGCCTGCAAGGGGCATCTACCAGCGGCGCAATCTGGTGGTGCTCGATTTTACAAGGATGACGGCGATTTTGCTGGAATCCGGCGTGATTGTGAATCGCGACGAGGAAGTGGCCGCATCGTCAGAAGCTCGCCAGGCGCTTATCGCGGGGGCTGTCGCCGATGGTCTCGCGTCGTTTTGCGGCGAGCGCCAGACGATCGCCGCAACGCAGGCTGCGCAGAAATAGCACCAGAAGGCTGACGCGTCAGCCGGCATTCCCCCTCACCCCAGCCCTCTCCCACAAGGGGAGAGGGAGCAGGCCGTGCCCGCTAAAGCGGCGTCCCCTTCTCCCCTTGCGGGAGAAGGACAGGATGAGGGGTGACGACGTTGCCGATCGGTTGCTGATTGGGCGGACAATCCCTAATTGACGGGCTTCCCTCCGCACTTCGCGGCGGCCGCGCTGCGGGGTTCGCCTGCTTCGCCGATGCATGTCCTGTAGGCCGTCACGTACTTCTCAAAGGCATCGCGCGCCTCGTCCGCCGGCAGCGCAATCAGCTTTTCCGCCAGATCGCGGCTTAGTTGAAAGTGCTGATAATCAACCGGGTTTCGCCAGCCGCCTCCCCAAACGATGAAACCGTGATTGGCGAAGATCGCCCGCACCGCCTCGGCCATGCCGGGACTATGAGCGGCGCGGTTGAGGAAACCGGAACCCGACGCCGGCTTGACGAGGTCGCGCGCGCCATGGACAACAAATGGATTGTTTTTCGGGTTGATGTCTATGGCGGCGCCATAAGCATGCATGGATATTCTCTTGCTTCCGGCGATAGCCCTGTCGTTGAAGGAAGACGTGTTGTTATCGTTCATCGAGGCGTCGTCATCGCCATCGTAGGCGTTCATCAGCTTTGCTTTTTCGATCGGAAAGCGCGCCACCCTTAGTTCGTCGAATATCGTCAGGACATGATTTGCGACGGCATCGAGAACGACGAGTGCGCCATCGTTCCCGGTCTCTCCCCGGAAGTTTACATAGGAAAACCGGACCAGCCTCAGGCGTTCGCACGAGGGAAACGTGCGGTTGAGGACGTGGCGCCGCCTCATGTCGTCGCACAGGTTCCGATTGATGGGCTCGACGCTCCCGCCTCCGCTTGAGGCCATGCCGGTGCGGGTGAGCAACATCAATCCAGCAGCCAGAAAGCCAAGGCAAATCGTGCGTCTGAACTTCCACAGTTCCATGCATGCCTCCCCGATGATGGGTTTCCGCGCAGTTCCGCGTTGCCCCGAGGTGCGGCCCGTCTTACCCTGAAACCATGACTACCAGATCATCGGGTCTCGTCGAGGTCGTTCAAGGCGATATCACCACCATCGAGGCCGGCGCCATCGTCAATGCCGCGAACTCCGCGCTGAAAGCGGGCGGCGGCGTGTGCGGCGCGATCTTCCGGGCGGCGGGCTTTGACGCGCTGACCGAGGCTTGCGACGCCATCGGCTGCTGCCCCACCGGCGGGGCCGTCATCACGCCGGCCTTCGGTATCAAGACCGCCCGCCACATCATCCATGCCGTTGGCCCGGTTTACAGCGCCTATCCACCGCCCACGGCGCGCGCACTGCTGCGCTCGGCCTACAGCGCCGCGATCGGGCTCGCCGTCGCGGAAGGCTGCGGGTCGATCGCGTTCCCGGCCATCAGCACCGGCATCTATGGCTATCCGCTGGAGGAGGCCTGCCGGGAAGCCGCCGACGTGTGCCAGGCCGAAGCGGCGGCGCACGGCCTCACAATCAAGCTTGTGGCGTTCGATGCGAAGACAGCGGCGGAGTTGCGCAAGCAGCTCAGCGCGCGAGGCGGTCCAGCGCAGGCGTAAGGTTATCGGGCTGCTAGCGCTCGGAGGGGCATTCGATCGACCGGTCAAGCTCTGCGCCGAGAAGGGCACTGAAAGCCGTCAGCCAGAACCAGAAGAGCAGGATCACCACCGCGCCCAGCGAACCATACACGCGGTCGTAGGATCCAAAGGCCGAGACATACCAGGAGAAGCCGAACGACGCGATAAGCCAGATCACGGTGGCTGTGATGGACCCCCACGTGATCCAGCGCCAGTGGACCCTCTTGCGGTTCGGCCCGAAGCGATATGTCACGGCGAGCGCGATCACAGCCAGAGTCGCGAGCAGCGGCCAACGGAGATAGCGAACCAGATTTTCGACAAGCGGCGGGAAGCCGATGAAACTGAACAGGGCCGGCAGGACGACAAGCACCGCGACCGCGAGGAGAAAAACGACCATAGCCACGACGGTAAACAGGATGGCGATGGCGTTCGTTTTGACGAGGCCGCGTGTCTCCTCGACTTTATAAATCGCATTAAGCGCCTGCATCATCGATGAGGCGGCCAGGCGCGCCGAGTAGAGCGCCACGAGAAGGCTGATGACGCCCGCTGCCGAGAAGCCTGCGCTATTCTTCGAAGTGAGCGAAACAAGCTGCTGTTCGACGAGCTTGTATCCCTCGGCCGGAACGACTTCGCGAAGTTGGCTGACCTGCTGCTGGATGGAGTTGGGATCGGCGAGCAGCGAGAAGAGCCATGTGGCTGCGCCAAGCCCCGGAAAAAGAGCGAATAGCGCGTAGAAGGCCACTCCGGCTGCGAGCAAGCCCACCTGGTCGGCGCTAATCGAAGTGTAAACGCGCCTCAGCAGCGTTTCCCATTGCGCCCAGCTGAACGAGAAGGGCGAGCCCGCCCGGTCTCGCGCCGCCGCCAGGGCGCCCGATGCGCCGGACTTCGTGGCCCGGCTATCCGATAACACCCGCGAAGCGAGAGGAAGGGTAGCGGCGACCGCCGCGGTGACGGCCAAGATTTCGATGGCTGAGCGTTTCATGCTGTCCCCAGTTCAGCGGTCCTTCTTGCGCTAGTTCTTCTTCAGCCGAATGGCTGGATCCCCGCCGAAGTTCCACAAACGTCATCCTCCCGCGCCGCCGCGATGTTCTTTCAAATCGTTGTCGCCGCGTTCCTTTTCTCCCGGCTTAGCGGGGGAACAGGCATCCTCCGGCGTGCGTTGGCATGGTGATCAACGCACGGAGTCAGCATGACAATTGAGAACCAGCCGGAAGCCAGCGCGCGTCCCGACGAGGTCCGCCGCCGGTTGCTGTTGAGCGACTTGTAGGAGGAACTGCATTTGCAATGTCTCAGAACGGTGAGGCGGAGGAACGAACCCCAAGCGCAGGGCCGATCAAAGCCGGGCGCGGGACACAGCTCACGGGAAAGGTCGCGGTCGTGACCGGCGCTGCGCGTGGCATCGGCCGCGCCATCGCGGTCGAGATGGCGTCGAACGGGGCCGATATCGCCGCCATCGATATTTGCGGGTTTGTCAGTACGGCATCGAACGCAAAGCCCGCCACGCCGGATGACCTTGAGGAAACAGTCCGCCAGGTCCGCGGGCTCGGCCAGCGATGCACCGCCATCAAGGCCGATATCCGCGACATCGACGCTTTGCGCAAAACGGCCGGCCAGATCGAGAGCGCGCATGGCAAGATCGACGTCGTGGTGGCCAACGCAGCCATTCAGCGCTGGAAGCCATTGCTCGAAATGGACGATGCCGATTGGCGCGATGTCGTCGATAACAACCTCAACGGCACGGCGAACACGATCCGCGCCTTCGCGCCGAAAATGGTGGGGCGAGGCTATGGCCGGATCATCGTGCTCTCATCGATGCAGGGAAAGCATGGGACAAAGGACGCCAGTTCCTACTCGGCCTCGAAATGGGGCATTCTCGGGTTGATGAAATCCGCCGCCATGGAATTGGGCCAGCATGGAATAACGGTGAACGCTCTCATTCCGGGTCTGGTGGACACGCCGTTGACGCGCTATCCGAAGCGGTTCAGTGAATCCATCGGCGAGACGCGTCCCAATCCTCCGGCCGATCCGAGCCCTCAAGAGGCTTGGAATGTCCGCGCGCCGACGGCGCCTCTTCACGTCGGATGGTTGCAGCCGGAAGACATCTCCCCCGCTGCAGTGTTTCTTGCGTCTGACGCCGCAGCGATGGTCACAGGAGCCGAATACGAAGTGATGGGCGGCGACAGCGCAAAGGACATCTGACCGAGGTCCCTGGGCACGGGCCTTGAGCCGCTGAGGAGGAACAGCGTATTCTGTACTATTAGAGAATGAATTCGCTCTCATAGTGTAAAGGCGTAGCCTTCCGGAAGCATCGAACAAATTGAATATACGGCATGGTGGCCTCCGCTTGAGTGTTAATCACAACGCATACGCCGGAACTCTCTCCACGATATTGGTTTTACAATACTGAAGCAGAAGGAAGCACGCTGCTTCAAGTGAACGTTTAGCTATGAGGCTATCCTGGTTCAGGATCGTAGCAAGACAGGACATGATTTTGTAAATAAGGAGGTGGATCTGTGCGCTTTGTAGAGGCTGAAGACAACAGAAACCGTTGGATAACGTTCCTGACGTTTCTCGCGGTCGAATTTTTTCTTATCAGAGCAAGTTTTCCGATGCATTTCTAGCCCGAAATGTTGCGCGCCGAAGAGGCGGCCGTGTCGCCGTCCCTTCGCGCCCGTGTCGAAGGGCTCACAGCGCCGAAGGAGCAGGCGCCGTCCGGGGCTTGGTGTCCACCGAACTTGACGGTCAGCAGCCAGGACAACGCCAGGCTGTGTTTTCACCATCAAATTGTCCCTAATCAATGCCAGAAGCACGCCGAAGCGCGCGCGCCCGTGAATGCGAGGTTCTCACCTGGAACCGGTTACGCCTTCGCTTGTTGACGCGGCGTCTTTCAAACCTGCGTCCGAACTCTCGGGCGTGGAACCGGCTCGACAAGGGAGAACGATCATGAATCGCAGAAATCTTCTCGGCGTGGCCATTGGCGGCGCATCCCTGGCGTTCGCCGCAGACAAGGTCTTTGCTGGCGAGCATGCCGGTCATGTTGGACATCCGGCGTTGAGCGAAGCGGCAAGACAGTGCGTCTCAGCCGGCGACGCATGTCTCAGTCACTGTCTGGCGCTTTTTGTGAAGGGCGACATGTCGGTCGCGCCCTGTGCGAACAGCGTCTACCAGATGTCGGCGGTCTGTGAAGCGGTCGCACGGCTCGCCTCCGCTAAGTTGGAGCACTTGGCGGGTTTGGCGAAAATCGCCCACGCGGCCTGCCTCGATTGCGAGAAAGAATGCCGCAAGCATGAAAATGAGCATGCGACCTGTAAAGCCTGTGCGGAAGCTTGCGCCGCATGCGCCGAAGAATGCAAGAAGCACATGGCGTAAAATGCGGCGCCGCCGGGCGCGTTCTGGCTGCGGGGCGGAGTTTCCGCGATCTCCCTGTACTTGGTAAAAAGGCCCCGTGCGCGCAGCAGCATTTCATGCCGCGGCGCGCACGCCATGACGACAATCGGGTGAGAACCGTTCAACCGGATGCGGCATCAGGCCGTGTTCGCGGCGCTCGGTTGCAGCGCGGTCATTCCACCGAGGGTTTCAGCCCGGCTGCGATGACTATCGTGACGCCGGCAAAAACCGGTGAATGCGCATCCCGCGCGGTCAACGTTCGATACCAATCATCGAAGCGGTCATTACGTGTCTTGTCGGATAGAATCTCCGATGTCTTGCGCACGTCATAGATCAGATTGACTTCGGACAACCCATAAGTCGCCAGCAAGTATCCCCCTGTCTCGATGCTCGTTAATCCGGCCGACTTCATCAGGCGCGGAAGTTCGCGGCCGATGAAAGGATTCCTTATGCTCTCCGTAAACGCACGGCACACCTCACGCGCCGCGCCGGCGTCATCGTCATCGATGAAGAAACTGCCCCAATCCGGCTCGGCGCAAACGACCCTTCCTCCCGCCCGCGTGACGCGCGCCATCTCCTCGATGACGCGTTCGGGGCTTTCAAGGTGCTGCAAGGTGCGATCGACCCGCGCTCCATCGAACTGGCCATCCTTGAAGCAATGAAGACGGGCATCGGCGAGGACATAATCTGCATTCGCAGTACCGGAAATTTGGGCTCTCCGCCGTGCGTCGCTCAGGAATTCATAGCTTGTGTCCAGGCCGATGATCTTCGCGGAGCTTTGCTTCGCAAGCCGTTCCACGTCGAAGCCGAGACCGCAGCCTATATCGATGAAAGCCTGGCCTTCCTCCGGCCTCAGGAGCCGATAGGTTTTTTCCTTGTAGGTCTTGAAGCTCTCCAGGGCCTCCATAAAGGTCAGGCAGGTCTTGAACTTCTCGACGTCGGTCTGGCCATCGACATTCCGGAAACCCTCGGCCAGATAATTTTGGCGCTCATTCATGGCCTTCCCGCCTTTCCGTTTCAGACTGCTCGCGCGAGCAACGTCCTTTGCGCAGGAGTTCTCTCCGGCGTCTTCAGACAAGGGGCTGAATCGCTGCGGGACCCGTAAAGGAGCCGCCCGCGCCCGCAGTCGCAGCGCCGTCCGGGACAAGCTTCCCGCGCAAAGTGACAACGGTTCCGAGAATGATAAGGGCGGGCCCATGCAGGTCCGCCTGTGTGGCGAGATCGGCGATCGTCTCGACCGTCCCGGTTACGACCCTCTGGTTCGGCCTTGTGCCGTTGTCGACGATGGCTGCGGGCAGCTTGGGATCGCCGCCATGCGCGACGAAGTCCTTCATCAAGCCGTCGAGCTTACCCAGCCCCATGAAGATGACCACGGTTTGCCTCGGCTGGATGAGCGCGGTCCAGTCGAGGCTGAGCCCGTCGCCGCGTGAGTGGCCGGTGACGAAGACGCAGGCCTGTGCGTGATCGCGATGGGTGAGCGGGATGCCCGCATAGGCCGCGCAGCCGGTAGCCGCCGTGACGCCGGGGACGATCTGGACGGGGATGCCAGCAGCCGCCAGCGCTTCGATCTCTTCGCCGCCCCTGCCGAACATGAAAGGGTCGCCGCCCTTGAGCCGAAGCACGCGCTTGCCTTGCTTCGCCAGTTCGACGAGCTTGGCCGTGATCGCTTCCTGGGGCACGATATGGTCGTCGGGCAGCTTGCCGACATAGATGTGCTCGGCTTCGCGGCGGACGAGATTGAGGATGCCGTGTGGCAGCAAGCGGTCGTACAGCACCACGTCGGCGCGCTGCATCAGCCGAAGCGCGCGAAAGGTGAGAAGGTCGGGATCGCCGGGACCGGCGCCCACGAGATACACTTCGCCGGGAGTCTGCTCTGCCGCACCATGCGCCGCCCTGTCTAGCGCGCGTTCAAGCTCGCCTCTCGCCTCGGCCTCATGTCCGGCCAGAAACCGGTCCGCCACGCTCCCCTCAAGCGCGCGCTCCCAGAAGCGGCGGCGCGCGGCCTGGTCTTTCAACACGGCGCCGAGCTTTTCGCGGTAAGCCCCAACGAGCGAAACGAGCCGGCCGTAGGCGGCCGGGATTATGCTTTCGAGGCGCGCCCGGATCATGCGCGCGAAAACGGGCGACGCGCCGCCGGTGGAAATGGCGATGACGAGCGGATCGCGGTCCACGATGGAGGGCATGATGAAATCGCAAAGCTCGGGCGCGTCGGCGACGTTGATGGGTATCCGCGCTTCGCGGGCTAGGCTCGCCATCTCGCGGTCCGTCCGCGGATCGCCGGTCGCCGAGAAGATCAGCGCGCACGCCTCGATGTCGGAAAGGCCGGGGCTTCGAGCGGCGTGCTGCAACCCGTCGTGCAGGCGAAGCGCGCGGAAATCGTCGCCGATCGTATCGGCGAAGACGCGGACCTTGGCGCCCGCCCTGAGCGCAAGCTCGGCCCGGCGCGCGGCGGCGACGCCGCCTCCCGCCACCGTCACGCACTTGCCCTTGAGTTGAAAAAAGACCGGAAGCTGTTCCACGACTATTCTCTCTATTCCTTGCAGGCCGTTTTCCGGCCCCTCAACCAGACGCGCCCGGCTATCTCGTGCTCGCCTATTCCTCGAAGGTCAATTCCAAGCTCCTCGGTTCCGAGGGCGGCGCGCGTTATGATAGGTGAAGATTGCAATGCCGGCGATGACAAGCGCAGCGCCTGTCGCGTCTGCAACCGTGAAGGGCTCACCAAGAATGAGCATGGCCAGGATGATGGTGGAAACGGGGCTGATCGTTCCGATCATGGACACGGCCTGCGCCCCCACGCGATTGAGTGCGGCGCTCAGCATGAACGACGGCAGCACGGTCGATGTCACCGCCATCACCGCCGCAAGCAAGAGGGTGCGCGCCGGAACCGCAGCCAGGTCGAAGAGGCTTCTTGCAACCATGAAGTGCAGCAAAACACCGGCGCAGGCGGCCGTTGTGGCGATGCTGGTGAAAACGCTCGGCCCGATCTGCGCCACGAGCGGGCGCGCGAACAGATTATAGAGTGCGTAGGTAAACGACGCGCCGAAGACCAAAGCCGCGCCCAGTAATGCGTTGCCGCCTTTGGCTGTGGCTCCGGCAGCGAAGATGAACACGATGCCGCTGTAGCTTATGGCGAGCCCGGCGACACTTCTTTTTGTGAAGTCGCGCTCCGAAAAACGCCGCGCCCAGCAGCACGACGAAGATGGGATATGTCATCAGGATCAGCCGCTCAAACTGCGCCGACAAATACTGCAACCCGGCGAAGTCCAGATAGCTTGAGACATAAAAACCGAGCAGGCCCACGAGCACGGCCTTCACCAGCAGGCCCCTCGAAAAAGTGGGCTCGCCTCGCGCGGCGCGAGCCTTCCAGCCGTAGGCGCCGGCGACGATGTAAAACGGCAGGGAGAACGCCATGCGCAAGGCCATCAGAGTGATGGCGTCCACCTCGGGGGCGGCGCCGTCGCCGTAAGCGAGCTTGGCCAGAATCCCCTTCAAGGAAAAAAGGATCGCGCCAGCGCCAGCGAGGATGTAGCCGCCGCCGAGCGTCGTGGCTCTGCTGGGGGAAACGCTCAACGGAAGATCGGCCATAGCACTGCCCATGCTTGGCTCGCGTCGATTTTGAGGATGGATGGAATCGCCAAACCGCCTCGCCTGTTTCACGAGCCGGTTGGAAAACGAATGCAATCAGGTATCCGCCCCGGCCATGCGCCAAGCAATAATAAGCCAGCGATGTTTTGGGCGGGACAGCATGGATGCCTGATACCACGTCCATGCGGCTGTGTGAAGAGCGCCGTCGCCCGGATCGAGGCCGATGAAGCGCTCGCTGGTATGCCACAGCTGTGGCGCGAGGAGTTGCAGTTGATCCGGCCTGGCCGGGAGTCAGTGACGCCGCTTTTCCTTGCCGGTCTCCCGGTCCAGCGCCGCCAGGAAGGCCTGGGCCTCTTCCCTGCGTTCGAAGACATGAGGCGCGATGTTGCGTTTCGAGAAGGCGGCGCCCAGCTTGGCGCGCAAGAAAGCGCTGGTCGCATAGCGCGTGATGTTCGTGAAATAGCGGGCCAGGAAGTAGCGGTCCATTTCCGCGTAGGCGTCGTACATCTCCCGGTTGATCCGGAAGCGATCGTAGTTGATGACGACGCCGGTCCGCTTGCCCGCGGCGCGGCAGCGCTCTTCGCAGATATCCCAGATTGCCTTTACGTCCTCCGCGACGCGCACGTACATGCCCTCGAAATTGAGGAAGAGGATGTTTCGCTCGGCATCGTAAGTTACGCGCTCCGGCAGGGACAGGTTGAGCAGTTCCGCCTCCAGGTTCATCGGCCCGGCGCCGAAGATGCGGGAGTCCATGATGCTGTACTCGCCGACGATCGGCTCGAAGTCCATGTGCGCCAGGATATCCCGGGCGACATCGATGCCAGGAGCGGCCTCGGTCAGGGCCAAGCCCCGCCGCACCCGGCGGAATACGCATCGTTCCGTGACATAATAGACCGGCTTGCCGCGGTCATAGGCATACTGGCCGTTGAAGGTGATCTGCCCGGCGTTTTTCAGGAACTTCCTCTGCTTGCCTTCTTCGAGGATGCGAAGTTCGCCGTCCTCCACCGCCACTTTGAGACCGTTGCCGGTAAAGGTCCCCGCAAACACGACAAGCCGCGCGTTCTGACTGATGTTGATGAACCCGCCGGCCCCCGTGAGCCGTCCGCCGAACCGGCTGACGTTCACATTGCCCCTTTCGTCGCACTCCGCCATGCCGAGACAGGCCATGTCGAGGCCGCCCCCATCGTAGAAGTCGAATTGCTGGCTCTCGTCGATCACGGCGTCCATGTTGATGCCGGCGCCGAAATCGCCGCCGCCCGAGGGGATGCCGCCGATCACGCCGGACTCCACCGTCAGAGTCAGCAGATGAGAAATGCGCTCTTCGTTGGCGACCGCGGCCACGCCCGCCGGCATGCCAATGCCCAGGTTGATGATGCCATTGGGCGGCAGCTCGAAGGCGGCGCGGCGCGCGATGATCTTGCGCTCGTCAAGGGCGGACGACACCACGCTTGGGCGCGGCGCGCGGAATTCACCGGCATAGGCCGCGTTGTATTGAGTGGCGACCGTCTGCCTGTGCTCGTGCGGCTCGGCCACGACAATGCAGTCGACAAGGATGCCGGGGACCTTCACGTCCCGAGGCGGCAGGGAGCCGCGCTCGGCGATGCGCTCCACCTGCGCGATGACAATGCCGTTGCTGTTCTTGGCCGCCATCGCCATTGCGAGGTTGTTGAGGGTGAGCGCCTCGCGCTCCATGGTGAGGTTGCCGAAGGTGTCGGCCGTGCTGCCACGGATGAAGGCGACGTTGACGCGGCCCACTTTGTAGAACAGCCATTCCTCGCCGCGGACGTCGACGAGTTCGACGATGTCCTTGGCCGTCGCGGCGTTGACCCGTCCGCCGCCGTAGCGTGGATCGACGAAGGTATGCAGGCCGACCTTGGAAAATGAGCCCGGTTTGCCCCCTGCAAGATCGCGGAAAAGCTGGCAGATGATGCCCTGGGGCAGATTGTAGGCCTGGATCTTGTTGTCGAGCGCGAGCTTGCCAACCTTCGGCATCATGCCCCAATGGCCCGCCACGACGCGCTTCAGGAGCCCCTCGTGCGCAAGGTGGTTGAGACCCAGATCCTTGCCGTCGCCTTGGGCGGCGCCTGCGAACAGCGTGAGGTTGCGGGGCGCCCCAGTTGTCAGAAAGCGCCGTTCCAGCGCCGACAGGAGCGCTTCGGCGAAGCCGATTTGGACGAAGCCTGTGCTGGCGAGCGTGTCGCCGTCGCGGATCAGGGCGATCGCCTCGCCGGCTGTCACGATCTTGCTGCGCATGGGTTCCTCGCTGCCGGCGCACCGGCGCACCGCGCCGTGTCGCCGCTCGCCCGTTAGGTTTCAGTGTAGTTCAAGGATGCCGGGCCGCGGCGGCGCAGGCTGACGCACCCTTTCCGGTCATTCCTTCGCAGAGGGCCATTCCCATTCTTGTTCATGCCGAGCATAGAGCCGCTCACACTGTATCCGGTCGATTGGCCGACTGTTGTCGTCCCGTGCGCGCTGCGGCATGAAATGCTGCTGCGCAGACACGGGACCTTTTGTCGATTGCGCGCAAAGAAGGCCCCGGATAAACGCCGCAGGCGTTTTCCGGGGCGACACTCTGGCTAGTGGCAAGCACAGGGATCCAAGGTGATTTTCACGGGAGCGAAGCAGCCAGTCAGCCAGCGAAACCGTCTGCCCTGCCTGCTCAGGAAGCGGACGCCCGCTCAACGCAGACCAGCAATTCGACATGTCTGGGTTGCGTAAAAGTCATACCGCAGGGCGTACACAGAGCATATTCGAAAGCCGCGCTTCCTGGTTCACTGCCCGTCCAGCCTCCGATCTTTGCGGCATTTTTGAACCATCCTTCCTCCCAGAGAGCCGTCCTTAGAAAGGGAATGCCGAGCTGGAAGGCGCGTCCTCTTAGCTTTGGCGGCGCGCTATGCAGCACCGTGTCGCGTGCACATTGCTTTGAATATGCATGATCCTGCATGTGTGTAGCGCGGCAGGAATTGTATTATGACGACTCTGCATCCAGCCATTGAGTCCGTCCTCGACAGGCATCGCCACGATAGCGGTCTCCTCCTGCAAATTCTTCGCGACATTCAAGATGAACTTGGATGGATTGCTCCAGAAACGGCGTCATCCGTCGCTGCTGCGCTCAACATACCCAAGCCGCGCGTAGACAGCCTGGTTCAGTTCTATTCCTTTCTTTACGACGAGCCGGTTGGGCAATACCGCGTCCTATTCTCAGACAACATAACCGACCGGATGCACGGCTCGATTGCGCTCCGCGACCACATGCTGCGCCGCCTTCGTCTCAACTTCGGCGAGGTTTCTGCGGATGGCCTGGTCAGCGTCGATACGACATCCTGCACGGGCATGTGCGACCAAGGCCCAGCGCTCCTGCTGAACAACCGGCCCATAGCAAGGCTCACTCCCCGCCGGATCGATGAAATCTGCGAGCTGATCCGCGCGCGCGTGCCGGTTGCGGAGTGGCCGAGCTACTATTTCAGAATCGAGGACAATATCCGCCGCGCCGACAAGATGCTTGGCGCCGCCTACTCCATCGGCAAAGCCCTTCAGAGGGCGGCGGCCCTTGGCGCTCACGGCGTGCTGGAGGAGATGAAAAGGTCCAGCATGCGCGGAAGCGGCGGCGCCGGCTTCACGACGGCGGTCAAGCTGCACATGTGCCGCAATACGCCGGAGGGCGAGCGCTACGTCATCTGTAACGCCGACGAGGGCGAACCGGGAACGTTCAAGGACCGCGTCCTTCTGAACTCCTTCGCCGACCGCATCTTCGAGGGGATGCTGATCGCCGCCTACGCGATCGGGGCCGCGCGAGGCATCGTCTATCTGCGCGGCGAATACGAGTATATGCGCGGGCAGCTTGAAACCCGGCTTTCGGAACTGCGCGCCAAGCGCCTCCTGGGCGCGGGAATCCTGGGCGTGCCCGGCTTCGATTTCGACATAGAAATTTTCATGGGCGCCGGCGCCTATGTCTGCGGCGAGGAAACCGCGCTCATAGAGTCGCTGGAGGGCAAGCCCGGCCGCCCGAGAATCCGGCCTCCATACCCGGTCACGAACGGCTATAAGGGCAGGCCCACGATTGTCCACAACGTCGAAACCTTCTGCAAAATCACCGAGGTGATAAGGCTGGGCGGCGCCGCTTACGCGGGTTTGGGGACGAAACAATCGAGCGGAACGAAGCTGCTTTCCGTCTCAGGCGATTGCGCACGGCCCGGCATTTACGAATATCCGTGGGGCGTACGCATTTCGACCATTCTGGAAGAGTGCGGCGCGGCCGACACCGGCGCCGTACAGGTCAGCGGCGCCGCCGGCATGTGCCTCGCGCCGCATGAGTTCGGCCGCCGCATCGCATTCGAAGACGTGCCGACGGGCGGCTCGTTCATGATCTTCAACAAGAGCCACGACACCGTCGAGATGGTCAGGAATTTCGCGCACTTCTTCGCGCATGAAAGCTGCGGCTTCTGCACGCCCTGCCGCGTCGGCACATCCTTGATGCGCGATATGATGGAGAAGGTCGCCAACGGCCGCGGCGCCCGCTACGAGATCAACGAGATGCTGCGCCTGCGCGAAGTCATGCGGACTTCATCCCATTGCGGCCTGGGCCAGACGGCGGGCAACGCATTTTTCGACACAGTTCAGAAATTCCGCGCCGATTACGAGCGGCGCCTCATCGCGGGAGATTTCGAGCCGGCGTTCGACATGGACGCGGCGCTTGAGCGTGCGAGAGAAGCGGCCGGCCGCGAGGACGCCAGCGACTTGGGAGCCCTAGCATGACCATCGAACGCTCCATTACGATTGATGGCGAGATCGTGTACTTCGAAGAGGGGCAGACGATCCTGCAGGCTGCTCTCGGCGCCGGCGTTTTCATTCCGCATCTGTGCTTCCACCCGGATTTCGGCCCGCACGCGAGTTGCAAGCTCTGCACCGTCACCGTGGACGGCCGCAATGGCTCGGCCTGCGCCACGCTCGCCATGCCGGGGCATGAGGTGCTCAGCGATACGCCGGAATTGAATGCGCGCCGCCGCATCCTTCTGCAAATGCTGTTCGTCGACGGCAATCACTTCTGCCCTGGCTGCGCCAAGAGCGGCAATTGCAAGCTGCAGGCGCTTGGCTACGAGCTTGAGATGTTCAATGCGCATTATGCGCATTTCTATCCCAGCCGGGACCTCGACGCGTCGCATCCGGATATCCTGCTGGATCGCAACCGCTGCATCATGTGTGAATTGTGCGTGCGCGCGAGCAGGGAGATCGACGGCAAGGACGTCTTTGGGCTGGCGGGCCGCGGGCGCAATTCGCATCTCGTCATCAACTCGCCGTCGGGAAAACTCGGAGACACAAAGCTCGCCGCGTCAGACAAGGCGGCGCATGTCTGCCCCGTCGGCGCGCTCATGCTCAAGCGCGCGGGCTTTTCCGTGCCGATTGGCGAGCGCCTGTTCGACCAGGAATCGCTTCGCCAGAAAGTCAGGAATGGCGCCGCATTTTCCAACGGCGCTCTTGCCGCCAACTCCGGCGGGGAAGGGTGATCCATGACCATCGCGGCGCAAACTGCCTCTCAAGGCAAACTCAAAGTCGCGACCACTTCGCTGGCCGGCTGTTGCGGCTGCCACATGTCGCTTCTGGATATCGACGAGCGCGTGATCGATCTGTCGGAACTGGTGGAGTTCGACCGGTCTCCGATTACCGACATCAAACAATGCGGTCCCTGCGATATCGGCATCATCGAGGGCGCCGTCTGCAACGCGGAAAATGTGCATGTCTTGCGCGAGTTCCGGGCCAACTGCAAGGTTCTGATCGCTTGCGGCGCCTGCGCCGTCAATGGCGGGCTGCCTGCGCTGCGCAATAATCTGGATGTGGGCGAATTGCTCAAACACGTCTACGGCGACCTCGACGGGCGGCCCTGCGCTCCCAACGACCCCGAACTGCCGCTTCTGCTCGATAAAGTCCGGCCGCTCAATGAGGTTGTGAGGATCGATTACTTCATTCCCGGATGCCCGCCATCGGGCGATACGATCTGGAAATATCTGACCGATCTGATTTCCGGCAACAACCCGCGGCTGAGCTTCGAGCTGCTCCACTATGACTGAGGGCAGAGACATGCCGAACCTGGAAACAGCCACATCTCCTCTCAAGCTTCGCCGCATCGCCATCGATCCGCTGACAAGGGTCGAAGGGCATGGGAAAGTCACCATCCTGCTGGATGAAGAGAACAAGGTCCATCAGGTCCGGCTGCATATCGTTGAAATCCGCGGGTTCGAACGATTTATCGAGGGCCGCCCCTATTGGGAGGTGCCGGTCGTTGTCGAGCGTCTTTGCGGCATCTGTCCCGTGAGCCATCATCTCGCCGCCGCGAAGGCCATGGACGTCGTCGCGGGCTACGGCCCCCTGCCGCCCACCGCGGAGAAGCTGCGCCGGCTGATGCATTACGGACAGATGGTCCAGTCGCACGCTCTGCATTTCTTCTACCTCGCCTCGCCCGATCTTCTGCTTGGCTTCGACAGCGACCTGACTCGCCGCAATGTCGTCGGCGTGCTCCAGGACTACCCGGAACTCGCCAAGCAGGGCGTGTTCACGCGCAAATTCGGGCAGGAAGTCATTCGCGTTACAGCAGGAAAGCGCATCCACGGCTCGGGCGCCATCCCCGGCGGCATGAACAAGGCGCTGACTGATGAAGAGCGCGACGCGTTGCGCAAGGACGCCGATCGGATCGTCGATTGGGCGGCCGGCGCGGTGAGGCTGATCGAAAAGCTGCATCTCTCCAATCCGCGCTTCTATAACCACTTCGCCGAAGCCAGCGCCAACATGATGGGGCTTACCGATGCACGCGGCGGCATGGACCTTTATCACGGGGCCTTACGCGCCACGGATGCGGACAGGACAATCATCTTCGATCACGCCGACTATTCCGGCTATGAGCAACTGCTCCAGGAGGAGGTGAAATCCTGGAGCTATATGAAGTTCCCATACATCAAGTCGCTCGGCGCCGAGAACGGCTGGTACAGGGTTGGGCCGCTCGCCCGCGTGCAAATCTGCGATTTCATTCCCACGCCGCTGGCGGAAGCCGAGCGGAAGAAGTTCGTGGCCATCGGCGATGGCCGCCCGGCGCATGGCGCGCTTTTGTACCACTGGGCGAGGCTGATCGAGATGCTGCACGCCGCCGAGGTTGTGCGCGATCTGCTGGACGATCCGGACATCCTTGGCAAGGACCTCACGGCCGCGAAGGGCGCCCGGCGCGGCGAGGGGGTCGGCGTGATCGAAGCGCCGCGCGGCACGCTGTTTCATCATTATCGCGTCGATAAGGACGACGTCGTCACGTTCTGCAACTTGATCGTCTCGACGACGAACAACAATCAGGCGATGAACGAGGCGATACGCTCCGTCGCGGTGCAATACCTGAATGGGCGCGAAATCACCGAGGGGCTGCTCAACCATATCGAGGTGGCGATCCGGGCTTACGATCCGTGCCTCTCATGCGCCACCCATGCCTTGGGGCAGATGCCGCTGGAGGTATCGTTGCAGGATGCCTCGGGGGCGACGGTTTCGCGTTTGCAAAAGAATGGCGACGGCAGCCTTTGTTGACGCAGCGCCGGCAAGCGCGATGCTCCGGGCGGTTGTGCTCGGGTGGGGCAACGTCACGCGAAGCGACGACGCGCTAGGTCCCTTGCTGCTGGAGCGCGTCCGGCGCGCGCACTTGCAACAGGTCACGGTGGTCGAAGATTTTCAGCTTCAACCGGAACACGCCTTCGATCTGAGCGGGCATGACCTGGCCCTTTTCGTCGACGCGGGTTTCGAGACGCCGGCGCCCTTCGCATTCTTCCAGACAGCGCCCAGGGCAAGCCTATCGTTTTCGAGCCATAAATTCGCGCCCGAGGCCGTGCTCGCCATCCATGAGAGAGTGCTGGGGAAGCCGCCGCCAGCGTTCGTCCTTTCTGTCGCGGGTGAAGATTTTTCGCTTGGCGATACGCTTTCCGCCGCTGCGGCGCAAAGGCTGGAGCCCGCCTCGGAATTCCTGCTGGAACGCCTGCGCTTTCCGTCATTGGAAAGCTGGCGGGCGGCGGCCGAAAAGCTTGCGCCGCCGCCGCATTTCCTGGTGCAGGCCTGACGATCCCTCTCAATGACCGGACGGCGCCCGCGTTCAAGGATTCCCAGGCGACAAGCGCCGCATGGTTTGATATACGAATGAGAACTCCTCCGATCCGCCCGGCAGCCCAGACAGAATTTTGCGTTGCCTCAATCATTCACCATATTGACGCCATGGCAAAAGAACATCCGCACGCCGCCGCTTCTTACCGCGTCGTCGAGCAAAAAGACTTGACCTTCGGTGTTGAGGTTATCGTGCCCGGAAGCTTTCCGGCGCTGGTCACGAGTTTCGCTTCGGAGCAAATAGCCGAAGCATGGATTACGGATTACAAGCGCCGGGTTGAAGAGAACGCACCCCGTCGTTTCATGCGAAGATATTCGAGAAGCTGAACCGCCCCTTGGGACGTGTCATGACAGGACCGGCGGCAAGGCGCTATGAGTAATAGCCCTGAAATCCATGGTTCCGATCTCCGTGGCATGAGCAGGCTCGCCTTCGATGCGATCGCAGGGCTGATCGGGATGGTGGAAACCATGCACGGCAACATCGCCGCGCATGTCGGCCCGTTCGCCCCCCGCGCGGATGGAAAGACGCGCGGCATCGCGAGACTCGTCTACCGCAGCATCCGAGGCGTGACCCATTTGACCGGCAATAGCGTCGATGCCGCTCTCGGGCTGCTGGATCCGATCCTCACCGGCGAACATCCCACACCGGGCGGCGAGGCCGCCCGCGCGGCCTTGAACGGCGTATTGGGCGATCACCTGGCCGAGACCGCCAACCCGCTGGCGATTCCCATGCGCCTGCGCCGCGACGGCGAACCGCTCCACCTGGACAGAGACAGCCTCGCAGAGACTATCGCCCCGTCGAGCGGCCGGCTTGCTGTACTGGTCCACGGCTTGTGCATGAACGACAGGCACTGGAACCGGGACGGCCACGATCACGGCGCCGCGCTGGCGCGCGATCTGGGCTACACGCCGCTTTATCTGCATTACAACACTGGCCTGCACATTTCCGCCAACGGGCGGGCTTTCGCCGATGTGCTGCAGCTGCTTGCCGCCGAGTGGCCGGCGCCGATCGAGGAACTGGTCATGATCGGGCACAGCATGGGCGGGCTGGTGGCCCGAAGCGCTTGCCATTATGGCGCTTCCGAAGGACATGACTGGCTGCGCCACCTGCGCAAGCTCATTTTCCTCGGAACGCCGCATCACGGCGCTCCAATGGAGCGCGGCGGCCAGTGGGTGCATCTCTTGCTCGACAAGAGCCGGTATACGGCGGCCTTCACCCATCTCGCCCGGATCCGGAGCTCTGGCATCACCGATCTTCGCTATGGCAATCTGCTCGACGGCGACTGGCAGGACAGGGACCGGTTCAAGCATGTGGGCGATGAAAGGCAGGCCATTCCGCTTCCAGAGGGCGTTCAGTGCTTTGCGATCGCAGCGTCAACCGGGAGCCGGGCCAACGGCTTGCACGACCGGCTTCTGGGCGATGGCCTCGTGCCGGTCGCCAGCGCGCTTGGCCAGCATGAGGACCCCCATCGCGCCCTGTCTATCCCTGAGAGCCGGCAATGGATCGGCCGCGCCATGAACCACTTCGACTTGCTCAGCCGCCACGATGTCTACAAGCAGATAGCTCTTTGGCTCGGATCGTAAGACTAACCAAAATTTCCCCTTCATCCTCAATGGCCTGTCCCTCTCCCTCTGGGAGAGGGGCGCAAGCTCCCCAAGGCGAGCTTGCGCGGGAGAGGGCTGGGGTGAGGGGTTTCGAACGCTGGTCAGACTGGCGAACACGGCTTAGTCGGCGGTTGCCTTCTTGGCGCCGGTCTTCGTTTGTTTCGCGGGTTTTGCTCTGATCCGCAAGGCCCGGCCCTCTTGATCGAGATCGAAGCCTCCCGTCTTCCGGACCAGATCGCTGAGCTTTCGAAAGCCGTATGTGCGCGGGTCGAAATCGGAGGCGATGTTGGCGAGGCGCTGCCCCACCACGCCCAAACCCACCCAGCCATCTTCCGTCTCCATCTGCGCGATGGCCTTGTTCAAGATGGGAATGGCCGCGCTCGGCGGCTGGAGGGCCTTGGGGTATGGCCCCTCTTCTGGAGCCGAAACTTGCGCCTCGGGCAAAAGGTTCTCGGTGTAAATGAACCTGCGGCAGGCCTGCCGGAAACTCTCGGGGGTCTTCTGCTCGCCGAAGCCATAGACGTCGGCGCCCTGTTCGCGCAGACGCGACGCAAGCCGCGTGAAGTCGCTGTCCGAGGAGACAAGGCAGAACCCGTCCAGCCTGCCGCTATGCAAAAGGTCCATGGCGTCGATCACGAGCGCAATGTCGGATGCGTTTTTCCCGGTCGTGTAGGCGAATTGCTGGTAGGGATCGATCGCGTATTTGGGCAGGATCTCGGCCCATGACTTCAATCGCTGTCCGGAGAAATCTCCATAGATCCGCCGCACGCTCGCCTCTCCGAATTTGGCGACTTCCTCGAAAAGGCCGGCGGCGATGCGCGGCGACGTGTTGTCGGCGTCGATGAGAATGGCAAAGCGGTGCAAGCGGTTGTCTTCTGCCATGTGCGGGCGCCCCTTTCCGCGCCGGTAAAGCCGTCCGCGGTATTAATTGCAGACCTTGCTATTATGTTCAATCCAAGTCCGTGCTAAATTGGGCCGTAATGAGGGATTACACTGCATTCAGGCCCTCTTAGCGCCAGCCCTTCATGTCGAGGAAACATTGTTACCAACGGCGGCGTTATTCGTCTCCGCTCGTGCAACAATCGAGATGCAAAAAATAAAATCAGGCAAATGAAAACATATCAAGAATGCATCAAAGAGTACGACGAAAAAATTCCGCATAGATCCGATGCTTACATGCTGGGTTTTCTGGACACCATCGCTTTCATATTCAATAAGACTAGAATGCAGGTTAGTCAGGATATAAAAGCATATCGAACTAAACGTTATTATGAGGAGGAGGAAACATAAGAAATGTTTTCAAAGTACGCTCGTGCCCTTTTGCTAACGACCGGAGTAAACAATGGCCCTCGATATCGATAAAGTTGAAGCCGTCTTGCGCGAGCATTGGCACATACCAAGCGATTTAAGCCGTGCAAAGCTGCAGGAGCAGGCCGGCAGAATTCACGTTTTGGTTCGTCAAAAATACTCACTTGACAATCTGAAATACCAGCTAGGCTTGATTCAGACGACTAAACTGCATCAAGACCTCGACGATCAGGCGTGCAATCAAATCGCCGTCGAGCTTCTGAAACTCGCCAGCTGAAGCGTCGCCGCTCGTCCATAGGGCGCACGAGGGGCTGCGAATCCGCCTCGTGTCTCCGGCCTCGCAGCCCAGCCGGTTTCGCGCTATCGGCGGCCCTGGTTTTTTGACTTCGTCTGTTTGGAGCGCCGCATTGTCCGAACCCGCCAAGGCGATCGCAATCTACGTCGACGCCGACGCATGCCCGGTAAAGGCGGAAATCTATCGTGTGGCTGAACGGTGTGCGATCAAGGTCTACGTCGTCAGCAACAGCCCCATAGCAGTTCCGAGAACGCCTTTGATCGAGCGCGTCGTGGTCGGCAGCGATCCCGATGCTGCGGACGATTGGATCGCGGAAAGGGTCTCACGCGGCGCGATCGTCATCACCGCCGATGTCCCGCTCGCGCATCGCTGCATAAAGGCGGGAGCGGATGTCGTCGCGCCCACCGGCCGCGCCTTCACGGAAGACTCCATAGGCATGGCGCTCGCGTCGCGCGACTTGATGGCGGATCTGCGATCGGCGGGACAAATCACCGGCGGTCCGAAGCCGTTCCAGCCGCGTGACCGGGCCAAATTTCTGTCCGCTCTCGATCTTGCCGTTGTCCGGCTGAAGCGCGACGGGTTCAGCGCCTAGCAGAGTTCGTCGGTCTGACCAACGGTTCGAACCCCTCACCCTCAGGGAGAGGGAACGATGTGGCGGCGGTCGCGACCGGACTCCCTCTCGCATCCGCTTGCGGATGCGGACGCTCAAAAGACGCAAGCTCGCCAAGGCGAGCTTGCGGGGGAGAGGGCTGGGGTGAGGGGCAGCGACGTTGGGAAGCCGGGAAATCTTGCTTCGGGGTAGTTGCGGCCCATGGGTAAAGACCGCCACAGGTCTCTCAGCTTTCTCGAGCGCCCGGCGCCGGCGGAGGTGACTTTTTGCGCCGCACTGCCCGCATTTTCCGTTTCCCTTGCGTTCCTTCCGCACGAGGCGTATCCGCGAGGCCGGCATGCTGCTCGGGCCCGCCGTTCATGCGCGTAATCGTGATCGAATCCTCTCGCCGGCCCGATCTGGCGAGCGCACGAGTGACGCTTTGGGCGGCGCGCGCGCTCACCTCGACCAGGCTCTCGGCTTCGAAGATTTTGATGGCGCCGATGTCGCGCCTGGTGACTCCGCCAGCCTTGCAAATGAGTGGCAGGATCCAGCCGGGCTCCGCTCTCTGCTTCCGTCCGACCGAGAGCTTGAACCAGACGCCGCCATCGAAATCGCTGCGCGGCGTCTCGGCTTCGCTGGCGTCTCCGCCCGTATCCACGAACTCTTCCGGCGTTGGGCGGCGAGTCTGGTTTTGCCGGAAGAACGCCGCCGCGATTTGCTCCGGGCTTTTCACGGCGAGCAATTCCTTGGCGAAGGCAAGCTCTTCGTCATTAAGCGGGCCTTCGAGCGCAGGGTCGGTCAGCAGCCGTTCCCGGTCGCGCCGAAGGATGGTCTCTGCGCTCGGCGCCGGCGTCCAGGTCGCTCGTATGCCCGCAAGGTTCAGAAGTCTTTCGATGTTCCGGCGTTTGCTGTGAGGCGTGATGATGACGCTAGTGCCGGCTCGCCCCGCTCGCCCGGTCCGTCCGCTTCGGTGCAAGAGCGCTTCGCCGTCCCTTGGCAAATCGGCATGAACCACAAGATCGAGATGCGGCAAATCGATGCCACGCGACGCCACGTCGGTCGCGACGCAAACCTGCGCCCGGCCGTCTCGAATCGCCTGGAGCGCCCGCGTGCGTTCGTGCTGGCTGAGTTCCCCCGACAGGGCGACGACCCCGAACCCGCGATTGCCAAGACGGCTTGCGAGATGTTTGACGCCTTCCCGGGTGGCGCAGAAGACAAGCGCGCTGCTCGCGTCAAAATAGCGAAGAACGTTGATGACGGCGTTTTCCCGTTCGCGAGACGCAACGGCGATCGCGCGGTAATCGATATCGGCGTGCTGCTTCGTGCCTGTGTTGGCCGAAATCCGCAGGGCGTTTTTCTGATAGCGCTTGGCCAGCGCTTCGATCGGCTTCGGCACAGTCGCCGAGAAGAGCAATGTGCGGCGCTCCGGCGGGGCGGCCTTGAGAATGAACTCGAGGTCTTCGCGGAAGCCCATGTCGAGCATTTCGTCGGCCTCGTCGAGAACCAGGGCGCGTACCGAGGACATGTCGAGCGAACCGCGCGTAATGTGATCGCGAAGCCTTCCGGGCGTGCCCACGACGATATGCGCGCCATTTGCCAGCGCCCGGCGTTCCTGCCGCATGTCCATGCCCCCGACGCAGGCCGCCATTCTGGCCCCCGCCGGCGCATAGACCCATTCGAGTTCGAGGCGCACCTGGACCGCAAGTTCGCGCGTGGGGGCGACAACGACAGCTAACGGGTCGGAGTTTTCCGGAAAGCGATCTTTCCCTCTCAGCAAGGTCGGGGCCATGGCGAGACCGAAGGCGACGGTCTTCCCCGATCCCGTCTGCGCGGAAACGAGAAGATCCGCCTCGCCCACATCCGGCGCAAGGACGGCGCGCTGCACTTCGGTGAGCGTCGTATACCCTTGTTTCGCAAGCGCCTCCGCGAATAAGGGAGACACTCCATCAATACCCGTCATGTGAAGCGCTTTCAGTTTTGGAGGCGATGGGACGATGTGACGTCAACTCTTAGCGCAAATGAGGGGTCGAGCGATAAAGTTTTAGCCAGTGTATTCGCAGCTTTGTGGAAGGCGAGCCTGTCTTGTGAGGCGCCTTTGACGATGGCTGCTTCGCCGCCGGCATTCGCAGCCAGCATCCAACCGGCATGAGCGGCACGCCGCCGCTGTGGCTGCGCCGCGTGTTGCGCGACGCGCAATGCAACCGCCTGCCGCTCGGCGAGCAGCTGAAACTCTCTTGCCTGACGAAAGCGATGCTTGAATACCTTTTGTTCGATGTATAAGGGCCTTACCAGAGACGGCGACGCTTTTGGCTCAGATGAATAAGCGGGTCCGATGTGCGATGTTGCGAAGCCCGGAGCGCAAGCCGGTTGATGGGAAGGGCGCGTGACCGCGGCTTCTGACAATTTCGACGTCATCATCCTTGGCGCTGGCGCAGCGGGACTGATGTGTGCGCTGACCGCCGGCCAGCGCGGGCGCAAGGTTTTGCTGCTCGAACGCACCGGCGAGGCGGGCGCCAAAATCCTGATATCGGGCGGGGGGCGCTGCAACTTCACCAACCTCGGGGCCGCGCCCGAGCGCTTCCTGTCGGACAATCCGCATTTTTGCGTCTCGGCCCTGCGCCGCTATACGCAATGGGACTTCATCGGCCTCGTCGAGCGCCACCGGATCTCCTACCACGAGAAGACTTTGGGCCAGCTGTTTTGCGATGGCTCCGCGCGCGCCATCGTCGCCATGCTGCTGCGGGAATGCGCTGGCGGCGGGGTGGACCTGAGAGTGGGACAGACTGTCGCCGATGTGTCCAAGCCGGACGGTTTTCGCGTCGAGACGAACTCGGGAGCTTTCACGGCGCCTGCCCTGGTGCTGGCCACGGGCGGGCTTTCCATTCCCAAAATGGGAGCCACGGGCTTCAGCCACGACCTGGCGCGGCGCTTCGGCCTACGGGTCACCGAAACGCGCCCGGGGCTTGCGCCGTTCAGGGCGAAGCAGGGTGCGCCCGGCTTCGACCCTTCTCTTGCAGGCGTTGGCCTGGAGGCGGCTGTGTCTTGCGAAGGGCGCACTTTCCGCGAAGCCATCCTTTTCACCCACCGTGGACTGTCCGGCCCCGCGATCCTGCAGATTTCGTCGTATTGGCGTCCCGGCGTTGAAATCGCGGTCGATCTTCTGCCGAACCTCGATGCAACCGGCTTTCTCAAGGAGCGCAAACGGGCGCGCCCGAAGGCCTTGCCGCAAACCGTTCTCGCGGAGGTGCTGCCGGCGCGCCTTGCGCAAGTCTTGGCGGCGGCTTGCGCGCCATCGGGCGAGATGGCCAATATCCCGGACCGGACGCTGGCGGGGATGGCGGAGCAGTTGAACGGCTGGCGGTTCATGCCGCAGGAGACGGAAGGCTTCGCCAAGGCCGAGGTGACCGTTGGAGGCATCGACACGCGGGATCTGTCGTCGAAGACCATGGAGGCTCGCAATGTGAGCGGTCTTTACGCCATCGGCGAGGCCGTCGATGTCACCGGGTGGCTGGGCGGGTACAATTTCCAGTGGGCCTGGTCGAGCGGCTGGTGCGCGGGTCAGGCGATTTGAGGGATGCGCCCCTTCCGCCGTTGACCCCGCGATTTAGAGTGCGTCCGGAAAAGCGCCAAGCGGTTTTCCGATAAGACGCACGATAAAACGAAAGCTTAGAGCCCGCTTTTGATTCTATCAAAAGCGGATAGGCTCTAGCCATGCCTCGGAGCCTCATGGCGGGGCTTGATCCGGCCATCTGCCTCAAGCGTCATTTGTGTGGGCGGATCGGCCCCGGCGGCACGCCGGTAATTGCGATGCTTCTGGAGCCCCAGCGTGTATTCCAAGAGGTAGAGCATTATTCGTACCCTGTATCGCTATCTGAAATATCTGCATTGGATAATACCACACAAAATTGTTATCAATTGGCCTGCTGCTTGTTTTGCTCAACGCAGCTTCGTCTTGACTATTAGTCAGTTAGGCAAACTTATTGATCCGGCCCTGTGATGTCTCTATGCGGCATACTTGACCCTTTGGTCTTGGAAATAGGCGCGAACTCTGTCGGGCGATTTGCCGATCATGGTCATGTGTTCCTCGGCGGCGGCCTTCAGTTTCGGTTTGGTCCGCACCGGAACCTTGGCTCCGATGGCGTGCTTCATATCGGCGTTCAAGCGCTCGTCGGGATTGAGCTCGGGAGCATAGCTGGGCAGGTAGAACACCTCGATGCGATCCGTCCGCTCAGCAAGCCAAGCTTTCACCGGCTTCGAATGGTGTGCGCGGAGATTGTCGAGGATCAGAAAGACCTTTTTCGTCGCGTCCTTGATCAGCGCCTCAAGAAACTCGATCAGGCGGTCTGCATCGAAATTGCCTTCGATGATCATCCAACGCGCTTCCCCCTTGTTAGTCACGGTTGAGATCATTGATAATTTCTGCCGCGAGCCAGGCGCCAGAGTAACGGGCGTCTCCCCCTTCGGGGCATAGCTGCGGCCGTGAACGTGGGTGTTGACGAGCGCCGTTTCATCGCCCCAATGGATCTCGCCGCCTTCCGCCTTGGCCTTTGCAGCGATTGCGGGATACTCTTCATCGAGCCATTTCTTGATCGCTTCAGGGCTCTGTTCATAGGCGCGTCTGATCGGTTTCTGCGGCGTGAAACCCCACCGCTTCAGATATTTGCCTACGCCGCGCACCGACAGCTTGATCTGGAATTCAGCCTCGATAAGCTGGCCGACCGCCGCCCGCGTCCACAGCGCGAACTCCATTTTCAACTGCTCGGGCCGCTTTTCGACGATCAGCTTTTGAATCTGCGCCTCTTGGTCGGGTGTAAGTTTCCGGCCTTCCCCGCTTTTCTTGCCCCGCTCTTTCGGCTTGATAGCCGCGAAACCGCCAGCCTCGTAAAGATCGATGGCGGTCCGCACGGCGGGCCAGCTTAAACCAGTCAACTCAACGATCTGCATCACGCCAAACTGCTTCTTATGCAGACGAATAACCTGCTTGCGCCGCTCGTGCAGTGCCGCAAGGCTTTGATTGCGTGCATCGTTGTCGCTCATGCGAAAAGGATGAACTGCTTCGCGGAAACAGTCAAAATATCAGTGTGCCGGGTCTATAGGATGACGGAGTAGTAGCTTCATGAGATCTCATTCGAAAGTCCCCAGATACGCGTTCGGCCTCATAGCCGGCGCGCTGCTGTCGGCGACAATGCTGACAACCGTCGCGCAGGCGCAAGATCGCCGAGACGAGCGCAGGGAAGAGCGGGCGATACAAGCGGAAGCGGGAAAAGCGAAAGGCAAGCAGCCCAACATTCTCTTCATCATGGGCGACGACATCGGCTGGATGCAGCCCGGCATCTATCATCGCGGCCTCATGGTCGGCGAGACGCCGAACATCGACCGCATCGGCCAGGAGGGCGCGGTCTTCATGGACTATGTCGCCATGCAAAGCTGCACCTCCGGGCGCAACGCCTTCTTTACCGGCATGTATCCGCTGCGCACCGGCATGATCCCGCCGCAACTGCCGGGCAGCCCGTCCTATCTGCGGCCCGGCACGCCGGCGATCGCCAAATTCCTGCACGATCTCGGCTACACCACAGGCGAGTTCGGCAAGAACCATCTGGGCGACCATACTCAGGCGCTCCCGACTGCGCATGGCTTCCAGGAATATTGGGGCTATCTCTATCACCTCGACGCCATGCAGCAGGTGAGCTTCCCCGACATCAACAAGACGCCGACCGATCAAGTTATCGCGCCGCCGTGCAAGAACACGCCCATCCCCGGTCTTCCCGAGGTTCCGGGCGCCGTCGACCCCAAAACGACGACGTGCATGACGCCGCCGCGCCCGGTCATCTGGTGCCATTCCTCGGATGGAACGGAAAAGAATCAGACCTGCAAGGACGAAGGGCCGCTGACGCTCGACCGGTCGAGAACGGTGGACGAGGAAATTTCGGCCAAAGTGATCGACTTCCTCGACCGCAACGACCCGAAGAAGACCAACAAGCCCTTCTTCGTTTGGTACAACCCGGCGCGCATGCATGTGACGACGATGCTGTCGCCGAAATACGAGGCCATGCTGGGCACGCAGGGCGGCAAGGACTGGGGCATCAACGAAGCCGGCATGAAGCAGCTCGACGACAATATCGGCGAGGTGCTCAAAAAGCTTGAGGACATGGGCCAGCTCGACAATACGGTCGTCGTGTTCACAACCGACAATGGCGCTGAGCAGATCACCTTCCCCGATGGCGGCGTCACCCCGTTCAAGGGCCAGAAGGGCGAGGCCTGGGAAGGCGGGTATCGTGCCCCGCTCGTGGTCCGCTGGCCTGGGCACATAAAACCCGGCACAGTTCATAGTCAGCTCTTCGCCGCGCTCGACTGGCTGCCGACATTGGTCGACATTGCCGGCGGCCCCAAGGGCGACGAGTTGAAAAAGCAGATCGAGAAAGGCGAATATCCTGGCATCGTCAAGACCACGCTCGACGGCTTCGACCAGCGCGAATATCTGGAGGGCAAATCAAAAAAGTCGGCGCGCGATGTCTTCTTCTACTTCTCGGGATCGACGCCCTCCGCGGTGCGCTACAAGAACTGGAAGATGTACTACAACATGTCGCAGCCTGGGGCGACGGGCTGGATTCTGCCGCTGATTCCGTTCCACTTCACCCTGGTGCAGAATATCAAGCGTGATCCGTTCGAGCAGGCTGTCGGCGAAAGCCAGAAGACGGCGCTCGGCCTTGGCGGCGCGCTTGCGGCTCCAAGCACCGCCTTCCTGTATGATTGGAACATGCTGCCGATCGGCCAGCTGCTGTGGCTGAAGGAACTTAAATCGTACAAGCAGTTTCCGCCAATGCAGGCGCCGGAGAGCTGGAACCTCACTCAGGTCCTGGAGCAGGTCAAGGCCGGTACTGGTCATCCACAGGACTGATCGCCGAAAGCGTAAGGCGCGGGCGGCCGTAAGGACGCCCGCTGTTAAACAGCCGGGCCGGGCGGACCGGCCCTCTCCATCGCGATTGACCGGAGACGATCATGCCTTCCTCCTCATCTGGCCCGAACCGGCGCGCCGTGCTCGGCGGGCTTGCGGCGCTGCCGCTCTTGTCCAGCCCGTTGCTTCCGATCGCCGGGCACGCGCAAGCGGCGCCGGACGATCCCTTGCCATCATGGAATGACGGCCCCGCTAAAGCCGCCATCATCGGCCTCGTCAAATCGACGACCGACACGGCGAGCCCCAACTTCGTGCCGCCAGACGCGCGCATCGCCACCTTCGACCAGGACGGCACGACCTGGGTCGAGCATCCGGTCTATACGCAGGTGGTCTACATCCTCGACCGCGTCCCGGCGGTGGTGAAGGAAAAGCCGCATTTGAAGGAGGTCGAGCCGTTCAAGGCAGTGCTCTCCGGCAACCGCGAGGCGATCGCCAAGCTCTCCCTCAAGGAGTTGGAGGAGCTCGCCGTGGCGACCCTCACCGGGATCCGGGTTGATGAGTTTCAGACGCTCGTGGCGGAATGGATCGAGACGGCCAAGCATCCGCGCTGGAACCGGCTCTACACCGATCTGATCTACCAGCCGATGCTGGAAGTGATGCGCTACTTGCGCGATAACGGCTACAAGACCTTCATCGTGACGGGCGGCGGCCAGGATTTCGTGCGCGTCTATTCCGAACGGGTCTATGGCATTCCGCCCTGGCAGGTTGTCGGCACGGCCGGCGGCGTGAAATACGCCTACGACAAGGACGGAAAGCCATTCCTGACCAAGGAGCCGAGGCTGCTCCTGAACGACAACAATGCAGGCAAGGCGGAAGGCATTCACCTTGAGATAGGGGTTCGCCCGGTGATCGCGTTTGGCAATTCGACCGGCGACCGCGAAATGCTGGAATATGCCACCGCCGGATCGGGCGCGCGGCTGGGTCTTCTGGTCCTGCACGACGACGCGGCGCGCGAATATGCCTATGGACCAGCGAGAGGACTGCCTGACACGAGGGTCGGGACGTTTACTCAGGCGCTGTACGACGAAGCCAAGAAGGACGGGTGGCAGGTCATCAGCATGAAGAACGACTGGAATCGGGTCTTCCCGTTCGAAAAGTAGCGTGGGAAAGCAGCGCCAAAGCTCGGCGAGACAAATCCCTCGGATGGAACAGGACTGTGGGGTCTGGCGGCGCGCGAGACGCGGAGAGCTTCGAGGGGCGCGCCCTATCTTCGCTCGCGGCGCCAGGTTGCAGGGGGTGAGCCGGTCACCCGTTTGAAGGCGCGGCTGAACGCGCGTGAACCTCCCGAAATTCGACGGCGCCGAGCCAGCTCAACCCAGGCCGCCATTCCGGCACGCCGCGAGGAAGAACGCGACCCTCTGCGCGATGTGCGGGCCAATCTCGGCCTTGAGCGTCTCCAAATCCTCGCCCGACAAAGCGCGCATAAGCGCGGGCAACAGGATGAGTTCGCAGAAATACTGGGCTGCCGCCGCGCAGTGATCGGGATTGAACTGGGGGAGCGTGCAAGCCTCTTCAGCGTTTGCCACTTCACCCAGGAGGCGGGCCATCGTTTCCCGTCCCCGCTCGCGGGTAATCTTGATCACGCTGCTGCCAAGATCCGGGAAACGGCGCGCTTCGGCGATGGCAAGCCGCATCAATCCGATCCACTCGCTCGTCAAAACCTCACGAAGAAGCGCCTCGGCGAGACTGGCAAGGCGCTCGTCAAGCGTCGTTCCGTCCGGCGTGTGGCTTGCAAGGCGGGCATTCCTGGCTGCGAGGGCGCTGGTGTAGGCGGCGGCGAAAAGCGCCTGCTTGTTAGGGTAGCGCGCATAGATGGTGGGTTTTCCCGACCGCGCGGCTTCGGCGATTTCGTCGACGCTTGCCCCCTCGAAGCCGCGTTCGAGAAACACTTTGCGGGCCGCTTCGAGAATGCGCTCATCCACCTCGCCCGCGAGTACGCGAGGCGGGCGGCCGCAACGTACGGCCACGCGCGGCGCGGGACGGCTTTTGGTTGCGGGAGAGCGTGCCATTTGGACCTTCCTTTTCGGGCAATTCTAATCGCATCAGCGCGCTGTTGCATCTCTTCACTTAGGCATTTGGATGCCCGTTGTAAAGAGAACGTTACCGTATCGTTCACATCTTGACTTGGCTCCGCGAGCGCCTTAAATGCACAGAACGAAACGGTTTCGTTTTATTAAAAGCCGCGTCTAAGCTCAGGGAGTTACGTCATGTTGAGGGTTACGGGTGAGGACACAGGCGACGAAGCGCTCCAGGATGCCGATCTTCTTGAGCGCGCGCAGTCGCGCGGCAAAGGTTCGAAAGAAGAGACCAAGGCTCGGTCCCCGTTGGCCGAGGAGCGCCCGGCGATCGGGAGACAAAGGCCTGTGACGCCGGAGGATCAGCATCCTGCCGAGGCGAAAACAGGCGAAAAAACTCGCAAGAGCTTTCTGCGCCGCCACCCTGTCGCGTCTGCCCTTGGCGCGATCCTTGCCGCGGCTGCGACTGGCGCAGGCTATGTGTACTTCGATTACACCCAGCATTTTCAATCGACAGACGACGCCTTCATCGCCGCGCGCCAGACCGCGCTCGCCCCGAAAGTGGCGGGCTATGTTACGCAGGTTGCAGTGACCGATAACGAACACGTTCCTGCAGGCGGCGTAATCGCGCGGATCGACGACCGCGATTATCGCATCGCGCTCGAACAGGCGAAGGCGCAGGTCAGCGCGGCCGGGGCCAGCATCCGGAACATCGACGCACAAACCGCCGTGCAGGAGGCGCAGGTCAAGGCGAGTCAGGCTCAAGTCGATCAGGTTCAGGCGGCCCTGACGTTTGCCAAGCAGCAGGCGGCCCGCTACGACGAACTCGCCAGGAAAGGCTCGGGCACCGTTCAGAATGCGCAGCAATATAGCTCCCAGCTTCTGCAGCAAGGTGCGGCCCTCAAGAGCGCGCAGGCTGCGCTTACCGTCGCTCAGCGGCAGATCGATTCTCTGAAGGCACAACGCGCCAGCGCTGAGGCCAATCTCCAGCAGGCCGCCGCGCAGCGCGATCAGGCCCAGCTCAACCTCTCTTACACAACGGTGACTGCGGCGCAGGGCGGCCATGTCGTCAATCTGACCGCCGCGCCGGGCGAGTTTGCGCAGACCGGCACGAACCTCACCATGTTCGTTCCAGACGAAATCTGGGTGACCGCGAACTTCAAGGAGAACCAGCTCGACGCCATGCGCGCAGGCCAGCCTGTGACGCTCACAATCGACGCCTATCCCGAGCGCGAGATCGAGGGCCATGTCGCCAGCGTGCAGCCCGGCTCAGGCACGGCGTTCTCGCTTCTTCCGGCGCAGAATGCGACCGGCAACTACGTGAAGATCGTCCAGCGCGTGCCGGTAAAGATCGTCATCGACAATCCGCCTTCCGATGTCGCCCTTGGCCCAGGCATGTCTGTGGAGCCGACCGTGCGCGTCGACCCCAAGCCTTCGCTCTACGAGCGCCTCGCGGCTTTCTCTGGTTGGAGGCAGTCATGAGCGCGAGGAGTCTAGCCCTTCCGGCGGCGGCCGTCCCTGCTGCGGGAACCACCAACCCTTGGCTGATCGCGGTCGTCGTGGCGCTCGCGGTGTTCATGGAAGTCCTCGACACTACGATCGCCAATGTCGCGCTGCCTTACATCGCCGGCGGCTTGGGCGTCAGTCAGGACGAGGCCTCCTGGGTAGTGACCACCTATCTCGTCGCTAACGCGATCATCATCACGGCGACTAGCTTTTTGCCCCAAAGGTTCGGCCGGAAGAGCTTTTTCCTCTTCTCTCTCGGGTTATTTACGCTGAGCTCAATCCTGTGCGGACTGGCCTGGAATCTGCCGTCGCTGCTCCTGTTCCGCGTCCTGCAAGGGTTCGGCGGCGGCGGCATGGTGCCGGTGGCGCAATCGATCCTGGCGGACTCCTTTCCGCCCCAAAAACGCGGCCAAGCCTTCGCGCTCTTCGGGGTTGCGGTGGTCGTGGCTCCCGTCGTTGGCCCAACGCTCGGCGGCTGGATCGCGGACAACTACAGCTGGCAATGGAACTTCCTCATCAACGGCCCAGTCGGGCTTGCGGCCATGGCGCTTGTCTATGTGCTGGTGAAGGAGGGAGCGCCGGCCAACAAGGGCTCTCGCTTCGATCTGGTCGGCTTCCTGCTTGTCGCAACGTTCCTCGGATCTCTCGAAGTCGTCTTGGACCGGGGCCTCGTGGAAGACTGGTTCGCATCGACCTTCATCATAACCTTCTCGATTATTTGCGCACTTGCCTTTGTGGCGCTGATCCCGTGGGAAGCGGCGCAGAAAAACCCGACCGCCGATGTCCGTATGGTCGGTTCGCGTCAGTTCGGATCCGCTTTTGTGGTGATGCTGGCGACGGGAGCGATCCTCTACGCGACGACCCAGTTCATGCCTCAACTCGTGCAACAGCGGTTTGGCTATACCGCGACTTGGGCGGGGCTGGTGCTTTCGCCCGGCGGGCTTGTGACCATGGTCATGATGTTCGTCGTGGGCCAGCTTTCGAGCCGGGTGCAGCCCAAATACCTCATCGCGGCCGGCGCCATCATGATCGCCATCTCGATGCACGGTTTGACCAACCTCACGCCGGATCTGAACTTCTGGTATTTCGCTCAATCGCGTATGCTGCTGGGCTTGGGATTGCCACTCATTTTCCTCCCGATCATGGGCGCTTCCTATGAAGGACTGCCCCCTGGCAAAACGGACCAGGCCTCGGCGCTGATGAATGCGGCGCGCAATACCGGCGGCTCGATTGGCGTTTCAATCGCCTCGAACGTTCTTGCCCATCGTGAGCAGTTCCATCAGAGCGTGCTGGCCGGCGACGCCATTCCATCAGGCATCGCCTATCAGGATACGCTGCATCAGGTGACGCAATATTTCGTAGCGCATGGCAGCTCGCTTGTGCAGGCGCAGAAGCAGGCCTTCGCATGGATCGGTCAGCAGGTGGAGACGCAAGCCTCGCTGTTGGCCTATGTGGACGTGTTCTGGACGCTGATGGCGATCTCGCTCGCAGCTGTGCCGCTTGCGCTTCTCCTGCGCAAGGTCAAGCTTGGAGAAGCCGCCCAGGCGGGCCATTGATCGTCGAGTTTGTTTCTGCAAATAAGCCCCGACCACCCGATCGCGCGCGAAGGCTCTGACGTCGCGATCAATCAATCGTGTGAATGCCGTGGCCCTCGGTCCCGTTTGGACGCCTCTTCAGGTGCGGCTTATTCCTGTTGCGCCGGAGGGTCCCACCACTTGGAAAGCCGCCGGCTCAGGGTCCGCGCCGGGATGCCTTCATAGTGAGAAATATCGTTGAAGAGACGCAGGCGCGGACGCACCTCGCTCATGAAATCGAGAATGTTGAGCGCCGCCGGGCTTTGATCGAGGCGATCCCGGTAGCTGCGCATATCGAAGCCCAGCAGGCTGCTGATCAGCAATCGGTTGGTTCCCTTGTGCGAAACCACCAGCACACTCTTATGCCGATGCGTCTCGACGATGCGGCGTACAACGGGCAGGACGCGATTGAGGACATTCAAGCCCGATTCACCGCCCTGAGGCGCGATCGTGAACGGATCCTCCTGCCAGATTGCGTATTCGGCATCGAAATCGCGTTCCACCTCACTGCGGGTCAGCCCTTCCCAACGCCCGTAATCGATCTCCCTGAGACAGGGCTCGAGAACGGGCTGCAGACCATGCGGGGCTGCCAGGATGCGCGCGGTTTCAACCGTGCGCGCAAGGGGACTTGCGTAGATGGCGTCGAGTTTGTCCTTCTTGAGCCGCTCCGCGAGGCTCGCAACCTGCCTGTGACCCTCGGCTGAGAGATCGACATCCGAGGAGCCGGCGAAGCGATCTTCTGCTGTCAGCTGGGTTGCCCCGTGACGAACCAGATAAATGCGAGTAGGCATAGTGAGAGGTTCCCTTAGATGCGTTGCGTCAACAAACTGCCTGACCTGTCGATCATGAGAATGCGCTATTCGACAACCGAAGGCTGCAATAACACATAGGCAGTGGATTTTTGAAAAGCGCGCCGCGAATGCCCTGCGGTGATAAAGTTCATGAGCCCAAGCCGCCATCGCCATAGGCGCGGCAGCGGGAAGGGGCGATTGAGTTTTTGCGCTTCCTCGGGAAGATAGCGAATGTCTTTTGCTCGCCACCCACGGTCGCGAAAGAAACCAAAATAGTCCTTGGGCTCAAACAGGAACGGCGCATTGTGCATCCGCATCCTTCGTCCCGCCTTCCGCCGGTAGCGCATCGTTTCCGGTGACGAGTAATCGACGATCCAATATTGGAAGGCGGCGTGTTCCCTCAAATCGTCCGCGAGCGAGCCCACGTCCTTGGCGCCGAGATAAGGGATGACGCCCTCGGTCAGGACCAAAGTTCTTTGAAATTCGCTGGCTATCTGGGCCAGCAGCCGCTGTCGCGCCGGAATGTCGGATAAATCGAGCTTGATCCGCTCCAATTCGCAGCGGGGCTTTTCATCTGAAAGAAGGCGTTCCTTCAGCTCGATGATCTTAGGATAATCGACCTCGATCCAGCGGATATGCTTGGGCAGGTTCATGCGATAGGGCCGCGCGTCCAAACCGGCGCCCAAATTGAGTATCGCGGTGGTTTCTTGCGCTATCGCGTTTTCGATGAACGCGTCAATGATACAGGTCCGCATGGCCACCAGCCATTGGCCTATCAGCGACCACTTCGGCCGATTTCCAGCGATTTCTTTGCCGTGACGCCCCGCAAGCCTGGCTGCCAGCGGATCGCGGAAGAGCGCATCGGCGCGCTCTGTTTCGATGGCCCGATAGGCGGCGACCATAAAAGCCGTGTCGGAAACGTCCTCGATTTCACCCGTTTGCATCGCTCCTCACATCCTCATGTCCGCGCCTATATAATAGGAGCGCGAGGCGCGTATTTGAGGTGCAGGGGGGAGCACCCCAAACAATCCGTCCCTGACCAGAAGAAGGGAACCGGCGGCCATTTCTTGATCAGGATAACCGCTTTAGAGGGCGCCAAATCATCGCGGCGCCTCTCAAAAGCGTGACCGCATGTGGCGGCCGGGTTGACGCAAGGCGCTTGCTCGATAGCTGCTTATCGATTAAGGAGTCTGAACTCCAGCATGGCCTTGACCTTCGTCCGATAACGCATTGGACGAAGAAGCACTTCGGCGTTAAAGATTCATGTCGCTGATGTAACTGCCTATGCAACGGTTTGAGCCAAATGCAGCGCTAATAGTACTCTCGGCTGAGGAATGGCGGCGGCAAACATGTATCTCTCCTCCATAACGGCCCGAACCGGATTACCATGTTTGATAGGACCTAGGGTTTTATCTTGAGAGCGAGAGAGGCCAAAGCGCCCGGTTTCTGGGTCGAACGATACGTCGTCGCGATCCTCCTCGTCCTCGCGGCCACCCTCCTGCGCCTGGTTTTCCTGCAAAGTCTCGGGACGAGCGTCGCCTTCATAACCTTCTATCCCGCCGTGATGATTGCTGGGCTGTACGGCGGTTTGCGGGCGGGAATGCTCGCCACCCTGCTTTCGGCGGCGGCGGCCGATTACTTTTGGATGGAGCCGGTGGGGTCCTTCCTCATGGTCAGCTCCAACGATTGGGTGGCTATCGCTGTTTTTGTCACGAGTTGCGCTCTCATGTCCGTGGTTGCCGAAAAACTGCGTCAGAGCAATGACCGGCTGAGCCAGTTAAAAATATGCCAGCGCCGCGAACTCGAAGGACAGGTTGCCGAGCGCACGGCGCTTCTCCATGAAAGCGAAGAGCGCCTCGCCGCGGCGCTTAGGGCCGGTAAGCTCGGCGTGTACGACTACGATCCGCGCACGAAAATCGTAAAGTGGGACTCCACGGTCTATCGTCTGTTTGGCGTGCCCGAGGGTGAACCTGTGACCTACGAAACGTTCGAGGCAGGCCTTCATCCCGAGGATATCGCCGCTGTCAGAGAAGCGGTAAATCAGTCTCTCAATCCTGGCGGCGACCATCACTATGAATGCGAATATCGCGCTGTCGGCCGTGCCGACGGGACGGTGCGCTGGATCCTCGCCGATGGCGATGTGACGTTCGACGCTAACGGGCCATGCCGCCTCGTGGGCACGGTGCAAGACATAACCGGCCGCAAGCAGGTTGAGGCGACGCTGCGTGAAAACGAAGAGCGCCTCCGTTTGGCGCAGCAGGCGGCTCGCATAGGCGCGTTCGAACTGAATATCGAAACCGGGGTCAATACCTGGACGCCGGAACTCGAAGCGCTGTACGGCTTGCCGCCCGGTGGGTTTGCGCGAACGCAGCCCGCGTTCGAGAGCCTGGTTCATCCGGAGGACCGCGCCGAAGCAATCCGGCTAACCGAGCAGGCCATGGCGTCGGGCGAGCCCATAACCGGCGAATGGCGGGTGCAATGGCCGGATGGAAGCATCCATTGGATCTCGGGCCGCTGGCAGGTTTTCAAAGACAGTTCTGGGAAGCCTCTGCGGATGACGGGCATTAACCTGGACATCACGGATCGCAAGAAGGCAGAGGAAGCGTTGCGCCAATCCGAGGCGCGTTTCCGGATGCTCCACGAAAGCCTGCGCGACGCCTTTGTGCAGGTATCGATGGACGGGCAAATCCTCGAATGCAACGATCTTTTTTGCCAGATGGTGGGGTATTCGCGCGAAGAAGTGAGAACGCTGACGTACCAGAGACTGACGCCGGAGCGTTGGCATGCCTTCGAGGAAGGCATTGTCCGCAATCAGATCATCCCGCGCGGATACTCCGATGTTTATGAGAAGGAGTACCGCCGGAAGGATAGGACGATCTTCCCGGTTGAGTTGCGGGGCATGCTGTCGCGCGATGCGTCGGGCCAGCCGGACACGATGTGGGCGATTGTGCGCGATATTAGCGAACGCAAACGGGCTGAAACAGCGCTGCGGATCACGCTGGAGAGCATTGCCGATGGCTTCCTGGCGGTCGATGCGGATTGGCGGTTTGTCTATCTCAACGCCGCCGCCGAACGCACATTGAACTTCCGGCGTGAGGACATACTCGGGAAAAGTTTCTGGGAGGTCTTCCCGCCAGCAGTGGGCACCCGCCTGGAGCGCGAGTACCGGCGCGCCGCCGCAGGCGAATCTGTCGATTTCGAGAACTTATACGAGCCCTGGGGACGCTGGTTCCACAACCGCTGCTTCCCGCGCGAGGGCGGCGGCATGACGCTCTACTTTCGGGACATTACCGAGCAGAAGCAAGCCGAAGAAGTGCGGCGCGAGAGCGAGGAGCGCCTTCGCGCGATTATCGAAACGGCCGTCGACGCGATTATTGTGATCGACGAAAAAGGCCTGATCCAATCCATCAACCCGGCGACGGAGCGCATATTCGGCTACACGCCGAACGACGTCGCCGGCAAGAACGTCTCCCTGCTGATGTCCGACCGGGACGCTGCGGCGCATGACAAATTCATCTCTACCTACCTCCGGACGGGAAAAGCCAAGATTATCGGCTTCGGGCGCGAGGTGGACCACCGCCGCAAGGACGGCTCAGTTTTCGCCGCCGACCTCGCCGTCGCGGAATGGCGTGTCGGCGGCAAGCGTTATTTCACCGGCACCATTCGCGACATCACGGAGCGCAAACGCTACGAGCAGGAGCTTCAGCTTCTGCTGCGCGAGGTCAACCACCGCGCCAAGAACATGCTCGCCGTTGTTCAGGCCATTGCCCGGCAAACCGCCGCGGCGACGCGTGATGAGTTCATCGAACATTTCGCGGAACGGGTTCAGGCGCTTGGCGTCAGCCAGGACCTGCTGGTCAAAAACGAGTGGAAGGGCGTGGATCTCGACGAGTTGATTCGGTCGCAACTCGCCCATTTCAAGGACATGATCGGCACACGCATTGAGCTGAGAGGTGAGCCGCTCTTTATCTCGGCATCCGCTGCTCAGACCATCGGTATGGCAATTCATGAGCTTGCCACCAATGCCGGCAAGTATGGCGCCCTTTCCAACAATGAGGGACGCGTAGAGGTCGAATGGAGCCTTCAGCCTTCCGAAAAGGGCGGCAAAACCTTGGTGATGAGTTGGGTCGAGCTTGGCGGAGAGGCAGTTACGGCGCCGACGGAGCAAGGCTTCGGCACGACGGTTATCGTCCCCATGGCCAGGATGAGCCTGGATGCCGAAGTCGACCTCGATTACGAAAAAACCGGGCTGGTTTGGCGGCTTCGCTGCCCCGCCGAAAATGTCCTTGAGGGCAACAGGTTTCCCTCCACTGCGAAAATTCCGCCTCCCGTCGATGAGCGCGCCAAATCGGGCGAGCGCCCGAGTATTCTTGTTGTGGAAGACGAAGTCCTTATTGCGCTCGATATCAAGCAAATGCTTGAAAAGGCGGGGTTTGACGTTGTCGGACCGGCGAGCTCGTCAGCCCAGGCCCTTGACCTTATAAGCCGAGATGGATGCGAGGCCGCCGTGCTCGACGTCAACCTCGGCTATGAAACATCGGAGCGCGTGGCTCTCGACTTGAAAGGGCGCGGCATGCCCTTCGTCGCGCTGTCGGGCTATTCGCGCGAGCAGCACCCAGCCGCATTCAGCGGCGCGCCGGCGCTTACAAAACCGCTCCAGCCGGAGGTTCTTTTTACGGAGCTCCGGCGTTTACTTAAAACGGAAAGCCGTAAGTACTGATGAGCGCGTCTACGAGGGCCTATACGCTTTCGATTGAATAAAAAGCGGGCCCTAAGTTTTTGTTTGGTCGTGCGTCTGATCGGAAAACCGCTTGGCGCTTTCCCGGACGCACACTAAGGAGACAGGCATGGCGGCAAAGGCCAAATACAGCGCGATAACCAGGCAGATCTCGGTGACCGTCAGCCCGACCTATCTCGATGACCAATCGGCGCCAGAGAACAGCCATTTTGTCTGGGCCTATCACGTCTTGATCGAAAATCGCGGCCCCGAGACCGTACAATTGCGAAGCCGCCATTGGCGCATCACCAACGCGCGCGGCGAAGTGCGCGAGGTGCGCGGTCCAGGCGTTGTGGGCGAGCAGCCGCGTCTTGAGCCCGGCGACGAGTTCGAATACACCAGCGGCGTGCCGCTCACGACGCCGTCAGGCATCATGACCGGCAGCTATCAAATGGAAAGCCGGGACGGCGAAAGCTTCGACGTCGAGATCCCCGCCTTCTCCCTGGATAGCCCCCATCAGTCAGTTAAGCTTAATTGAAAAGAAGCTCGTCCCAAGAGGGTCGAAACCGGTAAGTCTTTCCTGGAGCATATCCGGCTTTTGACGGAATCAAAAGCGGGCTCTAAGTTTTTGTTTTATCGTGCGTCTGATCGGAAAACCGCTTCGCGCTTTTCCGGACGCACCCGGAAGGCCGGACGCGGCCGGTTCGCGTCCGCTCGCTGGCGCGCGAGACGCAAGACCGAAGCCGAACAACTTAATCACGTAGGCTTTATGAACCCAAGGCATGTCTGCAACGTTCTGCGTATATGTCTAAAAGTGCTCGTATCGAATACATCCTCGAATCCCTTGTAGACGGTGAAAGCCTTGATAGCCTCATCACGTCTCTCATTGCGATTGCCGAGAAGAAGGCTCAAAGCCAGTACAGCAACAAGGTTACTGTAAACCAATGGAGCCGCACCGCCCGCCGCCTCAAAGAGCTTCGCGAGTGGTGCGCACAGTTCGGCCCGGGGTCCGCTTGCCGGTGACGCTTTTTGAATTGGCGGTAACGCGCCACCTTCTCCCGCCAGGGGAGACGGTGGCCTAACCTCCTCTATCCGAGGGGTTTAAGCGGTTGTCTTATCAAGCCCTTCCGGCGACGCCGACGAGATGAGAGGGGTCGACGCCAAGTCGATCGAGAGCGCGACTGTACTTGCCTTCAAGGTCTCCATCGAAAACAAGATCGGAGTTGGCTGGGCAATTCAGCCACCCATTGGTTTGAATTTCATGCTCAAGCTGGCCGGGCGCCCAGCCGGCATAGCCGAGCGCAAGGATGGCCTTGTGCGGTCCGGCCCCTTTCGCGATCGCTTTTAGAATGTCGACCGTGGCGGTCAGGCAGACGCCTTCATCGATCGGCAGCGTGCTGTCGGCGGTGAAATAATCCGAGCTGTGCAGGACGAAACCGCGGCTGGTCTCGACCGGCCCGCCAACGTGAACCGCCATCGCGTTGACGCGGATCGAAGCGGGGCGGGATCCCTCAAGGGTTATTTCGAGCTGTTCCAGAAGCTTTGGCAAAGTGATGTGCGGAGCGCGCTGGTTGATGACCAGCCCCATGGCGCCCTCAGCCGAGTGGGCGCACATGTAAATGACTGCGCGATGAAATCGGGGATCGCTCATCGACGGCATTGCGATCAGCAGTTGACCGTCGAGGTAACCATTGGATTTCAAAAGGCCAATATTGGGATGACGTCTCGGCATTTGTTAATGGTAGCGCCTCTGGCGGCTTTTTGGGAAGGGCGAACGCGCAATTTTTTGCAGGCGCGTCTTTGTCATGCGGCGGGCGGTTCGTTAAGAGTATGAACCGAATAGGCATTCGCGGGTTCCAAGACGAGGCGAACCGCACGCAACGCCGCAGGCGGCAGACCTGCCGCCCCTCACCCGCCTCGATGAATTGCTGTACGTTCTGACAGGTTCTTCTGCTGATGATAGAGGACCTTGCGCGCAGCTTGCGGGCCTGGATGCGCCTTTGACCTCCGTCAACACAAACTTCGCCTTGAAGGTATCATATAGCCGCGTTAAGCGCTGGGGCCCTGGCGGTCCGCCGATTCCAGCATTCGCAGGGCTGGCGGGGCGCTGCAGTCCAACCCTGGCTGGCGGAGCGCTTTGATGACCATTCGCAACCTCGATCGTCTGTTTCATCCGTCCAGCATTGTTCTCGTGGGCGCGAGCGAGCGGCCGGGCTCCATCGGACTGCATATCGCCGAGAATATGGTGCGGGCGGGCTTCGCTGGAGACATTGGCTTCGTCAATCCGCGCCATGACACCCTCCTGGGGAGGCCGTGCTTCCGCTCCATAGAAGCTCTGCCCTTTGTGCCCGGGCTTGCCGTCGTGGCCACGCCTCCGGATACGGTCCCCGGCATCATAAGCGAGCTTGGCCGCAAGGGATGCCGTGCGGCCGTCGTCATCACGGCGGGCGTGAATGGCGGCCTCGGCAAAAGCATGCTGGAGGCAGCAAAGCCTTATCTCCTGCGTATCATCGGCCCCAATTGCCTTGGCATCCAGATCCCAAGCTTGAAGGTCGACGCGAGTTTCGCGCAAACCCTCGCGAAGGCCGGAGACATCGCTCTTGTCTCGCAATCGGGCGCGATAACGGCGGCGATGCTCGATTGGGCGGCTGTCGAAGACGTAGGCTTCAGCCATGTGGTGTCGATCGGGGACGCCGCCGACGTCGATCTTGGCGATATGCTCGATTATCTTGCGGGCGATGTCGCGAGCCGCGCCGTTTTTCTCTACATCGAATCCGTGAGGCATGGGGCCAAGTTCATGTCCGCCGCCAGACGATGCTCGCGATCCAAGCCGGTGATCGCTATCAAGGCGGGCCGTCACCCCGAAGGAGCCAGGGCCGCCGCCTCTCATACGGGAGCGCTGGCGGGCTCGGATAGTGTCTACAGCGCCGCGCTTCGCCGCGCCGGCGTGCTGCGCGTCGTCGATCTCGATGAGATGTTCGACTCCGCCGAGGTGCTCGCGCGCATCAAGCGCCTGCCGGGAAGCCGCGTGGCCATCGTGACGAACGGGGGAGGGGCCGGGGTGATCGCCGCCGACACCCTTGCCGACTTGCGCGGCGAACTCGCCAATCTCGAGCCCGCGACGCTCGAAGCCTTGAACAAGCTGCTGCCGCCGACCTGGTCGCACGGCAACCCTGTCGACATCATCGGCGATGCGGGGCCCGAGCGGTATAAGGCCGCGATGGAGGCCGTTCTTCAGGACGCCAATACCGATGTCGTCCTGGTCATGAATTGCCCGACGGCGCTTGCTTCCTCAGTGGATGCGGCGAAAGCCACGGTCGAAGCCGTGCAGAATGACCGGCGCAAGGGCTTCCAGAAGCCGGTGGTCGCTACTTGGCTTGCTCAAAGTGAAGTGGAGGATGTGCGGCCGCTCTTCGCCAATGGCGGCGTTCCTGACTTCGCGACCCCCACGGAAGCGGTCGAGGGTATCATGCAACTTGCCCGCTATGCGCGCGCCCAGGCCGAGTTGATGCAGACGCCGCCAGCATTGCCGCCTGAGCATTTCGATCCCAAGGCCGTGGATGCGTCCATCGCCGGCACCTTGTCGCAGGGGCGGAGCCTGATGACGGAGGCCGGAGGCCAAAGCGGTGCTCAGCGCCTACGACATCCCGACCGTGCCGACGAGCATCGCCGCGACGCCCGAAGAAGCGGGCAAGGCGGCGGCCGAGCTTTTGCGCGGTTACGCTTCGGTCGTTGTGAAAATCCTTTCGCCCGATATCACCCACAAGTCCGACGTCGGAGGCGTCCGGCTCGATCTCACATCCGCGGAGGAAGCCGAGAAGGCGGCGCGGCAAATGTTGAGGGATGTCAGAGCGCGGCGAGCCCCGGCGCCGTTATCGAAGGCTTCACGGTTCAGCCGATGATTTACCGGAAGGGCGCTTACGAGCTGATCCTCGGCATGACGACCGATCCCGTATTCGGGCCGATCGTTCTGTTCGGAGCAGGCGGTACGGGCGTCGAGGCCATCGCCGATACCGCGATGTCTCTGACTCCGCTCGATTTGAAGCTGGCGAGCGAACTCATTGCATCGACCCGCATCTACAAGTTGCTTGAAAGGGTTCCGGGACAGGCCCGCCGTCGATTTGAACGGACTTGCGCTCTGCCTCGTCAAGCTGAGCATGCTTGCCGTGCAGCACCGGGCTATTCGCGAACTCGATATCAATCCGCTTTTGATCGATGAGAAAGGCATGATCGCTCTCGATGCGCGGATCAAGGTCGAGGACCCCGCCTTCACCCGCCCGTGCCATGCGCCATAAGGCCCTATCCGACCCAATGGGAAGGGACGCAAAGACTCGCGGATGGCGAGCGAGGTGCTCATTCGCCCGATCCGGCCCGAGGATGAGCGGTTCTACCCGCGGTTCATGGAGAGGATGACGCCGGAGGATATCCGCTTGCGGCTCTTCATTCCGATGCGCGAGTTTTCCCATCAAATTTCGCTCGGATGACGCAGATCGACTATGCGCGGGAGATGGCTTTCATCGCATTGCAGCCTGCGGAAGGGGATGAGCCGGAATGCTCGGTGTGGCTCGCTTCTTCGCCGATCCGGACTACGAGAAGGCCGAGTATGCCGTCATGGTCCGGTCCGATCAGAAGGGCCAGCGGCGTAGGATGGGTGCTCATGCGGCAGCTCATTCGCTACGCCAAAGCCGAGGGGCTGAAGTTCCTTTACGGGAGCGTCCTGTGCGAGAACATAAACATGATGAAGATGTGCCGTGAACTGGGCTTCACCGTCGGCCGGGATCCCAATGACGAGGCCGTCTTCGAGGTCAAGCTCGACCTCGCGTCCCCGGCGGTGTCGGCGCTGCTGCAAAGCTCAAGCTGAAGGCGCTTGGAATGCCCCGCCTTTGATGCAATCGAAAGCGCGCTCCAGGTCTTTGTCGTGCGTCTTATCGGAAAACCGCTTAAGCGATTAGCTGGAATCGCTGTCATGGCCGGGCGTGACCCGGCCATCCAGTTGCCAAATCCACAAGAACGGGGTTTGTTATTCTGGATGGCCGCCTCGGAGGGCGGCCATGACAAAAAGGATTCGACAACTGCAGCACACTTCAAGGCTTCACCACAGCGGCGGTCTGGCCGAAAAGGACTTTCTTGGCCTCCTCGCTCATCGTCGGCTCGGTGTTGATCTCCTTCGCCCGCTCATAGGCGCGAACCGTAGCCGGGCGCGCCTCGATCTCCTCGAACCAGCGCTTGAGGTGCGGAAAGTCTTCAAGCTTCTGGCCCTGGCGCTTATAGGGCACGATCCAGGGATAGGCGGCCATATCGGCGATGGAGTAGCCGCCCGCCACAAACGGCCGGTCAGCCAGCCGCTTGTTGAGAACGCCGTAGAGCCGGTTCGTCTCTTTCACATAGCGCTCGATGGCGTAGGGGATTTTCTCCGGGGCGTACTGCGTGAAGTGATGGTTCTGGCCGGCCATCGGGCCAAGCCCGCCCATCTGCCAGAACAGCCATTGCAGCATTTCGACGCGCCCGCGCAGATCGGACGGGATGAAGCGGCCGGTTTTTTCCGCGAGGTACAGAAGAATGGCGCCGGATTCGAAAACGGAGATGGGCGCGCCGCCTCCTTGCGGTTCGCGGTCGACGATGGCCGGGATCCGATTGTTCGGCGAGATCGCCAGGAACTCGGGCTTGAACTGCTCGCCCGCGCCGATCTTCACGGGCGCGATCTCGTAGGGCAGGCCTGTTTCCTCCAGAAACATCGTGATCTTGTGACCGTTGGGCGTCGTCCAATAGTAAAGTTCGATCATGAGGCGGCCTTTCACGCTAAAGCGTGTTGCGATGAGCTGGAACCGGGGTCATGGCCGGGCTTGACCCGGCCATCCAGTCAAAGATCGTAATTTGTGATCCTGGATGGCCGCCTCAAGGGCGGCCATGACAATAACGGGGTTCCAAGTAATCTCGACATGCTTTAACGCATGAAGGCAAATGGACAGGTGGCCGCAAAGGTCCTCGGCGGCCGGCGCGCGGCCTCCAACTTATTGACCCCGCCGGTGGATGAAGAAGCGTTGAGGCGCATGCACAGGCGTCTCGCGACCTGAAGCGGCTTTTTTCAGCAGGAACCGGAATTCATAGTAAATACAATCTGAGGTTGCGCTCCGTTCTGGCTGTGGCATGAACAAAGTCTTACAGCGCGAACGCGAGAGTGAGCCGATGACAGTCATCATTTTTAGGTTTCTGGGGCTTGCGCTGCTCTTGTTTGGGTCAATCCTGGGGTGTGTCATTGTCTATCGGATGCTGCACGGGGAGACGCAGCGCGGCGGGGGGATTCCCGGTGAAGCGCCGCCGGCGTCTCGCGTCAACTCTTCCGCTTCCACTTAATTTTACGCGATACGGCAATCATATCCAAAGGACGATAAGGCATACCTCAAGCTGGCCGCCAGCAGGTGACGGGACCGGCTTCGAGGAAACAGATGCTGACTTCAATTTTCGGTCCAGCCATGCAGCTTATGAGCAGGCTGCGGTTCGCACTTAAACTCGGCCTGATCGGTCTCTTGTTCACCGTGCCGCTCCTCGCGGTCACCTATCTGCTCTATAGCAAGATCGAAGACGACATCGCTTTTGCGGCGGCGGAACGGCTCGGCGTTCAGCAGATCATCCCCGCACGGGTTTTTGTGCAGGCGGTCCAGGATCATCGAGGAGCAAGCCAGCTTGTCTTGAGCGGCGACAGTGCGGCTCAGGAGAAACTCGCGGCAGTCGCCGCCACCGTGGACCGGAAGCTGGAAGCGCTGAGAGCAGTCAATGGAACAGTTGGCGAGACGCTCGGCGCGACAAACCACTTTTCCGATATTGAAAAGCGATGGCTTGAGCTCAAGTCAAATAACAATCAATATACAGCGAAGGAAAGCTTCGAAAAGCATTCACAACTGATAGAAGATATTTTTTCCTATATGCAAACGACATCAGATAAATCCAATCTGACACTCGACCCCGATATGGATACTTTTTATCTGATGGATGCATCGATTTTCCGCATTCCTGTCGCGATCGATAATGTCGGGCGCTTGCGCGGAAGCGGTTCGGCAATTCTCAAGCGGCAGGCCATTACTCCCGATGAGAAGACTGAAATGGTTCTCATGCATCGATTCTTCGAAAAGAATTTCGATACGCTTCAGTCAGACTTGGCCAAGGCGATCGGCGCGAACAGCGCCTTGTCCGAAGCCTTGGAGGCGCACAGCAAGAAGGCGCGATTGGCGGGCGAAGATTTTCTCGGGAACGAAGCTGGCGCGCTGGCTGAAGGCGACTTGACGCTATCGCCCACGGAGTATTTCAACCGCGGAACGGCAGCCAAGGATACGCTCTACGGCCTGCTCGACGCCTCGATAGAGCAGCTCGATAACCTTCTCGCGGCCCGCATTCACCGCCTTCAGACCAATCTTTACCTGATGCTGGGCGGCGTCGGGATCGCCTTTGTGCTGGTGTTGTATCTCTATGGCGGCATGCTTCTGTCGGTGCTGCGCTCGCTGCGGTCCATAGAGGCCGGGGCAGGGCGTCTTGCGCAGGGCGATGTATCCCAGTTCGTAGACAGCTGTTCTCGCGATGAACTGCGCGAGGTTGGCGGCGCGGTCAACGCGGTGGGGCAAACGCTCGATAAGTTCATCAAGGCGCAGCGCGACATGGCTCGCGCCCACAATCAGGACGGCCGCATCAGCCAGGAGATGCGCTCGGCGGATTTCCCGGGCGCCTATGGCGAGATTGCGTGCAATCTGAACGGGATGGTGAAAGCGCATATCGCCGTGCAGAATCAGTTTGCCGAGCTGATGATGGAATACGCAAATGGCGGCTTCACGCAGCGGATGGAAAAATTGCCGGGCGAGCGCAAGACCATTTCGGATGCGGCTGAAAAGGTGCGCGCCGGGCTTGAGGCGGCCGCGCAGGCCGCGCAATACAATGCGCGCATCAAATCCGCGCTCGATTATGTCAGCACTCCCGTGCGCATCGCCGACACGGATGGGCGAATTCTTTACATCAACAAGGCCTTGAGCGAGACGCTGCACAAATATGAAGCGGGGTTTCGCCGGCAAATCCCCGGCTTCGACCCCGATCGGGTGGTCGGCGGGAACCTGAGCATGTTCTTCGCCGATCCCAGCGCCGCGGCGGCCTATAAAAGCAGCATCGCAAGCGCTGCCGTGTCACGCCTGCTCCTTGGCGGGCGCGATTTCAATGTGATCACGAGTCCCGTGTTCAGCGAGAAGGGCGAGCCTTTGGGCACGGCCGGCGAGTGGATCGACATCACCGGGCAGCTCGCCGCCGAGAGGGAAGTCGCCCGCATCGTCGAGTCCGCCGCCGCCGGCGATTTCCGCCAGCGCATCCCGGAAGCGGACAAGACCGGCTTCATGCTGCAAATGAGCCAAGGTCTCAACACGGTTCTGAACACGAGCGAATGCGCTCTCGGCGAAATCGCCAAGATCATCAAGGCTCTTGCCGAAGGCGATCTGTCGCAAAAAATCGAGGCCGAGTTCCACGGTGTCTTTGCAGAGCTGAAAAGCGACAGTAACGGCGCCATCGAGCGGCTTCGCGCCATCATCCAGCAAATCCGGGACGGCAGCGACGCCATAAACGCGGCTGCGCGCGAAATCGCGGTGGGCAACAACGAACTCTCGCAACGCGCCGAAGAGGAAGCGTCGAGCCTTGAAGAAACCGCAAGCAGCATGGAGGAACTCGCCGCAACGATCAAACAGAACGCCGAGAATGTGGCTGAAGCCAGCGAACTGGCGGCCAAGGCTTCGGCCAGCGCGGCGCGCGGCGGCGAGGTGGTGGCCCAGGTCGTCGAGACAATGAGCCGGATCACGGAAAGCAATCGCGAGATCGCCGACATCACCGCCCTTATCGACGGCATCGCCTTCCAGACGAACCTGCTGGCCCTCAATGCCGCCGTGGAAGCCGCGCGCGCAGGCGAGCACGGCCGCGGCTTTGCGGTGGTCGCCTCAGAGGTGAGGAGCCTCGCCCAACGCTCCGCCGAGGCTGCGAAGGACATCAAGGCAGTCATCGCAAGTTCGGTCGGCAAGGTCGAGACGGGAGCGAAGCTCGTGCGGGGCGCAGGCGCGGCCATGGAGGACATCGTGGCTCAGGTCAAGCACGTCACCGCCATCATGGGCGAGATTGCCGCAGCCAGTAGGGAGCAGAGCGATAGCATTCAGCAGGTCAACCAGGCCATCGCACGGATCGACCAGCTGACCCAGCAGGACGCGGCGCTCGTGGAGGAAGCCGCTGCGGCCGCCAAGAGCATGGAAGAGCAGTCTGGCAGCCTCGTCGAATCCGTCTCCATCTTCAAGCTTGCCGGGCGGCGCGGCGGCGGCGGAAAACGCGAGACGGCGCAGGCCCCGCAGAATGGCGCTCACGATGGCGCCGCCGGTCTGGCGGGCGCGAACGCAAGGTCCGCCTGGACTGCAAAGCGCAGCTTAAGCAGAATACAGTAAATAAAGTTGAGAAATTCCGCAGCTGCTTGTGCGTGCGGTTCTCAGGCGAGGGCTAGCAGGACGCTGAAAAAGCAGGAAATCCTTGGCCGATCCTTCGACAGGCTCAGGATGAGGTTGAGCGATATCAGCAGCTTCGACCTCATGGTGAGCTTGTCGAACCATGGGCCGCATGGTTTTTCAGCGTCCTGCTAGAGCCTATCCGCTTTTGATGGATTCAAAAGCGGATAGGCCCTAAGTTTTTGTTTTATCGTGCGTCTTATCGGAAAACCGCTTGGCGCTTTTCCGAACGGACTCTGGCCGAGGCGATGGGGAGCCGGCCGCTTATTCACGCTCATCCGGCGAACCGCCATACCATGCGCGGCCCGCTCAGAGCCGCTCGAAGATCGCCGCGATCCCCTGTCCACCGCCGATGCACATCGTCACCAGCGCATAGCGCCCGCCAATCCGCTCCAGTTCATAGAGCGCCTTGGTCGCGATCACAGCGCCCGACGCGCCGATGGGATGGCCAAGCGCGATAGCCCCGCCATTCGGGTTCGTCTTCACGATGTCAAGGTCGAGGCCCCGCGCGACGGCGATTGCCTGGGCAGCGAACGCTTCGTTGGCCTCGATGACGTCCATCTGGGCGAGCGAGAGCCCGCTCTTCTTCATCGCGAGCTGCGTGGCCGGGATCGGGCCTTCGCCCATGATGTCGTTCGGCACGCCGGCCACGGCGTAAGAAACGAGCCGCGCCATTGGCTTAAGGCCCGCGGCTTCCGCGGCTGCGGCATCGGCCAGGACGAAGAAGGAGGCGGCGTCATTGATGCCCGAGGCGTTGCCGGCCGTCACCGTGCCGTCCTTCTTGAAGGCCGGCTTGAGCCCTGCCAGCAATTCCGCCGTCGTGCCGGGCTTCACATGTTCGTCGGTGTCGAAGACAACCTCGCCTTTTCTCGTTTTCTTGACCACGGGCACGATCTGCGATTTGAAGCGGCCATCCTTGATCGCGGCCGCCGCGCGCCGGTGCAATTCAGCTGCGAAGGCGTCCTGCTCATCGCGTGTGATAACCCATTTTGTGGCCAGATTCTCAGCCGTGATGCCCATGTGCCCCGCTCCAAAGGGATCGGTGAGCGTGGCGACCATCATGTCGACGAGCTTTGTGTCGCCCATGCGCGCGCCGGTGCGCATCGCCGGCGAGATGTAGGCGCCGCGGCTCATGACCTCCACGCCGCCGCCAATGCCAAAATCGCAATCGCCGAGCAGAATATTCTGGGCGGTTGTGACGATGGCCTGAAGCCCTGACGAGCAAAGCCGGTTCACCGCCATAGCGACTGAGTCCATCGGCAGGCCGGCCTGGATCGAGGCGAGGCGCGCCACATAGGCCGAACGGCTTTCGGTGGGGATGGTATTGCCCACGGTCACATAATTGATGACCTTCGGATCGGCGCCGGAGCGGCCGATCGCTTCTTTCATAACAATGGCCGCCAGTTCCGATGGCTCGATGTCGGAAAGGGACCCGTTGAAGGCGCCAATCGCCGAACGGACAGCGCTCAAAACAACCACGTCACGCTTAGTCATGCTTCTGCTCCTCGATAACGTTTCCACCCGCCGGAGATCGTCCTTGATCTGCGTCCTACGTTATACTGGATATTGCATCGGTCTTGCACCCGCAAATCGGGCGGGGCCTTCGCTCCCTATGCGCAGGGCCGGCGAGGCTGCCAGCGTTACCACATTTCCGATCCTGGCTCTCCTTTGAAGGGTCCCACAAGCTCGGGCGTCACCCAGCCGCCATAAAACCGGCCCGGCTGGGGGAGAACGCGTACACCATCGACAAAACATTCGAGCTGCGCGGTGTAAAACGAAAAGTAATCGCGTATTGCCTCAAAGCCTGGGAAGGGCTCGGGATAACTCCACCCCGCGCGCTCAAGCCTCTGACCGGGCGCCGTGACGGTCCAATAGGCGGCCTGTCCTTTCCACTCGCAGAGCGAGCCGCCCGCCGCGCGTTCGATGGCGTTCATCGTCACATCGTCCGGCGGAATGTAAAAGGTTGGCGGGCTGGCGGTTTCAAGGAGCCTGATGGTCCGCGGCGACCGTGCAATTTCGACGGATCCCAAGCGAACAACGACCTCGCGGGGATCGGGGGCAAGGCGCGGCGGCCGAGGATAGTCCCAGACTGACTCCTGTCCCGGCTGCGGCGCAAGAGCAAACGGTGGACGCTCTTGTCCGCGATATTTCCATTTGGCGCGGTTGGCTTCAATCCAGTCTTGAGAGGGCATTCACCGCTCCTATTCCGTTATAGATGCTTGCTGCGGCCTGAGCCTGTTGAGTCCCGTTGCACTTTGGGATCGATTGCCGGAAGTTCTCGATCATTTGGAAGTTATCATCGTTGCACGCTGCAACAAATGTCAGACGTAACGCACGTGAAAGGTCTTATGCTAGAGTTTCGAGGTGCTGGGCGTGCTTGGCGTCCGGCCGGCAAAAAGCTTAGGAGGACGACCATGGACGAACTCGTTCACAGCCTCAAGGCTCTGCACACAAGCTTGATCGACGCCCTTCAAGGGTACGAAGAGGGGCTCAAGGATGCGCATGGCGCGGGCCTTGCGCCGTTGTTCGCTGAAATGATCGCCATCCACGGGAAGGACGCGGACGCCATTTCCGAACAGCTGAAGCGCCTGGGCGCCGGCGCCGACGATCGCGGGTCGTTCATGGGCGCCTTCGATCGCACGGTGATGAAGATTTCCTCTCTGTTCACGAAGCTGGACGAGAAATTTCTTCCGAGCCTAATCGACGGCGAGAAACAAGTACTCGACCGTTACGACCGTGCCATCAACGCGTCCTCGCCGGGCAACGCCGAGTATCCGGTGCTTGTGAAACAACGAGAGGCTCTCAGGGCAAAGGTGGCCGACATGGGGGCGGGCAAGCCGGCCTGAGGTGTTTGCGCGCCGCCCGCCCTGCGAGACGGCCATCCATGACAACAAATCCGCCTGTTGGATTTAAAGCTGGATTGCCGGGTCAGAAGCCCGGCCATGACAACGTTCCAGCTAATCGCAACAGGCTTTAACTGTTCACTTATCCCGCCTGTCTGCGGGATTTGCCTGACGCGCGCCGTCCGGCTGCTGCGGCGCCGCGTATGTCTCACCGGGAGCTGGCGCAGGCTGCATTCCATTGGAAGGGCCGGCGCTCGCCGCGGCGTCTCCGTTTACGGGCTGCTCGTAGCCATTGCCCGGACCGCGGCGCCGCCGCCCGAACTGGGCCGGATTCTTTTCGGATGACCTCGGAAGCTTCGCCGCCCTGCCTGGCCCCGGCATCGGCGAGCGCCGTGGCCTTCTCGCGTTCCCTGTCCTCCCGCTCCCTATCCTTCTCGGCCTTGCGTTCGGCGCGTTTTTCAGCCTTTTCCTGTTCCTTGTTATCGCGCTTGGTCGAGCGGGCGATCGCATTGAGGAGATTCACCACCTCGCGTTCGGTCATGAGGTCGGCATAGTAAAAGCCCTGGCCGAAATCGCACCCGAGCGCGCGCACATAAGCGAGGTCTTCGTCGCTGTCCACGCCCACGGCGATGACGTCTTTTCCAAGCTCGTGCGCGATCGTCAGCACGGCCTTCAACACCAGAGCGCTCGACCGCTCTTTGTCGCTGAGCGTCACAAGCGAGCGATCGATCTTGATGGCGTCGATGGAAAGGCGGTGCCAATAGGTGAGCGACGAGAAGCTGACGCCGAATTCGTCGAGCGCGATGCTGACGTTCAAGCTCTTCAGCCAATCCAGGATCTCGATGGCCTGCTCTGGGTTCGAATTGATGAGCGTCTCGGCGATTTCGAGCCTCAGCGCGCCTTTGGGCAGAGTTTCCCGCCCGATGATGAGCCGCAAGTTCTGCACCAGATCGTGGTGGAAGAGCTGCTGGCTCGACATGTTGATGCTGAGGTAGATCGGGTCCTCGCGCTGGAGGATGCGGTGCCAGCGAGCGCCCTGGCGGATGCACCGCTCGAAGACATAGGCCCACAATTCGCCCGACAGCCCGGCGGCCTCGGCGGCGGTTTCGAACTCATGGAGGCTCAATCGGCCAAGCGTTGGATGATCCCAAAGGACGAACGCCTCCATGCCCGCGAGGCGCTCATCCCCGATGCGCATGACCGGCTGGTAAAGGATGCGTATCTGGCGGCGCTCGATCGCATGCTTGAGATCGGACTGAATGAGGGCGCGCTCGTCGGCGGCGCCTCTCATCTCGGGCTTGAACAGCTCGATTCTGTCCGCGCCCGCGCGTTTGGCGCGGTACATCGCGCTTTCGGCTTCGCGCAGAAGATCTTCCGCGCGATCTTGCGCGCCGTCATACATGGCGATGCCGATGCTTCCCGTCAGAACGAGATCGCGCCCGCCCACCTTCATCGGCGTGCGCAAGGACCGGCGGACGCGTTCCGCAAGCATGGCGATGTGGCGCGGCTCGGTGTCGTCCGAAATCAGGATTGCGAATTGCAAGGCGCTGATGCGCGCCAGCGTATCCTGAGGGGAGATGTGGCGCGTGAGACGGCGAGCGATGGTCAGGAGAACGCCGTCGTTCGTCGCAAAATCGGGTGAGCGGGTTTGATTTTTCAGCGCGTCGAGGTCGATGAAGAACACCGTGGGCTTGACCTGCTCGTGCTTGCCGCGCGTAACCGCGGTTTCAAGGCGGTCGAGAAAAAGCTCCCTGTTCGGCAGGCCGGTCAGGCCGTCCCGGATGGCGTTGTGCAGGAGGCGCTCATGCGCGCGCTTCTGCGCCGTTACGTTCCGCAGCAACCCCACCCCGCGGAGCGTCCGCGTCGCGCGTTGCTGGGTGACCGCCGCCCTGAGCTCGTACCAGAGATACCCGCCTTCCGCCCGCCGCATGCGGAACTCCTGGTTGATGTCTCCGCCTTGACGCTCCCGCAACGTCCAGAGAGTGAGCCGCATGCGCTCCCGGTCCGACGCATGCAGCTGTTGCAGCCAGCTGTCGGCGGCGCATCGAAGAGTTCCCGGCGACAAGCCGAGCGATTGCTCCACTTCCGGCCCGGCGTTGATTTCATTACGGCGTCCGTCCCATTCCCAGACGCTTGCGCCGGACGCTTCCAGGGCCATCACGCGCAGCTTGAACTGACCCGCTTCTTCAACCGTGCCGCCGGACTCGCCGCTTTGAAACGCATATTGCGTCACGGTCACGCCGATCAGCATGAGAAAGACGACAAGGCCGGCGGAAAGCGCGGATACCACAATGTCGCCCGACACCTTGCCGGTCACGGTGACGGCCGCCGCGAACAGCCAGACCATGAACAGCATCCAGGATGGCAAAAGCGCGAGCGCGCGCTCCTGTCCGCGCAACGCAAGGAACCCGATCACCGCGCTGCCGATGACGGCGACGGGGACGAAGGAAAGCCTCGCGAAACCGGCCGTAAGCTGGGCGTCGATAAGCGCAAAGAAGACAAGCCCCAATTGGACGGCCATCCAGCCCAAGAACGCCATCGAAATCCATGAATGCCAAAGGCGCAAATTCAAGAACGTGTAGAGAAAAATAACGAGACTCGCGGCGAAGAAAGCTTCAGCTCCCGCTCGATAAGTGCCGTTATCCTCCGAGGAAAGCTGAAAAAGACTGTGCCAAAAGCCGAAATCGACGCACAAATAAGCGAGGGCAGCCCAGGCCACTAGCGCCGTCGCCGGAAAGATCAGCCTGTGATTGGCCGCGAATATCGCCGTCAGGAAGATCGCAAGAATGCCGGTTACGCCGAGAAGGATGCCGTGAAAGAGGGCGGACTCGCGCTGCCGCTTCCCGAAGCTCGCCGGCGAGGAGAGATAGAGCCTTGGAACCGACGCCGAGGCCAGTTCCACGATGAATGTGACGGTGGTGCCCGGTTCGATCGTAATCCGGTAGATGTCGAGATGATCGTAATCGTCGTTCCGTTCGGGCCGGAAGCCGAGCGACGGCGTGACATTGGTGATGCGCGGCGCGTCGAGATCCGGCTTGGCGACGCGCGATCCGACGATGTCATATCGCTGGGCCATCAGGAAGCGCACGACAGGTTTGTCTGTCGGGTTGCTGAGCGCAAAAACGATCCAGCTCGGATTTGTCCCGGCCGTCTTGGCGGAGACAGTCATCCGCCCCGCGATGCCATCGGCGCTGGGAGCCGTCTCAACGCTGAGCTTATCGCCGCGCCGTTCGTAGAACTCGCCGAGAAGCGTGATATCGATCTTTTCGTCGTCGGGGCCGATCACAATCGGCTCCACGGCCGCCGCAGGCGCAATGGCCAAGGCGAGCGCGATGAAAAGGGCCGCGACAAACGCGAAAAGCATCGCGCGAAATCGAGTCGGGCCGCCAGGGCGGTCTGTGAGCCATAGCGTCCAGGATGCGATGCTGAATCGGCTTCCCCATCACCGGACCTGCCGGCCGCCGCTTCGATCAGGGCTTCGGATCGTCATTGAGCAGCGCAAAAAGCCAATGGTCTTGCCATATGCCATTAATTTTCAGATACCGCCGGGCCAAGCCCTCATATTGGAAACCTGTCCGGTTGAGAAGCGCCGCCGACGCCTTGTTTTCCGGCAGACACGCCGCCTCCAACCGATGAAGACGCAGAACGTCGAAAACAAACCAGATGGCCGCCCTCACCCCCTTGGTCATGTAGCCTTGCCGGGCGTGCCGTTCGCCAATCCAATAGCCGAGCGAGCAGCTTTGACTCACGCCCCGCCGTATATTGCTCAAAGTTATTCCCCCGATTAAGGCGTTATCAGAGGTTCTGAACAGAAAAAAGGCGTAACCGAGGTCTTGACGGGCATCGCGATAATAATATCGGACGCGCCGGCGATAGGTGTCGCGCGTGAGTTCGTCCCTCGCCCAGCGCGGCTCCCAGGGCTCGAGGAAAGACCGGCTTTCGGCGCGAAGAGCGGCCCACGGCTTGTAATCGGACATCTGGGGCTCGCGCAGGAAAACCCCATCGCCCTCGACGTTGGGCCTGCTATCCAGGAAAAACATTCGCGCGCCGGCAAGCATGCTCGAAAGTCACGCAGCAAGAGCGCCGGACAGAAATGCTTCAGCCGTGTCGGCCGCCACGGCCGCCGCGCCGCGCGCGCCCACCACCGCCGAAACCATCTCCGGCTTGGCGCGAATGCCGCGGCCAATGGCTTGCACATCCTCCCGGGTGATGCCGTCGATCCTGACGATCAACTCCTCGTTCGTCATCGGCCTGCCGAACACCATGAGGTCCCAGGCGAGTTGCCCGGCTCTCGCCTCGCAGCTTTCCAGGCTCATGAAAAGCCCGGCCTTGATCTGCGCCTTGGCGCGCGCAAGCTCCTGCGCCGTCGGCCCATGTTCCGCGAGGTCGGCGAAAATGCCGAGGGCCAGATTGCACAGCTCGCGCAATTGCTGATGGCTCGTCGCCGCATGGAGCCCGATCACGCCCGAGTCCGCGTATCCCCAATCGAAGGCGTGAATGTCATAGCAGAGCCCGCGTTTCTCGCGCACCTCCTGAAAAAGCCTCGACGCCATGCCTCCGCCTGCGATGCCGGCGAAAATGCGTCCGGCGAAGGAGGCGTCGTGGCCGTTCGGATAGCCCTCGAAGGCGAACAGAACATGGCATTGCTCGAAGCGCTTGTCCGAGACGGCGTTGCCGCCTTCGAACTTGGCCTTCTTCATCTGCCGCGGGGCCTCGGTTGGCAGGCCGGTGAAAAGCTGATCCGCGAGCTTGTGGAGAGCGTCGTGATCGACGGCCCCGGCCGCGCTCAGGATCATCCTCGAAGCTGCGTAGTTCTCGTTGCGGAAGCGCTTGAGGTCCGAAGCCGAATGCCGGGAGATCGTCCGGTCCGTGCCGAGGATCGAACGCCCGAGCGCCTGGTCCGGATAGGCTTCCGCAAGGGCGAGGTCGAACACGATGTCGTCCGGGCTATCCTGCGTGGCGGCGATTTCCTGGAGGATGACCTCGCGCTCGCGGTCCATCTCTTCTTCGCTGAAGGCCGGATTGAGCAGGAGATCGCCGATCAAGTTGAGGCCAAGCTCCACGTCGTCTTTCAGGACGCGCGCATAATAGTTGGTGGCTTCCGACGAGGTAACGGCGTTCAGCGCGCCGCCCGCGCCCTCGATCTCCTCGGCGATTTGCATGGGCGTGCGTGTGGGCGTGCCTTTGAACGCCATGTGTTCGAGAAAATGCGCGACGCCATGCTCATGGTCCGTCTCCGCCCGCGCGCCCGCGCCGACGAAAACGCCGACGGTCGCCGTTTCGAGCCCCGCCATCTTGTGCGTGACGATGCGCATCCCATTGCTGAGCTGGCTTGTCTGAACTGTCATGGATGAACCTCTAATCTCATGAATGCGTGACCGCGGCATGCGCGTCGATATAGTTGGCGACGGCTGCCGCCGAATTCGGCAAAAGCTTGTAGCGCTCCCGGCCGCAAAGGCGCTTTTGCAAGCCGATCGGGAATTTCGGCGGCGCGGCCCGTGGCGCGTTCCACCGCCTCTGGAAACTTGGCCGGATGCGCTGTCGAAAGAACCACCATCGGGCCGGGATTGCGCTGCTGCTCGCGCTTGGCTGCGGCGAGCCCTACCGCGGTATGCGGATCGATGAGCATGCCGGTCTCTTCGAAAAGCCGGCCCATGGCGGCCGCCGCTTCCTCGCGGCTCACCCGGCATGCCGAAAATCGCTCCCGCATGGGTGCGAGCATGGATGGCGGAATCTCGAACGCGCCCGTCTCCCGCAAATCGTTCATGGCCCGGATCACGAAGGAAGCATCCCGGCCGCTTTCCTCGAACAGAAGGCGCTCGAAATTGCTGGAAACCTGGATATCCATGCTGGGGCTGTCGGTCGGCATGACCTCGCGCGGCTCGTACCGTCCACTGTCGAGCGCGCGGGCAAGAATATCGTTTTCATTGGTTGCGATCACAAGCCTTCCCATGGGCAAGCCCATTTTCGAGGCCGCGAAGCCGGCGAAGATATCGCCAAAATTGCCCGTGGGAACCGCGAAGGCCGGCCGCGCATCCAAGCCGAGTCTGGCGCTTGCCGTATAATAGTACACGACTTGCGCCATGATGCGCGCCCAGTTGATGGAATTGATGGCGGAAAGCGCGTGGCGCGTGCGGAACGCCACATCCCCGAACAGCGTCTTTACGATCGCCTGCGCGTCGTCGAACGTGCCTTCGATGGCGATGGCGTGAACGTTCTCCTCCTGGGCGGCGGTCATCTGCCTGCGCTGCACGTCGCTGATGCGCCCGTTCGGAAAGAGGATGAACAACTCGATATCCTGGCGGCCGCGAAACGCCTCCACGGCCGCCGCGCCGGTGTCGCCGGATGTCGCGCCAAGGATGGTTGTGCGCGCTCGCCTTCGCTTCAGCGCCCGCTCCATGAGCCGGGAAAGCGCCTGCATGGCGAAATCCTTGAACGCGAGCGTCGGCCCGTGAAAAAGCTCAAGGAGGAAAAGATCGCGCCCGATCTCTTTCAGCGGAGCCGTCTCGGGATCGCTGAAGCCCGCATAGGCGTCGGCCACAATGGCGAAAAGGTCGGCGTGCCTCGGATTGCCGCCGGTGTACGGACCCATGACATAGGCTGCCGCAGCCGCGTAATGCGCCGCCGGGGAGGCTGGGAGCGGTTGAAGCTGCGGCCAGGTCGACGGCATATAAAGACCGCCATCGGGCGCAAGCCCCGCGAGCAAGACCTCCTCGAAGTCTGCGGCAGGGGCGGCTCCTCGTGTCGAGACGTACATCATGGCTTCAATTTCTGTTTGCGGCCGAAGCGGCCATTTTGATTTGCACAATAGGATGGAGTTAACGCGGTGTCACCTTCGCCGCGTCCGGTCAACCTCTTTCGGGGTTGCAAACAGAGTCTTGCTCAGCTTCGCGCTATGAAAACCCCATAGACGCCAGCAAGGGCCGCGGCAAGGCCAAACCAGGTCAAGGCGTATTCGAGGTGGCGGTTCGGGATGGCGGCGAGCAACTCGCGGGGATCGCGGGGGTTCGGCCATTCGCCAGCCTTTGGCGAAGGCTCCGCCTCGATATAGTCGTTTTGGACGATCCGGTTTGCGCTCAATCCGGCCGCTTCGGCCATGGCGGGAATATCCGCCGAATAGACGATGCGCTTGCCGGGCTCCGGCGCAGGCGTGAACCAGCCGGGCTGCTGGGAGCGCCGCACGATGCCGGTGACCGTCGCCTGCCCGCGCGGCGCGCTGACTGCATCGGCAATGCTTCTCGGTGCAAAGCCGCGATTGACGAAGACCGCCTTCCCGTCGAGTTCAAGCGGGGTGAAGAGAAGATAGCCAAATCCGTCCTCATTTTGCAGCCGCGTCGCCTCCGGAGCGGGAACCAGCATCCTGACCGTCTTGTCATCCTCGAAAACGCCGCTCGCCGTGACGCGGGTAAATTCGGGCTGCGTCTCTTGCCCATTGGGCTGTGGCGGCCGGTAAGGGACCGCAGGCCTTGACAGCGCTGCCTCGAAACGCGCGATGAGATCGTTTTTCCAGTCGCGGCGCTGGAGTTGCCACATGCCGAGCGCAACCACGATGGCGAAAGCGCCAAGCGCGAAAACCGTCGCCATGATGCGGCTGCGGCCGCCCGCCGCCGTCCGCGCGGGCGCCGAATGCGCCTCGGATGCAGGCCCGCTCATGGCAAACGGCCTTCCTCGGCCTTGTTCACATATTGCAGCGCGATGAGCGTCGCCTTGAACGGCCGCAAAATCAGAAGCGGCAGCCCGATCGCCAGCGGAATCCACAAGACCGCATGCACCCAAAAGGGCGGCGAATACAGGCTTTCCACGATGAGCGCGCCGCCCGTGACGATGAAGCCGACGATGAGCATGATGAAAACCGCAGGCCCGTCGCCGGAGTCCGCGAAACCATAATCGAGGCCGCAGACGGAGCAACGATCCGCGAGGCCCAGATAGCCGTCGAACAAAGGCCCCTTGCCGCAGCGGGGGCAGCGGCAGAGAAGCCCCGCGACCCAGGGCGAAACATGCTCCTCAACCGCCATCGTATCCTCCCGGCGCCCGGCTCAACCCACAGGCGCCGCAGGGGCGGCGCCCCAGATGTAGATGCTGGCGAACAGGAACAGCCAGACCACGTCCACGAAATGCCAGTACCAGGCCGCCGCCTCGAAGCCGAAATGCTGTTTGGGCGTGAAGTGCCCCGCGATTGACTGGAACAGGATCACGGTCAGGAAGATCGATCCTATGATCACATGCGCGCCGTGGAAGCCTGTCGCCATGAAGAAGGTCGAGCCATAGACATGGCCGGCGAAGGTGAACCCGGCATGCGCGTATTCATAGGCCTGGCAAAGCGTGAAGAGCAGCCCCAGGCAAATCGTCAGCGCAAGCCCTCTTATAAGGTTCTTGCGGTGGCCCTCCATCAGCGAGTGATGAGCCCAGGTTAAGGTCGTCGCCGAGGTCAGCAGCACAAGCGTATTGAAGAGCGGAAGCCCCCAAGGCTCGAAGGCGTGCCTGAAGGTCCCGTCCGAAGTCGGAACGGGGGGCCATTTGCCGCCGAGCGCCTGGTCGCGGCCGACAACGCCAATCTGCAGCCCATCGGCGATTTTTTGGACATCGGCCGGGAACAGCGCGACATCGAAATAAGCCCAGAACCACGCGACGAAGAACATGATCTCCGACGCGATGAAAAGGATCATGCCGTAGCGAAGCGAAAGCTGCACGACGGGCGTGTGATCGCCCGTGTACTCGCCCTCGATGATGACATTGCGCCACCAGAAAAACATGGTGATGAGCACGCCCGCCGCGCCGGCCGCGAAAACCCAGGGGCCTTTCATGCCGAAAACGCCGCCGCCGCCCGACTTCATCCAGATAATCGCCCCGATGGCGAGCACCAGGGCGCAGACCGATCCCACGATAGGCCAGGGGCTCGGATCGACGAGATGATAGTCGTGATGCTTGACATGCTCCTCAGCCATGAGCTTCTCCGAATGTCTTCAACCTGAAAATCGAGGGGCGAACGCCGCGCGAGCGTTCCGCCGGGGCTTCTGAACCTTGTGGAACGTGTAGGAGAGCGTCATATCGCGGACGGTCCGGGCATCGCGGTCTTTCAGGATCGCCGGGTCGACAAAGAACGAGACGGGCATTTCCACGCTCTCGCCGGGCTTGAGCGTCTGCTCGGTGAAGCAGAAGCACTGAACCTTCGTGAAGTATTGCCCCATGATGTCGGGACTGACATTGAAGACGGCGGACCCGGTGACCGTTTCGTTCGAACGGTTCCCGGCCCGGAAAAAGGCGAGCGTGCTTTCTCCGATGCGGAGCGTCATCTCGGTCTGAGCGGGCTGGAAGGTCCAGGGCAGGCCCTGCGCCACATTGGCGTCGAAGCGCACCGTGATCGTCTCCTTGGCGGCGGCTGCCGGGGCCGCGGCGGCGCGCCGAGGCGTGCCCGCCCATCCCGTCCTCTCGCAAAAAATCCTGTAGAGCGGCACGGCGGCGAAGGAGAGCCCCGCCATCAGGACCACGACGGCGATGAGCGCCAGAGCCGTGCGCCCGTTGGCGTCTCGCTTGCCGCCCCCGCTCTCTCTACATGGGCCGGTTTGCGACATTGGCTCCGAGCCTTACGATCGTCACGAGGAAGAACATGAGCGCGATGGCGGCGAGCGCCCAGGCTATCGCGAGTGAACGAAACCGCTGCCTGCGCTTCGCCTCGGCGTCGGGGGAGCCGAACGGGCGTCTTTCGCGCGTAAGGTTGCGTCATGCCAAGTTTATCGTCCGATCCCGAAGCCATGGTCCACCCAAAGAGCGCCGAACAGCGCGAAGAGATAAAGGATTGAATAGGCGAAGAGCTGCCGCGACGCCCTGTCGGCTTCGAAGCCGTTCCGCCTGCGGAAGACGCGCCAGGCCAGCAAGAGAAATCCCGCGCCAAGCGCGGCTGCGACCGCTGCATAGCCGTATCCTGCAAATCCCAGCAGAACAGGCAGAAACCCCGCGAGCGCCGTTGCTGCGCTGTAGACGAGGATTTCCAGGCGCGTGCGGTCGGGGCCGTACACGTTCGGCATCATGGGCACGCCCGCCCGCGCGTAATCCCGTGCGCGGTACAGCGCCAGCGACCAGAAATGCGGCGGCGTCCAGAGGAAAATAATGAGGAACAGCGCGAAGCTTTCGAAGGATGCGCTTGCCGTGGCGGCGGCCCAGCCGATCATCGGAGGAAGCGCCCCCGCCGCGCCGCCGATAACGATATTCTGCGGGGTCTGCCTCTTCAGCCAGTGCGTGTAGACCGCGAGGTAGAAAACGATGCTGGCGGCCAGAAGCGACGCCGCGAGCCAGTTGATGAGAAGCCCCAGGCTCAGGACCGAAAATGCCGCGAGGAACAGCCCGAAAGCCGCCGCCTCCTCCCTGGGAATGAGCCCGCGCGGGATGGGCCGCTTTGCGGTGCGCTGCATGAGGCCGTCGATATCGGCGTCGTACCACATGTTGAGAGCGCCCGCCCCGCCTGCGCCCATTGCGATCAGGATCAGAGACGTGATGGCGAGAACGGGGTGAAGATGCGTCGGCGCCACCGCCATACCCACGGCTGCGGTGAATACCGCCAGCGACATGACCGTCGGCTTCATAAGCGCGACGTAGTCCCCGACCGACGCCGCGGCCTGAGAATGAGGAATGCTTTCGATGTAAACTTCGGTGTCGCTCATGATCTACGCGAATTTTGACGGTTTGAACGAAGGTTAGACCCCCTCACCCGGCGCCCGGCGAAGCCGGCCGCCACGCTCTCCCGCAAGGGGAGCGTGCGTCTCCTCTCCCCTTGCGGGAGAGGGACAGGGTAAGGGGTGGCGCCGGGTGACGCATGAGTCGTTTCCTCTTACGTGATGCGCGGGAGAACTTCGTAGGTGTGGAAGGGGGGAGGCGAAGGAAGCGTCCATTCCAGCGTGGTCGCGCCCGCGCCCCACGGGTTTGGACCGGCTTGCTTTTTCTGCCGGAAAGCCCTCGCAAGCAGCACCAGGAAGACAAGCACGCTCACTCCGCTGATGTACGCGCCGATGGAGGAGACGAAGTTCCAGCCCCAATAAGCGTCGGGATAATCCGCGTATCTGCGCGGCATGCCCGCCGCGCCCAGAAAATGCTGCGGGAAGAAGGTAAGGTTGACGCCGATGAAGGTCAGCCAGAAGTGCAGCTTCGACAGGGGCTCCGAGTAGGTGTAGCCCGTCATCTTCGGGAACCAGTAGTAGAAGCCCGCGAAGATGGCGAACACCGCGCCAAGCGACAGCACGTAGTGGAAGTGCGCCACCACATAGTAGGTCTGGTGCAGTTGCCGGTCGATGCCCGCATTGGCGAGCACGACGCCTGTCACGCCGCCGACAGTGAACAGGAAGATGAAGCCGATCGCCCATAGCATCGGCGTCTTGAACTGGATCGACCCGCCCCACATCGTCGCGATCCAGGAGAACACCTTGATGCCCGTCGGAACCGCGATCACCATCGTGGCGAACACGAAATAGGCCTGAGTATTCACGCCGATGCCCGTGGTGAACATGTGGTGCGCCCACACGATGAACCCGATCGCGCCGATGGCCACCATGGCGTAGGCCATGCCGAGATAGCCGAAGACCGGCTTTTTGGAGAAGGTCGCGACCACCTGGCTGATCATGCCGAAGCCGGGCAGGATCAGGATGTAGACCTCCGGATGTCCGAAGAACCAGAAGAGATGCAAGAACAGCATCGGGTCGCCGCCGCCCTGGGGATCGAAGAAGGTGGTCCCGAAATTCCGGTCGGTCAGAAGCATCGTGATTGCGCCCGCAAGCACCGGCAGCGCCAGGAGAAGCAGGAACGCCGTCACCAGGATGGACCAGACGAACAGCGGCATCTTGTGCAGCGTCATGCCCGGCGCGCGCATGTTGAAGATCGTCGTGATGAAATTGATCGCGCCGAGGATCGAGGATGCGCCCGCCAGATGGATGGCGAGGATGACGAAATCCATCGCCGGGCCGGGGTGCCCGGCGGTGCTGAGCGGCGGGTAGAGCGTCCAGCCGCCGCCGAAGCCGTGCGAGCCGGGCGCGCCTTCCACGAAGAACGACAGGATGAGAAGCGTGAACGAGGCCGGCAGAAGCCAGAACGAGATGTTGTTCATGCGGGGGAACGCCATGTCCGGCGCGCCGATCATGAGAGGCACGAGCCAGTTGCCGAAGCCGCCGATCATGGCGGGCATGACCATGAAGAAGATCATGATCAGGCCGTGGCTCGTCACGGCCACATTATAGGCCTGGGCGTTGGCGAAAATCTGAATGCCAGGATAGGCAAGCTCCATGCGGATGAGGATGGAAAGGATCGCGCCGACGACGCCGGCGAACAGCGCGAAGATGAGATAGAGGGTGCCTATGTCCTTGTGATTTGTGGAGAAAAGCCAGCGCGCCGCGAAGCCCGCGGGGCGCCCATCGTTATATTTTCCCGAGACTTCCTTTTGCATGCGCCTTAACCCTCCGCTGGCGTGGCGGCTTTGCTCAGGTATTAACGCGCTGCGGCAGAGCTTGGGTCCGCAGCCGCCGTCTCGTTTTTGTTCAAGCCTGCGCTTTTCTGCTTTTCGCTCACCCATTTGCGGTAGTCGCCGTCGCTCACGACCTTCACAGCGATGGGCATGTAGGGGTGGCCCTGGCCGCACAGCGCGGAACATTCGCCATAGTAGGTGCCTGTCTCCCTCGCGAGGAACCAGGTGCGGTTGATGCGCCCTGGAATGCCGTCCGCGCGGCTGCCGAAGTACGGCACGACCCATTGATGGATGACGTCGCCGCCGGTGATCAGGACCTGCACCACCGTGTTGACCGGCACGACCATCTCGTTGTCGACGGACAGGTTGCGTAATTGTCCGGGCTTCAAATCCTTGTCGTCAATGGGATAGGAATCGAAGGCGATCTTGTCGTCCGGGTATTCGTACGACCAGAACCACTGCTTCCCTGTAGCTTTCACGACCACGCCGGCTTTCGGAAAATCGAACTGCTGGAACAGCAGCCGGAAGGATGGGATGGCGATCAGAACCAGGATGAGAACAGGCACGATCGTCCAGGTCACCTCCAGGACGGTATTATGCGAGAGCCTGGACGGCACGGGATTTACGCTTTCGCGATAGCGGATCGTCACCCACAACAGCAGCGCCATAACAAGAGCCACAATGGCGACAATGATGACCAGCAGAAGTGTATTGAAGCGCAGCATCGAGTCGTAGATGGGCGTGACGGAGAACGGCAGGCCGATCTGCCAGTCCCGCGGGACTCCATCGGCTGCGAACGCGGGCCTCGCCGCAATCAGGGCGCCGAAAACGAGGAAGCACGCCAACGGAACAATCCGTGGTCTCATATCGCGGCCTTTTCGCTGTCTGCGTGAACAGAAATCGCAGATGTAACCTTGGGTGGCAAAACTGAAGATTGTCTCTTTCCTTGTACGGCACAACACCGGAGGCCCGCTTCGGTTTCAAAACTGTGTGTCAGCCTTGGGCTCTGCAAAACCAGAGGCCGAGGCGCCCCCGAAGTCTCAATTCGGCCTAATTCCTTGCCGACTTGCCTTGTATTGAATGGCCCGCTCCTCAACACGGTGTGCAACGATGCTCCTTCCGGCCAAGATCCTGGCTGCCTGCCTGCTTCTCGCGTTCTTTTCCCCTATGGCCCACGCTCAATCGGAGGTTGGAGGGGGACAGGTGAAGGCGGTCTACGGCTCCTGGAAGCTGAAATGCACGCAAGTCCCCGGGGCCAAGCAGCAGGAAAAGTGCGCGCTGGTGCAGGACCTCAAGCTTGAGGACCGGCCCAATATGTTCCTGACGGTGCTGTTCATGCGCGCCTTCGACAGCGACAAGAAACTTCTGCGCATCGTAGCGCCGCTGGGCGTCGTGCTTCCGGCGGGCCTGGGGCTCAGGGTGGACGGCGCCGATGTCGGCAACGTGAAATTCCTGAAGTGCTGGAAGTTCGGCTGCCTCGCCGAGGTGATCGTCGACGACATCCTTGTGAGCAAATTCACCTCCGGCCAGACGGCAAGCTTCATCGTGTTTCCGACGCCCAATTCCGGCATCGGCTTTCCGGCCCCGCTTGCCGGTTTCGCCGAGGGGTTGAAGGGCCTGAACTAATGCCTGAGGAGGCCGCGAGCCCGTGAGCTACGACATTTTTCTCAGCTATTCGAGAACCGACGAGGCGATAGCCGGGCAATTCATCCGGGCCGCTCAGGACCATGGCCTCAAGGTCTGGTACGACCAGTATATTTCAGGCGGTCACGATTGGCGCGACAGCATCGTCGAATCTCTGCGCGCTTCCAAGGCTCTTGTCATCCTGTTTTCGGAAGCTTCGAACGGTTCGCGCCAGCTCATCAAGGAACTCGCCATAGCCGACAACTTCTCGAAGCTCGTCATTCCGGTGCTGATCGAGAACACGGAGCCGCGCGGCCCCTACCTTTACGAGATGGCGTCCCGGAACTGGATCAAGCTTTATCCCGATCCGGAACGCAAGCTCGACGGGCTCATCGTCAATCTCGCAAGCCAGCTCGGCGTTGAACGCGCTCTTTCGCCGGCTGTTGCGGAGGTCCCACGCGCGCTGAAGGCTCCCCTGTTTCAAGGAGAATCGCCGCCGAAGCCCCGCACAGGGCGTACGGCGCAACCTGCCAAGGAAGAGGCGGCGCCCTGGTTCCCTCTGTGGCGCTTCGATCTTCCGATCCTGATTCCGCTCCTGATCCTGTGTTTCGTACTCCAGCTTCAGGTGAGCGACAAAAGCGGCCTTGGCTTTTGCGCCATTACCCTTTTCGTCTATACGCTCGTCATCGCGAGACGGAACGCCGCCCTCAATCGCAGCATCTTCTCGCTGAAGTCTTTTTCAAGCTACGCGGTTGTTACGCTTCTGCTCTTTCCTTTCGGGTATTTGCCCGAAATACTCGCCGCGCGAAAAATCGATCCAAACTATCTAGCCGGAACCATCGTTGCGACGCTGATGTTTGCGGTCGTTTTCGGGATGATCGCAAACACGCTGCAATATGTTCTGCGAAAGATATTCCAGCAGCGCGCTTTCCGCGACAATCTGAAGACGGTGTGAGCGGCGTCCAAGCGTGGCCGCGTCGCCGCGGCGTGCACCTCATCCCTGTCGAAGGATGAGGGCATGGTATCACGGTTTTTCAGCAACGGCAGCGATACCGCATCCAGTTGAAACGGTTCCGCAAGCGTCATCGCGGAAACGCCAAAGGCGTTATCCGCGATCTCCTTGTGTATTTGGCAAGGTCCCGTGTCTGCGCGGCAGCATTTCATGCCGCAGCGCTGGGCGGCAAATATCAGCCCCAATGCAGGGAAAAGCTCTAAGAACGCTCGAACTTGGAAAGGTCCATGTGTTCGGCGTAGATCCAGCGGACCGTGCGGGTCGCCGAGCGCATGATGACGGTATGGGTCTCGATTTGCCCGTCATAAAACTTGACGCCGCTCAGAAGCGAGCCGTCCGTGACCCCGGTCGCCGCGAAAATGATATCGCCCGAAGCCATGTCAGCCGTGGAAAACTTGCGTTTCAAATCCGTGATCCCGAAATGATCCGCCCGCTTCAAGTGCTGGTCGTTCAGGGCCACGAGCCGGCCCTGGATCTGTCCGCCGATACACCGGAGCGCCGCGGCCGCAAGCACCCCTTCGGGAGCTCCTCCTACCCCGAGGTAGATGTCGATGCCCGTCTCCTCCGGCTCACAGGTCTGGATCACGCCCGCGATGTCGCCGTCGCCGATGAGACAGAGCGCAGCGCCTGCTTCCCTGATCTCCTCGATCAGCCTTGCATGGCGGGGACGGTCCAGCACGCAAGCGGTGACGTCGCGGACCGGCACCCCTTTCGCCGCCGCCAGCCTCACCAGGTTTTCCGCGATGGAAAAATCGAGGCTCACGAGCCCCTCTTCGTAGCCCGGGCCGATGGCGATCTTCTCCATGTAAATGTCTGGAGCGTTGAGAAGCCCGCCCTGCTCGGCGACGGCGACAACACAGAGCGCGCCCGGCAGCGATTTGGCGCACAGCGTCGTCCCTTCGAGAGGATCGGCCGCGATGTCGACGGGTGGACCGCCCCGGCCGAGTTCCTCTCCGACATAAAGCATGTCAGCGTCGTCGCGCTCGCCCTCGCCGATCACCACCTTGCCCGAAAGCGGCAGGTCGGCGATTTCACGGTGCATGGCTTGGACTGCGGCGGCGTCGGCTTTTCTCTCGTCGCCGCGCCCGCGAAGCCGGGCGGCCGCGACGGCCGCTCCCTCCGTCACGCGCGCGATATCGAGCGAAATCGTTTTTGTGAGGCTTGATAGGGAGCCCGATCCCAGTTGATGTTCCATGACGTGCTCCTTCTAAAGCATGTTTGGCAAGGCCTTGGAAGGCCAGCTTAAAGGGCCTCGATGCGTATCATTTGCGGGGCGCCTTCGACATGACCGTCTTTCACGATCGCGTCGAGTGCGGCGCGCAGCAAGTTTTCCCGCGTCCGGTGGGTAATCATCACGACAGGCGTCGGCTCACCCTCGTACCCCGGGCGGCCGAATCCCGGCAGGTCGGGCGCGTCGCGCTTTTGCACCACGCTTTCAAGCGAGATTCGCTGTTCGGCCATGCGCGCCGCAATGGCGGCGATTGCGCCGGGGCGATCGTAGACGGACAGGCGGATGTAGAAACCGCCTTCATGGGTGCGCATTTCGGCTGGGCTCTGGTCCCCAAGCTTCGCCGCAGGCAGGATGAAGGGCAGCCCCTTATGTCCGCGCGCGACGTCGATAATATCGCTCGCCACCGAGGAGGCAGTGGGCCGCGAGCCGGCGCCGGGGCCGGCAAGCAAAATCTGCCCGACGAAATCGGCCTCGACGGCCACGCAGTTCAGCACCCCGTCGACGCTCGCGAGCGCGCTCGACTTCGGGATCATGGTCGGCGAAACGCGCGCTTCGATGCCGCTTGCGGTCCTTGCCGCCACAGCCAGGAGCTTGATGCGGTAGCCAAGCTCGTCCGCGGCGCGGAAGTCGGCGGGCGTGATGCCGCGAATGCCTTCAAGATGTACGGAGTCGAAATTGGGGCGCACGCCGAAGGCGAGCGCTGCGAGCAGCGTCAGCTTATGGCCGGCGTCCTGGCCGTCCACATCGAAGGTGGGGTCAGCCTCCGCATAACCCAGCTTCTGCGCTTCCGCCAGCACCTCCGCGAACGGCAAGCCCTCCCGTTGCATGCGAGTGAGGATATAATTGCTGGTGCCGTTCAGGATTCCGTAAACGCGCGAGATCGAATTGCCGAGCAGGCTTTCCTTGAGCGCCTTCACGATGGGGATGCCGCCCGCGACCGCTGCTTCGAAGCTCAAGGTGACGCCGCTCTTTTCAGCGAGCGCCGCGAGTTCGCCGCCATGGCGGGCGAGCAGCGCCTTGTTCGCGGTCACGACATGCTTGCCGGCTGCGAGGGCGGCGCGCACGCTTTCCAGCGCCGGCCCTTTGTCGCCGCCCATCAACTCGACGAAAACATCGATATCCGGCGAGACAGCGAGCGCTTTCGGGGAGTCGAACCAGGGGGCTTTCGTCAGCTTCGCCCCCGGCTCCTCGCGTGATTTCGCGCAAACGCCGTTCAGGACGATCGGCCTGCCGCTTCTCTCCGCGATCGCGCCGCCATGCTCATTCAGAAGAGCCAGGAGCCCGGACCCGACCGTTCCCAATCCGGCAATGCCGACCCGCAGCGGTTTGTCTGAAGTCATTGAGCCTCACCCTCAGCGCGCGCCGGAAGCCTGAGCCATTGGGATGACATTGTGCAGGGTGGAGTTGGCCGACGAAAGGAATTTCTTGATGGCCCGTCCGGCCTGCCTGATCCGATGCTCGTTTTCGACGAGCGCCAGGCGAACGTAGCCTTCGCCATATTCGCCGAAGCCCAGTCCGGGCGATACCGCCACACCGGCTTTCTCCAGGAGAAGCTTCGAAAATTCGAGCGATCCGACCTCCGCCATCGCCGGCGGCAGCGGAACCCAGGCGAACATCGTCCCGGGAGGTGAGGGAATGGTCCAGCCGGCGCGGTCGAGCGTTTCGACGAGGCAATCGCGTCTGTGCTTGTAGGTTTGGCGCATCTCCTCGATGCAGCTCTGCGGGCCGTTCAGGGCGGCCGTGGCCGCAACCTGGATGGGCGTGAAGGCGCCGTAATCGAGGTAGGACTTCACGCGAGTCAGAGCCGAGACGAGACGCTCGTTGCCGACACAGAAGCCGATGCGCCAGCCCGGCATCGAATAGGTCTTCGACAGCGAGCTGAACTCGACGGCGACGTCCATTGCGCCAGGAACCTGCAGGATGGAAGGCGGCGGATTGCCGTCGTAATAGATCTCTGCATAGGCGACGTCGGACAAGATGATCAGGTCGTGCTTCTTTGCGAGCGCCACGGCCTCTTTATAGAAATCGAGGCTCGCCATCAGCGCGGTCGGGTTGGACGGATAGTTCAGCACGAGCGCGATCGGCTTCGGCACGCTATGGCGCACCGCATGGTCGACGGCCTCCAGAAACTCGTGGTCCACGCTCGCCCGTATATGGCGGATGGTCGCCCCCGAGATTATGAAGCCGAATTCGTGGATCGGGTAGGTCGGATTGGGCACGAGAATGAGGTCGCCGGGCGCGCTGATGGCCTGCGCCATGTTGGCGAAGCCTTCCTTGGAGCCGAGCGTCGCGACAACCTGTGTGTCGGGATTGAGCTTCACGCCAAAGCGGCGCTCGTAATAGCCGGCCTGCGCCCGCCGCAAGCCTGGAATGCCCTTCGACGCGGAGTAGCGGTTCGTGCGCGGCTTTCCAACGGTTTCGATGAGCTTATCGACAATGTGCTGGGGCGTCGGCAGATCCGGATTTCCCATCCCGAAGTCGATAATGTCGTCACCACGCGCTCGTGCTGCGGCCTTGAGCTTGTTCACTTGCTCGAAAACATAGGGCGGCAGTCGTTTGATACGGTGAAATTCTTCAGTCATGACGGGATGTTTCCTGAAATCAAAGAGCGTCCCGCTCCACCCGGGACGCAACGTTTACCTATAAGGCCTGAGTCAGGCTCGTGTCCATTAAGCTTTGCGCTGCTCGCAATTTGCCCACCGTATATCTCAGGCTCATGCTTCGCCGCTAAGAATATTCGCCAAGAATCGGCACGCTCGGCTTCGTCATTCCGCCGCCGTGAAGCGCGAGCCGGGATTGCAAAATGCAGGCGCTTCAACTCGTTATGACCCCGGACAAGGCTTCGCCTTTCAGGGATGACGGAGGCGCGTCCGTTGTCGCGTCCGGCAAACACTGCTCAGTTGTTCATTGGCTGCTGTCGCTCCGCAGGCAGCGCCTGCGCCGAACGGATGCCGCTCTTCAGCGCCGAAACGGCGGATTGTATGGTCTCGGATGTCAGCGCACCGCCTTCGGCGTTCAAATGATGGCCGTCGGCGTAAAGCCAGCGCCCGGCCTTGGACGCATAGCAGTAGAACTGATCGCAGAAAACATCGGACGGAGAATAGAACCTGACGTCTGCGCTCTCGGCCGATGTGAGCGCGATCCTTGCAGGCTCGTTCACCTTGTCTACGACGGCCCTTTCGATACGGCCGCAAGCTTCGTGGCGCAGGCCGAGGTAGAGCCGCAACCCTTCGCAACGCATGGCGGAGCCGTCATGCGCGGGCGCCTGCCCCAGGATGAGCACTTTGGCGCCCTCTCCGTTCAGCTTCGCCGTCATGCTTTTCATGAAGGTCTTGAGTTCGCCGGTATCCTTGGAGGTGGATGTGACGCGCCCCCAAAGACCGGCAAGCACGACGATGGCGGGCCGTTCTGCAAGTATGGCCTTCATGACCTCGAAATTGTTTTCAGCACAGTTTCGCATGCTTTTTGCGAAATCGGGACTTCTGTCCGGCAGAGTGACCGGCGGACAGCCCGGCGTTAAGTAGAATTTGCCGGAGCTGAATACTTTCACGATCGCAGACAGATAATGATCGGCGTTAGAATCTCCCCAGAGGACAACAGGAACTTTGCCGCTGTCAGGCTTGCCCCAGACGCATTCGTAAAGATCGTTCTTCGATCTCTTATAGGTGTCGCACAATGTCTCGAGCTGGAAGGAGCGCTTCTGCGCGGCGACGACGAGCGCTTGCGGCGGCAGGCGCCAGCCCGCGCCCCCGCTTTCCTGAACATAGCCGCCAATCGCGACGAGGAGCGCTGCCACGCCAAGGGCCGCAAAGGCCCTCCCGTTCAAGAGCGGCAGCGAGAAAAGTCCGGCGCTTGACGGGAGGCCGGGCTTGCGGAACGGCTGCTCGATAAAGCGCCACGAAAACGCCGCCAGCGCAATCGCCAGCGCCACGCTCAGCGCTGCTTCCGGGGCCTTGAGTTCGCGCATCAAAAGGTAGGACGGCAGCGCGATCAGAGGCCAGTGCCATAAATAAAGAGAGTAGGAAATCTTCCCCATGAACACCACCGGCTTGAGGCTGAGAAGCCGGGTCGCCGGGGTTTCATGAGCGGTTGCGGCGTAAATGACGAAGGCGCAGCCGAGCGTCGGAAGCAGCGCCGCCAAACCGGGGAACGGCGTGCTCCTGCTGAATAAAAAGATGGTAAGCGCCATCATCGCGAGCCCGGCCCAGGATACCGCTTGCGCAAGCCGCTGCGAAGACAGGCGAGGGACCAGGCCGAGCGCGAGCGCCGCGCCGGTCAGAAGCTCCCAGCCGCGCGATGGCAGGTGATAGAAGGCGCTGCGAGGCATCCAGTGGACTAAAGCGATGGAAACGGCGAGCGACGCCGCGAACAGGATGGGCACGGCCAGCCTCGTTCCCCTTCCAGTTCGCATGATCAGGAGCAGGAGGACGGGCCAGACAAGGTAGAATTGCTCTTCCACCGAGAGCGACCACATGTGCAGGAGCGGATTTTCGCGCGTTTCGTCGTCGAAATAGCCGCGCTCGGCCGAGAGCCGGAAATTGGCGCCGAAGACCGTGGTGAAGACGAGTATTTTTCCGTACTTGAACAAGTCCGGCGGCAGCAGAATGACGAGGCACACGGCCGACACGATAAGCATCATGAAGAAGAGCGCAGGCAGAATGCGCCGCGCGCGCCGCGCATAAAAAGCGGCGAAGGTAAATCGGCCTTCCTTCAATTCGTCCGCAACGATCTTTGTGATGAGGTAGCCCGATATCACAAAGAAAATATCGACGCCGGCATAGCCTCCCGAGAAAAGGCCAGATCCCGCGTGAAACAGGATAACCGCTGTGATCGCGATGGCGCGCAGTCCATCGATCTCTTCGCGATATTGCATTCGCCCCCCAACGTCCGCGCGTGCGATCTTCGGGGCTTACCACTTGACTCTTGGGTATTCAACTCGCGCGGCGGCCGGGTTCGCCGAATTCAACATCAATCATCATCGCAGCTGCGCCTTTTGCGGACTTGGATTCAGGTCGCGCCGTTTTCGTTTGATATTGGCTGCAGCATTGTTGACTGCGCTCCATCGCAGAAACATCAATCTAAAGGTGCGCTTTATCGACGTTGGGTTCTCGTTGCGATGACCCCTAAAAATTTAATTAAATCGAAGAGGAGCGCTTGACCGCAGATGATGGACCTCGATCAAGCCTGACATCGGCTCATGCCGCTTAGCCGCTTCGAAAATCGAAAGGCGCCTTAGAGAGATCGACCCGGAGGCCGCAATGATTTTGCGTCCGGGACGTGTGGTGAAGCAATGCCCGCCAGCTTTTTTAGCGGCTTCAGGAGCCGCCGCTGGCGAACAGGCGCTCGCCGGTGATCCAACCGGCATCGTCCGATGCAAGAAAGGCGACGACGGTTGCAATGTCCCGAGGTTGGCCGACGCGGCCGAGCGGCGTTTGCGCAACGGCAGCCTTCTCGAAATCGGAACCGGCAAGACCCGCACTATGCGTGCCCTCCGTCTCGACCACGCCGGGGCTCACGGCGTTGACACGGATCCTTCTGGGGCCAAGCTCCTTGGCGAGCACACCGGTGATAGCGTCGACCGCGCCCTTGGTCGCGCTATAGACTGCGAAATTGGGGGAAGTGATGCGGCTCGCCAGCGAACTGATGTTGATGATGCTGGCGCCCTCGTGCAGATGCCTGGCTGCGGCCTTGGTCGTGTTAAGAAGCCCGAGTACGTTGATGTCGAAGAGCCTATGGAAGTGCTGCTCGCTGATGTCCTCAAGAGGCGCCGCCTCATACACCCCCGCATTGTTGACGAGGATGTCCAGGCGCCCATAGGTCTTTAAGGCTGCGTTTATGATGGCGTCCGCTTCCGCGGCCTTCGAGACATCCCCTTTCACCGCGATGGCCTTGCCACCCTTCCCGGTGATAGCAGAGACAACCGCCTCCGCGCCCGGCTTGCTGGACGCATAGTTGGCCACGACTGCTGCGCCTTCGGCGGCTAGCGTCTTTGCGATGGCGGCGCCAATGCCTTTTGATGCGCCGGTGACGACGGCGACCTTGCCTTCAAGCTTGCCCATGTGAGACGCCTTCACTCTGTCGAGCAGTTCAACGATCCAACGGTAAGAACTGCGTTTGGCTTCGGATAGTTCGAGATTTTGGAACTAATGGCGCGATTGCAACCCAACAGCGTTCACATTTCCGTTCACATGCCATGAGCCACACTCAGAGCGTGAGCCGGGAGACGGCTCCAAGGGTCTTTCGATAATCGGCCACTTGGCGCTCCGCTGTCATTGTTCCGCGCGATTTAAGATTGGGAACGAATGAGAGGTATGCTAGCCCGGTATCCCGACCACGTTGGGGGCGATAGCCCCCACCGGCGCAATGAGAGGAAGAGAGCAATGAAGACGAAATCGGGGGTGACCGCCAAAACGACGGCCTCGCACAAACCTGTCGCCGCAGCCAAGACCGCGGCCCCGGTCAAAGCGGCCGCCCCAGCCAAGGCCGTCGCGAAACCGGTGAAGGTGGAGCTTGTCACCCTTCGCCAACTGGCAAGCGCCGTCGGCGAAGCGCATGGGATTTCGACAAAGCAGGCAAACGAGGTGCTGGCCGGCACAGTCGCCTTGATCGGCGAGCACCTCAAGAAGGGCGCGCGGATCCGCATTGCCGGGCTCGGAACCCTTGAGGTGCGCAAGCGCGCCGCCCGCATGGGACGCAACCCCGCCACCGGCGAAGCGATTGAGATCAAGGCGAGCAAGAAAGTGGCATTCCGCGCCGCGAAGGATCTCAGCGAAGCGGTTTAGGCGGCGCCTTGGCTTGGACCGGCGGGGGCGGCCGTTGCGTCAACCGTACTGGTCGAGAAAGCGGCGGCAGGCTTGGAAATCCTGCGCGTAGCCGGGAGGGAGCGGCAGCTTCTTCGTCTTGGCAAGCTTCTCCGCATAAGCGACCATCCGGGCGGTCGGAGCGGCGCGCACGGAAGCGGAAGTTTCCGGAGCGCTTCCCGATTGGCCAGACTTGCCCCAGCGGAGCCGTTTGGGTTTGGCCGAAGCCACGTTGCTGCGGGAGGGTTTCGCCTCTGCGGTCTCGTCCTTTGCCGCAGCAGCCCTGCGCGCACGCCGCTTTCGTGGCTCCGGCTTGGCAGGCGCGGCCGTAAGGTCGACGGCGCCGCGCTCGCGCTGCTGTAGCACGCCGATCAGCTTTTCCGCCTCGCCAGCGATGGCGTCGATCACCCGGCGATGGTCAGCCTTGCCGGTCACCACGGCATCGAGCTGCATCTCCCATTCGGCGGTTGTCCCCGGATCGACGAGCGCAGGCGCGGCGTCCCGCAACACCTCGAACAATTGCAGGCCCGCGCTGGTCGGCAGCACCCATTTGCCGTCAGCCGCGAGCAGGTTCTGCCTCTTCAGGCCCTTGATGATCTCGGCGCGCGTCGCCGGAGTGCCGATGCCCTTCGCCTCTTTCAGCCGTTCGCGCACCGCCTTGTTTTCCACGAAGCGCCAGGCGTTCTGCATGGCGTCGATCAGCGTGCCTTCGTTGTAGCGTGGCGGAGCCTGCGTGCGCTTGGCGTCGACGCGTGGTTCGGTGAGCCGAGCCATTTCGCCATCGGTGAGCGGCGGCAGGGTCTGCTCCGTTTCATCGGCGGCGGCATCCGGCTCGTCGGCGCTGTAGACAGCTTTCCAGCCCTGCACGAGCGGGATGCGCCCCACCGCCCGGAATTCGACGCCATCCCCAGGCGGCGCGGGCACGCGCAGCGTGACGGCCGTCTGGCGGTATTCGTAGTCCGGCATGACCGCGGCGAGATAGGACCGGCAAATTAGGGCGAACAGCCGCTTCTCGTCGTCGCTGAGCCGCGCCAGCCGCTTGTCCAGGTCATCGTCAAGAACGTTGACGTTCGGCACGACGGCATGATGCGACACGCCTTCGAGCGCACGGTCGCAAAAATGGCCGGACTTGCCTTTGCGGATGACGGGCTTCGACAGATCAAGATGGGCGAAGCCGCGCAGCCGCGTCAGCGCGGCGGTGATGGCCGGCACGTCCGCGATCTGGTTCTCGCTCAGATAGCGGGCCTCGGCGCGCGGATAGGTGATCAGCTTCTTGCCGTCGCCATCGTAGAGGTCCTGGGCGATGGCGAGCGTCTTGTCGGCCGTCCAGCCCCAGCGCTGGCCGCAGGTCTTTTGTAAGGACGGCAGGTCGAACAGCTTCGGCGGCCCCTGCCGGCAATGCTCGACCTTGACGCCGAGCGGGCCGCGATAGCCATCGGCCGCGCGGGCTATGGCCTCGGCGCGGGACCGGTCCTTGATGCGCTGCTTTGCAGGCGGAGCGTGGCGCATGGCGAAACTGCCGCCCGCCACATGCGCCTCTACCACGACCTCGAAATAGTCCTCGGGCCGGAAATTGCGGATCTCCAGCTCGCGCAGGCAGACGATGCCGAGCGTCGGCGTCTTCACCCGCCCGATGCCGATGACGCCGCGCGCGCCGGGCGCCAGAAGCATCTTCGTCGCGGTGCGCGTCAGCGACAGGTTGAAGATCTGATCGGCCTGCTGGCGCGCGACCGCCGCCTCGTAGAGGGGGCGCATCTCGCGGTTGGGCTTCAGTGTGGCGAAGGCCTGGCGCAGCGTCTTGGGGTCTTGCGCGGTGAAGAGCGCGCGCTGCACGCTACCCCGATAACGCAGATGTTCCAGGATTTCTTGGCCGATGAGCTGCCCCTCGCGGTCGCAGTCGGTGGCGACGATTACCGTCTCGCAGGATTTCAACGCGGCCGCGATAGCTTTCAACTTGGCGGACTTGTTGCCGCCGGAAGCAGGCTTGGTGGGGTAGAGGCCATCCGGCTTTAAGAGCGTGCAGGACCAACGTTTCCAGGCCGGATCGATCTCATCGGGTTCGGCGAGACGGAGCAGGTGGCCTTCAGCTGGCAGAATCCTCCCGTAACGGCTGCCAAGCGCCGCCGCCAAGTCTTTCGCCTGGCTGGTTTTTTCAGTGATGATCAGCGTTGCCATGACCCGCCGCGAGGGATGATTCCGGTGGCGGCAGCGTAACGTCTAAAGCGGGACGAATAAAGCGTCTGCTCGTGGAGCCGTACACAAATGCTTCTGGCTGGATGGCCCAAATTACGAAAATAGATAATCCCCACACTGGCGCGCTCCCTCGAACGCCGCTCTCAAGTCTCGGCCTGGGGCGCCTCGATCATGTCAAGGGAAAGGTCTTCGTTGAGCGGCTCCTCGATCGTTATTGTGAAAAAGCCGCGTTCCTGGCCAAGACGCCCCTTGAAGAGACGATCGCCTTGGCATTCGAGTATGATGCTCCGATCCGTTCCGGTCAGCGCGATCGTCTTGCCAACCTCAAGGCGCATGATCTCATCCAGCGGCATGGTCTTGCCCTCGATCATGGCGCTGACGGAAATCTCCGCGCTGGAGACTCTTCGGTTGAGCGCCGTGGTCCAACGAGGATCGTAGGAGGACGGCAAGGGCTTGCGTTCACGCTCAAGCTTCTGGCGGATCGGGTTCATGGCGCTTTGAGGAATAAGCACAAACATGATGCCGCCCTGGTCCAGGACTTGAAACAGAATCTTGGCCTCGATCATCATCATGCTGGCTTGGCCCAGCGTCGTGAACTCGAGCGACGTCTCGGTTCTCTCGGGAACGAAGGAGATCTCGCAAACAGCGCCAAAGGCTGTAACAAGGGTATTCGCTGCAAACTCGCAAACGGCGCGCCCAATTCGCGTTTCAAGCGGGGTAAAAGCGCGCGTCGCATCGAAAGGAAGTTCGGTTCCGTCGCCGCCGAACATGGCTTCCACAATCGCGAACACGAGACGGCGCTCCAGGCCGAGCACGATGCGCGCGTCCCATTCGCGGCAGTAGAATATAACAGCGATGCTATCGGCGCTCGCTTCCAGCAGATCCCAGGAGTTGCCCGAGACGATCTGGTTCACGAAAGCGGTGAAGGCGGGCGAGCAGTAGTCCCTGAATTGCTCCACGCAGGAGACGGACATCGTCTCGAATATGGAGTTCAGCACCGGCAGCCGGTCGAGAGATAGTTTTGCGATCTCCTTGAGCTTCTCGGTAATCCCGACGGCTTCGCTCTTTTTCAATTCGTTTATCACAAGCCCTCCGGGACTTATTCTTCTGCGTCAGCAAATGCGAGGCTGATGACGCCTTGATCGGAGAGCTGCAACGCGAAGTCGGCAACTTCCCGCCGGGCCTTCTCCACCTCTTTTTCGGACATTGGAGCCGCTGCGGCCAAATCCTGTTCGATGACGCGCCGGGTTCGTGAAGGCACTGACGACAGTATGAAGTCCTTCAGGGTGGGGTCGGCCCCGTTGAGCGCTGGAACGAGGCGCTCCGCCTCGAGGCTTTCGAAAAGGATAACCCGCGTTTTCGCCGGGAGCTTCACGATGTCGTCGAATGTGAAGAGGAGCCCGCGGACCGTCTCTGCGGCCTTCGGGCGGCTGGCGCCGAGGCTGTCGAGCACCTCCTCCATTTCTTTCCGGCCGAGCTTGTTGATGATTTTTGCGACGCGAGCGTGGGTGTCGTGGCCCGTCGTCTTTGCAACTTTCAGCAGGAGCTCGTCGCGTATGATCTGTTCCAGCAGGCGGAGAGACTGGTTGGTGACGAGCTTATTGGTCAGCATCCGCCTCATCACTTCGTTTCTCAGATGGGCCGGAAAAAGAGCCACGATCTCGGCAGTAAGCGACGCGGACACTTTGGACAAGATATAGGTGATAACCTGAGGATGTTCTTTGTTGAGGAACTGCGAAAGGACATGGGCGGGCAGTTCAATAAGCCGCGGCCAGACGGCCTCGTTCATTCTGGCGCGCACATCGGACATGATCTGCTGGACTTGCTGTGGAGACAGCACCTCTTCAAGCAGGCGCTCCACGTGTTCGGATGACCCCTTAAGTCCGCCCTCGATCTTCACCTTGTTGACGAATTCATCGGCGATGTGATCGACCGTCGTTTGCGGGATCATGCCGAGGTCAGAGGCCGTACGGGCGATGGTTCGGATATTTTCCTCGTCGAAGTACGCAAGGACCTTGGACGCATTCTCCTTGCCGACCGCAAGCAGCAACACGGCGGCCTTCTCGGTCCCCGTGAGTTTTCTATGTGCGTGCGGCACAGCGATAGGCGTCGTCTCTGTCATTCCTCAAACCCAGGAGCGCTACCCCTCGAGCGGAACAGGCCATGATTCGACTTGCGCCGGCCTCGTTTGGCTCGGGACCGGCCAGCGCTTGATTGCATCATCGGCTGCTTTAACGAACCTTGAGCATTGGTTTGCGACATTTGCGGTTCGCGGGACGAGGCGCATTTTTTTCAGCGCAAGCTTCACAAAAGCGTTTCAGGAAAGGTTCGAATTCTCCGATGCCAACCCCAGGAGACCTACCTTGAGCGAATGTATCCGGGTTCTTGTGGTCGACAACTCGGCTTTCATGCGCAAGGCGCTGTCCCTGGAGATCGCCTCCGACCCGCGCTTTCAAGTCGTGGGAACGGCCTGCGATGGACGGGAAGGCGTTCAAAAGGCGCTGGACCTGCAGCCGGATGTCGTCACGCTCGATGTGGAGATGCCGGTGCAGGACGGGCTTGATTCTCTGCAGCAGCTCGCGGCCCGGTCCACTGCTGCGGTCATCATGATAAGCTCGGCGACCGAGGCCGGGGCCAAGATTACGCTGGAAGCTCTGTCGCGCGGCGCGATCGACTTTATCCCCAAGACCCAATGCAAGTCGCTCTTGCGCGAAAAGCTGCTGGCGGCCGCGGGCGTCAGGCGCAAGCGCGCCAGGGCGGCGCCGAACTTCATCTCCGAGGCCATCCCGATCGCGTCCGCGGTCCTGCCTAGAGCATTCGCTCCCAAGGCCATCGTGATCGGAAGCAGCACAGGCGGCCCCCAGGCTCTCGCGGAGCTTCTGACGCATCTCACGCCGCCGCTTCCGGCTCCCGTCTTCATTGCGCAACATATGCCAAGGCCCTTCACGGCCGCCTTGGCGGCGCGTTTGCAGGTCCAAAGCGGACATCGCGTGGTGGAAGCGAAGGATGGCGATACGATTGTGAGCGGCGTTGTCTACGTGGCGCCGGGCGGCATGCAGACGAGGGTCAAGGATGGGGGGTTCGTCATCCGCCCCGATGCCGGGGAGAGCATCTATCAGCCAAGCATCGACGTTCTGGCTGCAAGCGTGTCCGAAGCCTTCGGCGGAAGCGTGCTCGGAATCATGCTTACGGGGCTCGGCCGGGACGGCGTCAGGGAATTCACGAAGATCAAAAGCGCAGGCGGATGGACGATAGCCCAGGAAGCCTTGAGTTGTACGGTTTTCGGGATGCCGAAAGCTTTGATCGATGCGGGAGGGGCTTGCGAGGTGGCGCCGCTGAAGTCGATGGCCCAGCGCATTTCCTGCATTCTGGGCAGAGCGTGATTTTCACGCCGAACAGCTTGTGGGTATCTCGTCAACTGATTGAAAATTATAACAATATTATCAACCCGACCGACATTTCTTAGCTTTTAGAATGGGCATAAAGCTCCGCTGAAGGTTCCCGTTTTCAGTCCGGCGCAAGGCTGCCGCGTTAGGCACAATTAGGAGCAGCTTCAGGTTGAGAGGTGGCTATGGGCCTTTATGGGTTGTTGACAACAAGCACATCGGGGATGGCCGCTCAGTCGGCATTGCTGAACACGGTTGGCGATAACATCGCTAACGTCGATACGACGGGCTACAAGCGGGCCACCACGGAGTTTTCGTCTCTGGTGCTGAATGCCGGGATCCCTTCGGATTACGAGTCCGGAAGCGTTATTGTGGACCCTCAAATCCAGGTCGACGGACAGGGGAGCATCAACTCGACGACGAGTCCAACCGATCTGGCCGTCCAGGGGAATGGATTCTTCATCGTGCAGGGGCCTAGCGGTCAGCCAGTTCTGACGCGCGTCGGGTCCTTCACGGAGAATGCCAGCGGCAATCTCGTGAATGCTGCGGGTTACACATTGCTGGGATATCCGTCAGGATCATCCAACGCTGTTGCGAACGGCCTTGGAGGACTGGTTCCAGTCAATCTGAATACTGTCGCGATGAAGGCCGTGCCTACGAGTTCGGGCAAGCTCTACCTCAATCTTCCATCCACCGCTGCGGCCGTCCCGGCGGCGAATTGGCCGTCAGCCGCTGGCGCCAGCAACCCGACGACCGCCAAGCCGACCGATAAAACGTCGCTCGTGACTTACGATAACCTGGGCAATCAGGTCACTGTTGACGTCTATATGACCAATGAAGGCAATAATACTTGGGAAGTCGACGTCTTCAATGCGGCGAACGCCACGAATGGCGGCTTTCCCTATACCGCGAACGGCGGCGCCGGGACTCCGCTGGTAACCACGACATTAACTTTCAACCCGGCGACGGGCGCCCTCGCAGCCGGAAGTCCCACCTCGGTCAACTTCGCTATTCCCAACGGAGCAACGGGGGGGATCACCCTCGATATGTCGCAAACGACACAGCTGGCGACGAGCTATACAGTCCTGAACGCATCGACAAACGGCAATCCTCCGAGCCAGGTCTCCGGCATCACCATCGGCAGCGATGGAACGTTGTCTGTGACCTATCCAAGCGGGACGGTCGTGCCGGTCTACACAATCCCGCTGGCCAACGTGACAAGCCCGGACAGCATGACGGAGATCACCGGAAATGCGTTTGTGCCGGGACTGAAATCGGGGGCTGCGCAAATTGGAACGGCGGGCGAGGCTGGGTTTGGCCTGATCAAGTCGAACTCCTTGGAGGCCTCCACCGTCGATCTTGCAACGGAGCTTACGACCATGATAGCGGCTCAGAACGACTATCAGGCAAATGCGAAGGTTTTTACGACCGGCTCGCAGCTGCTTCAGGTTCTGATTAATCTTGGCCACTAGAGCGGCCCGCATTCGATGATGGGTGGCTGCTCTGGCGCTATAAAAGCGATCATTATAGCCGCCCTTAGTCGATGTCGATCAAGGGCGGGTTGATCTAGTCGGAAGAGTGGGTAAACCTCAGTGATGTCTCTCAGGTCTGCATTGGTAACTGCGAATGCCGGATTATCTGTAGCCTCGGCGCAGATATCCGTGGTGTCGCAGAATATCGCCAATCAGGGCAATTCCAATGCCAGCCGGAAGATAGCAAATGTCGTTACAGTTAACGGTCTTCCCAGCGTTGTATCGGTATCGCGGGTTTCGAACAACGCGCTTCTGAAAAGTCTCCTCTCCGCCAACGGGAATCAGGCGCAGCAATCCGCAATATCCAATGCGCTGACTCAACTAGAAACTACCGTAGGATCGGGATCAAACGACACGAACTCTCCAACCGCTCTTATAGGCCAGCTGAGCGACGCGCTGCAGACCTACTCTGCGGCGCCGCAGGATAGCGCGAGCGCTCAGGCCGCTGTGACGGCGGCGCAGAATCTGGCGACGGGCCTCAATAACGCCAGCGCCACCGTTACGGCCGTTAGAGCGCAGGCCGATTCGGATATCGCCAGCTCGGTCAATACGATCAATAATATTCTGAATCAGTTCCAGCAGGTCAACCAGACGATCGTCGCTGGCGCCACGTCGGGAGCCGACGTTACCGATGCCTTGGATCAGCGGGATAGTTTGCTCCAGCAGCTCTCGAGCCAGATCGGCATCACGACGGTTACGCGCCCTAACAACGATATGGCGATCTTTACGGATAGCGGGGTGACGCTGTTCGACAAGACGCCCAGATCCGTAACATTCACGCCCACGGCAAGCCTTGCGCCGGGAGTCCCAGGAAACGCCGTCTATGCGGATGGGGTTCCGATCACCGCCGCCGGCTCGTCGCTTTCGATCCACACAGGCGCCCTTGTCGGCCTGGTTCAAGTCCGCGACAACATCGCCGTCACCTATCAAACGCAGCTCGACGAAATCGCGCGCGGATTGATCACGGATTTTCAGGAAACCGATCAGAGTGGAGGGGCGGCCCCCGCGCAGGCCGGGCTTTTCACAGATGGCGCCGATCTCAAAGTGCCTCCGGCCGGGACTGCGGCGCCAGGTTTGGCTTCGACGATCCAAGTGGCGTCTACGGTCATCAGCAACCCGGCTCTCTTGCGGGATGGGGGCATTTCAAGCAACGGCGCGGCTCCATACGTTTACAACCCCCAGGCGGGGGCGACCGGCTATTCCGCTCGTCTGACGCAGCTCATAACCAACCTGTCACAGCCGCTTGCCTTCGCTTCCAGCGCGGACGCGGGCACTCAGCTCAGCGTTACAGATTTTGCCGCTGCTTCGGGCTCATGGCTCGGCACGCAAGTCCAGCAAGCCTCCACCGCCGCAAGCTACAGCGCGGCGCTGCAGAGCACCGCGTCCACAGCGCTATCGAATGCAACCGGCGTAAACCTGGATGATGAGCTCACTCGTATGCTGGCCATCGAGCAATCGTACCAGGCGTCGGCGAAGCTGCTGGATAGCATTAATACACTCTACGCAAGTCTGTTTGCTGCGATACAGTAGAGGCTTTTATGATGAACGCAGTCTCAACAGCCACGCTCTACGCCATACCTCGTAACGCGGTGACCGGTATACAGAAGCAGCTGACGAAGGTTGAGACCGAGCTGACGACCGGTTTGCTTGCAGATCCGGTCGAAGGTCTCGGAAGCGAGTTTGGTCTCTATGAAGCGCTTCAGGCCCAGTCAACGACCCTGTCCAATTATCAAAGCGCGAATAATATTGTTGCGTCGAACTTGACGGCATCGCAAAACGTCTTGACAGCCATTTCTACGGACGCGCAAACCTTTACAGGAGACGTCACACAAGCGCTCGGCGCGGGATCAGGCATCTCGGCGGTGCAAAGCGAGGCGCAGGCTTTCCTGTCATCGCTGACCTCAGATTTGAACACTGCTTCGGGTGGCGGCTATCTCTTCAGCGGCACAAATAATAACGTAAGTCCGCTTGCAGACTATTCGCAAGGACCGCAGGCTGCCGTAGAAACGGCCTTTCAAAACGCATTCGGCATGCCAACATCGAGCTCGCAGGTCAGCACGATCTCGGCCACCACCATGTCGTCTTTCCTGTCGGGAGCCTTCGCCAACCTCTTCACCGGCGCCTCCTGGACAAGCACGTGGTCGAAGGCGTCCAACACTCCGACCTCCGCTTTGATATCGCCGGGCCAGACCGTCAACACATCCGTGACCGCCAACGAGCCAGCGTTCCAGCAACTCATAAGCGCCTATGTGAGCATCGCAGAGCTTCCTGTCTCAAATCTCAGCTCTTCGGCACAGCAGGCTGTCTTGAACAACGCGCTGAGCGTCGCAAACACGGCGGCACAGGGGATCACTAATATGCAAACGGCGCTCGGCATCTCGCAGTCGCAGATAACCAACGTGAACAGCCAAATGCAGACACAAGCGACCTTCATCGACAATTGGGTCAGCCAGCTCGGAGGCGTGAGCGCCTACGACGCGGCATCGCAACTGTCGAGCCTCACAACGCAGCTTGAGACGGCATACTCTCTGACAGATCGCATCGCAAAGCTTGGTTTGGTTAATTACCTGTCAACTTAGGAACATCATTTTAATCATTCGGGGGATAGCCATGTACCGAAGCTTTTATACGGAGACACTCGAAGGCGGGGCTCTATACGCCCGCTCCGCCGATCGCGCCGCAATTCTTCGATCCATCCAGCTCCTGAAACTCGCGGAAGAAGCCGGGGCCAACTCTACGGAGGCTGTCGAAGCCTTGCTCTTCTTGCGCCGGCTTTGGGAGTTCTTTCTTCAACAATTGGCGGACGACGACAATCAGCTGCCGCCAGAAACAAGGGCTGACCTTATTTCGGTTGGGATAGGATTGTTGAAAGAGGCTGAGGCGATCGGGCTGGGCAAGTCTAAGAACTTTGCTGTATTGAGGGAGATTTCGCAGTCGATAGCCGATGGACTGTTATAATGAAATCTTTTAGCATCAATCTGAAATCTGGCGAAAAAATCTTCGTCAATGGGGCGGTTCTGCGCGTCGACCGAAAGGTCTCCTTAGAGTTTCTGAACGACGTGGCCTTCCTGTTGGAAGCCCACGTGATGCAGCCCGAACAGACGACCACGCCGCTCAGGCAGCTCTATTTTATCATCCAAACCATGCTCATCGATCCAAGCAACGCGGATACCGCAAAGCGCTTGTTCGATGCGTCGTACCGCTGTCTTTGCGAGACGATCTCAAGGCAGGATTTGCGCAGCGCCTTGGCGGAAGTCCGGCAGTCCGTAGAAGCCAAGCGCTTTTACGACGCTTTGAAGTCTCTGCGAGGCTGCTTTGCTGTAGAAGACAGTATACTTAAAGAAGAGAAGGTTGAGGGAGCACACTCGTGACGGTAACAGCAACAAGCGCGGCGAATTCGGCCTCGACCCAGACATCGTCAAGCAGTTCAACTGGGAATGACAACACGCTCAACTACAACAACTTCTTGCAGCTGCTTGTCGCTCAGTTGCAGAATCAGGATCCCACCAACCCTGCGGATCCAACAACGTTCGTATCGCAGTTGGCCTCCTTTTCGAGCGTGGAGCAGCAGGTCAACACGAATTCGAAGCTTGACGCTCTGCTTACGGAAAATGCGCTTTCTCCGGGGGTTTCCCTCATTGGAAGAACGGTGACCTCGGCGGATGGAAGCGTCTCGGGACAGGTCGCTTCCGTTACGATCAACTCGTCGGGCGTCACGGCCGTTCTAACCAGCGGGGACACGCTGAGTTTGGGCGCCGGGGTGCAGATTTCCTAGCCGCTCCCATCGATCATGAATCAAGCCGATGCTCTCGATCTGGTGCGTTCCGCTGTATGGGCGGTGATCCTGGCGAGCGGGCCATCGATCGCGGCGGCCATGCTCGTGGGCCTTGTCATATCCCTGTTTCAAGCGCTGACACAGATACAAGAGGCGACACTGACGTTCATTCCCAAGATTATCGTCATATTCCTTGCAGCGATGATTACAGCTCCTTTTATAGGCAGCGTTTTGTTCGGCTTTACGGAGCAGGTCTATTCGCACATTGAACATGGCTTCTGAAGGAACCATGCGAGTGATTGAACAAGCGGCTTTCGTGCAGGCAGGTTGATGTCCACATCTCTCGTACCGGCGAGCCAGCCCTCAACTCAGCCGCGGGGCAACCAGGATGTCGGGTTTGCGGCCGCCATCTTGTTCATCCTCACGGTGCTGTTTCTCCCGCTGCCCGCGGTTGTGATCGACATGGGCTTGGCTCTGTCGATCGCGCTTTCCGTTCTGATCCTCATGGTCGCCCTGTGGATCCAAAAGCCGCTCGATTTCTCCGCGTTTCCCACTGTTCTGCTCATCGCGACGCTTCTTCGCCTTTCGCTGAATATCGCGACGGTCCGGCTGATCCTGTCGAACGGCGCCGAAGGGACCGCCGCCGCCGGCTATGTGATCGCGGGCTTCGCCGATTTCGTGATGAGCGGGGATTTCGTCATCGGTGTGATCGTTTTTCTGATCCTGATCACCGTGAACTTCCTCGTCATCACCAAAGGCGCGACGCGTATCGCGGAGGTGGGCGCTCGCTTCACACTGGACGCGATACCCGGCAAGCAGATGGCGATCGACGCGGATTTGGCCGCGGGGGCGATCGACGAAAGGGAAGCGACCAGACGCCGCCGGGAGCTGGAAGAGGAAAGCGCCTTTTTCGGCGCGATGGATGGCGCATCGAAGTTTGTGCGGGGCGACGCGATCGCCGGCATGATCATCACCGCCATCAATATTTTTGGCGGCGTGATCATCGGTGTGCTGCGGCACGACATGTCGCTGGCCGCGGCGGCCGACGTCTTCATGAAACTGTCCGTCGGCGATGGTCTCGTGACGCAGATCCCCGCGCTCATCGTCTCCCTGGCGGCGGGCTTGCTGGTTTCCAAGGGAGGAACCCGCGGGTCCGCCGAAAAGGCGGTGCTGGGGCAACTCGGAAACTATCCGCGCGCGTTGTTCGTCGCGGGCATCGTGTCGTCGGTTCTGGGTTTGGCCCCAGGGCTGCCGTTCTTCCCCTTCGCTGTCTTGGCCGGAACCTTGATGTTCTCCTCCTACGCGGTGCCGCGCTGGAAGGCGGAAGTTCTGGCCAAGGAGGAGGCCAAGGCGGCTCGCGTGCGCGCCGAGGCCGACGAGGAGGCCCGCACATCGGTCAAGGAGTCCCTGAAGCTTGCCGGAATTGAGCTTTGCCTAGGCAAACAGATCGCGAGCGTGCTGCTTCCGACCCATGCGGAACTCGGGCAGCGCGTGGCGAATATGCGTCGCAAGTTTGCGAAGCAATATGGCTTCATCGTCCCGGAGATTAAGCTCTCGGACGACATTTTCATGCCGCCCAAGACTTACCAGATCAAGATCCACGGAGCGGTTGTCGCCAGCAGCGAATTGCGGATCGGAGACGTGCTGGTTGTCACGGGCGACGGGCCGCTGCCTCGCGTTCCTGGCGACGAAACGCGGGAGCCGGCTTTCGGCATGAGGGCGCTCTGGGCGCCCGAAGTGTTTTCCGCCGCGCTCCGGAGCGAAGGCTTCACGCCGGTGGACAACATGTCGGTGTTGCTGACCCACTTGGGCGAAACGATCCGCAACAATCTTGCACAACTGCTCTCCTACAAGGATTTCCGCAGGCTGCTCGATGGCCTCGAGCCCGAATATAAGCGCCTGCTCGATGAAGTCGTGCCATCCAGCATCTCCAACTCCGGATTTCATGCGGTCCTGCGAAGGCTTCTTTCGGAGCGTATCTCGATCCGGAACCTCAACCTGATCCTGGAGGCCGTGGCTGAAATCGCTCCGCATCTGAGCCGGACCGAACAGATCGCGGAGCATGTGCGCGCGAGATTGGCGCAGCAGATTTGCGCCGATTTCTCTCAGGATGGGATGCTGAAGATCCTCCGCCTCGGGCAGCGCTGGGAAACGGCTCTGCATCAGGCTTTGCGGCGGGATGTCAAAGGCGACGTCGTCGAATTCGACATCGATCCGCTCTTGATAGAGCAATTCAGCGCCGAACTGTCGAAGACCGTGCGCGACCTCATGGATCGAGGCACAATCTTCGTGCTCGTGGCGGCTCCCGATATACGGCCCTATGTCCGCATGGTGACGGAAAGAATGTTCCCGAACCTGCCTGTCCTGTCCCATCTCGAAATCGCCCGAGGGATGCCGATAAGCCAGGTGGGCTCAGTTTCATGATCGCCGCCGCTCTTCAAACGCTGCCGGGAACCGTTCTATCGGTATTTCTTGTTTTCTGCCGCGTCGGGAGCTGCCTCATGCTTATCCCCGCCGTGGGCAGCGCAAGGGTTCCGGCCCGCGTCCGCCTTATGCTTTGCCTTGGCGCAAGCGTAGCAGTCTCCGCGGCGCTCGGCGGTTTTGAAAGCCTCCTCCACGACGATCCAACGCTGCCGGCTCTGGCTAGCCTGATCGCCGTTGAGACCGGCAAAGGGCTATTCATCGGATTCATGGCTCGCTTCTTCTTCGCCAGCCTGCAATTTCTCGCCGAGGCGGCCGCCAACGCCATCGGCCTCAGTTCGATGGAAACCTCCGCCGAGGACGGCAACTCTCTGCCGCCAATAGCGTCGCTCGTGACGCTTGCGGCATCCGCCCTCTTCATCATCACCGACCAGCATCTGGAAATTTTGCGAGCGCTCGTTCAGTCGTACAACGTGCTTACCTTCGGGGCGACCGTCAACAATGCGGCTGAGATGAGAAGCATTCTCGGCGTCCTTGGCAGCGCGAGCCTTCTGGCGCTGCAGGTGTGCTCGCCGTTCCTTGTCTTCGGCATCACCATCAATTTCCTGTTCGGGATTCTGAACAGGCTCGCTCCGCAAATCCCCGTGTACTTTGTTTCAATGCCATTCGTCATAGGCGGCGGCTTGCTGCTCTTGTACTTCCTGTCAGACGATTTTTTCTCCATCTTCATCATGCAGTTTTCGAGCTGGCTTCTGTCGGGGGACACGCCATGAAAAAGCGGATACAGCGCGCAAAGAAACTTCTGCAGGTGCAAAGCCAACTCCTGCTGACGGAACGCCTGGAACTGCAAACGCTCAAAGATGCGATGGCGGAGGCGCAGAAGGAAGAAGAGAAGGCCATCGCGCTCCTCAGCGAGCAAAGGTTCGACGTTATCCCTCCCAGCTTTCTGGCGCGAAGGGTCGCAGCTTCGGCCATCAAGATTAAATCCTGTGAAGCCCTGCTGGAAACGCAAATCGCAAAGACGCTGGACCATGCGAGGAAAGAACAGCTCGTCAGGAAGAAACTGGACCATGAATATGCGTCTCATTTGAGAAAAGAATCGGAGCTTGCGCTTCAGGTGACGATCGACGCCTATCTGAACTCAAGCTTGAAGCAAGATTGGTAGAAAAGAATGGGCGCGTCCTAAAGCCCGCTCCCTGTCGTAATCGCCGCCAGGCCTCCAGAGAACAGGATCCAACCGTGTCATGGCAATAAATCCCGGCTCAGATCTTCTGACTGATGCGCTCGCCGCTGCTGAACCCCAGCGCGTGAAAGCCGCCGAGGAAAGGCTGGCCCGGCTCGCTGCGCAGGATGTCGAGGGGGGTTCCAGTCTACCGCCGTTTCAGGACATGCTCACATCGGAAAGAGCTTCTCTGACAGGCGCCGCCGCATTGGCTAACGCGCCTGCCGGCGGACTTCATCCGGCCAAACGCGGCTCCGTTTACGAGCAGTTCGAGGTCACGGTCTTGACATCGCTTTTCGAGCTGATGCTTCCTCAGAAGGCGGCGACCGCTTACGGATCGGGGCTGGCCGGCAGCGTGTGGCGGTCCTTGCTTGCGCAGTCCCTCGGCGAAATTGCGGGGCATGCGGGCGTTGCGGGCATTGCGCGCAATCTGGAAGGCAGGAAGCATGGCAAGCAGGCCCGGCGCGGAAGCGCAGGAAAGTCATCATGATCGCGTTGTCGTCACAGGCGTTTGGCCCAGCCGTGTCGAGGAAGAAAGGAGGCCGGCCGTGATTCCTTCGCCTGTCTCATCGGAACTGACCCAAGCCGCGCTCTCTCGCCTCGAAAAGGTATTGGACCAGGAGAACGAAGCCTTGGCTGCTTTCAACTCCCGACACCTTGCGGAGTTCAGCCGGATCAAGACGCAAACTCTGCTGGAGTTGCAGCGGTCCGCGGTTGCGCTCGACCCGGACAATGCTCCACCCGAACTCCGGCAGCTTTTCACGACCCTGCAGCAAAAACTGGAGTTGAACCGCTGGCTTCTCCTCCTCCATTTGGAGGCGGCGCGGGAAGTCACCGCAGTCATCACCTCCGCAATCCGGGAAGCCGAGTCGGATGGCACATATTCCAGGGTCTGCGGCATAGTCAAGGCGTCCAATTGATCAGGACCTTAATCGCCTCCATCTGGATTTTATCCATGACCCTTGCATCGGTCTATGTCGGAACCATGATGCAGGGCAAGGGAGCGGCGCCCGATGAGGCGCATGCCGCAAAGGCGTCTGCGCCGATCAAGCTGAAATCCATGACGGTGCCAGTTGTATCCGGCGGCGCGCTCCAGGGTTATATTCTGACGCAGATCGCCGTGTCGGTGAAAACCGATCTTCTCAAGAACCTCCCGCAGCCCGCCGAACTCCTTCTGAACGATGAAGTGTTCAAGACGCTTTATGCGGAAGGGCAGATCGACTTCAAGCACCTGGAAAAACAGGACCTCGTGACCTTATCGAAGAAGATCTGCCAGAACATCAACAGCCGGGCCGGAGCCCCTGTCGCCGAAGATGCGTTCATCCAGGAACTGCACTACATGAGCAGGGAGGAGGCGAGCCCAGTGGCCCAGCTGCGCCACTAGTGTCCCGTCTCCGAATGTGTAGGCGATTGCGAGACGTCACACTAGTATTATGCGTAATGGCCTCAGGCCGGAACAGAACTCTTGCTGGACATGGCGGCTGATGCCTCTGTAACTTTTCAATTTTCGTGCCCTGGAACTGGGCGTGGATCTGACTCCCACATGCGCTGCAACTTCTGTTCCCGGCCACGCAGGCAGCCAGGCCGCCTGCGCTTGTATGCTAGGAGCTACCGCTTCTAAGCCAGGCCGACGCTTCTAACCCGGACGACGGTGAACGCTGGCTTCTCTACGACCCGGACAACGAGGGCGACCTCGGATTTCACAAGTATGGCGTTCGCGCCACCGGCGACGAGGTCGAGTCCCTGCTTCGTCAATGCGCGCACTTCACTTCTCCTTCTGGCTAAAATGGCGGGGCTTGCCCCGTGAGGCGCCCTCTTTCCCCACTCCGCACATTGTTAGAAAGTTAGATGTACCGCGTAAACCAACACGCTTTATTGCTCATTTGGACAAGCAGATGGCGGCGCAAGGCCACCCTCATAGGCGAGGCGTATCTGCTACCCCGCCAAATGATATCACCGGGCGCTCTTCTCAATCTGAGATTGCAAATCCAACGCCATGTTAAGGTATGCACGCTAAAGATGAGCGAGGTTGTCCGCCGAAAGTTTGCGCAGTCGAGATAGTGAGGCGCCTGATCATGATGTTTTCATCGCGGCAGCGAGCGAAAACGCTCCAAACGCCGGTAGCTCCGGAGAAAACGCTCCAGTTGCCCGCATCTCTTGATATGGGGAGCGCGCAGGCCTTGAGCGAAAGCCTTCTTTCGGCCTTGGCCATGAGCCCGGCGCTCAAGGTGGACGCCTCTGAAACAAGGCATGTGGCGACGCCTGGGGTGCAGGTTTTGCTGGCGGCGGCGCAGTCGGCGAAATCCGCGGGCGGCAGTGTCGTGCTGACCGGGTCCTCTGCGGTTCTGGAAGCGGCGTTCGCCGATCTCGGTCTTACGGAGACGTTCACCGAATGGCAGGCGGCTCATGCGTAAACGCATTCTAACTGTGGATGACTCCAAGACCATGCGGGACATGGTTGCGTTCACGCTGAAGGGAGCTGGCTTCGAAGTCGTCGAGGCGGAGGATGGCGCAAAAGCCCTCGATCTGCTGGCGCGCACGGCGGTGGACGCGATCATCACCGATATCAACATGCCGAACATCGACGGCGTGACGCTTGTCCAGCGCCTGCGCGCGCAGCCGAAATTCAAGTCCACACCAATCCTGATCCTGACCACCGAGGGAGGCGAAGACAAGAAGCAGCAAGGCCGCAACGCTGGCGCCACGGGGTGGATCGTCAAGCCCTTCGCACCGGAGAAGCTGCTGCAAGTCCTCGCCAAAGTTTGCCCCTAGGGAAATCGAAAGTGCCGGACATGTCCTCCCACGCATCGCCGCATTCCGATTTCGAGCGATTCCGCGCCACCTTCTTCGAGGAGTGCGCCGAAATCCTGCCCGACCTTGACGGGCGTCTTTCCGCTTTGCAGGCGGGGGACGTGGATACGGAGACGCTGAACGCAATATTCAGGGCGGTTCATTCGATCAAAGCCGGCGCTGCGGCATTCGATTTCAGCGCGCTGGTCCAGTTCGCCCACGTCTTCGAGGCGCTTCTCGACAGGTTGCGCGATAACCGGATCCAGCAGAGCGAGCAAATATTCAACGTCATCGTCCGGGCGGGCGATGTGCTCGCCGAGCTTGTCGAAGCGGCGCGCACCGGCCGCGACGTTCCGCCGGGATTCGGCGCGGGCGTCGCCGCCGAGATGCAAGACTTGTTCGCAGGCTCTCAAGCCGTCGCGCCCGCCCCTCCAAAAGCGGACCGGCCCGAGCCTGAGGGCGCGATGCAGACCTACCGCATCGTCTTCGAACCTCACCGGGAACTGTTTCGCCATGCGAACGAACCGCTCCTGCTCATTCGTGAACTGAAGCGGCTGGGCGAACTCAGCGTCGAGTGCATTTCCTCCGCCCTGCCCGATCTCGCGCGCCTGGATCCTGAGGATGCGTATCTGTCGTTCATCTTTGAGCTCAGGACAAAAGCGCCTTACGAAACTGTCGCCGAGGTGTTCGAGTTTGTCGACCAGGACTGCGCGTTGAAGATCGAAGCAGAAAGCGCCGTCGACGACCTCTTGCACGCCGCCGCCGAGCCAAATGGCGACGAAGCAGAACCCGATGGCGGCGAGGCGCTCTCAACGCCATCCAGGCCGGCCGCCGCCCAGCCTGCCTCCAAAGGCGCCACCTCCATCAGGGTCGATCTGGCGCGCGTGGACCGGCTGGTTAACATGGTCGGCGAACTTGTGATCACTCAAGCCATGCTCGCCCAGCAGCTTTTGGATCATGGCGGCGGACAACGCCAGCAATGGGTGCAAGGCAGTCAGGAACTCGCGGCGCATACAAGGGAACTGCAGGAATGCGTGATGGCGATCCGCATGCAGCCCGTCCGGTCCGTCTTTGCGAGAATGCCGCGCCTCGTTCGCGATATCGCGGCGAAGCTGGGCAAAAATGTGAGGCTTGTCACCTCGGGCGATCAGACGGAGGTCGACAAGACGATCATTGAGGAGCTTGCGGACCCCATAACGCACATGATCCGCAACGCCATCGATCACGGGATCGAGGATGGAGCCGAGAGGCTCGCCGCGCACAAGCCTGAGCGGGCGACGATCGAGCTTTCGGCCTCCCAACGCGCCGGAAACATCCTCATAACCATTGCCGACGACGGAGCCGGCATCGACCGGCAGAAAGTGTTTCAGCACGCGATCGCGAAGGGCCTTGTCCGCGAGGACGCTAAGCCGAGCGACGATGAGCTTTACAATCTGATTTTCGCGCCGGGTTTCTCAACCGCCGAGAAAGTGACCGAAGTCTCGGGACGCGGCGTCGGCATGGACGTCGTCCGGCGCAATATCGCCAATCTCGGCGGCCGCATTCAAATTCACTCCGCGCCGGGGAAGGGCACGCGCTTCACGCTGGTGATCCCCCTGACACTCGCCGTGCTGGATGGCATGCTCCTGGCGGTCGGGAAGGAGACATACATTCTTCCGCTCGCAAGCATTGTCGAAAGCATCCGCCCCGACTGCCGGCAGGTCCGGACCATCACCGGAGGATCGCAGGTCGTCGCCGTTCGAGGGGAGTTCATCCGCCTCGTTCCAATCCACCGCATCCTCAAAGTTCCGGGCGCCATCCTCGAACCGTGGAACGCGCTGGTTGTCGTCGTCGAGACGGAAAATGGATCGAAGGCCGGGCTCGTCGTCGATGAACTGATCGGTCAGCAGCAGGTTGTCGTGAAGAGCCTCGCGGAATATTCGGCGCCGGTTCCCGGCATTTCCGGCGCCACCATCCTCGGCAATGGCCGGGTCGCGCTCATCCTCGATGTCGAGGGCATCTGCGCCATGCCGGATCCTACGGCCCTTATTGAGGCTGCCGAAGACTTCCAGTGGCCGCCCGGCGCCGCGCCTCACCCATCCTTGAGACCTGAAATTCCAAGCAGCGGGCCGGAAGCGCCTGCGCTGCAAAACATCGATGCCGCTGCCTGATGATGGAGACGCAGACCGCCATGAGTATCGCCGTTGCAGCCCAGACCGCGGCCGCCGCCGTCGCCGGCGACCCAGCCGCTGGCGTCAAGCAGTTCATCAGCTTCAATATCGGAAACGAAGAGTACGCCATCGACATCATGGCCGTCCGCGAGATCAAAGGGTGGACCGACACGACGGCCCTGCCCAATCAGCCGCAGTATATTCTCGGCGTCATGAACCTCCGCGGGACCATCGTCCCTGTCGTCGATCTGCGCTGCCGCTTCGGCATGGGGCTCACGGACGCATCGCGGTCGCATGTCGTTATCATCGTTGCGGTTCTCGACCGGATTGTCGGCCTGCTCGTCGACGCGGTGTCGGACATCCTGACGATCGACCGCTCGGAAATCCGTCCCGTGCCGGACATGGATCGCGGCGTCTCAGCCAGGTTCCTTCGCGGCATCGTCTCGGTCAACGAAACAATGGTCGTTCTCCTTGCGCTGGAGGAGTTGTTTGCGCAGCACGCGCCCGGAACAGCCGTTCAGGAGCCGATCCAGCCTCAATCCCAGCAATGACTGACGACTGGCGAAGGCGAAATAGACAATAAACCGCCCGCCATTTGAAGGTGGGAAGCGGGCGATGAAAAGGATGCTATCGATGTTCCTATTCGGCTCCAAGGCTCGAAAACTGCAAGGGACCCAGCCGTCGAAGGGTGAGGGCGGGCTCAGCGAAGAGGAGTTTCAGATTCAACTGCGAAGGGCGGCGGATGTCGTATCCAACGCCATCATGCTGATCGATCGCGATTTCAAAATCACCTTCATGAATGAAGCCTCCAAGGCTCTCCTCGCAAAGCACCGCGAGTATTTTCCGCCGCGCGTGAGAGAATTGGATCCGAACAATATGATCGGCGCGTCCGCCGACATTTTCCATAGAGATCCCGCGCACCAGCGCCGCCTGGTCGACGATCCGTCCCGGCTCCCTTACCGGACGGATGTCAGAATGGGACCGCTGACATTCGCACTGTGCGTCAGCGCCGCCTTCGACAGGGACGGCGCCCATAATGGCGCCGTGTTCGAGTGGGCCGATGTCACCGAGTTTCGTGAACTGACTGCGAATGCGAAGGGTCAGATCGAGGCCATCAGCAAGGCTCAGGCTGTCATCGAGTTCACGGTCGACGGCCATGTTATTGCGGCGAATGAAAACTTCCTGAAGATGATGGGGTATGCGTTCAACGAGGTGAAGGGCCAGCATGCCGGCATGTTCGCCGGACAGGACGACCGGCAAAGCCGGGAGTACCGCATCTTCTGGGAGAAGCTCGCCAGGGGCGAATACGACGCCGGACAATACAAGCGCCTCGCCAAAGGCGGGCGCGAATTATGGCTGCAAGCAAGCTACAATCCGATCTGCGACGCGAAAGGCAAAGTGTACAAGATCGTCGAATACGCAACCGATATCACCCAGCAGAAACTGGCGAACGCCAACTTCGAAGGCCAGATAACGGCGATCAACAGATCGCAGGCCGTGATCGAGTTGGGGCTCGATGGCGGGATTCTCGGGGCGAACGAGAACTTCCTGAAAGCGGTGGGCTATACGCCGGATGAGATTCGGGGTCAGCATCACAGCATGTTTGTCGATGCCGCCCACCGGCAGTCGGCCGACTATCGCGGGTTATGGGATCGCCTCGGCAGCGGACAATCCGACGCCGGCCAATATAGGCGGGTCGGCAAGGGAGGAAGGGAAGTCTGGCTCCAGGCAAACTACAATCCCATTTTCGATGCGAGCGGCAAACCGGTCAAGGTCGTCAAATACGCAACCGACATCACTGAGCAGAAGCTGGCTGAACTGCAGCTCAAGACGGCCGTTCAGCAGTCTCACGAAGCCATCGAAGCGGCCCAAAGCAACGACTTGACCCAGCGCATTCCGCTTGAAGGAAAGACAGGCGAGATCAGGAAATTGTGCGCTGGCGTGAACGGCCTCCTGGACGCCATGACCGGCATCGTGGGCGCAACCATGCAGTCTTCCTCGACAATCGCGACCGCCGCCACCGAGATCGCGGCCGGATCCAACGATCTTTCGCAAAGGACCGAGCAGCAAGCATCCAGCCTTGAGGAGACGGCGGCCTCGATGGAAGAGATGGCGTCGACGGTCAAGCAGAACTCGGATAACGCGCAGCAGGCCAATCAGCTGGCGATCAGCGCTCGCTCTGTCGCGACCGATGGAGGCAATGTCGTCGGTCAGGCCGTGGAAGCCATGGCGCGCATCGAGCAATCCTCCAACAAGATTTCGGAAATTATCGGCGTTATCGACGAAATCGCGTTCCAGACCAATCTTCTCGCGCTCAACGCCGCGGTGGAGGCGGCGCGCGCAGGAGACGCCGGCAAAGGGTTCGCTGTCGTGGCTTCGGAAGTGCGCTCGCTGGCTCAGCGCACATCGGTCGCCGCGAAGGATATCAAGGGCCTGATCGTGGAAAGCGGACGGCAGGTCAAGGACGGCGTCAAGCTCGTCGACAACGCCGGCTCGTCCCTCAGCGAAATCGTGAAATCGATCAATCATGTCGCCGACATCGTGGCCGAGATCGCCGCGGCCAGCAGGGAGCAGGCGACCGGCGTTGAGGAAATCAACAAGGCCGTGGTGCAGATGGACCAGATGACTCAGCAGAACGCCGCGCTTGTCGAAGAAAGCGCCGCCTCCAGCCGCACGCTGCAGGAGGAAGCGCAGACGATGTACGACAAGATGTCGGCCTACTCGATCGGCGGCGGCCTCAGCATGGAGCCGAAAAGCGCGCCGGCAAGGACTGCGCCGAAGGCTCAAACCAAGACTCCGGCCGCCAGCCGCGCGCCGAAGCCTGCCAAGGACCGCCCGTACAAAGCGGCCAATGGCTCGGCCCCCAAGGGCGCATCCCTTGAAGCTTCGCATCCTGACTTGGATTGGAAGGAGTTCTGATCCGCCACGTTTTTTCCCTCTTGGACGTAAGCGTATGGACCCCGCAAGCCAACAGACTTCGATCGCGCATGAATTTCCGTTCACTGCAGCGGATTTCGAGACCATCGTGGGCATCGTTTATGAGCGCAGCGGCATCGTTCTTGCCGCCCACAAACGGGATATGACCTATTCCCGGCTTGCCCGGCGCCTGCGCGCTTTGGGCCTGAGGTCTTTTCGCGACTACTGCAAGCTCCTGCAAGGCAGCGAAGGGGGCAAGGAGGTTGTCTTTCTGATCAACGCGATTACGACCAATCTGACGAAATTTTTTCGCGAATCCCATCACTTCGAGCATTTGCGGGACCATGTCTTGCAACCCATGACCGTCGATGCCCGTGGACAAGGCGCGCGCATCAGGGTGTGGTCGGCGGGATGCTCATCGGGCGAAGAGCCGTACTCTGTCGCCATGACGGCCATGGCGCTGAGAAAGGACGCCAGCTGCAGCTGGGATTTCCGCATTCTTGCGACGGATCTCGATACGGCGATGCTGAATAAGGCAAGGACGGGGGTTTATCCTCGCACATCGCTTGAAAGCGTGCCGGCGCCGATGCGGGATCGCTTCTTTCAGAGATGCCCCCAAGATCCCGATAGCGTGGCAATGGTGAAAGGGGTCCACGATCTGGTTACATTCAGGCAGCTCAATTTGCTCAGCGCCTGGCCGATGAGCGGGCGGTTCGACGCCATTTTCTGCCGGAACGTCATGATCTACTTCGACGCCAAGACAAAGGCTGCGCTCATCGAGAGGTTCCACGGGCAACTCGCCGATGGAGGCTGGCTTTATGTCGGCCACTCGGAATCTCTCCTCGATCATCAGAGCCGCTTCAAGCTCCGGGGCCGCACGATCTACCAGAAGATAAGCTGATGGCGGCTCTCGACAGTCGCGGCCATGTGGATGAAACGGATAGAGTCCGCCCTCGCTTTCCCTTTGGAGATGTCCGCACTCACACAGTCCGCGTTCTCCCAGGCGAGACGTACACCACCGCCAGGAAAGACGAAGTGATCGTGACGGTCCTTGGCTCTTGCGTCTCGGCGTGCATCCGCAATCCGAGGTCCGGCATCGGAGGCATGAACCATTTCATGCTGCCCGAGAGCGCAACCGGCCAGTGGGGCGAAGGATTGAGCGCCGCCATGCGCTACGGGAATTTCGCGATGGAAGCCCTGATCAACGCGGTCCTGAAGTCCGGCTGCGCCCGGCCGGATCTCGAGATCAAGCTTTTCGGGGGCGCCAGCTTCACAAATGGACCGTCGATGATTGGACAAAAGAACAGCGACTTCGCTCTGCGTTATCTGAAGGAGGAGGGGCTTCGGGTGGCTGCGATGGATCTGGGAGGCGCCTTCGGCCGCCGCATCCATTACCACCCAGCCAGCGGCAAGGTTGCGCGGATATTCCTCAAAGGAGCAGGCAAAGACAGGGTTGCCGAGGAGGAGCGCCTCTATGGCGCCAACTTGCGAAAGATGCCGGTTGATGGCGGTGTGCAGCTGTTCGATTGAGGGCCAGTCCATGGTGCGTTCCAATAAAGTCCGCGTCCTCGTTGTCGATGACTCCGCCCTCATGCGGGAGGTGATCGCCGGGCTGTTGTCGTCCGACCCCGAAATAGAGGTTGTTGGCACAGTTTGCGATCCGCTCGCTGCGCGGCAGAAAATCAAGGAACTGAGCCCCGACGTCCTCACGCTCGATATAGAAATGCCGCGCATGGACGGGATCGCTTTCCTCGACAAGATCATGACGCTGCGCCCGATGCCCGTCGTCATGATCTCCTCGCTCACCCAGGAGGGCGCTGAAGCGACCTTGCGGGCGCTTGAAGCCGGCGCAGTCGATTTCGTAGCGAAACCTGCGGTCAATCTTCAAGCCGGGCTGGAGGAAAAGCGGGCTGAGATCGTTGGAAAGGTCAAGACTGCGGCGCGCGCCCGCGTCCAGAGGCGCACGCCGGCGTCGAGCGAGGCGGCGGCGGCGCCACGAGCAAACCTGCACTATTCCTCTACCGAGAAGATCGTAGCGATCGGAGCAAGCACCGGAGGCGTCGAAGCGATCAACCGCATCCTTCAGTCGATGCCCGCCGATGGGCCCGCCACGCTTGTCACTTTGCACATGCCGGAGAACTTCACGGCAAGCTTCGCGCGGCGCCTCAATAACACCTGCGCCATTCATATCGCCGAAGCAAGCGATGGCGAACGGGTTCTGCCCGGCCACGTCTACATTGCGCCGGGAAGCACCCATCTTCGCCTTGGCCGCTCGGGCGCAAACTATGTCTGCGTGGTTCAGGGGAAAGAGCGGGTCAGCGGCCACTGTCCATCCGTCGATGTCCTGTTTCAGTCCGCTGCGGAAGCAGCTGGAAAAAACGGGATCGGGGTGATCCTGACGGGAATGGGCAAGGACGGCGCTGAGGGCTTGCTCGCTCTGCGGCGCAGCGGCGGCAGAACGCTCGGTCAAGACGAGGATAGCTGTGTCGTTTACGGAATGCCGAGGGCGGCGTTTGACCGCGGCGCTGTAGAGGCCGAGGTTCCTCTCGACCGCATGGCTCAGGAAATCTTAAACCGTTGTGCAAGTGGCGGAGTACGCAACATTCGAATCTAAGGCGCCGGACGGTCGTTCGCCGGGATCTCTGTCAACAACCGAGCAAAAGCATGGAGCTATGACCTTAGCGCCTAAGACAGCTAGCGCAAGCGATCAGGGCCGGGGTTCCCCCACAAGTCTTCCCAGACTTGGAAAGCCTGCATCTGCAAAGCAAGCAATGCAAGAACTGATCGAGTACGCCGAGTGGCAGAGCCAATCCGTCGAGGCTCTGAGGGGAGAACTGACTCTCACGTCCGAGGACGTTGAGATGAGCGTGCAAGGACTGGTGGGCCGGTTCCGGGATTTGGCCCTGAAGGCCAGGGATCAGACCGAGACGGTTCGCTCCCTTATGTCATCCGTTCACTCGATCGAGATGGACGGTGAAGACGTGCCGCTTTCGGACCTTGCAAAAGGCATCGCCGACACCGTCTCCGCGCTCGTGGAAAAAATCATTTATCTCTCCTCCCGAAGCGTCGCGATGGTTTATGCGCTTGATGACGTGCAGACTGAGATCAGGTCCATGCAGGCTTCGATCGCGCAGATCGACAAGATAAACCGGCAGACAAATCTGCTCTCCTTGAATGCGAAGATCGAAGCCGCGCGCGCTGGCGCGGCCGGCCGCGGCTTCGCGGTGGTTGCGACCGAAGTCGGCGAACTGGCCCGCGCCGTCAATACGCTATCGGACACCGTCAAACGGCAGATGGGCTCAGTCTCGGATGGGTTGCGGCGCGGCGATGGCTTGCTTCGGGAAATCTCAACCATCGATATGTCCGAGGAGAATTTGAAGGCTCAAGAACGCATCAAGATCATGATCGAGCTTCTCATTACCCAGAATGCGACGATCACCGGCGCGCTCCGCAAGACTGCGGCGACTTCGGAGAAAATGGAAGAGGCGGTCTCCGGGGCCATCGTCGACATGCAGTTTCAAGATCGTGTCATGCAGCACATCGAGAATGTGAATGGGGCGCTGTCTGTCCTGAGCCGCGCTGGCAGAGCTGTTTCGGCGAAGGCGGGGGATGAATTCGATCTGGTCTCGACTTCGACGCCGGCAGGCGTTGCGATGCTTCAGGAGATTGCAGACCAGTTTTCGCTCTCCGAGATGCGAGAGCGTTTTATCACGGCTTTGAAGCTTGAGGCGCTGCCATGGCGGCAGGCAAACGGAAGGCCCGAAAGCGTGGGCGCAGGCGATGTTGACCTATTCTGAGGAGCGGCAATGAGACTTGATACCTATCTCTCGAAAGATAAATTTGAAGCAGCGCTCAGCGACCGGCTGACATCTTCAGATCTCGCGGAATTCCGCGAACTGCTGACTCAGATCAGGCAGAGTGGATGCAAGTCGGTCGTAATCGATCTCAGCCAGCTCAACTGGATAAACTCAGCGGGCTTGGGGATGCTGATCCTCACAAAGGAGACGGCGGAAAAGGCGGATCTCGATCTTGTCCTGCGATCGCCAAAAGGCCATGTCAAGTCTCTCCTCGAACTTGGCCGTTTCGACAAGGTCTTCACCATCAAAGCCTGACCAACCGGGGCGGCATTGCTGCCAGTTAAGCAACACCGCCCGGTCTTTTCCTCACTCTGTCCCTCTCCCACGGGGGGAGAGGGGACGCACGGTATAACCCTCGCCCATCCGCAAGCGGATGCGAAAGTAACATCGTGGAAAGCTCGTCAAGGCGAGCGTGCGCTGGAGAGGGCAGCGTCCGGCTTTCCGGACGCCGGGTGAGGGGATCGAACCGGCGGTAAAAGCGGCGAACTCGGCTTAAATCGCGAAGTCGAAGATCCGGTCTATGTCGAGGATGGGCGTAAGGCTCGACTCTGAACAGATAAAGGTCGCGCGTAAACAAGGATTGCCTCCCAGTGAAATGGGGAGGTATTTCTGTTCGCGCTGAACTTGGCAACGCAAGAACATCGCCCACCCGGTCGACGAGGAGCGCGAAATTTTCGCTTCGCGATTTCGAGGCCTATGGCGAAGGGTTCGCATGTCTCTTGAGAGACGGGAATTCCCAGCCTGCGCCGCAGACTGACCGCCACCACGATCTTGCCTCTCAGGTTGATGAAGCCGGTAATTTCCTTGTGGGCCAGAGGTATCGGAGTAATCTGCCCGACCCTGAAAATTGTCTGAGCTTCTTTGACGTCCAATCCGTAAACATGCTTGCCAACGAAGACAGTGAAGAAGTTTCTCTTGCTCAGGTGCTCGTCTTGAGATGCAAGGCCGGCGTTCGCCCGGCTGGCTGTGATGGTCATGCTCATGATCAGGGCTGGCCGAAGGTGGCATTTCGCGGAGAAGAGGACAAATTCGAGTTGGCGGCCTTCAGTGTATCGTCGGGCTGGCTATCCAGGTGACTGGCGATCGCATTCAGAAGGCGGCGCCGGTCAAACTTGCTGACCGCATTGTCTCCGCCTTCGCCTGAGTGCCGGTCATCATCGAAAATGAGACATAACGCATCCGTCTGCCTCGAGAGCGCGGCGCCATCGATGCACCGGGCGGCCTTCGAATCGAGAAGGATCACCCCGAAGTTCATTTGGTCCAGGAGCTTGGCGGCTTGCTCGGCCGTCTCGACCGCTGTGACCTTGTGCCCGGCCGAAGCAAGCAGCGGCGTCAGGAGATCGTGCATGCCAGGCTCTTTATCCACGATCAGGACATTTGTCTTGCCACGGCTGGATCCGTCCAGCGGTTCTTGGAAAGCCATTTTGTAATAGTAGCAGGCATCGATGAACTCGACGGCGTCCCCGCGCAAATCGATGGTCCCGAGCAGCGCGCTCGAGTTGCTTCTCAATTGTATTTCCGCCGTGTTTTCAACGATATCCAAGACGCTGTCGACCCAAAGGCCGAAAGTCCTTTCGTAGAGCGTGATCACCAAGATCAGGCAGTGGCCGGTGTTCTCGCAGCTCTCCGCGGCGGGAAGAACCGGAATGAGCCGTCCTTGATAACGGTAGAGGCGATGTCCATCGGCTTGATGGATTTGGCTTGCGGGAACCCGCAGGATCCGCGAAACCACGGAACGGGGGATCACCTTTGCCGCTCCCGGCCCGGCCCGGAAAAGAATGACGCTCGATGGCGCAGCAGGGCCGGCCTCCCGCTGACTTTCCGATGGCAATAAGCTCGAACCTTTCTCCACGTTGATCACGGCGGCGACGCCAGCCGGATCGATGATCAGGATCACGGCGCCATCGCCGAGGATCGTATTGCCCGAAAAGAGCTTCAGTTTGGAGAAGAGGGCGCCGAGCGGCTTGACTACGATTTCCTGAATGTCGTCGATCTCGTCGACAATGATGCCGACTTTCTGGCCGCGCAGCCCAAGAACGACGACGAGCTTGTTCTCAAGCTCCTCCGACTGTGGCAGTTCCAGCACCCCGGCCAGTTCAACGACCGGGATCAGTTCGTCCCGGAGCTGAAGCAGCAGGGCATTGTCCATCTTCTTCAGGTTGCCAAGATCCTCGTCCACGTTAACCGCTTCGACCACGGATTGCTGCGGAACGGCAAAGCGCTGGCCTCCGACTCTCACGATCAGCGCGGGAGCGATTGCAAGCGTCAAGGGAATCTTGAGGATGAATTTGGAGCCTCGGCCCCTTGCGGATTGCAGGGAGATCGTCCCGCCCACGGCTTCGATATTCGCGCGAACGACATCCATGCCGACGCCGCGTCCGGAGACCGTGGTGACGGCCTGCGCGGTGGAAAAGCCAGGCTGCAGGATGAAACGATAAACGTCCTCGTCGCTCATACCCGCAATCATGCGCGCGTCGCCGAGGCCGCGCTCGACCGCCTTCTCCCGAATGCGCCCAGCATCCAGACCGCGCCCGTCGTCGGCAATTTCGATATGGACCTGGCCTGAATCGTAGAAGGCGGTTATCGATATCTGGCCTGCTTCGGGTTTTCCGGCCGCGAGCCGCTCTGCGGGGGGCTCGATGCCGTGATCGGCGCAGTTGCGAATCAGGTGGGTCAGCGGATCGCGAAGCGTCTCGATCAGTTGACGGTCCAGTTCGGTATCGGCGCCCTCGATCGTGAGCGCATACTTCTTTTTGAGTTCGACCGACAAATCCCGAACCATACGTGGAACGCTGGCGAAAAGACGCGTCATGGGCTGCATGCGCGCCCGCATGACCGCATCCTGCAGGTCGGATGTGACCGTTGAAAGCCTCTCCAGAGGGCTCTTGATTTGGCTCAGATTATGCTGCCGGGACAGGTCGTTGATTTGATTGCGGGTCAGGACAAGTTCGGACACGAGGTCCATAATTCTCTGGATCGCCGCAACCGAGAGACGAATTGTGTCCGGGGCCTTCTCCCTGGACGCCTGTTCGGTTTCCTTGCCAGCCTGAGCGCTGTCGCTTGACCGGCTCTCCTGCAAATCGGGACTGGCGGCGCGGACAGCCGCGGGCGGGAGCGGGGCCGGGGCCGGGGGCGGGGAGGGGGACGGCGCTTCTACACGCGGAGGATTTGGAGCGTGCTCGATTTGGCCTTCCGCCTTCGCGCCGCCGCTCTCAATGGCCTCCTCTGTTTTCGGCCGCCCGGCCCCCTCATCGCTCGCGCCGGCTGTCAGATAGGCCTCAATTCCTTCGATCATGTCCGACTGGTCGCTGGGCGGCTCCTCGCCCAGTTCAGCGATCTGAGACAGCAGGGTCTTGATGCGATCGAACGCCTGCAGCAAAAGCGAAACGGCCGTGGGAGTTGGCGCGGCGCCATCGCGCAATGTGTCGATCAAGGTTTCGGCAGCGTGAGCGATGCTCTGAAGAGCACTCAGGCCGAGAAATCCGGATGTGCCTTTTATGGTGTGAACCAGGCGGAATATTTGCGTTACCGCATCCATGTCCGATGGGTTCTGTTCGAACGCCACAAGATAAGTGGCGATGCCATCGATATGATCGGAAGTCTCGCTCAGGAAATCGCTTAGCAAGTCATCCATGGCCCGTCTGCTTTCTCAACTGCCTTTAACAAGTTACTGAAAATGGCGTGCTCCATGGTTTCGGTAGGCTCACCAATAAAGGCCAACTCGTTGAAAACATGCAGCTTCGTCCCGGGCCTGTCGAGGAATGAAGCCGTGATGGGGCGCATTTCGGCGGCCTTCTAAATGCGCATCAGCCGGTCCGCCATCTGTTGCGAAGTCTCGGGCGGCAGCGCCAACCCATGGTTCACAAGATCGGCGGCCTTCTCGATCTCGGCTCTGAGTTTCCTCGCTGCCTCTTCGCAATAGGCCTCGATGTCCTCGGGCCGCATTTCTTCCGAGCCGTCGCGCTGATGGGCGATGATGACGATGGCCTTGTTTGCGAGGATATTTATCTTCGCAATTTGCGCCTCGAAATTGTCCCGGAACGAATCCTTGAGAGCCCAATAGATCTTTATTGCGATCTCTCCACCCAGCAGCGGCGAGGTCCGGAAATAGTCCTCATAGGTCCGGGGCGCCAGGCCAGAAGATCATCGACCATCTCAGGCAAAAGCACTGGCAAATTTTCAACTAGCAAAAGTATCTCATTATACTGATTTAGAAAGTCATTTGCGATCCCGGAATTGGGATTTACAAGGTGATTTGCTTGCTTAAGATGCTCTTCAATTTCGATAATGCTGCAGCCAAAATGATGGCTTAACGGGAGACTTGGGGTCATCGTAACTTGATCCTGGCTGTGAACATCTGCATCAATAGCGGGTAATCATTAATTATTCACGTATAGGTGGTGTGTCGTTGTGAGGTGAGCGCGATAAGCCTGGGTTTGAGCCGATGCGGCGGATTTTGGCCTTCTCCAAGGTGTTCGCGGCCTCAGCAAAGCGGTAAGGCCACTTTAACCTCAAAGGTTCATACAGGAGGCAAGCACAACTTATGGTTTAGGAAGCTTGCATGTTCGCGCGCTTAAAAATCACGACGCGTATTCACCTCCTCCTTGTTTTGGCGGCATTCGGGTTTCTCGCTTCGATGGGGATCGGCCTTTGGTCTTTGCGCGCACAGATGATGGAAGACAGGCAAGGCCAGCTGCGCAATCTTCTCGATTTGACGCTCTCCATCGCTCGCGCCGACATGGCGAAAGCGGGCGGCCCATCGAGCGAGGCCGGCCGCAAGGCTTTCTTCTCGGTTCTTCAGGCGACACGCTTTGGAGAAGAGAAAGAGGCAAATGACATCTTTGCGTTCGACTATAATGGAGTTGCGCTCAGCCACATCGATGCTGCGAAAATCGGGCGCAACCTCATCGAATTGACGGACGCGAACGGCGTCAAGATCGTTCAGAAGTTGATCCAGATGGCTAAAAGTCCCTCTGGAACAGGATTTGCGAGCTACGTCTTTCCGAAAGGCAACGGCGGCCCGGTCACGCCGAAGTTCACCATCGTGCAAAACGTGCCCGAGATCGGGGGATTTGCAGGCGCCGGCGTTTATGTCGACGATGTGGACACGGACTTCTATGGGCGTGTCCTGATCGAAGGAGCCCTGCTCGCCATCGTTCTCACGATCATCGCGATTGCCGGTTGGCTCATCGGGCGATCGATATCGGGGGCCATTTCCGACCTCGCTTCGAAGACCGCTCGCCTCGCCAGCGGCGACCTGAATATTCCCGCGACAGCCTCAAGCGAAGAAACCGAGCTTGGTGAGATAGCCCGCGCGGTTGAAGTTTTCCGCAAAAACGCTATTGAACAAAAGGAGTTGCAGGAAAGGGTGAACGAATTGGGCAAGCGCGAGCGGGAACGCCAGCGCCACTTCGAGGAGCAGGTGCAGAAATTCCAGACAACGGTCACCGCCGTCGTCGCCACCTTGACCAGGCAGGTCGATCAGTTGCGCGAGTTAGCCGGGACGCTGTCGGAGGGGGCCGAGACCGCAACCTACGAGGCGGCGACCGCGGCCCATGTGTCGGCAAGCGCGGCCGACAATTCAAACGCCGTCGCCGCCGCGACCGAGGAACTGAGCTGCTCGATCCGCGAAATTTCCGACCAGGCGCATCGCACCAATTCCGTCGTGGAGGCAGCCACGCACGAGGCGAAGCGCACCAACAAAGATGTTGCAGGCCTCGCCAGCGCGGCTGAAGAGATCGGTTCGATTGTCGCGGTCATTCGCGGCATAGCCGACCAGACCAATCTCCTGGCGCTGAACGCGACCATCGAGGCGGCGCGGGCTGGTGAAGCTGGCCGTGGCTTCGCCGTGGTCGCGGCCGAGGTGAAAGAGCTGTCGGCGCAGACGGCGAAGGCAACCGACGCGATTGCGGACCAGATTCGGGCCATCCAAGCCTCAACAACTACGGCTGTGAGCGCCATTCAGTCGGTCGCGGGCAAGGTGGCCGAAATTCAAAGCTTTACGGGCGCCATCGCCGCTGCTGTCGAGGAGCAGACCGCCGCCGCCCAGGAAATCGCCAGCAATGTCTCGCTCGCCGCCGAGGGCAGCCAGAAGGCGGCAAGGAGTTCGGAGGAGGTTTCCCAGGTGGCGGGCAAGACCAAGCAGCAGGCGGCGTCCCTTTCAGGCGTTTCGCTCCATCTTTCCGATGTGACGTCGCAACTTTCCAAGGCCGTGAAAGACTTCGTGGCGGCGATCAGGGCCGATCTCGACGAGGGAAAGGGAGAGCCGGAGGTGGGCTCCGCCTTCAACTGGAAAATGGAGATGCTGGAAGCGGCCTGATGGCTGGGGCGTGAGCCGACTCCAAGGCGTGGCCTGCCAAGCGGACCTCGCTCGGAAGCCGCTCGCTCCACACTCCATCGTCCCGGCCAGGCTGAGCGCGAGCCGGGATCGAAAAAAGGCAAGCATTTCAGCTTGTGACGATCGCGGATAAGGCTTCGCCTTTCCATGATCGTCACACCCGTTTGCGCGTCTGGCTGCTTAGATTGCGTCCGGAAAAGCGCCAAGCGGTTTTCCGATAAGACGCGCGATAAAACAAAAACTTAGAGCCGCTTTTGAGTCCATCAAAAGCGGATAGGCTCTAGCCAATAGCCAGGCTATCGCCCGCCAAAAGGACCTTCAGCATGCCATCGAGAGTCTCTCCGTGCCGGACATCGTCCGGAGCCTGCGAGAGGAACCGGTAGAGCGGCGGCACAAGGCGTATGGCCCTGTCCAACTCCGGGTCGTTGTTCGGCTTGTAGCCGCCGATCAGCCTGATGTCGCGCGTTTCCTCGTATTTGGCGACGAGCGCTTTGATAGCGCTCACCACGACGCGCTGCTCCGCGGACCAGACGCGCATCGCGAGCCTGGAAACGGAGCCGAGTATGTCGATCGCGGGAAAGCGCCCCTGATCTGCGATCGCGCGGTCGAGAACAATGTGGCCGTCGAGAATGCCTCGCAGGGTGTCGGCGATAGGATCGTTATGATCGTCACCTTCGACAAGCACCGAGAACACCCCCGTGATCGATCCCCCGTGCGCATCGCAGCCCGCGCGCTCGAGAAGCTTCGGCAACCCAGTAAACACGCTGGGCGGGAACCCCCGCGAAACGGGCGGCTCTCCCGAAGCAAGGGCGACTTCGCGCACCGCCTGAGCATACCGCGTGATGGAGTCGAAGATCAGGAGAACGCGCTGCTCTTTATCCCTGAAGTATTCCGCAACGCACAGCGCCGTTTTCGCCGCAAGCCGTCTCATCATCGGGCTTTCGTCGCTGGTGGAGACAACGACGATGGCCTTGCCGATGCCATCGCCCAGCGTATCCTCGACAAACTCCTTCACCTCGCGTCCGCGCTCGCCAATGGCGGCGAAAACGGTCGTATCGAACCTGTTCCCGCGAGCCAGCATCGAAAGCAATGTCGATTTGCCGACGCCTGAGCCCGCAAAGATGCCGATGCGCTGGCCTGCGCAGAGGGGCGTGAAAACGTCGATCGCGCGCACGCCCGTGAAGACCGGTTCGCTGATCCGTTCACGATGAAATGCTGAGGGGGGCGCGCGGTCGAGCGACAAGGGACGCGAGCCTTTGACGAGGGGAGGTCCGCCATCCGCCGGACGGGCCAGCGCATCGATGACGCGGCCCTTCCAGGAACTCGTGCGGGCAAAGCTCGAGCGCCTGGGTAATCCTTGCCTTGGCCCCAATCGCCGCGCGGTGTTGCTCCTCAAGCGGTCTTACGAGGATCGAGTCGCTGTCGATGCGAATGGCTTCTGCAATCTGGCTGCCGAACTCCGTCTCGATGGAGATCCAGTCGCCGAGCTTTGTGAACTTTGACAGGCCCGCGATGCGAACGTGACTGGCGGTCAGCTCCGACACGCTGCCCCAGACGTTGACCAGAGAGCCGGTAATGGTGGCGTCCATGCACGCCGCCAGGGCTCCCAGCGCGCTCGGGCCTTTATGGCGACGGAGCGAAAGTTTTTCGAACGCCATGTCCGCCACCCGCCAGCCGGATCACGATCCGATCGTCTGAATGGCGTTTTTCATGCTGCTTTCGGCAGCTTGTATGGTGGCGGCAACGCCGTCGAAGGCTCTTTGCACATAGATGAGACGCGCCATCTCCGCCACGGGATTGACATTCGACTGTTCAAAGAATCCTTGCACGACGCCATCGGCGGCGGAGTCGACGGCCGGAGTTCCGGGGACGCTCGATATCAAGGATCCTCCCTCTGCGCGGGTGAGTTGTGCATCGGCGGGGAGCCTGAATATACCCAGGGCGCCCATACGTTTGCCCGCCTGTGTTATCGTCCCATCCACGCCGATTTCGGGCTGGCCGGCGCTCGGATCGAGCTGGATCGGCGCGCCGCCTGTATCGAGGATGGGAGCGCCCCCCATGGAGACGAGATCGCCCGCCGGGTTCATGCGCATCCGGCCGTCTCGAGTGTAGGCTTGGCCCGATGCCGTTGCAATCGACAGCCAGCCCTCGCCTTTGACCGCGACGTCGAGAGGATTTCCGGTTTTGACCAATTCGCCGGTAGTGCGTTTAATCACGCCGCTTCCGGAAGACACGTATGACACCTGAAGATCGCTCAGCTTCGCCATGACGCTCTCGAATTTCACGACGCCCGCGCGGTAGCCGGCAGTTGATCCGTTTGAGACGTTCTGCGCGATCGTATCCAGGCGGTTTTGAAGCGCGACCTGCGCAGAAAGCGCGACGTAAAGGCTCGACTGCAAGGCTTACCCCCTCCGCTCGCCGGCAGCACAAGGCTGGGCTTGTTTTCGCCTATCTGCTCAGTTGACCATCGCAGAGACTGTTACGCGGCGGCGGCCAGCGCCTTATCGATCTTTTCCTTGAGGACGGGCGCGCTGAAGGGCTTCACCAGATACTCGTTCACTCCAGACTTCTGGGCGGCCACTACGTTGTCCGGCCTCGACTCGGCAGTGACAAGAATGAAAGGCGTTTTCGCAGTCTCATCGGCGGCCCTGACCTGCTTCAGCAACTCGTAGCCAGTCATCGGCTCCATGTTCCAATCGGAAATGATCAGGCCGTAGGTGTTTTCCTTGATCATGCGTAGCGCCATCTCGCCATTCGACGCCTCGTCCACATTCTCATAGCCGATTTGTTTCAAAAGCTTCCGGATAATCCGGACCATAGTATTGTAATCGTCCACGACGAGGATCCGCATATTGGCATCCATGAGTTCTGACTCCTCAAATATCTGGCGCTTCAGGCAAATGTAATTTTGGACGGCGTATCCAGCTGTTTCATCCTGCGTCCGGCGACGCCCAACGTTCGCTTAGTGAACTTGCACGGAACTGGTGGTCCACAACCCAGAAGGCTTCTGGGGTTGCGGTTTGGGCGGGCCGGCTTCACCTGCACAAAATGCGGAGCTTTGGGCTGTCCAGGCTCCGAAGCCGCTCTCGACCAAACGGCCCAGCACCTTGCAGACGTAGCGCTTTTGTGCCGGGTCGTTATTCTTGCCGGCGTTGTAGCGGGCGACAGCGATGGTCCAGGTGCCTTCGCTCTCTTTAAGGTCTTTCAAGTATCGGGCTGCGTAATCCACATTCGAATGGGGATCGAACATCTGCTCGACCGATGAAAAGCGGTTTCCATGGTAGAAGTAATTAAGCTGCATGCATCCGATGTCGATCAGGCGCATGCCGGACGCCTTTGCTGCGTTGAAGCGGCGAATCGCCTGCTCCTTGCCGAGGGAGTAAACAGTATCGCCCTGAAGATTCAGCGCATAGGCATGCAGATGGCCGCCGATCCCGGTTTCGGTCAATCCGACCGCATAGAGAATTCCAAGCGGAATCTTGTACTTGGCGGCTGCCTGCTTCATCTCCCGCTCACAGAGATCCGGCAGTGCGGCCGCAGGCGCAGCGGCGCTAAACATAAAGAGAGCCGCCGCCATCCAGATCTTGAACGCGCTCATATCGTGGCCTCTGATCCTGACGCCTATCGGGCTGACCATCAAAGCTCTGTGACGTTTGCTGCTGCTGGCCGCCACTGCTGGGATTGAACTGATCGGAGAAATTCTGTCCGCTCTGTGCGGTTTGGGCTGCGGCGCCGGCGGTCGCCGGAGATTGCAGCGAAACATGCAGGCTCTGAACCGTATAACCGGCCGACTGAAGCAGTTTTTCGAGGGCGCCATCGTCTTGACGCAGCATTTGCGCCGTCGCAGGGTCGTCGACTTGAAGTTTCACGCCAAGCTTTCCGCTCTTCAGCGTCAGTTCTACGGCGACATTCCCAAGACTTGCTGGATTGAGCGCGATTGTGATGGTCTTCAGGGGGGCATCCGGCGCAGATTGCTGCACGTCGTTTGAAGTCTGGGCAACGGTTGCGGCGGGGAGCGAACTTTGAATTTCGGCCGAAATTTGCTGCGCCGGAGTCGCAAAGGATAAATCGCCTGCGGCTGGCGCGGCGCCCGGATTGGCCGCGGAAGCCAGCGGGGCTTTGACTGAGGTCTGTGCGGCGGCGTCGCCCGTATTGTCGTCTTCCCGGGAAGCGGCGCTCTCCCTCGATCCGATCGAGACAAACCGGTGACTTGTGCCGGATGCCTTACCTGGATCGGTGTCCGAAGCGGCGGGCGGATCGGCTTCATTATCCTGCTGTTGCGGCGCCGATCCTGATGGCGGCGCGGGTGGCTGCTGCGCGCTTATCGCGGCGCTCGCGCTCGATTCCGCGGCTTGTGCCGCGAGCGAACCCCGCAGCGCAATCTTCACTGCAACGTCTTCACCGCTGCGCTGCGGCGAAGAGGCCTTGGAGGCGGATCGAGCCTCCATGGATGCAATGGCGGCAGCCTCCTCCGATTGGATCGGGCTGTCTGCCGAAGCGGCGGCGATCTGGGACGAGAACTGAGTCGACGGCGCAAACTGCGTCTGCACTCGCACGACAGTCGCTCCCAAAGCGTCGATGCGGTTGGTTTGCCGTGCGATCGATGCAGCGGAAGCGTTGGCCGCTTTGTCCGCCGCGTTTGCGCCGGTCTTGGAGGCGGCGGGGGTCGCGCTGGCCGGTATTGCGAAGGGAAGTCCTTGGAGCAGGGTGGCTGCGGCGGGAAAGAGCTGTCCTTGGCTTGCCTGATCTGTGCTGGAGCTTGCTTCGCTGCCGACAGAGGCGCCGGACGCCTCATCTTCGTCGCGCCGTGACGGCTTGGCGCCGGCCTTCGCCGCGGCTCGTGCCGCCGGATCCGGCGCGTTCGAACCGGCGCTCGCCGCAGCGCTTGCGCCATTGCGCATTGTTTGTTCGATCAGTGCTGCGAATGCGCTCGACGTGTCCTTCGATGTCCTGGTCAGCGGCCTGATACCCGTTTGCGCAGCCGGCTTCGCGGGAGAGGTGGGGAGTGCTGAGGGAATCTGAGGCATCACCTTGCTTGCTTTAAGAGTGCATCCGCATTCGCCAACGCCGCCTTCGCTTCCACCACTCTATCGCCCGGCGGGAAATCATGATCGTGCTTCGACTCACTTGAAGCTGAAGCGCTGAGCTTGGCCGGACTTAACAGCATAGGGGTTGCCCGAAGCTTGGCGGCAAGCCCGAGCGCGGTCCGAAGGAGTTCCCTGTCCCTCTGCGGCAGGTCAGCCTCCTGGATTGAGCGCAGCGTCTCAAGCCCGCGAGCGAAATCTTCTGTAACTATGAGGGCGGCTCCTGAGTAGAGCTGAAGACGCCGCTTTTCCTGGGCGTTGTTTGCGGCGAGGGGCATGGCCGCCTGCACGGCAGCGCCCGTCAGGCCGACATTGCCCAAGAGGACCGCTTGCTCTGCGATGCTCGCCAGGAAGCAGGTCAGACACCGGCCCCACCCCGCTGGGTGAGCGGCCATCAGCTCCTGAAAAATCAACAGGCCGTCGCGCCCTGGAAACCGGGCGATATGGAAAGCGAGCTGGGTCTCGAAGTTGGCCGCATAGGCCGACCGGCGAAAGCGGCTCAAATATGAGATCGCGGCGCGCGAAAACTTTTCCCGGTCGCCTGTCTTTGCGGCGAGAACGACGGTCTGCCTTAAAGCCGCTTCCTCGACGAGCGTGCCGGGCAGCAAATGACGGGCCATGTCGAAATATGCGAATGCGCGCTCCGGGTTGGTCCGGGATGAGAGAAGCGCCTGTGCGAGGCTCAGATGGCCTCCCCGCAGGGGATCGAAACTCGCTCCATCGAGCGAAAGCAACGCCGCCTCGGCTTTGGGGATGTCGCCCTGGCCATAAGCCGCGATGCCGTCGAACAGCTTTTTCTCAGTCTTGTCTTCCAGGCCCTCCTCCCAGGGCAGCAAGACCGAAACATCTCCGCCGCTCAGGACGAAAATCTCAGCATGTTCCCTGAGTTCCTGGCTGTACGATCCCGAAAGGGCGGCTGCGCGCAAGTAATTTCCATACTGCTCACGGGCCTGTCCCAATCCGGGGGAGGAGGTTGAATCCCGATTGGCGATTTTGTCGAATTGCCCGGTGAGCGCGCGGATTTTGCCAAGCAACTGCGTGTCGTCGTCGCCTGCGAAGGCGGAAAGAGACAGCAAGGGCAGAAAGGCGAGAACAAGCCTCGCCGTCTTGGCGATCATGATTCGGCAGCCTTGATGAGGATCTCGATGCGGCGGTTTTCTGCGGCGAGCGGGTCAGTCTTGTTCCGAAGATTACGGTCGGCATAGCCCTCGACGGCGAGGAAGCGCATGTCCTCGACCTTGGCCCGCAGCAGCATGAAGTAGGCCATGTTGGCGCGATTGATCGACAGCCGCCAGTTCCCATGAGCGTCTCCGGTATATTGACGGCCGTCGGTGTGTCCCCGCACCACAAGCTTGCCCGGATGCTTGCCGATCAGGGTTCCAATCCTGTCGAGAACGAGCACCAGTTGCGGGGAGGGTTCGGCGGAGGCGATCTTGAACATGCTGAAGTTGAAATCGTCCGTAAGGCTGATCAGCACACCTTCCGAAGTCGCCCTCGTGGTGATATTGGGCCGGAACGGCTTGGGCAGCGAAGTGGTGAGCTGGGCGATCTCTTTCGCGAGTTGATCCGCGGCCTCCTGCGTCTCGGGCTTAGGCTGCGTGGCGTCCGGCTCAGGCGCCGGCTTTGGGGCGGCCGTCTTGCCGGCGGATGCGGCGTCGATTGCTGGCTCGGTTTTGCGGGGAGATGGGGCTGGAGCATGGGCTGCCTGCACCCGCGCCGCGAAAGGCTGGCTCATGACAGGGTCGGTGACGAAGGGGTCGTGCGAGGCGCCCCCCGAGATGAGGCTGCCGGAACTGGACTGCGACATCGCCGTCGCCATTGCGCCCTCCGCCTGCGACGCCAGTTGCGTCAGGACTCCGAAAGGATTGCTGAAGAGAAGCTCGTCTTCAGACTTCTGATGTTGCTTGCTTTCGGCCTTGGCGTTCTCCGCTTTCTTCTCCGCTTTCTCTTTCTTCTCCGAGTTCTTCTCCGCTTTCTCGGCCTCCTTTTTGGTGTCGGTGGTCGCGCCGGTCTCGTTTTCGTGCACGCCCTTCGCGGGATTGCGGTCGGTCAGCTTGATGGGGTTGAAATAGTTGGCCAGCGCCGTGATTTTTTCCTTAGAGCTTGAGTTGATAAGCCACATCACGAGGAAGAAGGTCATCATCGCTGTCATGAAATCTGCGTAAGCGATTTTCCAGACGCCACCGTGATGGCCTTCCTCGCCACCGCTAATCTTTTTCTTGACGATGAATCTAGGACTGTTTGCTGGTTCTTTACCCTTCTTCTTGGGCATGGCTATTTACTCCTATACGCGCAAGCCATTCACTCAACCGTGTTTCAATCACAGTCTTATTTGCAAAAACACTGACTTCGGGCCTGTCTCCTCCGATCGTCACGACAGGAACGGTTTCTGGGATGCGTTCCCTGAACTGGGAAACGAGGTCCGGTGGACCGGAAATCTTAAATCTTATCGCATCATCGTCTGAAAGCAGTTTCCCTATTTCGATTGCAAGTTTAGCTAAAGCTTCGTCGACCAGCCGTTTTTCGAGCAGGGGTCTCAGAATTCGAGCGACGGCGTCCTCCATTTCCTCCTTCAAGGCGGCGATGGCGTTCGCAGTTTGCTGCGCGAGAGCTGCGCCCTCCGTTTCCGCCCAGGTCTTCCTGGCCAGCTCCAGCTTCGCCTTCAGGTCTTGCTCCTGCTGCAGGATTGCGGCGTTGCAGGCGTCTTTGGCCTTCTGCATCCCTTCCGCAAGGCCCTTTTCATACCATGCTTCGATGGACGCCTGGACATCGACCGGATCGGGATTGCCGGCAACCTTGTCGTAGTTCCGGTCCCGGCGGGCGAGGAAAAGCGTCAATGAAACAGCTTCCATCTCAGCCCTCACTGATCCATTGCTTCAAGATTTCCGCCGCCTGCTCTTCATTTTCCTGGATAGCTTTTTCCACCTGCTTCAGCGGCGACGGCCCATGGGGGCCAGCTGGAGCCGTGATCGACGGTTGAGCTATCTGGCCGGAAGGCGGCAGGGCCGCCTCTGCCTGCGCCTCGACGAGCAACGCTTCCTCGGTCATCTCAGGAGAGGGCAGGGCGGGCTTCCTTGCGTCGAGGATGAGGCGCAGGGCCGGCCGCATGCCAAGGGATATGAATATGATCGTCGATAGAAGGATCGCGGCCGCGATCAGGTAGTTGCCCGTCTGGCCTGCGAGTTCGATCCCAGAAGGTGAGAGGTGTGGGGAGCGGCTCCAGGTCCGCGCCGCCCGCAAAATCGACGGCGACGACTGTGGCCTTGTCCCCGCGGGAAGGCTGCAGTCCAGCCGCTGAGGAGACCAGTTGTTCGATGGACTTGATCTGCTCGTCGAGCGCCGCCGGTTTGCCGTCGCTCGCGGAAGCAAGGAGCGGCTTGCGGTTGACCACCACGGCGACGGCGATGTTCTCGATCCTGTATCCGTCGCTGACGGTGGTGGTCGTCTTCGAACTCAGCTCGAAGTTCGTCGTTTCCTCCTTGCGCTCGCTCGACTTGCGCGCCTGGTCTTGCGGCTTCGATGCGTTCTGGTCGTTGGGAACGTTCTGCTCGACGCTGACATTCCACTTGCTGTTCGAGTTCTGCGAATTGGAACTCTCCTTGAGAGTCCGCGTGGACCGCTCGACTTTCGACTCAGGATCGAAGGCGGTTTCGCTCGTTTCCCTCTTGTCGAGATTGAGCCGCGCGGACACGCTCGCTTCGAAATTTCCCAGCCCAAGAAACGGAGTGAGCGTCCTGCGGATGTTTTCCGCGATCTCCTTGCTGACCTGCTTCTCGAGGTCCAGCATCCTGCCGCTCGTGGCGCCGACGGCTTCGCCGCCCGCGGCGAGGATCGTTCCATCCGTGCTCATGACGGCGACGCGGTCGGGAACCATGCCCGGCACCGCCGCGGAGACGATCTGGCGGATTGCGGCGGCGGAGGGGGTCTCGGAGGTGTCGGTGCGGATGACGACGGACGCCGAAGGCGGCTGAGGTTCGCGCCGGAAGGAGCCGGGGTCGGGCAGGACAAGATGAACGCGGGCCGCCTTGACGCCTTTCATCGCCTGGATGGTCCGGGCGATTTCTCCCTCGAGAGCGCGCAGGCGCGTTATGTTCTGCATGAACGAGGTCAGGCCCATCGAGCCGAGCTTGTCGAAGAGTTCGTATCCGGCCGTGGCGCTGTTCGGGAGCCCTCGTTCCGCCAAAAGCATTCTTGCCTTTGCAGCTTCCCCGCGCTTTACCAAGACCTTGGTCGCCTCGGTGTTGATGTCGAAGGTGATGCCCGCCTCGCGAAGAACGCCGCCCATCCGGGCCACTTCGGGCGGAGTGAGCCCGACATACAGAATTTCGAGATCGGGCCGGGAAAGGTAATAGCTGCCGAAGCCGACGATTGCGAAGATCGCGATACCAACGGCAGCCAGGGCCACCAGACGCCGCGGCCCCAGAGCGGTAAGGTTTGCCCAAAGTCGTTCCAGCTGGTCGCCGCCGGCCATGATTCCCTCAAGACTTCTGCGGGGATCATTCGCGGCGTACCTTGTGCGTAGCAGGAGGGCCGGTTGCGGCCCTCCCCCTATTAAGAGGTTACTGGAAGAGCTTCAGGACCATCTGCGAGGACTGGTTCGCAATCGAGAGCGACTGCACGCCGAGTTGCTGTTGCACTTGGAGCGCCTGAAGCCTTGTGGACGCGGTGTTAAGGTCCGCATCCACCAGCGATCCGACGCCGTCGTTGATCGACGACTGCAGACTGGTTATGAAGGACGCTTGCGTTGTGATCTCCTTTTGCGCCGTACCGAGCGTCGACGATGCTGTGTTTACGGCCGTAAGCGCGTTATTGACGAGGTTCTGATACGCATTCAGCGTGGCGAGGCTCGTATCGGAGTCGTCGGTCAGTGTCGAAATGTCCATTGTGTAGACCGACGTGTTCGCGTTCACGGTTGTACCGTTATGAGTGCCTGTCGTCGTTGTATCGAGCTTGTCGAGGGCGCCTTCGCCGGTTGCCGGCACGAAGTTCGAGATCGTGTAGGTGTTGAGCGCGTATTTGCCTGCGTTGTTGGCGCTGTTCTCTACGACCTCGAACGTCAAGGTATGGTTCGCCGCACTATACGTTACGGAGCCGGCATCGATGCCGCCGACTGTGTCGCCGGCGGGAAGAGTAGCCGCGGTCTTGTCGTTGGCGGCTAAGCCCGCCGTTTCGGTCACGACCGGAGCGCCGGCGGAGGTATTGACAGCGCCGATGTTGATACTGTTGGCGAAATATTGTCCAGCGTTGGCCTTATCTTGCGTATAGCTGTTGATCTGAAGCTGACCGTTGGTCGTGGTGACGCTGAAGTAGTTGTTTCCGGCGACGCCCGTTGGCACCGGCGCGGTTCCGGGCGCCACCGACGTGTCCGTCGCTTGCAAGGTCGTCGAGATCTGCTTCACCGCATCGGCGCTGGTGTAGCCGCCAGGATTGGCGTCGAAAAGCGCGGAGTTGGCGGTGTTAACGTCGATGCTGCCGACCGAAATGGCGCCGGCCGAGTTGCGGGAGAAGGACGAGACGAAGCTCTTGACGGCGTTGTAACCCGCGGCTGACGAGTTGACCGACAAGAAGTTCTGGCCGTTGAAGTTCGCGGAATCGGCGATGCTCTTCAACTGTGCCTGATCCTGCGCAATCTCCTGCTGAATCACGGTTCTGTTGGCGCCGGGTTGCGCCGCCGCCAAAAGCTTGGTGTTGATGTCGCTGAGCGCGGTCTGGATTTGGCCGAGCGCATTGCTTGCGACGGTCAGAGAGGAGTTGCCCAGATTGAGCGTGTCGGAAACGGCTGAAAGCGCGTTGCTGTCGCTGCGGAGCGTAGATGCAATCGAGAAATAAGCGGCGTCGTCGGCTGCGCTGCTGATCTTCAGGCCTGTGGAGATCTGGCCCTGGATGTTGTTGAGGTTCGCGACGGTGTTCTGGAGGTTCAGAAGAGCGGTATTGGCGGCGATGTTGTTCAGGACGGAGGTCATTGGGGGATGTCCCTGTTTGAAAGAGAAACGATTGGGACATTCCGGACTTGTACCGGGGATGCGGGAACGGCTTCATACCTGCGATACGCTCACAATATCCGGCTTATTACAACCTAAGAGAGCATCGCTCCTGCATGACTACTATAAGACGCGTAAAGTGTTAAACAATGATTAAAGGCGGTCGAGGCGCCGCTTGTTCAAAGGTGAGATCATGCTCCGAATCCTTTCCGCAATAAATTGGCAAAGATCAGTGGAAAGACCTCAGCAACCCGCCCACGAGCAGGTTCCAGCCGTCGATCAGGATAAAGAACAGGATTTTGAAGGGAAGCGAAATGGTCGATGGCGATAGCATCATCATGCCCATCGACATGGTCAGCGTTGCGGTGATCAGGTCGATGACCAGGAATGGAAGCATGATGAGAAACCCGATCTCGAAGCCGCGGCGCAATTCGGAGATCATGAAAGCGGGGATCAGGGTGCGAAGAGGCGTGGTGTCGGACTGCACGCCCCAGCCCTGAGAATGGGACATCGCGGCAAAGAGGTCGATATCCTTCTGGCGGACATTGGCCGTCATGAATTCGCGGAACGGTTCGCTGGTGCGCTGGAAAGCTTCCTCCTCGGTCAGCTTGTTGTCGATGAACGGTTTGACGCCGCCCTCCCAGGCTTTGTCGAAGGTTGGTCCCATCGTGAACAGCGTCATGAACAGGGCAAGGCTGATGAGAACGAGGTTTGCCGGCGTCGATGGCAATCCAAGCCCGGCCCGCAGAAAGGAAAGCGCGATGATGAACCGGGTGAAGCAGGTGACCATCACAAGGATGCCGGGCGCCACCGAGAGCACCGTAATGGCCAAGACAAGCTGAATGATGCGGGCGGACGTCATGCCCGAGCCGTTGAGGAGCGAGGACAGATCGCTTTGCTGGGCGGTGGCGGGAGCGCATGTAAGCGCGAGCAGGAGGGACGCGGCAAGAAGCAGACGATGCAGAACACCAACAGTTGAACGCATGGTCACGCCAGTTCCTTTCAACGCCTTGTTACGAACACGGGCCAGCTTCCTTTGGATGTCACGCCGCCAAGACCGGCATTATGCTGCAAAGCATTACGGTCCAGGGCTTCATGGTAAGCTCGCCAAACCGGAACAGCCTAGCTTCGTTGAAGCACCTCAACCTCGTCCCGAGCTTGCGGGAGGCCTCGCCCTTCGCCATTCCAGCAGCCGGAAGCCGGTCAAAGTCTCCGCTCATTGGATGATGAATGACTGCAACAGCAGTTCTTTGACTTTCCCTCCTCCCAGCTGGATCGATCGCCTCTTCAAATCTTCCCTGAAATACTGGAAAGCAGTCGGTCCCTCCAGTTCTGCAAGAGAAACCGTGCGCAAGTAGCTGACCAGGTCGTCGCCGATTTTGGCTGCGAGCGCTGCTCCGTCTGGCGTATTCGGCTCTAGAACGATGACTGCTTCAAGGCGGATGTAAAGGTTCGATGGGTCGCGCAGGTTCGTCACAATGGGCGCTATCGGCCGGACTTCGCGCGGCTTCTGCTCGGCTATTTTTGCCGTGGGAGGCGGCGGCGGCCTCCCGCTGGGCGGCGCCGGGTTGTTTATGGCGGCGAATCCGAAAGCGAAACCGGCTCCCGCCGCGGCCACGGTGCCGATGATCGTGCCGATGATGGCGCCGCCGGATTTTTTCTCGTCGCTCATGCTGGGCTCGGTTGTGGCATGGCGAAACTGCTTGAACTGAAGCGCCGTTGGCTGCTCGACTGGCTCGCTCCTGTCCCGCGTCCGAATTGCCGCCCAATTTGCAGCGCGCTTGCACGGCAATTCGGAGACATAAGCCAAACTGGAAGGTGAAGTTGCGCCTCATTCAGGGGGTTGCGAGGCCTCATCCAGAGTTCTATCGAAGCATAACACCGTGAATTCTCGTTTGTGCAGCATGATGGTCAGAAGGGGCTGAATTTGTTGAAAAGCTGTTGGCCCCAGCCGGGTTGTTGCACTTCCATCACGCGGCCGCGTCCACCATAGGAGATGCGCGCTTCGGCGATTTTGTCGTAGGATATGCTGTTCTCGGCGGAGATATCGCCCGGCTGGATGATTCCTGAGATGAGCAGCTCGCGAAGTTCATAGTTGACCAGAACCTCCTGTCTGCCGTTGACGATCAGATTGCCATTCGGGAGCACGGCAGTAACGACGGCGCCGACTCGCACGTCGATGCTCTCCGAGCGCGTGATAGCGCCCTGACCCTGCGCCGTTGTCGTGGACTGAATCTTGGGGTCGAGCTGGCCCGTGCTTTGGGTGTTCAGATGCTTTGTCATCCCCGACCAGCTCAGATTCGCTGTGTTGGTGATGTTCATTTCGAGATCGGAATTGCGGGACGTATTCGTGCTGTTATTGAGAGAGGCTTGGTCCTTGATGGATATTCTGACGGTGACGAGATCGCCCACGCGTGCGGCGCGAGCGTCCCTGAACATGTCCGCGGCGCCGTCCTGCCAAAGCGAGGCGCGGGTGACGTATGACGGAGGCGTAGCGGGCATTGTGCCGATGGAGAGATGGTTGGGGACGAGGCCCGATCCCACCGGCGTCAGCTTGGGCTCTTTGTTGATTTCATTGAGATTCTGAAAGCAGCCGCCGAGCAGGATCGCCGAAAGCACGAGCGCGGAAAACCCTGACCTCATGATTTATTCCCGGCCGTCTGGGGTTGTCCGGCCTCTTTCCGCCCGTCCTTCGGCTGTTCAGCGGACGCTTTTTGAGGGAGGCTGTTCGCCGGGGGTTGGCCCGGCGTCTTGTCGTCCGGCTTCGCGGCGCCAATCATGACCGATACAAGCCGGGCCGCCTTTCCGGCTTCCATCTGATCGAGGATGGCGCTGGATGTTTTTGCGCTGAGCTTGAGGAGAAGCGCCGCCGCGGCTTCTTCATCCAGCGCAGCTAATTGGGGAGCGGCTGCGTCCGGCTTTATCTTGGAGTAGAGCTTGACGAGGCTGCCCTCGGCCTTGTTCACGAACTCGTCGCGGCGCTTGAGCCACTCCTGATACTCGGCTCTTTTTGCTTCGAGGAGGGCCGTGCGCTTGGCCAACTCCTCCTCGAGGCGTGTAAGCTCGGCCTTCTGGCTGAGAAAGCGAGCGTCCAAAGCCGCATCGGCGATGTTCTCGCAGTAGGCCTTCGCGGTTGCGGAAGCTTCCCCGCCAGGGGCCTTGACCTGCGCTTCCGATCTTGGGGCGATTGCTTCGGGGGCAGGCGCGTCGGCGACTTTCGCGCGCCAGGCGTTGCTGGACGCAGCGGGGTCGGGGCGTGGACGTTTCTTCGTCGCTCCAAATCCTTCTTCGGCCTTCCAGCCCCAGGCGGGGTTGCGCTCTTCGCCGCGGACAGGCAGGCTGGACCCCGTTATAGAAAGGGCGAGAATAAGCGCGAAGAGGCGGAAGCGGCTGTGTCTCATTGCACGACAAGCTCCGCTTGAAGAGCGCCCGCCGATTTTATGGCTTGCAGGATGGCGATGATGCCCTGCGGTTTGAGACCCATGCGGTTCAGGCCGGAAACGAGCGTCTGAAGATTCGGTCCGTTCAGGATCGTCAGGGCGCCGCCGGCTTCATCGGCGCTGATCGTCGTCCGGTTCTCGACTTCCGTTCTGCCTCTTGAGAAAGGCAGGGGCTGCACAACCGTGGGCGTCTCCGTGACGCGAACCGTAATGGAGCCGTGGGCGACCGCCACGGCCGAAACCCTGACGTCGCGCCCGATCACCACCGTCCCGCTCTTTTCGTCGATCACGATTTTCGCTGGCGTGTCTGGCTCAATCGGCAGCTCTCCCAGCTCGCTCAAAAAGCGCGCCGCATCGAGCCCCGGCGGCCTTAGCAGGACGATGGACCGCAAATCCTTCGCGCGCGCCGCCCGCCCGTTGTAGCGGTCGAGAGTGTAGGCGTTGATCACATCGGCGGCTCTCGTCGCCGTCGCAAAATCGGGATTGATGAGTTCAAGGGTGAGGGATTTCTCGCGTTCGAGCTCCATGGGGAGTTTGCGCTCCACCAAGGCTCCATTGGCGATCCGTCCGGCGGTTGGCACGCCCTGGGTCAGCGTTTCCGCTTTGCCAGACGATTGGAAGCCGGAGACGCTCAGCTGCCCCTGGGCGGCTGCGTAGATCACGCTGTCCGCGCCGAGGAGCGGCGTGAGCATCAGCGTTCCTCCGGCCAGCGATGTGGCGTTGCCGAGCGAGGATACGGTCACATCGATCCGGGACCCCTCTGCGGCGAAGGCCGGCAGCTCCGCGGTCACGATGACCGCCGCGGTATTCTTCGTCTGGACCGTGGCGGCGGCGCCTGCGCCATTGCCGCGGATGTTGACCCCCAGGCGATCGAGCATGGCCTGAATGGATTGAGTGGTGAACGGCGAACCGCGAAGGCCGTCGCCTGTCCCGTTCAATCCCACCACCAGGCCATAGCCGACGAGCTGGTTCGGCCTGACATTCTTGACACTGGCGATATCCTTTATCCGCGTCGCCGCCTGTGCGGGGGCAAGACCCGCCAGCAGGATTGCGAGGAGCAGGATTCTCATCATCAGTAGGCTCGCAAAGTGCCGTCAGGCTGAACAATGCCGCGGATTACTACGCCAAAGTCCGGGTTCCGGGCGCTGATCATGTCCCCAGCGCTTCCGGACTCAAGAGCTTGTGCAATGCCCGTTATGGTCACCGTTCCGGATTCGAAGATCAGCGGCACAGTTTTGCCCTGGAACACGACGTAGGGTTCGCGGATCGCCACCTTCGGAATTGGCTGGCCTGCAAGCAAGGTCCGGCGGGCCGCCTTCCCGATGAGGCGCTCCACATCGGTGGCGTAGGCCCCGGCGCCTTTGATCTGTTCGGCCGGTTTGAAAGCGATCATGTCCTCGGCGATGGTGTCGCCGGGGTATATGGTGCGCTTTGCAACGGGAATGACCGGCGGCTCCTCGGCAGCGAAAATCGCACCTGCAAACGAGAGCAGAAGCACAATCGCGGCGCCGTTCCGGAACATCTTTCGCATGGGGACCCCGGCGCTTAGAGGTTGGTCTTGGTGATCGTCTGATACATTTCGTCGGCGGCTTGTATGACCTTCGAATTCATTTCGTAGTTCCGCTGGGCGGATATCAGGTTCGTGATTTCCTGCACGGGGTCCACGTTCGACGATTCGAGGTAACCCTGCTGGATCGCGCCGTAACCTTGGGTCAACGGCGCGGCGACCTGCGGAGAGCCCGAGGAGGTTGTTTCCTGAAAGAGATTGTTGCCCAAGGCCTGAAGCCCGGCGTCGTTCGGAAAAGTCGCAATCGTGATTTGACCAACTTGCGTCAGCGTTCCGGTTCCCTGGTCGACCCAAACAGTGCCGTCCTGATTGATTTGGATCGTGGTCGTCTGTGCAGGCAGCGTAATATTGGGAATGATCAGGGATCCGTCTTGCGTGACCAGTTGGCCTTGCGCGTTTTTGCCGAGAGATCCCGCACGCGTGTACAACGTCACATTGTTGGGGCCTGAAACCTGGAACCAGCCCCGCCCGTTCAAAGCCAAATCGAGCTGGTTGCCGGTATTGGTGAGCGAGCCTTGAAGATTTAAGGTGCGGACCGCGATGGGCTGCACGCCGAGGCCGATTTGCAGCCCGGCAGGAATTGGTTCGCCGCCGCTCCGGGCTGGAGCCCCCGCCGCCTTCTCCGTCTGGTAGAGCAGGTCTGCGAACTGGGCCATGCTACGCTTGAATCCAGTTGTGTTGCTGTTGGCGATATTATTCGCGATGACCTCGACATTGGTCTGTTGAGCGGACATTCCGCTGGCTGCGATAGAAAGTGCGCGCATCGAATCTTCTTTCTCAGATCTGCATTCGGATCAGGTCTTGGTAGGCGGATATGGCCTTGTCCCGAAGCGCCATTGCCGTCTGCAGCGACGTCTGCGCGCGCATCACAGACTGCACGACCTCTTGCACCGGCGCTTGCCCTTGAATGCCCTTGACTGCGGTGTCTTCGCTGGTCCTGACCGTGGAGGCGGTCTGCTTGGCGAGATCGGCCAGGACAGTCGAGAAGTCAGCCGAACTTGAGGCCGCCACGGCGGATGGCGCAGTCTTCTTCGATTGGATGCCGCCAAGGGGGGTAAAGAAAGGCGAGATTGAATTGATTGTCATGACTATGCCTTCAGAAGATCGATGGTCATCGAAACAAGGTCGCGAGCCTGCTTTATGACTTGCACGTTTGCGTCGTAGGTTCGTGTTCCCTCTCGAATATCGGAGAGTTCGACGAGAACATTGACGTTCGGCAGTTTCACAGCTCCGCTCTGGTCGGCGGCCGGGTGGCCTGGGATCCTCTCGATGCGGTAAGGAGATGTGTCCAATTCTGTGTCGCCAACTGCAACCAGGCTCGCGCCGGTGGCCTCGTCCAATTCCGATTGGAAGGAGAGCACCTTTCGGGTGTACGGGTTTGCTCCCGGCGTATTGCCGGTGGACTCAGAGTTGGCGAGATTTTCGGACGCGAGCCGGATGCGATGCGACTGAGCGAAAAGGCCCGAACCTGAAATGGAGAAGATCGATGTAAGGTTATCCATGGCGCATTAGCCCTTGCCCGCCTGAACGAGCATTCCGTTGAATGCTTTGACAACGGCTGTATTCAGCGAGTAAGCGCGACTGATTTCGCCGCCTTTCAACATTTCCCACTCAAGGCTGACGTTATTGCCCGATAGAGAGGTCCCGTCCTTGGCTACGGACAGGTCATCGGGATCCGGTTCGGCATCGCTTTCAGCAATATCGAGATGGCCGGCCGACGTTTTCGCAAGTTGCAAGGTAGCCGCTTGCAAGGCGCCTTCGAAGGGCTTCAGATCGGAAGTCCTGTATCCCGGTGTGTTTGCGTGCGCCACGTTCTGAGCAACCAGGTTCTCTCTAGCGAGCAGCCATGACGCCTGACGGGAGGCAAGATCGAGGACATTGTTGACACTCATATCGGCATCCCTTCGCTGAGGAGTTCGCCAGGCAGGCCGCTGCAGCCAGAACCCTGCGTAGATTGCGCGACTTACGTGAAGCTTATTTGCGTCCCGGAGGCTTGTTGAGATCCACACCTTTCTGTCTGTGGCGCGCCTGACGCTTTTTCGATTCGATATAAATGATGATCTCTGCAACCGCTTTGTAGAATTCAGGCGGGATAAGCTGATCGATTTTTGTGTAGTCAAAAAGCGAGCGCGCCAAAGACTTGTTTTCTATGACTGGTATATTGTGACGTTCTGCTATTTCCCTTATTTTCAAGGCAATATTATCTTGGCCTTTCGCCAAGACTTTGGGAGCCGAATTTTCCTGCCTCACATAGCGCAAGGCCACGGCGTAATGCGTTGGATTTGTTACAACCACCGTCGCTTTGGGCACATTCGCCATCATCCGGCGTCTGATGCGGGACCGGGCGATCGCGCGCAGCCGCGACTTCAGGGTCGCATCTCCCTCCGCCTGCTTCAGCTCATCCTTAACCTCTTGTTTCGTCATCATGAGGTTGCGGCGCCATTCACGCCGCGTGAGGAAAACGTCGGCCGCCGCCACCAGACAGGCCATAAGGGCGCAGAAGAATACGGCGCGAAGACAAAGCTGGCGGACCAGTTCCGGAATGGCGTCCGGCGGGCTGTGGATCGCGATGAAGGCGGTGCCGACGCCTCCGATCGCCACATAAGCCGCGAACGCCGCGACCGCGATTTTGACGAAGCCCTTGACAAGTTCGATGACGCTTTGGCTGCCGAAGAGGCGGCCAAGCCCGGCCGAGGGCGATATGCGGGAGAAGTCCGGCGCGATTCGGTTAAGGAGGAGTCTCGGGGTGTTTTGTAGAACTGCGGCGGCGATTGCGGCGACGCAGATTGCGGCGATGAACACGCCGACAAAGCGCGACGCCGGTCCGCAAACGATAAAAAGGAGCCGGATGGCGTCCTCGCCATTATCGAGACGCCAGTTGCCCGGATCCTCGATGAAGATTGCCAGCGAGTGCGCCAGGCCGGTGAAAAGCGCGGGGGCGGCGGAGCCCAGGAAGGCCGAAATCACGAGAAGCGCGACGGCTGAGCCGGCTTCCCGTGAAGAGGGGCCTCCTTCGCGCTCAAGAGCATCCAGCCGCCGTTTTTCGGTCGGCTCTTCAGTTTTGCTGTCTCTTTCGGACTCGCTGGACAAGAAAAGACTGGCCCGCTCGCTTAAACTTGCGGCTTGGCGCTATCGACCATTTCGGTGAGCGTGATGCCGAAGCGCGAACCTTCTTCGTCCAGCACCACGATTTCACCGCGAGCGATGATGCGCCCGTTGATCATGACGTCCACGGGTTCCCCAACCCTTCGATCCAGCGGGATGACTGCGCCGCGTCCCAGCTTGGTCAGCTGGAAAATCGGCATGGAGGCCGCGCCGAGCAGGACTTTCAGCGTGACCGGGATCTGCAGCACCCTATCGAGGTTGCCGGCGCTCTCCGTCGCATCGGCTTTGACGTTTGCTTTTGCGGCTTCTGAAGTCTTCATGTCCGGTTGCATGTCACAGTCTCCGCAGGAGTGGAGCGATCAAGCTTTGGCGCCGCATCTAGGCCGCTTCCTTTTTGGCGTCCGGAGCGCCAGTCAGTTTCTGTTCGACCTGGTCGATGGTGGGTCTCTCGTAAGCGGAAATCATTTTCCGGCCATGCTCGACTGCGACGGACGCCATGGCGCCATTCATGAACGCAAGGATGGTCTGCTTTACGAGGAGATAAAGACGTATCTTCTTTTCTCTCACCATCTTTAATTTTGTCGCGATCGGAGAGACCACGGCGTAGGAGAAGAAGATGCCCGCGAAAGTGCCGACCAGGGCTGAACCGATCAACTCGCCCAGGACTTCCGGCGGCTGGTCGAGCGCGGCCATCGCCTTGATGACACCCAGAACGGCGGCGACGATGCCAAGCGCCGGGAACGCTTCCGAAATGGTGGAAAGTGCTTGATAAGCCTTGAGTTTGTCGTGCCGGATGGTCTGGATTTCTTCATCCATCAAAGCTTCGATCTCGTCGGGCCGTGCGCTTCCCATGATGTGCAGGCGCGCGTAATCGCAGATGAATTGCGTGAGCTCCTTGTTGTGCAAGACTTCGGGAAACCTCTCAAAAATCGAAGACTGATCAGGATTTTCGATGTGAACCTCGACCTCGTTCTTTGGCTTGGTCTTCAGTTCGCGCATGAGGGCATAGAGGACTCCCAGGACAGCCAGATATTCCTCTTCCTTTGGCTGGGCGTTCTTCAGCGCCTCAACGATGCCCTTGCCCGAGTCCTTGATGACCTTGACGGGGTTGGCGACAATGAAGGTTCCGATGGCGGCGCCGCAAATGATCACATACTCTGCCGGTTGCCAAATGACCGCGATATGCCCCCCCATAGAGACGAAGCCGCCCAGCATGCAGCCAAGGGTCACTAGCAGTCCCAGCGCAATAGTCACAACTCGCCTCCTCGAACAGTAGTGTGCGTTAACCCGTCCAACTTGCATGAAGCTGATTGCGGAAGCTTCAAGCGAGAAGCTCAAGTTTGATCGGTCGGCTGTATGAAAGGGCGCTCCTGCTAAAATCCTGGAACGGCTGGCGGCACGCCAGGCAGGATCTCCCGCGGGGGGGGATGAGGTCGAGGGATTGAGCGGGCGGGAGCTTCATGGCGCTGGCGCCGCGCGGCTAATCCGGCGAAGCGCGCCGTGGTCCTCTGCCGCTTCTCTGTTCCAGTTCGCCGCGGGAGCCCGGCTCTCAGAACTTCACGCCTTGCATGCTCGAAAGCAGGTTTGTGCTGAATCCTGTACCCCCCGCCGAGGCGGCGGAGGAATTATTGATGTCGTACATGGCTGCAAACCGGCCGATAAAGCTTTGCAGCTTTTTCGGATCCTGGAAATCTGCAATATTGAGCTTACTCGAAATAAGATTGGCCTGCGTGTCGATAGGCTCGGCGGATGTTAATGATGAGATGCCAAGGGCGGTCTGCACCACCGTCAGAAGATTCTTGTCGGCCAGAATGCTGTAAACGCTTGATATGCTGGATGCATGCTGCTGGAAGTACAAAGCGAGCTGGACGCCCGGTTGGGACTGCCCTTGATCCGATTCCAGTGTTTGCTCGACATACTGGCTCACAACACCGCTCTGCACTGCCGTTGACGAGGTGGTGGAGGTTCCATTTGCCGCGAAGTTGAAGGTTTTCGCCAGAGCAAGGATGCGCGGGTCGTTCAAAGTATAGGCCAGATCTTGGGAACTGCCTGTCCCCTGCTCCAGGATTTTTTGGAACATCGCCTTCGCGTAGACCTGATCGCCGAGTCCGTAAGCGTTCAAGACATAAGAAAACAGCCTGTAGTTATTGACGAGGTCTTGGGGCGTCTTAACGCTCCCAATATTGGCTTCATAATATTTCGTCTGCGCGGCGACCATCGGCTCAGACGCCGTCAGCTTCTGATATCTCGCGATGTTATTGGATATATCAAGGTATGTGCCGAGTGTGCTCATGACGCGGGGGCAGTTTGAGTAGCGTTGGGGCTCAAAATGGGCGAGCCATCATGAGCGGACTGCAAGACGCCCGCTGGCGAAATCGATACGGACATGGCCATCACCCTGAAAGACAAAAGAGATATCTGCAACCCATGGTAGAAGCAGGGTGTTGCCGGAGTGTTAAAGCTCGTCCGTGAGGCTTCGCAGCGCGACGGATCCGCAAAAAAATGCGAACAAATTCCGGCCCATGATAGATTCCCGCAGGCGGCGGGAAGCCGGGAGCATTCCTGGCGGGTTCTATCTCCATGTTCGTCAGCTGGAGGATAGAAACCATGAGACGCATGCTTGCAATTTCAGCCGCTCTCGCCCTGGCGCTCGCGGCGCCGGCCGCCGCGGAAAAGGGGCAGAATCAGGCTCTGACGCCCCAGGACGCCCAAGGGTGGTCGGGTAAGCCCGTCTACAGCAACGATGGCAAGGAAGTGGGGAAGGTCACACTTCTGGAAAGCAGCGCAGACAGCAAGGCGACGCAGCTGCGCGCCGATATCGGCGCCGCCACAGGCGCGGGCCCTCATCCAGTCATCCTGCCGGCGACTCGATTCAGCCTCCAAGGAGATCGCGTCGTCCTTGACATGAGCGCGGCGCAGGCGGCGAAACTGCCGAAGATGAATTGATAAACGAGTGGAGCGAATTTGACATTTGAGGCCCCTCTGCCGGGAGATCGCTCTCAAATGTCAAATTCAAAGGCTTCACCAGACTCAAAAAGTTGCTCGCGGTCCTTTTGATTCCGGCATTTGCTCTCGGGCGTGCTGCAAAGGGATGCAAATAGCGGAATCGGACCACGAGCTATTGGCGCGGGTCTCGGTCCGCCCCTTCCCCTGAAACAAGATCAGATGGCGTTCGGCGTGGATGAGCCGGAAACGAGGCTCGATTTGGTCGCAAAGCTTAGATATTGCGCCTCCGATGGAATGCGCTGTCCTCGCGCCGCCGTGACTGCGGCGCGGCAGCGTGGGCGAACGCATGGGGGAACGCCATTTATCGCGCCACGATCGTTTTCGACCTCGATGGGACCATAGCCGACACGGCCGGCGACCTTATCGACGCAGCCAATGCAGCCCTGATCGCCGAAGGCTTTCCGCCCGGCAGCGCCGAATCGATCCGGCGAGGCGTGGGATATGGAGCCAAGGCGATGCTGCGATTTGCGCTCAACTCATCGGGCCATGAGGCCGATGAGACGCAGATGCAGCGCCTTGCGGCGCGCCTTGTGGAGCATTACGAGGAGCATATCGCCATCAAGACGCGCCTGTTTCCGGGCTTTCTCGAAGCCGCAAACGCGCTGAAGGCGGAGGGCGCCAGGCTCGCCTTGTGCACGAACAAGCAGGACAGGCTTGTCGCGAAGCTTCTCTCCGCGCTTGGCGTCACGGCGCTTTTCGACGCTAAAGCCGGCCGCGATACGTTTCCTTTCCACAAGCCCGACCCGCGCCACGTAACGGAGCTTGTCTCAAAAGCAGGGGGGCAGGTGCGGCGGGCGATCATGGTCGGCGACAGCGAGGCCGACGTCGCCGCGGCCAAGGCGGCGGGCATTCCCGTTCTTGCCGTTCGCTTCGGCTATGCCGCCGTCCCGGCTGAAAGCCTCGGGGCGGACGCGATCCTGAACCGCTTCGAGGACCTGCCGGACTTGGCGGCTTCGTTTTTGCAACTCGTACAACCCGAGGCAAGTTAGCGCCCGGATGGACCACTCGTCTGACGCGGCGCCGGTGGACTTCGCCCTTGACTTCAACCGCCCCACGCAACATCCTGCGGCCATTCCTCGGCATCGCCGGTCAAGTCATGCTGGCGATCAGCAAACGGTCCCGTAGCTCAACAGGACAGAGCGCCAGCCTTCTAAGCTGGATGTTGGAGGTTCGAGCCCTCCCGGGATCGCCATTTATCGTTTAAGCTATTGTTTTTGCTGATATTTCCTTGCGGTGGGGCAGAGGGTGGGACAACGATCCTGCTATGGCTTACCTTTGCAGCGCCGCTCGCCGCCAATTTTTTCTGCGCCGCTTTGCGCGTGTAAACGCGCGCCATGTCCGCATCTTCCCAGCCGAACATGGCCATCAGCTCATGTTCGCTTGCTCCAGCTTCCGCTGCACGAACCGCGCCGATCTTGCGCAGGCCATGGCAGTTACATTGCGGCAGGTCTGCTTCCCTGCACCAATCCTTGAAGGCATTTCCGAAACCGGCAGCGCTATAGGAAACCCCGAGCGAAGTTTCCAGCCAGGCGTCATGGCCGAGTGCGCTTGCATCCAAGATCGCGCGCAAGGGCGGCAGGACCGGCAGCGTCAGGACGGTCGCGCCCCGCTTGTGTCCCTTGAATACCCGAAAAGTGACCGTTTCCCCGTCCCTGCTCTCGTGTTTCCTGCCGATCAGCACCGCATCCGACCGCCTTACGCCGAGATAAAGCATAATTGCCATGGCGAGACGAGGCCGAGAGCCCACCGGCCAATAATCCTCGAAGCGTTCCACGTCCTGTTCAGTCCATGTGTAAAGTCAGCCAGAAGTGAGGAGGCCTCATCATACCCCAAGCCTTAATCGCAGGGGCCAATTCCTACGACCATACCCCCTCCGCCATAAACATACCAACTTGGGGGAACAATTACCCAGTCTTCGTCACCAGGGATTTGGAAGTCTTTTCGAATTACCCGAACTTCACCGCTATTTTGTGCTTCGATTATTCCATAGGTCCCTGCATTGACGACAATGCAATCTTTCCACTTGAATTTATCTAGGTGTTTTGGACGAAACACCAGGTTGCGGTCGAGAGGAGACACATTTATGAACCGTGATCCTTGATAGTAATTATCTGTGAAGCCATGCCGATGACCGAACAAAAAGAATGGCATGCCACGGAAGTCATCAGATATTCGAGTAATGCGCTCATGTGTAATGATCCATAAGGCATCCCTTCGAGCGCCGGATTTTTCGATCACCGTTTTGAGAGCCTGTCTGTTAAGTTTAGGAATCTCATCGTATGCTTTTTCAATTTGATTAATGTAATCCCGGTATTCTTTTGATGCCTCAATTTTAGCCACCGGTGCTTTGTACTTCCATGTTGAACACGTATATCTTATGGACAGACGGTCCACCTTCTTGCGGTAGGCCGTGGTACGCCGGTCGATCCGGCTCTCTTTCGCCTTTGCTTCAAGGGTTCTTAAGGCTACATCGTATGCCGCTTGCACAAGAGGCCTTGCTATTTGGATCCCCGTCCTGGCTAACTCCAGTGTTTTTTGTGCCTCTTCAAGTTCAGCCAGCATGTGCCGAAACTCGAATTCAACTGCGGCCAGTGCTTTTTCCGCTAACGGGTTCTTTCCCCAGTTGGCGGCACACCCACTAAAACCGCAAAGAGTAAGAGACCCGTGAGATAACGCATTCAGGTGGAGGTGATGGCAATCCTCTGCGAACTGTGCGTCGTAATCCAATTTCCAATCGTGATTGCCGTAAACGTAAAACACCGGACAATGGAACGTAGAAAGAATGCTGAATATCTCCACCGCGTAATCGCTGCCAATATCCCCCGCAACGATTATACCATCGAACACATTTTCTTCTCTCGCGCGCAGGTCTCGAACTGCGGAGACGTTCCCGTGTATATCGGACAGGGCAAGCAGTTTCATTGCTTAAACACGTTTGAGACGCGCCTTTGCGCTCGGTCCAGACTTTTCCGCAGCGCGATCCCACTCACGCCATTCGACAGCGGGCACGGCGCGATTTTAAGTCGAATAGGCGTCAGGCGATATTTGAACTTCTGCAGGAAGCAACGCGAACGGTTCCCGCGTCCATTTACGTTGATGCAAGACAAAACCGCTGGGAGCGCTCCTTTTTTGTGGACCTAATGTCACGCAGACAAGGGGATTGGATGCCCAGGAAAAAAAATTGGGTATCTTTTCCACAACTGAATGTCTCACAAACAACCAATCTGTTTCGGCGACCCAGCCTTCTACAACTCTGTAAGAAGGATTCTCGACAACCCATCGCCGTGCGTTCTCATGGCATTCCCGAGGCTTCGGCTCAAACCCGCCCAGTTCCTCCACTGTGGCAACGTGCAAAGGGCGTGCCCTGCCTTTCGAAAATTCAATCCTCAATATATTTGCCACTTCATGGATACTCATGTTCCCCCAAAGCGACCGCGTCGAATGCTTGAAGTGTTAGTCAAATTCGAAAATACCTCCTACAAAGCAATGCGCCCAAAATTCGATGTTAGCCCACCGTAAGCGCACGTTTTTCTTACACCAAATTCACTCCCTCCCTATCCCTCACGCAGGTTTTTCATCGGCGGGGTGGTGAGACATTCCCAGAAAATGCATAGCGATCCTATGAGCCCAAATTGTCCCACTTTCCCTCTAGTGCTTTGTTTTCTTTGAGCTATTAAAATCATCCCGGGATCGCCATGCATGGCGGCGCTCATCGGCCCTGCTTGCGTCCCGCTTTTCTGAGGATGAACCCGATCACTTCGGCGACGGCCCGGTAAAGTTCTTTCGGGATCTGCTGCTCAAGTTCGAGATGGGATAATGATTTGGCCAGCGGCTCGTTATGCTCGATGGGAACGCCTGAGGCCTCGGCCAGCTCCACGATTTTCCCGGCCACGTCGCCCGTGCCCTTGGCGGTGACCTTAGGAACAGCGTCTTTCCCCATCTGATATTGCAGGGCGACAGCGATTTTCCCGGACGCCGGATCGTTGTCCTTTCCGGTCATGGCGCGCTCCGGGGCTTCACAGCGAGACCGGCTGGCTGACGACGGCGGCGCCGCCGTCTGCGCTCGCTGGCGTCTCTCGCACCGAAAGCTCCTCGACGGCGAAGCCGGACTGCTCAAGGACGGCTTTCAGCTCCGGAAGCCAGGCCGCCAGATGAGAAACGGACTGGGCTTGATGGGCCGCCAGACTGACGCTCAGCGTGCCCGCGTGCAGTCCGATGTTAACATCGATGAAGCCCATCGCCCCCGCGTTGAGCGAGACGGCCACCGTCCAACGCTTGCCGCCCGGCCGGGGCTTGCTCCGATCCGGCTCGCTCTCCTCCTCCTTGACCGCGATCATGACGGGCTGCGCCATTTGGGGCAGCTGGAAGGGGATGATGAGCCCTGCGCCGGAATTGGCGGCCGCCTGCCCGCCGGGCGGGAGCAAAGCCTGCTGCGCTTGCGCGGCGCTGAAAGATGAAAGGAGGGGCGCAGATGGAAGCCAGCCGCGGGCCGAGTCATACGCTTGCGGCGGCGGCGGAAGGCCATAAAGGTTTCGAATCTCGTCCTGGGCAGGCTCGCGGCCGCCAATCGCGGGCGGAAGGTTCGCGGCCCCCGGCGGGAGGCTCGCCGCTAGCGGGTTCGGGTCAGGCCTGCCCGAGGCTGCAGAGGAATTCTGCGCAAACGCCTCGCTTGCCGACAGCGCTTCGTTGAGCGCCATCTGCGCCGCGATGCTCATAAGAGCATCCGCCAGACGCACCGCGTCGCTGTCGCCGGCGCTCTGCGGGCGGGCTGCTTGCGCGCCAGTCTGCGCAAGCAATTTCAAGGCGCCGCCATCGCTGTCCAGCATGATGGACACCGCCGTCCCGGGCTGCAGCGCACGAGGGATGCTGACATCGATGGTTTGGTTGAGGATCTGCAGGCGAGCCATAGTCCCGTCGAGCATCGCCAGCACTTTCCCCTCGATGGCCTGCCCGTTGCGGAGTTGCGCCAGAACGTTCGAACCGCCCTTTTGCGACAGCAGGGGCTGAATGCGGTCCAGGGTGACAATTTCGATCACGGTTCGCTCGGAGCTGTCTTTGGCGCGCGTCGCGCCGGCGCGCATGGCGTAGACGCGAGATCTCTCCGGGACAGCTTAATCTTGCAAGCAGGAATGGAGCTTGTGTTTAGCAGGCGCCTAATTTCGAGGGCGCATCCCCTCACCCTGTCCCTCTCCCCATGGGAGAGGGACAGGGTGACGGGTAAATCCGTTAATTGATGAGAGGCCTACTTCACCGGCACGCCCTGCGCCTTGAGGCTCGCGCGCAACTCCGCGATGTCTTTCTCGAAGGCGGGCACGATCCCGGCGCGCATGCGGCTGGTGTCTTCGAGGATCGCTTTCGCGGCGGGGCCTGCTTTCCACTCGTGGCTCTGCACATCTTTCATATTGCCGTCCATGCTGTCGTAATAGCGGCGCACGGACGAGATGAGCTGCGGCGCGAGCTGAAAGGTGATGCTCTGCTGCTTCATGGTTTCCCAGACGAAGGTCTTCATCTTCAACTCGTCGGGCACGATCCCGGCATTGGACCAGCCATTCTTGTCCGACCAGTACATGGTCCATGTGTCGGACGGCAGGAAATAGGACTCGGAAATGCGGTTGCGAAGAGCCTTCTCGAAGGTCTGGCTCCATTCGTCGACGGAATCGAGATTGTCCTTCACTTCGTCGAGCAGCGCGCGCCGCATGTAGTAGCCGTCGCGTTCGCTTCGGGCGACTTCGAATTGCAGGGCGGTCTTGAAGCCCGCCTGCGCCGCGAGGTAGACCCCAAGAACCGTGGACGCCATGACGATAAGGTTGGCGATCCAGAATTCCGCATTGCCGCTTTCGCGGACCTTGAAAACACGCACAATCGAAAAACGCCGGGACATACATTCTCCGCGTAGAGACTTAACGCCTTCCGGTTTGCGCGGCATTATGTCCGCTTCATGGTTGTCCGGGTTTGTCTCGGCCTTGAGCCGAACAAAATCGTGCGAAAACTGAGAAGCGTTCGCCAGTTTATCCAACGGTTCGCCTCCTCACCGCTCGCGACCGTCGCTGCATCGTTCCCTCTGCCTGAGGGAGAGGGACAGGGTGAGGGGATGCGTCGTTGGGGAAGCCGGAAAAGCTTGTTCACCGCAGTCTCCAAGTTTCTTATAGCGTTTTCCCATTCGAGGAATCGATGGCGCTATTTCTCATAGGCCTTTTCATTGGCTTGGCCCTCGCCGGGCGGCTCCAAGCCCTTCTCTCCGGTTTGCGCGGGCGCTGGCGAAAGCGCGGGCAGTCAGAGACGGCGCCCGCCGCCGCGACCGTCCTCCTTCCCGCGCCCGAACCGGCGGAAGAACCCTTGAGCGTCAAGCTTCGGAAACTTGAAGCCGAGTTTTCGCCGGTTGGGGACAACATGGCTCATCCGCGAGATCTCTCCGATCAGCCATCCTTTCTCGAAGCCGCGGCTCTTTTGAGGAGCGAAGAGGTTCCGCCGAAGGTCCTCATGCAATACGTGCTCGGCGCGAGCTGGGGGCTTTCCTGCGCGGCGCTCGCCGGGCTTGCGGGCCGTCCGGACCGTGAAGCCGTCTGCGAGCAGGTCCTCTCCGGTTTCGACCGGCTGACGCCCTGGGCGATGCATTTTGCGCTTGCTTATTTCCAAGGCTCCCCGGCGAGGCCGCCGGTTGGCGCGCCTTTCGTCAACGCCAAGGAATGGTGGAAGGACAACCATGTCATCCACATGAGCGCCCAGGAGTATTTCGATGAGGCGCAGCGGCTTGGCGACGAGCCTCGCTTCGGGCGCGCCATCGAGGCTGTCCCCGCCGCAAGCTACCCCCACATCCGGAGCGTGCTTGAAGGCGTCAACAACAGTTTGGCGAAGCTGCTCGTGATCGAGATCGAGGAGAGGCAGCGCGCCGTTATCGATCGCACCTTCCTTTCGTCCTTCGGCCGGTTCTGGACGCGCGCAGACACGATGGAAGCGCTCATCGAGCCCGAAGCATGGCGCGAGATGCTGGCGAACGCCGAGGCGGCGGTCCTGGCTTACCCGGCGCGCTCGCTTCTGGCGAGCGGCGAGCCGCGTATCGGAAAGACATCCTTCCTGCGGCTTCTGGCGAAGCGGCTGGATCGCGAGGGCTGGACCGTGTTCGAGGCGGGCGGCGCGGACCTCATGGCGGGGCAGCAATGGTTCGGCCAGCTCGAAGGCAGGATCCAGAAGGCTATCGAGGAGCTTTCGACGGCGAAGAGGCTGATCTGGTACATCCCCGATATCCTGCAGATTGCGCTCAGCGGCACACACCAGGGACAGGCGGCGAGCATCCTGGAGCAAATTCTGCCCGCGATTTCGTCGGGCCGCCTGATCGTCTGGACGGAAGCCACGCCGGCCGGCGCTGCGCGGCTGTTGCGGTTGCGCCCTCAGCTGCGCAATTTTTTCGAGCTGATCCGTTTCGAGCCGCTTTCAAAAGAGGAAACGCTTGGCCTCGCTCAGGCGGTGACGAGCCGTCTGTCGGCCGAAGCCCAGCTTGCGATCGATCCGGCCTGCGCCGAAACCGCCCTCAGCTCCGCGCGGCAGTATCTCAGTTCGACGAGTTTTCCGGGCTCGGTTCTCGATCTCCTGAAGTCGGCCATCGCGCGCGCGGTCAAGGGCGCGAACCGGACTGTCGCGCCCTACGATGTGATCACCGGCCTTTCGCAAGCCACCGGCGTTCCCGCCGCCATCCTCGACTCGAAGGAACGCGCGGACCTGGCGTCTATCCGCAGATATTTCGACGCTCGCGTGATGGGCCAGGATGAGGCCGTTTCCACCGTCGTGGATCGGATTGCGATGCTGAAGGCAGGTCTTAACGATCCGGGCAAGCCCATTGGCGTCTTTCTGTTCGCGGGTCCGACGGGAACGGGCAAGACGGAACTTGCAAAGACGCTGGCCGAGTTTCTCTTCGGCTCGGCGGACAGGCTTATCCGCCTCGATATGAGCGAATATCAGTCCCCCGATTCCACCTGGAAGATCCTCGGAACCGCGGACCCCTCGGCGCCAACGGAATCGCTGATCGGGCGGGTCCGGAAACAGCCGTTTTCCGTTGTGCTGCTGGATGAGTTCGAAAAGGCTCACACAAACATCTGGGACCTGTTTCTGCAAGTTTTCGACGACGCGCGGCTGACCGACCCCGCAGGCCACGAGGCGGACTTCCGCCATTGCATCATCATCCTCACCACGAACCTCGGCGCCACCAGCCACCGCAGCGCCGATCTCGGCTTCTTGCCGGCTTCGGCGGCGTTTTCGAGCGACCAGGTGCTGCGCGCGGTCAGCCAGACGTTCCGGCCGGAATTTCAGAACCGGCTCGACAAGGTGATCGTGTTTCAGCCGCTCAACCGCGATCTCATGCGCAGCATACTCAAAAAAGAACTCGGGGGCGTTCTGGAAAGGCGCGGCTTCAAGGATCGCGAATGGGCGGTGGAGTGGGAGGCGTCGGCGCTGGAGTTCCTTCTCGAAAAGGGCTTTTCACCCGAAATGGGCGCGCGTCCGCTGAAGCGCGCGATCGATCAGTATGTGATCGCTCCGCTTGCCGCGACCATTGTCGAGCGGCGTTTCCCCGAGGGCGACCAGTTCGTCTTCGTGCGCAGCGACGGCAAGGCGATCCAGGCGGAGTTCGTCGACCCCGACAGCGGCGATGAAAAGCCGGAAAGCCCGGCGCCCATCGATTCCGGAAAAAGACCGTCCCTCCCCGCGATGATCCTGGGCGCGCGCGGCGAGGCGGCGGAGCTTGACGCTCTCGAACATCATTACGAGGCCATTGTCGCGGCCTTTGCGTCGGACGCCTGGGAGACCGGGAAGGCGCAACTTGCCGAAAAGATGCAAGCGCCCGATTTCTGGAGCAAGCCGGACCGATTTGACGTTCTGGCGCGGCTTGCGCTGATAGACCGCGTGCGGGCAGCCACCGCAACGGCCGAATCCTTCCGGGCGCGCCTCGCAAAAGGCGCGGGCCGCGACGGCAAATCTTCGCGGGAACTGATTGGGCGGCTTGCCTTGCAGCTTCACCTGATCGGCGAGGGCGTCAAGGACGTGTTCGAAGCCGCGCCCATAGAAGCTGTCCTTTCAATCGAGCCCGCGCTCGATGGGGGCGGGGATCGTCCCGTCGATTTGGGGGAGTGGCGGCGGCGGGTTTGCGGGATGTACCGCGCGTGGGCGCTCGCGCGAAACATGCAGCTTTCGGAGGTTCCGGCGAACGGCGCGAAGGAGGAGGCCTCGCTTCTCTTGATAAGCGGCTTCGGCGCCTACAGGGCGCTTTCCCGCGAAGCTGGCCTGCATGTGCTGGAGGCGCCAAACGAAGAAAAGACCGTCGACCGCATCACGGCCCGCGTCCGAGTGGCGGCGGCGCCGCTGGGCGACATCCCGCAGAACAAGCTTCACGCAGCGCTCACCGCCGCCCTTTCGCGGGGCGCGCCCCCGACTTCGGTGATCCGACGCTACCGCAACGGCGGTTCGCCGCTCGTGCGGGATATGTCCGCCGGCTGGCGTACGGGGCGTCTCGACGCCGTGCTGCGCGGCGACTTCGACCTATTCGGCGTCGTTCAGAGCTGACTGAAGTGCATTCCCGGCTTCCCCAACGTCGCAGCCCCTCACCCTGTCCCTCTCCCTCGGGGAGAGGGAACGACGTGGCGGCGCTCGCGACCGGACTTCCTCTCCCATCCGCCTCCGCTTGCGGATGCGGACGCTCCAGAGATGCAAGCTCGCCGAGGCGAGCTTGGGCGGGAGAGGGTTGGGGTGAGGGGTTCGAACCGTCGATCAAACTGGTGGACTCTGATTACCCGGACAGAACGACCGTCTGCCTGCGATAGCGCGGCGCATCGATCTCCTGCGCAATGAAAGCCGCCACATCCTTGCGCGAGATGCGCATGTTGCGGGTTTCCCCGGCCGTGCTCGCAAACCACTTGCCGGCAGCCGCCGCATCCGTCAGCCCGACCGGCTGAACCAGCACATAATCGAGATCCGATTGCCTCAGCACGGCCTCCTGCCGCTCCTTGTCGGCCATCAGCTCTTTCATGAACAGATTGGAGATGAGCTTGTACGTCATCGGCATCTTGCCGCGCGTATCGCCGACGCCGTAGGCGGTGACGGCGAGGACGCGCACCGGCGAATTGGGTTCAATCGCCGACACGATATTGCGCGTGCCTGCTTCGCAGACGTCGGCCGGAGTGGTTCGCTTTGCGCCGAGCGTCAAAGCGAGCGGAAAATCCCGGCTGCCGAGGCTGATCACCACGGCGTCGTGGCCGGGGATGGCGCGCGCTACATCAGCCGCGGACATGGCGTCGCCCTTCACGATGGTGAGCCCCGGCGCGGCCGGGAGTTTGGATGGGTCGCGCGCGAAAGCGGTGACGGTATGCCCATCCTTCAAGAGCGCCGCCACAACGGCGCGGCCCGTGCCGCCTGTCGGTCCGAAAACGATGATGTTCATGCAACCAATATAAGAACGCTTCCAGCGATGTCATCGCCGGGCAAAATCCCCGGTGGCTTCCGTTGCGATCCCGCCAAGCGAATGGCTCACCGCCTCAAGTCTCGGATAGGCGTCGGCGGAGGTCGCGTGCCTGCCGCAGAGCCAAATGGGGTCGTTGTAGCTTACCCAAACAGCGTGCTGCTCGTCCTCCCAGACCAGCATGCGCTGCGGAAAATCGAGCCCGAAAAGCGGGTTCTTCTGAATCAGCGGGGCTTCGGCTTCGGGGTAGCCGAAGACGAAAAGCTGGGCGGGGGTAAGCTCGATCCCGGTTTCGCGAGCGGCTTTGGCGTGATCGATGCGCGCGAACACGATCATGCCGCGTCTCTCAACCGCGATGACGAGATGCCCGATCGTCTCCGCCAGCGTAAGAGGAGAGCGGACGGTCACAATGCCGCTCTCTTGCCGTCCCGCACCGCTCATGGCCTTGGCCCTCGAAAGCGTATGAGATCATTCGCCAATCGAGAGTATGCCTGAAAAGTAACCGCTCCCGCAATGCGGAGACGACTATCGCGCTCATCCGCCGGTTGCGCTGGCCTACAACGGCGCCGCATCCGATGGCGCGGCCCGCGCCTGGTCTATCGCCTTCTTGCCTGTTACGGGCAGTTGGCCATGAAGAAGCGCGATGGCCGCCTTGAGCTGAGTATCCTTTTCTTTTTCTTTCGGCACATAGGAGACGCTGCCGCCCGATTCTTGCGCGCCGGCATTTTTCAGATGGCCCCGCAGTTGAGCTTCGGACTCGAAGGGAATCATCGCGAACTGCATCTTGAGGTCGTCGGGGATCTCGGGCTCGACGGCATAATCCGGTTCGATGCCGGTCGCCTGGATCGAGCGTCCCGAGGGCGTGAAATAGCGCGCCGTGGTGAGGCGAATGGCGCCCCTGTTCGCGAGCGGGATCAGGGTTTGCACCGAGCCTTTCCCGAAGGAGCGCGTCCCGAGAACCTGCGCGCGCTTGTGGTCCTGCAAAGCGCCGGCCACGACTTCGGACGCGGACGCCGATCCGCCGTTGATCAGCACGACGAGAGGCTTGCCGCCGGTGATATCGCCGGACTTCGCCTCGGCGCGTTCAATGTCGGAGACGGCGCGGCCCTTCGTGATGACGATGACGCCTTGGTCGAGAAATGCGTCGGAGAGGGCGATGGCCTGATCGAGAAGGCCGCCTGGGTTGTTCCTGAGATCGAGAACATAGCCCGAAACATCCGGCCCCAGCACCTTCTGGATGTCTTCGACGGCCTGCTGCAGATAATCGGTGGTATGCTCGTTCTCGAATGACTTGACCTTGATCCACCCCACATCGCCTTCGACGCTGTACTGAACGGGATTGACCCGGATAATATCGCGGACGATCTTGACGCTAATCGGCTTCACGACGCCTTTTCTGGCGATGGTGAGCGTAATGGGAGACCCGACCGGCCCTCGCATCTTCTCGACCGCCGCGTCCATGCTCAAGCCCTTGAGCGCCTCGCCATCGATGGCGGTGATCAAATCGCCCGCGGAGACGCCTGCGCGGTCCGCAGGCATGTTGTCGATGGGCGTTATGACTTTGACCAAGCCATCTTCCATCGTGACGTCGATGCCGAGACCGCCGAACTCGCCGCGCGTCTCGGCCTGCTCCTCCTCGACTTCCTTCGGCGAGAGGTAGGTCGAGTGCGGGTCGAGCCCCGTCATCACGCCCTTGATCGCGGCTTCGATGAGTTTCCCATCGTCGGGCTTGGTGACGTAATTGGCGCGCACCAGCTCGAGAACTTCGCCGAAACGTTCGAAATTCTTGTAGATATCCGCACTGGCGGCGACGGCGTTCCCCTGCTGCGGCGAACGCGGTGTTATGAGACCGCCCGCGGCGGACACGAGGAGAAGGAGAGCGCCAAGCGCCAGTCCCCTTTTGCGCATTACTTTCCAACCTTCTAAGAATTCTGACGGGCCGTGAACGGATCCGCTCACGCCTTACCGGAAAGGGAAGACGCATTCATCCTCTCTTTACGATTCTCCTTACTGTCTGGCATCGAAGGCAACATTTGGGCCAAGAGGGTCGAAGGCGCGCTTAATCCACTTCGAGTGGTGCGGCATTTGGCGCCGCCAAGCTCGCGGCTTCCCGGTAGAGTGTGGACGAATGCGGCCAAAGTTCCGAGCGGGCGCCCTCGGTATTGCTTTGGCCGCGCGGATTTGTTATCGGTGGCGCCTATTCGCCGGCAAGGCGTCGAAGAATGGGCAAGGCCTGTGTTTTCATCGCGAAAGCTGGCCTGAAATCCTCTGGAGGGGTGCCCGAGCGGCTAAAGGGGACGGACTGTAAATCCGTTGGCTAAGCCTACGTTGGTTCGAATCCAACCCCCTCCACCATTTCCAGAGAGAAAATCCAATAGAATCATGCGTTAAGCGGCGAACGGTGCTTTCGTCCCATCCTTCCTCCCATCCTTTTTGCGCCGCCGTGGCCTGTTTCGAGCGCCGTCCCTGCCCTCGATCCGCCTGCCTCCAGTCGCTCCAACGGCGTGCTGCATTTTGCGCCATCATTTTTGCGCTCGAGCAACATTTAGAACTGTCGCGCTCCCATCAATAACCGCGACAGTGGCGGTGCGGCCCGCGAGAAGGCGAATGCTTGCCGGGATTTCGTTCGATCCGGACGGGAATGCGCTGCGCAAGCCGCACCCAGCTGAAGGTCGGGTTCACGTTTGGGAGTAGGGTCGAGCCGGGGCTTCTTTCGCGGTCGTTGTCGTGAACCGGCGCCTCGCTGACGAGTCCCAAGACGTAAGGCGCTGAGCGCCTCCAAGTTGCGATGGAAGCTGCGTTGGGGAAGGCGGCGAGAACCCCCGGAAACGTCGCCCCTGGCAGTGGGCAGACAGTGACGCGGTCTCACGCCGTCGCGCTCCACCCCTGGCAGCAAAATTTCAGACCGAAGCTCGTGAAGAGGCAGGCTCTCGTTCGAAAAGCGATCGCACCGCAGCGTGAGAAAATGGTGACAGCGAGCGGCAGGCCAATATCGGCGCATCAGGTTATGGTCTGCACGGCGACTTCGGCAGGCCGAGGTGTATGCCTCTTGTGACGCGCTGCAGGGAAGGTCTTTCCTGCACTCGACTGAATTCGGCGATGTAAGAATCAATGGCTTTCGTCCAGGCGGTGTCGCCAAACAATCTGTCGCGCAGGTATTTTTTCCAAACCAACCTGACTTTAGCATTCTCCAGGAAGTTTTTGCGGTATCCCGTTATTATGGAGTAGCGTTCCCCACTGATCCTATAGAATGCGTGGCCCGCGTCCATGCTGGCGTGAATGAAAATCAACTCTTCGGGAGTAATCCCGTCTTTCAACAATTCGTCTGTCTGTATTCCCAGCAGACCAAGAAGACTGTGATCTTGCACTAGCATGGCATTGGTTCTATTTAGCAGGTCGTGATTAGCAATCCAACCTTGCATGTACCTTTGCCGCTCCAAAGCCAGTTTCGAAAATATTACCGAGAGGACTGCCGCAAATCCCGACAATATGCTAATCAGCAGGGTGATGTTCTCTTTCATGTCCAATAGGTTGTTTGAGGGCGATCTCGGCCCCCGCAAAGTGGTGAGCCGCCGGCTTGCTTTTCGTATCGTTAACGCTACAGGTCGCTTTACCGGTTAGGTGATTTGCCCGAGGCGCCGGTAGGGAAAAGTTGTAACATCCGTTCGCGCAACTTGAAGCCGGACTACCGAACCTCTTGGCTCGAAAGGGGCTCGGCGCGCTTACGCCGTGGCGAGTGCTGGCTCCTGCCATTCCTGCCGCCCTCGGCTCTCGCGTCGCCTCCATGAAAACGAGGCATGGCCCAGCTTGAAATCGAACAAGGTTTGTCTGAAAGACGACGGCGACAACCCCCAATCTTGTATAGTAGCCGACATCCGGTGCTGTGTTTGCGCACCCTACATTTCTTTAATGTTGCATTAAGTTCTCGTTAATTGCGTGAAGCAATCCTGGCACGTGTCTTGCTGAGTGGCCTATTGCTGGCAGAGCGAAATGGTCATGAACAACAGAAGCAAGATCCCTCTCATAATGCTTGAGTGCATTCAAAGACCGAATCGGATTCGGCAGGCGGGATGCGCAGCATGGCTTGAACAAGGTAGTTTGGCGTCGCATTCGCACTTGGGCGCCCGCCGCGTTGCAGCCTTTGCTTCCTTCGTCGATTGGAAGGCCGCCTCTTCATTCCCCTTCGTTGAACACAAGCCCTAGCGCCCGCGCGCTTTCCCCAGCCCGGCTTTAGCGCCGATAGCGTTTCCGATTTCAACGCGTCCTGGTTTCGAACGGTGGAGGCGCACGATAAGTGCGTGCAAGAATGCATAAGCCTATTGTGGTTGACTCGATGTCTCTTGTGCTCACCGGCTCGGGCGGTGCTGGCGTCATGACGGCAGGCGAGGCTTTCCTCGACGCCGCGCAACGCTGCGGCCTTTATGGATTGATGACTCGTTCATCGGGCCCGCAAATCCGGGGAGGCGAAGCAGCGGCCTTGCTGCGTCTCGCAAACTACCCGGTCGAAAGTCACGGCGACCGCTTCGATATCCTTTTGGCGCTTGACTTTGAGAACTCGCAGCGTTTTGCCGCCGAGATCCCGCTCGATCGCCAAAGTCTAATCGTCGCCGATTCCGGCGCCGGTGAAGCGCCTCCCGCAATCGCGGCTTATGGCGCAAAGCTTGCCTATACAGAGATCGCCGACATGGCGAAAAGCATCAAAGGCGGGCGTGTTTCCATGATAGCCTTGGGTATTCTCGCCGCCCTCGTCGGCATGCCGGAAGAAGCGCTGCTCGCTGCGGTCGAAGCGACGATTGGGCAGCGCAAACCGGAGTTCCTTTCTGCGAGCCAGGCGGCGGTGCGCCTGGGCGCCAAGGCAGCGAAAGGATTACCGCACGCGCACCATTTGAATTTCTCGCAAAAACCAGCCAAAGGCCGCTGGTCTTTGACCGGAAACGAAGCCGCCGGCTATGGCGCCATCAAGGGAGGCGTTCGTTTTGTCGCCGGCTATCCCATCACACCCGCGACCGAAATCCTGGAATGGATGGCGCCTGCGTTGCAGAAGTGCGGAGGGGTGCTGGTCCAAGCCGAAGACGAACTGGCCTCAATCAATATGATCATCGGCGCCAGCTACGGCGGAGTTCCGTCGCTCACGGCAACGGCAGGGCCTGGTCTTTCCCTGATGATCGAATCCTTGGGCCTTGCGGTCGCTTCCGAGACGCCGATCGTGGTCGTGGACGTCATGCGCACGGGACCATCCACCGGCATCGCCACAAAATCCGAGCAGACGGATCTCAACATTGCGGTCTACGGCCTTCACGGCGACGCTCCGCATGTTGTCGTGGCTCCGCTCGGCATCTCAGATTGTCTTCCGACCACCCAATGGAGCGTCGAACTCGCGGAAGCGATCCAAACGCCGGTTCTGGTGCTGTCCGACCAATCAATCGGCCAGTCTCAGGCCATCATCGACCGGCCAAAGGAGGCGCCCTTCATCGCCAAACGGCGAGTTGCGGAGGAGCCGAACCCGGCGAATTTCCTGCGCTACGAGATCAGCGAAAGCGGGATTTCCCCCATGTCGCTGCCGGGCATGAAGGGCGGGCAGTACACGGCGGATGGTCTTGAGCACAATCCCCGCGGCACGCCATCCAGCCAGGCCCAGGATCACATCGCACAACTCGACAAACGCCAGCGGAAAGTCTCTGGCTATAGCTACGGCGATTTCTGGGCTGACGTCGATGGCGAAGGCGAACTGGCAGTCATCACATGGGGCTCTTCCACCCAGCCGGTTCGAGAAGCGGTAAAGCTGGCCCGGAGCAAAGGCGTTGCGGTTAAACTGATCGCGATGAGGCTTATCGCTCCTGCGCAGCCAGAGAAGCTTTGCAAAGAACTCGAAGGGGTCAATCGCATCCTCGTTATAGAACAAAGCCATCAAGGCCAATTCTGGCGTTACCTCAGGGCCCACTACGATCTCGGCGCCGCCGTTATTCCTATCCACCGTCCAGGCCCGCTCCCCATTCGACCCGGTGAAATTCTCTCTTCTCTTTTGAAGGAAGCGCGCACATGAACCTCGTTTCTACACACGGATTCGAAGCTGAGGAAACTTATCAGCCGGCCGATTACAAATCCGACATCAAACCTGTGTGGTGCCCAGGCTGCGGCGATCATGCGGTCCTGTTGGCGTTCCAGCGAGCCATGGCGGAACTTGCGCTCGCGCCGGAAAAGGTCTCAGTCGTGTCGGGCATCGGCTGTTCCTCGCGCATTCCCGCCTACACGAACACCTACGGATTCCACGGAATTCATGGCCGTTCGCTCGCCCTTGCGACCGGGCTAAAAGTTGCAAGGCCCGATCTGACCGTGATCGTCGCAAGCGGCGACGGCGATGGCTTTTCAATCGGCGGCAATCACTTCCTGCATGCCTGCCGCCGCAATGTCGACTTGACTTATATCGTCATGGACAACCGCATTTACGGAATGACGAAGGGGCAACCCTCCCCAACGACGGAACCCGATTGGGAAACGGCGATTGCTCCCGGGGGCTCTGGAGTATCGCCCTTCCATCCCATGCTCATTGCGCTCGCATCCGGCGCCAACTTCATCGGCCGCACGTCTTCAGCCAATCTCCCCCACTGCGCCAAAATGATTGTCGAAGCCGTCCGCACGCCCGGCTTCTCGTTCCTGCAAATCTTAAGTCCTTGCGTCACTTTCCGGCCCGATCAGCGCGAGGCGTGGAAGGGCGTCTTCCGTGATCATCCGCAACCGGAAACGGACGATCCTGGCCTTGCCGCGCGCTATCTCATGGATGACGACGGTTTCAACATTGGAATCCTCTACCGTGCGTCGAGAGGCTGCTATGCTCCGGGCCCTCACCAGGATCTCGACCCCGCCATCCTGGAGAAGGAGTTTGAGGCATGACCGATCTTCCCGACGTCGCCAACATTCGCAGCTCGACCGAATTTTATGCGCAAGCTCTTGCCATCGAGATCGAGGCCTCCGACCGGTATACGTTGCTTGCCGAGCAAATGGAGGTCCACAACAACAAGGAGGTGGCGGGTATTTTCCGCCGCATGGCCGGCCTCGAAATGCAACATCACGATGAGATACGCGCGCGCGCCGGCGATCTTTTGGTGGGTGGCAAAAAGGCCCGCTTCAGTTGGGTCCTGCCTGAGGGTCCCGAAGTTACGGAATTCGAAAAAGTTCATTATCTCATGAGCCCTTACCAGGCTCTGGATATCGCCAAACGAAACGAACAGCGCGCGGCGGTTTGGTTTGAGGCCATCGCAAAGCATACGGGAGACCCGGAAATTAAGCGTCTCGCCGAACAACTGGCCTCAGAAGAGCGAGAGCATGTTTCGTGGGTGGAAAACTGGATGAAGAAGTATCCGCCAGCCGAATCAGGTTGGGACGAGGACTGGGATAGGCCCGTATATTCCGAATAGGCTTGCGCCGTCCAATTCGGCACGGCCTGGCATTGGCGCGCAAGTTCCCCTTCAGCAAGATCTCTAGCAGCAGGCATGCTCCTGGCCCGCGCGATGGTCTGCGATCGGCCTCACTCAGAGCATTCCGAATCGGTTTGCCCGTCCCGCGGGACGGGTGGACGCCGCTCGAAGCTGAACGGCGCCATCGGTGACTTCCCAGAGCCGTCCAGCCTAACGCCTGTTAGCGGCCGGTCATCTTTTCGAGGTGGTCTGGATACCTGTCGCCTTGCAACGTGATCTTCGATGCCGCCGCATCGATTTCCCGGAGGTCGGTTTCTGTAAGTTCGACGTTGACCGCCCCGATATTTTCTTTGAGACGCGCAAGCTTCGTCGTGCCTGGAATGGGAACGATCCAAGGCTTTTGAGCAAGCAGCCAGGCGAGCGCAATTTGCGCGGGCGCCGTCTTCTTCTGCGCCGCGATGGTGCCAAGCAGGTCGATCAAAACCTGATTGGCTTTCAAGGCTTGCGGCGTGAAGCGCGGCAGCGTGCTTCGGAAGTCGGTGCTGTCAAAGGTTGTGTCCGCGCCGATCTTCCCGGTCAGATAGCCCTTGCCAAGCGGACTATAGGGAACAAGCCCGATGCCTAGCTCTTCGAGAACCGGCAGCACTTCCGCTTCGGGTTTCCTCCACCATAACGAGTATTCGCTCTGCAACGCGGTCACGGACTGGACGGCGTGCGCGCGGCGAATGGTTTGAACGCCGGCTTCGGAAAGGCCGAAATGCTTGACCTTGCCTTCTGCGATCAACTCCTTCACGGCGCCGGCCACGTCTTCGATCGGCACGTCCGGATCGACACGATGCTGGTAAAGCAGATCGATGACGCCGGTTCTCAATCGCTTGAGCGAGCCCTCCACAGCGTCCTTGATATGCTGCGGCTTGCTGTTCAGGCCGGGCAAGCCTTTCATGCCTCTCGGGTCCAACTTCGGATCGAGGTCAAACCCGAATTTGGTGGCGATCACGACGTGATCGCGGACGGGAGCCAGGGCTTCGCCCACGAGATCCTCGTTCGTGTAGGGACCGTAGACCTCGGCGGTGTCGAAGAATGTGACGCCGCATTCCACAGCCTTGCGCAGCAGGGTAATCATCTCCTGCCTGTCTTTGGGCGGCCCGTAAGAAAAGCTCATGCCCATGCAACCGAGCCCGATCGCCGAGACTTCGAGGTTGCTCTTTCCGAGTTTACGTTTCTGCATGGTGTGCTCCTGTTTTGAAAGTCGAAGGCATCACGTCAGGCCCCGTACTGCTCGTCGCTGACCTTTTCCATCCAATCGACAGCGCTGCCGTTCAACGCCTCCTGGATGGCGATGTGCGTCATCGCGGTTGTTGGGCCGGCTCCATGCCAATGCTTCTCGCCCGGCGGAATCCAGACCACATCGCCTGGGCGGATTTCTTCAACGGGACCGCCCCAGCGCTGCACGTTCCCCAGGCCGAAGGTGACGATCAGCGTCTGACCAAGCGGATGCGTATGCCAAGCCGTGCGCGCGGCTGGCTCAAACGTCACGCTCGCCGCGCGAACGCGCGCCGGGTCCGGCGCCTCGATGAGGGGATCGATCCGGACCGCACCGCTGAAATACTCGGGTGGTCCTTTTCCCGACGGCCGTGAGCCGCTTCGCTTTATGTCCATGAACATCCTCCCTTGATTTGGCAACGCGGCCATCGAAGGCCGCTTGGTAGGCGCCTTCGCAATTTAGGAGATGCCCCTTGGCAGGATTAGATACTAAAATGCGCATGAACTTATGAGCATGATTCATGAATGAGCCGAGAAAACCTCAACGATATCACAGCGTTTCTTGCCGTCGCGCGTGAGCAGAGCTTCACCCGGGCGGCAGCGAAGCTCGGCGTTTCGCAATCGGCGCTGAGCCACGCCATCCGCGCCCTGGAAGAGCGGCTTGGAGTCCGGCTCTTGACCCGCACCACGCGCAGCGTTGCGCCGACGGAAGCCGGCGAGCGGTTGCTCCGAACGGCGGGACCGCGCCTCGACGAGATCGACGCCGAACTGGCCGACTTGAGCGAACTCCGCGAGAAGCCCGCCGGCAACATCCGCATCACGGCTGGCGAGCATTCAGCCAATACGGTCCTTTGGCCCGCGCTGGCGAAGCTTCTGCCGAGTTACCCGGACATCAAGGTGGAGATTGTCGTCGACTATGGCCTGACGGATATCGTCGCGGAGCGTTATGACGCGGGGGTGCGGCTCGGCGAACAGGTCGCAAAAGACATGATCGCCGTCCGCATCGGCCCCGACTTTCGTATGCGCGTCGTCGGAGCGCCTTCGTACTTCGCGAGTCGATCGAAGCCCAAAAAGCCCCAGGACCTTACGGACCATATCTGCATCAACCTTCGTTTGCCGACCTATGGCGGTTTTTACGCCTGGGAATTCGAAAAGCGGGGACGAGAACTGAAGGTGCGGGTCGAAGGGCAACTGGTGTTCAACAACATCGCCCTGAGATTGAACGCGGCTCTGTGCGGTCTGGGCTTGGCCTTCCTGCCGGAAGACGTGGTCCAACCGCATATCAAGGAAGGACGGCTTATCCGCGTGCTCGACGATTGGTGTGCCCCCTTCTCGGGCTATCACCTCTACTATCCAAGTCGCCGGCAACCGGCGTCAGCCTTCGCGTTGCTCCTCGAGGCGCTGCGATACCGAGTTTGAATCCCCACACGGGATTCGAACTGGGGCCAAATACGTTAGCCTTGCCCGGCGCCGTGCCCGGAGAGCCAGGGCGCCAGCGGGTTTGGACGGGTCTATCGCCTGGTTATGCCGCGCTCGAGCAACTCCCAATACAGGTCGCGCATGTAGTTGCTGTTTTCATCCCGCATGATCTGATCCACGACCCAGGCCCCCTTCCGCCGGAAAAGATCTTCAATCTTCTCCAGGGAGTACGACGTCACACAGGTCTTGAAGGGAAGGAAGACCGCGGCATGCGGCTCGACAGACAAGAGGCGGCTCGAGCCGAAATCCTCAATCTTCAAATCGGCATCGAGATGATGAAGAAAAACAGCCATACTTTACCTGCTCACTCTATGAACCAAGAACACCAAACAGCGGCCGCTCCGCGTCAGCGCTCAAGCGAAGATGGAGCCTTCAATGTATTACAACCAGAAAGAGAAAAAATTCGTTTAGGCCGGATACGCCCGCGCCTGGGCCAAATCGTTCCAGAAAAGTGATTCATCGGCGGCAGAGCGCCACGCCGCGCCCGGACGCGGCATGTGCGTAAGGTGGTGTTAATATATCCATGACACCTTCAGGTTGCGCTGCATCGGGGTTCTCCTGGCGCCGCGTTTCATGCGCGGTGCCTCTCCGTCCCGCCGCCGGAAGGATGGGCTCGCCAAGACAAACTATCCCGGAAGCGCGTGGCTCCGCCTGGAGTGCGTACGGAAAAGCGCCAAGCGGTTTTCCGATCAGACGCACGATAAAACAAAAACTTAGAGCCCGCTTTTGATTCCATCAAAAGCGGATAGGCTCTAGCGTTTTGCCTCAAGCCGGATCGCGTTTCAAAGATGGGGCACCCCAGTGTTGATGACGGGGGTCGCTTCGCGGTCGGCGACAAGCACGACAAGCAAATTCGATATCATGGCGGCTTTACGCTCCGCGTCGAGCGGCGCGCCGATTTTCATTTTCTCGAGTTCGCCGAGCGCCTCCTCGACGATGCTGACGGCGCCCTTGACCACGAGGCGGCGGGCTGCCACCACGGCGCCCGCGGCCTGCTTTCTGAGCATGATGCCCGCGATCTCGGCCGAATAGGCAAGGTGCGAGATTCGGGCCTCGTCCACGGCGACGCCGATCGGCTCCATCCTGTTCCGGATTTCCGAAAGCAGGCTCTGGATCACGGCTTCCCCGCCGTCGCGAAGAGTGACCGGCGAGAGCGCCGGCGAGGCTTCGCCCTGTCCGAGTTTCCCGGCTTCCATGACCTCGACCTGATCGTAAGGATGCACGCTCGCCATCCTGCGAAGCGCGGTCTCGCTTTGAGCCTTCACATACGCGGCGTAGGATTCGACCTCAAGAATGGCCTTGGCGGCGTCCTGCACGCGCCAGACGATGACCGCGCCGATGTCGATGGGATTGCCGGCGGCGTCGTTGACTTTGAGCGGGCCGCATTCCAGCGTCTCAAGCCGCCTCGATACTTTTCTCTTGGAATAGAAGGGGTTGACCCACCAGAAGCCTGCGCGCTTCAAGGTGCCGGAATAGCTGCCGAAGAGCAGGCAGACAAGGCTCGTATTCGGCTGGAGAATAACAAGACCGTTCAGGAGGATGAAGGAAAGGATTACGCCGGCGATGGCCAAGCCCAGGATGACCGCGGAAAAACCGGGTGAGCCCGCCCGCACGACCTGAGTCGCGCCGAACCAGACACAGACAGGAAGCAGTCCCAGCCCCGCTGCGAGCATGAGGAAGCCGTTGGCGGCGGGAAGGCTCCTATCCGCGATCGCGGGCGCCTGGCGTTCCGGCATCGGCGGCGGGGTTGACGGGACTGGCATCGCTTAGCTCCCTCCATGGATCGCTGGCCGAAATGCGCTACAATTGCAGCTTGACATTAAGGCGCTGCAACCCTGCCGCAAGACCGAGCATGGCGAAGGCGAAGATAACCGACCAGAGTAGGCCGGTCACGCCTTCGGTCATCAACTGCGGAAGCTTGAGATGCAGGCACTGCATCGCCGCAAAGAGGACGCCGGGCAAGAGGTAGGTCAAGAGAGGGCTGGCGGCGGCCGGGCGAAGAAATCCGGTCCAGGCCTGGGCGCCCCTCATGTCGATCAGCCAATACAGGAACGCAAACAGGACCACGCAAATGGCGGCGCTGTAGAGAGCCCAGCTTGGCGTGGCGCCGGACTTCGAAATTCCATAATAGGGCCGCAGGACAAAGCCGGCGGCGAGCAGCGTCAGCGCCAGCAGGAGCGCCGCGCCAAAGCGCTGGGCCTGTCCTTCGGCATTGGGATTGAAGAAAAGCAGAGTGGTGATGACGCCGCAGAGCGCGATCAGCGTGTCGATGGCGTTATCCGCTTGCCCGCCCAGGATCGCCAGGGCAGGCGCGGCGTCTCCGGCAACCGGATGAACCAGGCAATAATAAATCAGGCAAAGCGACAGCGCGATCGCCAAAGGCCGCACCCTGTCGCGCGCGAGCAAATAGATTGCGGTCGTATACAGATAGGCCCACCCGATCAGGCCGAGAATGCCCCACCATTGCGGTGAAAGACGGACGCTGGCGTCGTCGCCGCCTCGGAACAGGAGGCCAAGCGCGACGAGGCCGGCCACGCCGGCAAGACGGAGAGCGGCGACAAGCGCGCGGTTCCGGAAGGGGTATACGCACCATGTCAGAAAGGCCGCCCCATAGAAGAGGAGCAGCCACTGCCAGATGGACATGTGCATCGCCCGCTCGTTGTAGCCAGCCTCGGCATTGACCATGAAGACGCCGAGAACCACGAGGCCCAGCGCGCGCAGAGCGACATAGCGCCCGAGCCGCCAGACGGAGTCCCCGGCCATGAGACGATGGGATGTGGCGAAAGGTATCGACATCCCGACAATAAACAGGAAAGCGGGAAAGATTACGTCGGGAAAAGTCATGGCGTCCGCGTCATCCGGGGCATGGTGCAGCCAGCCGGGCATGCCGCGCACGCCATCCAGCGTGTTCACGAAAATCATCGCGAGGATCGTCAGTCCCCTGAAAGCGTCGATGGCCAGAGCCCGCCGGAGCGGCAGCCTGACCGGCAGCGGCAGGGCCTTCTCTTCGGTTCCCGCGGCAAGCAACACAGAACTCATGAACACTCCGAGGAATGAATACGCCGCGTAAGCAGGTTCGCAGGCGCCGCGCCGAAGAATTTAGCGGCACCTTAGAAACAAACTGGGCGCTTCGATGGCGCACCCCTCGCCAAAAGGTGTTTTCGCCGAGCAAACCGTTGCGCCTGAGGTTGCGTTGTGTATGGTGCCCGATGCGGATGCTTTTTGGAGGAGAGTGCAGCGTGGGCGACCAGATCAAATACGTTCTCGATGAAACCCAAATTCCCAAGTTCTGGTATAACCTGACGGCCGATTTGCCTGCGCCGTTGCCGCCGGTTCTGCACCCCGGCACGAAGCAGCCGATAGGGCCTTCCGATCTCGCTCCCTTGTTCCCGATGGCGCTTATCATGCAGGAGGTCTCGGCGGAGCGCGAGATCGAGATCCCCGAACCCATCCGCGACATCTACCGCATGTGGCGGCCCTCGCCGCTCTGCCGCGCGCGCCGCCTCGAACAGGCGCTCGGGACCCCCGCCAAGATTTACTACAAGAACGAGGGCGTCTCGCCGGCCGGATCGCACAAGCCCAATACGGCGGTGGCGCAGGCCTGGTACAATAAGGAGGAGGGCGTCAAGCGCCTCTCCACCGAGACGGGCGCCGGGCAGTGGGGATCGTCGCTTGCGTTTGCGGGCGCGCTGTTCGGCATCGACGTGACGGTGTTCCAGGTCCGCGTCTCCTACGACCAGAAGCCCTATCGCCGCGCCTTGATGGAGACTTATGGCGCCCGCTGCATCCCTTCCCCGTCGACTGAGACGGAGTGCGGCCGCGCCATCCTCGCCGAGCATCCCGACAGCCCCGGCTCGCTCGGCATCGCCATTTCGGAGGCGGTGGAGATTGCGGCGAAGGACCCGGCGGTGAAATATGCACTCGGCTCGGTGCTGAACCATGTGATGCTGCATCAGACCGTCATCGGCCAGGAAGCGATCCAGCAGTTCGAGATGGCCGGCGACGATCCGGACATCGTGATCGGCTGCACCGGCGGCGGCTCGAACTTCGCAGGGCTGGCCTTCCCATTTCTCGGCCTTCAGCTGCGCGGCGGACGCAAGCGCCGCATTATCGCGGTCGAGCCGGCCTCCTGTCCGTCGTTGACACGCGGCAAGTACGCCTACGATTTCGGAGACACGGGGCATCTCACGCCGCTCGTCAAGATGCACACGCTCGGATCGACCTTCATTCCGCCGTCGACGCATTCCGGCGGCTTGCGCTATCACGGCATGGGGCCGATGGTGTCGCATGTCAGCAAGCTGGGGCTGATCGAGGCGCGCGCCTATCATCAGAAGACGTGTTTCGACGCGGGCGTGCAGTTCGCGCGCTGCGAAGGCATCGTGCCCGCGCCGGAATCGACGCATGCGGTGCGCTGCGCCATCGACGAGGCGTTGCGCTGCAAGGCGGAAGGCAAGGCCGAGACGATCCTGTTCAACCTGTCGGGCCACGGCCATTTCGACATGGGCGCCTATATCGCCTACTTCGAGGGCCGGCTCGTCGATCAGAACTACGACGAGGCGGATCTTGCGATGGCGCTTGCGGGGCTGCCAATGGCGGCTGAGTAGGCGGACTTCTCAACTCAGAGTGCGTGCGGAAAAGCGCCAAGCGGTTTTCCGGACGCACGATGAAACAAAGAGTTGGAGCCTGCTTTCAATTCCATCGAAAGCGGGCGCTGTTTAGGACCCTCAGTTCTCTGACGCCGAGGCGCCATAGGAGCTGAGACGACTAGATTGCTTCTTTTGGTCTTCGCGGCGGCGAGGCCTGCGGAAATGTTCGCGGGCCAGCCACAAGAGCAGGTCCATCCCAGTTCTGCGCTTCGAACCGTTTGACCATGGCGCCGCACCGGTGAATTCGGCCGCCGGTGCGCGCGATTCATATCGGGCATAGGCCGCTAGCAGGAGTGCTGAAAAAGCCGGAAATCCTTGCTTCATACTTCGACAAGCTCAGGATGAGGTCGAGCAATATCAACAGCTTGGACCTCATGGTGAGCTTGTCGAACCATGGGCCGCATGGTTTTTCAGCGTCCTGCTAGAGAGCGTCCGGAAAAGCGCCAAGCGGTATTCCGGTAAGACACACGATAAAACAAAAACTTAGCGCCCGCTTTTGATTCCATCAAAAGCTGATAGGGTCTAATGCTTGGCGCGCTTAGCCTCGGGGCGACAGGCGGCTCGATAGAACTTCAAGCCCATATCCCCGTACATCACCACCCAATCCGGCAACGACGGGTCCTGTTTCGGTAGTTCGAACTTTTTCATTTCCAGCTTCAGCAATCGGATCGACGGCGCCGACGATCCGTTGCTTGAGTGGGAGCGGCTTTGCGTCTGGGCGGCGGCATTAGCCGAAAATCCGGCGAGACCAAAGAGCGATAGCAACATTGTCGCTGAGTTTTGCATTGTGTTCCTGCCTTTCGAGTCGTGTGCCGGCATACTGTTTCCGCTATGGTTTCCAAATGGTTAGCGCGAGGGCCTGCGGCATCAAAAGTTGTCGCTCGCGTTGCCGTCTCGCTATGACGCAAGGAGGTCCCGAACGACCGCAATCGGGCGCGGCGTGGAGGTGTCTCTTTCTTCACCGTTTGAAGATCAATCCATGCGAGTCCGCAAAGCGATCGGAACTCGGCGCACCGATCCAACAGAACCGGTTGGTTCGCAGCCGGCCTTCTCCAGTCAGAGTGAAGATGCTCAACCTTGCCGTTGGCCGCCGCGCCGCGCCCGGTTACCCCTGGCGCCGCGCCCTCAGCGCTGAGACGGCCGGCAGGACGGTCAGAGCATGAACGCGAACAAGCGAGGCGCCGTGTTTGTCCTCGCCCCCGGCGGCCGCGTCCGTCACCAGCACCTGAAACGGCAATTGCGCAAGCGGCCCGGACGGCACGAGCAGCAGGCGCTTGCCCCTGATGAGGTCTTCCACCTGGCCGAACAGCGACAGATAGAGCTTGTGCGCGTGGGTCTGATAAGAAGGCGGCGGCTGGCCGGCGCCTTCGTCGACAGGCGTGTAGGCTTTGCCCGCCGGTTCCTTGCATCGCGGCTCGTCTGAGGCCCCGCAGCGCAGCGCGTCCACCTCGCGGGTCAGCGCCGACGTGCCCCAGCCCGAGCGAACCCACCGCAGGTCCGTTTTGGTGACAACCCAGATGAAAGTTTCCTGAGGCGTCGACTCCAAGGCCTGCGTGTCGAGAAACAGCACCAGCGCCTCGTCCGGAGCGAGCAGAGACTGAACCTCTTCAACGGAAAGCGGCGCCGGCCCGGCAGTCGCGACGCAATCCGAATCGCCGCTCGCGTCTTGCGCCGCCCCTTGTGCGAGCGAGGCTACGGCTTCGAAGCCAAGCGCCCGCTGCGCGATTTCAAACGTCTCGCGCGAGGATGCCGCATCCGGCATGTAGCCGCCCGGCGCGAGGCGGTAGACTGCTTTGACAAGCATGCGAAGCGCTGAGCTTTGCCCGGCCGCGTTCTTGTTTTTCCCGGCCGGCGGCTGGCCGCCGCCTTCGGGGCCGGGCGGAGTGCGCGAAGCGGCGGCGGCGCCACGCCTCAACAATGCGGCTGCGCCTCCCCAATCGCCCTGGGAAAGGCGAAGCAAGGCCAAGTCGTTGAGCAGCCCGATGAACTCTGGGCTCTCCTTCCCGAACACGCGCTCTGCGGGTTCGAGAACACGCCCGTAAATATCCCCGGCCTCGTTATAGCGGCCGTTTTTCCAGGTCAAATATCCCAATTTCATGAGCGACTTGAGCGTATCGGGGTGCTCCTTGCCGAGCAGGCGCTCCTCCGCTTCCACTGTGCGCTTGTGAAAATTCGCGGCCTCGTCATAACGCCTTTGATCCGCGTACATCGCCGCCAGAGTGCGGGCGATCCGAAGGGTGTCGGGGTGATCGGGGCCGAGGACGCGTTCGAACCCCGCCAACGCGCGCGTATAAAGCGGCTCGGCCTCGGCGTACCGGCGCTGGGCGTAATAAAGATCGGCCAGATTGCTCACGCTCGCGAGCGTGACGGGATGATCGGCGCCGAGCGCAAATTCGGCGGCCGTCACCGTCCCCTCAGCCGCGGGGGCAGCCTCCGCGTATCGCCCCTGCTTATAAAGCTGGACGATTCGGCTGTTGAGCGCCTCGACGTCCTTCTCGCTCTGGGCCTGAGCGAGCGCGGGGGCCGCAAGAACGACAATCATGGCAATCGTCAGCAGCGCATGGGCCGCCGCACGCCCGATCCGTAGCATCTGCCTCTCCAGCAAATGAATAAATCTTTATAGGCCAGCGCAGATGCCGCGGCAACCGCCGTGCCCGGCGTTATCGCGACGCGCCCTCGCCGACGACGACGAACGGCGCCCAGAAAGCGGGCTGCGCCTCCGCGCCGCCTTTGTCGATCAGCGCCAGCATGGATTGGCGCATGGCGTGTCGGGATGCTCCTTGCCCAGCACCCGCTCGCGAGCCTCCAGCGCGCGCCTCAAGAGCGGCTCGGCCTCCTGATAGCGGCCCTGGGCTAACTAGAGCATGGCGAGGTTGTTCACGCTTGTAAGCGTGCGGGGATGCTCTTTGCCTAGCTTGCGCTCGACGAGTGCGAGAAGCTTCTCCGCAATTACTGTTGCTTCCTTGTACTTGCCATGATCGTAGAGCCGGACAAGTTGATTGTTGAGTGAGACGACGTCATCGGCGCCTTGCGCGCATACTGGCAGGGGCATGATCGCGGCAATCGTGAACAGTAAAACAACCGAGATGCGCCGGAGCCGAAACATTTGCCCTCCGCAAATTTATGAAAAATGATTGCTTATCCCATATAGGCGAAACATATCGGTTGCAATGCCAAAACTTGGCTTGCGGCTCAGCGGCTGTTTAGCAGGAAGCTGAAATGCCTGAAAATTTAACCCATCCTTCGACAAGCTCAGCGACTGTCTTGGCTGTCAAGCGATTTGCCATGGTTTTTGGTCTCGGACGATAGCGTTGAGGATGGTGAGGAGTTTCCTTGCGACGGCGACGAGAGCGGCTTTCTTTGGCTTCCCGGCGGCGGCGAGGCGGTCAAAGAAGGTTTTCAGGGTTGGGTTGAACCTCGCTGCGACCATCGCCGCCATGAACAAAGAGGCGCGCACGCTTGCCCGGCCTCCTGCGATGAAGCTTTTGCCGCGCCACTGTCCGGACTGGCGCGTGAAGGGGCAAAGACCGGCCAGCGCCGCGATTTCCTTGCGCGTCAAAGTCCCAAGCTCGGGCAATTCAGCGATGAGAGTGCGCGCGGTGGTAGGGCCGACGCCCGGGACGGAGGTGAGAAGCTCCTCGTTCGCCTTCCACAATGGGGAAGCCCTGACGGCCGCATCGATATCGCCGTTGAGGCTTGAGAGCTCTTTCTCCAGGGCCTTCAAGAGGCGTTCGATGCTCTTTCTCAGGCGTTTGGCGGGAGCGCGGCCAAGTCTTTGTTTTTCGGCGACGATCATCTCTACGATTTGCCGGCGCCTTGCGATGAAATCGGCGAGGAGCTGGGTTTCGGCGTCGGCCAGCGGTCTGATGGCGGGCCTTGTCGCTTCGGCAAAGCGCGCAATGACGGCTGCGTCGATGGGGTCTGTTTTGGCTCTTTTGCCGAGCGCGTGGGCGAAGGCGCGGATCTGGGCCGGATTGACGACGGCGACGGGCAGACTGGCGGCGGCCAGAGCCGCGGCGACAACGGTTTCGAACCCGCCCGTGGCCTCCAAGGCGATGGTGACAGGGTTCGAGGCGGCGAGCCTGGCGCAAAGGCTGTTCAAGCCTTTTGCGTTGCGTTCGATCGTGAACTGTTCTCCCGAGGGCCAGAGCGCCACATCGAGCTTACCCTTCGAAACATCGATGCCTACAAAAACAGGTTGCGCATTTGTCTCCATCCCGGCCCTTCCTTGTCTAAACGGGCTCAATATGCGGCCCCGGCGACTGTTCGGGCTTAATGGACTTGCGGCGGAGGACCCATGCTGAGCTGCGGACTTTTCGGTCCCAGGATGAGACGGCCTCTCCGCCGCGCCCGCATCGGCACAAGGCCTCGCCAATGCGGCGGTTTTCAAGTTACAAGGATGAGGCCGAGTACTTTAAGAGGCTTAAACCTCATGGTGAGCTTGTCGAACCATGGGCAGCAGCTTTTTTAAGCGTCGATCAGGTCGAGGCGCTTTTCGATCTTCCTGACGCGCCGGTCCATGCCATCGATCCGGTGCTCGAGCCGGACGAAATCCTCGCGAAGCAGGTTGGTTTCGCGGCGGTGCAACGAGGTTTGCTCTTCGAGCGAGCTTAGGCGCATGGTAACGGTTTCGAGCGTTTCCATAATGCAGTCGAGTTTCGCGTCCGTCCTGTCGAAGCGCTCTTTGTGGAAATCGGCCAAGTCGTTGCTCGCTCTTATCTTCTTTCATAAATATGGGCTGGAACTCGTTTATTGTCGAGCAGACGTGTCACGCGAACTCCGGTCGGACAGTTCGCTTCAGGTAGGCGTCGTCCCGTGCGCGTTGCAGCATGAAATGCTGCTGCGCAGACACGGGACCTTGCCGCACACAAGAAGATCCCGGATAGCCGCAAGCGGCTTCCGGGATGACCCTACCGGCGCTGTTCAACAGGATTTGGTGTCTGCAGCGGGCTTCAGATGCGCGCTGACCCCGTGCTCCGTCTTCTCCCAATAGAACGGCGAGCGGATGAGCTGCCACACGGCGCGGTAAGCGGCGGCGGACACGAAAAGCCAGTAGACGGGGATGAAAATGACATGCGGCCACAGCCCCTTGTGCCGCGTGCCGCGCAGGCTCATCGCGCCGAGCGCGAGGTTGGCCGCATAGCCGCCCGCGAAATTCAGGAGCGCGATGCCAAGCAGGATGTCGTCGCGCAAGCCCGCGCCCGGCTGGAACAGCGTGCCCTGGATCGCATCGCAGGCGAGCACGGCGTAGAAGACGGGATGCGCGAGCGACGAGACGATGATGCCCGCGAAATAGGCGTGGAAGGCGAGGAAGCCGGCAAGCCCCGTCTCGCGCAGCGTCGTCAAAGGCTTGCGCATGTGCACGCCGAAGGTCTGCATCCAGCCTTTGAGCCAGCGCGTGCGCTGCTTGATCCAGGGCACCGGCTGACAGCATGCCTCCTCATAGGTGGTGGAATCGAGCGTCTCGACGCGATAGCCCGCCCGGTGCAGGCGCATGCCGAGATCGGCGTCCTCCGTCACGTTGAACGGGTCCCACGCGCCAAGCTCACGCAACACGCCGATGCGGAAATGGTTCGACGTGCCGCCGAGCGGCAGCGGCAGGCCGAAGCGGCCGAGAAGCGGCAGGATGCCCCGGAACAGCGTGGCGTATTCGATGGTGAACTGGCGCGACAGCCAGTTCTCTTTTGCATTGAAGTAGTCGAGGCTTGCCTGCACGCAGGCGAGATCGGCGGACGCATGGTGAAAGACGGTGGCGGCTTTGCGAAGCTGGTCCGGCTCGGGCCGGTCCTCGGCGTCGTAGATCACGGCGAGATCGCCGGTTGCGAATTGCAGCGCATAGTTGAGCGCTTTCGGCTTCGTGCGGGGCTGGCGGTCCGGGACGACGATGAGATCGACATTGCCGGGAAAGTCGAGCTTCGAAGCGGCTTCGATGGTGGCTGTGTCGACGCTTTCCAGCACGATCTTGATGTCGAGCTTCGCCGGCGGGTAGTCGAGCTTCCTAAGCGCGCGGGCGAGATGCGGAAGGATTTCGACCTCCTTGAACAGGGGGACGAAGACGGTGTAGCGCGGCAGCTCCGCATCGGAAAGCAGCGGCGGCGCGGCCTGGGTTTCATTGCGAAGGGGGAAGGCGAGATTGAACACCGCCGCAAGCCGCAGCATAATCGCGAGCAGGAAAAAGAGCGAAAGGCCGAGCGCTGCGAGCGTCAGCGTTTCCCGGGGCGCAAAGGCCAGCGCGCCAAGGAGAAGGCCGCCCATGACGGCGCCGAAATAGACCTGCCAGTCAGCGAGACCGGTTTTCGCGCTCCTGTCGGGACTCGCCTTCATCAGGCCGGCCACCGCGCGCCCGACCAGCGCGCTCCCATAGGACCGCGTTACGAGATCGATAAGCTCCTGCCTTGTCACAAGTTTGAGGCGCTTGCGCTTTTCCCCGAGCTGTTCCGCCAGCGCCATCAGCGTCTGCATAGGGAAGGTCTGGCCGTTCAGCGCAACGACATCCTCTCCATGCGCGGCGAGCGGCACGGGATTTTCCAGCAGCCTCCAGGCTTCATCCGGCGCGGAGCGCAAGCGCACCCGGATCGGCGCGCCGCCGCGTGCGAAAGAAAGCCTCCTCGACAGATGATCGTAAACATCGGAGGCCTTGAATGCGCCCGAGGCGATGGCGGATTGGAGAAGGCCGACATGCGCCTGACGAGCGTGGGCTTCGAGCTTGCGGGCGAGCGGCGGGGAACAGCCGAGCGAGGTGAGGACGTCGCGCTCGAAGTCCAGCTTCCGTTGGGCCGAGCCTGAAAATGGCGGCGGACAGCGCCGGCCGCTTGCGCCAGCGTTTTCCGAAGGGTTATGGTCTTCGCCGGAAGGCCGGGCCGCAACGCGACTGAAATCTATTTGTTCTTGAAACGCAAAACTGTTCAGCATAATGGGAACACGATCCCGCCGTGCCCCAATTGTCTACGAACTGGAGGTTGCAGGTGAGATACAGCGATTTACAGCTCCTGCTTCGCCGGGCGTTCCTCGCTCTTTTCGTTGTCCTGTGCGCGGCCGCGGGCGGCCTGCTTCCGGCCACCGCGGAGGACGCTCAGCGCGTGCAGAAATGGCGGGAGACGCAGGTCGGGCCAAAGCCGGACTGGTCGTGGCTGCCGCAACTGCGCGTGCTCACCGAGTCCGATTATCCGCCCTTCAATTATTATGACGAAGAAGGCCGACTGACCGGCTTCAACGTCGACCTTGCGCGCGCGATCTGCCGCGAACTTTCGATCGATTGCGACATCAACGCCGCCGAGTGGAACACGCTCGTTCCCTCTCTCAAGAAGAATGAGGCGGACGCCGTCGTCGCGTCGATGGCGATAACCGGCAAGTCGCTCGCCGAGGTTGATTTCACGAGCCGCTACTATATGACGCCGGCGCGATTTGTGGGGAAAGCCGGGACCGGCTTCAAGGAGATCACGGCCGATGCGCTGAGGGGCGAGAGGATCGCGGTGGCCGCCGGCTCCTCCCACGAAGCCTTCCTGCGCGATTTTTTCGACGGCGCGAAGATCATGTCCTTCGAAACGCCCGAGCAGGCGCGCGCCGCGCTCAAGAACGGCGAGGCGGACTTGCTCTTCGGCGACGGCATTTCGCTGATGTTCTGGATCCAGGGAACGAACTCGAACCGGTGCTGCGAATTCAAGGGCGAGGGCTATACCGAACCGCGCTATTTCGGCGACGGCGTGGGCATCGCGGTCAAGAAAGGGAACACGCGGCTGCGCGAGGTGCTCGATTACGCAATGGCCCGCGTCAAGGCGTCCGGACGCTATGAAGAATTGATGCTGCGCTATTTCCCTCTGCCGCTTTATTAATAAACTAAGCAGAGTGCGCCGGTTTGACCGACGGTTCGAACCCCTGCCGGGAAATCTTGTAGCGCGACCTCGAACGGAGAGAGGATAAAGCATGAAACTCGATGGAAAAGTTGCGATTGTGACCGGCGCCGCGGGCGGGATCGGCCTCGCCATCGCGAAGCGTTACGTCGAGGCGGGCGGCCGCGTCGCTATCGCCGACATCAAGATGAGCCAGGCGGCGGAGGCTGCGCGCCAGCTCGGCGGACCGGACAAGGTCATCGCCATCGAGATGGACGTGACGAGCGAGGAGGCGGTCAACAATGGCGTCGCCAAGACGGTCTCGGCCTTCGGCACGGTCGACATTCTCGTCTCGAATGCCGGCGTTCAGATTGTCCATCCGATGGAAGAGTTCCCCTATTCCGACTGGAAGAAGATGCTCGCCATCCACCTCGACGGCGCGTTCCTGACGACGAAAGCCTGCCTGCCGCACATGTACAAGCAGAAGTCCGGCTCCGTCATTCTCATGGGCTCGGTTCATTCGAAGGAGGCGTCGCCGCTGAAATCCGCCTATGTGACGGCGAAGCACGGGCTGATGGGGCTCGCGCGCGTGCTGGCGAAGGAGGGCGCCAAGTATGGCGTGAGGACGAACGTGATCTGTCCCGGCTTCGTGCGAACGCCGCTGGTGGACAAGCAGATCCCGGAGCAGGCCAGGACGCTCGGCATTTCCGAGGAAGAGGTCGTGAAGCGGGTCATGCTCGGCCAGACGGTCGACGGCGAATTTACCACCATGGAGGACGTGGCCGAGGTCGCGCTTTTCCTCGCGGCCTTCCCGACCAACGCGCTGACCGGCCAGTCTATAGTCGTCAGCCACGGCTGGTGCATGAATTAGAGCCTTCCGCTTTTGATGGAATCGAAAGCGGGCTCTAAGTTTTTGTTTGAAACCGCTTGGCGCTTTTCCGACGCGCTCTAGCGGAAGCGATCTGGATGCTCCTGTCAGGAGCATCCGCGATCACGAGCCGTTCGCGCGAAAGATAAGAAAATACTGCCGCGGCAGGAAGCCTTGCGTCTCCGCGAGCGAATAGCCCGCCGCGCCAAGTTCCTCCGCGACCTTCTCCGGCGGAATGCGATGCTGAACGGGCGGCCCGACCGGCGAATCGGCCCTGAAATCGACGATTGCAAGCCGCCCGCCCGGACGCAAAGACGATTTCAGCTTGGCGAAAGGCCGCCGCCCTCGATATCTCATTAAGGGGAGGAATAGTAACCCCAATTCGGGCGCCCGTAATACATATTGTTATTGAAGGAACTGCCGACGTATGGCGTCACTGGCGGGTAAATAGGCCTAGTATATGCTGAAGCTGGCGGGTAACCAACCCCGATATAGGCCGCCGATGGCGGGTAAACACGCCTGGTATATACTGGCGAAGGTAGGTAAGAGCCGCCAAAGTACGGTGTCGCTTGCGGGTAAACACGGCTAGTATATGCTGAGACTGGCGGGTAAATACCGCTATATGCTGTCGCTGGCGGATAGATACCGCTGGCATAGGCTGTCGGCGGGTAAATGCCCGATGGGTTGGATATTAAATAATCCACCCTAGTTTCTAAGCTGTTCTCAAGCACTTGATATTTAATTCTAAACACAGATGGGCTTGCAGCACCAGGTGTAACAGCAAGAACAGAAGAGAAAGCGTATGCTGCAACCACACAGAACGCGCGGAAAACGGTATACATGGCAGCCTCGATACTTAGCTAAATTTAAAATATTTATTCGGTGGGATGCTGAAGCAATCTAAGTCACGCTTCAGCAAAAGTTTCATCACATTCTAGCGCCCTCAAGATAAGGCCGGAGGGCGTCAACCATTTGCCCGGCACTAGCGGGCAGCAGTTGCCCGGTCCTGAGATAAGCTTCCCAGCGTGCCGGGCCTGCATTGTAGGATATGAGAAATCCCGGCGATCCGTATCGATCGAACAACTCACGGAGATAAGCGGTGCCGGCAATGATATTGTCGTGAGGATCGAAGGGGGTGTAACCCAGCGCATAGCGTGCCCGGAGAATCTCCCAAGTGGATGGCAAGAGCTGCATCAGTCCAATCGCGCCCGCCGGAGAAACGGCATAGACATTCCCCCGGCTCTCAAAGCGAATGACTGCCTCTATCCACGATGCCGGTATGCCAAACCGTTGCGAGGCTTCCTGAATAAAGGGTGCATACAAGTTCCAATTTGCGTAACGATTGTACAAATAATTCGTGAACGGGCCAAGATATGCGGCCGACGGCGGAAAAGGATCCATGGCGTATGCTGTCGACGGCGGGTAAATCGCCGCCTCCTGGGAGGGTAAATAAGCGACCCTCACTTCTGGGCTCTTTCCAAGAACTTTGTGTCCAATTCCAAGTATCAATGGATGTGCAGTAACCGTCGTGGCACTAGGTATCGAATAAAAAGCGCATGCTGCAACAATAGGGACTACCCGATAAACGCTATACATGATGCCTCAACACTTAGAATGATCTGCATGAATTCCAGATTCTGATGGTACATATTTATTGAAGCGATCTGGGTTGCACTTCAGTTGAAAAACTTACGTCGTTTTTGTGTATTTTTGATTAAAAGATAGGCAGGCTGTGGCTTCCGGCTTCTCCCACAACCTCGGTCCACAATCCCCCTCTCGCACACGAAAAGCCGTTACATTACAATGAGTTATTCTCGCGCATTCCCGCGCCCGCATTCGTTGCGTCTACCGCGCTTCCGCCGCGTCGAAGCGCCGCCATTCATCAGGCAACAGACTTTCTTCATATCGTTTCAAATGATTACTGTGTTGTGACGGGGGTGGACGACCGATACTCCACCGCTTTTACCATCTCCGGCACGCCCGGCTCCGGAAGCGACCCAACGCGGCGCAAAACAGATCTCTGCGGAGGGCCGCTACAAGTTCCGTGTCCCTTCGGTGACAAAAGCCGTGAATGATCGCATGGCGGAAGCGATTCGGGTGCTCCGGTCCGGAGCATCCGGGCTCACGAGCCGTTCGCGCGAAAGATAAGAAAATACTGCCGCGGCAGGATATCGTGCGTCTCCGCGAGCGAATAGCCCGCCGCGCCCAGTTCCTCCGCGACCTTCTCCGGCGGAATGCGATGCTGAACGGGCGGCCCGATCGGCGAATCGGCCCTGAAATCGACGATTGCAAGCCGCCCGCCCGGACGCAAAGACGATTTCAGCTTGGCGAAATACGCCGTCCGGTTCCCGATATGGTGATAGGTGTCCACGATGAGGATCAGGTCGACCGGCTCGGGCAGGTTCGCGGCATCCGGCGCCGCCTGGACCGGCGCGACATTCGGCGTGTTCTCGCGTTTGGCGCGCTCCCCGAGATAGCGCACCATGTCCGGCTCGACATCGGCCGCGAAGACCTTGCCGCCGGGAATGCGCTTGGCGATCCGCATGGCGAAATAGCCGGTGCCGGCGCCGACATCGGCGACGCTCGACGTGGGGTCGAGACGCAGCGCGCTGACGATGTCTTCAGGCTTCTGCCACGCGTCCCGTTCCGGATCGTCGAACGTCTTGGCCCACTTCTCCGCGTCGTCGAAGCGCCGGTGGAACGCCCCATCGGACGGCGCATCCCCATGATGGCCGGCATGATGACTCATGTCTCCGCCTCCCGCCGGCATTTCGCTTGCCGGTTGTGCGCGAGAGCCGGTCAGGACAGCGCCGCCTCCCAAAATCGCCAGAATGCCGATGATCGGCAGCATCCACTGTTTCACGTTGCACCCTTTGTCATTCTCGCGAGCACGGCCCTTTGGCTGGATGCCGAACAAGTCTGAAAATATGGGCGACAGTCTTTTCAGCATCCTGCTAGAACCGGACGGCGAAAACAGCGTTAAGCTGCCAGCTTTCACCGATTTGCGGTCCGTTCAGGTTCTGATAAAGCGGCAAGCCAGCCTCGATGGCAAATTTCGTATGGCCGAGGCCGAACTCGTGGCCCGCGATCTCGATGCCGCCGAACAGGTCGATGCGCTCGCCGCCATAATTGGCGGGATTTGCGCCCTGCATCGCGCCGAAAATTTGCGGGTCCTTGCCGTCGATTCTGCCCTGGACGGTCCCGGCGATGCGAGTTGTGGCTGTAATGCCGGGATAGAACGTATAGCCCGCCCAGCCTGTGAGCTGATTGACGTCGCCCCATTGATAGCCGTTGTGGCTATCCATTGGGAAGAACCCGCGATAAACGGCGCCCCACGACCAGAGACCCATATTTCCCGTGTAGCTGACGCCGGGCAAAAGATTATACGTGCCGGTTCCGATCTGCATGCCGTAGGTGGCCCGCATCACCATATAAGTTGGCGTCAGCGACATGGGGGTCAGCATCGTCATCTGCTCGGCGGTGTTGCCCGTCGGCAAGCCGAGCCCCAGATTGAAATGGACGTGGTTGATCCCGTCGTCGTAAAGGCGGAAAAGCCCCATGACCGAAACGTCGCCAAAGCCATCGGTGGTATAGTTCTGCGTGCCGACGAGCGGCGGAACGCCTGGCATGGGCGGCATCGGCATCTTGTAGTAGGTGCTCATGGTCATGTCTTTTTCGATGTAACTTCCCATGACCATGATGTTGATGGCGTCGGTCACGCCGTATGTCGCGCCGAACATTTGCATATCGGCGTCCATGCTTTGTGGAACCATGCGCAGATAAGCGGGCCCGCCTCCCGAACCGTTCGGCAGCGAGAGAATGGTCGGCGCGGAAACCTTGGTCGTCCCGATGTAGTTGCCTTCCATATTCATGACCATCGGCATGTACATCACCATGGTCTCGCCCTGGCCGACCATCGCGACCCCGGAGACGCCCGCCGGGATCGTGGCGTGGTTATTTCCGCCGCCGTGCATGCTTGCGTGAGAGTCATCGGGCGCATCTTTCATGCTCACGCTGTCGGGGTTCAAATCGGCAGCGTAGCCGCCGCACGGGAAAAGCACTGCAACCCCGATCAAGGCTGCGCCAGCCCAAACGCGGCGCATGCGAGAAACTCCCATCTTCTTGCCCCTTCCGATATTCAAAATCGCCCCGGCGTCCCAACAAGGCTCGCCCGGCGCTCGAATCCTATATACATTAAGATACAGCAATTGAATTGTTGCGCTTACGCCTAGCGACTGTTGAGGCACAGGCTGTGGCTTGGCCACATCGGAAACAGAAAATTGCCCATTTTGCGTGCGCCGGATGAGCAGCCTGCGCGATTGTGCTCAACTCAAGCCCCCCGGAGAGACGCTATGGTTCGGCGCGCCTTGCTCATCACATCGCTTTTCATGGCGACCCTCGGCGCCGCCTTCGCGGGAGACGGCAAACCGGCGGCGCTGGTGACGGAGGTTTACGGGACCGCCAGCGCGGCCGGCCATTTCCAGCAGCCTCTCGCGATCTTCGTCGATGACGCCTTAAGGCAGCGCTACCTGTCGAAGCGGTTGCGGGCCGCCCTGGCGGACATGGACAAGAACACGCAAGAAGGCGATATCCCTAATCTCGATTTCGATGCCGTCTCCGACAGTCAGGATCCGGACGTTCGCGATCTGAAGATCAAGACCGAAAGCGAGAGCGCCGGCGAAGCGGCTGTCACCGCCGATTTCAGATCGCATGACGACAAGGAGCGCACCGTCCTTCGCTATACGCTCGTGCGCGAGGACGGATCCTGGAAGATCGACGAGGTCGCTGCTTCGGGCAAGAGCCAGTGGCGCATCAGCGACGTCATCGCGGGGCGGCCATAACCAACAGCACATCCCCTCACCCCCGCGCTCTCCCGGGCAAGCTCGCCTTAGCGAGCTTGCCAACATAGAGCGTCCGCATCCGCAAGCGGACGGGAGAGAGAGTTGGTCGCGGACGTTGCAACGGAGTCGCCTCTCCCTGAGGGAGAGGGACAGGATGACGGGTTCGGCCCTTTGGGTCAAACTGGGAAAGTCTTTTTAGCGACGATCAGGCCGTTGCCGTGGCCTCGCTCCTTTTCACGCAAACCGGGATGGTCTTGTAGCCCGGCGTGAAGCTTTCCGGCTCGTGATGCGAGAGGGGCACGAGCGGCGACGCTTCGGGGAAGTAGGCCGCCACGCACCCTTCCGCGATAGGATGCGCGACGATGCGAAAGCCCTGGACCACGCGCCTCACATCGTCCTGGGAGATGGCCTCCAGATCGACGATATGTCCGTTGCGGAAGCCGAGCCGCGCGATGTCCTCCTCGTTCATGAAGACGACCATGCGCGTGCCATCCACGCCGCGCAGCCTGTCATAGAACCCGTAGACCGTGGTGTTGAACTGGTCGTTGCTGCGCACCGTGGCGAGCCGGAGCATGTCCTTATTCTTTTGCATCGCGGCGGCCCAGGGATCGCCCTCCGGCTCTTTGGGAACGATGAAGTTGGCGCGCCCTGTGGGCGTCTTCCACTGCCGGCGCCGCGCCGGGACGGGCTTCTCGAAGCCGCCTGGCGTGAACAGCCGCTTGTTGAAGTCCTTGAACATCTCAGGCCAGGTCTCTTCCATGGCGCCGCGGATCTTGCCGTAATCGCCCACCCATTCGTCCCAGGGCGTTTTCGGATTTGGCGGCAGCGTGGCTTTCGCAAGCTCCGCGACAATGGCGGGTTCGGACAGGAGATGGCGGCTCGCGGGCTCCACCTGTCCGCGCGAGCCATGGAAGAAGGCGGTCGAATCTTCCATCGACACGGCCTGCTCGCCGCTCGCCTGCCTGTCGATTTCGATGCGTCCGAGACAGGGGAGGAGGTAGGCGGCCTTGCCGTGAATGACGTGGCTGCGGTTGAGCTTCGTGGCGATCTGGACGGTCAGCGGAAGATCGCGCCAGGTTTTTTCCAGTTGCGGCCCATCCGGCAGCGCCCGGACGAGGTTGCCGCCAAGGCAGACGAACGCTTCCAGCTCTCCCCTCCCCAGCGCGAGCGCCGCCTCGACGATGTTCATGCCCTTCTCGCGCGGCGCCTTGAACCCGTATTGACGCTCAAGCTGATCCAGCGGCGCAAGCTCCGGCTTTTCCGTGATGCCGGCGGTGCGCTGGCCCTGCACGTTGGAATGGCCGCGCACAGGCATGATGTTTCCGCCGGGCTTTCCGATATTTCCGCGCAGGAGCATCAGGTTCGCGATCATCTGAACGTTCTGCGTTCCGTTTAGCTGCTGCGTGACGCCCATGCCGTAAATGCCAAGGCATGCCTTGCTTTGCGCGTAGGTGGCTGCCGCCTTCTCGATCTCCTGGCGGCTGAGGCCGGAGCCCAGCTCGATCTCGTCCCAGATTGCGTTCCGGCAGTAGGCGGCGAAATCCTCGAAACCGTGGCAGTGCTGGTCGATGAAGTCCACATCGAGGACGCGTTCGGCGCCGGCCGCCTTCGCTTGGTCGTCGAGCGCGATCACAGCCTTGCACATCCCCGTCAGCGCCGGAATGTCGCCGCCTGATTTCATCAGGCAGTATTGTGTGGCGATCTTCGTTTCGGACAGCGTCATCATCTCGATCGGATTTTGCGGATTGGTGAACCGCTCCAGGCCGCGCTCGCGCATCGGATTGAAGACAATGAACTGCGCCCCGCGCTGCCTTGCATGCTGGAACTCGTGGAGGATGCGCGGGCTGTTCGTGCCGGGATTCTGGCCGATGTGGACAATGAGGTCGCAGTGCTTGAAATCTTCGAGCGTTCCGGTCCCCACGGGCGCGCCGATGCTCTTGGGCAGGCCCACCGACGTGCTTTCGTGGCACATGTTCGAACTGTCGGGCAGGTTGTTGTGGCCATAGAGGCGCGCGAAAAGCTGGAACATGTAGGAGGTTTCGAGCGAGGCGCGCCCGGAGGTGTAGAAGATCGTCTTTTTCGGGTCGCACGTCTTCAGCCGCTCGCCGATGTCGCGGAAGGCCTCGGCCCATGGCGCCGGAACGTATTTATCGGTTTTCTCGTCCCAGCGGAGCGGCTCGGTCAGGCGGCCTTCCTTCTCCAGGTCGAAATCGCTCCAGGATTCGAGCTCCGTGCAGGTGTGCTCGGCGAAGAACTCGCGGCCTATGCGCTCGGAGGTGATCTCCCATGCGGTCGCCTTCGCGCCATTTTCGCAAAACTCGAAGGGGTAGGGGTCGCGCGGCTTCGCCCAGGCGCAAGACACGCACATGAAGCCGTCCGCCTTGTTCTGCTTCCACAGCACGGCATCCCGCGCCAGCGGAACGTCCTCGCGGTAAAGATGAGCAGCCACCGACCGCAACGAGCCCCAGCCGCCCACAGGACCCGAATAGGGATCGAAGCTCTCGGATTTTGTGAGTTCGCGCCCTTCTTCCGTTTTCGGCGCGGGCGAGGCTTCCTCGCTCGTGACGGTCACCGTGGCGCTCTTGGCGCCCGTTTGACAACCCTGCGGCCCGGCCTGCCCATGGTCGAGGTCCTGGCTCGATATTTTGCCGATGTCTTCAGCCATTTCGCGTCTCGCTCCTGACAGCGCCGCGGGCTCGAACTCCCGTTGCGGCAAGCCTTTCCTGTCAAGAGCGCAGCGCGGCCCATCGTTCCCTCACATGGCGCTGAAAGAAGCGAGCAAGCCTGCGTCATAGGAAAATCATCGGCGGCGCCCTCAAGGAGACGAAGACGCAGCCTTGTCCTTCGCGTCGTTCTCAGCGGACGCCAGGAGCGCCTGACATTCCTTGGGAAGGTCAGAGACAAGCATCGGTTTTGGCGGCGGGAGCGGCTTCGTGGGCTTTTTGGGAACCGTTCCCAGCTTCTTGAACCATTCGTCCAACTCTGCGCCGCAACCGTCGTTCGCGGGCGAGGGAGCCTGCGGAATGCAGGCTGTGCTCCCTGGAGGGCAATTGAGGCGGACGTGAAAGTGATCGTCGTGTCTGTACCAGGGCCGGATTTTTTGAAGCCAGGCTCTGTCGCCGCCAGCGGTCTCGCAAAGTGCTTTTTTCACCGCGGGATGCACGAAGATGCGCGCCACCTCGGGGTAGGAGGCGGCGCGGCGCAGAAGCTTTGCCTGCGCCCCTGTCCATGTTTTCGGGTCCGCGGTCAAGGCGGCCTGATCCACCACGTTGGCGGCGGCAAGACGCTCCCGGTCGTCGCCAGACAGCGTGCGATCCGGCATCGGCGTATACCAGATATCGGCATCGAGCCCGATCTGATGGCTTGCGTGGCCGCCCAGGAGAGGCCCGCCGATGGGCTGGGACATGTCGCCCACGAGGATGCCGGGCAGGCCATCCTGCCGCTTCACATCGGCTGCGAGCTTCTGAATATAGGCGATCAGGATGGGGTGGCCCCAGACGCGATTGCGCGAGAGGCGCATAGCCTGCCACCCCGCGCCCGATGGAGGGAGCTTCTGCGCGCCGGCGACACAGCCGCGTTCATACCGGCCGATGGCTTGCGAAGGCTGCCCGGCGGGGGCTTTAATCGCTGCAAAGGCCTTCTTGGCTTCCCGTTGTTCGGGCGCCGCCGCTTCTTCCGCGCGAGCTTGCCCGCCGAAGGCGGCGATGAGAGCCGCGAAAGCGGCGGCGAAATGCAGCCAGCCCTTCACGTTAACGCCCAAAAGGATTCCAGACCTGGCTGCCGGCGGCGGCCCGTGCAGGCTTTTCAGCCGGCGCTTCGTCCTGCGGGGGCGCCTGCTCGGGCGCGGGCGCGGCGGAAGGCGCGGGCTGCTGAGCCGCCGCGGTTTGCTGGGCTGGCGGCTTGGGCTTCTTGCTGGCGGCTTTTTTCGGCGGAGGCGGCTGAACTGGCGCCTTCGGCTGGCTCAGGTCGATCCGAATGGACTTCGATTCGGCGGGTTCAGCCGCATACTGTACCGCCGGCGCGGCCGAAGCCTGAGCGTTCTCGCCGGGCGGGGCGACGTTCACCGCGATCGCGGCCAGCATCCATTGGTCCCCGAAGAGCTGGAATGCGAGATCGAAATTCACCTGCTCGGGCGTCGTCGGAAAGAAGCCCGTCAGGCGCAAGACCTGGCCGTCCTGCATCGCAGGGTGTGACTGAAACTTCGGGCTGAAAAACATGATCGGTGAAATGTCGACCTTCCGGGCGCGAAGCGTTGTAAAGACCTCGCTAAGCCGCGCGGGGCTGTTCGACATCTGGAAATTCGGGGTTCCGAGGTCGCGCAAGACCGAATAGTTTCCGGTCTGATTTGCTTGATTGAGAGCGATAACCGCATTCCGGATCATGAGGATGAGCCGCGGATCGTCAGGCGATGGGTTGGACTGCGTTTGCAACGGCGGCTGGCTTGTGGCGGCCGCGGCGAACTGAGCCTTGGCCGTCGCCGTGCTTAGATAAAGCGTCGCAATCGCTGCGGTGAGGCACAGAGTGAGTTTTCTTGACACGGCTTTCTCCGACTTCGCCGAAGGCGAACTCTTAACCGCGCTAAAAGGCGACTTCAAGACGAAACGGTTTCCCTTCGCGCCGCTTGCACGCAAGAGTAGGTTGAGCACGCTTTTGATTTCATCAAAATCGGAGACGCTCTAGCAGAGTTCCGCGATGGCCATGCGAAGGTCCTCGATGCCCTGGCCATCGACAGCGGACGTCGCCAGCACCTTTGGATGTGCGGCGGGATGCTTGCGCAGGGCTTCCTCCGTTTCGCGGATCACGGCCGCGATGTTGCCGGCCTTCGGCTTGTCGGCTTTTGTCAGAACGGCCTGATAGGACACGGCCGCCTTGTCGAGCATGGTCATGATCTCGCGGTCCGAACTCTTGATGCCGTGCCGGCTGTCGATGAGAAGCATCACCCGCTTCAGCTGCGGCCGGCCTCGCAAATAATCATGAATGAGTTGCGTCCAGCCCTTGACCAGGGATTTTGGCGCTTTCGCGTAGCCATACCCCGGCATGTCGACAACGTAGAGCGCGTCGCCAACCGAGAAGTAATTCAACTCGCGCGTGCGTCCGGGCGTGTTCGAGACGCGGGCCAGGTTTTTGCGGGAGAGCAGGGCATTCAAGAGGCTCGACTTGCCCACATTCGAGCGGCCGGCGAAAGCGATTTCCACGCGGCCGGCTTGCGGAAGGGAAGCGACGTCCGTCACCCCCAGCACGAAGTCTGCGGGCGCCTTGAATAGAGCGAGCGCGCGCTCTTGAAGCTCACGCGCTTCCTGGTCATCTGCAGCAAGCATCGTGCTCACCTAAGCAAAGTGTTTCGGACACGTCAACGGATCGCCGCCATCGTTATCCCGGATGGGCGTAAGCCCTATCCGGGATCGTAACATATTGAAACGGGTACTCGTTTTACGATCCCGGCTCGCGCTTCGCTTGGCCGGGATGACGAAACGCGAAGCTAGCGCGTCCCGTCATCAGCTGGGCGGCTTCGCGGAGTTCGCTTAGCGAGTGCGGCCTCGCCCGTTGCCTTTTCTCTTGGAGCCGCTCTTTTTGTTTCGCTTGGGGTCTGTATTGACGCTGCCGCGATTGGCTATATGCGCCTGTTTATTAGCAGTATCGCTGGCGTGCGCCGCCGCCGTCTCCGTCTGTATGGCGGCATCGACGACGCTGGCGCGCGCGGGCGCCTCTGCCTGTTTGACGGTCTCGACGCCGCTGGCTATCTCCGCCTGCTTGGCGACATCGGCGCCGTCGTAGCCAATTATCTGTGCCGGTTTAGCGGTCTCGACGGCGTCGGCGCCCGCGACGATCTCTGGTTGTTTGCCGGTATCGGCAGCGCCGTTACGGGCGGACTGGAGCGGCTTGCCAGCAAGAACGCCGTTGCGATCCGCACTCTGCGCCGGCTTGCCGTTGCCTCTCAGTTTCAAACTGGCGTTCTTCACGCCGCCGCCTACCTTCTTGATCCCGACATTGTGCAGGATGTCGATGTCGACGCCCTGGCGCTTCATGATGAGAGCCTGCTGCCCGAAGGAGAGGATGTTGTTCCACGTCCAGTAAATCACCAGTCCCGCCGGGAAGCTCGCCAGCATGAAGGTGAAAATGACAGGCATCCAGGCGAAGATCTGCTGCTGCATCGGGTCCGGCGGTGTCGGATTGAGCCGCATCTGAACCCACATCGAAACGCCCATAACGAGCGGCAGGGCGCCCAGCATCAGGAAATGCGGCGGAGTCCAAGGGATAAGTCCGAAAAGATTGAAGACCGTGGTCGGGTCCGGCGCCGAGAGGTCCTTGATATAGCCGAAGAACGGCGCATGCCGCATCTCGATATTGATAAGCAGCACCTTGTAAAGCGAGAAGAAGACCGGGATTTGGATCAGGATGGGCAAGCACCCCGCCATGGGGTTCACCTTCTCCTTCTTGTACAACGCCATCATCGCCTGCTGCTGGCGCTGCTTGTCGTCCTTGAAGCGCTCCTGAATTTTCTTCAACTCAGGCTGCAGCTTCTTCATCTTGCTCATGGACTCGAAGGACTTGTTGGCAAGCGGGAAGAAAAGAAGCTTGACGATGACAGTCGTCAACAGGATGGCTACGCCAAGATTGCCGACGAGCTTGTAAAGGACATTCATAAGCTGCAGCATTGGCTCCACGAGAAAGCCAAACCAGCCCCAGTCGATGAGGTAGTCGAAATGACTTATGCCGAGTGAGATCTCATAGTCTTTGAGAATCGAGTACTCTTTTGCGCCTGCGAATATGCGCGTTTGCGCTTTGCTCGTTTCGCCGGGGTTGAGTGTAATCTGATTGGCGGCCGATATGTCGGCAGAGAATTGCTTATCCGGGTTTCCGGACAGGCGGATGTTATGCGGAACCTCACTATTGGGGATGACGACAGCGGCCCAATACTGATCGTTGAAGCCCGCCCAGCCGCCTATATCTGTTTTTGCCTTGTCGGCGCCCGCGCCCTCGGTTTGGGGCGGGATCGTGATGCTGCCGCTTTTGAGGGCTTTGTCGTAAGCGAGGCGCTCCACCTTGCCTCCAAAGCCGATGAGGCCTTCCTCAAGAATCTGATAGCCGGAGGTCTTCGGCTCGGTGAGCCGGGCGACCCGGCTCCAGGGGGTGAGCGTAACAGGAGCGTTCGACTTGTTCTCGACCTCGTCTGCGACCGTTATCATGTAGCGGTCGTCGACAGAGAAGGCGCGCCGGAAGACAAGCCCGTTGCCGTCGTCGTAGCGCAGAACGACGGGATGGTTTGCGGTGAGAGCGCCTGTCCCCTCCTGCTGCCAGAGCGCGGTATCGCCTGGCACGCGATTTCCCTCTTTGTCGAGCCACCCGGTTACCGAGAAATAAGGCGCCGGACTTCCCAACGGAGAAAACAAAACGACCTTCGGGCTATCCGGATCGACGGTCTCCGTGTATTTGCGGAAGGCGACGTCATCGATAAGGCCGCCGTTCAGATTGATGGAGCCGATGAGCGCGGGGCTTTCGATTTTCACGCGCTGCTTCGCCGTGTCCGCAATGGCTTGTTCGCGAGTAGCAAACTTCGGCGCGCGTGTAGAAATCGCGCCCGCCGGCGCAGGCGCAGGCGCCTCCGAGGCGGCGGGGGCCTGCGCTTCGCTTCCAGCTGGCTGCGGCTGCTGCGATTGGGAGTTGCGCGCCGCCTCCATGGCCTGCTGCCGGGCCTTTTGGGCCGGACCCATGTAGAGGAACTGCCAGCCGATCAGCACAGCAAGCGAAAGCGCAATAGCGACAATAAAGTTTCTGTTGTTTTCCATAACCCGCTCAAGGGAGAACCTCGAAGCGCGTGTGTCCGCGCCGCGAAGGAGGTCAGCCAATCCGACAGACAAACAGCTTTAGCCGGTTCCCGTCCGCGATGGAAGTCGAACCGGCAATTCCGGCGCAGCGATCACAGGACAGGGTTACGATCCTTATCGGAGCGCGCCGGTTGGCTCACTTTATGGAATGCAAGCCGCACGTCCGCAAGTAGGTCCACGAAATTTCTAGTCAAGGCCGAGGCGCGGCCAATGATCACGTAATCGAATCCGGGATTTGCGTTCGGAATGAAGGTAAGCCGCACCGCTTCCTTCAGCCTTCGGCGCGCACGATTGCGGTCAACGGCTTTGCCTCTTCTTTTGCCGGCGGCGCCCTCTTGCGCGACAGACTTGCTTGAAACGGTAAATCCGAACCTCGGGGCCGCACCGTCGGTTGGAGCGCGCGCAAAGCCCTGGAGGATGAAGGCGGGCGTCACCCACTTGCGGCCATGCCGGACGCGCTGAAACTCCGAGCGCGTCTTTAGCGTCTCCATGGATTGCTCGAAGGCCGCCTTTCGCGTGGCGTCTTGCAATGGCCTACACCTTTTGCGGTCTCCGAACTGCCGTGCGCGCCCGCTGCAATTTGCGCGGCGATCCGGAGACGGGACACGAGATGCTAGGCCGAAAGCTTTTGGCGTCCCCGCGCGCGGCGGCGCGAAAGCACGAGCCTGCCGGCCTTTGTGGCCATGCGCGCGCGAAAACCATGCTTGCGCTTCTTGCGCAGATTGCTGGGCTGGTATGTTCTCTTGGACATGAAGGCGTACTTTCCAGGCTCGTTTCAGCTCGATCTCAGGCGCATAGATAGGGCTTTTAGGGTGGCCCCGTCAACAGAGCGGGCCGTGTGGCGTCCGCCCGCCGCGAGGCTCAGCCTCAATCGCCCTCCAAAGCCGCAACAATTATCGGAACGGTTGCTACGCGACTACTCAGTCTCATTCGGGGAGGCGGCCAGCCGGACGAAGATGCTTCGAATATCTTCCATCGGGGCTTTGCTCACCGCTCCGGCTCGAACCTCTTGCCGCGTCCACATCCAGGATCGAACCGGATCGTGCCGCATGAACCATCGAGGGAAAAGCCTTTCCTGCACATCTGCCGCCCAAAGCAGCATCACCTCTCCATGCCGGTTGTCGCGCGCAATGCGCGTATAAGCGGACGACACCGCAGCACGCGGCCCCTCCAGCAATTGCAAATAAATATCCTCGCGGCAGATCAGGGAGCCGGTGATATTGTCGCGCTCATTATTGTGTCGCGAGACGAGCAGAATGTTCCTGAGCTCCAAGTCATCGAAGCCGAAAGGCTGTGACGTGTAGACTAATTGCGTGAGACGCATTGTCATAATCCCTGCTTGAATGAGGTCCGAAAAGGCCGGTGGAGCGAATTTGACATTTGAGACCCGTTCGCCGCAAGATCGCGCTCATTCAAAAGCTCCACTCGAATCAGAATGTTGCTAGTGGTCCTTTTGAATCTGAACGTCAATGCCGCTCGCACGCCACGGCGCCGGTGACAGCGGGCCTGAGCCGAGAGGCTTCCGCCGTCGAAATTGCACGACTATTGGCCACGTGTTATTCGAGTTGGCGCCCCCTAGGGGCTTCATACGGCAGGCCTAACTTATTGACTTCTCGAAACTTGTTCAGCCAACACTCCTCTGGATACCGTCACAAATACCGTCACTTTCTTGAGAAACATCGATATCCACAACTATGGTTTGAGACAAGCTGGAAGGCTGCAAATCTGGTTGAGCTTGTTTGTCTCTTGAGTTGCCTGGCACGTCAAATCCATCTCACCTCAAAATTCAAAAAATCCCCATGATGTTATAATGTTAAAAATATAGTTAGATAGTTAGGGTTGTGGATATCAGCTCTAACGGTTTGAGATAGCATACTTTATTTGGAGCCCTGGGCGGCGAATGTACGAATTTCGGGCGGTAAAGGTACGAAGTGCGGTCGGCAAACGTACGAAGACAGGTCGCCAAATGTACGAAGTCAGATGGCGTGCGGTGGAAAGTCGGCGAAAGAACGAAACGGTCGGCGAATGTACGAAGTTTCGGCGGCTTAAGCGGCGGTCGTCAAATGTACGAAGTGGTCGGTAAAGGTACGAAGCCGGTCTCGCTCAGCCTGGTTTGCCCAGCGGGTCGCCAAATGTACGAATCGGTCGGCGATAGAACGAATCATTGAAGCCGATTCAGAGACTGTCTAGCCTCGGCTTATGTCCTCCCCTCTTCTGCCTGAGCGTCATCCCGTTCGCGACTTCTTCGTGCTTGAAGTGCTCGACGTGACGCCGCGGTCGGACATGGCCTCGATGTGCCACCCGATCTTCTCGCTGTCGCCCAAGGCCGATACGCGAATTTTGCGCTACGAGCACGACGGCACGATCGTCGAGATCCACCCGTCGAGCAAAGGCCTCGCGACCATCTACGACAAGGATGTGCTCATCTATTGCATCAGCAAGCTGATGCACCGGAAGAACAACGGCGATCCGATTGGCCCCGTGGTGCGCATCACGACGCACGACCTTTTCGTTTCGACCAACCGGAACACGGGCGGCGTCAGTTACGAGCGGCTCGAGGACGCGCTGGACCGGCTGGCGGGCACGCGCATCAAGACGAATGTGGCGACCGGCGACGAAATCTCGACGCAGAATTTCGGCATCATCGAATGGTACGATTACAATCGCAAGGCGAGCGGTTTTGCCGAGCGGCTCAAGCATCTCGACATCAAACTCTCGGATTGGCTGTTCCGGGCCATCGATGCGGCCGAGGTGCTGCCCATCAGCCGGGAGTATTTCCGCCTCAGGCGCCCGATCGACCGGCGGCTTTATGAGATTGCGCGGAAGCATTGCGGCAAGCAGCAATCCTGGAAAATCGGCATTCCATTGCTCCAGAAGAAATGCGGCTCCGCGCAGGCCCAGAAGCATTTCGCGGCGCATCTGCGCGACCTGGCCGCGAACAATCCCCTGCCCGACTACACTGTGTCGCTGGATGCGGGCCAGGTGGTTTTCCAGCGCCGGGAGGGCAAGCCGCCGGAAATGGCGAAGCCCCCTGCCCCGTTCCCGCCCGTAACGGCGGCCGAGGAGGAGCCAAAAAAGCGCGGGATTTTCATATCCTCTTCGGCGCTTGAGCGGGTTCATGAAATAGCGCCGGGATGGGACAAATACGCGCTTGAGCGGACTTATTGCGACTGGGCGGCGGACAAGGAAGCGGCCCATAATGAGGATTCGCGCTTTTTCGGCTGGGTGCGTAGCTTCACCAAAGGCAAACCGCCCCAGTAGGCAGTGGGGCAAACGGGTATTTGCTCAAAAGCATATCTGCCCTGACGGCCTTTTGGGCGTGAGAGCACTTGTACTTCAGCCCATTAAGTAATGAGCGATTGCCCTGTCGGCCTCCTGACCAACAGCGCACTTACCCAAAGGTGCATTTGGGCACTTGCGCTATTTTATCTATATATATGTACTTGAAACGGGATTTATAACTGTACTAGAGTGCAAGCGATGTGTCGTTCTGTTGCGCATTCGCGCAATATCCCATTTGTCCATTTGCTCTAGAGTTCAAGAGCGCAAGAGTTCAAAAGGTTGCCCTATGATTATTTCTTTTGCGTCCTCCAAGGGCGGCGTCGGAAAGTCGACGGTCTGCGCTGCGGTCGGAGCGCGGCTCGCGCAGCGCGGCGAGGAGGTGCTCATCTCGATCTCGATCAGAACCGCACGCTCGAACGCTGGGGCCGAAAGACGAAAGTGGCCGGGCTCACGGTCAAGGCGATCGAACGCGACCGCTTCACGCAGGAATTCCGCGAGGCGGCCGCTTCAGGCAAAACGTGATCACATTCTCATCGATTTGGCTGGCACCCGCGAGGCGACGGTGTTGAAAGCCATTGCCCGCTCCGATCTGGTGGTGATCCCGGCGCAAGCGTCGGAACCGGATTTGCGCGAGGCGCTCGTTGTCGTCTCCGACATCAAGGATGTGGCGGAAGAAAAGGGGGCTCCGATTCCTTACCGGCTTGCTTCTGACCAAGATGTCGCCGTTGCGCACGCGCGTCACCGACTTCGCCTATGAGGAACTGGCGCGGCACGGAGCTGCCGATTTTCCGGACGGTTATGGTCGAACGAGTCGCTTACAAGGAGATGTTCTCTGACCGGATCTCCACCCGACCCCAGCGATACGGCGGGGCAGGGGCCGGAGATTGCGGCGCTTGCCTCCGAGATGGAAAACATCGTGAAGGAAACGCGAGGCGAAAGCTGCGCGTCTGGCGGCAGGGTAGGGGAGTCTCCAATGACAACACAAAAACCATGTCCCGGCCTTCCAATCCGTCGAACTTGAGCCGATCGACGCGCGCCTTGAGGCGAAAGCGGCCGAAAAGGGCATTCCAACGCTCGTCTCGCCAAGAAGCGATCCGCCGGCTGAGGCTGTCGCGCCGGTGACGGCACCGGTTCCTGCCGCCCGCAAGCTGATCGCTGGGGCGGAAAGCACGCCGCGTTTGCGGATGAAAAGCGCCAAAATCGAGTTGCCGGACTATCTCTGGATCGCGTTGAAGAAGCAGGCGGCCGAAGAGATGGTGTCCCTTCGCTATGTCATCATGGCGGCGCTCAGAGCCCAAGGCTTTCGGATTAACGAGGCCGATATGATTGAAGATGGTCGGCGGCTGCGCTGAGATACCCTCCTTGGCGCAAATGGGCATTTGGGCAATTGCCCAAATGACGCCCTTCTTCGCCGAACTGCTCAGAAACCGGTGAAAAAATTTTAGGTGCTAGCAGCTAGCGCGGCTCTAGCAGCTGCGGCTTCAATAGCGTGAATGCTAGAGTACCGTTCGCCGCGTCATGCGGCAAGAGTCGAGGATGCGACCTTGAGGCGAACGGCATGCCATACCTGATTTCGGGTCTGTCGATAGGCGCGGCGCTGTGTCTGATGGGCGCTTCGGGATTGATGAACTTCCTGTTCTGGCTGACGCAAGGTCAGACCGAGCGCGAGGCGGACATTTTCGGCGCGGTCTCCGTTGCCTTCGACATCTTCAAATCCGTGCTGCCGATCTGCATCGCCTGGGCTTGGGCGCAGAATAAGCGCGCCTATGTGATCGTCGCTTCCACGCTGTTCGTCTTGTTTTTCGGCTTCTCGTTTGCGTCGGCCCTCGGCTTTGCCGCCAGCAATCGCGGCAACGTCACTGGCGGGCGGGAGTCGCTCAGCCTGCGCCTCGACGCGGCCGCCGGCGAACTCGACCGGTCTAAAGCGCGATTGCAGGAGATCGGGCGGACGCGGGCGCAGAGCGTGATCGAGGCTGAGATCAGCAGTCTGCAGCAGGATAAATTCTGGCGCGGATCGCAATACTGCATCTGGCCCTCGGGGGGCGAGGCGCAAAGCTACTGCAAAGGCTACTTTGGAAAGCGCACCGAACTGGCTGCGACGGTCGAAGCGGATCGTCTGACAAAGCGTGTTGCGGAACTGACAACCGAAATCCTGAACCTGAAAAGCCGCGGGGCAGGGGGCGACAAGGACCCGCAAGCACGCATGCTCGCGGTGTTGTCTGGATTAGCGCCGGATATGGCGCAAAAGGTTCTGATCGTCGCGTTCGCGTTCCTTGTCGAACTCGGCGCGGCCTTCGGCTTGTTTCTGGCGACCGGGCATAGCTTCGGCAACCGGGAAAGCCGCGAAACCCGGCGGGACATCGTTATCGACCGTAAAAGGGAAGTCTTGGCCGCGGATCAGCCCTTGCTGCTGCAAGCGCCGATTGTTCCTTTGAGACTGAAGCGTCGGGTATGGCGGAGGCCTGATCGTGGATGACGGCTCGGGCAAAGGATAGGACAGTGAGGACAATGCGAGTCGAAGCGCCGTCAGGGAAAGAAAAGAACAGATGAGCTGGGTCATTACCGTCGGCGGACAAAAAGGCGGCACCGGCAAGAGCACGGTGGCGCAAGGCTTGGCGGTCGAAGCGGCGCGGCGCGGCACGCTGGCGATCCTGGCCGACATGGATGTCGCGCAGCAATCGAGCGTTCAGTGGGGCGAGCTAAGGCGCGCGGCGGGGCTCCAGCCTAAAATCGACGTCAGGCTGCTGAGGGCGGTCAGCGGGATCGCGCCGTTGCGGCGCTTGTGCGATCTTCTCGTCATCGACACGCCGGGGCGAGCAGGCAGCGAAACCGTGAGCCTCGCCAAGGCGTCGGACTTGCTGCTGCTTACGACCGACACGAACGCGCTCGAACTCGCGCCTACGGTGATGCTCGTCCATAGCCTGATAACGGCTGGCATCGCGAACGAGCGGCTGGCGATCGCGCTGACGAAGGTTTGGACGATGCGCGGGAGGCCGAGGCGCGCGCCTACCTTAAGGCGGCCGGTTACGAGGCGTTGCCGATAGCGCTTCGCTTTAGCCCGCTCGCGCATGACGTCGGCAATCAGGGATTGTCAGTGACCGAGGCGCCGGAAAAGGGTGTCGCAAAGCAGGCCAATCATTTCTTCGAAGGCATCGACGCCGCAATGCGTCAGGCGCGCGAGCGCATGAGCGAGCGGCAGAAAAGCAGTGAGCAGGAGCAGGGCAAGGAACGCGGAGAGCGCGAACGATGAGCAGCGATGAGATGAAGCCGGTGCATGAGCTTCCCCAACCGCCTAAGATAGATGAGGCAAAGCCTGCCTACACCGGGCCGATCCGGCGGCTGGATGGTCGAGAAAAACGGAAAACCGACCGGCAGAAGCAGTTCAATCCGCGGGTTAGCCAGGGGTTTCTCGATCGTTTTGCGGACGCGAAAGAAGCCGAGCAGAAACGGGCCGGACAAGAGCTAACCCAGGCTTACTTTCTCGACCTTTTGCTGTCGATGTACGAGCGTGCGCATGGCGGCGAGATGAGGCCGTTCGGCTTATCGGAACCGGCTTTTGAGGCGGCGCAGGCGATTGCCGGATCACATGGGCTGGTCGCTATCGGTCGTCATCGAGGACGCGATCGCGGCAAGGTACAAGCAATTCAATTTCGCAAACGGTAGCGAAGCAAAGCAGCGCTGAGGCGGTTTAACCCTATTGCCCCCAGCGTTTGGGCTGCGGCCAGCTTGGCGCTGGACCCGGAAAGCAACCTGGGGTTGTGTTGTGGCGGCGGCTGGCGGGGCGTTGTGGGTTCTTTAACACTTTTTAATAAACTAACTATATAATTACAAAGTCATACTTCCGTTTTTGAGCGTATCATGCCGCTCGGCGTGCATCTTTCAGAGCTGCTTTGCGCAAGCCCTTTCGCCGACAGGCCGCCGGAGATTTCCAGCCAATTTCCAGCGTGTGTATCAGGCCGCGGCGTGTGCGGCTGGCTGAGGCAGCGGACAAGAACGCGGCTTGCCGCGTTTGCCATAGCGCTTTTCCTGCTGGCGGCCAGCCCGAAAGCTCAGGCGACGTCCTATCAATGGGGCAGCCTTACCTATGCGGGCACTCTGACTTCGGGCGACGTCTGCACCACGGACGGCGTCTTTATCAACTGCACGACAACACCCACAACCACAATTAACGGAACGGCCTGCACCCTCGGCGGCAGTTGCACGATCTCCAGTGGCGGGTTGACGATTGGCTCTACGGCGATCACGGGCGGCGGCGAACCAGCAGATGCTGTTCAACGACAATGGCGTGCTGGGGAACGCGAACAGCTTTATCTGGAACAATCAGCGGGTTTCCTCGGCCTCGGTACGGCGACGGCGTCGGCGCAATTCCATTCGGGCGGAACCTTGTCGGCGGCGGCATGGACGACGAACGGCATCGCGCACCGTCAGGACGCCGCGACCTATACCGACACTAGCAGCACCGGGGCGGTTGCCAGCGAACTATGTGAACGTATCGGGGGGCCGACTCTGGCGGCGAGCGCCGGGGCGGCGACCTACACCGACGCGGCGACGATGTATATCGCCGGGCCGCCTCTCGCGGGCACCAATGTGACGATAACCAATCCAGCGACGCTGGTCGTCGGCAGCGGCAACGTCGGGATCGGGACGACGGGGCCGACAGAACAGCTGCATAGTTATAACAATGTGAACTTGCCTTTGCGAGTAACAGTGCAAAATGCCAATTCCGGAACAGGGGCTTTTTCTGAATTTCGCGCGATGGGTGATGTTAATAGTTTCAAATTCGGCGTCGGTTCGTCCGGAAATAACGCGTCAGTTGGCGGCGGCGGTGCTGGGTATGTCGGAACCGATAATAATTATCCTTTCCAGTTATACACAAACGGCGCGGAACGGATGAGAATTACCGGTTCTGGTTTTGTGGGCATGGGATAACGAACCCGGGGGCTAAACTAGCCGTAGGATATAACGACAACAATTATAATTCAGGGATCCTTGTTACAAATACTAATAGCGGAACCACTGCGGCTTCAGCAATTGCATTGTTTAATGATGTCGGAAACAATATAAGCTTCGCAATGAACAGCAGTGGACAACTTCCATATGCCGGAGTTAATCGGGCAAACCTTGCAGGGCTATACCCGACCGCTGGGCTACTGATTAACGCTGACGACAGTGTAAGTCACGGAGGCACTGACCTTATTTATTTTGTCACTGGGGGATATAGCAACGGCCCAACAATGAGTATTACAGGTGGTAATCCCGGCAACGTCGGGATCGGGACGATTTCGCCGGGGCTTTGTTAACGGTCGGCAATAACGCGTTCGAGGTGAACAGCAGCGGCGCGGTGCTGGCCGGTTTATGGCAGGGGAGCATTATCGGCACCGGCTATCTCGGCACCGGCACGCCCTCCAGCGGCACCTACCTGCGCGGCGACGGGACTTGGGCGAGCACCTCCGGCATCGCGAGTACCCCCGGCGGGTCGAATACGCAAATTCAGTACAACAACGGCGGAGCCTTCGGCGGGGCGAGCAATCTGGTATGGAACAATAGCTATGGGTTCCTCGGGCTTGGCACCGCGACGGCCTCGGCGCAACTGCATATAGCGGGGGCCAACGCGATCAGCGCGGCGGCGTGGACGACGAACGGGATCGGCATCCGGCAGGACGCGCAGACGTATACGGACACTTCCAGTTCTGGCACCGTCGCCAGCAACTATGTCGATGTGATCGGGCAGCCGACGCTGGCGGCCACGCATGCCACGACCTACACCAATGCCGCGACTCTGTACGTCGCAGGCGCGCCAATAAACGGAACGAACGTCACGGTCACCAATCCAGCGGCGCTGGTCGTCGGCAGTGGCAACGTCGGGATTGGGACGACGGTGCCAGCATCGCCGCTGCATGTGTATGGAAGTTCAACGGGTGGTTTAACGCTCGGGCAAATTTTTAATGGAAGTAGTGGCGGCGGTGCAACCCTTGAACTCGGTACCGGGGGCACGGGTCGTTTATTCTTAACCGCAGATGGTAATGGCGGCGGTGGAGTTATCGGCGGCCCAAGTTATCTCTATGGCATCAAGTTCCTCCCGGATAACAACAATACTAGCATTTCGTTTACAGTAACCAGCGACAATTCGAATACGATAAAACTTACTGGCGGACAGAATTATTCTTCAGGCGCAGGGAACAGTTTTGTGTTTGCGGGCGGTTCGACGAGCGGCGCGTATGCTGGCGGAGATATGATATTCCGCCCCGGCAATACAAGCGGCGGCACGATTGGAAATATCAGGCTGCAAAACGCGCCGGGAACTCAAGATTACGTGTACGTGAACGGAACCAGCGGCAGCGTCGGGATCGGCAGCACCTCGCCGCAGGAACCCCTGGACGTGGCGGGGCCGATCAAGGTCGCGGGCACCGGCTCCGAGACCTGCGATACCGCCCATCTCGGCGCGCTACGCTATAATCCCACGACCGGCCTGCCGCAGATGTGCATCAATCACTGATGGGTGGGTGCGGATGGATAAGGGGATGGCGCATCAGTGCGCTACTACATTGATACACGCATGCGTTGCAGTGTCGGCATTGGCGGCGCCTGTCCCACCAGGCGCTCGACGTGGCGGAGCTGTTGCCGGCCTGCCGCTGTCAACTCGCCGCGTCCGCGCCAGGCTGAGGGCTTGAAGTTTGCATGTACTATGACAAAAGAATAATATTCCCATATTTTAACTCAAACTAAAAAATATATTCACCAATAATCAATTATTTAACGCTAAGTTGTTCTACGTATTTAACCACATTTTTTAAGGAGGCGTTTCATGGACGGAGCTTTTTCACATCAGGCCGAAAGCGTTGACCGCGCGACCCAGCTCAAGGCAATGCAGGATATGATGATCCAAGTGCTTGGTGACCGGTTTGCTTTGAAACTGGATCCAAAAAATACTGCTGATAATGCCAAGATCGGAATTGTGGATTCAAGAAGTGAAAATATAGATTTAAAACAATATGCGGCGCAAGCAGTGGGAGATACAGGGTTTTACCTGGTTACACGAAAAGAAAACGTCGGTCCTAACAACCAGTATTTTGGAGCATATTTAGATGCATTGGCTAAGACGGCGGACATGGCCGCAAAAGGCGATCCTGTGGCAGTGCGGGGATGCCATAACGGTTGGTTGTGCGACCCGGGCGCGGGCTTAGACGTAGCCGCGCCGAATTGATCCATACCCATATAACGCTGACAGTGGCGATAAAGTCGGCAACGGGAGAAAGCTTCGGCGAAGCTGAGCGTTCAGAGCTTTTTGTTGAATATTGTAACGGTCAGTTGGCTGTGGACAAGGCCAGTCGGGCGTCCTTACTTTTGCTGTGATGTATAGCAAGACATGGACGGTATTAGCGCTACGAAATCCGCAAGAGACGCTCGATGTGACGGGGATCAAATCGTCGACGTCGAACCGCGTGTGTTCGTTGCTTTTTAATAAGGTTTCTAGCTGAGCGCCAAGAGAATGAGCGTATCGGCCATCCTCCGGGAATGCCGCTACGACAGCCTCTTGGTCAACGAGTGGTAGTCGAAGCTCCGAGGAAGCACAGAGCCCTCGTATCGAATAACCTGCTTGCAAATTAGTGCTGCTTCCATGTTCGTATTGTCGATTACGGCCTGTCAACGGGGTGACGGCCGTGAGTTAAGCGTGGTTTAGGTCAGCGTTTCATCTTTCCAGAGGTCTGAACAATGGTGAAGCGCCACACCGATATCTGCGTCCAGCAGGCCGTTATCCGCAGCAAAATTCCGAAAAAGAACAAACGCCTCATCGAGTGAAGGCGTTTCGAAAAATCTTACTTCTTCACCGTACTCTGCGGGAACCTCGGCGAGCGCGTGTTTGTAAAGAGGGAACGTCCCCCATTTCGAAGTAGCTGTGCCGTCAGCATTCACTATTCCGATATGCTTCTAATCCCCTTCACAGAAGTAACGAACTAAACAACCGGCTTTCGGCTCCTCAATTTCATGCAGGCGGCCTTCCAGCATCCAAGCCGCGAAGTCTTTTCCAGCATGAACATCGTAATAAAGGGCTATGGAGCGGTAAGTGCGACTACTGGATAGGCCGAGCGCATAGGGCACACAGCTCAAGTCCAACTCGCTTTGACGGATGAATTCGATCGCGTGCGCATATTGATTACGAAGCTTCTCGACTTCGTCTCTATGCTGGCCAATCAGGACGCGAAGGTCGAGGGCCTTTCTGAGGGCTTTGTTGTCATCCAATAGCGGCATGGGCTTGAAAGCTTGCTCGTGGCGAATCGCGGCATCTTGATGCTGCATAGGAGCGAAGTCCGCGAGCGAAGGCAAGAGTGGCTGCGTCGGCAGCAAGACCTCAAATGCCGGACACATAAGGGATAAGGGCGCAGCTTGATCTGCGCGTCACGTTTTTTGCACAATCAAAATTTAATATACATGTCGTGAGTTGGTGGGCGTAAAGGCCTTGGGCGAGGCCATTGCGTGCGCCACGCATTTCAGTGAAGCGGGGGACACCTCTTCTATGAAATCCATGGAAAACCGTGCGCGGCCGAAGGGCCGGGCGGCGGCTCACGAATTACGCCCAATCTTCAAAATCGAAATCTTCAAATTCGCTCCAACTGGGCGATTGCGCTGGCGTTCGCTGCGACCGCCGGCGCCGTCTTCGCCTTTAACGCCAGCGACTATGTTGGGAGGTGGACCGAGGTCGCCGAGCGTGGTTTGAACATCGCCGAGCGCGCCGTGAATTCAGCGGTGCGAGGGCAGTCGCTTAACTCTCGTGCCGAAAAGCAGTTCCTTTATAAGGCGATAGTCAAAAGCAAGGGCGGGACACTCCCGCCCTTGCGGCGCTGCCTTCGTCGTGCATTTCTTGGCCTGCACCGACGAGGAGGCTGTTGAATAGGTCACTAAGAGGCTCAGATTTGAGCAGGATACGCGAATGATTGAGGCTGCAAGGCCACTGCCGCCCGTGGAGGCGGTCTCCCGGACAATAGCCGAATGTGGAAAGAAAGAGGCGTTCGCATTCAGCGAACAGTTCCGCCGCTGCGCAGAAGGCGACGAAGGACATGACTGGCCGCTGCTCAGCAAGGTTTTCGGGTTCATGTTTCGGCCGCGGACCGTCGAGACTTTCAGGCCGGTTTTGGTGCTAGAGGATGGCCGCAGAAGCATGATCCCCGGCGATCTTACAGATGCCCAGTTGGACGACCTGGAAAACCTGCTGGGGCAGGTCGACGATCCGGAATTCACTGCGCGAATTGCCGATGTGATATGGCTGCGCCGACGCGACGTGAAGGCAGCCCGTCTCGCCGTTGAAAGCTATCTTGCGTCCGGCAAGAGGCTGGAAGATCCCGAGAACTGGGTTCACGGGTTGGAGCGCTATGAACGGGCTTTGCGTTTGGCGCGGCAAATCGAGCCCAAGGGCGCCTTGCCTCAAGCGATCCTTCAACATCTGCAGGATCGGGTTGTTTTCTATGACGGCCAGGATCCGTCCTATTTCACCTTGAGGGCGCTGGAACTGCTGGCCGAGTTTCGCTTTGGCGATTTTCCCGTTCTGGCGAGCATCGCGGAACGGGTCGCCCAGCGCGCGCGCCAGAACAAGGATTTTCGCAAGGCGCGAAAGCATTTGAACGTCGAAGCCCAATTGCTCGCACGCGGCGGGCAGCCGGAAGACGCAGAAGGTGCCCGCGTAAGGTCGGCGGAATGCCATGTCGAGGAAGCCGAATCCCGCGAGGCGGAAGGTTCCTTCATGGCGGCAAGGATGTTTTGGGAGGAAGCCATTCAGGCCTTTCAGAACAGGCCTTCGCTTCGCGAGCGCATCCCGGAATTGCACAGGCGTCTCGCTATCGCCGGCAAGAAGACACTCGAGGAGATGAAGGCTGTAAGCCACGAATTCGACATTGGGGAACTGGTGGAAGCAGCCGAAAGAGAATTCAGGGGGCTTTCCCTTGTCGATGCGCTTTGCAGGTTCGGCATGTTTTTTCAGCTGATTGCGCCCGATGCGCTGCGTGACGAGGTTCTGAAAGACCAGGAACAGGGGGTGGGTCTGCACGTCCTCGTGGATTCGGACATTTTTGATGAGGCGGGACGCAAGATTGGCCGAAGGCCGTCCATTGCGGCCGCCGATGAAAAGGAACGGGAGAAGGCCATTGAAGGCTTGATGGACCAGAACGCCCGTATTCGGCGCCATCTTGCGGTAAATGCCTATATTGCGCCCGCCATGCGAACGATTCTATCCGAGCATGTGGTGACGGAAGGCGACATCGAGGCGCTCATCAAGGACAGTGGTTTTATTCCGGAAGGGCGCCTTCCCTTTTTTGTCCGCGCGATCGCCGAGGGTTTTCGTTGGGATTTCGCAACGTCATTGCATCTTTTTGCGCCGCAGGCGGAAGCCGGTTTAAGGCATGTGCTTGAACAGCGGGGGGTATCGCCGCGGACGATGAAAGAAGACGGAGTCGAAGACGCCTGGGGAATGGAGCGAACTCTCCAGCAACCGCTCATGCAGGAAATTCTGGGGCCGTGTTACCTGTTTGAGCTGCAATCGCTGCTTGTGGGACGGCTTGGCCCGAACCTGCGCAATCTGATAGCGCACGGGCTGATCTCGCATGACGCGCTTCAGGGCGAGTCCGGCTTTTACCTCTGGTGGGTGTTGTATCGGCTCACGATTACGCCGACCTCCGCGTTTCAGGCGTATACGGCGCAGCATGGCTCATAGCTTCGCGCAGGGCGCGGCCCGAACGCAGGACGGCGCCTGGGGATACGTTGCCTGACCGGGTGAAGCTGCGGAGTGAATGTAGACGTGCGCGGCCGAACTCGCGTCAGCTTCGGACGCATGAGACGGATCGTCATAATACTCTGGGTGCTCGGCAGCGCGCTTTACACGCTGTTCCACCTGATCGTGGCGGTAAAGGACTACTCGGAGGTTCCGCAATTTCTGAAAGACCTGAGCGAAAGCGCGGCTGTGAGGGCGCTCGCTGCCGATAGTATCGGGATCTTGTTGTTGCTGCTGGCAGCCCTCGGGGTCATTTATCTCACCGCGACGGTCGAGACCCCGGTCTTCGGCAAGCTGATGCAATGGTTAAGAAGTCAGCTTGCGTTTGATGGCGAGATGCCCGCGAAGGGAGCGGCGATGACGCCGCGCGCTGAGGTTGCGCGGGATGCATCGTTTCAGCATGCCGCGTTTTACGCGGCCTTTGGTTATTGGCCCGACTCCTCGAAATCGATTTTTGATGGAAACGAATGTCAGATCCCCGAGGGAGAGCACAAGAAGCTGCTGGAGTCGCTGCAAAAGATGCGTCAGAGCGCGGCCGACGGAGAGTTCACGGTGTGGGGCAAGGCTCCCAGTTCATTCGGGGGGCCAAGGCAGAACAGCGTTTTTCAGAAGATCCCGGAGACGCATTGGCTGGATCACGCGGTTGATTACATGGAACTCTTGCGCGCAGATCCCAGCCTCATGCGCACAAGCAAAGATCACGAATATTCGGCCGACGCCTGGTGCGCCTTGCAGGTGAGCAAGGCTCAAGTCGAAAGGCTATGGCCTGCGGAAGCGCAAGGCGAGCCACCGCTCAAAATTCTTATCGGAAACGGGGCGCCGTACGACGAATACAGGCTGGATGAGCATGGAAGGCACCACACGCTGAATGCCCTTTTGTACAACGGTGGAAACTCAAGAATTGACGGCGTGAAGTTGTACAGGACGTTCGTGCCGGAAGGTGCCAGCCCGACGCAGAAGGTGCTGCTTTGCGGACCCGTATCCTTGGCCCCGAGGCAAAGACATCCCGTTGCCATTGCCGGATATAACGAGGCGGAGACCGTCGCAAAGGAAAATCGAAGGATCGTCCTTGCCGCGCCTTCGGCTGGGTTTAACACATCCACGATGCTTGCGCCGGGGCGTTATTCAGTGATGCTGGAAGCGGATTCGATCGACGGCCTTGCGTTCAAAGCGAACTGCCGTCTTTGGGTTGATATGGGAAATGTTTTGAGGCTCGAGAAATCTTGAAAATATCGCGGCCCTTAGCGGCTCATGAGTTTCTACCCTAGTCATGCGTCGCGCCGGTCTCGCTTCGGGGGTATCGAAGCCCAGGTTGGCTGCCGTCAAGCTGACAGCATGAAAAGCGGCGCCATGGGCCGCCCCGGTGATCGAGCACCGGAATGCCGAGCTTCTTCGCCCTATCCCGGTGATGCCGGAGCCGGGGAAGATGACGACGCCGGTTGGCAGGATGTCGAGCATGCGGTCGTTGCGCTTGAAGGGCGCGGGCTTGCCGTCGCGGCTCCAGTCGGGCTTGAAGGCGATCTGCCAGACCTTGCGGTGATCGGCGTAGCAGGCAGCGGCCTTCCCGGCGCCGCCCCGAGTTTCGTCACGGGGTTGGTTTTTGCGTCCAGTTGCGGGTGAGCAGCGCGGTTTGAGCGGCGGCGCGGTTTGGCCAGTAGGTGTCGCTTTCGCGGCTGTTGGGCATGCCGTCCGGAGATCTTGTCCCAATGTAGTGGCCGGCCTGGCTTTCGAGAACTTCAAGGGGGAGGCGTTGGCCTGTATAAAGGCGAGCGAGAAGACCTTCTGTAAATGGGTCGAAAGAAGGCGGTGAGTTTGCCAAGTTTCTAAAACATAATCTGGAGTAACATGAACGCAGTTTGTGCGCGTAGAACAACGCGTATGTACTGTCTAATGGATATGCATACTTAACTGAAGATATTTCTCGTAGCATGGCACGTCAAGGCAGGCTTTGCTTCGCTGAGCGGCGCGGCAAAAGCAGCGCTTAACCGCCAAGGGGACGGCGGCGGTGTTCTAATCGATGTTCTTCCTAGCGGGCCGGCCCCGTAAGCGGATTCATCCTCTCAAACCGGCTCACGGGAAAGTGCGTGACGCCGTCGGAGCAGGAGCGGCGAGGCAGCGTTAACCTCCCATTCTGTCCGTATACGAACCTAGCTTTGGAGCCACAATGACCTTCCGCTATGGGCCAACTGCCCGTTTCTTTCATTGGACCACCGTTATCCTCGTGGTGGTCATGTTCGCGCTCGGCGCCTGGATCAAGGATTTCGAACCCCAGAACAAAGCGTTCAAGCTTGAACTCCTGAACCTTCATCAAAGCTTTGGCGTTCTCCTGTTTGTCGTGGTTGTCCTTCGTCTCTTCGTGCGCGTCGGCAACCCGCCGCCGCTGCTCTCCGATCAGCCCGCCCTCATCCGCGTGGGCTCACGGCTCAACCATTACGCTCTTTACGCCATGCTTCTGAATTCAGCCGGTCATCGGGTTTCTCACCACCAACGCGTTGGGTATTCCGGTGAAATGGTTCGGCCTTTTCACGATCCCGTCACCAATCGGCAAACAGGATAAAGCCATTGCGGAACAATTCGCTGAAGCCCATGAACTCGGGGCAGGCTTGCTTGTCCTTCTCATTACGCTCCATCTGCTCGGCGCCGCTTATCACGGGATCATTCGTCAAGATGGCGTCGTAAAGCGCATGGTTTAGGGACCTCATCCTTCGTCACATGGCTATCAAGCCCGTGACATGAACGCGGTGGGAGATACTTAATAACCAAAAATGAAGCAAGGACTCCCCAATGCAAACGACTTGGAAACCTCACGAGAAACATGGGCGGCTTACGGCGCAGAGCGACTTACCGGACAGCGTCTATGCCTTTCCGAAGCAACGGAAAGAGCCGCTAACCGATGCACAGCACGTGCGCAACGCAGTCGCACGGTTCGATCAAGTGACCGGCGTCTCCGATGCCGATCGTGCGTTGGCTTTTGCGAACATCGAGAAGGCGGCAAAATACTACGATGTCGACCTTACGGAGACGTCATGGCACGATCTTGGCGTTCATCCGCAACAAAACCGGGAAGAGGCTGCCGCCAAAGGCGTTGCGACGCGCAAGCGCAAGGCTGAGGACCGGGAGTAAGAAGGCTAGACGTCTAGCTTACTGCACTGCTACCATTGCGAGGTCGTCATGATCCAGATCGAGAGCGTTTCTCCCGACACGCTCAAAATCACACCACCCGCAAAGTTGAAGGTCGATGATTTTGCTGGGATCGCGCCGCAGATCGACGAACTCATCCAGCAGCAGGGGCAAATTCGCCTGCTTATTGACGCCTCGGCCTTGCATGGCTGGGAAAACAGCGAGGCGCTGGAAAAACATATCCTCTTCGTGAAGAACCACCAAAGCAAGGTCAAGCGCATCGCCGTGCTCGCGGGTCATGACTGGCAGCGCTGGATCGCCGCTGTCGTCAACATCTTCGTGCATCCTGAGATCAAGGCGTTCGGCAACGATCAGGAAGCCACTGCGCGTCGGTGGTTGATGCAGTGACGAGGGGCCGGGAGGCTTCGAGGATGGGCGGAAGTCCGCCTGCGAGCTGTCGGCAAATGGGTACGCACATCCGGCGGCCTGTACTGTTATAGAATGTGAGAAATGGGTTCTATGGTGCGAAATGCGGATGTTTCGCCGGATTAAAGGAAGGAATCAATGCGTACGTTCACAATCGCTGCCGCAGTTCTGGGCTTGGCGTTGCTCAGCGGCGCCGCCCATGCAAAGGTCAAGCTGAAGGTTGCTTGCGGGGCCGATCTCGAAAAGTTCTGCAAGGACGTGAAAAAAGGCGACGGCCGCAAGGCTTGTCTTCGCAGTCACGAGGCTGAGCTGCAGCCTGGTTGCGCCGACGAGTTGAAAGCGCGCGACGCGGCGAAAGCAGCGAAGAAGTCCTAAGGCCGAACGAAGGCCGAGCGCATGAATTCTATCGCTATGGGGCTTTATGAATACACTGGATCAGCGACGCGTGTGCCGAGAGATCGCCGGCTCTGCATTGATGATCGCCGTCTTAGGAGGACGACCATGGACGAACTCGTTCGTAGCCTCAAGTCTCTGCACACAAGCTTGATCGACGCCCTTCAAGGATACGAAGAGGGGCTCAAGGATGCGCATGGCGCGGGCCTCGCGCCGTTGTTCGCTGAAATGATTGCCATCCACCGGACGGACGCTGACGCCATTTCGGAACAGCTGAAGCGTCTGGGCGCCGACACCGACGATCGCGGGTCGCTGATGGGCACCTTCGATCGCACGGTGATGAAGATTTCCTCTCTATTCACGAAGCTGGACGAAAAATTTCTTCCCAGCCTGATCGATGGCGAGAAACGAGTACTCGACCATTACGACCGTGCCATCAACCTGTCCTCGCTGGGCAATGCCGAGTATCCGGTGCTTGTGAAGCAACGGGAGGCTCTCAAGGAAAAGGTCGCTGACATGAGGGCGAGCAAGCCGGCCTGAGGTTTGATAGCGGCGCTCACGCGCCGCCCCGGTGATCGAGCACCGGAATGCCGAGCTTCTTCGCCTTGTCGGCGAGATTGCCGGTGATGCCGGAGCCCGGGAAGACAATGACGCCGACGGGCACGATGTCGAGCATGCGGTCGTTACGCTTGAAAGGGGCGGCCTTGCCGTCACGGTTCCAGTCGGGCTTGAAGGCGATCTGCGTGACCTTGCGATTATCCGCCCAGCAAGCGGCGGCTTTCTCCGCGCCCTTTGGGCTGCCGCCATGAATGAGAACCATGTCGGGATGCTTGGCGAGCACCTTATCGAGCACGGCCCAGATGCGCTTGTGATCGCTGCATTCGACGCCGCCTGAGAAGGCGATCTTCGGTCCCTTGGGAAGCAGAAGCTCCGTGTCTGCCCGGCGACGGGCCGAAATGAAGTCGCGGCTGTCGATCATGGCCGCGGTCAGATGCTTGTGGTTGACGAGGCTGCCGGCGCGGGGACGCCAGGCGGAGCCGGTCTCGGCTTCGAAGCGTTCGGCAGCGAGATCGCGCATCTGCTCGAAGGCGCTCCTGCGCTCGAGGATAGCGCTGCCCTGGTCGATGAGGCGTTCGAGTTCGACCGAGCGCACTTCCGAGCCGTCCTGTTCTTCCTGGCTGCGCTTTTGCAGGTTTTCGTTGTCGTCGAGCTGGCGCTGAGTTCGGGCGGCCGTTTTGTGGAAGAGATCGGCGAGACTCCAGAAGAGATCGGGAAGATCGGGTTCCAGCCGCGTTTCACGCAGCGCCCCGCCAAGGATGTCGAAGATGTCCGAGACGGCGCCGGCGACAATGTCCGGTTCGGGCAGGGGGCGGGGATCGGGTTCTCCCAAAGCGGGATGGAAGCCGAAGAGTTCGAGGTTTTCGACGATGCGTGCGGTGGGCGAGCTGCGATGACGGGGCTCGAAGGCTTCGCTGTCAAGTTCGGGATGGTTTGTCATGGTGTCCTCCTTTGCGTGGAAGGCCGCCTCTCGCGGCCTTGATGGCGATGCTCTGGCCGGGGGCGTGGGCGGGGGCTGCACCGCCGGCGCGCTTGCGCGCCAAGGCCGGAGCGCAGCGGAGGACGGCGGAAGGCCGCTTATTTTGCTTCGCGATGCAAAGCCGCCCCAAAGGGGCGGCGGCGGAAAATAAACGGCCTGGAGCCGTTGCCCCCCGCCCGCGCCCCTGGCCCAATCGCCACCCTCTAAGGCGCGAGGGCGGGCTTTTCCGGAAGGAGGCGCTGACGGCAGCTCGGACGCCGGCGGCGCTGCCCGTCCCGGCAGGCGGGGTCTCTCAACCGGCGAAGCGAAACCGGTCTTCCGGTTCCAGCTGCGCGGCCATCCGTTGCTTCATGGCCTGGAACGGACCCTCACGCAGATCGACATTCAGATCCTTGGCGGCGGGGATCAGGACGCGAAACCCGATGCCGGCTTCGCGGGCGCGCTCGCCAAGCCGCTCTTCGGCAAAATCCCCCGCGCTGTCGTTGTCGCGCAGACAATAAAGACGGCGCAGCCCTGGCGGGAACAGGATGGCGGAAAGGTAGTCCCGCGGCCTAGGGCAGCGCGGTGCGGCAATGTTATGGGGCACCCGATGGCCGATAGAGCCGCGCGACCCTGAAACCAAGGCCGTTGCTTACGGGTTCTGATGGCGGAAGGGTGCGAGTAAAAGTCCATGACGCATCGAGGGCGGTAAAGGGTGCGCCGGTCGCTGAGGAGAGCATATCTGCATAAGCAGAAGCTGTCACAAACTTTGGGACATCACGATTTCGGGACATTAAATGGCCGGCGGCCGCTTTCCAGTCTTCTTGGGTAATCTCAGGACTGATGGCGATCACGTTGACAGCTTTGTCCCCCGGCAATTCTGCAAATTGCCAAAAGACGGTGAGTTTAGGAGCGAAGGGCGCATCCCGGAAGACTGCGCCTTCTGGCAGGGATACGTCATTCGGCTTGGTTGGAGCAGGCTCCCACTGAGTGACATAGTCAGCGTAATCGCTGGCGGCTTCTAAATTGCTGCCGTTGATTTCGGCGATGTCGAACCTGGCGCCTTTGATGAGTGCTTTATTGAAGTTGCAGTAGTGCAGGCGGGCACCCGTGAAGTCGAAACCTCGCAAGTCGCTATTGGTAAAATCAACATGGGACCAATCTGCGTATCTAAAGTCGGCCGTAGGGTCGAGTTCGGCAGCGTACTGTAATTCTACGAAGGAGTTGGCATCTGACTGACGGCGGCGAGGGATTTTTCATAAATATTCTGAGACATGTTAGCCTTCTTGTCATAATATGTTAAAGAAATATAGTCACAAGCATTGAAAGTAAATAGAACAATATAGAAATATTATGGGCAAAATCTCATGTGGGTCCGTTGCGTTGCATCATGTGGATAAGGCGGCCAAGGAAGTGAAGCGGGACCGATCTTCCGGCGCCAGCTGCTCGGCGATCCTTTGTTTCACGGCCTGGAACGGACCCTCGCGCAGATCGACATTCAGATCCTTGGCGGCGGGGGTCAGGACGCGAAACCCGATGCCGGCTTCGCGGGCGCGTTCGCCGAGCCGCTCTTCGGCAAATCCCCCGCATTGTCGTTGTCGCGCAGACAATAAAGACGGCGCAGCCCCGGCGGGAACATGATGGCGGCGAGATGGGCGGACGAGAGTCCCGCGATCATGGGCAGCGATGGAAAGAGCGACAGCAGCGACAAGACGGTCTCGATGCCTTCGCCCGCCGCAAGCACGTCCTCGGGTGCGCCGAACCAAATCGCATGGCCGAGCAGACGGCCCATGGCGCGGCGCGGCTCCTCGAACGGGGCCTTGCCGCTCCCGTCGCGAGCGAGCCAGGTGCGCTACAGACCGGTGAGCTTGCCGTCGAGATCGGTGACGACGCCAAGCAGCGCGGGCAGCTCTGGCGGGGACATAAAAGGCTAGCGAAGGCGTTATAAACTTAGTGGATTTGGTTAGTGCTCGCCATAGGGGCACCGTACATTGCTCCAGATTTTATAAGCGTATCAGTCAAATTTTTGGAAGCCATCGAACTTCCGGCTGTTAGAGCGCGATCATACTCTCCTGAAATTCTAAGAGTGGAAACGCCGTCCCCGCTCGTTACAATTTGTCCGAGCCCTATGATTACTATGATGCCCTGATCTTTATGAGACATATCGACGTTGTACAGGACTGGCTTTCTTCCAGGAACGGCTACCGCCATTTCAGCGTTACCGCTTTCGTTACTTTCCATCAAGCCCAATATTTGATTTCCGAAAGTCCAAGTGTTAGTAGACGAATAAAATTGTGCGTTGATTTTCATCGTTGGTTGCATTTCACCTGAAGGAATCGTTCCTGGAGTTATACCGTTTGGTGCGGGGTTGCTTGGTAACACTTGAAATGGTGGACGAGGTCCGAAACATCTCCCATCGCAAGCGGCTTCGACTTTAACGGTACCCATATCTTGTAAACTGCGATGAAAGCCGTCCATAGGTTAACCTCATACAATATAGGTAAATTTCATGAAATAAAATTTACAGTAGAAAATATAAAAAATATTTAAAATAAACAATTTTCTTCTTTTTATAAGCTCGGTTCCTGATAAAAAAGACAGGCGGATGATATGTTTTATCAAGTATTTGTCGCCTTAGACCGGATACGATGAGATAATATTTAGAAGCTCAGTCGGTCTTCCGACTACATCTGCGCGGCATGCGTTGCTTCGCGGCCTAAAACGGACCCTCGCGCAGAATCGACATTCAGATCCTTGGCGGCAGGCGTCAGAACGCGGAACCCGATGCCGGCTTCGCGGGCGCGTTCGGCGAGCCGCTCTTCGGTAAGATCCCCCGCGCTATCGTTGTCGCGCAGACAATAAAGAAGGCGTAGTGTCGCCGGGAAGCAGCGACAAGACGGTCTCGATGCCTTCGCCGGCTGCGAGAACGTCTGCAGTTGCTGCAAACCGGGCGGCATGGCCAAGCAGGTGACCCATGGCGCGGCGGGGATCGGGAAACGGGGCTTTGCCGCAACCGTGTCACGCGCGTCGAAATTCAAGCAAAACGGGATATGCTCTTGCGGTCGCCGGAACAGGTTCGAGTTATCTATATGGACAGCTGTTTGGCTACTGAAATTACATTTGTAACGGTCGTCCATGGGGAGCTAACGGCCTGTGGTGTCTAACCCTTTTCGGCTTGATGACGAAAATGCGGCTTGGGGTTCCGCTTTTGGTCGCAACATTGCTAAATCGCGGCTGAAAACCTGCTTTCATCAGTAATTTTTTTGCCCGTCTGGAATATGTTCGAGCGTCAACCAATGTTTTGCTTGTTGATACAATCCGTAAATAAAACACGTCTTAGCTTCAGCCATGTAGCCTTTGTTGCGATATTTGCTAGCCAAAAAGAAACCAAAATTAAGACGGCCACGGCGCCAATAAGCAAACAGAGCGCCAATAATGGTCTTTTCCTTAAATATGAAATAGTTCTGCACTTGATATGGTGGATTGCTCCTGCCACGAAGTTCACGCACCTGTTCTCTAAATACGGAGACACGTTCTTTAGTTGGTTTAAGTACTTCGTGCTTTACGCGCGTGCGCTCCCACATTGTAGGGCGCCACAAACTAACGCTCCCGTCACCCTCATTGGAAACGAACTTAGGTTCTTCAGCAAAAAAGTTACTCAGCGCCAGAGCGTCATTTGGAGTGATCAGTCGTATGGTAAGCGTTCTTGATCTTAATGGCCTATGCAACAGGCGTGCGTAGTGATCTAGGTTGTATCCTTTCTTCATAAGAAGAACCTACTAAATAAAAATATCTCAAAAAAAAATTCAACAAATTTATTAAGCTAATATATATTAATCTTAAAGTTGCACAACAAAAAATTTAAATTATAATTTTGGCGCGATGATAAGCTAGAGCAAGATCAAGGCGTTGCGCTTGATCTTGCGGATCGAGCTGCGCGGCTATCCGTTGCTTTACGGCTTCAAGCGGACCTTCGCGGAGATCGGCGTTGAGATCCTTGGCGGCGGGGGTCAGGACATGAAACGCAATGCCGGCTTCACGGGCGCGCTCGCCGAGCCGCTCTTCAGCAAAATCCCCGGCGCTGTCGTTGTCGCGCAGATGGTAGACGGCGGGTAAGCCGTGGGAGACGGTGGAAATGTCGGAGAACGCTGTCGAAATGACCCCGGCGCAGAAATTGAAAGGGATCGAGTATATCGGCCAAATGACGACGGTGCCGGCAGGCATCTATCGCGAGGCGCATGACTTCGTTGTCGGCGTTATCGAGAACCGTGAACTCTGCAAAAACAGGAAACGATGTAGCGGTGCTCAGCCGTCCGCTTGGGGGCCGGAAGGAGGAATGAATTTGTTATGAGCGATCAATGTCTGACGTGGATCGATGGCGCGCAGATCTCGGATTATGCCGTCTCGACCGTTTGGCATTGTGAATTGGATGCTTTGTGACCTCAGGGTGTCCTCGAAGGTAGATCGTAGTGTGGTTAGCCAAACGCACCATGTCTCGCACAGTTTAAGGCAAACAGTTGCCTCATCGTGATCTGGTTCCCCGCTCATATCCCACGTATAGTGTCGGTCATCGGGGTCTAAACTCTCTAAATCGAATAAAGTTGGTATCAATATTGGCAACCTCGTTTCGTCTACGCCAAACGTGTACATCTCGATAAGCCTATGAGGAAGACGTGTCGCTGCTGTGCTTAATTCCGCCTGGGCACGCACTTCATTTTCTTGCAGTAATGATCGGATGGCGGCAAACGGAATTGGTGTAGAAATGGCTTCTATAAGGTGATGAGCTGAACGGGTGGAAATCTTCTTGATGCGTGTCTATAAGCTCTCTTGTTGGTATTGCTGCAACAATCAGAATCAGTGTCAGAGATTTTCGTTCCATAAAGGCGTGGATGGATATAAACGATTGTCCGTTCTTGATTTAAACCAATAATATCTCTCATAATATTTAGAATATTTGTCAATTTATAAACCGATTAAAATAGTTTCCCAATATAAACAGCAGGCAATAGTTTCGTCAATGTTTTTTTCCTACTATTTAATGGTATTGGTAGAGAAGCAAGGGTTATTGTTTGAAGCGAAACCGGTCTTCCGGTTCCAGCTGCGCGGCCATCCGTTGCTTCACGGCCTGGAACGGACCCTCACGCAGATCGACATTCAGATCCTTGGCGGCGGGGATCAGGACGCGAAACGCGATGCCTGCTTCGCGGGCGCGTTCGCCGAGCCGCTCCTCCGCAAAATCCCCCGCGCTGTCGTTGTCGCGCAGACAATAAAGCCGGCGCAGCCCCGGCGGGAACAGGATGGCGGAGAGATGGGCGGACAAGTCCCGCGATCATGGGCAGCGCCGGAAACAGCGACAGTAGGGACAAGACGGTCTCGATGCCTTCGCCTGCCGCAAGCACATCCTCGGAAGTCCCGAAGCGGACCGCATGGCCGAGCAGACGACCCATGGCGCGGCGCGGTTCCTCGAACGGCGCCTTGCCGCTGCCGTCGCGGGCAAGCCAAGTTCGTTGCAGGCCGGTGAGCCGGCCGTCGAGATCGGTGACGACGCCAAGAAGGGCGGGCCAGCTTTCCAGCGGCGCGTCCTCATATTCCCGGTAATAGCAGGCCGGATGAAACCTGAGGCACGGCCAGTCGAGACGAGCGGCGATGCCGCGTCCGCGCAGATAGGTCTCGGCGAGCGTGCCGCGAACGGGACGGGACAGGCTGTAAAGCCGGTCGGCGGCGGCGGGCGTATCGCGCTCGGGCTTTTTGGCCGCCGTCTTCGCGATGCGCGGCACGGGCATCGGCTCGTTCAGGAAGGCGCGCGCCTCGTCGAGCGTCTCGCTCAAATGGCGGTGTCCCTTGTTGAGGGCGATGAGATCGAGAAGATCGCCATGTTCAGAGGTCGCGGCATCCGTCCATTTTCCGCATCCCTCGCCGGAGAGCTTGACGAAAAGGCTGCGTCCCGGACTGCCTTGGGCGTCGCCGCACAGCCAGTAACGGCCCTGGCGGCGGCCTTCCGGCAAATAGAAGCGGCAGACGGCCTCCGCCTCGCGCGCAAGCCGCCGCGCGAGATCTGAAGCGCAACTCGACATATCTTTCTATCCTAGTAATTGTAGTGGGGGAGAGGCAATCAGGCCGATGCCGAAGCGGAAAGCGGCGGATAGAGCGCGAAGAGGCGCTGCAAGACAGCGGCGCCGGGCGCCGGATCGGACGGCAGGAACAGGCGCAGTCGCCAGGCGATGATCTCGCCGAAACAGCCGAAAGATTTGAGCTGCTCGACCTCCGTGTCGCGGAAACCGGTCAACTCGATGCGCTTCGCGCCCATCACCGTGGAGAGACGAAGCGCGAGTCCGCCGCGCAAGGCGACGGATTTGCCCTCCTGCAGCAGAAGGCTGTGCGCGGCCTCGGGCGACAGCGCGGGACCGCCGTCGAGATTGAAGGCAAGACGCAAGGCCGGAACGTCGGCCGCCGAAATCAACCGCCCGACGATGCGCTCGCCTTCATCGGTCTGCAGCCGGTAGACCTTGCCGCTGCCAGCCGGGAGGTGCTTCCAGACCGGCAGAAGCAGGCCGGTGACGAGGTGGATTTCGGAGGCGCGGGTGGGCGGAATTTCCGCGAGTTCGCTAAGCCAGGCCGCCGTGAATTCCTCCTCGGTCGAGACCTGCCAATGGCTTTTTGCAAGCTTCTCTTTGGCGACGGCGTCGCGGGAAAGGGGGCGGACAAGCCGCAAGCGTTCCTCGACGCTGCCGTCGTCGAGCGTGAGGCTCGGGGCCATGAGGACCACGGCGGCGCGGCCCGAACTCGTATTGACGAGGAACGGCGACTTCGAGCTGGCAGCGAGTTTGAGAGCGGCCTCCAGGCTCATCGGCTCGTTCTTGTCCTCGCGGCGGATGGTCAGCAGCGTGGTCGTCGCGCCGGTGCGTTCATGCGTTTGCAAGACAGCGCGGGCGGTGACGCTGAGGCTTTCGGCGATCAGCGTCTCAAGGCCGACGTCGTAAGTTCCGGACGCAATCGCGGCTTCGACACGCGTGGACAGCAGTTCCTCGAACAGTTCGAAGAAGCGGTTCTGCAGCGCGATCGGCAGGGCGAGCACGCGGTTCAGGAAGGTGGTGATCGGCGGCAGCTCGTCGCGCAAGCTTCCCTCGTCGGTGACGAGGCGCAATCCGGTCGCGCTTTCGAGAGATTCGAGGCTGCAAAACGGAACCTGGCCGCGCCAGATGCGGCTGTAAAGTTCGAGCAAGGCGGCGCGCGCATAGGGGCTTTCGAGATTGTCCTCCGGACGGAACAGCCCCTGGCCTCCGGTTTGGCGCTGGCCGCGGGTGATCGCGCCCAGACTGTCGAGGCGCTTGGCGATGGTGGAGAGAAACCGCTTCTCGCCCTTCACATTGGTGGCGACGGGACGGAACAGCGGCGGCTGCGCCTGATTGGTGCGGTTCGAGCGGCCGAGCCCTTGAATGGCGGTATCGGCCTTCCAGCCGGGCTCCAATAAATAATGTGCGCGCTTCCTCTGGTTCCGGCAGGAGAGATCGGCGTGATAGCTGCGCCCCGTGCCGCCCGCGTCCGAGAACACCAGGATGCGCTTCTTATCGTCCATGAAGGCTTGCGTCTCGGCGAGGTTGGCCGAGCCAGGACGCGTCTCGACCGCGAGCCGCGACGCGCCGTCGGCGCCGCTCTTCTTGACGATCCGGCGGCTTCGTCCCGTCACCTCCGCGACTTCCTCCGTCCCGAATTGATGCAAAATCTGGTCGAGCGCGGTCTGCACCGGCGGCAGGCTGCACAGCTTCTCGATCAGCCGGTCGCGCAGTTCGATCGCCTCGCGCGACTGAACGGGCTGGCCGTCGACGACCACAGGGCGCGAGCTGAGGTGGCCGTTCTCGTCTTCAAAGCGCTCGTAAAGCTGGGTCGGGAAGCCCTTGGCGAGGTAATCGACGACGTATTCGCGGGGGGTCACATCAATCGACAAATCGCCCCATTCGGAGGCGGGGATTTCGGCGAGGCGGCGCTCCATCAGGCTTTCGCCGGTCGAGACCAGTTGCACGACGGCGGCATGTCCTTCGGCCATGTCCTGCGCGATGGAGGCGAGCAGCGTCGGCGTCTTCATGGCCGTAATCAGGTGATTGAAGAAGCGCTGCTTGTTGCTCTCGAAGGCGCTCTTGGCGGCGGCCTTCGCCTGGCCGTTCAAGGTTCCCGTCTCGCCGGTGACGTTCGTGGCCTTGAGCGCGGCCTCCAGATTGGCGTGGATGATCTGGAAGGCCTCGGCGTAGGCGTCGTAGATGCGGATCTGCTCTGGCGTCAGCGCATGTTCGACGATTTCGACCTCGATGCCCTCGTAGGACAGCGACCGCGCGGTATAGAGCCCAAGCGCTTTCAGATCGCGGGCGAGCACCTCCATGGTGGCGATCCCGCCCGCCTCGACAGCGGTAACAAAATCGGCGCGATTGGCGAAGGGAAAATCCGCACCGCCCCAAAGCCCGAGCCGCTGGGCGTAAGCGAGATTGTGCACCGAGGTCGCGCCCGTCGCCGAGACATAGACGATCCGGGCTCCGGGTAGGGCGTGCTGCAGGCGCAGGCCGGCGCGGCCCTGCTGCGAGGGACCTTTGTCGCCGCGTTCGCCCTTCTCGCCGGCGGCGTTCGCCATGGCGTGGGCTTCGTCGAAAATGATAACCCCGTCAAAGTCTTGGCCGAGCCAGTTGAGAATCTGCCTGAGGCGGGATTCCTTGCCCTCGCGCTCGGAGGAGCGCAACGTCGCGTAGGTGGTAAAGAGGACGCCTTCGGCGAGCCGGATGGGGCTGCCCTGCTTGGTGCGGGACTGGGCTACCACGAGCAGCTTCTCCTGTCCGAGCGCCGACCAGTCGCGCTGGGCGTCCTCGATCAGCTTGTCGGACTTGGAGATCCAGACCGCCTTGCGCCGGCCTCTGAGCCAGTTATCGAGAATGATGCCCGCCGCCTGGCGGCCTTTGCCCGCGCCGGTGCCGTCGCCGAGAAAGAAGCCCTTTCGGAACTGCACCGCGTCCGGATCGCCGTCCGACGCTAGGCTCAGCGTATCGAGGCTGTCGTCGACGCGATAGCGCCCGGTCAGCATGGCGGCATGGGCTTCGCCCGCATAGATGACGGTTTCAAGCTGGGCGTCGGACAGGATGCCTTCGTTGACGAGCCGCTTCGGCAGCAGGGGCCGGTAGGAGGGACGCGGCGGCTTGACCGACGCCATGGCCGCCGATTGCACGAGCCTAGTGGGATGGGATTTCGCGCCCGAGATGCGGATGGTTTGCAACGCATAGGGTTCGTAGATGCGATCGCTGAAACTGGCTTCGTTCGCGGCAGCTGCCGCCGGTTCGTAGGCCAGTTCCTCGGCGTTTTCCGCCGGCTGTGGCGCGGGAGCTGTGAACGGAGCATGGGCTCGGGTTGCAGGTTTGGGCGCGGCGAAGGCAGGCAAGGCCGGGCGGGGATGGGACGCGGCCGAAAAGGGACGGGGCGGCAGGCCGCCTTCGATCAGGGACAAAAGCTCCGAAAGCGTGTCCGCATGGCCGGCGTCGGTGAGGCCGCGTCCGCCGTCTGGCGCAACGCGGTCGATTACGGTGAGCCGGGTTTCGACACTGGTGCCGTGACGGGCGTAAAGGCGGCCGTCGACGCTCGCCGTGAACACGAAAGAGGCGGAAACGGAAAGACCGGCATAGAGCGTCGCGATCTCCGGCAAGGCCGGATTGTGCGCCGACGCGGTCAACACGACGAGACGGCCGCCGTCGCTCAAGCGGCGCAAGGCCGAGCGGATATGGCGGGCTGTCGCGTCACGCATCGTGCGGTCGATGTCGGGCGAGGCCGAGAAGGGCGGGTTCATCAGAACGGCTGAGGGCGCTATTCCGGCATCGAGAAAATCGTCGATTTGCTCGGCGTTGAAGCCGGTCGCGGACGCGGCGGGAAACAACGCGGCGAGCAGCCCGCGGCGCGTATCCGCGAGCTCATTGAGGACAAGCGCGGCGCCCGCAACTTCGGCATGGATGGCGAGAAGGCCGGTTCCGGCCGAGGGTTCGAGCGCGAGATCGCCGGTTGCGATCTGCGCCGCATGCGCGGCAAGAAAGCCAAGCCCGAGCGGCGTCGAGAATTGCTGCAGCCGGTCGCTTTCCTCCGAACGCCTAGTGTGCGAGGGCAAGAGCGCGGCCAGCCGTTCCAGCATGGCGAGATACCGCGAAGCGGATCCCGCCTTCTTGCGCATGCCGGCGGCGTATTTGCGCAAGAACAGAACGGTGGCGCCCTCGGAGGCCTCATAGGCGTCCTTCCACAGCCATGCGCCGTCCTGGTCGCTTGCCTCGAACGCTGCGGTCATGGCTTCGCGCAGCAGGCGGGCGTCGAGCGCGCGGCCTTGTTCGAGCGATGGGAGAAGAAAACCTGCGGCCTTGATGATTTTGTTGGCTTTTGCGGTTTCGGGCGTGGGGCGCACGAACGCGCCCTGGGAAGCAGGGATGGTCATGATCGGTTCTTTCGGATGAGGGGAGAAAAAGGTTAGCGGCGCGCGTCGTAGGCGATTGCGGCGTGATGGCCGCAATAGGGGCCCGGCGTCTCGCCCTTGACCCGGCCGCAGAAATGGAAGCCAGCGCGTTTGGGGTCGCCTTCCGGCCAGCGGCAGATGACGTCGCTGAGCAACAGAACGGTCACCCGAAACGAAGGCGCGGGACCAAGCTCCGGAACAACAGTGGGACGGCGGCGCGGCGAGCGCGCCTTCGCCGGCGACGTTCTCGTGAGGCGAGAGCGCGGGGTTTGACGCCTTGGCGAGCGGATGCTCACAGAGGCGCTCAAGCGCGGCTTGGCTCGCTGCGGGCTGCGGGAGGAGGTTGCGCGTCCCGGCAGTTTGAGGCGGCGCACTTTGCCAATGACGGCGTTGCGGGTGATCTCGCCGATCTTTGTGGCGATGAGCGATGCGCTAAGCCCGTCGGCCCAGAGTTTCGTAAGCTGCTCGACGCGATCGTCTGTCCAGGACATGGAGACCTCCAGAAACAAAAAGACCCGCACGAGGCGGGCTTGGATGAGCGAAAAAGGGATGCGGAAGGGCGTCACGGAAAAGCGTCGGCGAGCAATCTCTCAAGGATCTCGCTCGTGGATTCGCTGCGGATCTCTTCCGGGGTGATGAGCGCGACTATGCCGCCGAAGGCGTTGGGGTGTATTTTGGAGCAGGTGAAGGCGGTTGCGACGCTGATGTAATTCAAACTCTTGGAGCGCCTCAGAATATCCTGCAGGATGAAATCGAACCCATCGACGCTGAGATCGAGAGCGAAGTCCGATTGGCCTTCGGCGGCGTGGTCGGCTTGCGCTCTGAGGAGATCGTAGAGACGCGAGGGCATGGACGACGACTGTTCAAGCGCTTCGCGGACTTCGGCGGCGTCGAGAAACGTATAGACGTCGACGTTTTCGGAAGCGAAGCAGTAAAGGGCGCGCCCGTTTTGTTCGGTTTCCAGTTCTTCGGTTTCGAAGATGGCAGTGAGAACAAGCTTTTCGAGCGGGGTGATGTCTTCGAGCGGCAGAGGCTGCTGCACGACGGTCGGGCTGTAGTAGTCGGCCATGGGTATTCCTGTCGGTTTGGGTGGAAGGAGAGTGGGAGGCGGCTCAGGGCGGCGGCGCGCAGGCGCCGCAGAGGCCGCGGGCTTCCTCGATGAGCCGGGCAAGCGTTTCGACGGCGTCGTTATAGGCGCCTTCTTCGGCGAGTTTAGCCACGCGCCATGCGAAGTCGCGCGCCGGCGCCCCGTAGGGCTTCTGGCCGGGCAGTTCGATTTCGTCATCGACGGTCTCATAGGAGCCGTCGTCCATGCGGCGATCCAAGGCGAGAACTTCATCGGGAAAGTCGCAGTCGACGACATCGGCGTCGCCGCTCCACGCGAGATTGTCGCCGGAAAGCAGGATCTCCCGGGCCGCCTCGTCGTTCTCGGCGGCGAAATCATAGGTGTCGGCTTCGCGGGTGTTGACGAAGCGCGTCGCGCGGTAGTCGGGCATCGGTATCTCCTGGCGGCGTTGGTGTGAGCGGAAAAGCGCTGCGTTTGCGCTGCGGTCAGATTTCTTCGACCAGAAGGATGTCGTCCTGGCTTGCGTATTCCAGTGCCCGTTCCAGAGCGTAATCGACGGCGAGGCCGAAACCGTCGCCGCTATCGCTCCATTTGCTCGCGACTCGGTCGCAGGCCGGGGCGAGATAGGGCGTCAGTTTCCCGGCCTGTTCTTCGCCAAAGCGGGAACACGCCACTTCGAAAGCGTCCTCAATGGCGAGCGTTACGAGGGGGTAGTAGCCGAGGCCCTCGTTCATCTCGATGCGGATCGCATGCATGTCGTCGGTCGACAGCGTCCGTCCGAGGGCGTAGGCGATGCCGCGAGCGAAGCGCAAACAGCGCTCACTGAGGCGCCAGCGGAAGTTTGAAAATTGGCGGTTCATGGCGTTTCCTCCCCGACGCGGAAGCTTTTGACGATGCCGGCGTGGCTGCATGCTCGGCAGCGCATGAAGGACTCGTCGTCCCATTGATGATCGCCGCAGGGATCGGTGCCTTCGTCGGACAGATCGGCCATGACGGTGATCTGGACTTGCAGGGACTCGTCGCTGCCGCAATTGGGACAGGCGAGGCGCCAGGCTTCACGAACGGCGCTCATGACGTCACCTTTTCGACGATGCAGCCGGCTTCATTGGCGGCGTCGATGTAGCGGGAGATCGGCGCCTTGGCCTCGAAGAACCTGTCGCGCTCGATGCGAAGGCCGCATGTGCCTTCGAAGCTTTCGAGTTCGCTGATCCGCACCGTGCCGAATTCCGGAAATCCCATGCCGAGATCGCACAAGCCCCAGGCGACATCCTCATCTTCGGGATCGAGTTCCGTCAGAAGCCAGGTGGCTGCTCCGGCCGGATAGAACAGCTTCACGACCGGCCAGAAATCCTTCTCGGCTTTCGTGCCCTTGACCTTGGCCTGCTCGCGGCCATTGGCGAGAAGCTTGTCGCGCTGTTCCTTGGTGAGGAGCTTCATGACCGGCCTCCTTCGCGCTCGAGAACGCGTTGGCAGAAGCCCGCAAGACCTTCGATGTCGTCGAGAGTGGCCAGCGGCGCGAAGTTGTTCTGCCCGCCGGTGAAGTCCTTCTGGCCTTTGCAAGTCCGCACCAGAATGCCCATGCCGGGTCCCATGGCGGACTGGGAGACCTGCACGTACAGGCTTTCGCCATGCAGGGTAATTTCGCCGCTGACAGCAACTCCCGCCTTGTTGGAGCGGATGCTGTAGGTTTCGCGCGGCAGCTTCAGCCGTTCAGCGAGTTGTTGCAGCCGCTTGCGCGCTTCGCGGTGAAAAAGATGCTTTTGCGGCTCGTTGTAGTCGCAGGGTTTTGTCCAGTCGATCGTGCTCATGATCCTGTCTTTCGGATGCGAAAAAGCCCGCGAGGTCATCGCGGGCGTGTTGAAGGGGGCGGTTGGGGCGGACGAGATCAGGCGGGGCGCGATTTCTTGCGCTTGTCTGGACGCTTGACGGGCTTCGGCGGCGGCGGCAGACCTTCCGCGCCGATGACGATCTCGACGGACGGTCCGTCCGCGACGCTCATCGGATCGATGCGTTCGACGGCCCAGCTGTTGATCGCCTTCTTGAGGCGTTCGATGAAATCCAGTTCCTCGGCGTCGCAAAGGTGGCCGAGATCGACGAGCAGGTCTTTGACCGAGCTGGCAAGATCTTGATGCGGGTCGAACCCGCAGGCGGCGATGGCTTTGCGCGCCTTTTCGGCGTGCTCCTCGTTCAGAGGCTTCGGCATGACAGTCTCCAGAAATGCGAACGGCCCGCCGTAAGAGCGAGCCGCGTGGGTTGCGGGGTGACGGATGGCGCCGGCTCTCTCTCAGCCCGCGTCTTCCGCTCTTCCGGAAATTTCCTCTTCCTCTTGAAGCCGCGCGGCACCGGGCGCTGTCGCGCGGAGGCGGCAGCGGGCGTGACGGCCCAGCGTCCGCCGGGCTTCCCGGCAGGCGATGCGGACCATGTCTGGAAAGTAATGGCAGATGACGACGTTGGCTCCGCGGCGCGCCCTCATGATGGAGGAGTTGCGGTTGAGCGGATCGGGATCGCGGTGCGCCCCGCCGAATTCGTCGAGACTGTTGGAGATGCAGGCGCCGAGGTAGTCTTCGGCGAGCGTCGCGCCTTCAGAATCGAGAACCTGCGCGCGGGCGCAGAAGCCGACGTAACGTCCGCTTTCGAGGCCTTCCCGCGCGTCGCCGGTGTCGTCCCAGCTGAAATCCCAGTCCTCCTCGGGAAGTGCGTCGACGCGAACCGAGAAATTCGCGGTTGTGAATGTCCAGATTGCTTGAGGCATGGCGGTTCCTTCCGCAGGGCAGTTACAGGGGGTTGGCTCTCGAAGGAATTTCAGGCGTAAGACGTGAAGGACTTCGGCGCGCCGTCCCAGGGAAAGGCGCTGGCGAAGCTTGTGATCGCGAATGCTGCCTGGCCGTCGGACAGACGCTGGATTTTGCGCCGTATAATTGCCGCCCCCTCGGCGAACTGATCCTTGAGCGGCGCGACTTTGCCGGTCCAGTCGTCGCCTTCGGTCTGCTCGTTCTTGAGCAGACGCAACCTCGCGAAGGACGCGGTCACGCTCAGCACCTGGTAGAAATCGCAATTTGTTTGGTCGTATCCCCATGATGAGTAGAAGATGTCGCCGGGATTGACGCTGGCCATGATGGAACTCCGTTCGCCGATATGAAGTGAAAAGGCCCGCCGTGTGGCGGGTCAGTGCTTGTGTTTACTGAGACTGCTTTTGCCGGTCAGGCGGCTTGCTGCCGTTCTTCGTCATCGAGGAAGGCTGGAAGCGCCGCGTCCGCTGTTTCCTCCAGGGGCAGGGGCGTGCGCAGCGGCTCGGGCAGCCAGCCGGAACCGGCAAGCAGCCGCTCGGCCTCGGCCGCCATCTCCTTTTTCTTGTGATCGGCGAGAAGCTCAGCGGTCTGTTCGCCCTTCACTTCCGCGACGGTCTCAAGAATCTGCGGCTTCGTGATGCGGCCGAGATAGTTGGCGGCCGTTGTCGTGAAGCCTTGCGCCTCCATGTCGAGGGCGAGCGCTGTAGCGAGTTGCAGCGCGTGGCGTCGCTTGTTCGAGCGGGCGTAGCCTTCGTGCAGGGCGTTGACGGTGAGACCGGCGCAATGGGCGAAGAGCGCGTCTTGCGTCGCTTGGTCAAGCGCGATCAGCGCGTCCCAGACTTCGGCTTCGCTCGCCGGAAGCAGTTTCTGGAAAGCTTCGTGGCGCGCCTCGATCTCCTTCTTCGCCTTGAACTCGCCAAGTCCCTGGAAGCCGCTCACGAGCGCGTCGTTCGCCTGGATCTGCAAGCAGTTGTTGCTCGCGGCGCCGAGATAGAAAACACGCAGCACAAGCGCGTTCAGAACCGCGAGAGTTGCGATACGATGATTGGCGGCGAGCGCGTTTCTGAGGCCGAGCGAGTGATAGGCGGTAAGTTCGGTCATCAGTCTATCGGGCAGTTCCGCGCTGTCGTCGTCGTTCTGGGCTGGATCGCCAGTGACGACGTGAACCTCGTAAGGCGCTTCGCCGCCGTCTTCGGCGTCGTTGACCTGTGTCCCGGCGATGCTGGAAGCGGTACCGGTTTTGGCGCTCGCCGCGATGTCGGCCTGACGCTGATAGCCGCGCGCGACGGCGAGGCTCCCGTTCTCGCCGACGCTGACAAGAGCGCCGGCCTTGGCCTTCTGCTCGTCGGAATAGATGGGGATCCGCGCGTCGAGTTCGTCGAGCCTCGCCTTGATCGCGGCGAGGCGTTCGGCGTCTTCGGGCGCAAGCTCTTCGTCGGCGGCGCCTTCGAACGCGTCGAGTTCCTGGAGAAGGCTTTCCTGTTCCTCTTCCTCCTGTTCGTTCAGCGCTGGCGAGACCGGTTTCAAAGCGCGGAAATCGCGGCGATGGTTCCAGGGAAAATCGAGCGCCGTCTCGATCCAGGCCCAGCCTTCGGCGCGGATTTTTTCGGCTTCGGCGGCGAGCTTCTCGCCCACGAGCCTTTCGAGCAGCGGGGAATCTGCAGGTAGCCGCCTTCATCCTCGTCGAAGAGATCACGGATGACGATGCCGCCCGCGGCTTTGTAGAATTCCACGCCGACGAAGAGGGCGCGCCGGTCGTCCGCCCGCACGGTCTTTTCGGTGAGCATGCGCCGGATCAACTCCGGTCCCTTGTTCCAGTGGGTCTTGAGCGCCGTCCAGACTTCCTCCTGACGCTTGCGATCGTCGACAAGGCAGAAGGCCATCAACTGCTCAAGGGTGATCTCGTCGTCCTCATAGAGCTTGAGGAGGAGGGGGCTGGCATTGGCGAGGCGCAGCCGCTGCTTGACGACGGCGGCGGTGACGCCGAACGCCGCCGCGATGGTTTCTTCGCCCTCGCCCTTGTCGCGCAGCGCGGCGAAGGCGCGGAACTGGTCGAGCGGATGCAGCGCCTCGCGCTCGGTGTTTTCGGCGAGACTGTCGGCTTCGACGAAGCCTTCGGTGCGGACGATGCAGGGGATGGGGGCGTTTTTTGCGAGCTTCTTTTGTTTGACGAGGAGTTGCAGCGCGCGCAGCCGGCGGCCGCCCGCCTGGACGCCGTAAGGGCCGGTTTCTTCGCCGGCGTCGTTGAGGAGGGGCCTGACGCTGAGGCTTTGCAGGAGGCCGCGCCGCGCGATGTCGGCCGCCAGGCTCTCTACCGAGCCGTCGGGGTCGATTTGCCGGACGTTGCCGTCGTGGAGGGTCAGCTTGTCGAGAGGGATAGTTTGGGGCGCAGTCAGCGCGATCTTTGGGGTGGCCATGGGGATGCTCCGGGCGTGAGATTCTGGGCGGGCGCAAGAACTCTCTCTTCCGCCCTTTCCCATCGCCCTTCCCTCTTTGCCCTCTAACTCTCCTCGTTTTCGGCCGCCAGCCGCCGTTGCCCTGAGAGAGCCAAAGGAGGCGGCCTGGGGATTTGCAGCGTAGTTTAACGCCGTCTCAGGTCCTTTTCGGGACAATGATACGCTCGGGGCAGGTTTTTGAGTTGTCGCCCAAATTGCGAACGTCTTTGAGGCTGATCTCGAAATCCTGAAAGGCGCGGTAATGCGAGCAGCGAAGGCGGAATTGCAGGTCAAAAATCAGGGTGTCGGAAGGCAGGCGATGCAGCCGCTGGAGAACGCCCGGCATATAGTCGGCGCTGCGGCCGCAGCGACACCTGACGATGATATGCTCGTAAGGCTCGAGGTCCATGAGCCGGAGGGTACGGGGATCGGGTCCGGTTGACATGGGAACATAATAAGAACAAAAAGACGGCGAAGGAAAGCCGTCATGAGAGAGAAAGTCACGCAGTTCAAAAGCCTGAAGATAGCCTTGAAGGAGCTTGAGCCCTTCGTGCGGGACAGCAGGCATTTGTGGAACGGGAAGCCGTTGAAGCGCTTTGGCGAACTCCGGCCGCGCGAGTTGTGGGGAAACTGGCTGCTGTGCGTCGCGGTCAATGCCGTGACGGCGGCCGCCGAGCGGTTGACCTTCACGACGGACCCCGAAGGGATCGTTGGCGACGGAGTAATCTATGACACCGTTACGGAAAGAGCCTGCCCAATGGAGCACGTCCTTGCCCGGCGGACGGCGAAGGACAAAGACTTGGATGCGGAGACCTTGATTCTGCGGGCGGTGAATAAGAAGCAAAAAAAGGGCGCCGCCTACGCATCGGGCAAGACGCTGGCCGTGCTTCTGGAGGATGGGGGAGAGTGGATTCCGAACAAGGTTGCGAAGCAGCTGCCGGAGCTGGATTTTGAGGCCGTGTGGGTCATAGGGCTGCAGGGCGTCCAAGATGGCGAATACGTGTACAACGTGACGCGGCTGGATTTAAGCCGGGGCAACGCGCCTGTGTGGCGGGTGCGGATCGCCAAGGATTTCGATGACTGGAATGTCGATCTTGTTCAGTGACATAATTCAGCCCGTGTTGTGTACGGCTTGTCGATGAATGAGAAGCTGTTCTCGATAAATCCAGCAACGGTCGGGCAAGAGAATCTAGCAAAGGACGCGGCTTCCCCACAAAGGAAGCCCGGAATTACACCGGCCTCACACGCGGAAAGCGGCTTGTCTTGCTTGTTGGGCAGAGAAAGGCGGTTGCGATCGCCGTGCGGAATGCGTCTGGCCGGAAGAGATGGTCCAAATCGCAGGAATGGCTGATCCCGCCCTCTGCGGAAACCCGGCCGCATAACATGCGCCAATTTCCTGCCTAAGCTGAGTATTCATGAGGCTCGGGACGAGCGCGATCTAAGTCAGGCAATGCCGGGTTCGGAATTATAGCGTTGGCAGATCCTGGCTCCGGGAATCTTCGGTATCGTTCCATGCGTGGCACAAGTTCTCGAAGATCCGCTTCGCATCTGCGGTTGCGCCGGGGCCAAAGTCGTTGTTCTTCTCCCAGGCCAAGTTCCAGAACTCCGTTCAGCGTGTAAACTCCGCGTACCGGTTCCTGGCTGTCGCTCTTGCTCCATTCCGTAGCGAGGAAGATCAGACCTGCAACGAACTCGTGGTCGCGCAGGACACCCGTGCGCGTGAGAGAGCCGAGGTTTTCGATGTGGTCGCCCCACTCTGGGAAGAAAAAGAATGGCTCATTGAGTTGGTGCGCTGCAATCGTAAAGAGCTGTCCGCTCGCGCAGAGGTTTTCGTCAGGCCAAGGGAGCCATTTGCGTAGAATTCTCGGCGCGATCATGCATGGCCGTGCGCGCCATCGAAACCACGAGAAACGTTGGCGCGGCCTTATATTGGCCAGCCTTTACGTTGGAATCGATTTTCTTCATCACCTGTTCAACGGCTTCACGCCTATTTTTCGCAATGCCGTGGGGTGAGATGGTGCGGGCGGCAATACCGAACCCTGACCGGTTGGCGTGACCTGCGGACTCCAGTTTGGCGTCCAATCCGTCTTCCATAGTCTTGTTGTAGGTTGCAAATGGATCAGCCACATCGATCGTCTTTACCTCGAAATTCACCGTAGGCGGATTTACTGTTGTGAAATCCGGGGTGCTCCCCTTTTTGGCTCCAGCCTGAATGTTGCGCAGCGGCAGTCCTTGCTGATGAGCCAGGAGGTAGAAAACTCCCTCGTAGTACGCTTCGAAGAACTCGCTGAATGCTTCGTGGTCCTGCAAGCCGGTCCAGTGCTCGATTTTTCTGTGAAGCTTGTCCCGAATGCAGGCCCGCGATGGATCGTTGCCAGCACCTTGGTCGATAGCATCAAGGACAGGGCGGCGAATGTGGATTGAGGTGAAATTTCCGCCATAGTCGTTGAGAACTCTGCACGAGCGGTAAGTAGGCGTCGTAAAGTCCTGCCATTGTTGGTTTCGCTGGTATCATTAGGAGATTCGCGCTTTAAGGAGCGCCACGCCGGCATGGAGACATCCCGGGGGGCGGCCGTAACCTGAGGAAAGCAGCCCATTCAGAGGGCTGACGCAAGAAACACTGAAACGGCAGAAAAGAATAGGGCTTTTTGCAAGTTCCGCTATGGCGGCGGCAAGAGGCGAAGTGACGATCAAGGCAAGGATCAAAGTTATTAGCGGTTGAAGTATAGCCGTGAGTATAAACAGTGAGGTCAGCCATGCAAAGTGAGATATTTAACTAGATATCAATCCGGAAATGGCTTGCCAGTCTCTGGCTCAACATAATGCAGGTATTTCATGCACTTAGTTAAATCACCTTGAAAATCTGACTAATTCATGATACAAAATAACCTGTTTTTCCTACTTTGTCTTTTATATGAAACAGCATGCCCTAGCCTCCATCGGACAAACGGTCCGGCAAGCCCGGCGCGCCAAGCGCTTCTCTCAGGAGCGTCTGCGCAGCTTTCGGGCGTAAGCCGGGCGCGGATTGCTGCGCTCGAAAGCGACAAGATTACCGACATCACCTTCCGCAATCTCTTGAGCATCCTGCACGCGCTCGATCTGGATTTGCAGGTCGTCGCGCTTGGCCGAAAGCGGCCGACGCTTGAGGAGTTGCAGGCGGAGCAGGGAGACCACTCGTGATCCGCGTCTGGTCCGACAACAAGGCGGCCGGCATTCTGGCCCGCCTTGGGGCAAAGGGATCGACCTTCGCCTACGATCCGCTGGCGACGCCGGAGCGGGCGGTGTCGATGACGATGCCGGTTCGCGTGCAGTCCTGGGACATGCGCTTTGGGCTAGCGCCCATTTTCGAGATGAACCTTCCCGAAGGCGCGCTTCGCGAAAGGCTGGTTAGGCGCTTTGCGAAAGCTGCCGGCCGTTTCGACGACATTGATCTTTTGAGCGTGGTTGGCCGTACGCAGATCGGACGCTTGCGCTTTTCGGCTGTCGACGCCGAGCTTGACGAAGAGGTGCCGTTTCAGTCGATCGACGAGATTTTGCGCGCGCGCCGGGGCGGCGAGCTGTTCGACTATCTGCTCGAAACCTTCGCCGCTCACTCTGGTCTCTCTGGCGTGCAGCCCAAAGTCATGATCCGGGCGGCTCAGGAAGGTGGACAAAGAAAGGCGAGCGGCCGGGAATCGAGCAGCCTTCGCAGCGCGACCCATATCGTCAAGCTGTGGGACGCCAGGGAATATCCCGAACTTGCCGCCAATGAATTCTTCTGCTTGGCCGCTGCCCGCCGGGCAGGACTTAAAGTGCCGCATTTTCAGCTTTCGCAGGATGGCGCCGCCTTGATCCTCGACCGGTTCGATCTGGAGGACGGGGTCTATCTGGGGTTCGAGGATTTTTGCGTGCTGAATGGCCTTCAGACGAGCGACAAATACAGCGGCAGCTACGAAACCCGGCTCTTCAAGCGGCTCGGCGACTATACGGGAGCAAAGACGGCGGCACGATCAGCGCGCGATCTATATCGGCTGTTTGTGCTCAACTGCACGTTGCGCAACGGCGACGCGCATTTGAAGAATTTCGGGATCCTTTATCGCGACGTGAACGGCGATGCGGAACTGGCGCCGGTCTACGACCTGGTGACAACGACGGCTTACCTGCCGCGCGACGCCATGGCGCTGACGCTGGAAGGAAGCACGCGCTGGCCGGACGCCCGCAGGCTCCTGCAATTGGGGCAGACCGAGTCCGGCCTTTCCAAGAAAGACGTCGAAGGGATCTTCGAGGCGACGGCGGACGCCTTGTCAGACACGGCAAGCGAGATGGAGCGGTATTTCCATAAAAGCGAATTCCCGGACATCGGCGAGCGCATCGCGGCAGCCTGGAAGGAGGGAATTCGGGACACGCTCGGCTTCGCCAAGGGTGGGGCACAGACGGCCGCACCGGCCAAGAGAGCGCGGAAGAAAGCCGCATGGCGGCGACTGACAGCCTTGTTCTCGATTATCTGCGCAAAGCGGGCGGGCGGTTTACCGGACCGCAGCGCGAGCTCGCGGACGCGCTCGAGCATTCCTCTCAGCACGTTGAACGCCGCGATCCGTCGCCTTGAAGACCGCAAGCGGCTTCACAAAGATAAAAAGACGCTCGTGTTGAAAGGATCAACCGGTAACTAATCGCTATCTCTGAGAAGTGTCCTGTGTGTCACAACGGAGGTCCCCATGATCCACATTGAACCCCTTTCCGCTGACGCGTTGAAGATCACGCCGCCCGCAAAACTGAAGGCCGATGATTTCGCGGCCATTGCGCCGCAGATCGACGAACTCATCCGCCAGCAGGGGCAAATACGCCTGTTGATCGATGCCAGAGACTTGCACGGCTGGGAGAACGCCGAGGCGCTCGAAAAACATATCCTGTTCGTCAAAAATCATCAGAGCAAGGTGAGGCGCATCGCCGTCCTCGCCGGTCACGACTGGCAGCATTGGATCGCCGCGATTGTCAATGTTTTCGTGCATCCTGAGATCAAGGCGTTCGGCAATACCGAAGAAGATGCTGCGCGCCAGTGGCTGCTTGCGTAGGCAAAGGGCTGTCCGGTATTTCCCAAATTTCTCATGCGGCCAGTGATGACAGCGCCCTGGCGGATCGTCCGTAAAGAGACGTATCTGCGCTGAAATCATGCCTGCAATTGACGTAAAGCAAGTCCTTGCCGGACCCGTAAAACGGGTGACGATTAAATAGGGGCAAAACGATGTTGAAAATTCCACGGGACTGACGAACTAATCTAGCTTGTTCCGATTTCTTTACGGTAGAATTATAAGCCTAGTTGATTCAGGAGTGATCTTGTCTAATGACGACGAGTTTTTCGGTCCGGGCAGGTTGCGCACACTCTCCTTTTTTGGTGTCGGCGAACGCGAGATTCTCGATGATCTCCTGGACATAGGATATGGTCTATCGTCGAGTTCCACCGATGAGTTGCGTGCGGTCGCTCGTCGCTTCTGACAGCGGGAAGCTTCGGGCGGTATCGCGAAGGTGAGCAAAGGAAGGGGTGGTGTGAAGGCAAGGGTCCGGAGAGCGTTGCAGAGCACACATATGCTACCGCGCTCAGCAAGATGAGGCGGTGCAAGAACTCCACGTCCCCGGCGTGATCAGTGTTCGCGCAAGCCTCCATCGCGATCTTAATCAGCGGTTTCTTCTGCTGATTGAACACTTTTGAAGACGCGCCCGTAATTGGCCAAGTGCCGTGAGGTTTAGAGCGGATATACGGTACAACGAATTGCGCTGTTAGGAACTTGGGCGAAGGTGGCCTTTTTTTCCTTCAACTGGACGTTCTCTATCTGAGGCGTCTCAACATGATTGTTCGATAATGCTTACGTGGAGGGACGCGGACGATTTGGAACGCCAGATCGAAATCATCGATCGTGGCACTCAAAAAGAAAAATCTGATTGGTATTACGCTTATCGAGGCTATAGACAATGTCACGCTCTGGCCAGAGCCTTTCGACAAGTTGGCTCCCATAGCACCTTCCTCGGCCACCGTAGACATTCTCCTTGACCGAGTTCCGTTGTTAACTTGCGCAATTGCATCTGAGATTGGCTTTCGCTTCGAAGGCGTAGGCACAATCTTCTGGGCTAAGTTTAGCGACACTTTGGGCGCCCCGATCAGACCTAGCAAATCGCCAGCAGATTAGCGAGACCTTCGGAAAGCTGGCAACTCGCTGCAACCTATCAAAGCCCACAGAAAGCGCCTTCAGTGCGCATTTCTCAATAATTTCCTGGCCAATCGCCAACGCATTGCTGCCGTTGGAACTTGTCGGACCTGTCGCGCGCTTGATGGCGCGGGCGCCGGTTGAGGCACTGCCTGGTCCTAGCCGATCACCTAACTTTGCAAGTCTTCGCGCGTGGGCAAGCGCGGCAGAAGGCGCGCGTCTTTTGGACTGGCTCCGCATTGAGGCCTCGGCGGCGAGGGTCCTAACCGCACTTCTAACCGAAAACCGCGGATCGGTATTGCCGCAGACAAGCTATGCTCGGCTACAGGACGCGATCGCCACTAAACCGGAGTCCTTCTTTGCGGCGCGCGCGGTTCGGCTGCGTACACGCACCGCAACGGTGCCTTCTCCCGATCAAGATTTCGGGGCGGCTCTCCGCCAAACGGGATCAGGCAGCGAGTTCATCTTTTCGTAGTTGGCCCGCGCTGCCGCTGGCCTTCATACGACAAGGCGCGCGTAACCGCGCAATCTGCTGGATGGCGGCCGAGACTGTGGGGCGGGGGCGGGCTGCTGCATCCCGATAATGCGCTTAGCGCGGGACCTTTCGCGCTCATTTTGAAAGCGGCACCTCCCCACGATGAGGCTGCCTATCCGGATGCCGCACAGATATTTCGGCGCCGGAAGTGACATCGCTGCTGCGCTGGCGGCACGCACTGTCGATTGGGGGCTCAATCTTCTGTTCGACCCAATCGGGACCGCACCCGGGCAGAACAGCGCTTCGGCATCCCAACCGAGACATCTGGCTACATCTGGGTCGCAGCCAAGGTAGGCGTTGAAAGGCTGGAAGGTCTGCGGGCACTGGGCAATTGTTGCGGCTACAGCTTCTTCGAAGCTGATCTTGCCAATGCGGGTGACCGTAAAATTTTAGCCCATGAGGGATTGCTGAGCACACAAACCCACACGCTGATTGCTCGGCATCCCTTCGATGCAATTGGCGCCCCGCAGAGTGTTGTCCGTCCTAACCGGTCATTTTTTTCCTATGAAGAAAGAACCGCGGCGGAGTTGGCTGGCGAGTTGCGGGAACTCGCCGTCGGCGATCGGATTGCTCCAATTTCGGGTCCTGGGAGTCGGCCGGGTTTGCGCTGCAGAAGCAGCGCCTCCTGATGGCAGCGGCGTCGTTGATCTTACTTTATTCGAACGCGACAGCGCCTTTGAAGCGTTAGTTGAGCGGCGTTTACAACTCAGAGCAGAGAGTTCACTACCACTTCTCGACGTGCCCATTGATGCAGAACTGGAGGTTGAGGGGAAACTTATTGCGCGCGGCCGGAGCGCAGCGTAACGCGTCGCGCGCGAAACGAAGGGGTCGGTGCCAGCGACGGTGCCTGCGACATCCGCACTGCTCGCTCCGCTCTATGAAGACGCAATTCGCGAGAAGTTGCTCAATACCGGAAAGGGTACCCTCCAATTTGCGATTGGTCGCTCGGCCTTTATTCGGATTCCTCTCGAAAGGCCCGCGGCATCGGTCGAATGGTTCGATCAAGTGCCGCGCTTGATGAACTCAGGTCTTGAAAGCGAGTTGGTCTACGCTACGGCTCGCTCTCCGCATCGCTTTGCTGCTGCCGCCGCGGTTGAGGTTCCGGCACGTGGTGTAACGGCATATGGCCTTCGCCTCTCCGATGGTCGGATTGCTGATCCAATTGAACTCTTCATTTCCAGGAATTTCGATCTTGGCGTTCTAGCCGCCCAACAAATATGATTGCCAGACCGCCGCAATTATCCCTTCTCCGGCGCAATCGGCCGCGCAGACAGCGCAGAAAGAAGCCGCCGCCGCCAAGCAGGCGGCCTTCAAAGACGAAACGACGCCTGTCCGGGACCAACAAAAAGGCATCGGCTTTATCGCGATCACTCCGGACGAGTTGGCGCTCATGCAAAAATTTGCCGCCACGCCTCGCGGGATTATGCTTCCCCCTGCGGACAGGGCGCGACATGTCGAGCTGCTCGCCCAAATGAGACGGATCACAGATCGTTTCCCCAGACCGTCGAAAGTAGCCGACGACCAATACCTTCCGCCGAAAACAACATACAAGGACGCGGTGCTGGAGAAAACCTCCCGCACCCAAGGACATTCACGTTCTTCGGATCGAAAGCCTTGGCGCTCGTTATCGTAACGTCCGGCCCGTATCGGGATAAATACGTCGCCATCGACTTAGGAAATTACAGCCCGAACAAGCAAATTGTCCCTGGAGGATGACGAGCATGACGACAAGCGCGAACAGGCCTGGATTCAGTGCGGCCGGCCGCTTTGCTTATGGCTTCGCTCAAGGCTTGTTCCGGCTGTTCGCCGCCGGAGCCTTGCTCTATGAATTGCATCAACTGGTGCTCGGTTATTATTCGTATGAATGGGCGTCGATCCAGATCAACGGCGGCGACAGAGCGTGTTCGGCCATGAACTGGTACGCCAATGGCGGCATGCTCGGGGGAACGACAGCCTGCCGAAGTGCGATGCTGTGGTTTCCGTGGCTGCGCCTTTACGAGAATCATGCCCTGCCCATCGCCGCTTTCTACGCGGCTGTTTTGGCGGTGCTGGTTGGGGTGGCTTTGTTGTGGAACAGAAAACTGAAAGGCCTGTTAGGGCTGCGCCGCAAGGACATGGCATCGGAAACCGTGGCGTAGACCGGCGAGACTGGGGATTAAGTCACGCCGCGGCGGCTCCGGGGGCTTCCCGTGGTCCCGAGGCAGCACGCGCCTGGGAATCGAGAAGGGCGATTTCGCCCGTGTAAGGCCTCAGGACGATTTCGGTTGTCTGCCGCTCCTGCCCTGCCTGGTCCTGCCATTTGCGTGTTTCGAGTTGGCCCTCGATGTAAAGCTTGCTGCCTTTTTTCGCATAGGCCTCCAGGAGCGCAACCAGTTGCTCCCTGAACACCGAGATGCGGTGCCATTCGGTCTTTTCCTTTTTCTCGCCGGTTGTCTTGTCCTTCCAGCTTTCCGAGGTCGCCAGAGACAGGTTGGCGACGCGTCCGCCCGAAGGCAGGCTTTTGATTTCGGGGTCCGACCCAAGATTTCCGATGAGCATAACTTTATTAAGACTGGCCATACGCGTTCTCCGCAATATTAGTAGAAGTATATAAACATACGATCATGGTAACGTATAAAGCCACTACGTCAATACATCTGTATAATATTGCCGGGCATGTAGAAGTTACGCAAAATCGGCTTTAAGAACAGTGGTTGTCCGCTGGGATGAGATGGACGCAGATCCGGCATCGCCCTCGCCAAGCTCACTGGGTCTCAAAAGCTGGCCGAGAAAAGGCCTGTGCCGGCATCAGATGTAGAAGGAGTATTGCGGCACGTCCCTCACCGTTCCGGGGACATAGCGCAAGACCCGGCTCACCTGCCTCGCCGCCCGCAATGTGATCGGGAGACCGCCGTCGAACTGGCTCGTATTCCAATTCATTTTCGACAGGATGAGGACCTCGCGCGCGATATCCGTGGGCGTGGAACTCGGAATGATCGCAGCGCAGCGAGATCGAATTCGGAATGAAAAGACCAGGATAGGTCGCAAAGAACGGGACGCTTCCACGCGTGTAAAGGATGGCGTCCTTGCCGAAGGATACGCAGGTGCCGCGCAGCACTGGATAGCCGCCGGGGCGGAAGAGTCGGATCGGCGATGACGGCGAAATCCAGATGAAGTCGGCGAGTTCGACGTTGGCCTCATCGAGCGCTTCCCGAAAACCGTCCAACTCGACTTGCTCGAAGCGCGAGGTCTTGTGGAGGACCGCGCGGGCCGGATACTGCCGGTGCTGATTGCGATAGGCGTCGAGGGACCTGCGCAGCAGCGTGTAGGCGTCGGTGCGAGACAGATAGACGAGCTTGTCGTTCTTGTCCGTCTGGGCGCGCCCGCCGCGAATGATTAGACCTTGGCCCCGTTCATCGAACATCTGCGCGGTACTTGTGAGAAGCCTGTTCGCGTGGGGATCGTGGTAGAAGCTGATGCCGATGAAGGAGGAGCGAAATTCCTTCGGGTCTCGCGGCATGCGCCAGGGGACGTAGCCGGCCTTGTAGTAGAGCGCGGTAAAGATGTTCCAGGCCCGCGTCGCGGGATCCTGGACGGCGCGGACCGAATGCTTTTTCAGAACGCGGCCGATGCGGGCGTCGCTGCTCCAGGTTGTCGGCCAGACAAGCTGCAGCGGGATGCCGAACTGGATGGTCTTGGCCTTAAGCATGTCCCGGAAGTCGATCCCCCTGATGCCGGCGCCGCCGAAGCGGCGGCCGCGCCGGGGTGGATCTGCGTCGCCTTCCATGCGTTCGTTGACCACTTTCTCGATGAGTTCGACCGGAAGCGCGCAGATGATGACGTCGGGCCTGACGGAGGATTCGGAAAGGATCGTCACCTCGTTCAGAAAAAGCTCGACGGCCGCCAAGACGGCATCGTCGGCCTTCGTGATCCTGCAGACTTTCTCGATATCCCTCGCGGGCAGCGCTCGGATCGCGCCCTGGTCGATGCTGAAGCTGCAGCGGAAAGGATTATCGTCGCCGATGCCCGGAAACCCCACGAACAGGTTTTGCTGCCTGCTGGTCTTAGCGGGAATGCCTCGTGCACAAGCATCGATCCATTGCTGGAAGCCTTCGACCGTTTCGGAAGTGCCGATCACGCCGAGCCGGACTTCGCGCGCACGCTCGGGCTCGAGGGGGCCATGCCGCATCAGGCCAAAGCGAACGTCGATGTGGAGGCCACCCTCGCCGAATTCGAGCGGCGGCTCGTCGAAGATCTTGTGTGAGAAGATACCCTCAGTCATCGGCATCCTCGTCGCTGTCTGCGGTGCCCGCGGGCGGCGGGGTTTCGTCGCGCGACAGCCAGAATTTGTCAGGAACCGAGCGCTCGCTTTCGAAAGGCTCCAGTTTCTCGAAGCGCAAGTGCTCTTCGCGAATCGGGCCGATGTAGCGCTCGGCTTCGTCGGTCAGGCAGTACTGCCAAAGGAAGAACTGCCCGCGCACACTCTGGTTGTTTTCCTGGCGTTTGAGCCATGCAATGCGGCTCGATGCGAAAGGATCGTCGCGCGCGCCGTCCTTCGTGAATTTCCAGGCCGGCATGATGGCGAGAAACCAGCGGCCGCCGGCGAGGAAGAATTTCGGCCTGAACCCTCGATGCCGGACATAGCCGCCCTGCTTTTCCTTGCCTTCGTACTTGCGGACGGCCCAGCATTTGGCGCGCTTCCGCGCCGAGGCGTACTCGACCTGGTATTCGATAGTTTCGCCGGGAGGGAAATAGAAGATTCCCTCGGTGCGATCATAAACGAAATAGTCGGAGATCTGCGTTTCAAAGGTGCGGTACATGAGCTCGAGAATGAGCGCGTGTTCTTCGCTTCGGCTGTCGCCGAATTCTTCGATGTCGAAGGCCTCGCGGCGGCGGGGTCGGCGATGTCCGAATAGGGCGGCGCGCTCAGATCCTGGAAGGAGGCAATACGGCGCTCGCGCAGCGCCCAGGCCAGGGGCGGCGCTTCGGTGCGCTCGAGCATGACATCGAGCGCTTTGTCCCGTCTGACGTGTTCGGTCGCCGCAATGTAGACGCGAGACGGCGGATTGACCGCAAGAAGATTGAGATCGTGGCGTTCGGCAAGGCGCAAGGCCGGCAGATAGGTTCCGGGAGCGGCGCGATCGACAGCGAGTTGGGCGATCCTGGCGGCCGCCCCTGCTTCAAGGCGGTCGTCCTGCTTCGAGATGGCGAGCCGGCGATTTGAAGCTTCGCCTTGAACGATGCTCCGGTCCACCTCCTTCCAGTACACGCTGTTATCCTCAAGCCGGGCGAGGATGACGATGACGGGCAGATTGGATTGGCCCCAATACTCGAAATCCTCGGGCTTGCAGAGATATTCGAAGCTGCTGTCCAATTCGCCTGTGTAGAGGCCCTTGTCTTTCGTCTTGATTTGCGCGGCCAGAAACTGGGCGCGGACTTTTCCGTCCTGGTCCCTGAGTTCGAGAAACCCGTCGATGCCGGCTTCGACCTGGCCAGTCTCATAGAAGACGAAGCCCATCTCTCCTATCAGCTTGCGCGCCATGGCGACGCCCTGATCACCGATCAACTGCTGCGTCGTGATCCGTTTGCCGTTCCCGCGTTTCGCTTTGGACATAGCCCTGCCGCAACGTTCGAGTCTGCGGAAAAATAGCCCCTCCGCGGCCCGGGTGGGAGGCGCACCCGGTGAAGTTCACAACTATTTCCCGCGTTTCCCGCCCGGCGCGCCTGCTTCGGTGTTCGGCGGTTTCGGGCCGTTAAACCGTCGCGATCCGAAATTGCGACAAGCAGTTTAGGATTCAAGCGCCAAGCAGCAACGCGTTTCCGGCTGACGCCGGGCGGGAGGTGGCCGGTTGAATTCTTTCAACGACACGGACGCCTGGTCTTACAAGGGCGTCACCTTTGTCATGCCCGCGTGCATCGAGCTTTCTCAGGCGCAACTCTTCCGCGACTCGCGAAACTCAAGCAGCTTATCCCGCCTGGCGACGCGCATTTCCGCCCGGAAATCGCGGATGAGAGCGTTGCGGTCATCTTTGCGAACGATCTTGCTGATGCTGGCGATCCTACCCATGGTGCGCCGGAACAACTCGTCGAGCGCGCCATGAAGCTCATGCTTGAGATCATCATCGCAGAACTGTTCGGCGCATGTCCCTGACGGGTCTCCGCGTTGCCGTGGGAAGAGACCCTCTACCGTTCCCGTTCGTTGCCGAGATAGCGCTGCTGTTCGCGGTGACGCTTGGCGAGCAGGTCACGCAAGTAAGGATCGCCCTGCTCACGGATCTGCAGCAGATGGTGACGGGTCAGCGCGGCGATGTCGTGATCCTTGAAGGGCTCGCCGCGATCATCGCTGCGTTTCAGGTTGTCGAGCGCGCGTTCGCTCCGCCGCTCGGCAAGGCTTCTCTCTTCCCGGCTCATGGGCTTAGGCGGCGACGGGTCAATCAGACAGAGGACGAAGTTGCAAAGGGTATCGGCAATTCCTGTACTGGCGCGGGTAACGCTAAATTGGCCTTGGCCGCGACCGGAAGGCTTGCCGTTCATCTGTTGGGCGTTGGAAGTGCTGCCGGTGGTGGCGCGGTCGAAGGCGTTGTCTTCGCGCGCCTGTTTGCTTTTCTCACGTTCGGCGTTGCGTTGAGCGCGGTTGTGCAGGGTCTGGTCGCGGGTTTCCACGACAGAGGGAGCGTCCATGCCCGCGGATTGTTTATAGCGTCCGGCGACATCGTTGAGGTCGAACTTGTGCTCGTTGAGCTTGTGGATGCGGCCGGTGCTGGAAATCGCGACAAGCTGGTCTTTTTCGAGGGACGGCGGCAACTGGGCGAGTTTCGGAGAGGCGCCAGCGGCGAAACTGAGGGCGTTGTGTCGTTCAAGCCGCGCCCGTTCGTCCCCGAGCGCCTTGAGGTCTCCCTCGGTCACGCGGGCGAGGGCGATATGCTGCTCGCTCAACGCCTTCGCGAAGCCTTCGGGCTTACCGTCTGAGCCTTCGAGGGCGCGGTTCAGGCGTTCCTCGATTTTGGTGAAGGGGGCGTTGGCGCGCAGTTTTGCGATATAGGCGGCGCGCCGGTCTTGCGCCTCGCGAATTTTCTGCTGGGCGATAGCGGATTTCGAGACAGCATCGTTCCAGGCGCTGTCGGCCGCGTCGCGGTCGAAATTGCCCCCCTGTTCCATTTGCAGCATTCGCTGGGCGGTTCGGGCTTCCGCAGCGCTGGGAAGGCTGTCGCGGTCGATATCGGCGAATTTGGCGCGAAGGTCGGCTACCCTGACGCCGTCGAGGCGTCGGGCGAGGCTGTGAACGTCACCGGCATGGTCGACGACGACAAAGTCGCGGCGGTCACCCTTGGCGATTTTGTAGCCGCGTTCTTCAGCGGCCGCAATGAAAGCCTTGCCGTTGTCGGCAGCGCGCCAGAGTTCGGTCAAGTCGGCTGTGATGGCTTTCGGATGGAGGCCGGATTTATCGGAGCGGTTTTGCTCCCAAAGGGTTATGGAGCGAGCGTCGTCATAGTCGCGAACCGGTTTGGTGCGGGACAGGCCGAATTCGCGTTCGAGCTGATTGGCGGTGCGGCGCATGGTGTAGCGATCGCCGCCGATGTCGGTGACCCGAAACGTATCCTGGTCGACGCGGTTCCAGACTACGTGGAAATGCTGCCGCTCTTCTTTGATATGCTCGATGACGACGCGCTGGTGTCCTTCAAGGCCGAGATTGCGCTCGAGCGTGTCGATGGCGTGGCGCCATTGTTCCGGAAGTCAGGGCTTCGTCGGCGCGGGGATTGATGTTGGCCTGATAGAGAAAATTCGGGGCCGCAGCGGCTGCCGTCGGCGACCTCTTTCATTTCCCAAAGCGCGGGTTCGAGACCCTGGCTAAGCGTGCCGCGGTTCTCCCGCACTTCGGCTTTTTCGTTGGCGGCATCGTTTAGCAGGTGCTTGGACCAGAATTTGATGTTCTGGGCTGCGGCTCCCTTGATGATCACGTCTTGTCCCCGAAAACGGCTCGGATCGCGGCTTTAAACTGCGTCGCCTCGCGAAGCGCATCGTCGAGGTCTTGAGCGCCGGCGCTGTTCATATTGGCGGCGCGGGCGATCTGGTTGAGGTTGGAGCCGATCTTGCCGAGCTGGGCGATGAGTTTGGCGAGAAGTTCGCGATCGATCGACGGCCTTTTGACGTTGCGGGGCAACGAGGGACCGATCAGGCGGGTTCGAGCGTAGGAGGCGACGGTCAGCCCTGCCCGCGACGCGGCTTCGTCGACAAGCGAGCGCTCCTCGGGCGTGAGGCGGATATGAACGATGATGGTGCGTTGCCGGGTTTCGCTGCCGCTGCGGCAACGCGAAAAGGCGGCGTTCCCATCCTCGGTGCGGACGGGTTGGTCGTGTTGAACCGTGCTCATATCGGGATTCCGCGTCTGAGGAACTACTGAATAAGGGCAGGTTCTTGATTAAGTGGCTTTAGTTAAGGCGAAGTCAAGAATCGATTCGTCAGCAATACGATAGTATTCTTGCAGCGTTTTATTTCAGAAAGTCTCAGGACATCTCATGCGCCGTCAGGCGCTCTCACAAAAAATTTTGGGGGGTCCACGGGGGGCGCAGCTCCCCTGGCAAGTGAGGCGGTCTGCGCAAACGCGCGAAGCGCGGGCTGCGCGGTGATACCGCCGCTAACTTGCCACCGTTTTTTCCGCAGCCGGGAGGGCTTCAACGAACATCAATGTCGGTGGATGCGAGGGACTGTAATGAGATTCACTTGAGGTGGCGAGCCATAAGACGAAGTGGAGCGAGACGCCGTGAAGGGGGATGGGATGGCGTAAGCGAGACACACGGACGTAGGCTGCGGGGATGCGAAACGAGGAAGAGCGGTTGCGTGTCGCCCTAGCGCAGCAGTTCGTCCCGTGGGGGGGCGAAGCGAACGAGGCCGCGACGGGAGCTACGCCGTCGCCAGAGGCCGGCAGAGATGCCTGAGGCGGCGCTATAGCGGCGGCGGAGGCCTGCTAGACGGTTCGGGAAACGAAAGGCGGGCGCCAGTTTTGCGGACAAAGTCGCACAGTTGGCCAGAAATTGGCGAAGGCAGTTCGTGAGACGGCGTGAGATGGGCTGGACGCGCGTCTAGCCATAAAGAAAGCAGGTGCTAGCAGCTAGATAGCTCGGCCGGTTTGAGCTTGGAACAAGGGTAGAATTTAAGGCGACGGCAGCTGAAGCAAGAAAAGAGCCTCGGCCAGGCAGGAAGCCCGGCCGAGACACGCCAGCTTCAGTTCGGCAGTGGCCGCAATTGATAGCAATGCATTTCGTCGAGTTCCACATCGGCAAAAAAGTCGAGATCGATGATCTCGCCGGTCAATTGCACCCACACGGCGCAACGGACAGGCTCCCATTCGCCGTAGGCAAGTTCACCTCCGGCGGCTAGCATTTTCTTTCTTCGCCACAGCTGGCGCATGTGCCGCATGTAGTAAGCGTCGTAATCTTGAGCGATTTGATCCTTCGTCTTTGCGTGATGATTTGTCATTGGAGACCTCCTGTTATGAGTTGGAAGCTAGAATAAAAAGAGCGGGAGTTGCGACCCCATTTCGAAGTATCGGGATCGGCGTGAAGCTCGATCGTTTCCAATAGGGCGGCCTGCTGCGGCGTACCGCTGAAGGGACACGTGGGTCGAGCGATGCCGGTAGGCTCGGTTGCGATTGCCTGTCGGAAGCACGCTCGATCTCGACTGGGAGGGTTTCGCGCATGGTGATTTCCTTTCGAAGCTCTGAGACCGCGGAATTGCCGTCTCGGAGCCTGTTGCGAAGCCGGGACGCTTAAGCGGCCTGCTCAAACGCGGCCGAAGGCCCCGCGGAGCGGCGCGGAGCTGCAGGAGCGCAGCGACGAAGCGAGCGGCGTTGAACGGGCCGCGCGGACCGGCGCAATCAGGCTCCGAGACGGGCATGCAGCGGCTAAGTGAGAATGGGGTAGTCGGAGCGAAATATATCTCCTTAGTCAGATCAACGGCAAGCAGCTGGCATGGGCATGGAACGAGGCTAGAATTTCAGTTGCCCTGGCTGAAGCAAGGAAAAAAACCCGGCCAAGCAGGAGGCCTGACCGGGCATTCGCGTCAGACGCGGCTCGTGACCGAGTTGATAAGGGCGCGTTGCGCTTCCTGCCGGGTCTCGAAACCGATGCAATTTAATATGGTGTCGGGACTGTAGACTGCGTGCCACCAGACTTCGCCAAAGATGCTCCTGCAACTGACGTAGCCTACGATGGTGTGGGGGTAGCCGCACCCGAAGTTTTGATTGATTAAGTACCAGATGTCGCCAAAGTTGTGCCAGTGCATGCCGTTCGGTGTCTTAAAGTAGGTGTCGTATTTCATAGGAATATCCTCCTTGAGAGTGAACCGTTCTCCTGTCGAGAACGGGGTCTCCGGGTCATCCGCAAAAGGCGAGGGTCAAGGCCGCGCAGCGCCGCGCAAGCGGGGCGCGGAGGAACCGATTTTTTTGGCTTGAAGAAACAAAAACGATCAAAAAAATTGGGGGAGCCGCGCAGCCTTGAAGCTCGGCTTTTGTGGATGGACAATGAGCCCGTCGAGACGAACCCCGTCGGCGCGTAGCGCCGACTCCGCATTCTTCATCTGTCGCGGCATGAAAATCGGCTCGCCGGATCGGCGCCGCCCGCTCGGCGAGAGCGGACGGCGCTTTGCGAGCGGTCGATCAAGGCGTCGTTGCGCGAATGCGGATCGCCTTGGCGATGGCGGCGTCAAGATCGGCTTCGCGGATGAAGCGGAAACCGATGCAGCAGCCATTGGCGACGACGAGTTCGTCCCACTTGCCTTTGGGATCACGGCACAACACGCGGTTGGCCTTGAGGTCGTAGCCCTTGTCGCGCAGCCAGCGAATGATCGAGCTGGCTTTGTTGCTGACGGCTGCGCCGCGGCCAGTGTCGATCAGACAGATGAAGCCTGGACGGACGCTGACGTGGAAACGGCTGCGCCGGCTGGGCAGCGGCATGTATGGCTCGGGCCGGTCGGCGGCGGAGTAGAGCTGAACTTTGTCGAGAACGCGGGCGGTGCCCGACGCGCGGTGAAAGGGTTCGTGGGCGTTAGCGGGATTGGACATCGAAAGTCTCCAAGTAATCATTAAAGAAAGCGGAGCCGCCCGCCCCGGAGGGCGAGCGGCGTTGGCTGCAGCTTAGAATTGCGGCTCGTCGGCGAGCATTGCTTCGTCGCCAGCCATCGCTTCGCCGTTGACGTGATCCGTCTTGGGCGGCAGCGGCTCGCGGATGACGATGTCGGCCTGCGCTAGCGGAATGAAATCCAGCTTGAGGCTGAAGCCTTTGCCGTCTTCATGCATCCAGGCGGCGCCGATTTCCCGCCAGAAGCCTTTTTTGTTCTTACCCGGAATGACGGCGTAGGCCCGATGGGTGGGTTTCTGGCCGGGGTTCTGTTGTTGCAACGACATGATAATCTCCCTCTTTCACGTTATGAAGCCGCCGGAATGGCGACCTCGTTGCCTCCCGTCCGTCACGAGGCCTCTCTCGGCGCGGGCAAGGGAAAAATTGCGGGGGGACCGGGAATTTCTGTTTGAGGCTTCCAAAAAACTAACAGGCGCCGGCGCGGGGTCCCCGCGCGTCAGTCGCGGGGTGCGCAAACGGAAATTACCGGCTGGGTCCCGTCATTTTTTCCTTGAGCGTTAGCGTCCCGCGGCGAGGCCGCGTGACAGGGATAGGCAACATTGAGAGGTCGCCATGCCAAGGCCTGAAGCGGCGCGAAGGAGGGAGCGGGGCGTGCAACTCGGCACCGCCAGACGGCCAGCCTTCAAATCCGAAGCCCGTGCCAGGGAAAGAAGCAAAAAAGTCTGGGCAAACGTCGCCGTTGCGGAAGACGGCTGAGGCTTCGGCTTGCTCGATCCCATGACGTTACGCGGCTGCCTGGCGTTCGCGTGCCCTGCCCTGAACGGACATGCGGCGCAAAAGAGACGGAGCAGCGCAGCTTAAAGATAGGGCGCGAAGACCGGAGGATGCGCGAAGTTGGGGCTTTTTATGTGCATGTTTTCTACGCAATCCCCCGCATGTTATTCAGGCCTTAGTAAAAGCATACTCGATCTTCTGATGAGTAAGTTGTGTGCGCGCAATTTTATATCCGTAATCTCCGGCAACAGCGAGTAGAGTGTAATGAATGTCTCTATCTTCCACCGGGCCGACCGCCCCAGATTTAACTGCTTCATTCCCGGCGTCCCTCATTGCAGCAATCAACTGAGTGGCTGCTTTTCCTGATGGTGCATCATTGGCTCCTGTATATCCAGAAAGGTAACCATCATTATTTGCCGAAACATCGAGCCGAATAGGAGGATTTTTCCGTTCAAAAAACTCACGGGCAACTGTTTTCATGGCCGGTATTGGCGTGCGAAGTACAGAAATCGTTACATTAAACATCTTAACACCCCGCTTTAGATCAAGATTATTGTGCTTATGCTTGCTCCTTGTAGCACATACTCATGAAAGTAATTTCGGTTTTATGGGAAGAGGGATGCACTGATTAATTCGTGCAATCACCTCGCGTTCCGAGAAAGGCGGCGGCGCTAATATTGGAAGAGACTGTGTGAGGTGTCCTTGCTGCGCTGTCGCAACGGCCGTCGCGTCGCAAAAGATCCTGCTGCGCCCGTCGAAGCGTAAACCGAAGCTGCGGCGGGACGACGCAGCGAGCCGGCAAAGCGATAAGCGCTGGGATGGTTTGAGAGGAGAAGAGAGTTCTTCGTCAATTCAATAACTTGTCACCGCTTCAGGAACGGGTTGTCGGCCAGAACTAACTGTGTTTGTGATGGCGCAGCGAAGCATGGTTTTTGGGGGGCGCCGATGGAACGGGTAAGCGCGGACAAATTCGAACAAGCGCTGCGGTTGGATCTGCCGCGCGGCGTTCCGGGAGGCGAAGGGCGGCTGACGGTCGCCGAATGGATGGATGGCGAGGCCGTTGTCGCCGCGCATGCCTTTGCCCCGGACAAAATCTTCCTCGGCTTTCGGGGCGGCAAACCGATCGGGATCGCCGACGACCGGCATGTGCTGACGATTGCAGGGTCGAGAGCCGGAAAGGGAGTGTCGCTGATGATTCCCAATCTGCTGCTTTATCAAGGTTCGGTGCTAGCAATCGATCCCAAAGGAGAATTGGCGAAAGTCACGCTAAAGGCGCGGGCGGCCCAGGGACAGAAGTGTCATGCGCTCGATCCGATGGGGGTCAGCGGGCATGAGACGTCCTGTTTCAATCCCCTGCTCGAACTGGATCTCTCTTCGGAGACGCTCGTCGACGATGTGGCGCAGATGTGCGAGGCGATCATCATCGCCAATGAGCGCGATCCCCATTGGAGCGACAACGCGCGGCGTCTCGTCAAGGCCCTCATTCTGTACACGCTTTATGTCACCGAGCCCGCGCCGGAAGATCGCCATTTCGGCACGGTGCTCGCGCTCCTGTCGCTCACCGACGCAGCTGTGATCAAGCGGGCGAGCCGAGACGGCCTCAAAGACAAGAAGATGGAAGCTTTGCTGCTGCTTCTGAGCGAGGCCGAAGGGGTATTCGGCGGCGAGATTGCGCGGGAGGGACAGGCGTTTCTTGAACTGCACAAGGGTGCCGAAAAGGAATTCGGGGCGATCTTATCGACGGCGCGGACGCAGCTCGAGTTTCTCGGCAGCGCGCCCTTGATGAACACGCTGAAGCGTAGCGATTTTTCGCTCAAAGACCTCAAGAACGGCAAGGCGACCGTCTATCTCTGCGTGCCCGCCAGCCTGATGGCGCGGTATTCGCGCTGGCTGCGACTCATCATTTCCATGGCGATGACGAGCTTCGAGCGCTTCGGCGAGAAACCGAAAATTCCGGTGCTGATGCTGCTCGAGGAATTCAACGCGCTGGGATACATGCAGGTGATCGAGACGGCGGCGGGTCAGATCGCGGGCTCTGGCGTGAAGCTCTGGACGGTGTTGCAGGATCTTGGCCAGATTCAACGGCACTACAAGCAATCCTGGGAAACCTTCATTGGTAACGCCGGCCTGCTCACTTTCTTCGGCAACAGCGACTGGCGCACGCTAAACTACGTGTCGAAGAAGCTTGGCAATATCGGCATGCTGGTGGAACGAGCTTCTGGGGCGGGCATGACCGCTATCTCTCACGGCGCCAACGTCATGCAGGAAGACATCCGCGAGACCCCCCTCCTCCACACGCACGAGATCGAGAAATTGTTCGCGCGCGAGGAGGGACGCATTCTGGTCGCGGTCGCTGGGCGTAATCCGTTCGTGACGCAGCGGGCTATCTACTACGAGGACGCGATGTTCAAGGGATTGTTTGACCCTGTATGAACTTTGCTGCGCTGTCGCAACGGGGCGATGCAGTGTGAACGCCCGTGCGAGCGGAAAACGACGCCCTTGGTGCCGACGCCAAGGGCGCCGATCTCCGTCTAGATCGTTCGTTAGGAATGGCTCGCGAGAGGAGCGAAGGCTACCTGTAACTGTTCCACCCAATCCTCGATCGAAATGCCGCTTTCCCAGATCGACCTCGGGACTTCGTATCGCAGGGCGGACGCGTTGCGGATGGCGACGGAATTCGTTTGTGCCATTTCGACCAGCTTGCATGTCTCCTGCACGCCCAGTCCGATGTCCGGAACGAAATTCGAAAGGGGTCGAATTTTTTCAGCCACCCATTCGCCGTCGAGTTCTTCATCCGAAAGGTTTTGCAAGTTGACGACACAGAGCACGTAGCGGGAGGCTTCCGCGGAGGCCGTCTCCGCCTGGGTCGGTGTCAGACGCGCCTGTCCCGTTGTGGTTGCCTTGATCTCCAAAAACCACGGACCGACCTCAAAATAAGCGGCTGCATCCTCAAGGTCACCTACGGTGACTTCATAGTCGAAGCCTCGGTCAATGAGGGTGAGGTTCAGTCCGTAATCTTCAAGGGCTTGCTTCACTGCTTCCTGAACGGCGAACCCAATCCGCTGAAAGCGCCCGATGTTCCGGTTCTTGCGGCGCTGGCCCTCGGCCAGAGAGATATAGAAAGCGGGGTCGGCTCCACCTGTTTCAAGGAGCTTGGCAACGCCGCTCCGGAGTTCCTGCCGCTTGTCCGGATCGGGCGCAAGCCCAAGAAGCCGCAATTCGAGTTCATCAAATTCGAACCAGTCGGTCAGCAACCTGATCGCTGCAGGATTGTTTTCAAGCCACGACGGCTCCAGCAGATGCTTGAGTGTGGCTGCATTTGCACGCACTTTGCTGAGCTTGTCGTCCTCTGCGGGAACCGGTACCCAGGCGCGGAATCTCAAATCGGCCAGCCACAGTGCGCCGCGAACTTTGACTTCAACGTCCTCCCGGTTCTTGCGTCCTTTGACGACACGCTCCTCCTGCCAGGATGGATCGTGTGGCGCCACGTGGCATAAGACGAGCCCAAGCAATGCCCGTGCTTCCTCGATGCCCTCCTGACACCGGTTCAGTACTTCGCGCAGCAAGGCAATTTGGCTGAATCGAACACTGCTGACGGTGACCCCCTCGGCGTCGGCTAAACTGATCGCCGCGAGGCGCGGTCCCTTCAATTCAACTGCCACGTCGCTCGCGATCGGGCCCGCGATCGCAATCCCAAACTCTATGAGGGCGGGGACAATATCGGCGACGGCTTGGTCTGGGTTACCCGCATAAAAGTCCGCGAGCACTCGTGGCGGCGGATAGGCGACTGCAAAGGGCCTCGCCAATTCATGCCAGCGGGAGATCGGCGCCATCAACATCCGGTCTTGACTCCACCTTACCGCTCGGCCGTCAGACGAGATCAACGGAACCTTCCTAGCGACCGACGTTGCATCCTTTCCTTGCGTCTTCCAAATAAAGTTGAGAAGTCGTGCTGTTCCATAGGCTTGCCGGGCGCTCTTCTCCTCATACTCTACGTCCTCGGGAAGAGACTTGTCCAAATGGCGCACGGTGTCATCGATCACCTGATTTTCGGCAAGGCTTCCCTGCACCACATACTGCAGCGCATCCGCGACATGGCGCAGTCCCTTCCTGGCCGCGATTTCTTCGAGGTCGCCGAGCAGCAGCCGACTCCGAATGTCTAGGCCCAACGCCCCGCAAATATCTTTGAGGGCGGGCGAAATCCCACCATCCCGATGGAGTTCCGAGGGTGAGCGAAGACGTTGATTTTGGTCGGGCAGCAACCCCGCCAGGACCGAGGGCTCGACGCCTTGGCGCTTGCTCCAGCATTCTCCGACAACATCCAGGAACTCAGCAAGCCATTCTGCTGGATCGTCTTCAACCTGCAGCTCGGCGAGCATAGTCGCCTTACCCCTGGCGTTAACAGCAAGATGACCCACGGTAATTCGCCACAAATCTAGCCCCAGGCTGTACCACCCTTCCGCAATTGCGGTCCAATCGGAGGCCAAGTCCTTTCGCGGAGGGTTCAGAACGCTCGCAGCCGCGACCAAAGGCCAAAGACGGTCGACGGTGGTTTCATCCAAAGGCGAATCGGGTAGCAGTCGCGGAATCACGAAATCTGCGACTGTCTCTTCCTCTTCCCCTTCCGTGGCTATCGCTGGCCATGGTTGAGAGACGCACTCGACAATCGGGAGCCTGGCGAGTCGTTCAGCAAAGTCACGCAGTTGCTTATTCCACCAGTTCGTTTCCTCCGCATTGGTCGTATCGAATGCCGACTGAAGAGCGGCGGCACGTGCCAGAAGATGAGCGCGTTTCCAACCTTTTTTGAACGCGTACTTGACTGCCGCCACGGCAGCAGAGAGAGCATCCGCTATTAAGGCTTTGTCGCTATCCGTCATCAACAGGCCGAACCGCTCTTGATCCGGCTCGAATTTCCCATCGAGAATAAAGTTGATCGGCAGGAAATCGGACCCGCGCAGCGGATACTCACGGTAAATTCGCGGAGTATCGCTATCCGGCAGCCGTACGCTCCAACCAGTGCGATGTGGCCCCCGCGGTCGACGACGGGCGGCGGCCGCGGCCGATGCGTCTTTAAGTTCTTCGACCAGCACAACCGCCGCCGCGCTCGCGCCTTTCTCTGTCATAAACCGATATGCCGACAATTGCGGAAGCAGAACCCCGTTCCGTTCAATGCGGACAGTACGATGTTCGACATATCCATCTTCAATGGGGCCCCCGATGAGGTCCCCCGGCATCCATGATTCCACTGTGCCGTCTTCGTGCTCGAATTCGACCCGTCCAAGCCACGTGCGCGTGATGAAGAGATAAGGAAGGGCCTGCTTAAGCAACTCGAGACCGACGAGTAGTGTCTTGCCGTCATCAATGGGATACTCGAAGCTTGCCGAGGGTACATCCGTGTCGTCGTCGACCGGCTTGGCGAGCCGAATCGCCTCGTTGCATGTTTCCGTGTTCCGCAGAATTGACTCCTCGTCGCCGCCGCGATCGAGAACAAGCTGGAACTGCTCACAGCCTTGGGGCACCGTCAGCAATCCGCGTAGCGTCGTGCGTTCGGCTAGGACGTGCGTAACCAGGAAGCCGGTGCCGAAGCGGCCCGTCGTCACCTCCGATTCGAACCCCTTGCTCGACCCGCCGGACAGAAGGGCGGCCAGAATCTTCAGAGCTGAACGGAACTCCGTCATGTTCGAACGTCAGGTGCGATGCGTCGCGGCTTAGCCGGACAGTGATGGAATCCCTCCCATTGCGTGGTCCGAAGTCCAAAGCGTTTTGTAGCAATTCGAACGGCCAGCGAATGCTCGCCGAGTGGGGGTTCCGGCGTGCCTCGCGCACCCGGGTACGGATACGCCGCGCTTCATTGCGCGCATGCTGCTCGCTAAGCGCCCTGCCAAATAGTTTAAAAGCGATTTGCGTCATTGCCTCGGCAAATGCCACCAAACAACTCAGCACTTCCAGATTTTTCTCAGCCGGATCCACACTTCAGTACAATCGCCAGCATAGCGGGACCGCCTCGACGTCACGCAAAGGCAAAAGCACGGCGTAGGTTCGATAGAACTGCGGGTAGCGAACCCCTGCTTTTGGCCAAAGGCTGAGATCGAGGTGAAGAACCAAAAGGCACCTGCAACAAGCAGGGGAGCAAGGGTCTCCACGTCGGCAATACCACTAGCCGGTTTCCTTGGAACCAATGTAGCCTGAGACAGAGCTTGTCTTGATCGCGCTGAGGGGGGCCCACGATTGCTGGCTAAAGCTAAGCCGAAAGGCGTTATGCGTTGGCCCGGATTTTCACCTTGGCGCGCGGTCGTGACCGAAGCCAGGTTTCGATTTCTTCGCGATACCAAGCGACGCTGTTGCTGCCGAGGGTGAGCGGAAGGGGAAAGGTGCCTTCGCCGATCCAGCGGTAAACGCTGGCCGGGCTCAGTCCATATTCGGCCGTGAGGTCGCGCATGCGAAGAAGTTTGAGTTGGGTTTTGAGGTTCTCGGGTTCCATCATGGTCATCCTCGTTGGGGCGGCGAGATGAAGAGCCGGCCTTGGTGTCGGACAGGCCGTGGAAGAAAATGCTTGAGAATAATGAAGCCGTGGACGTTAGACGGCAAGGGTCTAGCTTATAGGCTAGGTGCTAGTGGCTAATTTTTCTCTAGGCTGCCTGGGAACGTTCGCTTTCAATTCTGGCAGCCCATAATCTATATATAAATCAGCGTCCTACAGAAGAACCACCCCCGGCCACGACTTCGCAGGGCCTCACGTCTGGGGACATGGTGTCTTCAAGGTTCTCGGTAAGGCTCAATGCGTCCTTCGGCGATGAGGCTTGGGTTGTTTCGGTAATCGGCCCGGACGGTGTAGAGAGCGCTTCGATTGGTTTCGCCGTCGCCCTCTCCCGCCAGCCAGACCTCTCCGATGAGATCGCTGCGTAAATAATTTTGATAGCATTCAGGATAGGGATTGAGCTTGATTTGGGTCGGCATAAGATCCCAGCGGGCCGGCGCGAGAGGCGGCGGCGGCGGGTATCTCTTCAGCTCTTCGTCGCGCGCGTGGGCGATCGGGTCGAAGGCGCTGACAAAGCCTTCGTACCAAAAGGCAGCCCCCTGCGCGCAGGGATGGGAGCGAAGGCGTCCGGTATAGCGTCTGCCGTCCGGCAACTCGAAAAGACAGCGATAAGGCGCAAGATTGTCTTCGGGGTTGCGCTCCAGTCGAAAACGGCCGCGGCGGCCTTGGGAAAATAAATTCATTTTTAAATACAACGGCTAAAGCCATTGTTCTAGGCGCCTGCCAAGGTGGAGACAACCCTTTTATTGCGCAGCGCGCCATTTGCTGGCGCGCGTGAAAAGTCATTTGGGCTATAAATAGAGCATTTAGACCTATTGTGGTTTGTTTATGGATCAAATCTTTTGGATCACCGCGTCTCTGCTGTAGATCCCCGCTGCCCGGCAAGGCTATCGAGATAGTTCGACCACCACGCCATCATCGTCACGCGTTCTTCAAAGAACTGGCCGCGCATATAGATGCCACGCACCGAGTTGCCCCGCGGCCGGTGCGCGAGTTGAGCTTCGATGGCGTCGGGATTGAATTGGTTTGCTTCGTTAAGCAAGGTGGAAGCGGTGGAGCGGAAACCGTGGGAACAGACCTCCTCTTTGGCATAGCCAAGCCGACGAAGCGCCGCATTCAGAGTGTTCTCCGAAATCGGCCTCGCCGGACTTCGGACCCCTGGGAAGCAGTATTTTCCGTGACCGGTCAGGATCTGAAGTTCCTGCAGCATGGCAACCACCTGGCCGCTAAGCGGGACAGCGTGGGGTTGGCGCATTTTCATTTTGGGCCCCGGGATCAGCCACAGGTTTTTCGCGAAGTCGATTTCTGTCCACTCCATATGGCGAAGTTCGATCGGGCGGCAAAACACGTGCATCAGGAGCAAGAGACCGAGCCTGACTTCTTTCGACCCTTCGTAACCCTCAATCGCGCGAATGAGTTCAGAAAGGGCAGCAGCGGTCGTGATTGCGGCGCGGGGCGTCGAAGGCGCTGCCGTCAGGGCTTCCGAGACATCGGCCGCTGGATCGCGGTCGGCGCGGCCGCAGGCGATGCCGTATTTGAATATGCGGCTCAACGTTGAGCGGAAGCGTTTGGTGGAGTGGTGTTTGCCGCGCGCTTCAAGGCGGCGCAGAGTATGCAACACCTCGGCGGTTCCAATCTGGCGTACCGGAAGCTTGCCGAGGTCGGCGTCGATCAACCTCACGAACCATTCGTACTTGTCGACGGTCTTGTCGGCGAGACCTTCCTTCTTGCGCTTGGCCAGCCAATCGCCGGCGAGCGCCGCGAAGTTGTCGTTCGCGGCCGTGGCCACGAATTTCTTGGTCGCGGCGGGATCCCTGCCCTGAGCTAGAAGTTGCCGCGCTTCGGTAAGGCGCTGCCGGGCGTCGGCCAGGCCGATATCCGGAAACTTCCCGAGGCTCAGCGTCTGACGCTTGCCCTGGAAGCGATAGTCAAAACGCCACAGACGCGATCCCTGCGCCGTGACGAGGAGGTACAGGCCCTGGCCGTCGCTTGCCTTGTAAGGCTTTTCCTTGGGTTTCAGCGCCCGGATCGCCTTGTCTGAAAGCTGCATACCGACACCTCCATACCGTCAGCCGCGAAGATACCGTCGCAAATACCGTCAAATTCGCAAGAAGGCAAACGGTAGGCTGAGAGGCTGTGGGAGAGGAACGGCAGCCGCGCGGATGGCGGAAATGGCACTTAAAGCCTTGAATTCAAAGCGTTATGAAGCTGGATGACAGAGGGGAAGACGGGATGAGAAAAGCTGGCCGAACAATATTTTGGCGCCCCCTAGGGGAGTCGAACCCCTCTTTCAAGATTGAAAATCTTGCGTCCTAACCGATAGACGAAGGGGGCGCTGACGGCTCTTCGAGCCAGGATAGGATATAAGTCGGGAAGGCGCGGCTTGGCAAGCCAACAATCCTACAAGTTGGAGATTTGGGCCGATCGCTGTGCGGCGGGGGCGACATCCTCGATCTGGAACTCGATCCGGTTTCTTCCGCCCCATTCGTCGCGCTCGAAGCGGCCGGCGACATGGCAGGCGAGATCGCGCCCGGCGGCCAGCGCGGCGCCGATTTCCAAATCGGCAGCGCGGAAGGCGACGGCGCTGATCTGGCTTCCATCCACCGCCTGCAAGGCGCAGCGAAGGTGGCCGCCGGTGATTTCCTTCACCATCGTAAGCCGCACCGACGGCAGGCAGAATCGGGGGGCGGGGTTGCCCTGGCCGTATGGGCCTGCGCTTTCGAGCTGAGCGGCAAATTCGAGCGTCGCGGCGCGAGGCGTGAGCGCGCCATCGACGGGCAGTTCCGGCGCCGCCGCCGCCGCGCGATAGGACGGCTCAAGCGCCTCGCGCAAATACGCCGCAAGCTCGCGGAGCTTGTGGCTCTCAACCGTAACGCCCGCGGCCATCGCATGGCCGCCGCCCTTCTTCGCGAACCCCGCCTCGACCGCGCCGCGCACCGCCGCTCCGATGTCGACGCCGGTCACGGAGCGGGCCGAGCCGGTGGCCTCGCCCGCATGCTCATCTTGCGAAAAGATGAGGGAGGGGCGCTGGAACCGTTCGGTCAGGCGGCTCGCCGCCAGCCCGACGAGACCCTTATGCCACGCCGGGGAGCCTGCAATGATGATGGGGCAAGCGGGATCTTCGAGAAGAGCGCGGTCCGCCCAGGCGGCGGCCTCCTCCACCGTTCTTATCTCGATCTCGCGCCGCTCGCGATTGAGCTTGTCGAGCGTCCCGGCGATGCGGGCGGTCTCGGCTTCGTCGTCCGAGGCAAGAAGCCTTGCGCCAAGGCTGGCGTCGCCGATGCGTCCGCCTGCGTTGATCCGCGGCCCCAGGATGAAGCCGAGCGTGTACGGCGAAGGCGGCTTGTTGACGCCCGCGGCGTCGCAGAGCGCCTTGAGGCCCGGATTGTTGCGATTGCGAAGCACCTTCAGCCCTTGCACGACGAAAGCGCGATTCACCCCGGTCAGCGGCACCACATCGCAAACGGTCGCCAAGGCCACGATGTCGAGCCATTCCAGGAGGTCGGGCGCTTTCTGTCTCTTGTAGAAGCCTTTCGTCCGCAAATGCCGCTGGATGGCGATGCACATCAGGAAAACAACGCCGGCGGCGCAGAGATGACCTTGCCCGCTCAAGCAATCCTGTCGGTTCGGATTGACGATGGCGTGCGCGGGCGGAAGGTTCTCGCCCACCTGGTGATGGTCGGCGACGACGACATCCACGCCGCGCCTGGCGGCGGCCTCCAGCGCTTCGAAGCTCGTCGAGCCGCAGTCGGCCGTCACAATCAGGCGCGCGCCGTCATCGATCAGCGTAGAGATCGCCGCGGCGTTGGGACCGTAACCTTCGGTAATTCGGTCGGGGATATAGATGCGCGCGTCGAGCCCATGCCAGGCCAGAAAGCGGCGCAGCAGCGCGGACGACGAAGCGCCATCGACGTCGTAATCGCCGAAAACGGCCACACTTTCGCCGGCCAGAATGGCGCCGGAGATGCGCGCGGCGGCCTTATCCATATCGGTCAGGGTGGCGGGATCCGGGCAGAGCGCGCGGATGGTGGGATTGAGCACGTTGGACACGTCTTCGAGCGCGACGTTGCGCGCGGCGAGAAGGCGCCCGATGATTTCCGGGAGGTTATGCCGCTGTGAGATTGCCGCCCCGAGATAAGCCTGCGAGGGAGGCAGCCGCTCGACCCATTTCAGCCCGCGGGCGGAGCGCTCCACGCCGAGAAAAGCCGTGCTCGAGCGCGAAGGCTGCTGAAGCGGCAAGGATAGCGAACGCAAATCGAAGCTCCAAAAAACAATTGGAGCATGAGCCTATCTGATTCGCCTTGCGCGGGCCTATGTGAGAGAGGCTTCATCAACGGCCGCCTCCGGGGGCCTCAAATGAAAAGCCGCTGAGGCGCTCTCAACGGCTTATCCCAAAAGCGGCAAATCGCTTCTGTCTTTATGAGAGAAACCAATTAAGCGCGGGCGTTCAGCCAGCTTGCCGCTTTGTCGCCGAAGCCGGTCCAGGAAGCGTTGCCCGGGTCAAGTTTAGTGACAAGAAGTTTGTCGTCATTGCGAATGTGGGCGGCCAGCTTATCCTTGATACGGGAAGCCGATAGCGCGGTAACGATGATATAGGTGTTATCCAGATGATTCCAGTAGACATCCGAGATCGACTTGATCGCGTCTGTCAGCAGCTTATCGCCCGAATGATAAGCAGTTGCTGGTTTCTTTACGTCGTAGATGATTAGATAAGTAGCCATTTCAGCTTCCCCCTTCGTTCATCATCAACTGAGTGTGCCGTGTAGGCCTGACGCGAGTCACGCAATGAAAGAAGTCTGGCCGTGAAATCACATCCGCCCCACCGGCGGTTTTCCTGTATCGACAGAGCTTTAGCTTTGCTTACCCACTTGTTCTAACGTCGGCCCAGGCATAAGCTTTGCGGTAGCGCTCACTTTATCAACAAGAGAAGGATAAGCACCCGGTTTCACTGTGTTCTTTTGCGGCGTATCGTCGCCAGCGCTCGTGGCGGTCAGGATTTCTCGCTGCTGAGGGCCGCGAAACCGCGTTCGAGATCGCGCTTCAGATCGTCTACGTCCTCGAGGCCGATGTGCAGCCTCAAGGCCGGGCCATCCGGCTTCCAAACCGTCGCCGTTCGCGCCGGGCTGCAATCGAACGGCACGATCAGGCTTTCGAATGCGCCCCAGGAATAGCCCATGCCGAAAATCCTGAGAGCATTCAGCATCCGGTGGACCGCCGCCTTGGGATAGGGCTTCAGCACAATGGAGAAAAGGCCACTCGCGCCCCTAAAATCGCGCCGCCATAAGTCATAGCCCCGATCGCCCGGCAGGGCAGGGTGGATCACAGCGGCGACCTCGGGGCGGCGCTGCAGCCAAGCGGCGATCGCAAGCCCGGACTTGGAATGCTGTTCCAGCCGCACGGACAACGTCCGGAGCCCCCGCAAGGCGAGGAAGCAGTCTTCGCCGTTTGCGCAAAGGCCGAGAGCGTCGTGGGTAGCGGCGACCGCATTCGCGGACCCCGCATCGCAGACGATGGCGCCGAGAAGCGCATCGGCATGGCCGACGATGTATTTGGTGGCCGAGTGGATGGAGACGCTGACGCCGTAATCGAAGGCGCGGAAATAAAGCGGCGTCGCCCAGGTGTTGTCGAGGGCGACCGGCGCGCCGGCCCTCCGCGCCGCTTCGCAGATGGCGGGGATATCCTGCACCTCGAAGGTCTGGGAGCCGGGGAGACTCGGTGAAGACGAGGTTCGTATTGGGCCTGATGAGGCCGGCCATTCCGCCTCCGATCAGGGGATCGTAGTATTCGACATCCACGCCGAGTCGCCTGAGCGCGCGCCCGGCAAAGCGGCGCGTGGGCTGGTAGACGCTGTCGCTGATGAGGACATGACCTCCGGCCTTCGCGAAAGTGAGAAACGTTGCTGAAATGGCGCTGAGCCCCGACGGCGTCAGGAACGTCCGCGCTCCTCCTTCCAGCTTAGCGAGAGCTTCTTCCAGGGCGCGCGTGGTCGGAGTGGACGGACGGCCATAAAGGTATTCGGCGCTGCGGGATTCCAAGCTTTCCGCATCCGGGAACAGAACCGTTGAACCGCGAAAGACCGGGGCATTGACGAAGCCCGAGTAGCGGTGCGGGTCCCGGCCAAGCCGCGTCAGCGCCGTTTCGGCCGTAAGTTCGTCTTCGTCCGCGCCGTTTTTGTCCATTCCGCCTCACAAGCTAGAGTGCGTTCGGAAAAGTGCGAAGCGGTTTTCCGATAAGACGCACGATAAAACAAAAATAGTAGGCAAGTGTGCCCTATGTCTCGCAGTCGCCTATGAGAGCTTGCAGCGAAGGGTGTAGGCAATTACGAGACGCCACACTTGCTTCGCGATCGTTAAGGCCAAGAAACGGGCGAGCGGCGTGATTTGCAAGGCTTTTGTCCCGCGGCGCGGCGATAGCCAGCTCACCGAACACGCCGTTCAGGCCGGATCGCAAGAGCGATTCGGCGGTTCGAGCGGGAGCGCCGGGCGCGGAGCCCGCGCGTTCACCATTCTTCCACAACCTCTTTGAACAGGCGCGCGAGCCTCCGGCGCGTTCATCACCTTTTCGGAGGACGCATTTGGCCCGCGCTTGTCATTGGGCCGGCTCACTTTCTTTTGAAGGCCGGACTCCCGGACGGTGCGCCCGTCAGCCGCCACGCCGCCTCGACCCGGCGGGATACGCATTTGCCACACTGGCTTTGGGGCGAGTATGATAGTCTCAAAAGTGGTTAACAATGGACACTCGGGCACGGCTCCAGCCAGCTGCGAGGTGATAGTTTTCAGGGGGACGATCACATGGATCCAGATATGGTGCGGCAGCAGGAAGAGGCTGAGCGCGCGACGGGCGGGCCTGCGCCAAAGAAGCCGGCAAATGGAACGGCGGGCGGGAGCCTAGCGCAGAAAGCCGAGCCTTCTCTCGATGCGGCGGAGGCAGCGGAGACCATCCCGGAAGAAACGGCGCAGCCGGCGCCCGCCGAGGCTCCGATTGCGGCAAGACCCGCAGCCGCGAGAACGGCAGGCAACCCCAATCGCCGTCCTCTGCCTCCCGTCGGGACGGGCCGGCGGCCGGGAGAGGCGCCGCCGCAACGCCGCCGCGTTCGCGGGCTGGTGCGGCTTCTCGCCTATACCGCTGGCGGCGGCGTCGTGGGCGCAGCGCTTGGCTACCTGTCCGTGCTTTTCCACCCGCTCGTGCCGGCGGAACAGTCACAGATCTTCATAGCGGCGTCGGCGGGAGGCTTCGCGCTTCTGTTCGGGCTGCTCCATCTCCTTCACTACGATCATCACTGACGGCTGCGCGCAAAATCCTGCGCCCTATCGAAGATGAGGCCAGGATCTAGACGTTTGCAGGATGCTGTTAAAACAGGCGCGGGGAGCCATCCTGGCTGGTGGCTCCCATTTGCGTTCGATCGGCGCGATTAGATCCGGTTTTCCAGCGGAACATAGTCGCGGGGCCGCTCGCCGATATAGAGCTGGCGCGGGCGTCCGATCTTCTGCTCCGGATCGGAGATCATTTCCTTCCACTGCGCAATCCAGCCTACCGTGCGGGCGACAGCGAACAGCACCGTGAACATCGAGGTCGGGAAGCCGAGCGCCTTCAGGGTGATGCCCGAGTAGAAGTCGATGTTCGGATAGAGCTTCTTCTGAATGAAGTAGTCATCGGAGAGCGCGATGCGCTCCAACTCCATCGCGACCTGCAGAAGCGGGTCGTTCTTGGCGCCGACGATTTCGAGCACTTCACTGCACGTTTTCTGCATGACGCGCGCGCGCGGATCGTAGTTCTTGTAAACGCGATGCCCAAAGCCCGAGAGACGGAATGAATTCGTTCGGGTCGCGCGAGCGCTTGATATATTCGGGGATGCGGTCGACCGTGCCGATTTCCATGAGCATCTTCAGCGCGGCTTCGTTCGCGCCGCCATGCGCCGGTCCCCAGAGACAGGCGATGCCCGCCGCGATGCAGGCGAAGGGGTTCGCGCCCGACGACCCGGCAAGGCGCACGGTGGAGGTCGAGGCGTTCTGCTCGTGGTCGGCGTGCAGGATGAGAATGCGGTCGAGCGCGCGGGCGAGAACCGGATTGACCTTATAGGGTTCGCAGGGCACCCCGAACATCATGTGGAGGAAGTTCGACGAGTAATCGAGCTCGTTCCTCGGATACATGAACGGCTGGCCGATCGAATATTTGAAGGCCGTAGCGGCAATCGTCGGCATCTTGGCGATCATGCGGATGGCGGCGAGATCGCGCTGCACCGGATCGCCGATGTCGATGGAGTCGTGGTAGAAAGCTGCGAGCGCGCCGACGGTGCCCACCATAACGGCCATGGGGTGTGCGTCACGGCGGAAGCCGGAGAAGAACCGGTTCATCTGCTCGTGGATCATGGTGTGATAGGTCACGCGATTGACGAACTGCGCGTATTGCTCCTTGTTCGGCAACTCTCCGTAGAGAAGAAGGTGGCAGGTTTCGAGGAAGCTGCCGTCCTCAGCCAACTCGTCGATGGGATAGCCGCGATAGAGCAGCACGCCCTTGTCGCCATCGATAAAAGTGATGTCGGACTTGCAGGACGCGGACGAGGTGAAGCCCGGATCGTAGGTGAAAACGCCGGCCTTGCTGTAAAGACTTGAGATGTCGATGACATCCGGGCCGACCGTGCCCGAATAGACCGGAAATTCGATTTGCTTGTCTTGCAGCGTGAGCGTTGCTGCGCCGTGCGCCTTGGCCAGTCTCGTCGGGCGGTGGCGGCGCTTTTCAATCGTGCTCATGCTCTTCTCCTGGTGCTGGGGAGCGCAATGCTGGCGTGTAAATGACCCCCCTGAAGGTGGCACGGCTCTGCAAACTTGGCTAGTATCATTTTGCAGTGCACACTAAATGGGCGGCGCAACTTATCGCGAACGCGAACAGCCGTTTGGGCGGGAAGACGGCGCTTGAGACTGCCTGAAACTGCGGGCGCGCCACTTCAAGCAGATGCCTGCTTACTTTTCTGCCGCCGCTGCTTAATTCGGCTCCGAGGCAAGCTCCAGCCGCGTTTCAAACCGCTCGACGCGGTCGAGCCTTGTGTTGGCCGACGCCACAAGCGTGTGCAGCGCGGAGATGCCGGTCCTCGTCGCCGCCATCATGTCGATTGCGGCATCCATCTTCGACATGAGCGTTTCCATCTTGTCGTTCATCTGATCGACTTTCCCTTCAAGCCGGTCCGCGCGCTCAAGGGTAAGATCGGCTGTGTGCAAGCCTTCTTCACTCATACCTTCCGCCCGCGGCTCTATCCTTCGACAAGCTCAGGATGAGGCCCAGATTTTCAGCGGGTTGACCTCATGGTGAGCCTGTCGAACCATGGGCAACATCGCTTAATGTTTGACTTCGGCCCGATCCGCGATGCGCGCAAGGCTTTCCTCGCGGCCGAGCACATGCAGCACGTCGAAGATGGGCGGCGAGGTTGTCCGCCCGGTGAGCGCGGCGCGCAAGGGCTGGGCGGCGCCGCCGAGCTTGACGCCGGCCTCTTCGGCATAAGCGCGCGTCGCGGCTTCGAGCGCCGCGGGCGTCCACTCGCCGAGCGCGGCGAAGCGCTCATGCAGCGCGGCGAGGTGTTTGCGCGCATCGCCCTCCAGGAGCTTCGCGGCTTTCTCGTCGATGTCGAGCGGACGCGCCACGAACAGGTAACGCGCCGACACGATCAGCTCGACGAGCGTCTTCGCCCGCTCCTTAAGGCCGGGCATCGCGGCTTCGAGCCTCTTCCAGCCCGCCTCGTCGATGCGCCCCGCGAACTCCTTTGCGCCCTCGATCTCGGGGAGGATGCGGCGGATCTGCGCCACAAGCTCGGCGTCCGGCGTCTGCCGGATGTAATGTCCGTTCAGGTTTTCGAGCTTGGCGAAATCGAAGCGCGACGGCGAGCGGCCGATGGCGTCGAGGCCGAACCATTCGATGGCCTCTTCCGTCGAGAAAATCTCGTCGTCGCCGTGGGACCAGCCGAGCCGCGCGAGATAGTTGCGCATCGCCGCGGGCAGGTAGCCCATCGCGCGATAGGCCTCCACGCCGAGCGCGCCGTGCCGCTTCGACAGTTTCGCGCCGTCCGGCCCGTGGATCAGCGGAATATGCGAGAAGGTGGGGACATCCCAGCCCATCGCATTATAGATCTGCGTCTGGCGCGCGGCGTTGGTGAGGTGGTCGTCGCCGCGAATGATATGCGTGATGCCCATGTCGTGATCGTCCACCACGACGGCCAGCATATAGGTCGGCGTGCCGTCCGAGCGCAGGAGAACCATGTCGTCCAGGTCCTTGTTCTGCCAGGTGACGCGCCCCTGCACCCTATCGTCCACCAAGGTCCCGCCCTCGCGCGGCGCCTTCAAGCGCACCGCATAGAGGCCGTCCTTCGGCCAATCCTTCGGCCCCTTGTCGCGCCACGCGCCATCGTAGCCCGGCGCACGGCCTTCCTCGATGGCGCGCTCGCGCATCCGCGCCAGTTCCTCGGGCGTGGAGTAGCAGCGATAGGCCTTGCCCTCCTCCATAAGCTGGTGCGCGGCCTCCTTGTGCCGTTCCGCCATCGAGAACTGGTGCCAGACCTCGCCCTCCCAGTCGAGTTCCAGCCATTTCAATCCGTCGACGATGGCGTCGACGGCAGCCTGCGTGGAGCGGGCGCGGTCGGTGTCCTCGATGCGCAGCAGGAACTTGCCGCGGTTGTGACGCGCGTAAAGCCAGTTGAAAAGCGCGGTGCGCGCTCCGCCGATATGCAGATAGCCCGTGGGTGAGGGGGCAAAGCGTGTCACCACTCCCGGTGCGGACGTCATGAAAAACCTTTCATTTGCTATATGGACTTTTTCCTTGGGCAGCGGTGTAACATGCCGTCCGGGCAAATGGTAGCGGGTGGAGTAGTGAGCGTTTACGTTCCGTTGAAGCTGGAGGCGCCGCGGCGCGGCGGCGGTATCGGCCGCGCCCTGGCTTGGCCCGGCGGCGCGCTCGCCGCCCAGCTCGACGCCGAGCAGGGGCGATGGTCTCTCTGGATCCCGGTGCTTTTCGGCTGCGGCGTCGGGTTTTATTTCGAGCTTCTCCGCGAGCCGGACCTTTCCCTCTCGGCCGGTCTTCTGCTTGCGGCGCTTTCGCTGCGCATCCTCGCGCGAAACCATCTCTTCGCCTTTCTCGTCACAAGCATTCTCCTCTGCGTGACCGCCGGCTTCTTCGGCGCGAAGGTGCGCACGGCGTTCATGGATGCGCCCATGCTGGAGCGGCACGGCGCCTACGACATCGAAGGGTTCGTCGAAACGTTCGACCGCCAGACCCCGAAGCGCGGCCGCGCGGTGATCCGGCTTTCGAGCATGAAATACGAGCATGCCGAGGTCGCCAAAAGGCCGTTCCGCGTGCGCATTAGCGTTCGCGGAGAGCTTGGGCTGAGGCCGGGCGAGGCGGTGAAGGTTCGGGCGCTTCTCGGCCCGCCGCCGGATCCCGTAATGCCCGGCGGCTACGATTTTGCGCGGCAGAGCTATTTCCAGGGCATCGGCGCGTCCGGCTATTCGCTGTCGAAGGCCGAGGCGATCGAAGACCGCGAGTTGCCTTTCGATATGAAGTTCAGGACGGCGCTCGCCGATCTGCGCGCGAGGATCGGCGAGCGGATCACCGCCGTGCTTCCGGGGCAGACCGGAGAACTTGCGGCGGCTTTGACGATGGGGAGGACGGGCGGGCTCGACGAGACCTCGCTGAACGATCTGAGAGGCTCCGGGCTCGCTCATATCACGTCGATCTCGGGCATGCATATGTCGCTCGTCGCCGGCGCGGTCTACTGGTTCCTGCGGTGGCTCCTTGCGCTCTTTCCGGCGATCGCCTTGCGTTATTCGGTGCGCGCGCTGGCGGGCGGGACGGCGCTGTTCTGCGTGACGGTCTATCTGGCGCTTTCCGGAGCGGCCATCGCGGCGGTGCGCTCCTATCTCATGATCGCCGTCGTCTTTCTGGCGATTCTACTGAACCGGCCGGCGCTTTCTTTGCGCAATGTCGCCTTGTCGGCGCTCCTCATCCTCGCCGTGCTGCCGGACAGCCTCATCGACATCAGTTTCCAGATGTCGTTCGCAGCGACCGCCGCGCTGATTGCGGGCTATGAGCGCTTCGGCCGCCATCTGCATTTCGAAGCGAAGAACGTACGCGAGCGGCTGACCTGGCAGCCGGTCTATGTTGTTGGCGGCGTTCTTCTGACGACGGCGACGGCCGGGCTCGCGGTCGAGCCGTTCTCGGCCTACTACTTTCACAACCTCACCACCTATGCCGCCATCGGAAACCTGCTTGGCGCGCCGCCGATCGACCTTGTGACCATGCCGGCCATGATCGTCGCTCTGATCGCCATGCCGTTCGGCCTGGATGAATGGCCGCTGAAACTGATGGGGTTCGGCATCGACGTCATGATGGCCGTGGCGAAGGCCGTGGCCTCCATTCCGGGCTCGCTCGTCGTGGTTCCGTCCTTTCCCTTCGAGGCGCTGATCGTCATGGTTGCGGGCGGCCTCTGGCTCCTGATCTGGCGGCGGCCCTGGAGGCTTCTCGGGCTGGCGGGCATCGGCTTCGGCCTCGCGCTGACCTCGTATCACGCGAAGCCTGACATCTACGTCGATCGCGAAGCGAAGGTTGTCGCGGTGCGGGACAAGGACGGGCAGTTGCAGGCGCCGAAATCGCGCCGGTCGTATTATACGCTCGCCCAGTGGCTGAAGGCCGACGGCGACAGCCGCAAGCCGAAGGAGGCTTCAACTGGCGCCGGCTGGCAGTGCGACGCCTATAGCTGCCTCAGCATGGTGAAGGGCCGCCTCGTAAGTTTCATCGCAAAGCCTGACGCCATTCAGGAAGACTGCCAGCGCGCGTCCATTCTCGTCGCGCCGATGGATATTCGCGTGCCTTGCACGGCTCCGAAACTCATTCTGGACCGGGGCGCCCTTTGGGAGCGGGGGGCGGCCGCGATCTCGATCTCCGGCAAAGGGATGGCGGTCGAACTGTCTTCACAGGAACGCGGCGTCCGGCCCTGGGCGCCGGAGCGGCGGCGGAAGGAGACAATCAAGCCGGATTTTGAAGCCAGGCCGGATGACGAAAAGTCCGATGGGCAGGAGTGAACTGAAGCGCCGGAAAGCTGTGTCGCGTTGGAAAACATTTATACAAATTAAAAAAGACATAGACAAAAAACTCAGGGTACTGTTACCACCACAAAAGATTCGCGATAGGCGAAATGTGGGGGCTGCCATGCATCGGACTTTTTGCAAGTTCGCGTTGCGTGCGGGATTGAATGCCGGGAAGCGGCAAGGCGTTGTGCGTGCTGCGGCGGGGTTGTTTGCGATTGCGCTGTGTGCAGGGCTTGCGGCCTGCGCCGAGGATGGGAACTATCCGAGCGTCGCGAAGATTGCGGACATTGGCCAAGTCCTGACTCCGGAAGAGCGGCAGAAAGCAGTGGAAGACCTGCAGAAGCAGGACCAGGCTCACACGAGCGGCGCAACCAAGACAGCCTCGGTTCAGCAATAGGCGGCTGCGGCGCGCCTTGACATCCGCAACCCGGCCCGCTTCGGAGGGGCCGCGCGCTATGTACTATTCCGGGTTCGTCCGATCGAGTTCCGCAGCCGTGGCCTTTGAGGCCTCAACGCCGGTCCGCGCCGTCTCCGGCCCCGCATAGTCGTTGTAGTAGGCGAGAAACAGACCCTTCGAGTGAAGGACGGTGGAGGTGACAACGGAAGACACCAGGGTGACCTTGCCGCCGGCGTCTTTCGTGCCGATGAGCAGGCCCGTGTAGCAACCGTGGTCGTCTTCATCGAGCACGCCGATGAGTTTTGTGCTCGTCACGCCAATTTTCGTGTTCATCTCTCTCGCCGCTTTTGCGACCCTGTCCTTCAGATCCGGCGGCGCCTCCTGTCCCTGTTTGCGCATCTCGTTGCAGACCTCTTTGCGCAAGGCGGCTTTGTGTCCGTTCAACGTCGTGTTCAGCCAGGGGGCCGGGACATAGTAGGCGGCATAATTGGTGAGCCTGGATGCATGTCCGGCGCGAAGCTTGGCGCGGCTGTCGCATCGTGCGGTTGCAACGATGAGAGTTTTGCCGGCGGCTTCGAAAAGCGTCGAGGTGATCTTGATGAACTGTGCGTCATGACTATTGCTGTCTTCGAGCACGCAGTGTCCCTTCGGCAAGGCAAGATCGAATGGGATGCCGCCCACGGAGCGTCTGACGCTATCGGCGCAGGCGCTTGCGCCCGGCAAGGCCGCGGCGAGAGCCATGACGAAAACATGGCGTAAAGTCATTCAGTCCCCCAAACCGATCAACTGCTCCAACGCGCGCCCATCGTGACATGGATGCCCAAGCGGTCGTGGAGCAGTTCTGAGCGTAGCGCGTCCGTAAAGCCTCTGATCGCGAACTTGGCGCCGCATTACGGGGCCAGAAGCGGAATGGCGCGATAAGAGGGGGCCGAGCCGGCTTGCACAATAGTGCCGCGATTCCGCCAGGACCTCATAGCGGGATGCAGCGCCTTTCCCGCTGAAACGGATGCTCAGCCGCTCATCCCCCACACGGAGGGCAATGCCTGCCTGCTCACGGGTTAACGATCGTAGCCTGTAAGGCGGCGGTCAGGCTGTCCCGCGCGAGAAAGCGCTGAGACTGGGTCCTCGATGCAGCGTTTTGCTGTGGCGGCGATGCGCGCCGCATCCCCTGGAATAGCGGCAGCGTCTCCTTCCGGACTAGGGGCAAAGCCGGAAGGAGACGCCTGTCTCGCCAATGGCCGATCATGTTGGGGGGGACGAACTTGATCTGCCACAACCGGAGATTGCCACATGGTGCTTAAGGGTGCGTAAGCGCCGGCGAAAAAGTCCGCGAGCGATGCGAAAAATCTCAAAGATCGCGGCCATCGGATTTCTTGGCGATCTCAGGGGGCGGCCGCCTCCGCGCGCGGATTGGCCGCCGTGGCCTCCGGCGAAACGGGCTCGCCTGGCGGCCGGGCGGCCATCGCCTCCCCGGCTCGGATCGGAAGGCGCAGGAACGAGGCCACAGAGAGGGCGCTGATCCCGGCCACGATCCAGAAGGCGAGCGCGAAGTCGGATTGGGTTATCGCGGCCTCCGCATGTAGTCCGCGCGCCCCTTGCAGGATCAGCGCCCCCAAGGCGACCCCAAGCGACAGCGAAACCTGTTGCGCGACGCTTGCGAAGCTCGTGGCGCGGCTCATGGCGGCCTGCTCGATATCCGCATAGCCCAGCACATTGATCGCGGTGAACTCGAGCGAGCGGAAAAAGCCGCCAATGAGAAGCACGGCGATGATCGCCCAGTGGGGGGTCCCGGCCGTGAAGAACCCCGCCGCCGCCAGGAATGCGGAGCTGATCGCCGCATTGACGATCAGCACGTTGCGGAAGCCGAAGCGCCTGATGATCGGCGCGGCGGCCGCCTTCATGACGAGCGCGCCCGCCGACGAGGCGAAGGTGATCGCCCCCGACTGGAAGGGCGAGAGGCCGAAGCTCAACTGGAGCATCAACGGCAGGAGGAAAGGCACGGCGCCCACGCCGATACGGAAGAATGAGCCGCCGACCACGGCGGCCCGGAAAGTCGGGATGCGCAAGAGCTGGAGGTCGATGACTGGGTTATCGACGCGCCGCGCATGCCAGACGTAAAGCGCCAGGATCGCGAGCCCGAGCGCGGAGAGAGACAGGCCGGCGGGCAGGGAACCTGCGTTTTCGCCGAGAACCGCAAGGCCGAACACGAACGCCGATAGCCCGAGGCCCGACAGCGCGAAGCCGCGCCTGTCGAGCGGCGGCGTGTCCGCCTCCCTGATATTGGCGATGAATTGCCAGGTGAGGATGAGGCCCAGCGCGCCGATGGGCAGGTTCACATAGAAGATCCAGCGCCAGTTGAAATAGGTGGTGATGAACCCGCCGAGCGGCGGCCCGATCACGGGGCCGATCAGCGCCGGGATGGTGAGCCAGGCGAGCGACGAGATCAGCTCGGATTTCGGCACGCTGCGCAACAGGACGAGGCGGCCCACCGGCACCATCATCGCGCCGCCGAGGCCCTGCACGATGCGGAAGGCCACGAACTCCGGCAGGCTGCTCGAAAGTCCGCACAGCATCGAGCCGCCGGTGAAGACCGCGATGGCGGCCATGAACACGGTGCGCGCGCCATATTTGTCGGCGACCCAGCCGCTGATGGGCACGAACACCGCGAGGCTCAGGAGATAGCTCGTCAGCGCGAGCTTGAGCGAAATCGGGTCTTCGTGGAGGCTCGCCGCGATGGCCGGCAGCGAGGTGGAGAGCACCGTTGCGTCGAGGTTCTCCATGAACAGGCCGCAAGCGACGATGAGCGGAACGAGCTTCCGGGCGGGTATCAAGTCGGGTCTTTCTTCATGGGCTGCGAGGGGGCGCGCCACTCGGCGCGGGCGCTATCCTACCCTCAAAGGACACAAAACCAAGGCGGCCGTTTCACTATAGATGGCCGCCGCGCGCTCCGCCTTCGACCTTTCGGCTGCGGCACCGCTTCACTTTGCGGTGAGACGTTGCGATGTCGCCCAACATTTGCGAGTGTGCGGACAAGGTGAGGCGGAGAATGGAGATGAAGAACCCCTGCCACCCCGGCGAAATCATCCGCGAGGATGTGCTCGCGCCGCTCGGCCTCAACGTGACGCAAGCCGCGAAGGCGCTGGGCGTAACCCGTCAGGCGCTCTCGAATATGTTGAACGGGCGCACGTCGCTGACAGCGGAGATGGCCCTACGTGTGGAGAAGGCGTTCGGCCCGAAGATGGAGCACTTGATGCGGATGCAGCTCAATTACGATCTCGCGCAAGCCCCTCGCCCGCGCCGATAGCATGGATATGGACGCCAATCATCACCCGACCGTCCCTTGACAGCCTTAGAGCAGCGTTGTTTCTCTTCGCGCGGAATCGTTTAAAGTTCGTGCTGTTATCGTAGATTCTGAATGGCCCAGCGCGTTCTTAATCCGGAGCAGCGCAAGAAGCTTACCTTTAGGCAGGCAGAAGGTTTTGAGGCGGTACCCGGACCGCTCAAGTTCCTTGAGCTGGATCGTGATTTGCGGCATCAGCTCTGGGATGTGGCATTTGCCTTTTTGCAAGCTCACTGCTACCGGCCCGCTTACGGCAGTCTTGTTCTTATTGACGAAGGTCGGCGTTGGGTTGCGCAAATACATCGATATGTTCGATATACGCCGCTAGATGAGGCGATCAGTCGAGCAATTGATTACGATGCCTCAGTCACGGAGATGAAACATTTACTCCTCAACGGCAAAGCAACCGATGTCCTGGAAGCGGTTCAGGCAACGTTGCGCATGCAAGGGGTTCCAAGCGATTTCAAGCGCAATTTAGTGCGGGTGATAACTTCGGAGAGAACGTCCTATAGTGTTTTGAGCGACACTATCATCCCCCTGGCGTCTCCAGAAGAGCGCAATGATGTTGCAGCTAATTTAGCAGAGGTTTCAGCCTCGTTACTTTCTGGTGCATACGCGCATCTCAAGAAGGCTGGAGTGGAGCTGGCGGCAGGAAATAATCGTGACGCAATACGTGAAGCTATACATGCAGTAGAAAGCGCTGCTATATTCCTTACTGGAAATACGAAAGCCACGCTGGGTGACGCTTTGGCCCAAATCCAGAAAACTAGTCCTATGCATTCGATGATGAAAGCGGCGTTTGAGAAGCTTTATGCTTACACGAATGCAGAAAAGGGGATAAGGCATGCGCTACTGGAATTTGAGAACGAGAAGGTAGGTCGTGAGGAGGCGCTTTTCATGTTTAGTGCGTGCACCGCGTTCGTCGCTTACCTCGTGAGAAAAAATCTGATTGGCGCTACCGCTGCGAATCCCCGTGCGTAACGCCTGCGCCGGGCTTTAATTTTGCCATGATCGCCCTAAGGTAAAGGTGCGTGTGTAACCCCGGCGCAAAGTGGGGCGGGTAAGGTTTTGACACAGACACATATCGCGGTGCGCGGCGCGCGCGAGCACAATCTCAAGAACATTTCGCTCGACATCCCGCGCGAGAAGCTCGTGGTCATCACGGGCCTGTCCGGCTCGGGCAAGTCGAGCCTCGCCTTCGACACGATCTACGCCGAGGGCCAGCGCCGCTATGTCGAGAGCCTGTCGGCCTATGCGCGTCAGTTCCTGGAGATGATGCAGAAGCCCGACGTTGACCTGATCGACGGGCTTTCGCCGGCCATTTCCATCGAGCAGAAGACGACGAGCCGCAACCCGCGCTCGACGGTAGGCACCGTCACCGAGATTTACGACTATATGCGGCTGCTCTGGGCGCGCGCCGGCGTGCCGTATTCGCCCGCCACGGGGCTGCCCATCGAGAGCCAGACCGTGAGCCAGATGGTTGACCGGGTGCTGGCGCTGCCCGAAGGCGCGCGGCTCTACCTGCTCGCGCCCATGATCCGCGGCCGCAAGGGCGAGTACCGCAAGGAGTTCGCCGATCTGCAAAAGCGCGGCTTCCAGCGCGTGAAGGTGGACGGCAAGTTCTATGAGATCGCGGACGCGCCCGCGCTCGACAAGAAGTTCAAGCACGACATCGACGTTGTGGTGGACCGCATCGTGGTGCGCGGCGATATCGCCACGCGGCTTGCGGACAGCTTCGAGACGGCGCTGGAGCTTGCGGACGGCATCGCTGTCGTCGAGTTCGCGGACAAACCCAAGGCCGCAACCCCTCACCCCAGCCCCCTCCCGCAAGGGGAGAGGGAGCAGGCTGTGCCCGCTGATGCGTCGTCCCTTCTCCCCTCGCGGGAGAAGGACAGGATGAGGGGGAAAGCAGCCGATGCCGAGCCCGAGCGCATCACCTTTTCGCAGCGCTTCGCCTGCCCTGTCTCCGGCTTCACCATCGACGAGATCGAGCCGCGCCTGTTTTCCTTCAACAACCCGTTCGGCGCCTGCCCGAAATGCGATGGCCTCGGCACCGAGCTTAAATTCGAGCCCGCGCTCGTCGTGCCCGACCAATCGCTGTCCTTGCGCAAGGGCGCCATCGTGCCCTGGGCGCGCACCGGCAACACCTCGCCCTATTACACGCAGACGCTCGACGCCATCGCCAACCACTTCAACGTCCCGATGGAGACGCCCTGGAGCAAGCTGCCGAAGAAGGTGCAGGACGTGATCCTGTTCGGCTCGGGCGGCGAGCCTATCGCGTTCACCTATGACGACGGGATGCGCACTTACACGACGCGCAAGGCCTTCGAAGGCGTGATTACGAATATCGAGCGGCGCTGGAAGGAGACGGACAGCCAGTGGGTGCGCGAGGAGCTGTCGCGTTACCAGTCCGACGCGCCATGCGAGGAATGCAAGGGCTTTCGCCTCAAGCCGCAGTCGCTCGCCGTGAAGGTGGACGGCAAGCATATCGGCGAGGCGTCGCGGATGTCGATCCGGGCCGCGAATGAGTGGTTCGAGGCGCTTCCGGCCAAACTCACCGCAAAGCAGAACGAGATCGCCGCGCGCATCCTGAAGGAAATCCGCGAGCGGCTGCGCTTCCTGAACGACGTCGGGCTCGATTACCTCGCGCTCAGCCGCAATTCCGGCACCCTGTCGGGCGGCGAAAGCCAGCGCATCCGGCTCGCCTCGCAGATCGGGTCCGGGCTGACGGGCGTGCTTTACGTGCTGGACGAGCCGTCCATCGGCCTGCACCAGCGCGACAATGCGCGGCTCCTCGAAACGCTGAAGCACCTGCGCGACCTCGGCAATTCGGTGCTGGTCGTGGAGCATGACGAGGAAGCGATCCTGATTGCCGACCACGTCATCGACATCGGCCCCGGCGCGGGCGTGCATGGCGGCGAGGTCATCGCGGAAGGCACGCCGAAGGAGATCATGGCGCATCCCGAAAGCCTGACGGGACAATATCTCACCGGGCGGCGCGCGATCCCGCTGCCCACGGCGCGGCGCAAGATCGACAAGCGCCGCCAGCTCACGGTGCGCGGCGCGCGCGGCAACAATCTGAAGAACGTCACGGCCTCCATCCCGCTCGGCTGCTTCACCGCCGTGACGGGCGTGTCGGGCGGCGGCAAGTCCACGCTGCTCATCGAAACCATCTGGAAGGCCACGCAGCGCAGGCTCCAGGGCGGCGGCGAGAGCCCCGCGCCCTTCGATGCGCTCGACGGCATCGAATTTCTCGACAAGGTCATCGACATCGACCAGTCGCCCATCGGCCGCACGCCGCGCTCGAACCCCGCCACCTACACGGGCGCTTTCGGCCCGATCCGCGACTGGTACGCGGGACTGCCCGAAGCCAAGGCGCGAGGCTATCTCCCCGGCCGCTTCTCCTTCAACGTGAAGGGCGGGCGTTGCGAGGCCTGCCAGGGCGACGGCGTCATCAAGATCGAGATGCACTTCCTGCCCGACGTCTACGTCACCTGCGACATCTGCAAGGGCCACCGCTACAATCGCGAGACGCTGGACATCAAGTTCAAGGGCAAGTCCATCGCGGACGTGCTGGAGATGACGGTTGACGAGGCGGCCGAGTTCTTCAAGGCCGTGCCGGCGGTGCGCGACAAGATGGAGACGTTGCAGCGCGTCGGCCTCGGATACATCAAGGTTGGCCAGCAGGCGACGACGCTATCCGGCGGCGAGGCGCAGCGCGTGAAGCTGTCGAAGGAGCTGTCGAAGCGCGCGACCGGCAAGACGCTGTACATCCTCGACGAGCCGACGACCGGCCTGCATTTCCACGATGTCGCGAAGTTGCTTGAGGTGCTGCATCAGCTTGTGGACGCGGGCAACACCGTCGCCGTGATCGAGCACAATCTTGAGGTGATCAAGACGGCGGATTGGGTGATCGACCTCGGGCCGGAGGGCGGCGACGGCGGCGGGCGCGTGGTGGCCGAGGGGCGGCCGGAGGATGTGGCGAAGGCGGAGGGGAGCTATACCGGCAGGTTCCTCGGCGACCTTCTCAAGCGCCGCCCCGCAAAGGGCGCACCCTCGGCAAAGGCTGCCGAGTAGTGAAAAAGCCTAAGCAAAAGAAGCCGAAGATCGCAAAGGCGCACCCGGCAGTGCGTCAAAGTCAGCCCAAACCCACCTCTAAGCCTTTCCTCCTTGCCATACCTTCGGAGCATTAACCGCGGCATTGACACTTTTTGGTAGTCTTCAAACTTTTTTAGATATCGCTGACTGGGCTAGATATCTAGTTGTTCATTGGAATGAACTGAACGAATGGTGGTGGATAAAAGTGTGCGGGGCTCCGAAGGGTAGCTCAGCTCCTCTTACCTTCGGCGTTTCCCTAATGATGATTGCATTCGGAACGAGTCTGCGGCCTAGACCGCAGCAAAAAGGACCAACAGAGAGAAGCTACAAAAACGCAATTTCCGCTAAGGGAATATCATTGAAAGCTCCGCCGATTGCGGCTGCCCCATAGATATATGCTTCGGCGGCACATTGCGGCTGACATCCTGGAAATCTCTGAAGGCTCGCGCCCGCCTAGCGGCCCGCTTTTCCGACCATCGAGAGAGCGCTATATTCCTCAATGGTGCCCGCAAGAAGGGTTGATCGACCTAACGCTTGCGTTGCCATGCACGCGGGAAAGCGCAAAGTAAGATATAGGAAATCGGGGCTGGTGGGCTGACATGAAACTCACAATCGAAACGGATCGCGAAGAAGACGGCCGCTGGATCGCCGAGGTGCCGGAGCTTCCGGGCGTACTCTGCTACGGCGCGACGCAGCGGGAGGCTATGGCGAAGGCGGAAGCGCTCGCCTTGCGCGTCATAGCCGAACAGCTTGACCACGGAGAGGCGCAACCGCTCGAGTTTTCATTCTCGGTCGCCGCTGAATGAGCAGGTTCGCCGCGGCGAAAGCCCGGCGCGTTCTCGCTGCGCTGCTTCGGCTCGGCTGGGAAGTCAAACGTCAATCGGGTTCGCATCGTACACTCACACGCGCCGGATGGCTCGATGTCACCTTTGCGTTTCATGATGACGAGGAGGTCGGCCCCGTCATGCTGAACAAGATTGCAAAGCGAACCGGGCTGAAACCGGAAGACCTATGAGAATCTTCAAGGGGTATTGAATCAATCGAAAGTAATATTGGTAAATCCAAAAACAAAGAACCCCCGGTCTGACACGAACGGGGGCTTCTTACTTCTGACTCGAAGCAAGCTCTTTGGAAACTTCTAGCATCGTCGCTCGCGCTAGAAGCTCAGATGCGTTGAATACCTTCTGTTAACTCCAGTCTTTGCCCTATATTGCAGTGCGTCAAGCTAGACGTAAGTTTTAGGCGCTTTTGACGCACATGCGAGACGCAGCTGCGGGGGGAAACGGGCATTCCCTGTGGGCAGCGCCGCCCGCGCAGTAGGGTAGCCTGATCGAGGCGCGCCAAAAATACGCCTCTACAGTCCGGCAAGAAAGGCCGCCGCCGCGGCGGGCGCGCGCTCCTTTGCGCCGTCGATGAAATAGACGAACGCGTCGCCGCCGCCTTTCGCCCAACCCTCCGCACGTTTCCGCCAAGCCGCAAGCTCCGCCTCTGGGTAACCCGTCTCCACATCGGCGCGCGACTTCATCAGCCGCGCATAGGTGAAATCCGCCGTCCGCTCCTCGATCGGCGGATAATCGTCCGAATCCGCCACCACGATCGCCGCCCCGGCCTCGGCGGCCATCTCGATGAAGGCGTCCGTCTGGAAACTGGCGTGGCGCACCTCAAGCGCATGGCGCAGCGGCCTGCCTTCCGCTTCACGCGGCAGCAGCGTGAGGAAGTCCGCAAAGTCGGCGGCGTCGAACTTCTTCGTGGGCGCGAACTGCCACAGGATCGGCCCGAGCTTGCCGCCCAGCTCGCCAAGCCCGCTTCCGGCAAAGCGCTCGATGGAGGGACCCGCTTCGGACAGGGCGCGCTTGTTCACGGCGTAGCGCGGGGCCTTCACCGAGAAAACGAAGCCGTCCGGCGTCTCCCCGGCCCATTTCCGGAAGGTCTCGGGCTTCTGCGTGCGATAGAAGGTTCCGTTGATCTCGATCGTCGTGAGCGCGCGGCTGGCGAACGAGAGTTCCTGCGCGCGCAGCAATCCGGGCGGGTAGAACGCGCCGCGCCACGGTTCGTATGTCCAGCCGCCTACGCCTGCGCGGATCATGAGACTCCTCCTCCGAGGACAACCCGCACTCGCGTTATCGGTTTCGCGCCCGCCTGCGGCAGACGTTCCGGGCCAACAAAAAAGGGCCTTGCCAAGGCAAGACCCCACGGAGTTTATGGAGGCGTGCTCAGAACCTGAAATCGAACTTATAGGCGGCGCCGACGCCAACCTGCCACTGTTCTTCCGAGCCCCGGTATTGAACAAGAGGGCTTGTTGCGGCGTCGCCAGCCAGCTGATTCCACTCGGCGAAGGCCCTGATCGAGAAGCGCTCGGTGACATTGTAGCGCGCGGTCGCGTCCACGCCGGCGGAATAGAGGCCGCCTGTCGCCTGGTAGAACGGCAAGCCGGACACGATGTGCTCCGCCTCATTGATCGAGAAGAACGTGGACATGAATTGGGTGTTCACGATTTTCAGCCTTGGCCCCACCGTGAACAGCCATTGCGGCCCGGGCGCGTAGATCAAGTCGGCCATGACGTTCGCGCCGAAACCTTCCGCTCCGGTCACGCCATCGAGCAGTTCGACGCGCGTGCGGAGGAAGGGCACGGGATAATACTCCGCAAATCCTCCAAGCTCGATCGTGTAGTTGATGTTGTGAAGCCCGTACAGGGCCATGATGTCGTCGTTGCGGTTGCGGCCGAGAAGCAGGTCGCCGGCGACGCCCGCGCGGAAGTTTCCGGCCTCGAAAAGCGTGATGCCAGCCGCGTCGTTCGGCAATGTGAGCCAAACCCGGTCGCCAGCGCGGTAAACGTCCAGAATAAGCCGGCCGGTTCCGACATAGGTTTTCGAGCCGGGAAAGGCGGGCTCTAATGCTCCATAGCCGCCAAGCGTGACAACCCAGTCTCCGCTCGGCCCATCTTTATAGGAGGGATTATCGCCCCAGAGGCCTCCCGCTTGCGCCACCCCTGCCGAAAACCCGAGAAACGCAAGACACGCAGCAGCCCGCCGTAATCCAACCATAGCCACTTGCCTTTTTGCCATGCAGATCGGGGAAACATGACCGATACAGGTCGATTTGGCTTGCGCTATTTTCGGCTTCGCATTGCAAAACCAGGGGAAGTTGCATTTTAGCATCGCGCAGCCGCAACCTGGGCGTGCCCCAGGTTTACCGCTCGATGGCGAACTTATAGGTAGCGCCGATCCCAAGAACGAACTGTTCCGCGCTTCCTTTGACGCTGACACGCGGGCTGTCGGCCGCGTCGATAAGCTGATTGTAATCGAGGTAGAACTTCGTCGCGATTTCCGGCGTCCAGTCGTATCGGCCAGTCAACTCCACCCCGGAGGTCAAAAGGCCTCCTTCGGCGCGATAGTAGATAAAGTTATTATTATTCCTGATGGCGATTTGGGTCGAAAAATAATCCGAGGCGTACTGATTGTTGACGATCTGCGCGCGCGGGCCGAAGGTCAGCATCCAGTCGGGATAGGGCTGCCAGACATAATCGGCGGACAGGTTGATGGCCAATCCGTTGTTTCCCGTTATTCCCTGCAGCAATTCTGCGCGCGTCCGGATAAAACTGACAGGATAATATTCCGCGAATGCGCCGCCCTGAAGGTTCACATTCGCCCGGCCGAGGCGAAGATCGATGTCTTGCCCGTGAAGCGCGCTTTGCAAGGTGAGATTGCCTGCCGGGCCGGCCCGGAAACTCGCGGTCTCGTAGACGGTATAGTCGAAGGCGTCGTTGGGAGATTCGAACCACTCTCTGTCGCCCGCCTGGCGGAAACCGATTTGAGGCTTGAAACCCAGCGTGTACTCCCGCGATCCGAGGTAAGTCGGCTCGAGCACGCCGTAGCCGCCAAGCTCCACAATCCACACCGACGGGGGAAAACCGTCCTTCTGGGACAGGTCATCGGCGCGCGCAAGCCCGCCCGCGCAAAACATTGCACAGACCAGCGACAAGGTTGCAGCCAGCCGGCTCCCCGTCATTCGCGCCTCTCGAAATCCCTCTTGCCTATTCATAGACCAAGCATGCGGAAAGTGCACACCGTTTGGCGCCGCACAATCTTGAAAAAGAATGACCGATTTGAGTCGCGCCTTCGGATTTCCCGCCTCTACTCAAAGCCGAGCCAGCCGAAGCGATTGCTCTTGGGCAGGCTCTTGGGCGCGGCCGACCCGGCCTGCGCGCGCGCGCCGCGGAAATCGGCAAGCTCCGTAACGGTTTTGACCCGCCCCGAGGCCTCGCCAACCTTCAGACCTGTCGCGCTGTCGAAAACCTGGACATCGGAAAGCCCGCCGTCCTTGTATTTCTGCAAACGCACGCCGCGGCCTCGCGTCATCTCATTCAGCTCGGCGAGCGGAAAGACAAGGAGACGGCGATTCTCGCCAAGAACCGCAACGCTGTCGCCCTCCGCCGGCCGGCACAACGCGGCGCGCTCTCCCTCGGCGAGGTTCAGGATCTGCTTGCCCTTCCGGGTCTGCGCGACAACTTCATCTTCCGGCACGACGAAGCCGTTTCCGGCGTTCGAGGCGACGAGAAGCTTGCGCCCCGGCTTGTGGACGAAGCCTTCCAAGATGTCGTCCGCCTCGTCGAGGTCGATCATCAGCCGCACCGGTTCGCCCTGGCCACGGCCGCCCGGCAGCGCGTTGGCGTCGAGCGTGTAGAACTTCCCGTTTGTGGCGAACAGAACGATCTTGTCGGTGGTCTGCGCCTTGATCGCGTATTTCAGCGTGTCATCGGTCTTGAAGGCGAGCTTGGCGAGATCGGCGTCGTGGCCCCGGAGCGCCCGGATCCATCCCTTTTCCGACAAGACGATGGTGACAGGCTCCTTCTCGATCATCGTCTCTTCGAGAGAGCCGTCGATCAGGGGCAGCTCGGCGGCGCCGGTCTTGCGCTTTCCGAGCGGCGTGCTTTTGCCGAAGCGCTTCTTGATGTCCTTGATCTCGGCTGAGATCCTGGCCCATAGCTTCTCGTCCGAGCCCAGGAGTTCGATCAGCGCCTTTTTCTCCTCCGTGAGCTGGCCGTGCTCGGTCCTGATCTCGATCTCTTCGAGCTTGCGCAGCGAGCGCAGCCGCATATTGAGGATCGCCTCGGCCTGCACATCGGTGAGGCCGAACCGCGCGATCATGACCGGCTTCGGCTCGTCCTCGTTGCGGATGATGCGGATCACCTCGTCGAGATTGAGATAGGCGATCAGCAAGCCGTCCAGCACTTCGAGCCGGTGCTCGATCTGCTTCAGCCTGTGCTCGGACCGGCGGCGCAGCACGACCTTGCGGTGATCGAGCCATTCCTGCAGAACCTGATTGAGGGCGAGAACCTGCGGGATCTGCCCCTTCGAGAGCACCGTCATGTTGAGCGGAATGCGCGCCTCGAGCTCCGTCAGCTTGAAGAGCTGCTCCATGAGCAGGCCCGCGTCCACGTTACGCGACTTCGGCTCGATGACGATGCGGATGTCCTCCGCGGATTCGTCGTCCACGTCGGCGAGCAGCGGCAGCTTCTTGGCGGCCAGCAGCTCGGCCATCTTCTCGATGAGTCGCGACTTCTGCACGCCATAGGGGATTTCGGTGACAATGATCTGATAGGTTCCGCGGCCTTGGTCTTCGACATGCCAGCGCGAGCGCAGCCGGAACGAGCCGCGCCCCGTCTTGTAGGCTTCGACAAGGCCGGCCTGATCGTCCACGAGCTCGCCGCCGGTTGGGAAATCCGGCCCCGGCAGATAGGAGAGCAGCGTCTCCACGCTCGCGCGCGGGTTTTTGATGAGATAGAGCGCCGCGTCGCATACTTCTTCGAGGTTATGCGGCGGGATGCTGGTGGCCATGCCGACGGCGATGCCGCTGGAGCCGTTCGCGAGCAGGTTCGGGAAGCTCGCGGGCAGGACGACGGGCTCCTCGTCCTCGCCGTCATAGGTCTCGCGGAAGTCGACCGTGTTTTCGTCGATGCCGTCGAGCAGCGCCGCCGCGATGGCCGTCAGCTTGGCCTCGGTGTAGCGCATGGCCGCCGCGTTATCGCCGTCGATATTGCCGAAATTGCCCTGGCCGTCGACCAGCGGATAGCGCTGCGCGAAGCTCTGCGCCAGCCGCACCAGCGCGTCGTACACGGACTGGTCGCCATGCGGGTGATACTTACCGATGACGTCGCCGACGACGCGCGCGCATTTCTTGAAGCCGCCCGCGGGATCGAGCTTGAGCTGCCGCATGGCGTAGAGCACGCGGCGGTGCACGGGCTTCAGCCCGTCGCGCACGTCGGGCAGCGCGCGCGCGGTGATGGTGGAGAGCGCGTAAGCGAGGTAACGCTCTTCGAGCGCATCCTTCAGCTTGATCGGCTCATAGGGCGGGGGAGCGAGAATCGTATCGTCGGCCATGCGTTAGACGTAACGGCTGCGTAGCGATACGCCAAGGTCCGAATGTGCGGGCGTGAACAGGTTCCAACGAAGTTCAGCCGACGCGCCGCTATTTGTCAGCATTTCTGCGCTATATTATGATGAGCGCTGGATTGGAGAGCTCCCTTGACGATCATGACCATCCGCATTCCCGACGACGTGAAAGCCGCCTTCGACAAAGCGTTCGAGGGCGAGGACAAGGATGCGGTTATCGCCCGGCTGCTGCATGAGGCCGCTGAGAAGCGCGTGGAAGAAGAGGGCTTGGCGGGCCGCCGCCGCGAGGCGGTGGACGCGATCCTAACCTTGCGCAAACAGCCGCCCTATTTTAGCGACGAAGACATCAAGCGCGCCCGCGAAGAGGGCCGTCCGTGAGGCTTGTCATCGACGCAAGCGTGGCCACCAAGTGGGTTCTTGCCGAAAGCCCGATGGAACAAGATACCGGCAAAGCTGCGCTTTTGTTGAGCAGGATAGGCGATGAAGACGCGACGCTGCTGCAGCCGGAACATTGGCGGGTGGAAGTGCTTTCGATTGTCGCGCAACTCGCGCCGGACCGCTTCGATAAGACGTGGTGCCTTCTCGAAAGCCTCAATGTGGAGTGGCAATCGTCAAAGCCCGTTCACGAACGCGCAACGCTGCTGTCGATTCAGCTCAAACATCACCTTTTCGATACGCTGTATCACGCCGTCGCCCTTGAGCATGGCGCGACGCTGATCACGGCCGACGACGCGTACTTTGCTAAAGCCTATCGCCTCGGGAGTATCGCGCTTCTGACCAATTTCGCCGCGGCATAGCCTTCAGGGCGCGACATAAGATTTCGGCGCCAGCCGGACCTTCATTTCCAGGACCAGCAGAGCAGGCGCTCGACGCTCTCATCGCTCGCGAATTCGCCATCAGCGCCGGGGCTTTCTCCCTGCCTGTCAGTTCAATCAGCAGGTCGGCAACCCGGTCCTGCTGCTCCGCGGGCAGCTTCCGTATTTCCGCAACGCGTTCTTCAAAGCGCTTGGTCATGGCCACAGGCTATCATTGGATGACGCCAATTTCTACCGGACGGGACGTATCGTCGGCCATGCGTCGGAGGTAGCGCTTTACGCAATCCGCCTCAAGCCTGGGCTCAAAACAAGTTCCCAAGGATTCACCACGTCGGCGCCCATCGGCTTAAAATCGGCAACGTTCCGCGTCGCGACCTTCAACCGGTGAACCAGAGCCGTCGCGGCGATCAAGGCGTCCCGCTCGGCGCGCGGATGGGGCACGTGCAGGCTCGCGCAGCGCTGGGCGATTTTCGTGTCGATGGGAAGGACGCGCCCCTCGAAAGCGGTCAAAACCCTGTTGTCGATCCAGGCGCGGAAAATGGCGCCCTGCGTCTTGTCGCGGCGGGCGATCATGAGCGCCCCGGCTTCGATCTCAAGGATCGTAATGACCGATAGAAAGAGGTCTTGAGGGTGAAGAGCGTCGGCCCATGCCGCGACATTGGGGTGGGCGCGGTCGCGCCGCCGCAACTCGGACAGGACGTTCGTGTCCAGGAGCCACATTAGGAGAGGTCCGCCGGGCGGAAAAGGCCGCCGCCAAGGCGCGGCGGGTCGAACTCGATGTCCTCGACGCCGGGTTCCGCCAGAAGGTCGCGGATGCTCTTGGCTTCGCCGGTCAAGCGGCGATAGGCGTCGTGGCGCAAGAGCACGTAAACCGGCTCGCCGCGGTCGGTGATGATCACAGGGCCTTCATCGGCCGCGCGCTTGGCGCGACTGACGTCCTGGTTGAATTCACGGCTCGATAGGGTGGTGACGGTCACTGGCGGCCTCGTTGTGCTCGTGATGCTACAATACTACATTGTGCGGAACTTTGCACTTTAATGTCTGTTCGAGAGACCCTATTCGCGAAGCGGTTTCGCGCCATCGCCTAACAGCCTCGATTGTCGGCGCAATTCCCCGCTATCGACGGTAAATCGATTGTTGCCGAACCCACGTGTTAATCCGAAGTTGGTTGACAGAAACGCGCCGGATTTATTTCCGGCCTGAATTATACTTAAGAATTCGTTCATCCGGTGCAAAGCGAACTGCGCGGCCCCTTCGACCGGAATAGATATGATACGCTAATACCTTGAAAATTAACAGATTTCTGTCTCCAATCGAGTCCCGTTAAATGCAATTTACTGCCGGAATTTTTTCCTTTACTGGGACGCGCCCAAGTCCGTTAAATATATTCCGGCTTCGTGTATTAACGCCGCCAGCGCCGTTCGAAGCCCTATTCGGTGAATGACTGCTCCTTAATTATCTTGCAAAATCAATAACTTAGATCCGTTAACTTCTCGACAAGGTGCTTTTTCCTAAGATCCGGACGCAACCAAAGCCGATCCGAGGATGAAGAGATGGAGCCTTTCGCAACATGCATACAACAAGCCGGTGGGTTCACTGAGACTGCGGCGCGGGCTCCGGCTGCTCTGTGTCCGCAGAGTGCGCGACAGGAGCCGCCGTCCTTTCCACGTCGGGCTTCTTCGGCTGAGCCGCTGCCGCTGAAGGATGCAGCCCGCGGGCCTTATGCACCCAGGCCCGCGCCAACTCGGGATTTTCGCGCCGAGCAGGAGAGGGGATCACGGTGGCGGTGCGCCTCGGCACGTCACCGGTGATGGTGTCCGTATCGGAAAGCAGCCAGCCCTGCTCCGCGAGTTCCTGGCGGCGGCGCCGGTAGGCCAGCGCGAGCGCGTCGCAGCGCACGTTCAACTCGGACGAAAGGTCGAAGGGGAGCAGTTCCGGGCGCACCTTCTCCATGATGACCTGGTCCTGCTCGTAGATCTTGAGGCTGCGCTTCAGCGCGTTCCCGTCGGCCCATTTGCCCGTAAAGAACGAGCGCAACGACATGAACTTGGTCAGCGTCGTGGTCTCGTCGATGGGGATATTGCTGGCGTAGCTGACGAGTTCGCCCATGGGCAGTTTTACGTGCAATTTCACCATGTTGGGCAAAATCCAGCCCGTCGTGGTGCGCGCGGGCGGGCGCTGCCGGCCAAGCCACAGAACCCGCCAGAAACCCTTCGGCGGAGGGGGGCGAAGATCGACGGTGGCCTCGGCCGACCAAGCGTTCTGCCGCACTTCATAATCGGGCACCTCCGGATCGTCCGGGTCGCCGAACGAGCCTTGATGCACGAAAGGCCCGTGCGCGATGTCGCAGCCGTTCTCCAGGATGCGCTCATAATTGGCGCGCCAGAGAAAGTCGCCCGTTATCCTGCGGAACTTGCCGCCGTTCTCGATGAGGTCGTCGAGTTCAGGCAGGACCGGCATGGGCGGCCGTTCGGCCTCCGGCAGATCGCCCAGAAAGACCCAGATGAAACCGTACTTTTCCTGGACCGGATAGGAGTCCACGCGCGCCTTGCGGGGAATGGCCCGCTCCGGCGGATTCGCCGGGATTTTCATGCACTGGCCGCCGGGGGCGTATTCCCATCCGTGATAGGGGCAGACGATGCGGTCGCCGCTCACCGCGCCGCCCGACAGGGCCGCGCCCCTGTGCACGCACAGATCCGACAGCGCCACGGGCGCGCCTTGCGGCGTGCGATACAGCGCCAGATGCTGGCCGAGCACGGTCACGCGCGTTGGCTTCGCGCTTACTCGATCGGCAAATTCGACTGCATACCAGAAATTCTTCAGCATGAACGAACTCCGATCGATGAACGCGGAACTGGGAGCGGACTGCTTCCTTAAGTAACTAGGAAGCAGCTTCGCGTTCCGCAGCACCGGGCGGGCGCCGCGATCATGAACTCATGTTCAATCCAGCGTGAAGGCCGGGCGGCGGCCTATTCAGAGTTGCGACTCCAAAAAGGCGCGGAGGTCCTTTCTCGATACGTTGGGTTCGACGAACGCGCCTGCGATCCCTGTAAGAAGGACGAGGGTCATCTCGCCTCCCTTCACCTTTTTGTCCTGCTCCATGAAGCCCATCAGCTCGCCGGCGCTTGGCGCGCGCCCGAGCTTTTTCCGAAGCCCCTGGAAATCGGTCACGAAGCCCCATTCGTCCAGGTGAGCCTTCAACCGGTGCGGGATGGTTCCGCTGCAAAGCCCCTGCTTCTCCGAGTACCTCGCGGCGAGCACCATGCCGAGCGCAATCGCCTCGCCGTGCAGGATTTCGCCGGAATACCCGGCCCAGGCCTCGATGGCATGGCCAAACGTATGACCGAAATTCAAGAGAGCCCTGTCGCCGGATTCGCGCTCGTCGCGGGACACGATGTCGGCCTTCATCTGGCAGCATGTCTCGACCACGTAGGCCAGATCGTCGTGCTGCAGGTCGAACACCGCGGCCGCGTTCTGCTCCAGCCAGCGGAAGAAGACCGCGTCGCCGATCGCGCCGTATTTGACCACCTCGGCGTAGCCCGACTTGAATTCGCGGGCGGGCAACGTCTTCAGCGTGTCGAGATCGATAAGCACAAGCGAAGGCTGGTAGAAAGCGCCGACCAGGTTCTTGCCGTGCTGCGTGTCGATGCCGGTCTTGCCGCCGACCGAGGAATCGACTTGCGAGAGAAGCGTGGTGGGGACCTGTACGAACGGCACGCCGCGCTTCACGCTCGCCGCGGCGAAACCCGCCAGATCGCCGGTCACGCCGCCGCCCACCGCGATCACGGCATGATCGCGCTCGATGCCGCGGTCGAGAAGCGCGCTGCATACGCGCTCAAGCTCGGAAAAGCTTTTCGAGCCTTCGCCCGAGGGCACGTAGATCGGCTCGCCCAGGAGAAGCCCCTTCGCCGCCAGCCCTGCTTGGAGGACATCGGCGTAGGACCGCACCGCCTCATCGGCCACGATGGCGAAGCGCGCTTTTGGAAAGGCTTCTAAAAGATGATCCGCAGCGGAAGAAAGAAGGCCGCTTCCTATAAGGATCGGATAGCTCCGGGCGCCAAGTTTCACATCGACGCGTGCATCCAGCTTAGCCATCAAGACCCCTCCTTTTCTTTGTTGTCCGGCGCCATTCGCTCATGCGGGGAGAGATAGGAGTACAGGAGTGCGAGGATCTCGTCCACGGCCACGTCATGCGGCGCATCGCGGCTTTCATACCTGATATTGGCCTCGGCGTAATACGGCCGGCGCTCGGACAGCAGCAACTCGAGCACGGCCCTCGGATCCTCGGTTTTCAAAAGCGGGCGGTTGTCCCGGCGCGACACACGCTGCATCAGGAGATCGACGGGCGCGTCGAGCCACATGGAAACGCCGCCCTTAGCGATCGCCGCGCGGGTCTGGGCGGAGACGACGGCGCCGCCGCCGGTCGAAAGCACCTGCGGGCCGCCTTGCAGGAGCCGCCGGATCACGCGCTCTTCCCCTTCGCGGAAATAGGGCTCGCCATGAGTTTTGAAGATTTCTTCGATCGTCATTCCCGCGGCGTGCTCGATTTCCGTATCGGCGTCGACGAACGGCAATTCAAGCGCGGCCGCCAGACGCCGCCCTATCGACGACTTGCCCGATCCCATCATGCCGACAAGGATCACGTTGCGCCCCTGAAGCGCGCCGCGCACAGCACGCGCCTGGGGCTTGATAACGCCGCTCGTGTGTTCCGCCGTCACGCCATGTCCGCTACGTGCTTGTGGGATCGCAATTCACCAACTTATGCTTACATCGTATCCTTGACAACGGGCGCGAAGAACGGCAGCCCATTACAATGGAACCCGCTTGGAGGTGGCAATGCCGACACTCTTACGCTTCCTGACGATCGTCGGTGTTCTTGTGGGGTTGTTCTACGGCTCAATGTTCGTACTCGCCAATTTTTTCGAGCCGCAGCCGCAAGAGATGACCAAGTCGATCCGGGACGCCAAAATCAAGTAGATGCCGCGCCCTGAGGGTTCACCCGCCAATGCTGTGGACGAGGCGCTGATCGAGGCGTTCCTGCATATGATGCGCGCCGAGCGGGGCGCGTCTGCCAACACGATGGCGGCCTACGCTTCGGACTTGCGCGAGATAGCCGGGTTCCTGGCCGTTGACGGCGCATCCTTCGTCTCATGCTCGCGCCAGGATCTCGAAGCCTATTTCGCGAGCCGCGCGGCGAATGGGCTTGCGCCGAATTCCGCGGCCCGGAAGCTTTCCTGCCTCAAGCGATTTGCGTTGTTCCTGATCGCGGAAGGCCGGCGCGGCGACGACCCCGCACGCCTTATCGACGGGGCAAAGGCGAGGCGAAACCTTCCCATGACGCTTTCGGTCGCTGAGGTCGATCTTCTTCTCACCGCCGCGCATGAAGCGGCTGCTTCGGCGGATGGCGGCGGACGGGGGCGCGCTCTGCGCCTCGCCTGCCTTCTCGAACTTCTCTACGGCACCGGCTTGCGCGTGTCGGAACTCGTCAGCCTGCCGCGAAGCGCGTTGCGTGGCGACCGGATGATGCTGACGGTGAAGGGAAAGGGCGGGCGTGAGCGCATCCTGCCCTTGAACCCGAAGGCGCGCGGCGTCCTGGATCTGTGGCTGGACGAAACCAAGCCGCCGCCGGGGGTCGCCGAGCCGAAATGGCTGTTTCCGTCCTGGGGTGAGGGCGGCCACGTCACGCGCCAGAAATTCGCCCGCGACTTGAAGGAACTGGGCGCGCGGGTTGGCGTCGACGCCGGGCGGCTGTCGCCTCACGTCCTGCGCCACGCCTTTGCGAGCCATCTCCTCGACCGCGGCGTGGACCTGCGCGTGCTCCAGGCCTTGCTCGGGCATTCGGACATTTCCACGACGCAAATCTACACGCACGTCATGGAGGACCGGCTGCGCCAGGCCGTTTTCGATTTCCATCCGCTGAGCGAAAGCGCGCAGCAAAAATCCGGCTGATCGCTAAGGCAGGGCGCTCATTTTTCGCTGCCGTCCATCATTGTCACGATGGTAGGAGCGCGCGAACTGGTTCACGATGCCGAAGAATTGGTCTTTGCCGTAATAGCCGGAAAACCGGCCGACCTCCTGGCCATTCTCCACCCAAACAAAGGTTGGCGTGAATGTAACCGGTGAGCGGAGCCGGAACGACACCTTCTCCCCCATCTGGACCCGCCAAAGGGCAAATGTCTTCCCGGCGGGAGTGAACGCGTAAATTGGGAGAACCTCGTTCTTGAAGAGCTTGCATGTCCCGCATGACGGCGATTCGAACATAACGAGGTCCATGGCCCGCGCTCCTGCGGACGCCAAGCATAGAAGCCCGATCGCCGCGACAAGGCCTCGAAAGAGATAGTGAAATGGACGCATGCTTTCCTCTCAGCAGAAACAGCAAACCCGCGGAGGACCCGCCCCGAAGGCCGTGTCGCCTCGAAGCAGCTTGAGTTTTCTATTCCTCCTGCCAGCATATCATAAGAAGAAAAATGCGGAATTAAGACGGCGGCCTGGCGGCATAAATAATCACCCCCCGCCTGCGGCGCGGAGATAGCCGCGCGTGGGCTTCGCTCGCCGATCGGCCATGCTCCTTGATTTTCGTCGTCCAGGTCAGAAAGAGCGAGCGGGCGTTCGAGAACCGCATCGGTTTCCCAGCGCGGCTCCCTATGGTAAAATTTATCTAAGTTCGGCTTTGGTTGGGTCCCATGTCTCCGCGCCGTGTATTGATCGTCCCGGCCCTCGTCTCAGAAGCAAAAGCAATTTTATCTTTCTTCGAAGACATAAGCATCAAAAGCATGCCAAGTGGGCTGACCTATACCACCGGCAAACGGAAGGTCTTTTGCCAGAACCTGAATCAGAAGGTTTCCTGGAGCTACCTGATCGCCTCGCCGACGGAAGCTGGAAATCTGCGCGCGTCGCGAGCGGTTTCCCAACTCATTCCCGAATGCCGGCCCGATCTCGTCGCCCTTATTGGATGCGCCGGAGGTTTCCCTGGAAAAATCGACCAGTACGACATCGCCGTCGCGACCCATGTGCACTACGTGGCCCACAGCAAGATTGGCGCGAGCATAGAAGTGAGGCCGCATCAGGAGTTCTTGTTCAAGCATCTTCGTCGATCACTGCAAGAACGTACAACTTCTCGATGCGTGGCATCAATATCTTGTTCCAGAGATGCCGAACGCGCCGGTCAACGTTTATTTCGAGCCCATCGTTTCAGGCGAGACCGTACTCGTAAACTCCAATTCCGAGTTCTACAGGGCCGCCACGGCGGCGTCTCCGAAGGCTGTCGCCATCGAAATGGAAGGGTACGGTTTTCTTTCGGCTTGCCGGGAGCGCCATGTGGAGGCCGTTATTGTGCGAGGCATCTCCGATACCCTTGACAATAAGCGGCCAACGGATCCGAACGGTTTTCCCTCGGCGCCGGGGCTGGACAGGGCTCAGTTCAAGGCGACACGCCATGCGGCCGCTCTGTTTTTCGCGACCCTCGATTTCGTCAATCCGTCCGCGTTTGCCAGAAGCAGCGCGAAAACGAAAAAGGAGCTCACCAAGGTCTCGATGATCTTGGATGCGGAGATGCATGACGTCACGGGCATCCAATCCGAGCTTTTCGAGATCTTCAAGAAATACGGAATTAAGAACTTCTCCTTCAAGCAAGCCAACAGCGTGCGAGTCGCTTTCGAAGCAGAACTCGATACCATGCGCATCTATCAAACGCTGGTTCGAGCGGGCATCGTCAGGGATGTCGCCGGGCATCGATTTCTCGATTTCAAGATCCAGTCGGAGAAACGGCCGAGCGAACAGCTCGCGGCTTTGATCGGGCGGATCGAAGCGGTGGAGGCCAATACGGCCGACGATCTTCTGAACGCAATACGGATTGAGAATTGGCTGGAGGAGTTTCCCGACTATACGAAAATACTGGTCGACACTCTCAAGCATTATAAGAAGAAAGCAAAAAAGCAGGCGCCCGGCAAAACAGGCCGCGTTCTGTATCCAGTGCCCGATAAAAGCGATGAGCGTTTGCAGGCCGAGCAATATCTTGGCTCCCTTTCGACGCCGAGATTGATCGCCCTGGCGTCTCCGAGCCTTCTGGAGGCGCTTCAAAAACGCGAGCCGCCAAAAGCGCCCAATGAGTATGTGCGCTGGTTTCTGGGGGATCACATTTTCGACCACGATATACCGCTCGACATCGTGCTCGCCCTGTCCAAACGCAAACTCTTCTATGTGTGGCCAAATCCCGGTTCGCTGCAGCGGGCTTCTTCCATGCCGATGCAGGACTTCATCGATGCCTGCGGCGCGGAGTGGGAGGGCTTGCGGGGAATTCTGGGGCCGTCCGTTCTGCAAATGCTGGATCAGGAGCGATGGGACCGTCTCGGCAAGAGGCAGCTTCGCGACGCTTTGGAGGGCCGTCCGGCGACGCTGAGCAAGGCCCTCGACCTTTTGGCGCTGACATCCAGAATTCTGGCTCAGAACAATCTGCCCGCCCGGGCATGCATCGTCCCATCCTTGTATACGCTCACGTTCAACGGGGTTATTGCAGGCGACGGGGTGACGGGCCGGATGCTCCTGACGGGCATGGCGGGCGATCTGCAGGCGATCGCCGGCGGAGCCAGGATGCCGCTCCGCCTCCTGCAAAGCGCCATCAGGGGCAGTCTGCTCCCTTATCAAGGCGCGGCGGAGTTTGCGGGCCTTCTTGAAAGCACGATCCTCAAGAAGACGAAGCTCCGTTGCAGTCCCGCGCTTGTCGAACCGGATGTCGTCACCGCACAGGGCAGGGAAGCAGCCGACCTTTCGCATGGCTCCATGTCTGATCGTTACATTCTGCCCAGGGGCCTGCCTCCCGCGGCCTCATAGATCGAGGAGCCAAAGTCCGAAGATATAAGGCAGGCAGGTGAAGAAAGCGGCGGCAAGCCAGGGCCAGCTCATGCCCGCGTCTAATGCCGGAGCGGTCGCCGCCAAAGCGACGAGGGAAGCGCCGGAGAATGTGATCCAGACGGCGAAAAGACGGATGAACTTTGAGACGAACCGGCTAAAAGTCCTTTTCCGCCGCACAGTCTCCCATCCGAACAAGCCGTCCTTCAGGGCCTCGTCACCGACGGACAGTTTGGGGACGACGTTCGAGACGATGTAGCGCCGGATCTGCGTTATCATGTTGTCGTTCGTCGCATAGATCCAGAACAGAAGCGTCGAGGCGAATGGGATGAACAACAGGAGCTTCGGGTCCTGCGTTTGCTGCTGCGTATAGATGCCAGCGATTGTCGTGTTTGCGGTTATGGATATGTAAAGGCAGGTATCGCGCAACACGATCCTCTGGGCCTGTTCGGTTTTCAGCGCCGTGTATTCGGCGATCAGCGCCGCATTGAGACCGGGGCCTTTTTCTGAAACAGCGATTGTTACGGGAGCAGCAGGGCCAGCGGTCTTGAGAAGTCCCGTTTCGGTCGCTTTCTTCGCCGATCCTTCCGGGACGCCGTTGGACACCGGATCCTTTCAGCCCCAGCGGCTGAAGGGCGAAGCCGATGCCCCCTTAGGCGCCGCCGGAGCGCGCCCGCCCTTGCGGCGGCTGAAGATGGCGCTCAGGATGCTGACCACGATCCGCATCGCAATGCTGAAGCCCACGAGCACGATCTGGTTCTCCTGGAGAAAAACATCCAGCCAGACCATGTAGTTGTCCGGTAGGGAGAAAGCGTGGAACTGCTCGCGAAAATAGAGCGCCGACCTCTGCAGCTCGCGCATCGTCGACGGGTAGTTGATAAGCGTGTAGGAGAACGCGAACAAGGAGAGGATCATAATCAGGATGAACGTCAAAATGGACGCTATAAATCTCAACAAAGCCATGGTCTGCCCCTTGATCCTTCAAGCCTGCGCCCGGCGCGCCAAGTCTAGCGACTGCGCCGAGTCTAACACCGCGGCTGCATCTATTCTCTTTTGGCGGAATGGAACGATTTTGTGAAGTTTGTCTTTAACGGACAAGCGAAGGCTTGGGTACGCCGCACCGGTTGCAGCGTTCACCTGCCGCGGGGCGCGCCAGTGGTCGGATTCCGGCATTTGCATCCCCTTGCAGCACATTTGAGAGCAAAGGCCGGAATCCAAGGATCACTAGCAACCTCTTGATTCTGGGGCGCTTTTTAATTTTACATTTGAGAGCGAACTCTCGGCTGTCCGGACTCAAATGTCAAATTCGCTCCTCTAGCAGGACGCTGAAAAACCATGCGGCCCATGGTTCGACAAGCTCACCATGAGGTCCAAACTGTTGATATTGCTCGACCTCATCCTGAGCTTGTCGAAGGATGAAGCAAGGATTTCCGGCTCTTTCAGCATCCTGTTAGGCCGCTTTCGGAGGGGTTGGGGGACAGGAGGCGGCGTGCTATGGTGCAGTGCAAACGGCTCTCTCGCATCGAAGGTTAAGCGCTAAACCATGCCCGACCAGCCCTGGATCTTCCGCACCTATGCGGGACACTCGACACCGAAGGCGTCAAACGAGCTCTACCTCAAGAACCTCGCCAAGGGGCAGACTGGGCTTTCCATCGCCTTCGACCTGCCGACGCAGACGGGCTACGATTCCGATCATCCGCTCGCGCGCGGCGAGGTGGGCAAGGTTGGCGTGCCCGTCAGCCATCTTGGCGACATGCGTGCGCTGCTTGCCGGCATTCCGCTCGGCAAGATGAACACGTCCATGACGATCAACGCGACGGCGGCGTGGCTTCTGTCGCTCTACATCGCGTTCGCCGACGAACAGGGCGAGGACCGCAAGGCGCTGACAGGCACGGTGCAGAACGACATCATCAAGGAATACCTGTCGCGCGGCACCTATGTGTTTCCTCCGCAGCCCTCGATGCGGCTCATCAAGGACATCGTCGTTTTTTCCTTCCGGGAGGTTCCGAAATGGAATCCGACGAACGTCTGCTCCTATCATCTGCAGGAGGCGGGCGCGACGCCCGTGCAGGAGCTGGCCTATGCGCTCGCGATCGCCATCGCCGTGCTCGACACGGTGAAGGAGAGCGGCGAGGTTTCCGAAGCCGAGTTCAGCGAGGCCGTGGCGCGGATTTCGTTTTTCGTCAACGCCGGCGTCCGTTTTGTCACCGAGATGTGCAAGATGCGCGCCTTCGTCGATCTCTGGGACGAGATCTGCGAGAAGCGCTATGGCGTGACCGACCCGAAGCTCCGGCGCTTCCGCTATGGCGTGCAGGTGAACTCGCTGGGCCTGACCGAGCAGCAGCCCGAGAACAACGTCTACCGCATCCTGCTTGAGATGCTGGCCGTGGTGCTGTCCAAGAAGGCGCGGGCGCGCGCCGTGCAGCTTCCGGCATGGAACGAGGCGCTGGGCCTGCCGCGTCCCTGGGACCAGCAATGGTCGCTGCGCATGCAGCAGATCGTCGCCTTCGAGACCGACCTTCTCGAATACGCCGACATTTTCGATGGATCGCGGGTCGTCGAGGCCAAGGTCGAGGAGCTTAAGCGCGAAGCGCGCGAGGAACTGGCGCGCATCGAGGCCATGGGCGGCGCGATCGCGGCCGTCGAGGCGAGCTATATGAAGCAGCGCCTCGTCGAAAGCAACGCCGCGCGCCTCGCCAAGATCGAGGCCGGCGAGCAGACCGTCGTCGGCGTCAACAAATTCTTGGAAACCGAGCCTTCGCCCCTGTCGGGCGGCGAGGGCGGCGCCATTCTGACGGTGCCGGAAGGGGTCGAGCGCGAGCAGGTCGAGGCGCTGAAGGCATGGCGCGCCGCTCGCGACGCGAAGGCGGTTGAAGCCACGCTCGCCGCGCTGCGCTCAGCCGCCCAGGAAGGCCGCAACGTCATGGAGCCTTCTATCGCTTGCGCAAAGGCGGGCGTCACCACCGGCGAATGGGCCGGCACGCTGCGGCAGGTGTTCGGCGAATACCGCGCCCCGACGGGCGTCTCGCGCGCTGCCGTTCAGGGCGGCGGCGCGGGCATCGCCAGCGTGCGCGCCGAGGTCGACCGCATCTCCGGCAAGCTGGGGCGGCGGCTCAAATTCCTCGTCGGCAAGCCGGGCCTCGACGGCCATTCCAACGGCGCCGAGCAGATCGCCGTGCGTGCGCGCGACAGCGGCATGGAGGTCGTCTACGAAGGCATCCGCCTCACCCCCGCGCAAATCGTGAATGCGGCGCTCGAGGAAAGCGTGCATGTGGTCGGCCTTTCGATCCTCTCGGGCAGCCACGTGCCGCTTGTCCGGGACATTATGGACCGGATGCGCGAGGCGGGGCTCGGCGCGATCCCGGTCGTCGTGGGCGGCATCATCCCCGTCGAGGACGAGGCGACGCTCAAGGCCTGCGGCGTGGCCGCGATCTATACGCCGAAGAACTTCCGGCTGAACGATATCATGGCCGGCATCGTGAAGCTCGCGGACCCGGAGGCGCGGCCCGCCGCCCTGTAGCCCGGCGGCCCGTCATCGCCGGCTGAGAGGCGGCCTCTGAGCCCGCCGAAACGGCCATTCAGGCCACGATGGTCAGCACGGCCGGCGGGGCGCCAGCGCGCGTTACATCCTGACGCTTGAGCAAAAACGGCTCAACCTGCATACTGTCTTGGGAGAACTGAGACCTCGATGAAGATAGCCGCCCTTGCGGGGCCTGACCTCAAAAACGCTCCGCTGGAGCTTGCGCGGCTTCGAATCGAGGTTTTCCCGGCCTACCCCTATCTTTATGATGGCGCGCCCGGCTCTGAGCAAGGCTATCTGGCGGCGCTTGCGCAAAGCAGGGACAGCATCATCGTCTCGGCCGAAGCTGACGGCCAGATCGTAGGCTGCGGCACGGGTTCGGCCCTTGAAGGGCATCATGAGGAGTTCGCGGCCCCGGGAGTTTGTTTATTGCGGAGAATCGGTTGTCCTTCCCCGCTACAGAGGACAGGGCTGCGTGACAGGTTTTTCGATTTGCGGGAGGCGCATGCAAAAGCGCATGGCTACAAATACAGCGCTTTCTGTGCGGTCGTGAGGCCCGGCGGCCGTCGCTTACGCCCCGCAACCTATTCGCCGCTCGATACGTTTTGGAAAAAACGCGGATACCGCAAAGCCGAAGGGATGACCGCGATGTTTCGCTGGAAAGATATCGATCAGCCGCATGAGACGGCGCATCCGATGCAATTTTGGATCCGGGAGCTCGCATGATGGCGCGCGTCATCCGCGTGGCGGCGGCTCAGTATCGGGTCGAGGAAATCACCTCCGTCGCCGCTTTCGAAGCCAAGCTCACCCGCTGGGTCGAGGAGGCTGTGGCGCAAGGAGCGCAACTCCTGATTTTTCCGGAATATGCGGGCATGGAGCTGGCGCGGATCGCAGGCCGCCACATCTCGAGCGACCTGCACGGGTCCATCGAAGCGCTGCAGTACTATATCGGCCATTACGCGGCCGCCTATGCGGAACTGGCCAAGCGGCATGGCGTCTTCATCCTCGCCGGGAGCGCGCCAACGCGTTTGACGGACGGCCGCTTCGTGAACCGCGCCCAGCTTTTCGGTCCGAAGGGCGGATCGGTCTTTCAGCAGAAGCACATGATGACCCGTTTCGAGGGCGAGAAATGGGGCATCAGCGCGAGTTCGGGCCTCTGCGTCTTCGATATCGGCGTCGCAAGGATCGGCATCGCCATCTGCTACGATGCGGAGTTTCCCTTGATCGCCCGCGCGCTCGCCGAGGCGGGGGCCGATATTCTGCTTGTGCCGTCCTGCACGGACTCGCTTGCGGGCTATTATCGGGTCCGGCATGCGTGCGCCGCCCGTGCGCTCGAGAACCAGATCTATGCGGTCCAGGTGCCGACAGTGGGCGATGCGCCATGGTGCGCCGGCTTGGAGGCCAATGTCGGCGCAGCCGGATTCTTCGCTCCGCCTGAAAGCCGGTTTCCCGGAGACGGCGTGCTGGCATTGGGCACCCTCAACGAAGCGCAATGGGTTTACTGCGACCTCGATCTTGGCCTTCTCGAACAGGTGCGGAAGGATGGCGATGTCCTGAACGCACGCAACTGGGATTTGCAGCCGGGCGCAACCGCGTTGCCGCGGGCGAAGGTCGTAAGCCTGAGCTGAGGACTTTCTGCAGGCGGCGGGGTTTTGACCTGCTCTCCGGCATGTGGGATGTGCGGCGCAATATCGACCCGCAGCCCATGCCGCGCTGGAGGGGAACACCATCCAAGTGATCTTCGCCGGCCTAAAGGGCGCGTCGAAAGTGGCTGATCGTACACCCGGAGGAGGGCGTCGACTTTGCTCGGTTGATCCAGGGTTCGACGTCGATCTCTATCTCTCGACCGGTCTTCGGACCATGACCGACAATCGGGCGAGCCAAGGAAAAGGCAACGCTCGCCATAGCCGGAAGCAAACAGCTCGAAGCGGACTTGGGAAATTGGCTGCGGCTCAGCACTTTTGCGAAGGTTGAGAAACTGGTCGCGTAGTTAGGGGCGAGCGTGATCATTGGCGCCGCTTCTTGCCCCTGTGATCGCGGGATGTTAGGCTCTTTACATGACAGCGCTTGCGCAAAAGCTGATGACAGCGGAAGACCGCTCGGTTTGACACTCGACGTAACGAAAGTGTTTCAGGAAAGCTAATCCAGCCAATTCGAGCGAGGCTAATTGCCTCCCGGTTAATTGGGAACTTGGGGCATATGCCTCGCCGCAACTGGCTGGTCCGCAATCTCCTCAACCTCATCGCGAGAGTCGTTTCTCACTCTCATCAGCTGCAGCGCCTCTCTAACAAAGTCCTCTTTACGCCTTCGATGGGCGAGTGCGAGTTCCTTGATTTTTTTTCCGGTATCGTCCCACTGTTGAGCGTCCGTTTTGAGACGACCGAATTGATGAAATCGATCCCAGATGAAGGAGAGGATATTTTCCCAGGTTAATTGTTCTACTTGCGGAATCTCAGGGTAGTCGTTTTGACACCGGCCAATTGCCACGAGGCGAATACGAAGCCCCTCGCTTCTGTGGACGCCGCCCTCATAGAGGTCGGCAGCAGCCTTCTCAATCCTCTCAGCCGGAAGACAGCCGATTGCTGCAAGTACGCGTTCGATATTCCGCCGCTCGCGCTCGGTCCAAGACCGATTTAGGCAGCATGGGTCGTTCGTCTTCACCTCCGCAATCACCACTTCGATCAGTTCGCAAAGCAAAAGCCCTGCCACGTCATCGCGCATGATGGCGTCCGGATTGTCGATCAACCGTTCGACGCGATGGGGGAAACGAACGGCAATCAAGTCTGCTTCCGTGCACTGCGACCCCGGTCTTTGGGGATGAACGACGAAGTTCTCGATCTGAAGAAAACCGTTTAGCCGGAAATACCAGTAAGCGACCTTTTCAGGTTCAAGCCGGGCGGCCCGTTGCTGCATGCTGTCCATGTCCTCCCCTCACCTTCTCAGCGCCGCCGCCAAATCATGCAAAGAGTTCAGGCTGGTCGGACGCACGGGTATATCTTTTTTTACAGACTTATTTACTGCAAGTGGGGCTTCGCAGCGCTTAGGCTTGGTAGGAGGACTGCTGGGATAATACCTTTCGCAAATACTAATGTATTCGCGACTGTCGGGATCATCGTTGTGATAACTTCTAGCATCTTCCATATCGCGTTTTGTAACCATGATCCAAATTACCCTTCCGAAATGCAAATAGAGCTAAATTGTACACGGTAGCAGCCCCCCTGTGCAGGCAGCTATCGAGCTAATTTGCGCAATAACCTTAATAGCGGATGAGAGACGACCGAGCTTGGCCGTCGCGAAAATCTGGCGAGACGGCTAATCCAGCCACTTCGCGAGGCTGGCAAGCTCGTCCGCCTCGCGCGCGGGCTTGTCCCAGCGGATGCGGTTGATGCGCGGGAAGCGCAGCGCCACGCCCGACTTGTGCCGCGCCGAGCGATGCACCGCGTCGAACGCCACCTCGAACACGAGCGTCTTCTCCACCTCCCGCACCGGGCCGAAGCGGTTCACGGTGTGATGGCGCACCCACTTGTCGAGGTCCCGCAGCTCCTCGTCCGTGAAGCCGAAATAGGCCTTGCCGATGGGCGAGAGTTCGCCATCGCGCCAGAGGCCGAAGGTGTAATCCGAATAGAACGACGAGCGCCGCCCCGTCCCGCGCTGGGCGTACATGACCACGGCGTCGACCAGCATCGGGTCGCGCTTCCATTTGTACCACTGGCCCTTGGGGCGGCCGGGCACATAGGTCGAAATCGAGCCGCTTCAGCATCAGCCCCTCGATGTGCGGCGAGGCGAGCTTCGCGGCCTCCTCCCGGAGCGCTTGCAGATCGCCCGGATTGGCGAAGGGAAGCGCTTGCGCCAGCTCCATGCCTGAGGGCTTCGCCGCTTCGAACCAGCGCGCCATCCCGGCTTTGCGCTCGACGAGCGGCAGCGGGCGCAGATCGCGGCCCTCAACCGCCAGCGCGTCGTAAAGGATGATGTGGCCCGGATATTTCGCCATGAGCTTCGGGTCCGGCGATTTGCGGTTGAGGCGCTGCTGCAGGTGGTTGAAGCTCGCGATCTCGCCGCCCGATTTCACGATCAGCTCGCCGTCGAGCACGGCATGGAAGTTCACATGCGCCAGAACATCGGGGAACGCGCCCGAGATGTTATCGCCGCTGCGCGAGAACAGCGCCTTGCCGCTCGGCGTCGAAACGATCTGGACGCGGATGCCGTCGAACTTCCATTCGGCTATGAAGCTGTCCGCAGTAATTCCTGGAAGGTCCGCATCCTCGAGCGGATGCGCGAGCATGACCGGGTGAAACGTGACGGCGTCCCTGCACTCGGGCTTCGGCCCGCGCTTCTCAAGCCAGGCGAAGAGATCGAGATAGGGCGGCTCCTGCGCGTGCCAGACCTCCTCGATTTCGCCGACGCTCACGCCGCCGAAATCCGCAAGCACATGCTTCACCGACCGCGCCGACATGCCGATGCGAAGCGTGCTGGCGCCGAGCTTCAACAATGCCCAGCGCTCCGGCGCCGTCATGTTGTCCAGGAGCAGCGCGAGGTAGTCGCGGATTTGCGGTTTGCCGCGCGTCCGAAACTCGTGGATGACCTCGTGAAGAGGCGGCAAGCGGTCCAGCACCACGCCATGGGGGTGACGGGGCCAGATATGCGCGACCGTTTCCGACATTTCGCCCACATAATCGTAGGACAAACCCAAAAGGAAGGGATCGGCGCGCTCCGCCACGAGGTCCCACACGAGCGCGCGCTTGAAGAGCTCGAACGTCACCGTGCCCGCGATGACGCCCACCGCGTAGCCCCGGTCCGGATCGGGCGTGCGGCGCAGGTAATTGGTCAGCACCGCGGCTTTGTCGAGGTTCGAATGGGTGTAATAAAGCCGGTCGAGCAGGGCGGCGAAGGCTTGCATCGCAGGAATGTAGTAGCTTCCGCGGTCTGGGAAAAGCGGCGGGCCTTTCTCCCACAGCCAGAGCGAGGCATCGCAAGTCCTGCTCAAGCCTGCGGCGCGCCGGAGAAACCGAAGCGCGCCTTGATGCGTTCGAAGAGCTGGTCCCTCACGGCCCGGTAGGTTTGCATGATCTGCTCGCGGTTCCCCGCCACCACGGAGGGCTCGAGCGTCGGCCAATATTCCACGTCGACAGCCATCGTCCGTGTGAGTTCGAGCGCCTTGTGATGGGCTTCCGGCGCCAGCGTCACGATAAGGTCGAAGGAGATGTCCTCCAACTCATCGAAGGAGCATGGCTGGTGGCGCGCGATGTCGATGCCGATTTCGTCCATGGCCGCAATAGCGAAGGGATCGGCTTCGCCGTTTCTTACGCCGGCGGAGCGGATATAAATCCGTTTGCCCCCCGTGAGATGGCGCAGGATCGCCGCCGCCATGGGCGACCTGATCGCGTTGAAGTTGCACGCGAAGAGGACGGCGTGGGGCAGGTCTGGGTATTGCCGTTCCGGCGGCGCTCCGGGCAAGAGGGGTCTTGGGCTCATCGGGGAAGCCCGGCCGGCTGTCGAACTTACGCTCTCGTTTCCAATCAAAACGGGATCTACCCAACGCTGACACACCCAACCTTGTATAATGCCGGACAGGGCAGGGGAAGCGGAGTTCGCCGCCTTAGCCAACATTAGGATGTTAGAACAAATTACATGAAAAGGACGCCACGTGGCGTTCTCCATTTGGATAATTTTCAGGCCGAAGCGGAACACTCCTCGCTTTCACAAATTGTCAGGGGGCGGAATTATGCAATAGTCAGGAGCATCGTCATTGTTTGTCCCGTTCTCGCACTTCAAGCGCATGGCGCGGCTCGCTGCAACGGCCGCGCTCTTTGCCGTGGCCGTGTTCTCACCACCTGCTCTTGCGCAACAAGATAAGCCTAATATTCTCGTCATCTGGGGCGACGACATCGGCCAGTTCAACATCAGCGCCTATAACAATGGGATGATGGGGTATAGCACCCCCAACATCGATCGCATTGCCAAGGAAGGCGCGCTGTTCACCGACTATTATGGCCAGCAAAGCTGCACCGCCGGCCGCGCCGCCTTTATCACCGGGCAGTCGCCGATCCGGACCGGCCTCACCAAGGTTGGCCTGCCGGGGGCGCCGGAGGGAATGAGCGACAAAGACCCGACCATCGCCACCCTACTGAAAGCCAAGGGCTACGTGACCGGCCAGTTCGGCAAGAACCATCTGGGCGACCGCAACGAGCATCTGCCCACCGTGCACGGCTTCGATAAGTTCTTTGGCAACCTCTACCATCTCAACGCCGAAGAGGAGCCGGAAAACGAGGACTACCCGAAGGATCCCGCCTTCAAGGCAAAGTTCGCGCCGCGAGGCGTGTTGAAATGCGAGGCGACGAGTTCGGACACGTCCCCGCCAAATCCCCGTTTTGGCAAATGGGGCAACCAGAAGTGCGAGGATACGGGGCCGCTTACAAAAAAACGCATGGAGACGATCGACGAGGAATTTCTCGGCGACACTCTCGGCTTCATCGATCAGGCCAATAAGGATAAGAAACCATTCTTCGTCTGGTTCAACTCGACCCGCATGCACATCTGGACCTATCTCAAGAAGGCATCCCAAGGCAAAACCGGGCTTGGCGTCTATCCCGATGGCATGGTGGAGCATGACGGACAGGTCGGGCAATTGCTAAAGAAGCTCGACGACCTCGGCATCGCAAACAACACGATCGTTGTCTATTCCACCGACAATGGCGCGGAGACCATGAGCTGGCCCGACGGCGGCTCCACGATATTCCGCAGCGAGAAGAACACCAACTGGGAAGGCGCCTATCGCGTCCCGGCGATGGTGCGCTGGCCCGGCTTGGTCCGGCCCGGCACGGTGATCAACGACATCTTCGCGCATGAGGACTGGCTCACCACACTGCTGGCCGCGGTGGGCGAGCCGCAAATCGCGGACAAGCTCCAAAAGGGTGAAACCGTGGGCGGCGCCGCGTACAAGGTGCGCCTCGACGGCTACGACCAGCGCGATCTGCTCGCCAAGGGGAACGGGAACGGCAAGCGCAAGGAGTTCATCTACTGGACCGATGACGGCAACGTGGCGGCGCTGCGCTTCAACCGTTGGAAGATGGTGTTCATGGAGCAGCGCGCCCATGGGTTCGATGTTTGGCAGGACCCCTTTGTGGTGCTGCGGCTGCCGAAACTGTTCGACCTGCGAGCCGATCCGTTTGAGCGAGCGGATCACGAAGCGATCGGCTATGCGCGGTGGCGCATCGACCGGGCCTTCCTCATCGCGCCGGCGGCGGGCTACGTCGCTCAGTGGCTGCAAACCTTTCAGGAATTTCCGCCGCGTCAAAAGCCCGGCTCGTTCAACCTGAATAACGTGATGACGAAGCTCACGAGCCCGACCGGCGGCGCGCCCGACTAAGCAGAGTTCGCAAAAGTGGCCTTCCCGGTTTTGCGAAAAAACTCTGCGAAAACAAAAAGAAGCTAAGCGGGCATTCGTTGGTTTACCAAGGAATGCCTGCTTAGAGTGCGTCCGGAAAAGCGCCAAGCGGTTGTCTGACCAGACGCACGATAAAACGAAAACTCGGAGCCCGCTTTTGATTCCATCAAAAGCGGATAGGCTTTAGTTTAGCCTACGGGGGCCGTAAGCTAAGTTGGCGCGGCGCCCGTTCTGCCCGGCGAGGGCAGACCTGGCCGGACGCCGGCGCGGCGGTCTGGCTGCGTTTTGTCAAAGGTGAAGATAAGCGATCGCACATCCCAAGTGTTGGTCTACTGCCGCAAGCATGCTGCTGTAGGTTCCGATTCTGAGGATGAGCGTCCGTGCGCCGAATCAGGCCAAAGACCGGGGAGATTGTGGATCGACGCGCGTTATCACCGTACGGCCGGAACACCGATGACAAAGCGGCGTGTGCGCCCCTCCTAGTCGTCGAAGGAGAAAAGTAATCGGCGTTTCGATTGGAAATCTGTCGGGGAGTGGAAATGGCAGGGGCAGAAAAGTTTGTATATCGCTTTGGCGCTGGAAAGGCCGACGGCTCCGCCGAGATGCGCAATCTCTTGGGCGTCAAGGGCGCTAATCTCGCCGAGATGTCCAATCTTGGGCTGCCGGTCCCGCCCGGTTTCACAATCACGACCGACGTCTGCAACGGCTATTACGCCGCCGGCAAGAAGATGCCGGAGGGGCTCAAGGCGCAGGTGGAGGATTCGCTCTCTTATATCGGCAAGACTGTCGGCGCTGGATTTGGCGATCCCCAAAACCCGCTTCTTGTTTCCGTGCGCTCGGGCAGTCGCGCGTCGATGCCGGGCATGATGGACACAATCCTCAACCTCGGCCTCAATGACCAGACTGTCGAGGGCCTTGCGGCTCGCTTCGGCGACCGGCGCTTCGCGTATGATAGCTATCGCCGCTTCATCCAGATGTATTCAAACGTCGTGCTCGACATGAAGCATCACACCCTCGAGGACGTCCTCGATCACTACAAGCACCAGAACCGCCACGACCTCGACACCGATCTTACGGCGCAAGACTGGGAAGCTCTCATTGTGCAATACAAGGATGTCGTGAAGTCCAAGCTTGGGCGCCCGTTTCCGCAAGACATCAACGAGCAGCTTTGGGGCGCAATCGGCGCTGTGTTCGACAGCTGGAACACCGCCAGGGCCATCAAGTATCGCCAGTTGTACAACTTGCCTGAAAGCTGGGGCACCGCCGTGACTATTCAGGCGATGGTGTTCGGCAACCGCGGCGACACAAGCGCGACGGGCATCGCCTTCACGCGCAATCCATCGACCGGCGATCCGAGGCTTTACGGCGAGTACCTCGTTAACGCACAGGGCGAAGACGTGGCTGCGGGAACTCGCACGCCGCAGGCCATCACGGAAGCGGCGCGGAAAGAGGGCGGCAGCGACAAGCCTTCGCTTGAGGCGCTGATGCCGAAGGCATTCGCGGAATTCGAAAGGATTTGCGAAACTCTTGAACGTCACTACCGCGATATACAGAACATCGAGTTCACCATCCAGGAAGGCAAACTCTGGATGCTCCAATGCCGCAGTGGCAAGCGGACCACGCCGGCGGCTCTTAAAATCGCGGTTGATTTTGCCAGGGAAGGGCTCATCACCAAGGAAGAAGCCATAACCCGAATCGAGGCGGCACAGCTCGATCAGCTTCTGCATCCGACCATCGATCCATCGGCCGAACGCAACATCTTCACAATTGGCCTGCCCGCCTCTCCGGGCGCGGCCCGCGGCGAGATCGTATTCTCCCCCGACGATGCCGAGAAGCTGAAGGCGCAGGGCAAGACCGTAATCCTTGTGCGCACCGAAACAAGCCCGGAAGACATCCACGGCATGCATGCGGCGGCCGGCATCCTGACGGCGCGCGGCGGCATGACCAGCCACGCAGCCGTTGTGGCCCGCGGCATGGGACGCCCCTGCGTCTCCGGCGCCAGCGCTCTTCGCATCAACACGGAATTGGGCACAGTCAGCGCGGGCGGCGTGACGCTCAGGAAAGGCGACCTCATAACCATCGACGGATCGACCGGCCAAGTCATTCGGGGGCTGGTCGCGATGCGTCAGCCGGAACTGACGGGGGACTTTGCAACGATCATGGAATGGGCCGACGGCGTGCGGCGCATGAAGGTTCGCACCAATGCCGATACGCCGAACGATGCCGCCGAGGCCCGGAAGCTCGGAGCGGAAGGCATCGGCCTTTGCCGCACCGAGCACATGTTCTTCGACGCGACCCGCATCATGGCGATGCGCGAGATGATCGTTGCCCAGGACACAAACGGCAGGCGCGCCGCGCTCGCGAAGATTTTGCCGATGCAACGCCAGGACTTCATCGACATCTTCGAAATCATGGGCGGCCTGCCGGTCACCATCCGGCTGCTCGATCCGCCGCTTCATGAGTTCCTGCCGCATGGCGACGAGGAGATCAACGAACTGGCGGCGTCGTTGAAAATCGAGGCTTCCGCCCTTCGCGCCCGGCTCAACGCTCTCAAGGAACAGAACCCGATGCTGGGCCATCGTGGTTGCCGCCTTGGCGTCTCCTACCCGGAGATAACCGAAATGCAGGCGCGCGCGATTTTCGAGGCGGCGGTCGAAGCGGGCAAGAAGACGGGCTCGCCTGTTGTTCCGGAAGTCATGGTTCCTCTGATCGCCACGAAAGCGGAACTCGACATTCTGAAGGCGGTTATCGACAGGGTCGCGAAGGAGGTCGAATCCGAGACCAGAACCAAGATCTCCTACCACGTCGGAACGATGATCGAGTTGCCGCGCGCGGCGCTCCGGGCGGGAGATATAGCAAAAACGGCTGAGTTCTTCTCCTTCGGGACGAACGATCTCACTCAGACGACCTACGGCCTGAGCCGCGACAACTCCGGCACATTCCTCGGCGATTACCTCGCGCAAGGCATTTTCGACGTCGATCCGTTCGTTTCACTCGATCCTGAAGGTGTGGGTGAACTCGTCCAGATCGCTGCGGACCGAGGGCGGAAGACGCGGCCGGGGATCAAGCTCGGCATCTGCGGCGAGCACGGCGGCGATCCGGCGTCCATCGCAATTTGCGAAAAGGTCGGCCTCGACTATGTGTCATGCTCGCCCTTCCGGGTGCCGATTGCACGGCTGGCGGCTGCTCAGGCGTTTGCGCGGGCTAAAGGCTTGGGCGGGACGTCGTCCACGGCGTAACGGTCATCTGGGAGGCCCCGCGCGCCGGACGGGGCATGAACCGTAGGAAGTCGCACGGTCACAGCGGAACGGAAAGTACCGGCGCGATAGCACTTTGATCCCGCGAATGCCTTGGCCGAATAGCAGCTGCCCTAAGATGCAACCTTCTGGCCGGCCCTTTTTATGGTCCCTCACGGTTTCGCGATCATGACGTAGATTGCGCCCACAAGCGGAATCGTCGCGATAATGCCCCAGATCAACCAGAGCCTCCCATCACGCCAGTATGCGGCTGGAACTGATCCGCTCAGGCTTGAGACACGAGCCTGTTTTGCAAGCCTTATCTGAAGAGGGATCAGCACAAATAGCCAGATAAGACCTCGATACGAGGAACAAAAGCTGGCCCAATATTAGCCATGTGTCCTCAAAAGCATGATAATCTCGGACATAAGCCATGCCATAGCCTCCGGCCACGATCATGACGATGCCGCTCAACGTAAAGATCCAGTCGCAAAGCGTGACGAGATGTTGCGCGTAGGCGACAACTTGCGCATCGCCGGTGCGATCTGCAAAAACCTTCCAGAACGCCGTTATTGTGACATTACCGACAAGGAGAACAACGCCAATAAGATGCAGGAATTTCATGAACTCGTAGGACATCGCCCGTTTGCCCTCGCTCGATATTCATCCGAACGGCTCCCCGCTTGTAAAAAAAGTATGCTACCGTTCCATTACTTCATCGCATCTCAGAAGAGCGAAGGCAATTCGCTTACGAAGCCATTGCGTCAATAAATTGCTGGTTATAACGAGTTGCCGGGTAGCGACAGCGAGCATTGCGGGCAAGGGCGCAGGCGATCAGGTATACGCGACAGAGCCCAAACCATCCGTGGCGCATCGAAAATCGTGCGGGACATCACCGAGAGGAAGCGGGCCGAGCAAAAAATTCAGCTCCTCATGGGCGAGGTGAACCACCGCTCCAAGAACTTGCTCGGGGTGGTGCAATCGATCGCCAAGCTGACGGCGCCGAACGCTGAGAAGGTCATGGGCACGCGCATGAGCCAGGACGCGGAAGTTAGAAAAGCCCGTATCCTAGTCGTGGAGGACGACGCCCTTCTTGCGATCGACCTGGCGCAGTGGCTCGAAACGGCTGGCTTCCAGGTGGTGGGCCCGGCGGCGACGGTTGAAAAGGCGCTGAAGCTCATCCGGCAAGTCGGCTGTTATGGAGCGGTGCTGGATGTTCATCTCGGCAAGGAGACATCGGAGGCAATCGCAATTGACTTGCGCGCTCGCGGCAAGCCGCTCCTCGTCGTGACGGGCTACTCGCACCAGCAACTGCCCCCGGCCCTTGCAGGCGCGCCGCGTCTGTCGAAGCCCTTTCAGCCAATAAGTTTCATCGCAGAGCTGCGGCATTGTCTGGCCTGAGGGCGAGCCTCAACGCTCGCCACAACCGGACAGAAGCGATGTCAGCGCCAGCGGGAAGACCGGCGGCTGGTCGGATTCCGCTCTAGTGGCCTGAATCACCTAAAGCGCTGGGTATAGGCTCTTCAATTTGATACGGGCGTCCTTTGTTGTGAAGCGCCAGTTGGCTTTTGCGTGGTGGGTGTTGCGCTTCCCAAGCCAGGCGCTGACCTCAGCTTTAAGGGCTGGCTGATCTTCGATGCGCCGGTCCAGGCACTGCCCGGCCAGGATAGCCAGTTCCGCCTCGGCCATGTTGAGCCAACTGCCATGTTTGGGCGTGTAGTGCCACTCGAACCGCTCGACAAGACGGCGGGCCTCTTCCGGCTCAAAGGCTTCGTAGAGGGCGGCGGGGGTGTGGGTGCTCAAATTATCCTGCACCAGGACGATCTTTTCGGCCTTTGCAAAGTGAATATCGCTCAAGTCTTTGAGAACGCGGGCATAATCCTTTGATGTGCGTTGCTTCTTGACCTCCACATGGCGCCAGCCTTCGAGCGGCGCGAACAGCATGAACAGGCTGGCTGTGCCATTGCGCTTATATTCGTAATCGTAACGGGCGGGCTGGCTTGGCCTCATTGGGAGGGGCGTTCTGGTTTCGGCGATGAGTTGTTTTGAGGTCTCATCCAGGCACACCAAGGGACGTCTCTCATCATGGGGACGGGTATAAACCTCCAAGACATCCTCCATCTTGGCGACGAAGGCGGCGTTGGCCTTGGGCGGAATGACCCAATACTCTTTCAGATGCGGCTTGAGAGCGTTTTTTTAAGCGCGCGGCCAACCGTGTTGAAATGCGCTTTCCCGACGATTTTGCGTTCGATCACTTTTTCGGCCAACAGGCGGATGGTCCAGTGCGCATAGCCTTCGGGCGGTTCAGAGCAGGCCAAGGCAATAAGTTGGGCTTGGGCTTCGCCATCGAAGATCGGTTCAATGGGTGGCGTTTGGCGTTTTTTGCGCGCAAGCGTCGCCTCAAGACCTTCCGTCACAAATTTGGCGCGCACCCGCTCGACCATCGTGGCGTTTGTCTCCAGCGCCTCAGCGATGCGGCTGTCGATCCAGCCTTCACCTTGAGCGCCAGCATCGGCCTTCAACAAAATGCGCGCCTTTAAGAGAGCCTTCGCTGAAGCCTTGCCCTTGCAGATAAAGGACAGAAGACGCTCACGTTCTTCCGGCATCAATTCGACAACATAGCGCTTGTGAACCATCGTGTTTCCCCGCCTCATGGCAAAGACGAGGGAATCAGTGTTCGAAAGCAAACGCAACTCGGCAATTTAAAAGGTGCAGACCACTAGTGGATTTGGCGTTTGTATTTGACGTCGTTATCGTTGGCGGAAAGCAGCCTCAACGCTTGTTCGAGATCCGGAAGAGTCGCCTTTAGGCGCTTGTGAAACGCGCGGCCGCTGGCGGTGAGCTCCAGACGCGCCGTTGGGCGGCAAAACAGCCGGGTGGCGAGCCGGTCTTCCAGAGCGTCGATGTGTTTGCTGACCACGGCGGGAGAGATGCCCAAAGCGCGCCCCGCCTCCGACATGCTCCCGCACAAAGCTACGAGTACGAATACTCTAAGATCCTGTATCGACATTGCGGAACCCTCGCAAAGCGGCTTGTGTGTCCAGCTAGGGATTTGAGCATCTGGACACAAAGACGCTCGTCGAAGAGTAGTCTTGCAAACCCTTGAGACGCTGCGGAGGGCGTGCGCTAAGTGTTAATGGCGTATTGCGCTGCTTGCCTCAAAGAGTTCGGCCAATGCAGCGAGACCAATTGATCGTCTATGCCTCACGAGTTCCGGAGCGCATTTGCAGATGCTCCCGGTCTCTTCGTCGCCGAAGCCAATGCTCACGGTCAGTACAACGGCTTCTCGATCGAGGAAGCTCAAATGCATGAGCGCGCGCGCCATCCAGGCGTTTGAGATTCCGATCAGGTGAGGGCGGTCCCCCACATCCGGGACGCCATGGCTGCGAAGAAGACAACTGCGCAGGATAGCGAAGAGCGACGTCCGCGAATGGATGGAGCAGCGCGATTGTGCTTCATGGCTCACCGCTTGCCGCACCATGTCCAACACTGTCCGATCTGCGCTGCCCTTGTCGTTCGTCATCATAAACGCGTAGGCGCGCAGACGCGCAAGCTGAGCCAAAATGGTGGTGTAAGGATTTATAAGAAGTGGAGCCGTCACGACCTTCGCTCTCGCGAGGCATTCCGCATCTCCGCCAGGGCCGCCTCTCGCCTTGCCGGTGAGGCTTCAGGTTAGCCGACGAATGGCGCGGCAGAAAAGATACGGAAACTACTCTTGCCGAGGCTGTTATCGTGACGGCCTTCACATCCGGCGGTTTCGGCAAATACTCATTGCCCCGCGCCGCGCCGCGATCGCGCTTCGTCGCCGCGGCTTTCCTGCGAACATCAGACAACAAGGTTACGGAACTGCACGCCGATATCGGCGGCTTCCTAGGCATTGGTGAGCATCGAGTTAGGCTCGCGCCGGCACAGTTTAGCCTTCATAGTGACCGCGTTGTGCTAGAACTGACGGCAGCACAGTCAAAAGAGCTCCTGAAGATCCAGAAATAAGTATCCAGCATCTGGGGAGCGGACACTCGACCGCTCCTCAGAGACTTGAAGGATACCAGTCTCAAGGCTCTATGAGTACAATCCGAAACTTTCAATACGGTATCATGATAGCCACCTTGACATCACCGGGCATGACTTCATGCCCGGCAAGCGGCATCGCGTGCTAGCGCTCCAAGATGAACCGCGCTTTGTGCGAGCCGGCTTGTTCAACAATCAAGGAGAACGCTATGGACACCAACACACTTTTGCTTATCGTCATTGTGCTCCTCTTGCTCGGTGGCGGCTATTACGGTCGTAAGCGCTGGTTCTAACGTCGGCAGAGCGGGCGCGCCTAGTGTGGCGTCTCGCAATCGCCTATAACCTTTGCGGCAGGCTCTCGTAGGCAATTGCGAGACATAAGCCACACGAGCCATATTGTTTTTGCTAGTGTCCCTTTGTCTCCGAATCGCCGTACTTGCCCGCTGCAAGCCCAAGCGGCAATTCGGAGACGTGACACTAGCCAGGCAGCGGTCACGATGACCGCAAAACAGCAGCATAGGGATGACACCGATGGCTGAGACTAAGCAAACAGAAATACCGCAAGAGATGCGCGAGTTCGCCGTGCAGAGCATCGACCAGGCTCGCGCGGCTTGCAGCCAGCTTATGGATGCGGCGCACAAAGCGCAGGAAATGATGAAAACGATAATCCCGTCGAACCCCGTGGCGGAGGGATTAACCGAAGTGCAGGAGCGGGCGATGAGGTTCACCCAGCAAAACCTCGACGCCGGTTTCTCATTGGCCCATGAACTTGCCAAGGCGAAGGACCTGACGGAAGCGCTACAAATTCAAAGCAGGCATGCGCAGCTGCAAATGCACGCCTATGCCCTTCAAGCGCAGGAACTCGGCAGTTTGGTGAACGCGGCTGCTCAGAAGGCAAAGCCGGGCAGCTGATCGGCGGAGCCAACTCCGCGGGAGGGAGGGGCGTTTTACGTCCCGCTGCAGCGAAACTGTAGATCAGCGCAACGCGGCTGGGCGCTGCGCCCCGCTCGCGCGCCCAGCCGCGTTTCCCGCTTTAGCCAAAGCCAAGAACGGCCACGAGCCGGCATTGCGCGAGAGGAGGCCGCGCATGCCAACCGTCTAGAAATATGGCTGTAAAGGCTTCATCGCGATAGCTTCGGAATTTGCCTATGAGGCTATTGAGCAACCACAGCGCATCGAAGCGCAGCGCGGTCCGCAAAAAATAACCGCACGGTTTTTCCGCGAGGCTCCCATGAGCAGGATGCTGAAAAAGCCGGAAATCCTTGCTTCATCCTTCGACAAGCTCAGGATGAGGTCAAGCAGTATCAACAGTTTGGACCTCATGGTGAGCTTGTCGAACCATGGGCCGCATGGTTTTTCAGCGTCCTGCTAGAGGAGAAGCGTAGCGGAAGAAGCCGCGTGCGGCGCACTGGCCTGCGCGGTTGGTCGAAGGCTTATGACGATCCATAGGACCGCCAGAATGACCGCAATCACGATCAGGAAGCGGGACTTTGTCGCCGCCCGAACCCCACGTTCGTTGCCGGGCGGGATCGCGGCGGCAGCCGGGGACGGCAGAAGATTGATCAACCGGTCGCAAACCGTCTTTGCGTCTAAATAGGCGGGTGGCGCCCCCGGCGTTGCAGCAATGAACCCGGCGAGTCTCTTGGCCGCCGATGCGCGGGGCAATTGAGCGAGTTTAGCGGCTTCTTCCCAAGGATCGGCTCCAAGCCGGGCGAGGATCGAAAGAACGCTAAGCGGCGTCGCCTCGCCATCCTCATCGATCCGCGCAAATAAAAAGTCGTCGAACTGGGGCGTAAGATAAGAAGCCGAAGGAGAAGTTGTCATTTCCATTACCGGATTTCGCCATCGATCAGACCACCTGTGACTGATAGTAAGGCATACTCTCTCTAATATAGTGCGCCGGGGGCTCAAGGGTTAGGTTCGCACTTATGCAGGCGAAGGCGATAAACAGGCGATTGGCTTGCCTTGCGAAGCGCGAGTCACACGCGCATCGTCTCATTTGGCGGCGAGCGCCACGCGGATCAAAGCAGACAGGGACTTGGCGCCGACTTTTCGCATAATCGCGGCGCGATGATTGTCCACCGTCCGCTGGCTTATTTGCAAGTCGCGCGCAATGTTCTTGCTCGGCCTGCCGGCCAAAACCATTTCGAGGACCGCGCGCTGGCGAGATGTGAGCGACTCGATTTTCGCAGCCGCCATTCTTCGTTCCGCAGATTGCTCAGGGCCCCTATTCGAGTAACTCAGGGCCTCCTTGATGCTCTCCAGCAACTCGTCAGCCCGAACCGGCTTTTGCAGAAAATCGAAGGCGCCCGCCTTCATCGCAGTCACGGCCATGGCGATATCGCCATAGGCCGTTATCATGATGACAGGGAGGGAAAGCTGCATCCCGGTCACGCGCTTGATCAGGTCGAGACCCCCGAGGCCGGGCATTCGCGCATCGACAAGCAAGCACCCCGATCGATCCGGTGAGCAGGCCTTCAAGAAGGACTCGCCGTCGGCAAAAACTTCGGCCCGATAGCCATGTCTCTCCACCATATCCCGCATCGCCGCGCGGATCTCGGGATCGTCGTCGACGATGAAAATTGTCGGCGGCGCCGCGTTCTGGCTGGCTGTATCGAGGATGCCGGTCACATGGCGCATAAGGTTCCGTGCGTCGACCGGCTTATGGAGGTGGACATGGTGCTGCTCGGCAATATCGCGCAGCGTGGCCGCCGAGATATCGCCAGTGAGCATAATGGCGGGTATTTTCCGCGCCGCGGCTTCCTCGATCTTGGCGACGACCTCGAGCCCGTTGAGACCTGGCAGATTATAATCGGCCACAATCAAATCGAGGCTTGTGCCGCACTTGGCGGCAATGGCAAGGGCTTGATCCCCATCGCGCGCGGCGAATGCGCAAAAGCCGCGGCCGTCGAAAAGCAACTTGAGCGTATCGCGGATTTCCGCGTCGTCTTCGACGATGAGAATGGCCTGCGAACGCCCCGGAGCCGGACGAGCGGCGCCATCCACGCTTGATGAGCCCGAGGATGCAAGGGCTGGGAGTGGAGCGGGCGCGTGGACCAGAGGCACATCCACCGCGAAGACCGAGCCCCGGCCGACGCGCGAGCGGACGCTGATCGGCGCTTCGAGCAACTCGCCAAGGCGCTGGACGATGGCAAGCCCCAGGCCAAGCCCCTTTGCGCGTTTGCCAGTGTGGTTCGGCAGTTGGTGAAACTCTTTGAAGATCGCGCTGAGTTCGGTTTGCGGGATGCCGGCGCCGGTGTCCCAGACTTCGATGCTTAACCGGCTCCCGCGCCGCCGGCAGCCGAGCAAGACCTTGCCGCGGTTTGTGTATTTTGTGGCGTTGGCGATCATGTTGCGGAGGATCTGCTCCAACAGGCGCGGATCGCTATGCACTGTCAGACTGCAGGGGACGACGCGCAGTTTCAAGCCTTCGTTCAAGGCGTGAATTTCAAACTCGCCATGCAATTGCTGAAGAAGATCGTTGATGGAAAAGTCGCTCGGTTTCGGCTGCACCACGCCCGCTTCGAGCTGGTTGATGTCGAGAAGCTTGTCCAGCAAGCCCGACATGGCCACGACCGTGTTATCGAGCCGCTTAATCAGCTTCGAAGCGGGCTGCCCCGAGACTTCGTCGGCGAGCAAGCCTTGTAACAAGCTCATCGTCTGCAGCGGCTGGCGCAAATCGTGGCTGGCGGCTGCAAGAAAGCGGGACTTTGCGAGGTTGGCGCGTTCAGCCTCCTCCTTGGCCGCGGCAAGAGCTTCGGCCTTGGCCTTCGCATCGGTGACATCGTCGAGAGAAACCAGGATTTTCCGGCGTTCGGAGAGACCAACGATCTCGCAGGCGCTGGCAAGCAAGGTGCGCGGCCCAAGACCTGGCGGATTGATTTCAAGCTCATGGTTCTCGATCGCGACGCCCGTCTTGACCGACGCCAGGAAATTCGTCCACGGCGCCGCTTGGAGAAGCCGCCCCAGCGGTTTGCCGATGCTCTTTTCCGGATTCAGATCGAAAACTCTAAAAAACGAGGCGCTTGCGGAGACGACGCTCAGATCCTCATCCAGCACAACAAGCGGCTGTTTGATGGTGGCGATAATGCTCTCCGCATAGGCCCTTGCGGCTTCGATCTTCCGCTCGGCCGCCTTCATTTCAGAGATGCGGGCAAAGGTGAGGACGACGCCCTCAACCGCGTTTCCTTCAGTGCGATAGGGCAGAATGCTGCGGATATACCAATTGCCATCCTCGCTTTCGATCTCGCGCCGGACCGGGGCAAGCTTCGACAGCACGGCGCCCGCGTCCGGCAGAAGCGCCTCGTCATGAAAGCGCTGCGCCAGGTCGGCGAGCGGGCGCCCGATGTCGATGCTGGTCACGCCAAAGAGCGACTTCGCCGCCGGAGTGAAGAACCGGATGTTGAGAGCATTATCGAGAAAAACTGTCGCGACGTCAGAGCTGTTCAAAATATTCTGCAGGTCTGACGCGGTGGCGCGCTGGTGCTCCAAGGTCTCCTGGAGCTGCCCGTTCAGGGCGGTCAATTCCTCGTTGAGAGCTTGCAGTTCCTCCTTTGAGGTCTCCAGCTCCTCATTCGTGGACTGAAGCTCTTCGTTGATCGACTGGGCTTCCTCATTGACCGCCCGCAGGTCCTCGTTCGAAATTTCGAGATCGCGGATGACCGCGTTCAGCTCCTTGTGTGTCGCGTCAAGTTCCTGTTCCAGCTGGACAATTCTCGAGCTGTCCTCGGGAGGCGAACTGACCGCGGGAGTTTGCGGCGGCTGCGTAGGCTCCTCGATGAAGCTGACAAGAAAAACATCTTCCGCAGGGATGGGCTGAACGGAGATCTCGACCCGATATGGTGCGCCGTCACGATGGACTTGAGCGCCTGACTTCGAGGCCGGTTCACCGGTTTCTCTCGCGCTTTCCAGCGCCGCCCGGAGGTTAGGCCGAAGCCCCTCTCGCGCCATGACCAGAATTCTCTGGTTGGCCTCGCCCGGCGCGACTTGCAGATACCGGTCGATGGCCCCGGAATAAAACAGGGCGTCATATTTTTTATCGACCAGGACCGAAGGCGGCGCGAAAGCTTCCAGCAACTTCTTCGAGGCGAGTTCCTCGAAATTGGTCCGGTGAACGGTTCTTCTGAGCGCCGGGGTTAATGAAGGCGCAAGGCGTTCTTTGATTGCTGTGACCCGAAAACCGGACTCGCCCGGATGCCCAGCGTTGAGATGGCGGTAGATGTGTTGCTTTTTGTCGATAGGCTCAAAGCGATCGACGAACTGCCCGAGCGTTTCGGACCGCCCCAGAAACAGCACGCCTCCGGCGCGAAGAGCAAAATGAAACAGCGAGAGGATCTGCTCTTGTGCGCTGGGCTGCAAATAAATCAGGACGTTGCGGCAGGAAATCATATCGAGCCGCGAGAAGGGCGGGTCAGACAGGAGATCCTGGACCGTGAAGACCACCGCGTCGCGCAAATCGCGAACAACGCGAAAACCGCTGCCCTCGCGTGCGAAAAACCTGCCCAAGCGCTTAGGGCTCACCTGCGAGTCAGTCTCAGGCCCATAAACGCCTGCGCGTGCAAAAGCGACAGAGTGGGGATCCAGGTCGGACGCAAAGACCTGAAGCTTTATGGCGCGCTTTGAAGCCGCAATCGCTTCGAGGAAAAGGATTGCGAGGGAATAAGCTTCCTCGCCCGTGCTGCAGCCGGGCGCCCAGATGCGCAGCGGCTTATCGGCCGGCTGTAACGCGACCATCTGGGGGACTACGGTTTCGGCGAGCGCCTGGAAGGCAGCCGCATCGCGAAAAAACTCCGTCACGTTAATGAGGAGATCGTGAGCAAGGCTGTCGAGCTCCGATGGCTCGGCGTTGAGCTTCTCAAGGTAGCGAGCGGTCTCGGTTATGCCCGCCATCGCCATGCGCCGCTCGATCCGGCGCGTCAGCGTGCCTGTCTTGTAAAGGGAGAAATCATGCCCGGTCTTCGTGCGGACAAGGCTGAGAACCTCCAAGAATGGTTCTTCCCTAACGTCTCTCGCGGCCGGGTTTGCATCGGCGGAGTGTAAACAGGTCATGCGTTTGATAAGCGCGGCGGGGATCTCGGCGACCGGCAAGATGCAGTCCGCCTGCCCGGTCTGGATGGCGCTCTTTGGCATGCCGTCGAACGCCGCCTCGGAAGGCTCCTGGACGATGACGAACCCGCCCTTGCTTTTCAAGGCCTTAAGGCCCTCGCTGCCGTCCGAACCGCTGCCTGAAAGGACGACGCCGATTGCGCGTTCGCCGCACTCTTCGGCAAGCGAGCGGAGGAAGACATCGAAAGCTGTGCGCGCTCCATGACGCTCCGTCAGCGCGGACAGATGCAATTTCCCGCCGGAGACCGCGAGCGAGACCCCCGGAGGAATCAGGTAGACGCGGTTTGGCTCGATGGACACGCCTTCAGCCGCTTGCGTGACGGGCATGGCCGTATGGCCCGAGAGAAGCCCCGCCATCAAGCTGACGTGGATAGGATCGAGATGCTGAACGAGGACGAAGGCCATGCCTGTGTCGGATGGCATTTCGGTCAGGAACGCCTTGAAGGCGTCGAGGCCCCCGGCGGAGGCGCCGATGCCCACGATGGGAAAACCGCGTGCGCCACGCGCTCCCGCGCGAGCCAGCGGAGCGTCGCCGGAAAGCGCGGCCTCTTCTTTTCTGACGCGACCGTTCTTTTGCGATGGCATGCAGATTCCCTCCGCTCCGGGCTGAGCAGACCTGCAACAAGAGCTATGCATATCATAGCTCGCCAAAATTCGTGTGCCGATCTTAATTAGACTGACAAAAAGTCACTCTCACCGCCCGGTCAAGGCGCTCTATTGGCCGCACCGCCGGCGGGGGGCAAATGAGAAGATCATCGGCCTATCAACGCCTTCCGGGCCTGCGCCTTGCGGACGGGCTTCGCGTTCCCGGTCCTCGACCGGAGTCATCATCACGCTGAGCGATGAGCTACGGGCTATTCCTGGGGAGATTCTGACGCATTCAGCCCCAGCTTCTCACAGACGTCGCGAACCATCTCCGCATCGAGGTGATGATGCGATCCGGTCAGCGGCAGCTCCGCAACCCGGCCCTCACGATGGATTGTCAGGTGTCCGTGGCCCTCGCCGCGATGATGAGCCTGGGTGTCAAAATGGCATCCGCGCTCCGAGAGCCAATGCCGGAATGTGTCGATCTCCATGAGATGCCTTCAATCCCGCTCAAAAGGTTTAACCTAAGCCGTTGACGAGGTCATATGAGTTGGCTGACGTCAAGAACTTCGCCGCTTTCCGTAATGTCAGAAAGCAAGATATCTATGAACGGGTGCTGCCGGTTGAACGCTGGACCGCGCTGGTACTTCAATGTCGCGATACGGTCGATTGCAGGCAGGTTTCGATCGCCGAGAGCGTTATACTGGGCTCGGAACAGACTTTTCCGGCTTTTAAGGGACCGCCTGGGATCAACCCAATCATCCATTACGCGCCGGCTTATGAACGCTGTCACTTGTTGAGGGCCGTTCCAGCTGTGAAGCAGCAATCCATCGCTGCTGTGCGGGCTATCGTCTATGGCGAATGGGGTGAGCCGTGAGACAGGAGAGCCGCCCCCGTTCTCCACATCCGAGTGAGGGGCTACTTGAACTTCTATGTGATTGGTCATTCTCTATAAATGGCGGCGCTATGGAAGAATAACTAGGCTTCTCTACCTTTATTTTGTTGTGCATCAAATTAACAACATAAATTTGTTTAATTCTGTATTTGGAGCAGAGGCAATTTCCCAGGCTGACTGCGCTGGTCGGTTTCGAGTGAAGGAAATAGAATCTGGTCGCGTTGTCTATTTCGGCTTGAAGTGGGCGGCTTATTCTATCCGGGGGCTGAGTTTGAAGCGTTTTCCGCTAACCGTTCGTAAGTCTCTGCAAGTTCGATAAGCAGCCGTTTAATCTGCTCATCTGTAAACAGGGAGGCGAATGCTCTTATTTTGGCGGCGCTATCCCGCAAGTTCCGTGATGGTATTTCTAGAAAAAGCGTGGCTGGATGAGAGTATGTCACTCGAAGAGTGAACCCTGTTCCGTGGACAAATACAAGGGTTTCGGGTTTATATGGTGGAACTAGCAAGGTAAAATTTTCGGGAGATGGATTTCATCGGCGTCCGCCAAAAAGAAGCGCGAGCTTTCTTAATGAGGGCGGAGCGTAACCTATGCAATATGCTGACGGTATGTCAGGAAAATCCGCCACACCGCATCCCGGAAATTGTCTTGGCGCCTTTGCTCTATAAGGCGTTGGCGATGCCCTGGCAAAGATAACGCTTTGCCCTAACGTGGAAACGGGATCATCCGGCGGCCGGATTCGTCCCAAAGCGCGAAGCTCGGCGCCCGCACTGCGCCCCCGAATGTCAGCGTGCGAGCGACGCCGCCTTGGGCGACGAGCGCCCGATGGCACGCTTCCAAACGGTAGTTCGGTACGCGCGGCAGAAGATGGTGAATGTGATGAAAACCGATATTGCCCGTGAACCACTGCAGGACGCGCGGCAGTTTCAGGTAGGAACTACCCTGGAGAGCGGCTTTCACAGGCGTCCATTCGGCCTGCCGCAGCCATTCCGAATCCTCAAAGCGATGTTGCACCGAGAACAGCCAGACGCCTGCGATAGAGGCAAAAATCATGATCGGCAGCTGCACCAGAAGGACTGCGCGCCACCCTGCCAGCGCCACAAGACCGCCCAGCATGATTGCGAGCGCCAGGTTGGTGAGAAACACGCCACGGCGCTCTTTGCGCCATGTCAGCGGCGCGTCGAGGGGAATGCGAAACAGAAGCAGGAACACAAGTGGCGGAAGCATGAACTGGGCCACCAGCGGATGACGGCTGACGCGATAGAGCCATCGGCGGCGAGGTGATAAAGCCATATACTCTTGAAGTGTGAGGCAGGCGGAGTAGATGTCAGAGCCTCCATGGCGCTCATCGAGATTGTTCCACACCGCATGGTGGGCGGCATGCTGGCGCTTCCAATTGGAGTAAGGCGTGAACGTCACGATGCTGCAAAGCCAGCCCACGACCTCGTTGGCGCGCGCCGAACGGAAGTAGGAGCCATGGCCGCAATCGTGCTGGATTATGAAGAGCCGCACGACCAGACCGGCCGCGAGCGGGGACATCGCCAAGGCAGTCCAAACGGATATCTTCAGAGCCGCGTACATAGCCGCGACAGTCACCACGTAGGCAAGGGCAGTCGACGAGACCTGGAAGATGCTGCGCCACCGCGAAGGGCCTTGAAACTGCGAAAGGCCTTCGAGCATCGAGCGGCGTTCTGCGCGCTGGAGGTCGCGATTGGCTTCGCTGCGAAGCATATCGGTCATGAATTGTCTTTCACGGCCGCGGCCGCGCGGGCTCCCTCGAAATCAGCTTTTCCATCGAGCGGAGCTTTCCGCCGCTCCCGTGCGTCAGTGCCGTTCATTGCTTTTACCTTATAATATTAAGACACAAGCTCGCGCTATTAGAGCGCAAAGATGCCGTGCAAATGCTCTTCACTTTCACCGGTTGGAATTTTTGCCTTCGCTAGTTCGCCGGCCAATGCTTCCTTGAGCGTAAGATCCAATGCTGGTGAAAATCGCCGCGGATTTCGGGAGGCGCCGCCAGAACCGCCCTTCACCCGCCCGTATCCACAATACCTTCCGCACATCCCACGAAGATAGTCTCGGAAACTACCTATCCTTTCCCCCTATATTTCAAGGCGTCCCGGACCCTTGCAAACCGCTCTTTGCGACATATACCATGGCGGGACGCAGCAACCGGTCGTCTGATATTTCTACGAATGGCCTTAGTGAAGCCGAAGCCAAGACCGTACCGCTTAAATTGGATAAAGGTCAGAAATGTCCGAGTCGCCGCTGCGCCGGCTTTGCTTAAATCTGCACGAAACCCTCTGGAGCTCTTAAAGTCCAGCGCACGCCATCTGGATCGAACCGATAGTCCACCTCACCCTGCACTGCTTCAGCAGCCAGCCGCTCGATGACTTTTCGGCCAAATCCTCGATGAGTGGAGGTTTCAACCGGTGGGCCATCCATCTCACTCCAGGTCATCTCGAAGTAGTTCCGGCCGCCGTCCTGAACCGTCACCCAGCTAACGGCAATCTTGCCGCGACTATTCGAAAGAGCTCCGTATTTGATGGCGTTTGTCGCGAGTTCATGCACCGCCATCCCAATTCCCTGGGCGGCTTCAGGTTTTAGAACGATGAAATCGCCTCGGATGCTGAGCCGGTCCGCCGTCACTCCGAACGGCGCAAGTTGCGATTTCACCAGGTCGGCGATCGGGACGTGCACCCAATTGCCCGATACGATGAGATCCTGCGACGCCGACAGGCTTTGCAGGCGGCGTGTCAGATTTTCCGCGAATATCTTCGGGTCTGAAGCCTTCGCCGATTGTTGGGCGATGGCCTGAACGACCGTCAGCAGGTTTTTGGCGCGGTGGTTGACCTCGCGCATCAACATATGAACACGCTCTTCAGCCATCTTGCGTTCGCCGATATCGCGAATGATGGCGGATGCCCCCAGGATACCGCCGTCGGAGGCTCTGAGAGGGGCCAGGTTTATGGAAACATCGACAATCTGTCCGCTCTTGGTTCGCGATTGGGCATCGAAGCTTAGAATATTCCCGTTGAGCGCGGACCGGACCGCGTCGAGGTTCTGGCTGCCGCCACGATCGCCCAAGAGAAAATCGGCCGAAAGCGCCATCGCCTCCTGTTCGGAGTACCCAAAGAGCCTGGTCGCCCCAGGATTCCAGGAGCGGATGTTTTCGTCGCGGCCGAAGCTGACAATGGCGTCTTGAGATTGTTCAACAATCGCAGCGAGACGGTTGGCCGCCGCGCTCGCGCGCTTTTGCTCGGTTATGTCACGAACCGTGGCGACGAGCTGGCTGATCGTCCTCTTCTTGGTCCGGACGGGGCTGATTGTGACATCCCAGCAGTTTTTTTTGCCAGTCAGACACGTGTTTCGAACTTGAAGCTGATGCGTCTTGCCTTGAAGAGCCGCGCGAAACGCCTGTTCGACAACAGGCCATGCGTTCGCAGACCATATCTGTGACCACGGGCGCCCGCAGACCTCGTCGAGACTTGAAGCGCTGAGCAGCCTGAGACCGTTTGGATTGACGTATTCGAGTTTGCCGGCAGGGTCGACAACCATGATGCAATCGGCGCTTGCTTCGAGGACGCTTCTTGCGAACTCTTCGCTTTGCCGAAGCTGCGCCTCGCTTTGCCGTAGGCGTAGCAATGACCGTACCGTGGCGACAAGAACCACCGGCTCCACCGGCTCGACGAGGTAAAAGTCCGCGCCCTGGTCGAAGGCCGCCGCCTGGGACTCGCCGGTCACAAATGTCGCCGACATCTGCAGGACAGAAACAGAAGGATGCGAGACCTTGATCCGCCTGCACACCTCTATCCCCGAGATGTCGGGCAGCTTCACGTCGAGCAACACAAGGGGCGGATTGATTTCGTTGACGAGGTCCAGGGCCTCGCCTCCGGTTGCTGCTTCCCGAACTTCGAAGCCCGCTTGCTGGAGGATACGGGTCTTCGCGTAGCGGAGCGCTTCCGTATCGTCGACGTTAAGCAGAATGCCGTTTCTATGCATGGCTTGCCGCACACTGGACGCAGGCGCTTTCGAGAGCATCCAAGATGACGTCGCGCGTCAGATTGCTCTTCGAGATGATATGCTGAAGGCCTCTATAGGAGACCATACTCGAATCTTCCAGGGAGGCGGAAGTCACGACGACAGTAGGAAGCGGAGCGCCGCTTTGTGAAGCAAGGCTTTCGAGCACAGCGAAGCCGTCGACGACGGGCATTGTAAGGTCGAGCACCATGACATCGGGATGCTGCGCGGCAAGGAGATGCAACGCCTCCTCGCCGTTCGACGCCTCCGTAATCGCGTAACGTCCGGCGCCGCCGATCCATTGGCGCAGAATGTAGCGAAATGTATCGTCATCGTCGACAACCAGAACCCGTTTCTTGGCGGCTGCCTCGATGGGCGCGTCCGCCGCGACATGCCCGTAGGTCAACGGCAATGTCAGCGTGAAAGCGGCCCCCCGGCCAAGCTCGCTTTGCACGGTGATGTCGCCGCCCAGCATGCGAGCGAGTTGCCGGGAGAGCGGCAGGCCAAGCCCGGTTCCTTTTTGCCTCGTCTGCAGGCGGTTTTGCACCTGCGCGAACTCCTCGAAAATGATCTCCTGATGCTCGGGCGCGATCCCGATGCCCGTATCTCGCACTTCAACTGTCAGAAGACGCCCTTCCTCATCTCGGAAGGCGCTGACGCTAATGCTTCCCTTCTCCGTATATTTCAATGCATTGGAGACAAGATTGCGAAAATCTGCGCAAGCTTAGCCTCATCTGTGTGAAGGTCCGATAGCTTTTCCTGAACAACAAAGGACAGCGTGACCGTACTTTGCGTTTGTAAAGGCTTGAGCGTGCCGCGCAATGTCGAGAATAGTTCTTCGATCGAGAACGTCGATGGCGTTACTTCCATTCGGCCCGCCTCGACTTTCGCAAGGTCGAGAAGGTCGTTGACAATCTCAAGCAGATTTTCCGCCGACTTGCGGATCAGGCCAACCTGTTTCATCTGCTCGGAGGTGAGCGCGCCGTCGACTTGCTCGGCGAGAAGCCTCGCCAAGGCCAGAACCGAATTAAGCGGCGTGCGAAGTTCGTGGCTGATATTGGAGAGAAAGCGGCTCTTCAGATCGCTCGCCTGTTTCAACTGTTCGGCGCGCTGGTCGAGTTCCCCGTGAAGAGCCACCACGCCACGATTGGTTTCGTCAAGCTCGCGGCTGAACTCTTCAAGGCTGAGGAGCAGTTCCCGATTTTGATCGCGCAGCGCGGTCAGCGGGTCGTCAGTCTTCTCCCGTCCGAGAATTGCCGCGATATCGCTGAGGGCTCCGGCCGCGACGGGCGAAGACGCCGGAGGCAGGCGTTTGCGCAATTCCACCGTCGTCCCCTGTTTCGAGACCGAGTTGACATCAAATCGATCCACGAGGCGTTTCGCGCCGATAAGCCCGCGCCCGCATCCGGGCAGATGCAAATAACGCCCGCCAAGGATGGCGTCCAGATCTGGAATACCAGGGCCTTTGTCGGTTATTCGGATGAGCAGAAAAGGCCCCGAACCGTTTTCGTCGACGCCGATCTCGACCTTTCCGCCGAGACCATAAGCGAAAGCGTTGCGAGCGATCTCCGAAACCGCCGTCGCGACGCGGGTTTGATCCTGAGTATCGAATCCCAGCAATTCCGCTACGCGCCTCGTTTTCTGCCGCGCGCTGACAACGTCCGCTTCGACCTCCACCATGACCGTGATGATCAGGCGGATCATGGGTCTTCTCCCGCTGTCACCAAGACGGTTGCGTCATCGCGCCCCCGCTCGAAGTCGCGAAAGATCACGCCAGCGGCGAGAGCGGGGCTCGCGCGAAGAAGTCCGGGGTACCTGAGCATCGACCAGCCGGAAGCGATCCCGTCGGACGCGAGCGCGACGCGAGACCCTTTCGGAAGCGGATAGTCGAAAGCCTGAATGTGCCGGACAGCCAATCCGGCCGTCCCGTTAAGCGAGACCATCCTGCGCACTGAATCTTCTGCGAAGATCGCTCCCGCGACGTTGCCGATGCCGGCATAGGTCACCAGGCCCCGTTCATGGTCGACCCGCGCGACGGAGACCGCCGCGCCACGCGTTTTCCTGAGACCGGCGTCGACCGCGGCAAGAATTGCCGCAACCGGGGCTTCCGGTTCCCGCCTGAAAATCCGGACGGCTTCTTGCGCCGCCTCGTGCGCAGCATATCCATGGCCCAATCCATCCGCGACAAGCACCACGGTTCGGCTCCCGCCGGACACCTCGGCCCACGCGTCGCCACAGACCTCTTCGCCATGTTTAGGGATTGAAACGGCGCCGAAGTTGGGGCGCCGCCCGTGAGCAGGCTTGCGGCCTGGGTAAAGGACGGCGAGCATCGCCGCGCCGTATCCGGGCGCCGTCGAGACTTCGAAGATGTTGCTCAGCCGTGAAAGCGCCCCAAGCCCTGTGCCAGAGCTTCCCGCGGTTGAGAAGCCGTCGCGGCTCGCCGCCGCCAGGTCCGAAATCCCGGCGCCCTTGTCGAGCGAGAGAATTTGGACCCCGCAGCCGCCTTCAGCTTCGATCAAGCCGGCAATCAGCACCCCCGTTGATGCGTGCTTCAGAAGGTTGGTGGCAAGCTCGGTCACCACGATGGCGACACGGCCCGCGTCGGGTTCGCCGAAACCGGCCCGCTCCGCTAAACTCACGCAGTGACGCCTTGCTTCCGCGACATGGCTCGCGTCCTCAACGGGTAGCTTTACTTGCATCCTATTTCCAGCGAGCTATCGAAACGCGCGTTCCCTGACCAACGGCAAACTCAATGCTAAACTCATTGCAGAGCCGCTTCGCTCCGCCCAAGCCCAATCCCATGCCCTTATTTGTTGTGAAGCCGTCCGTCATGGCCCGCTCGATGTCGAAAATTCCAGGGCCGGAGTCTTCGAACGTAAGGCGCACGCCCTTTCTGACTCCGTTTTGCAGAAGCTCCATTACGACATGACCGCCCTTTCCGTGAATGATGGTGTTGCGTGCAAGCTCACTCGCAGCGGTAACGATCTTGGTCTGTTCAACGAGCGACAGCCCTGCGGAAATCGCCAGGTTGCGGACGCATTGACGAACGGCGACCACTTGTTCATCGGCGAGGAGCGGCAACGTCTCACTCTTCAAGACCTGCATACGCTTCCCCGTCGATGTTGATGCGGTTGCGGATCAGTTCCATGCCCCGCTCAACATTCAGCGCGGTCTTCACGCCTGAAAGCGAAAGCCCGAGTTCGACCAGCGTGATGGCCACCGCAGGTCTCATCCCGCAGACAACCGTTTCCGCGTCCAGCATGCGAGAAACGCCGGCAATGTTGTCGAGCATCCGCCCGATGAAGCTGTCGACAATTTCGAGGGAAGAGATGTCGATGAGCACGCCTTTGGCGCCCGTTTGGGCGATCCTCGCCGTCAGATCTTCTTCCAGCGCGGCCGCTATCCTGTCGTGCATGTCGACCTGAATCGTGACGAGAAGCGTTTCTCCCATCTTCAGAATAGGTATGCGCTCCATTCGACGTTTTCCCCTTAGCTGCTGAAAAAGCACGCAATCGTGGCTTCATCCTTCGACAAGCTCAGGATAAGGTCGAGTTTCTTCAGCGAGTTCATCTCATGGTGAGCTTTTCGAACCATGGGCGGCATTCAGCTAAAAGGCGGAGGTTGAAGCATCCGCCGCCCGGCTTTTATGTAGAGATGTGCTGCGGCCTGTCTTGATGAGCGCAAGTTTGAAAGCATCGGCAAGCGTCGCCTTCGAGTGCACATTCAGCTCGACGCCGAGATGAACCATGGTTTGGGCGATCTGCGGCCGGATGCCGGAGATGATGCAATCGGCGCCCATCAGCCGCATCGCCGCCACCGTCTTCAAGAGATGCTGCGCGACAAGGGTGTCGACGGTCGGCACGCCCGTTATGTCGATGATCGCGATCTGAGCGCTCTGCTGAACGGTGGTTTCCAGCAGCGTCTCCATGACGACCTGGGTGCGGGCGCTGTCGAGGGTTCCGATCAACGGGAGGGCGAGAATGCCGTCCCAGAGCTTCACGACGGGTGTTGAGAGTTCTGCGATCTCCCGGCTCTGCCGGTTGATGACCTCTTCACGCGCCTTTACGAAAGCTTCGAAGGTGAACAAACCGAGCTTGTCGACGATCTGGGTTGCATCCCAAATGGCCCGGCTGACCTGCGCCGCATCTCGCCCATAAACTGCAGTCAGTCTATTGAAGATCGGCTCTTTCAGAGAGAGGATGAACGTCGCGGTTTCGCTCGGAGAGTATCCCTGGAGCGCCCGCGAGCGAGAGAGCTGGTCGAGCATTGCTCGAACTTCGCGATAGGCGTCGGCATTGATGTCAGTCCCCGAGGCGAGCGCTGTCTTGAAGGCCTTCAAGAACTGCTGACATTGAGTTGTGAGGTCCTGCGCAGACATGCGGCCAACGCCCATGGCGCCGGAGTCTCTCAATTTTCCGAGCCACTCGTTCAGGATATCGTTTTCGCTGGTTTCAACAATCTGCGCGAGCCCGTTTGAGCGCATATTCGGAGTTCCCTCGTAATCTTTCTACAGTTTCCAGGATGATTAACAGCGTAGCTTAAGAACAAGAAAGACGAAGTGTTTAACCCTTAAATTTGTATCGAGAATGAGAATGCCTAGATGCCGTCAGTAACAAATCTATGAAGTGCTTGGCGGCGTGGGTTTCGATGCGCAATAATAAGTCAGAACCCGATGTCAACAACACCCCAGGCGCGTGGCAATCTTGAGCTTTGTTGCAGCGCAGCCTGAAAGGCGCCAGGAAAAGGACTTGCGGCCGTACACATTCGCCTTGAGCGTGACGGCGCACCTTCCGTTGCCACGGCGCCGCTGAAGCTCGGTTTCAAGCAGCCCAAATGGATCTACGCCATGGAAGTTACAAACATCTACCCTGGCGGCTATTGGGAAAACGGCGGCTGAAAAAGCCGGAAATTCTTGCTCCATCCTTGGACAAGCTCAGGATGAGGTCGAACGATACCTCATGGTGAGCTTATCGAACCATGGGCCGCATGGTTTTTCAGCATCCTGCCAGTTGCGCCAGAACCTTCACCACATCCTGCGACAAGGACTGTCGCCCAAACCTGTCGCCATCACAACCGATTGTGCAACACTGCAACAAGGTTATGTTATCATTTAAGAGATTTCGTCTCCAAGCCAGGTGGCCTATCGAGATCGAGCGACAATGAATAGGAAAGATCGACGCGCAGCCGCAAAGCGCGGGCTGATCGTGCCTCCGAGCCCGCAAGCGATGCGCGCCATCAACGATGCATGGGCCTTGATCGGCGTCGCCCGCCAGCTTGCGGCGACTGGCGATTTCCAGCAGGCCCGAGAGGCGACAGGGTTTGCGCGCCAACTGTTTGAGCGGCATTCCGAAGTCGCTCAAAGCGCCAACGGGCTTGCCGTCTGCGACTTCACCGAAGGCTACCTTTATTGGCGGTTCGGCGGTTTGTTGAATTCCAAAGCTTTGCTTGAGAAAGCGCTTCTCGCCTTTCGCGAGCTGGGAGACGAGGCCAACGCGGCTTCTTGCGAACATCAACTCGGCGTCACTCTGGCTGCGACCGGCGCCGTAAATGACGCTTGGGATCATATCGACTCCGCTCGCCTGGCGTTCGCGAGACTGGGTTTGGCGACCGAAGCAGCCCGCGCAGACCTCACCTTGGCGAAATTGGCTCGCGCCGAACATCGGACGGAGGAAGCCGAGCGCCTTCTCCTGGCGGCGATCGCAACCTTCAAAGCCCATGACAGGACTCAAGAAACCGCGGACGGGCTGGAAGCGCTGGCGAGGATCTATATCGCCGACGGGCGCCATGTCGAGGCCGAACCGCTGCTCCGCGAGGGCCTTCGCCTTTATCGGCTTCTCGGCGTGGGGCCGGGAATCGCGTTCTGCGAAGGGCAGCTTGCGGCCGTTCTCCGCAGACTGGCGCAGCCAGACGAAGCGCTCCCCCTGGCGCTCTCGGCGATCCGCGGTTTTGACGCGATCCGGTACGCCCTGGATAACCCGATCTCGCGAGACGCGTGGGCCCGCTCTCAGCATACCGCGCAATCCGTTGCGATGGAGATCGCCTCCGGTCGCGGGGACGCCCGCCTGGTCGCGGAAGTGATTGAATCGGCGCGGTTGCAGATCGTTCCCGCGCCCGGCGAAGCGCCTTCCGGGCAACAGTCCACGACCCCGCAAGAGGACGGGAGTTTGCCGCTTGGCCTCAGCGCCGTCGACTCCCAGAAGCTGGCGCCAGTTCGTCCGGTGTCCGTCGCGGGCGTGAGCCGGCTTGCTCCAGGCGACGCGAGCGGCGCCATCGAACTGACGAACGTCGCGGCCGAGATCGGCGGAGCGGGCTCCTGGTGGTGGGGAACATTGCAGGTCGAAGGGCGGCTATGGTGGTCTCTGGCGCGCCCCGGCGGAATCGTCGAGTCGGGGAGCATTGGAGTTGAGAAGGGCTCGATAGCATCACAGGCAGTTGAAGAGTGGTACGGCGCCTTGCCCTTAGGAGGCTCTGCCGAACGCATTGCCGAAGCGGTGCGGGCAGGATCGTTGTCCCGGCGCTCCTCGGAGCAAGCCCTTTCCGATCGGCTTGGACTGGCGCTGCTGCCCCCGCCTCTCCGGGAAGCGCTGATGTCGCGCTCCGAGGGCGACGAACCTTTGTCCCTGGTCGTGGCGCCGTGTGGACTGCTTGGCCGGATTCCGGCCGCTGCGCTTGGCATCGGCGACGGCCGTCGCGTGATCGAAGCCGCGGTCGTCAGAATGGCCCCTCCGATTGCACTGATCGCCGCATTGGCGCAGGAGGCTGAAGCGGGCCGTCGCGGCCTCGGCGGGCCAGGGCCGCTCCATGTCGGCGTCTTCAACCCGGCCGCCGGGCCGGCGCTTCCTCAGGCCGCCCGGCTGGAGGCGGCGGCCGGCGCCGTCATCTCGTTGAGCGGGAAGAACGCGACAAAGGATAAGCTTCGCGAAGCGCTGCAGATGACCGTCATTGAGCCCGGTCAACCGGGCTTGTTCATTTACGCGGGGCACGCGCGACTGCCGACGTTCGGCCTCTCTCTCATCTGTCTCCACCGGCCAGACGGCCGGGCGCCGTCATGTCCCATCGGCGACTGCTGCGGCGGCGATCCTGTGACGGTCGGCGACTTGCTGTTCCCGCGCGCCGGCGGCTGGCAGGGACGCTATCCGATGCCAGGGAGGGTTCTGTTGTTCGGTTGCGACACATCGGGCGCATCGAGCCTCGGCGCCGGCGGCGAATGGATAGGGCTGGCTCCCGCTTTCCTATGGGCGGGCGCGAGAAATGTTGTGGCGACGCTGTGGCCCGCTTTGGACGACCCCGAGACTTTGGCGTTCGAAACGGCTCTCGTTGACGTGTTGAAGGAGGATGCAGATCCGGCCATGTCCCTCCGGAAACTTCAGCTGGAGGCGCTGCGCAAGTGGAGGGCGGGCGTCAACCCAGCCGCCGGTTCGGACGGCGTTCCGCGGGGATCGCCGCTGATCTGGGCCGCCTACGCCGCAATCGGCTTTCTGTCGGCCTGATCCGCCGGCGGTCGCAGAGCGGTGGCACAGGCAATTGCGAGACGCCACACGAGGAGGAGAGAATGTTCTGCAAGTCGAATACGCAAGATCGTCTCGTTCGCTCTCTGTTTGACGAGCATGGCCTCAGCATCCTGTCCATTGCGCTCACATCCGAGGAACTAGCGCCTGGGAGCATCATTCGGACATTTCCGCAAAGCGAGAGACGGCATCCCTGTTTGGACAGCCTGGAGAACCTGTTTGAGCCCGCGCCGGCGCTCAAAAGCAGTCAAGCGACTTTCGTGCCGATCGTGCTGAAGAGCAGCAGCGACAAAATCTCGGTCGACGTGATTGCCGGCCTGGCGGCGTCTCTCGGCGACGCAAAGCTGGACCCGGCCCAGGTCGCCGCCGCCTTCAAGAGCGCCGGAGCGGAGAACCTCGACATCGAATTGTCCAGCGCCCGGCGGTGCGATATCCGGGAGGCGGAGTTCGAGCAGGCGCTGGCGGGCGCGAGGCTGACGGCGTTCGGGAATCGTTGCCGGAACGCGGGCGAGCGCTTCTACGCGGTGACCCGAACGGTTCTTGCCACCAAGGCCCGGATTTCCGGCAACGCCGATCTGACCGCGACCGCCAAGGCGCTCGGGAAGCTGCCAGCCGTGCTCAATGGAAAACTCTCGACCGATATCGCTAGAAAGTCGAAGTCGACCCTCGAGATGCGCCGCGTGGACCGGGAAATGGTCGTCGGCTTTCGGGCGGTGGAGATCGTTGAAACTGAGCATGGGCTGGTTCTCAAGGGCGCCGACCAGCCGCTCCGCTTGCGCAGCGGGCAAGAGCGAGCCCACGCAACTGTCGAGGATTTCAGCGCCGGCAGCGAGGTTCTCGTCGAGATCGCGCCGGCTCTTGATGCGCATTAATGACGGCGAGAATGGCGCGCCCCTTGGGGGCGCCAGACGGCCTCTTGCCCATCAACGAAAACACCCCCGCTCCCCCGCCGGTTGATAAGTTCCCTTCGTTAACGGACTGGTGATTTTTTTTCGTCTACCGTTACGACCTCATTAAGCAAAGAGGGGCGCCATGTCAGACACCAGCATTCCCGGCGGACGGATCCGTTCTTTCGTCGAACGGATAGAGAACCTGGACACCGAATTGCAGGAGCTGAGCGAGCAGAAGAAGGAAGTCTTCGCAGAGGCGAAGTCCGAAGGTTTCGACGTGAAGATCCTTAAGGAGATCATCAAGCTAAGGAAGCAGGACAAGGATGAACGCGACGAGCGCGACGCTCTGCTCGACCTCTATCTGAGGGCGATGGAATCAGAGGAACGAGCCGCCAAAGCCGCCTGACCCGCAGAATCCCCCCGGCCGTGCGGCTGCCCCGCGCGGCCGTCCTTTTCTCCCCGCACCCCGCGCTGGCGCGGCCTTCCCTTGACCTGGGACGCCATGCGTTCTAGAAGTAGTTACCTCTGAAAGCTGTCTGAGAAGACAGGTCATGCCCGTGATCGAATGCGAGGGACTATCTCTTTAGCACCGATACGCGAGACTATGCGGCGGCGCTTCCATGCCAGCGGCCGAAGGCATGGCGGTTTTCTTCACCATTCGAGGATGAGACGGCGCCTGCGCGGGCAGCCGGCCTGCTGTCGATGCCTCCTTGCAACATAGTGGAGCAGCCCCTGCGATGAGCGAGCAACGCGATCCAATCCCGATTGACCTGGCGCTTCAAGGGGACGGCGCGCTCAAGGATTTCTGGCGGCGCGTCCCGGATGCGGCGCTCCCCGGTCCGCGTAAGCGTTCGCAGCTCGACATGCTGCTGGAGCAGGTTTGATGGGGCTTCTCGGCATTCTCATTTCTCTGGCGCTTCTGATCTGGCTCGCCTATCGCGGCTGGAGCGTTCTTGTGCTTGCTCCCGCAGCCGCGCTCGCCGCCGCCGCCTTCTCGCGGGAGCCGCTCCTCGCCCACTGGACGCAGACCTTCATGGGCAGCGCCGCGCAATTCGTGATGCAGTTCTTCCCGATTTTCCTGCTCGGCGCCATGTTCGGGAAGCTCATGGAAGACAGCGGGTCGGTCGAGGCCATCGCCCGCTTCATGACCGGGAAGCTTGGACCCCAGCGCGCCTCGCTCGCTGTCGTGCTTGCGGGCGCGCTTGTCACCTATGGCGGCGTCAGTCTTTTCGTAGCCTTCTTTGTGCTGGCGCCGATGGCGCTGGCGATGTTCAAAGCCGCGGGAATACCAAGGCGCTTGATGCCGGCCGCGATCTTCCTCGGAACATCGACGTTCACCATGTCCGCGCTTCCGGGCTCGCCCGCGATCCAGAATGCGATCCCGATGCCATTTTTCGGCACCACGCCGTTCGCCGCTCCCGGCCTCGGTTTCATCGCCGCGGCGATCATGCTCGGTTTCGGGTTGTGGTGGCTCGCCCGCTCGGAAAGAGCGGCCCGTAATGCCGGAGAAGGCTTTGGAACGGATGCGGCAGGCGCGGACGTCGACGACGAACTCGTTCGCGAACGCGCCACCGTGGCGCAAAGCTTCGACCCGGCCGAAATCTCACACGGCGAGCCTAGCAAAATCGCTCCTCCCATCGCGCTCGCCGCGCTGCCCCTTGTCGTTGTGATCGCCGTCAATCTTCTGATGTCGTTCTGGGTGCTGCCGAACCTCGACGCTTCGTTTCTGGCTGAGGCGCGCTGGGGGAAAACCTCGCTCACGGCCGTGGGCGGGGTATGGGCCGTCATCGTTGCGCTGGCGGCGGCGATCGCCGTTCTCGTCGCTGTGAACTACCGGCGCCTGCCTTCTTTGCGCCAAAGCATCGACGCGGGCGCCAACGCGTCGGTTCTGCCGGCCTTCAGCGTTGCGAGCCTCGTGGGATTCGGCGCCGTCGTCGCCGCTCTTCCCGCGTTCGCCATGGTTCGCGACTGGGTGCTGTCCATCGGCGGCGGGCCGCTCGTCTCGCTTGCGGTCGCGACGAACATTCTGGCGGCGCTCACAGGCTCGGCCTCGGGCGGGCTTACCATCGCGCTCGACGCCTTGGGCTCAACCTATATGCGCATCGCGGCCGAGGCCGGCATCGATCCCGCCGTCATGCATCGCATCGCGGTGATCGGCGCGGGCACGCTCGACAGCCTGCCGCATAACGGGGCGGTCGTGACCCTGTTCGCCGTCTGCGGCACAACGCATCGCGACAGCTACTTCGATATCGTCATGGTCGCTATCGTGGGAGGGCTTTTGGCGCTCGCCGCGGTGATCGTTCTGGGATCGGCCGTGGGCTCTTTCTGAGCAACCACAATGCGGTGGCGTCGTGTCGCCTAATTTATGGCGCAAGGCCATGCGCGGACGAGGCGAGCTTCAAATTCGCTTAAGCGGCGATGTTTGCTTTCGGATCTAATAGCGGGCGATCAGCGTTCGCCCGACCTGCCGCGCCGGAAGCGAAGTGGCGGCCTGGACAATTGAATTGGTCGCTCAATGGATACCTTTGAGAGACTCCGAAGACGAAATTGGCGCCGTCAACAGCTAACCTGCGTAATGACCATAGCGCATACACGTTAAAGCGCTTGCGCGTTTATCACCGAGCTTCCAATGCCGCAAGATTAAGTGAGTATCAGGAAGTCTTTTTCTTGCCGCCCACATTCGGGGTGGACTTCGCCTTTGTCAGACTTGATGTGAAAGACGCTGCTACTGGCTCTTTGGGCTTAACGGCTTTAGGCTTCTTGGGCTCACGGTTGCCTCGTTTTTGGCCTTTTGACATGACGTTTCCTAGCTTCTGAGATTAGTTCTTAATCGCCAAAGTGATCAGATGTTCGTATCGTCAGGCGATTTCACATTTTGCACGAGGTCCGCAGCCTACTGAGGCATCAACTCGCTCTCGGTAACGATGCGTTCGTGCCGTTCCGCTACGTTCTTTATGCGGTAACGCGGTTCCGCCTGATAGTCGGACGTCGGCATGAGATGGCAGACTAGGTAACTACCTGCAATAGCGTCACTGCCACGGCTTGGAGCGAAATGGACTGTTTGACCGACTGCGAATTTGTAAGGCAAATCTACCTACCCAGGTTAGCAGTTACCAGAGGTGTTATCTCCAACGCATACAATCGTCAGAGCGTCTGGTTTTCACTTGAACATGGCATTCTCAACTTAACTGATATTGGGAGAGCGTCTCGATTAGGCAAGCGTATATCGGCAAACTATTTTTAGATCAATCAAGAACCAAAGTAAAAGTCTGCATGTGTGGGCCGCAGAAACCTCGGAGCGCCGTAATAAACACAAGACACAAAGGCGTCCGTTGGCGAACCAAAGGCTTCTCTGCGTGGCGCCGCTCCAGCGTCAGCCGATCCATAAGGCGGCGGTAAACACGGCCGCCAGCGCAAGCGCGCCTATGCCCGCCACACGCCACTGCGTGGCGACGCTGTCGATCCGCTCGAACGCCTTGCCTAAGCCAACAGCGGCGCTTCGCATTGGAGCAGCCCTGAGATGGAAGCCCTTGATCCAGGGCAGACGCCCAGGCGGATGGCCCCAGCGCGCGAGGAAGATCGCGAGCACGCCTCCCGCCAGGAGCGTTGAACCGGCCGCTGCCAGCGCCTTCAGCGTGAAAGTGTTCGGCGGATTGCCGCCCGGCATGGCCAGGTAGGTTTGCCAGGGAAAAAAACCGAGGAACAGGGAACACAGCGCCAGCGCGAGCGCCGCCGTTTCCTGGATGCGAGGCGGGCGCGCGCGCAATTTCACTGGTTCGCCTGGCTGCGCCAAAGCGTTGGCGAGCACGAAAACGAGATACGCGCCCGTGAAAACGCCGCCCGCCTGGATGACAATCGCCCACCACCACTGGCCCGTCTCGTCCGAGGCCTGAAGCAGCAGATCCTTCGCGAGATAGGCGCCGCTCGAAGGCGCGCCCATCAGCGCCAAACCGCCGAGCGCAAAGGCGAGCACGGTGATGGGAAGGGCTCGCGCGGCGCCCGAAAGTGCCGCGATCCGGTCGTGCCCCAGGCCTGCGTAGATGAGCCCCGCCGACATGAACATGGCTGCCTTCGCCGTGGCGTGCGACATCGCCTGAAGCATGCCGCCGGACAGAGCGACGCCGTTGTGGGACGCCGGTCCCGATCCGAATGCGAGCGGAAACATGAGAAAGAGATAGCCGATCTGCGCCAGCGTCGAGTAGGCGATGAGGAGCTTCAGTCGCGCCTGGCGCAGCGCCAGCACGCTGCCGAAAACAATGGCCGCCGCGCCGAGCGCCGCCAGCAATTGCCGTGCGGTGGGGGCCGGAAAGTTCGGCATGACATCGAACCAGAGCCGCACCGCGATAAAGAACGGCCCCTTCACCACGAGCGCGGACAACACGGCGCTCGCGGCTGCTGGCGCGGACGCATGGGCGGGCGGCAGCCACAGATGCAAGGGGAAGAGCGCCGTCTTCGCAAGCAGCCCCACCGTCATCAGCGCCGCCGCTATGATCGTCACCGGCTCGGGGCGGATTTGCTGGGCGAGAAGAACGATATCGAGCGTCCCGTAAGCGCCGTAAATCAGCACCGTCCCGGCCAGATAGAGAACCGAACCTAGGAGCGCGAAGAGCAGATAGCGAAGGGCCGCCTGGAACGTCTCCGCGCGGCCATCCAGGCAAACGAGCGGGACGGCGGCGAAGGTCAAGAGTTCCAGCCCGACATAGAGCGTGAACAGATCGCCAGCCACGAAGACGAGGTTCAGCGCGCTCCAGATCGAGAGCAGCAAAATCCAGAACGTGAACGGCGCTCGCGCCTCGGCCAGGTCCGAAGGCGTTTGGAACTCCGCCCGCGCATAAATGCCGACGGCGCAAATCACGAGCGCGGCGATGACCATCATGACCACGGAAAGCCCGTCGGCCCGCAAGGCCACGCCGAGCGGAGGAGCCCACCCGCCGACGAGATAGACGATGGAGGCGGCGGTTTTGGCTTTCGCGGCCGCGATCGCGACGGCGATGGCAAGGCCGGCGGGCAGGGTGGCGAGCGCAATCCGTTCGACGTTTCGGCCGCCGCTCACGAAGGCCAGCAGGACCGAGGCCACCGGCACGAAGATCGACAGCACAAGCAGGGCGCCGCCCGCCGTCGCCGCGTCCAAAACCTGGGCCGGGACCGGCATCATTCTGAGGTATCGCCGGTGACGGCTGCGTCAGCCTTGAGCGTCGCCTCGCCGGAGGTCTGGAAGAGGCGCAGCAGCAGCGCGACCGCCAGCGCCGTCCCTGCCGCCGCCACGACAATGCCCGTGATGACCAGCGCCTGCGGAACGGGATCGCCGCTGAACTGAGCCGCGGCTCCTCTGCGGGCAACGACGCCGAAGAGCAGAAACACGCCGCTGCTGAGCAGATTGAAGGCGAGAATCTTGCGCAAGGGCCGCGGATCGGCGATCACGCCATACAAGCCGAGACCCGCCGCCAATGCGCCGCAGATGCCGAAAACCGTCGCCGTCGTCATGGCGTGGGCTCCCTTTCAGGCCTTTCAGGCGGACCGGCGATCAGGAGGCCGAGCGTCACGGCGACCGTCAGCGTCATCGCGAACTCGATGATGAGGATCAATGGCTTGGCATAGGCCATGGGATAGGCGAGGAACGCGTCGCCGAGCCAAAGTCCGCCAAGACCGGCGACGAGGAAGAAAAGGGGGCCGGCAATCAGCGCGAGCCTCATCCGCCGGTTGCCGACCGGAGGGGCGTCCGTGAGCCCCGCCATCATGGCGAGCAGCCACATGGCGGCGATGATCGTTCCGCCCTGGAAGGCGCCGCCCGGAGCATCCGCGCCCACCCAGAGCATATAGATGCCGGTGACGATGCCGAGCGGCGGCAGCATCTGAGCGAGGAAGGTGAGCGGAGCTTTCGGATCGGCGCGGTAAAGCGGGCCGGGGCGCCCGCCCCACAAGCGATCGCGCGCCAGCGACCACACTCCCGCCAGGGCGACCAGCAGGACAACCTTTTCCAGCATGGTGTCCATCGCGCGAAAGGCGATCAGCACATTGGTGACGGCATTGCTCATGCCGGTCGCGCCAGCGTTTGCCGCCGCTTGCGGCGCGAGCGTCGGGGCCGGGTCGGGCAGATACAGCACGGCTGCCGCGAGCATTGCCGCCACAGTCGCGGAAAGAAGCGCGGCTACGGCCCGCAAAATGAAAGGGGAACGTTCCGTTGCGGCCGAAGCCTCGGCGCGCCGCAGACGGGAGGAGGCCCGAAGCAGCAATGCGCCCGTCAGGCCGCTGCCGATGGCGCCTTCCATCAACGCCACGTCGATGGCGCCGAGGCGCACCCAGACGAGCGTCAGCAACAATCCGTAGGCGACAAAGCCGACGCCCGCGGCGAAGGAGTCGCGCGCGGCGATAATCCAGCATCCTAACGCCAGAACCAACGCCGCGAGGCCGCCGTCGAGAACGATGTCAGTCGTCATCCTTGTCACCGTCTCTCGCCGCTTTCGCGATAAGCTGCGAAACCACTGCCCCCGTGAACAGCACAAGCAGCCATATGCTGGCGAGCTTGAGCGCGGCGAGCGGGCCGCCTGCGCGCGGCATCAATCCCAGCACAACCAGGCCGAGTCCAAGATTGTCGGCCTTCGTCAGCGCGTGCAGGCGCGTCAGCGTATCGGGAAAGCGCAACAGCCCGGCGGTTCCCGCCATGAAAAAGAAGGCGCCAGCCGAAACGGCGATCACCGTGAAGATATCGGCCGCGCTACTCATTCGAGGCCTCCGGCTCGCCGGCAGGCTGGCGAGAGCCTTTGACGACAAAGGCCACCGAGGCGAACGCGGCGAGCAGCGCCAGCGCCAGCGCGACATCGATCACCGCGGGCGTATCGGTCACGTCGGAGCGAAGGAGCAGCGCCGCGATGCCGCCCGTGCCCAAGAGCTGCGCGGCCATCATCCGGTCGGCCCTGGTCGGCCCGCGAACGATGCGAACCATCCCGAGCGCGACCATGACGAACACGAAGCCGGAGGAGAATTGAAGGAATTCAGTCATCGGGGGGACCAACTCCCAGGGCTCGAACAAAGAGCTTCTCCTCCTCGGCCATCTGAGCCGCAACCGGCTGATCGACATCAAGGCAGTGAATGACGATCTTGCCGCCGTCGTCCTGCCAGGCGGGCAAGGACCCCGGAAGCAGGCTCATGAGCGTCAGGAAAGCGCTCCGCGCCGGACCTTGAGGGAGGCGCGTTTCGTAGGTGACGAAACCGGGCCGCAACCGCATACGCGGATCGAGCGCCCGCCACGCAACGTCGAGACCGGCGGCCAGCGATTGGCGCGCGAACCGCAACGCAAGCTGGCCCAGCGCAAGGGCCGAGGGGCGCGCATGACCGGGCGGCAGAAGGCGCAAACTGACCAAAGTCGCTGCGACAATCGCAATCAGCGCCGCCGGAAAGTCGGCCAGATCAAATCCGGCGAGCGCGAACCAGAGAGCGATGAACCACGCCGCCCGCGCGAGCGCGATCCGCCAAGCTGGAATCCCCTGTCTCTCGGTCGGCCTGCCGTTTCACCGCACAAACTCCGATGGCCAATTCTACCTGTCGCGGGGTTGGGTTGCTGGGGAGCTTTTCGGATGCCGAAGGTTGATAATGTCCCATAACCATATAGAATATAATCAGAGTCCTGCCCATCGTTATTTGCCTCTGAGCCCGATCCGAAGCCGGCATCGGCCGGGGAACCAAAGGTGGCGAATGCTTCCCTCTCGTCCGCTCTTCAGTAGACATCGGCATCATTTTGCTCGTTCTGGCGAAGCCCGATTGAGGGCGAGTCCAAGGTTTGTGACCCGATCACGGTTTTGCTGGCTCGCCGTGGCTTTCGCTGCTTTCGCAGCGGGCTGCAGCCGGGAGGCCGAGCCGGTCGTTCCGGACATTCGGCCCGTTCGAACAGTCACCGTCGCCAAGCAGGATATCGGGGAGACGGTCACGCTTACGGGGCATGTGCGCCCGCGCGATGAGGCGTCGCTCGGCTTCCGGATCGGCGGACGCATGATCGAGCGCCGGGTCAACCTGGGCGACCGCGTTCAGGCCGGGCAGACGATTGCAAGGCTGGAGCCTCTCGATGAGCAGAACGCCTTGCGTTCCGCCCAGGCCGCTCTGAACAGCGCCAACGGCATCGTCACCCGCGCCCGCAACGATTTCGAGCGCCAGCAGACGCTCCTGAGGCAGGGGCATACCACGCGCGTCCGCTTCGATCAGGCCCAGCAGGAACTGCAAACCGCCAAATCCAAGGTCAAGGACGCGCAGGCGCAGCTGAAAATTGCTCAGGATCGAGTGAGCTTCACGGAATTGAAGGCCGACGCGCCCGGCGTCATTACCGCGGTTGCCGCCGAGCCGGGTGAAGTCGTCCAGGCGGGCCGAACCATCGTGCAAGTGGCGCGCGACGGCGGCCGCGATGCTGTTTTCGACGTGCCCGCCAGCGTTTTGCGCGCCGCTCCAAGCCGGACGGAAGTGACAGTCAGCCTCGCCGACGATCCGAGAACGCAGGCGATCGGCAGGGTGCGCGAAGTTGCTCCCCAGGCGGATCCGGTGACGAGAAATTTCCAGGTCAAGGTGGGGCTTCAAAGTCCGCCCGCGGACATGCGGCTAGGCTCCACCGTTACCGGGACCGCCCATCTGCCTCCCGCCCCGGTGATCGCGGTGCCAGCCAGCGCGCTTACGAAATTCGATAACAAGCCGGCTGTGTGGGTGGTCGACAAATCGAGCCAGACCGTCGCCATAAGAAATGTGGAGGTCCAGCGCCACGAGCCCTCTTCGGTGGTCATTTCCAACGGGCTCGAAAACGGAGACATCGTGGTGACCGCCGGCGTGCAGGCCCTTTATCCCGGCCGCAAGGTCCGGCTGCTTGGGGCTTCCTCCTGATGCAGTTCAATCTCTCGCAATGGGCCTTGAAGCACCGGTCCTTCACGATCTACTGCATGATCGCGCTGGTGCTCGCGGGCACAATGTCCTACCTCCGCCTTGGCCGCAACGAAGACCCGGCTTTCACCTTTCGCACCATGGTCGTGTTCGCGGGTTGGCCGGGGGCGGACCTGAACGAGACGCTCAAGCAAGTCACCGAGCGCCTTGAGCGCACGCTTCAGGAAACGCCGAGCCTCGATCACGTCGAGAGCTATACGAAGGCGGGGCGCACGACGATTTTCGTCACGCTGAAAGGCGAGACGGCGCCCAGCAAGGTTCCCGATATCTGGTATCACGTCCGCAAGAGCATAGCGGATATGCGCCACACGCTCCCTGCTGGCGTCGTGGGCCCCGGCTTCAACGACGAGTTCGGCGATACCTACGGCATTATCTACGGCTTCACGGCGGATGGGTTCAGCCATCGCGAGCTTCGCGACTACGTCGAAGACATCCGTTCCAAGCTCCTGCAGGCGCCGGATGTATCGAAGATCGAGATCCTCGGCGCGCAGGACGAGAAAATCTTCGTCGAGTTCTCGACCGAGAAGCTCGCGGGCCTGGGAGTCGACCGGGCCGCGCTGGCCGCCGCGCTCGAAGCGCAGAACATCGTGGTTCCGGCCGGAACCATTCAGACTGGGAACGAGGCTCTGGCGCTTCGAACGACAGGAGCGTTCAATTCTGAGAAAGACCTTGAGAATGTGACCTTCGTCGTGAACGGGCGGCTGATCCGGCTTCGGGATATCGCCACGGTTCGCCGTGCGCTCGCCGATCCGCCCCAGCCGATGTTCCGCGTCAATGGCGAGCCTGCAATCGGCTTGGCGATCGCGATGCGCGAAGGCGGCAACATCCTCGTGCTCGGCCGGAACATCGAAAAGGCGATGAAGGAGATCAAGGCGGGCCTGCCGCTCGGCGTCGAGGCCTTCCTTGTCGCCGATCAGCCGCAGACTGTGAAGCACGCCATCGGCGATTTCATGACCTCGCTCTGGCAGGCCATCGCGATCGTCATGGCGGTCAGCTTCGTCTCGCTCGGCGCGCGGGCTGGCACGGTTGTCGCGCTTTCAATCCCGCTGACGCTCGCCTTCGTCTTCCCGATCATGGCCATGATCGGCATCGACCTTCAGCGCATCTCGCTTGGCGCCCTGATCATCGCCCTGGGGCTTCTTGTCGACGACGCCATGACGACGGTCGACGTCATGTCATCCCGGCTCGCGCAAGGGGATAAGAAGGAGGACGCGGCAAGCTTCGCCTACACGTCGCTCGCCTTTCCGATGCTGACAGGGTCGTTTGTCACCGCGGCGGGGTTCGTGCCCATCGGCTTTGCGAAAAGCTCGGCGGGCGAATACACCTTTTCGATCTTTGCGGTCGTCAGCATCGCGCTGATCGCATCCTGGTTCGTGGCCGTCCTTTACACCCCGCTGCTTGGACTCTGGCTCCTCAAAGCGCCGGAGAAGAAAGAGAGGGATGAGCCGGGCAGGATCATGCAGGCTTTCCGAAGCCTGCTCATCGGGGCGATGAGGGCGCGCTGGCTGACGATCGGCATAACGCTCGCCTGCTTCGTGGGAGCGCTTCTTCTGTCCCCCTTCGTCTCGCGCCAGTTCTTTCCTGCGTCGGATAGGCCCGAGCTGCTCGTCGACATACGCCTTCCGCAGAACGCCTCGATCTACGCCAGCGACGAAGTCGCCGCCAAGTTTGACGAACTCTTGAAGGGCGATCCCGATGTCGAGAGCTGGAGCACCTATGTGGGCCGGGGCGCGATCCGCTTCTACCTGCCGCTGAATGTCCAACTCTCGAACGATTTCTTCTCGCAAGGAGTCATCATCGCGAAGGATTTGCAGGCGCGGGACCGGCTTCAGAAGAAGCTCGAAACGGTTTTGCCTGAGAAATTTCCGAGCGCAGTGTCGCGGGTTACGCCCCTTGAGCTTGGGCCGCCCGTGGGATGGCCCGTTCAATATCGAGTAAGCGGGCCGGATGTGAACGAGGTCAGGAACATTGCGCTGCGTCTGGCTCCGGTGATCGCCGCGAATTCCGCGGTCAGAGACGTGAACTTCGACTGGATCGAGCCCGCGAGGAAGGTGAAGATTCACATCGATCAGAATGAAGCGCGTTTGCTGGGCCTCAGCTCAAGAGCGATCGCCTCGGTGTTGAACAGCGTGGTTAAAGGCGTTCCCGTGACGCAACTGCGCGATGACATCTACCTCATCGATGTCGTCAGCAGAGCCACCGACGAGCAGCGCGTTTCGCTGCCGGCGCTGCGCACCTTGAAAATTCCGCTGCCCAATGGCGAAGTCGTTCCCCTCAGTCAGATCGCGACGTTCGAGGCCGGGCAGGAATATCCGGTGGTGTGGCGCCGCGACAGGGTTCCCACCCTGACCGTGCAGGCCGATATGCGTCCGGGCCAACTCCCGGAGGCGGCTGTCGGCGCGCTCGCTCCGGCGATCAAAGAGATGAATGCGAGCCTGCCCAAAGGCTACCAGATTGTCACCGGGGGCACGGTAGAGGAAAGCGCGAATTCGCAAGCCTCAGTGGTCGCGGTGATCCCGCTCATGCTGTTCCTGATGATCACGTTCCTGATGATCCAGCTTCAGAGCTTCAACCTTCTGGCCCTTGTCCTGAGTGTCGTGCCCATGGGCCTCATCGGCATCATCCTGGCGCTGTTGCTCGTGGGGAAACCGCTCGGCTTCGTCGCCATCCTCGGCACGCTGGCGCTGCTTGGCTTGATCGCGCGCAACGCCGTGATCCTGATCGAGCAGATCCAGACCGAGCGCGCTCAAGGGCTCAACGCCTGGGACGCGGTGGTTGAGGCGAGCCTGTCCCGCTTCCGCCCGATCATGCTGACGGCGATCTCGACGGTTCTCGGGCTTATTCCCATTGCGCCGACCGTCTTCTGGGGGCCGATGGCTTTCGCAATGATGGGGGGATTGCTTGTCGCGACCGCTCTGACGCTGCTGTTCCTGCCGGCGCTGTATGTGACGTGGTTGCGGGTCCCCGAGCCTGCGCAGGCGGTTCGCGCTCCCGCTCTCGCCGAGAAAACCGTGGGCGCGGTGCAGTAAGATCCTGATCGGGAAAGCTACGGCGGCATGAGCCGCCGTTTCGCCGCCGCTCAGCCCGGCATGCTTGGCGCTTATAACGAGAGTCTTTTTCTCCGGAACATCAGGACAGAATGAAACCGCATCCAGCCTTAAGCTGCGCCACACAAGGTTCCGTGAAATAAACATGCAGGCAAATCTTGAAGAAAACTCGAAAAGTCTGCGCCCCTTCGTGAGATATTCGGGTATTTCACTGCTTGCTTGTTGTTAGGCGGAGTCGGGTTTGGTGGCGTCTTGGTATACCAGCGGACAGTGACAAAGAGATGGTCGACAGAAGCGCGTTCAAAAAGGTCTTGACTTGGGCCAGAACAGGTCTACGATTACAGAAACTTGCAGGAGAGAGCTCTAAAGCAAGTGACGCTACCACCTAGTTTTGCTTGGTGAATGCTTTAACATCGCCCTCGGTTTGGCGGTCATACACCGGGTTGTTACCGGATGCGAACGGCAGTGGATCAAATGCCACATGCGGTTTTGATGGCGTGTCCGACAAAAGAACAAAAAGAGAACGCGGGAGTGCAGCTATTGACGGGGGACAGCGGCGGTTTTGGCCTCGCCATCGCTGCGCTCGCCGCCGCAATGACAGAAGCTATCGACCGGAATTGGCATCATCCCTGCTCGGCCGCCCCGCCGGGCCCCTCCGGAATGACGAACCGGAAGATCGCGCCTTCGCCGGGCGCAGCGTCGGCCCAGATGCGTCCGCCATGCTTGTCGATAATGCGCTGAACCGTCGCCAGGCCCACGCCCGAGCCGGGGAACTCATGGACGCTGTGCAGGCGCTGGAAAGCGCCGAAAAGTTTTCCGGCGTGCCCCATATCGAAGCCGACGCCGTTGTCGCGCACATAGAGAACGCTCTGGCCGCCGGCCGGCTCGGACCCGAACTCGATGCGCGCCGCCGGCTCGCGCGCCGTGAATTTCCAGGCGTTCGAGAACAGATTTTGCATGACGACACGGAGCAGCCGCGCATCGCCCCGCACCGAGATGCCGGGCGCTATCATGAAGTCCGCGCGCCTTTCCGGCGCACTCTCGCTTAAGCTCTCCGCGATTTGTGCGGCGATCTGGCTGAGATGGACCGTGGCGTAGGTCAAATCGCCCTGGGTTATCTGGGCCAGCCGAAGCAGATCGTCGATCAGCGCGGCCATAAGCTCGGCCGCCCGCCGCACGCGGCCCAGATAACCGCGGGCTGTCTCGTCCAGTTGATCTGCGCAATCCTCCTCGATGATCTGGCAGAACCCGTTGATGCTCCTCAGCGGCGCTCGAAGGTCATGGGCGACAGAGTAGCTGAACGCCTCAAGTTCGCGGTTGGATGCCTCGGTTTCTTTCTGGGCGGCGGCGAGCGCCCGGTTTTGAGCCTCCAGCTTCAGATTGTCATTTTTGGTGCGGATGGCTTCCCGCGCTGCGTCTTCCGCCGCCTTGAACTGATGCCGGCGCGCCTCTTGCGCGAGGATCAGGTTGACGGCGGCGAGGAAGTCGGCGGCGGTTTCAAGATCTCCGGGGCTCCAGGGTTGCGCGTGGTTGCGCTTCGCCTCGGCCCAAAGCTCGAAGGAGCGCCGGGGCAGGCTTGCGCCGCCGTCTGGTCCGGCGAGCTTTTCGGGTTTGCCTGCCCAGGACACGGTTCGGATGACCTCGGGCCGGAAGAGAAGCAGCAGGGGGTGACGCGGATCCTCGAACTGCATGCTGAGAACGCCGCTCGCCTTTTCGAAGTGGGAGGCGAAGAGCGGAAGGCGGCCCGAAATGCAGTCGCACGAAAAGACGGGGTCCTTGGCCTCCGAGCGGATCCAAAGAGCGAGCGCCGGGATATCCGCGGGAGGCGGAGTTTCCCCCAAGGTGCGGACGTGGCTGGCGCCGTGCCGGTTCCAGACGAGGGCCGCTCCCGTGCAGCCCGGCAGCAGATCGGCGATCGAAGGCGCGCCATCCATCAGAGCATCGAGGCAATCGTCCGCCATCGCGAGCCTCGACAGGATCACGGACTGAGCCGCCGCGCCGGTCCGCCATGCCTTTCTCGCGGGGCGCGTCAGGCGTGCTTCGAGCGCGATGCCGAAGGCTTGAATGATGGCCGCTGCGTGATGGCGCGTCGCACAAGTTGCGCGATGGGGCTGGCGGTGATGGCCGATGACGAGGCCCCAGAGCGCGCCGTTGCAGAGAACCGACAAGGACATCGCGCCGTCCACCCCGACGTTTTCTTGATACGCCTTGTGAACGGGAGAGATGCTCCGATAGAAGCTGAGACTGAGATCGAAGGCGTCTCCGCTCTGGCTGCATCCGGGCGAGAGGGGGACGGGGATGTAGTCCCGGGCCGGTATCCACCGGGCATGAGAGACAAGGTACAGCGCGCGCGCCTGGGGCGGAATATCGCTCGCAGGGAAGCGCAACCCCATGAAGGACTGGCTCCAATCCTCGGACAAGCATTCGCCGACAACTTCTCCGTCGCCGTTGCATTCGAAGCGATACACGATCACCCGTTCGAAATCCCGAGACGGCCCGCACGGATTGCGCAACGATGCCGGCCATTTGGAAAGCGTCGTGCGCGGCCGGCAAGTCTCTCACGGCTTGCGCCACGAGAAGCGATCCATCGTCTCGGGAGAAGGCCGCGCCTCGTCCTGCTGGCAGCTCGAACTCGCAGAACACCAGGTTGGACGCGGTGAAACAATGCGCTTCCGTCAGCCCGATGCCCGGAACCTCGGTCAGGAACGTGCGCTCTAAGCCCTTCGCCGGTCCAAGCTCGCGGCACGCTGCGGCGGCGGCTGGCGGAAGCCATGGCGGCGTCTTGTGGGGAGACTGAGGTCCGAAGATCGCGTCGGCGTTTGCGCTCCGCGTGACAAGGCCGAGAGTTTTGGGGCGGAGCCCGACCAGAATGCCGTGCGGTTGAATAGCGCTAGGGAGGTGGATGGGCTCACGGCCGCAAACGTCCGCGCTGCGATTGCACAGCTCGTCGAGATCGGTGCTTCTCACAACGCTCATGGCCGTTATTCCTGATGTCTCTGTTTATGGGGCGTGGCGCTGCAGAACCTCTTTGTGCTTTGCGTCGCGTGCAGGCGATCGAGAAAATGCGAATCAGCTCACCCCTGTGCGGTGTCTGCACAAGGGTGGACGCGTTGCGTACAGTGGCCCGCTAATGGAGCCTTTGTAACTGCTCCCGGCGGGCGGCCTCGTCAGCGTAGTCCTGAAACACGCCATGAACGTACTGCTGAAGCACTTTATGAATAGCGGATTGGATGGCGCTTTGGAGGATCGTCGCCGTAAGCTCGTCTTTGTCGATGCAATAAACCGCGCCGGCGCTCATAGCCGCTTGGCACACCTCTGGAGAGAGGCGCCGCGTGACCAGGATGGACCCGATGTCGGATCTCTGGCGCACGATCGACGTAATCACCTCTATGCCGGTCTCCCTTCCGAGCCGGTAATCGGCGATGATGACATCATAGCATCGCCGGGTAAGGCTGTTCCGGGCGGCGAAGCCGGAGGACGCTCTCGTTGTCTGCACAGAGTATCCGCAAATCTTGGACAAGAGCCTGGAAATGGCTTTGTAATCGTCCGGATCGTCTTCGACGACAAGAATGCTTACGCTTTTCTCAGCGCTGCTGACTTGCGAAGAAATTTCATCTTCAGAGCTCGGCGCCATTTGCATGGTTTTTCTCACGGTATCGAGATGCTGCATCTACTCGTGTAGAAACTTGGACGCGAATCTTCCAACCAATCGAATGACGGCTCTACCGCACGCGAAACGATAACAAGAAATGCTCACATGCACAACTTAAAGTAGTGGCTATAAGTGACGGTTCGTTAAGGCCTCGTGGCGTGAGACGCCTTGGAGTACAGTCTTGGGCGGGACAGGCGGCAAGGACTGCAACGGGGGGAACGACGATGCGTACGGGCTGGAGCGTGGTCGCAGGGGCGGCCGCTTTGATGATCCTGGTTGCAAGCCTCGCCGGCTTGTGGCGCATCTGGGCCGGGAATGCGGAAATGCGCCTCACGGGCGGGACTTTTTCGGATTACGCCCGGCAGCATCCGCCGAAGCCCTGGCGCGGCTTCGACATCTCCATTTTGGACGTTTCGGTGAGCGGCGAGGTCAAGATCAAGGCTCATGTGTCCGGATACCATATCCATACGCCGGTTGAGGTGAGCGGCGCACCCGAGTTTGACGCGAACGCGCGCGCGGTGTTCTTTCATGTCACGAAAGCGAATCTGCCGCACGACACAGCCCGGCCGATTCTGAGCCGGCTGAACGCGATGCTCAATCCGCTCGCCAGCTACATCGCTCAGAATGTGACGGACGTCATTCCAGCCAAAAGGATCAAGCCGGACACGCGAAGCGCCATTCTCCTGACCACGGTGAAAGCTGTGCGCGTGGATGGCGACGCCGTGGTCGTGGAATTCCAGCGCCACCGGGTCGAGATGGCTGCCGGCGTTCTCATTTTATGTGCGCTTCTGTCCAGCGCCTCCCTCATCGCCCTCTGGATTCGCTCGAAACCCAGATAATCGGTCTACGGCCCTTCCGCGCGCAGCCGCCGCCAAAGATGGCGTCGTCAGCCCACCGGTGTTTTTTCTGCAACTATTCCCTGCAATCGCAGCCAGCGCACGCGAAAGTGGTTGCCTTGCGTGTATTCGGCGAATAGCTTGGGTCAAGCAGAACGCGGTTCTGCCAGTTTTTTCCCAAGCGTATTGCCTGCGTATTTGATCTGAAGAACACCCCTAGCGTTGCACCGCTAGGGGTTTTTGCTTTCCGTCGCTCCGCCCCGCGCCAGGAAGAAACGCGACTCTTTCAAATGCCTCCAAAAAAAAGAAGCCGCGAGCAGATGCTACAAGCAGCTTAAGCTTTTCCGAGAGTAATTCCCGCAAGGAAAAGGTGTAACTGATTCGCGGCGAAAAACAAACCTGCAGCGCCCGGCCCTCTCACGGCATCGTGATCGCCGCTGCGCGGTCCTGTCGCCATGAAGTCAAGCGCAAAGGATCAAAAAGCTTTATCTTAATGCTTCCGTCCGAGTCAGGAGTATTGCGTGATGAAAAGGGCTTTTCTTGCGTACGGGCTCTCGTTCGCGATCGTTTCGAGCCTCACACTGATCCCCGTCTCTTCCTTCGCCAAAACCTTGAAAGCTTGCGCAGAGGAATGGAAGGCGAATAAGACAACCATACAGGCAAGCGGCAAGAAGAAAACCGCTTTCATAATCGAATGCCGCGCTGAAGCCGCTTCGGCCGAACCCGCCAAAGCGCCGGAGGCGCAACCGGCGCCGGCTGGGCAGCAACAAGCGGCGGCGGCCGAGACGAAAGGCAAGACCGCGAGGGCTTGCGCGGCCGAGTGGACATCAAACAAGGCGGCCTTGCAGGCGAGCGGCAAGACGAGAAGAGATTTTATCGCCGGATGCCGTGCAGGAGCGTCTTCCACAGCGGCCGCCGCGCCATCCGAGCCAGCCAAGCCCGAGCAGAAGCCGGTAGTGGCGGCTGCTCCCCAGCAGCAGGCTCCAGCCGAGCAGCCGAAGCCGGAAATCGCCGCGGCGCCTGCGCCAAAGGCGGCTGCGCCAAAGGCGCCAGCGGGCGCGCTCGCAGCCGGTCAGTTCGCCTCCGAGTCTGAAGCGAAATCGCACTGCCCGGGCGACACCGTGGTCTGGGCCAACACCCGCTCGAAGGTGTATCATTACGCTTCGAGCCGCATATACGGCCACACGAAGCGGGGCGCCTATATGTGCGAGAAAGAGACCGCCTCGGCCGGAATACGGGCCGCGAAGAGAGAAAGGCGTCTCTAGTGTGGCGTCTCTCAATCGCCTTCAGCATTTGCAGCACGCTCCCATCGGCGATTGCGAGACATAAGCCACGTTTTTGCTAGTGTCCCCTGTGTCTCCGGAATTGCCGTGCCAGGGCGCTTCTGGTAGGCAATCGGGGGCTGTGCGCCGTCCGCCTGCTTTCGGGCGGGCGGTTTTTGCAGGGAGCGAGTTCCATGACTGCGCCGATCAAGCTGTCAGACGCCATTCGCTTTTTCCAGGCCAAAGGCGTCTCGCGCAAATGTCCATCCTGCGGGCACGAAGAGTGCGATGTCATCGATGAAGACCGGGCTAATCTGCTGCTCACGCTGCCCGGCTTTCCGTTCGGCATCTATGACATCAACCGCGCCACGCTGTTCGGCCTCTATGGGCTCTCATGCGCGAATTGTGGCTATATGCGCCTCTTCCATCGATCCGTCCTCGTCGATTGGGTTGGGAGCAACCCTGAAATAAGCGTCGAGTAGACGCGCTCAACGACGGGCGATCTCACTCCCGCATGTCCCCGCGCTGCATTGCTCACTCCACGGCCACGCCGGTCAGGCGCCGGCACAAGCCCTATTTCTCCAGGATCTCCTTTGCATTCGCCAAGGCCTGCTGCGACTCGCGCTCCATATGACGCCGGATGAAAAGCGGATCGAGCACGCGAAGCCAGAGCCGGTTGAACCGGTACTGCATCTCGCGTTCAAACACCGTATCTTCTCCATCCCTGCGCAGGCGATAGGTGATCGCCACCTCGGCTCCGCCCCCCGGCGCGCCCTCGATGCGCCATAGGTGAGGGGCGTCACGAGCCGCGACGCGCCAAACAGCATGAACTTTCCCGCTGTCCGCCCGGATTTCCTCGCCGACCTCCTCGCCGATTGAAAGCGAATGGTCCGTCGCTCCGTCGACGGAAATCGAGGCTGGATGCCATCGCGGCCAGTTCTTCGGCGTCGTGAAGAAGTCAAAGACCTCGGAAATATCCCGGTGAATGCGGACGGCGTTGACGACGCGTGATGGCGAGGCTGGGACGGCGAGAAGCGCTGCGGCTGCCAGCGCGAAAATAGCCGCGGCTGCTACCGCAAGGGCCATGTTGCGCATGAAAGGCGCCGGTGCGGCGGCAGGCATCCTCCCTCCTTGGAAATGTTCGGGTTGTCGTGTTCGGACATTAAATCACAATTCGGGATCCCGCATGAGCAACAGGCAATGGTTTTTTCACCAATTAATTTCAAAATAACCGTATTGCAGGAAATCTTCGAGTAAAGAAATGTCCGGAACTTTATATGATGTCGAACTGTGGCGCCAGCACGCGGCCGAAGCCCGCGCGTTGAGCCGGGCTGTCGCCGATGAGCAGACAAGGCGGCAAGCGCTCACCGTCGCAGCCGGCTTCGATCGTATAGCGCAGCTTGCGGGTCAGCTTGTGGCGAGCGAGCGGATGAGCGGGCAGCAGCCGGCTTCTTCTATTCGTGCTCTTTAAATACCTCCTCGAGGTCGCGATACGCCGCCCATGCCGCTTGCAAATCTTCGGAGAGCGCTTGCGCTGCGGTCTTGTCTTCCAGCGCAGCGCGAAGGGCCTCTTCTATAACAGTCCACTGAATGCTGACATCCGCCACGGCTTTCGGCATCACCCAGTCCAACTCGAGCAACTGGTTCATGGCGTCGCGGCCGGCCGCGAGATCTTCCTGTGTGAGAGATCCGCCTTCCGCCGCCTCGATAAAAGACTTTGTCTGCCGGAGGAACTTCAGCGCCGCATCCTGCATGGAATCTCCCCCAAAGGAATGCCAACGAAATGTCAGTCAGGCTCCGGCAAACTATACGTTTTCTCGCAGATAATTGCTACTCTCTGGCTCAGGCCCTACCTCGTACTTGTTTCCACGGCTGGGCAATCGCGGAAGGCCGCCGCCTCTAGCCGGCCGCGCGCCGGGCGATCGAACCCAAAGTTACGGGGTTGGGGCGGCCTCGTCGCGCAGACGGGCGCATTCGCCCGCAACCCAGTTCAATATCACTGCGACAGCCTGGCTGGGAGGAAGACCCTCGTCGATCGCTTGCTCGTAGCTCTGGATCAACTGGGATTCCAGCTTTGAAACTCCGCGCTCGCTGGTGGACTGCCTCACGGCGTTTTGAAATGCGAGCGACGGCGTACGATTCTGAAACAGCATGACGATAAGCCCTTTAATTAACTTCAACCGGAGGTTTATGCTTCGAAAAGGCGCAGTTCAAGTTATTCCTTCTGGAGATTCATTTACTCCCCAGTTTTTAAAAAAGTTTTGCGGCAGGGTTCAGGTTGGCTCAGGCTCGCCGGCCAGCTGCAGGCCCAAGACCCTCGCTCGTGTGAATTGCCTGCCAGCTTCGCAGCAGGCTCTCATACCGAATCCGGCTGAAACGTTTCCGCAATCGTCCTAGCGGAAACGCCGAAGGCGTTGTCCGCGATCTCCCTGAGTATTTGGCAAGATCCCGTGTCTGCGCGGCTGCATTTCATGCCGCGGCGCGCACGGGATGACGCCAATCGGCAGTGAACCGTTCAATGGGGTTCGATATCACAGCTCAAATGTCAAATTCGCACGCCTTCGGCGGCTTGCGGCGGTTCGAACGGCGCTCGAGCCGGGCGGAAAGATAGGCCGCGTCTCTGGCCAGGGCCGCAGCCTTTGCGGTGAATTGGAAGGACGCCGTTCTTGCGGCGTTGAGTTTGGCGGCGCTGACCTCCGCGCTTGCAAGCTGGGCGAGCCGTGCCGAGATTCCATCGATTTTATCGGCCAGAATCGCAAGGGCGTCGATGAGGTTATCTGTAGTCATGGGCAAATATCACTAGGCTCTCGATCTCAAGACCGGCTCGGATTGATACAGAGAGGCAACGGAAGCCCCCTCGGCGAGCCCCGGCGCCTCATTCGGAAGGCGCATGATTGAAGGTCTATTTGCTTGGACCAGCCTGATTGTTTCCAAATACTTTAGCTGCAAGTTTCATCACAGGAGCATGGGCTGGACCATTACGCGATCGCGTAAGGTCCGGCCCGCGCCGGGGCTAGGTTCGCGCGTAAAACTCGTGAAGAAGCTCCGTCTGGCAGGCGCTAAGGATCTGACGCCATTAGGAAATAAATCCAAGCCGGATAGCGTGGGCCACGGCTTGCACGCGATTTGCCGCGCCGAGCTTGCGATGAGCGTTGGCGAGATGCTTGTCCGCCGTGTGTTCGGAGACGTGAAGAATGGCGCTGATTTCCCATTCTGTCTTGCCGTCCGCGGCCCATTTCAGGCATTCGATTTCGCGCGGCGTCAGTCTTGGGCGCTCACGCCTTCCTTCCCGGTCACGGATGTCGATCGCGCGCGCGATTGCATATGTGCCGATCAGGCTAATCATCCCGCGAGCCGCGGACGGCACGTCCACCCTTTCACCGCCAAGCGATACCGCCGCGACTGCGCCATCGAGGGTGATAAGGGGAATGCCGATCCCTTCTCCGAGCTTGAACTCGGAAGCCTCTCCGAACAACTTCCTGACAGGAGCGCGGTGATCGTCATCGACCAAGGCTAAAGACTCGGACCAAAGAAAGGGAGAGAGATTGCGCTTGATGCGATGGACAACCGGATCGATGCGGACATAATCCTGGTCGAGATAGCGGTCCATCCAGCCGGCCGGATTTGCGCTCACCAGAATGTGCCGCTCTTGCAGGCGCCTCGTCCGGTCTTTTGGCGATCGCATTGTGCCCGCCATCATTGCAGTGAGGCCGTAGCGACCGGTGAAGCTCGTGAGCGCATCGCAGATGCCCATCGGGGTGGCCGCCCGGTTGAGCTTGTCGATCACTTCATAGGTTTGATCCAGCTTAATGCTCATAAAAATAGAGAGCCAAATGGGAATTGTCTAATCCCGGCGCCAACATCATCAAAGAAACTTACTTTCCAGATATGATCGACGCAACCCATGCGATGCCGCGGAATGTGGAGGCAAAGCCGCGCATATTGCCGCGTTTAAGGCTTTCCTGCGAATCCCGCGCGTTTGCGGCGAAGCTGCAAAGCGCGGCCGCCCTGCCTGGTGTGGATAGCGGGGGCGCTCGCGATTGCGCCTCGCGGAGCATTGGCGGCGTCTTTCCATTGCGTCATAAGAACGGCGAAGATCGCATGTAAAAAGCAGAGCCGGCAGCGTGAGCTTTGGAACTTGCCGCGCTTAACGGGATTTGCGATTTCTTCGCTCCTCCGGCGAAGCCGCACGCGCCGAGGCGCGCCGCGCGATCAGGCTACCATCGGCATAAGAGAGTCCCGCCATGCTCATCGTCATAGTCTGCACTCTCGCGATCGCCGCCGCCGCGTTGGCCGGCATGATCGCGTTCGGCACGGGCGCTGCTCCAGCCCCGCTCGCCTCGATCGGCGCCGCTTTCGAAAAAGCGGATTTCAGCACTTTGCCGCCCGCCGCGATCCTTCCGGGGCGGAACGGCGCCATCGCCTTTCGCGTCTGGCCAGCCAGTCCGAAAGTGTTCCAGCGGGAGATCGCCGTGATCGCCATCCATGGGGCGTCGGCCGCGAGCCACAGCCTGCATCCGCTCGCCAAGGCGCTCAGCGACGAAGGCATGACGGTCTACGCGCCCGACATTCGCGGGCACGGCGATACGGGCCGGCGCGGCGACATCGACGATGCGGGCCAACTCGACGGCGACCTCGCCGATCTGGCGGCCGCGGTGAGGGCGCGCCAGCCGGCGGCGGAGCTTGTGCTGCTCGGCTTTTCCTCGGGAGGAGGCTTTGCGCTGCATGCCGCCGGATCTCCCGCGGGGCGGATGTTCGCGCGCACGGTGCTGCTTGCGCCGATGCTCGGGCCATACGCGCCAACCGCAAGACCGGGAAAGAGCCCGTGGGTCACGCCCTATGTTGCGCGCATTATCGCGATCCTGCTGCTGAACAAGCTAGGCGTCCACGCCTTCGATCATTTGCCCGCGCTAGCCTTTGGCATTCCGCCGGCGCGCGCGGATCTTCTGACCGGGACGTATTCCTTCCGGCTCATGCGCGCTTTCGGCGCCCTCGATTACGCCGCCGATCTCAAGAACGCGGCCTCGCCGCTTGCGATCGTGGCCGGGGAGAAGGATGAACTGTTCTTCGCAGACCAATTCGAGCCTGCCGTCAAAGCCATCCGGGCCGATGTTCCGGTCACCATCGTTCCCGGCCTGAACCACATCGACATCATCACCGATCCACGCGCCGCGCCCGCGATCGCCGCGGCCGTCCGCGGGGCGCGCGCGCCGATGACGGACGGCGGCCTTGAGGGCGAACGGTCCTGGAGCCCCTCTTCGATGAGAGTCGCGCAGCGGTAACTATTTCTAAACCGGGCCATGCCAGAGTTGCAGATGCCATCCAAGAAAAGCTAACCAGCGTAAACTTGGCTTAATATCTTGGAGGCACCCTTGATCGTTGTGCTGACTGATTCGGGGGACTCAGCAAAAATGGAAGCCTTCTATCCCATCCTCATGCTGTACGGCGTTGTGGCGGCTATTTGCGCCGTCATCCTTGTGAACGACCCAAGCCTGCGGGCATGGATCGTGACGCCGCCGCTGAAGGCGAAAACCTTGGCCGCGATAGACGAAAGCACTAGCTTCCCGGACAGGGCCGGCACGGCACCCTCTTCGGAAAACAGAAGCTAGAACCGCTAATCCGCCCCGCGACCGCGGGCGGACTCCGCTAACCCGCCTTCACGTCCAGAAGCTCGACCTCGAAGATCAGCGTGGCGTTCGGCGGAATGGCCGCGCCTCCTCCAGCCGAGCCATAGCCAAGGGCCGGCGGAATGATGATCGTGCGTTTGCCGCCAACTTTCATGGTGCCGACGCCGCGTTCCCAGCCCTCGATCACCTTGTGCTCGCCCATCACGAACTGGAAGGGCTTCTTGCGGTCGACGGAACTGTCGAACTTCTTGCCCTTGGCTCCATTTTCATAAATCCACCCCGTGTAGTGGACGACACAGACCTGACCGGGCTTTGGAATGATGCCGGTTCCGACCTTCGTATCGGTGATTTGCAGGCCGCCCGCTGGCGCCACCGCTGTCTCGGCTGCCGGGGCGGCGTTGTCGGATGCGCCGGTGCAACCGGCGACGGCGGACGCCGCTGCGAGCGCGAGCAGGATGCCGAGGCTTCGAGAAGCGATAGCTTGCACGTTCAATACTCCCCATAAATAGCCGTCACCAGGAGTGGTCCAATTCCGGCAATTCTATGAGCGGAGACTGCGCAATCCACGGCGGCGGCATGCTTTTCTGCGTGCAGCTCGAAAAGCCGGCGTGGGCGGCGGATGGCGGCGCCTGCTAATGATTGTCGCGCGGCGGGCCGAAGCGCTCCGCCACGCGCCGGTAGGGCAGGGCGCTCTCGAACACTCCGCCGCCGTCGAGCTGGCCCGCATGCTCGCGGTAGATGCCTTGCCACGGCGTCTGGCTCTCCAGCTCGGGGAGCCTGAGGGTGCGCCGCCGCTCCGCCAGTTCTTCGGCGGAAATGAGGATATCGGCGCTTCTGGTCTTCAGGCCGATGCGGACCCAGTCGCCGGTTCTGAGGAGAGCGAGCCCGCCGCCGGCCGCCGCTTCGGGGGACGCGTTCAGGATCGAGGGGCTTGCGCTCGTGCCGCTTTGCCGGCCGTCGCCGATGCAGGGCAGTTCGGAAATGCCCTGTTTCACGAGCGCATCCGGGGGCAGCATGTTTACCACCTCAGCCGAGCCGGGATATGCGAGCGGCCCGCAATAGCGCATCACCAGGATGCAATCGCCGCCGATGGCGAGCGCGGGATCGTTGATGCGCGCGTGATAATCCTCCGGGCCGTCGAAAACGATGGCGCGGCCTTCGAAAGCGCCCTCGTCGCCGGGCCGCTCCAGATAGCGTTTGCGGAACGCCTCAGAGATGACCGAGGTTTTCATGATGGCGCTGTCGAACAGGTTGCCCTTGAGATTGAGGAAGCCGGCCTTCTCCTTCAGCGGGCGCGCATAGGGGCGGATGACATCCTCGTTTCGGATTTTCGCGCCCGCGATGCCCTCGCCGATGCCGCGCCCAGTCACCGTCAGCGCGCCTCCGTGCAGCTTGCCGGCCGCCATCAGCTCCGACATTACCGCCGGGAGGCCGCCAGCGCGGTAGTAGGCCTCGCCGAGATAGGCTCCGGCTGGCATCATGTTCACGAGCAACGGAATGTAGTAGCCGATGCGGTCCCAGTCGTCGTTGCCGATCTCGACGCCGGCATGGCGGGCGATGGCGTTGATGTGGATCGGGCAGTTGGTGGACGCGCCGATGGCCGAGGCGCACACGATCGCGTTCTCGAACGCCTCGCGCGTCATGATCCTTGACGGCCGCAGATCCTCGCGAACGAGGGCGACCGCGCGCCGGCCCGTCGCATAAGCCATCTGCCCGCGCTCGCGATAGGGCGCGGGGATGGCGGCGCAGCCCGGCAGCGACATGCCCAGCGCTTCGGCCAGCGCGTTCATGGAACTGGCCGTTCCCATGGTGTTGCAATGCCCGGCGCTGGGCGCCGACGCCAGCACCAGGTCCATGAAGCCGGCATAGTCGATTTCGCCCGCGGCGTAGCGGCGGCGCGCCTCCCATTTGACCGTGCCGGAGCCAGCGAGCCTGCCCTCGAAATGGCCGTCGAGCATCGGCCCGCCGGAGAGCACGATGGCCGGGATATCGACCGTCGCCGCAGCCATGAGAGCCGCGGGCGTGGTCTTGTCGCAGCCGGTCGTGAGCACGACGCCGTCGAGCGGATAACAATAAAGGATCTCGACAAGGCCGAGATAGGCGAGGTTGCGGTGCAGCGCCGCCGTGGGGCGGATGCCGGTCTCCTGCAGCGGATGCACCGGAAATTCGAGCGGAATGCCGCCCGCGTCGCGGATGCCGTCGCGCACCCGGCTCGCCAGCTCAAGGTGATGGCGGTTGCACGGGACGAGGTCGCTGCCGGTCTGGGCGATGCCGACGATGGGGCGGCCTGCTTGCAGCTCCTCCCGGGTGAGGCCGTAATTCAGGAAGCGCTCGAGATATTGCGCCGTCATGCCGGGGTTGGCGGGATTGTCCCACCAGGCCTGGCTGCGGAGGGGTTTTGTGTTTTTCGCCGTCATTGCAATTACCTCCGCCGGCGCCGCCAATAGCGCCCACTTTGCACTTTTATCTCCATTCGAAAGGTTCTATTCCAGATTGGCTTCGCCTTTGTAGTCTCAACCTTACTCGACCTCATGACCGTCATTACAGCCGAAAGCGATATTTTCCATCCTCCGGCGCCGGTAAACCAACGATTACCGTGCAAGGCCACGCCATGATGGTAAATCGCAGGATGGTTAACAGAAGCGCACCGGAATTATTTCCGGCCAGTATTTGCGTTAAGAAAGTCCCAAGAATGGGAGCGGCCCGCGTCCGGCAGGCGCGGATGGCTGCTCAAGCCTTTGAAAATCAACGGCTTTTGGCTCAAACTGGAAGTGTTAAGGGAGTGTATTTTTTCCCGGAATGGGACGCGCAAAAGTCCGTTAAATATAGTTCCGCTTCGCGCGTTAACTACGCCAGCAGCGTTCGCGGCTGCGGCGGCGCACGCAATCTTCAAAAATTATACTGAAATATCAGCGTCTTAACTGAGTTAACCTCCCGGCAAGGCGCTTTTCCCTATCATCCTGCCTTAACGGATACCCCCTTTGACGGAGTGGCGATAACGATTATGGCCTTCCACCTTGCAACTGGTCGCGGGGCAATCCGCAGTGCGGGAAGCGAGATATTGCGCCGATGCCCGGCGCTGGCTGGCGGCCAAGCGAGGGGGGGCGCTCGACAGTGGAGGGGGTTCCTGCAAGGAGAATTATTGGGACTGATGCAGTGGCGATACATCGGTCCCCTCGGTTCAATACCGGGACGTGTGTTGAGCCGTTCTCTCGCTGGCTGGCCCATTATTACAGAGGCGTGTAGCAGCCTCCGAAAGAGTAGTTCACGCCAACGGTAACTGCATCGGCGGTAAGCTGGTGCGCGAAGCGCCAGGTATTGGTGTTGGCGTCGACCCAGTGGGTGGTTACGCTGCCGAAATCGAAGGAGCGGTACTCGCCCTTTACGCTCCATGACGGGCTCATCTTATACTCGATGCCGCCACCGAGGGTCCATCCGCTAAGCCCGCTGCCGGAGGTATGGCAGGCGGTTGAGCCGGTGCAAAGCCAGGGAGCGACGCCGATGTTGTCCGTAAGGGAAACTGCTCCATCGTAGTAAGCCCAGCCACCCTTGATGTAGAAGAGAGCAGGCCCAGCCGCATAACCAAGCCGGCCCGCAACATCGGTGTAGAAGCCGCTATCGATCGACGAGAAGTAGGCAGTGTAGCCATAGGGGTTTGTTTTATGCGACAGCCCGATGCCGCCAATATCCGTTTCCACGCCGAACACAAATGCGTCGGTTTGATAGTTGTAGCCAACCTGGCCGCCGCCAATGATGCCAGTAGAGTTGTTGTCGAACTTGTCGCCAGGGGTCAACTCGCCCCAACTAATACCCCCATGTCCGAAATCTGTCGTCTGCATATCGGCCCAGGCGCCGCCGAGATGCGCGCCAACATAGAAGCCGGTCCAGGTCATGACGCCAATTGGAGCATAGGCGGGAGCATATATGTCCGCCGCATGCGCTTGGGTGGCGGCGATCAGCGCGCCAGCCGTGATGACGCTCATCCGTACGAGTTTCGCGAGAGCCATAAGCCTCTCTCCTTCTTTCGCAAGTTCTATCACTCAGATGATGCACACAACCAGTCGCAATGGTTGTGGGAGTGCCGGGCGAAACTCAAGGTTGAGCTTTATGGTGGAGGGCTTCTTTTATCTAGCTTTCGGAGACCGAAAGAGAAAACGTATCATTTTCAACGCCCTAGACGCGCACCTGCCAAGCGCCGGGTAGATTTTATCAACAAAATCGTTAGCCAATGTTGGGCTGGCGGACCAGGTTCCCAGTCAGCTCGAGGGCCTTTGGCAAATCATAGCGCGCCTGAAGCGCGGCTTCGCAGGCAAAGAGATCAGCGATTATGGCCTTGGCGCCGCAGGAAGATCAGGGGCGCCCGCGGGAAGTCCTGACACACATGCCGCGGACGACGGCAGGACTTCCCGCGGATAAGGCGTACTAGCAACGAGCCGTGCCCGCCACCTTCAGCGCAAAGGCATAGGCGAGCGCACTCTCCTTCAGCCGGTCGAAGCGGCCCGAGGCGCCGCCATGGCCCGCGTCCATGTTGATCTTCAACAGCAGCAGGTTCGCATCCGTCTTATGCGCGCGGAGCTTCGCCACCCATTTGGAGGGCTCCCAATAGGTGACGCGCGGGTCGGTGAGCCCGCCCGTGGCGAGGATATTGGGGTAGGCCTGCGGGCGGACGTTATCGTAAGGCGAATAGGCCGCGATGGTCTTGTAGTCATCCGCGCTTTCGATGGGGTTGCCCCATTCGGGCCATTCGGGTGGGGTGAGCGGCAGCGTATCGTCGAGCATGGTGGTCAGCACATCCACAAACGGCACATCCGCGATGATCCCCGCGAACAACTCCGGCGCCATGTTCGCCACCGCGCCCATGAGCATGCCGCCCGCCGAGCCGCCCTGCGCCACGATGCGGCCCTCGCTTGTGAATTTACTCTCCGCCAGATAACGGCCAGCCGCGATGAAGTCCTTGAATGTATTCGTCTTTTTCGCGAGCTTGCCCTCCTTATACCAGCGATAGCCCTTGTCCTTGCCGCCGCGGACATGGGCGATGGCGTAGACGAAGCCGCGGTCCACGAGGCTTAGCGCATTGGTCGAAAACCCAGCCGGAATGGAATGGCCATAGGAGCCGTAGCCATAAAGAAGGCAGGGCGCTGAGCCGTCGAGGGCCAAGTCCTTGCGGTAGAGGAGGGACACGGGCACAGTTTCTCCGTCCGAGGCCGGCGCGAAGACGCGGCGCGTGACGTAATCCTCGGGGTTGTGCCCGCTCGGCACCTCCTGTGTCTTGCGCAAGGCGCGTTCGCGCGTGCGCATGTTGTAGTCGAACACCTGCCGGGGCGTGGTCATCGACGAGTAGGTGAAGCGGATCGTTTCGGTGTCGTATTCGTAGCCTTCGGACATGCCGAGCGAATAGGCCTCTTCGGCGAACGCGATCGCGTGCTCCTCGCCATCGGCGAAGCGGCGGATCACGATACGGGGGAGGCCGTCCTCGCGCTCCAGGCGCACGAGGTAGTCTTTCAAGCAGGCGAAATCGAGGATGAGACGGCCCTGCTTGTGCGGAACGAGGTCGCGCCAGTTCTCGCGGCCGGGCGCGTCGAGCGGCGCTTCCACGAGCTTGTAATCTTCGGCGCCGCCGTCATTCGTGAGCATGATGAGGCGGCCCTCGTGGTGCTCGGCCTCGTAATTATGGTTGGTTTCGCGAGGGCTCACGAGGCGCAAGCCCTTCTCCGGCGCGGTAAGATCGAGAAAGCGCACTTCGCTCGTCTCGTGGTCGCCCGCGCCGATGAAGAGATAGCGCCGGTCCTGGCTTTGGCCCACCTGGGTGAAAAAGCCGGCGTCGGGCTCCTGGTAGATGAGTTCGTCCTCGTTTGCAGGCGTGCCGAGGCGATGGCGCAAGACTTGCAGCGGACGGCGGTATTCATCCACGCGGATGTAATAGAATGCGCCTCCATCCGCGTTCCAGACAGGCTGGCCTTCCATGTCGGGAATCTCATCCGGCCTGTCGCCGCCTGCCTCCAGATCCCGGATCCGGATGCTGTAGAATTCCGATCCCTTGTCGTCGAAGGCATAGGCGAGAAGCTTGTGATCGTGGCTCCAGGCTGCCGCGCCAAGCGAAAAATAGGGCTTTCCCGCAGCCAGCGCGTCGCCGTCGAGCAGGATCTCGCATTCGCCGCCCGCTCGCGGTTCCCGGCACAGGCGCGGATGCTGGCCGCCGATTACGTAGCTTGTGAAGTAGGCGTAGGCGCCGTCGGGGGAGGGCACGGTCGAATCGTCTTCCTTGATCCGGCCCTTCATCTCCTTGAAAAGCGCGTCCTGAAGCGTTTCGCTATCGGCCATCGCGGCTTTCGTGTAGGCGTTCTCCGCCTCAAGGTAGGCCCGGACATCCGCGCTCAGCGCAGAGGGGTCGCGCATGACCTCCTGCCAGTTGGGCACACGCAGCCAGGCGTAATCGTCGGCCCGCTCGACGCCATGGTGGACATCGCGGGCGAGGCGCTTTTCCGCGAAGGGCGGATCGAGTTGGATGGATTGTGCTTTCTGGTCCATGGCCTGCATCGCATCTCCGGTTCGTGGAACTTCTTTAGGCCGTTCGCGGCCGCGGCACAACGGCGCCGCGCCGCCCACGCCGGGACATTACCTTGGAATCGCGCACAGCTTTGTAAAGCGGCGCGTCGCGGTTCAAAAAGCCGCCCTTGATCGCTGTAGCCGTTGCGCGGCCGCCCCGCGTTTGCTATCTCTTCGCGCGAAACCTGCGAAAGGGGCGCCGGCGGTTAGAGGCCGCCGTCCCCCATGTGGTGTGCTGGAGAGGTGCTAGAGTGGTTGAATAGGCCGGTCTCGAAAACCGGAGTACGGGTAACCGTACCGAGGGTTCGAATCCCTCCCTCTCCGCCAGCTATACCCGCAATGCATTGATTTTGCTGGCGAATTCTCGGATCGACTTTTCAGCCCATGCCATAGCCCATGTGTATCGTCGCTGCTGGACCTTGCCCTTTCAGCGGCTCCCTAGGCTGCGAAAGAATGTCACGCATGTCGTCTTGCGATGCGTGGGAGTGGAATCAGGGCTGCGTGCCTCGCCTGCGAGATGAGGTCATGTCCGGCATGTCACCCACCCCGGCCGCGGTCATCCCTCCCAAACCTGAAACCACAACCGCCCACAGAGCCGCCGCCCTGGCCTCCAGCCAAGCGCATCGGCTGGAGCGCACGAAAGGACTGCGGGCGGACGCGCATGTGGCGTTGCGTGCGGCGGTTGCTGCGAAGTTGCCCGGCCCTATAAAACCGGATACCGATCAAGGCCAAGCCCTCGTAATATAAAGACGGTGCGGGCGCGTGGGGATGTTTCATGCGGATATTGGCGGCGATAGTTTTGGGGTTGGCGCTGGCGGGCGCGGCGCGGGCGGAGGAACTGCCGGACCAGCGGCCGATGCTGCGCATCGAGCCGGGGATGCATACGGCGGCTATTAGGCGCATTGGCGTGGATGCAGCCTGCACCCTGATGGTGACGGGTTCATACGACAAAACGGCGCGGGTCTGGGTGTTACCGAAAGGCCGCCACGACAGGCTAGAATTGTTGCGCACCTTGCGTGTTCCAATAGGCAACGATAATGGCGGCAGAATCGATGCCGTAGCATTTTCGCCGAATGGCAAATGGGTGGCGGCGGGCGGCTGGGATGCTCACTACACTGTCGATAAGACGAATGCAGTTTACATTTTCGAAGCCGCCACTGGTCGGCTTGTTGCTCGTCTCGGCCGCTTTGGAGACGTGATCTTCCATCTCGCCTTCTCGCCCGATGGCACCCATCTCGCCGCTACGCTCCACGGCGGCCAAGGCATGCGACTTTGGGAGACAGCGGGCTGGCGGCTTGTAGCCGAAGACAAAGGCTACCATGGCAGGTCCAGTTATGGCGTTGGTTTCGATGGCGCGAACCAGCTCTACACTGTGGCCCTTGACGGACAGATCCGCCGTTACGGCGCTGATGGTCGGCTCGAAACGAAGGCGATGGCGCAAGGCGGCAAGGAGCCTTTGAGCGTCGGTGTGCATCCGCAAGGCCGGAAGCTCGCCATCAGCTTCAATGACACTACGGCGGTCGAGATTTACGACACGCGCACGCTAAAGCGGCTCTACGCAGCCGATACCAGCGGCGTTTCCGGCGGCAATCTTGGTGGGGTCGCGTGGTCCGCCGATGGTGCGCGGCTTCATGCGGGTGGACAGCACCGGGACGCCGGCGAAGGTCTCCCTGTTTCCCCTCTCTTCGCTTGGGAAGAGGAAGGCAAAGGCAAGCGCACCGAGGTGGCGCTAGCAAAAGATACAATAATGCAGCTTCTACCTTGCGGCGACGGCATCGCGGCGGGAGCAGCCGATCCCGCTTTTGGCGTGATCGCGCCGGATGGCGCAAAGCGCGTTTGGCAGGAGGGCGTCGCCGCTGATATGCGGAGGAAGCTGCATGATGACTTTGAGGTCTCCGCCGATGGCGCGCGCGTCCGCTTCGGCTTGGGGTTTGGCGGAGAGCGGCCCGTGCTGTTTGATTTGGCGGCATCCCGACTTGCAGATGCGCGGGAGACCCCATTCTCGGCTCCGCCGCTTCGATGAACACGCTGCTCATCAGCCTCCGGCCAGCCAGCCTTTCTCGACCGCATACCCTATCAAATCGACCCGGTTGTCAAAGCCGAGCTTATCCATTGCGCGCGCCTTGTAGGTTTCAACGCTCCTGACGCTGATCCCTAAGAGATTTGCGATCGCCTTATTGCTATGGCCCACCGAGGTCAGCCGCAGCACTTCCACTTCGCGCTCGCTGAGATCCGCTCCCGCCGTTGCGCCCTCGGAAGGCTCATCGGATGCCCTATCGAAGGCGTGTGCGGCTACTAATGGATCGAGGTACATACCGCCCGACGCCACAGCATGAATTGCTCGACGGAGGTCCTCCGGCGCCGAGCGCTTGAGCACGTAGCCTGCGGCGCCAACCTCGATCAGTTTGCGCAAGTAAGCGCGATCTTCGTGAACGGTCAGCACAATAACCTTGCAATTCGGGCATTGCGCCAGCAACTGCCTCGTGACTTCCACTCCGTTGAGATCAGGCATCGACAGGTCAAGCACCATGATGGCGGGATTAAGCTCAATGGCCATTCGAAGCGCGGTTTTGCCGTCTCCTGCCTCGCCAATGACTTCAACCCCCGGATCGCGATTGAGCACCGTTTTAACGCCAGCGAGCAGCATGGGATGATCGTCAGCGATAAGAACGCGCAGGCGGGTGGAAGAGGGGCTGGTCATAGCGGGACGCGGATGTAAAGAGTGCACCCTTTGCCTGGGGCGGACTCGACCTCAAGAGTGCCCGAAACAAGAGACAGGCGCTCGCGGATACCGAGCAAGCCTAGACGCTTGGTGGAGGTATAGGATGCTGCTGGTTCGTTTTGATGGAATCCCAGTCCATTGTCTTCGACAATCATGCTCACCTCCTTTTCGCGCGCCTCCAAAATCACAGCGACCCGCGTCGCATCCGCATGCCTTGCGATATTGGTTATGGCCTCCTGGAGCACACGGTAGAGCGTGGTCTCGACCGTGGGGCTCAGCCGCTGCTCCTTGATCGCCAAGCGCAGATTGAACCGAATGTTCAACCGCTCGCTCCATGTCTCGACAAGCTGGCGAATGGACGTTTCCAGGCCGAGGTCATCCAATGCGGTCGGGCGAATCTCCCAGGCGAGGCGGCTCACCTTAGAGCCAACGTCGTTGGCGAGGCCTTTCAGAGCCGCAAGCCGGTTCCTATTCTCATCGCTGTCGGACAAGGAATGGCCAAATTCATCGAGACCGAACGTGAGAAGAGTGAGCGTCTGCCCAAGGCTATCGTGCAGTTCGCGGGAGATCCTTTGGCGCTCCGCCTCTTGATCCTCTACGGTTGAGCGCAGGACGTGGGAAAGCTCCTCTTCGACAAGAGCGCGGCGCTGCGTCTCTTCCTTGAGTTCGGCCGCAACTGCATGCCACTGCTCGGTAAGCGCGATCTGCTGGACCTGAGCTTCCGCACGCTCGCGGGCAATCTGATCGATTCGCCGTAATATAACCTCCATCAGGGTGAGGCGAAGCGTTTTTGCGGCTTGCACATCCACGCTGCGCCAGGGGCGGGAATGCAGTTTCACAGACTCTCGCCATGCGGAAAAGCTCTTGCGCGGGGAGATGCGATGCCCGCCATCGACGGGCTCGATAGGCTTGTTCGGGTCGCCGGCCCAGGTGACGGTGCGGATCATTTCCGGCCGGAACCAAAGGACATAATCTCGCGGCATCTTTGAGACGGAGAGCGCGATAAGGCCGCTCGCGACGTCCGCGAACTCCATGGCGGGCGGGTACAGCTGGGGCAGTCTGTCTGTGTGGAAGACCCCGGCGGCCACAGTCTCGTTTAGCCAAGCAACCAGATTGGCTACCTGTTCCGGGCGCGGTGTGCGGCCCAGGCTGGTATACTTTCTATCCAACCAAAGCCCAACCCCTTCAGCGGGGATATAATCAAGCAGGTTTGGCTTAAAATGGGTCAGCCCTTCCGCCAGGTCGGCTTCGCCGCTCATGCGGGTCACGAGCTCCTCGTGGATGCGTTTGCTGCGCAGCTCAGACTCGAACTCCTCGGCCGCGACCCTTGTTTCGAGCTTCGCCGACGCCATTTGCGCGAACAACTCGCACGCCATGCGCAGACTGTGCGAAAGAAATCGCGGCGTCCTGTGATGACAGGCTATCAGCCCCCAAAGTTTCCCGCCCACGATGACCGACAGCGACATCGAAGCCACGACGCCCATGTTCGCCAGATATTCCAGATGCATTGGCGAGACACTGCGAATCAAACTTTGGCTCAGGTCAAGCGGAGTGCAGGTGCGAGGATCGTCCGAAGGTAAAATTGGAGCCGGCGTGTAGCGGGCATTCGGAATCAGGCGAAGCCAATTATACAAATATAATTCGCGGGCCTGTTTGGGAATGTCGGATTCAGGGTAGTGGAGACCAAGAAAGGACTCAACGTCCTCTCCGCGCAACTCGGCGTCGACAGTGCCGCTGCCGTCCTCCAGGAAGCGGTAGACCATGACACGGTCGAAGCCGGTGACGCGACGTACCTGAACGGCAAGTCTCTGGCAGAACAATTGCGTAGTCTCGGCCTGCTGGACGTACGCGAGCATGGTTTGCACGAGCGCAAGCGCATCTTCGGGTTGGCTCTCACCCGCGGGCTCAAACTCAAGCACCACGGCATCGCCGCTCCGATAGATGAAAGTGTCAATCGTCGCCGCGTCGTCCTTGCTGATGATGGTGAACGTATGAAGCGGTCTCATCATCGCGCTTTCAGCGCTCAGCAATTCCTGAAGGCGAGCGACGCGATCCGGCGGGAAGAGGGAGACGATAATCTCGCCGATCAGTTCAAAGGGCTCGGCGCGAAAAAAACGGCTGGTGTTACCGCCTGCCTGAAGAACTCTCAGCGTTTTGGGATCGACCGCGAGCAATGCGCCGTGGGGCTGCACGGAACCCGGAATGTGAATTGACTCACGGTCGCAATTGGTGAGGTCGACGGCGAAGGCGGAAGCTTCTTTCGCCGAACGGCTAGCCGATCCGGGAGAGTCGGCGCTGCTCATTCCGTATTTGCCTTCACACTGGAGTTGTGTGTTGATTTTGGAGGGAAACGCTCTTAACTCGCCAAGCAGGACCCGCCTCCACAACCTCTGTTTCCAGCGACAATATCGGCTTTTTTTGTGCAGGTCATGGACATTCAAGTGGATGAAGCCGCATCCGTCGATGCCGGAAGGCAGGGAAGCGGCTTTTGCGTTTCGCGAATAAAGCCGGCCCTTATGAGAGCGGATTCCGTTTGAGCTGTGCTGCGATGGCTCCGAGCTCCTTGCGCAAGCAATCTATGGTGCTGGCGGAAGCTGGATTGTCAGGAGAGAGATCCTGCAGCACCGTTGCGATGGCGAGCAGTCTTTCGGCAAGTTCCAAAAATTCCGCCTTGGTTTGGTTGAGCGGCGGCATGTTACGGTCCAATCCTGATTGCGGCTTTGGAATGCGACAATAATGATTTTTTGAAAAGGCTGCTGTCCGTAAAAGCCACCTTGGCTGTCGTGTAATATACGCTGGCGCCGCTGCTCCGGGGCGGCGAGGGCGGCATATGGGATAGCTTATTGGCGACGGCGCGTACGATTTCATGCGCCTGTTTGAGGTGGATTTGCCAAGGAACTCGCAAAGCCGCGTGGCGATGAGAACGGGCTCCTTGGGCGAGCGAAGTTATCTGCGGTCAGCTTCCTGTCAGCCATCCCCGTTCAACCGCATAGCCCATCAGGTCAACGCGGCTGTGAAAGCCGAGCTTGTCTTTCGCGCGCGCCTTATAGGTCTCGATGCTCTTGGCGCTGAGTCGCAGCATGGTCGCGATCGCCTTGTTGCTGTGGCCAACCACCGTCAGGCGTAAGACCTCCACCTCTCGCTCGCTGAGTTCAGGGCTTTTGGCCGCGGCCTGGGAAAGACTGTTAGCGGCCGTGTCGATGGCGGGTGCTGCTAGTGACGGATCCATGTAGATGCCGCCCCAGGCAACGGCATGTATCGCTCGGCGGAGGTCTTCCGCCGCCGAACGCTTGAGCACGTAGCCGCCCGCGCCCGCCTCGATCAGCCTTCGCAAGTATGGGCGATCTTCATGCGCGGCGAGCACAATGATCTTGCAGTCCGGCAACTGAAAGAGCAACCGCCGTATGGCTTCGGCCCCGTTGAGCCCGAGCATGGACAGGTCCAGCACCATGATGGCGGGTTTGAGCTCAATAGCCAATTGCAAAGCGGTTTCGCCGTCTCGCGCCTCGCCGACGATTTCCACCTCCGGATCGCAATTGAGAAGCGAGCGCATGCCGGCGAGGGTCAAGGGATGATCGTCGGCGATCAGAACGCGCATGCGGGCGGTTGCAGGCTTCGTCATCGCCGCGCCAAGCAAGCCAAGGCGCTTGGAGGGGCTGTCGGACGGCATAGGCTCCATGGTGGAAAAACCGCGTCCGTTACTCTCGACACTCATACTCACCTCCTTTTCGTGGGCTTAAGCAGCACGGCGATCCGCGTCGCGCCCGCATGAAACCTTGTCAGCATGTCCCCAGACACTCGCCTTTTCGAGCGTGGGTCCCGAACGGCCGTGGCCAGAGACCGACCGCATCTCAGAAGATGCGGCAAGCCTTCCGGCATCACAATCACCGGAAAATACGCACAATCACTGGAAAATACGCCTAACGTGTCGGTATTTTGCCCTATCTGTCGGTGGTCTTCCCACAAAACTACAATAGAATCCCTACAGTCATAATATTGACAATCCAACAATACATCACTTATATCATTACATAGTCAGGACAAACTATGATTGTGTCGCCTTGACACATAGAATACTGTGTCTAGATGAATTGACACATGCAACAGTACAGCTATGCTGACACTAGCTAAAGGCTCCGTTTCCGGTTCGGGCCGTTAGCGCAGCCCAACGTGCGGGTTCAGCACGATAAATCTCACGAGAGGTACCTATGGCAGATCCAAACAAGGTCTATCCGACAGGTCTGACGCTGTCAGAAGCCGAAGAACTGCACGGTCATGTCATTAACGGAACGCGGACTTTCGGCGCCGTCGCGGTTGTCGCGCATGTGCTCGCATACGTCCTCACCCCCTGGCTGAAGTAAAGAGGAGCAATACCCATGGCCTATACCGATGGAGAACACGGAATCTGGTTGGTTGTTAAACCAGAGGTCGGGTTGATGTGGCTTATTGGCGGCGTCGCTTTCGCAGCGGTGCTCGTGCATGCGCTCCTAGTGGGTCACACGAAGTGGGTGCCCGCCTACTTTGAAGGCGGCAAGGCGAAGGTGGCGATCGAACACGTCATTCCGCACGCATAGCGCTTCGTCCCTTTGTGATGTCACCTTAAGAGGGGATGGAACTCCATCTCCTTAGGCGACCGCAGGAGGACACCTACGTGCAGGTTAAGCACGGAATCCTTTTGGAGGTGCAATTATGGCCGACCCAAACAAAGTATATCCGACTGGCTTGACCTTGGCTGAGGCCGAGGAACTTCATGAACACGTGATCAATGGCACGCGCGTTTTCGGCGCGATCGCCCTCGTCGCTCACGTTCTCGCCTATGTCTACACCCCCTGGCTTCACTAAACACTGTAAGAAGGAGAACTACTCATGGCCGATACTGACGGACAAGCCGCCATTTGGCTGTATGTGAGACCCTCGCTCGGACTTCCGCATTTCCTTGGCGGCGTCGTTCTCATCGCGCTGGCGGTGCATTTGGCCCTTATTGGTCATACGACCTGGGTCAACAAGTACTTTGAAGGCGGCAAGGCTAAGGTTTCGATCAGCCAAGTCCTGCCGGGCGCCAACGCGTAATTGCGGGCCTGAAGTTCGCGCCCTGGAGATACTCTCCGGGCGCAGCCTTGCCCGCGCGCAACCGCTGTCCACACAGGGGTTTGTGCGCGGGATTTTCGGCTCTGGCGGCTGGTTGAAATCCACCCTGGGTGAGCTTTTTACTTGCGATTTTTCTCTGACGTTCCGCTTTATGCTTCCGCTTATAAGCTATACATATATATTACGCAGTTGATAATGCAGACTAATATTTGGTTTTATTACAGCTTGTGTCGGAGTGACACATGGTATAATTTATGAATATATTTGACACGGTAGGTCTTGGTAATATTCTAGGCTTGCTTACGCAGTAATATCCGGTGAGCGTCTTCATGCGGTCCCGCACGAAGGCTCGGAAAATCCTTGGAGGAGTTTAAGATTATGGCAGACCCAAAGAAAGTATACCCGACTGGCCTTACGATTGCAGAAGCCGAGGAGTTGCACAGCCACGTTATCAACGGCACGCGAGCTTTTGGCGCGATCGCGGTGTTCGCGCACTTCCTCGCTTACGCTCTCACGCCCTGGCTTCACTAAACCGTCCTAGAGAGGAGACCCCCTCATGTCCAATACCGATGGAGAACACGGAATCTGGTTGGTTGTGAAACCGGAGGTCGGGTTACTGTGGCTTCTTGGCGGCGTCGCTTTCGCGGCGGTGCTTGTCCATGCGCTCTTAGTGGGCCACACGAAGTGGGTGCCCGCCTACTTTGAAGGCGGCAAGGCGAAGGCTGCGATCACGCAATCGGCGCCGGCGCCCGTCGCGCCCCAGGTCAAGTAGATTTCGCCTTTGCTCCGGGAAACATCCTGACGACCCGATTACTGTGTGCAGGCGCTTCAGCCATCGTCTACGCACAGCAGCGCCCGAACTCCGAGCGGGCCTCCGCCTGCGCGCAGCCGATCAGCCACGGCTGCGCGCAGGATTTTTCTTCTGCATTTCAGCCCCGCCGTCGAATAGAAAGGTGGCGCCAGCTTATGCTGAAGCGCGGTCGAACTTGGCCAAGAGCATGGGTCTCGGCCAGCGTAATTGCGCCAAGGTCAACAGGGTTCCGGCTTCGGCCGCTTCTCCTCGCCTGCGGCCAAGGCGACAAAGGGCGGCGGCAAACGCGGCCGGAAGGCGGCTTGATCATATGCGTCAGCGGCTGGCCCGGATCGCAGATCGGCTTGGCGTGTCGATCGATTGGCTTCTGGGCAGGACCAAGGCCATGGAGCTTCGGGAAAAGCAATGCCAGCTGGAAATCGGTTAGCGCGGTGCCTCACCCGCCAAGGTTCGAGGGCTTCTGACCTCGATCCCCGTCGCACTTAACAATGCGATAGCCGCAGCGCTCCAGATGATCGAGGACGGATGCCGCCTGCACGGTGCGCACTCGTTCGTTGCGTTCGGGCTTCGGGTTGATCCTACAATGCATCAAGCCCATGCGGATCGTGAATAGGATGTCGTCGCGCTCATTGTCAAACGGCATGAGGCGCATGTTCGTGCTTTGTTCTTTATGTGTCAAGCCTGGGACTGGGGGGCTGTTCGGGGTCCTGGCCGCGTGAAAACGCAATGAGCGATGGTCGTATTTGGGGAAGCCGCCCAGCGCGGGGCCGTTTTCGAGATATTCGCTTTTTGGGGGGTATTGGGCAAGCCTGACGCGTTTTCAGCCGCTTCTGCGCTTCCAAGCCAGCAAAATGCGCTGTGGTGGGCCGCTTCTACGCCGCGACGGCCGCCATCAGCGGCTTGATGCCCAAGATGTTCATGACGCGGGTGAAATTGTAGGCGAGCACCGATAGCGCCATTTCGGTGGCGACCTTTGGCAGCGTTTTCATCAGAAGGGGCGTTGTCCCCATCCGGGCTTTCAGAGTGCCGAAGGGATGTTCCGCCGTCTCGCGGCGCACACGCATGGCTTCAGGATTTTTATCGAGCCGCTCCTGTACGGCCTCAAGAACATGCTCGTGCTCCCACCGTGTAATACGTCGTTCCAGGCCTGTTGTGCATTGAGGTTTCAGTGGGCAATTACCGCACGCTGTGGTCCAGTAGCGGCGCAGAACTCTTCCATCTTCTGTGTTGGTGTAGCGATGGCTCAGTTCTTGGCCCGCCGGGCAGCGATAGATGTCCTTGCCGGCGTAATACACAAAATCCTGCTTGCCAAATCGGCCTTTTGCTACGGACCCAGACGTTATCGGCTTTGGCAGCGTTACAGTGACGCCAGCCTCTTCGCAGGCGAGGATTTCCTGACTGTCGAAATAGCCCCGGTCCGCAATGGCGTCGAGCTTCTCAACACCCAGCGCTTCTTTGGCCTTGGCCGCCATGGTGGCAAGCTGCGCGCGGTCGTGACCTTCATTGGTGACCTCGTGCGCCACGATCAGATGATGCTCGGTGTCGACGGCGATCTGCACATTATAGCCAACCATGCCAGAACCGCGGCCGCTGGTCGCCATGGAGCGGCTGTCGGGATCGGTGAGCGAAATTTGCTTATCTGGCGAGGCAAGCATCTGCTTCTCGATCGCGTCGAGCTTTTTCATCTCCTCGCCGATCCTGGCGATTTTCTCTTTCAGATGTGCGGTCTTGGCAGCCAGCGCCTCGCTTGGCTCCTGCCGGTCTGCGGTGTCGAGCTGGCTCAGGTAACGGGCTACGCTCTCCTCCATTTGCTTGCGACGCCGCTCCACCTTGTTGCGCGTGAAATTCTTGTCGCGGTCGTTGACCGCTTTGAATTTGCTGCCATCGATGGCGACGCTGGCCTTGGTCAGAAGACCTAACCTTCGGCACAGTTCGACAAACTGAGCGCAAACCTTGCGGATGGCGGGGCCATTGTCCTTGCGGAAGTCGGCGATCACCTTGTCATCGGGGACGCGCCTGCCCAACAGCCACATCACTTCGAGGTTGCGGCCGGCTTCGCGTTCGAGACGGCGGCTCGACGACACACGGTTGACGTAGCCATAGACGTAAAGCTTCAGATGAACGGAAGGATGAAAGGAAGGCCGGCCGGTCTCAGCAGGCTGCACCTTGAAGCCAAGTTCCCCCAGATCGAGCGCATCGACAAACGCGTCGATGGCCCGCACCGGATTGTCCTCACCAACCCAATCGTCGAGGCATTCCGGCAGTAAAGTCCACTGCCCCCGGTCTTCCTCTTCTATAAAGCGCTTCATCAAGCCCCCGCTGCAAATCGCGAGGAAAATGTATCCAACTCGGCGTTTTCACGCAGCCAGGGTC
>CAVSHC010000016.1:0-87182 GCA_963727795.1 uncultured Alphaproteobacteria bacterium
TCTCACCCGCCGACCTCATAGAAACCGGATTGAGCTGAACCGCAGGGTACGGTCTCTGCAGCTATGGAGATCGATGGCCCGCGCCTGGCGTTTTGGGCTCCGGCGCTCAGTACGAAATGATGTCCATCGTGGCCGAAATGTGCGCTGCGCGAGACGCTTGAGGCGTCGTGGTATTGCCAGCTGGCGCTGTTGCAGAGTTATAGGCATTGCTCTTCGGCCCGCGGCGCAAGGCCGCTCGTAACAGGTTCAACGGCGCACTTGGCGATCATGAGCTATCGAGCCTCCTGTAGCGCCGCGCGGACCGGGCGGGATCTCGATAACGACCATTGCCCCGCCGCAGGCGTAGTCCTTCCAAGCAAAACTGACGCGGCCATTGTCGAGAGCGAGAAGGCGGCGGTTGGAGATGGCGACCCGATGGGTGTAACGGCTCAAATAGGCGAGCACTTGGGCGGGCCCCGCAAAGGGACGCTTGGCGTAAACCACCCATTCGGCGCGGCGCAATGGTGCGAGGAGGGTCGCGAAGGCCTTGGGCGCGGCGAGCCGTTCCAGATCCCCTGAGAATCGCAGCTTGCCGGCTTGATGAGCGGCCTTCAGCCTTGTCAGAAACAGACGCCGGAACAGGCGTGAAAGGACGCGTTCGGGCAAGAAGTAACCCGGCTTGCACGACATCCAACTGGCCCCGTCGGGCGATAAGCCTCCACCTGGCACAATACAGTGGACGTGGGGATGGTGCGTCAGGGTCTGGCCCCAGGTGTGCAGCACCATCGTCATGCCGATGCTGGCGCCGAGGTGCTTTTTATCGGCGGCGATGGTGCGCAACGTCCCGGCTGCCGCCTCGAACAGGATCGCATAGACGGCCGCTTTGTTCTGATACGCGATCGATGCTATCGGGGCCGGGAGCGTGAACACAATATGGAAGTACTCGACCGGCAACAGATCGGCCTGCCGCGCGTCGAGCCACTCCTGCGCGGCTCCGGCTTGGCACTTGGGACAATGCCGGTTGCGGCAGCTGTTATAGGCGATCCTGCTGTGCCCGCAGGCGCCGCAGTGTTCGACATGACCGCCCAAGACCGCCGTCCGGCAGCTCTGCACCGCCCCCATGACCTTGAGCTGGTCACGGCTCAGATGACCGGCATTACGCTCGCGATAGGCGTCGCCGTGGCGCCGGAGGATATCCGACAGCTCCAGCATTGGCCTCGGCATGGGATGCGCCTTATGAGGGCGGCACCACCATCAAACTCAAGCGGTCGAGCGGGCTCTCGGTCACTCCTATCGTATGGACCGCAACCCGCGTATAGCGCGCCGTCGTCGACAGATTATTGTGTCCGAGCAAGGCCTGGATGATCCGGATATCGGTGCCCTGCTCCAAAAGATGCGTCGCAAAACTATGCCGCAGCGTATGGACACTGACCTTCTTGGCGAGGCCTGCCGCCGCATAGGCTGAGCGGCTTGCGGCGTGGAGCACGGTGACGTTGACGGCGGTGTCGGGATCGCGGCCGGGGAACAGGAACCGCTGCGGCCGCGTGAGCTTCCAGTAAGCCCGCAAGATGCCAAGCAGTTGCGCCGAAAGCATCACATAGCGATCCTTGCCGCCCTTGCCATGCTCGATCCGGATGACCATCCGGCCGCTGTCGATGTTGCGCACCTCGACCGCGACCACTTCGGAGACCCGCATCCCTGTTGCGTAGGCCGTCGTCAGCGCCACCCGGCACTTCAAGCTGGGCACGGCTTCGAGAAACCGTACCACCTCGTCGCGGTTCAGCACGTCTGGCAACGCTGCTGGCTTGCGGGCATAAGGAATGCGCTCGGGCGCCTCGTCCTGGCCGAGTGTCACGCCGTAGAGAAAGCGCAGAGCGCAAACGATCTGGTTCAACGTCGCCCAAGCGATGCCCTTCCCAGCCAGATGCACCTGGTAAGCGCGTACGTCTTCGAGGCCAAGCCGGTCCGGTGACCGGCCGAAATACCGGCTATAGCCTTCAACCGCGTGGATGTAGGATCGTTGTGTTGCTGGCGACAGATTGCGGATCGTCATGTCCTCAATCATGCGCCGGCGCAATGCGCTGACTGGCTTGGCCGTGCTACGCACACTCATGGGAAGCTCCTCGTCTAAGGTTCGTGTCTTCGACACACACGATCCTGACAGACAGGGGGCTTCCCTCAACGGCGCGTACTACCGCGGTAGCGGTTCAGTTCAATCCCTTCGATTCCAATTTCAAGTCCGATGCTCTAAAACTCCGCAGGATGAAGCTTGTTGGCGAGAATGCCCCCCACTTCCGTGGCCGCCAAAAACATCGCCTGCGGCTTATGAGCCGCCATCCATTGCTCGATGGCGGCGCTGACACCCGCGCGGGGCTACTCCTTCTTCGGCAGGTTCAGCCGGATGTGCAGTTCGCGCAGCTGCTTTGCCGAAACCTCGGACGGCGCGCCCATGAGCAGGTCTTCGGCCTGCTGGTTCAGCGGGAACATGGTCACATCGCGCAAGTTGTCCGCGCCGCAGAGCAGCATGACGATACGGTCGATGCCGGGCGCGATGCCACCGTGCGGGGGCGCGCCGAACTTGAGCGCCCGGATCATGCCGCCGAACTTCGCGTCCACAACTTCAGGCCCGTAGCCTGCAATCTCGAAGGCCTTGTACATCAGCTCAGGCTTATGGTTCCGGATCGCGCCGGACGACAGCTCCACGCCGTTGCAGACGATGTCGTATTGATGCGCCTTGAGCGCCAGCAGCGCATCGTCGCCCTTTTTCGCCGCCGCTTCGAGCGCCTCCATGCCCCCTTGCGGCATCGAGAACGGGTTGTGCGAGAAGTCGATTTTCTTCTCGTCCTCGTTCCACTCATAGAACGGGAAATCGGTGATCCAGCAGAACTCGAAGCGGTCTTTCGCGATGAGGTTCAGCTCGCCGCCAACCTTGGTGCGCGCTTCTCCCGCGAATTTGTAGAACTTCGCCGGATCGCCGCCCACGAAGAAGACCGCGTCGCCTTCCTTGAGGCCAAGCTGCGCCTGAAGCGCGCCGGCCCGGTCCACGCCGATGTTCTTGGCGATCGGCCCCGCCGCCTCGCCTTCGCGGAAGAAGATATAGCCGAGGCCCGGCTGGCCCTGCTGTTGCGCCCAGGAGTTCATGCGGTCGCAGAAGGCGCGGCTGCCGCCGCCCGGCGCCGGGATCGCCCAGACGCGCGCCTTCGCGTCCTTATCCAGCATGCCGGCGAACACCTTGAAGCCCGAGCCGCGGAAATGCTCGCTGACATCCTGCATGAGAAGCGGGTTGCGCAGGTCCGGCTTGTCCGTGCCGTATTTGGAAATGGCTTCGTCATAGGGAATGCGCGCGAAGGTTTGCGTGACGGGCTTGCCCTCGCCGAACTCCTCGAAGAGACCCCGCAAAACTGGCTCCACAGCCTGGAACACGTCCTCCTGCGTGATGAAGCTCATCTCGATATCGAGCTGATAGAACTCGCCCGGAGAGCGGTCGGCGCGCGCATCCTCGTCGCGGAAGCAGGGCGCGATCTGGAAATAGCGGTCGAAGCCCGCGATCATGATGAGCTGCTTGAACTGCTGCGGCGCCTGCGGCAGCGCGTAGAACTTGCCGGGATGCATCCGCGACGGAACCAGGAAGTCGCGCGCGCCCTCGGGCGAAGAGGCCGTCAGGATCGGCGTCTGGAATTCGAAGAAGCCCTCTTCAGTCATGCGGCGGCGGATGGACGAGACGATCGCCGAGCGCTTCATGATGTTGCGATGGATCGTCTCCCGCCTCAAATCGAGGAAGCGGTATTTGAGCCGGATGTCCTCCGGATAGTCGGGCTCGCCGAAAACGGGCAGCGGCAATTCCTCGGCCTTGGACAGAACCTCGAGCGCTCCGATGCGCACCTCGACCTCTCCCGTCGGCAGATGCGGGTTCACGGTGTCGCCCTCGCGGTTCACCACCTTGCCGTCGACGCGGATAACCCACTCGGCGCGGACCTTCTCCGCTGCGCCAAAAGCGGCTGCGTCCGGATCGACGACGCATTGCGTGAGGCCGTAATGGTCGCGCAAGTCGATGAAAAGCAGCCCGCCATGATCGCGCACCCGGTGCACCCAGCCGGACAGCCGCACGGGCTTGCCCGCATCGCTTTTCCTCAAGCTCCCGCACGTGACGGAGCGGTAGGCGTGCAGCCCGCTCGCAGGCTCTTGCGCCGTTTTCGATTCGCCGGCCGCCGCGTCCTTCGTGCCGGGAATGGCGGTTTTCGCCCGCCCGCGTTGAGCGGTTTTTTCCACAGATCTCACCCTTTTGGATCAAAGCCGGGTCCAACGCGCGTTTCTTCTTCGCGCCGGCCTGGAGCGGCTTAAAAGAGACACACTTTCGTTCGCCCTGTGTCACAGAGCGCATTGAAACACGGCGAAAACCAGCGCACGGACTGGGATATTTGTCAAGAACGCCAGCCCGATCTATGCGACGGCCCACAAGTTGAGCTATAAAAATCCGATGACCGAAGCGCTGCCCGTAATTACATCCTCCAAGGACCTGCGAAAAGCCTGCGAGGCGCTGAGCCGCCAGCCCTTCATCGCCGTGGACACCGAGTTCATGCGGCAGACGACCTACAGGCCGAAGCTTTGCCTGATCCAGATGGCGGCGCCCGGACTGGAGTTCATGGCCGATCCTCTCGCCGGCATCGACCTTGCGCCCTTCTACGCTCTCATGGCGAATGAAACCGTGATCAAGGTCTTCCATGCGGCGCGGCAGGACATCGAAATTGTTTACCAGGAAGCGGGCGTGATCCCCCGCCCTCTTTTCGATACCCAGATCGCGGCCATGGCGCTGGGGCATGGGGAGGCGATCTCCTACGGCACGCTCGTCAAGAAGCTCCTGAAACACAATCACGACAAGACCTATCAAGCCGTCGACTGGTGCATCCGGCCGCTCGCCGCCAAACAGCTCGAATATGCGCTCGGCGACGTGACATTCCTGCGCGACGTCTATCTCAAGCTGAAACAGCGGCTTGAGGAAACCGGCCGCGAATCCTGGCTTGAAGAGGAGGTCGGGGCCCTGACGGACCCCAGAACCTATGCTTTCGATCCGGCCGACGCCTGGAAGCGGCTGAAGCTTGGCGGAAAGTCCCGGCAGGCAAGGGCCATCATTATGGAGCTTGCGGCCTGGCGCGAGCGCGCGGCGCAGGAGGAGAACGTTCCGCGCGGGCGCGTGATCAAGGACGAGGCGATTTACGAGGTCGCCAAGCACGCGCCCCGGTCGCTCGAAACGCTTTCGCGCCTGCGCACAGTGCGCGAGGTTCTGAAGTCCCGCGGCGCGGACATTCTGCGCGCAGTGGAAGCAGCGCTTTCGCGCGATCCCACCGACGTGGCCGGCGCCGTGGCCCATACCGACCTGTCCGCCTCGGCGTCGGCGACTGTCGAACTCCTGCGCGTGCTCCTGAAAGCCGTGGCGGCTGAGCTCAACATCGCGCCCCGGCTTCTGGCAAGCGCAGAGGACCTTGAAAAGCTTGCGCAGTGCGACGAACCGGACATCCCGGCGCTCACGGGCTGGCGGCGTCAGCTTTTCGGCGAGAAGGCGCTCGGCTTGAAAGCTGGGCAGCTCGCCCTTGGCATCAAGAACAAGGAAGTGTGCGTGTTCCCGCTAGTGGAGCGAATATGACATTTGCGTCCCACCTGCCGCCGCGATAGGCGCTGCGCCGATCAGAGGAGGGTCTTGCCGGCGTCCATACCCCCTTAGATGCTTGCGGCGACGGAGCTGTAATACCGAATACGGTTGAATAGTTCGGAAGGTTTGTTATGCCGGAAAAGCGCGCGCGCTTTATCCGGCATCTTGCGGTCTGCACATGGAAGATCGCGGATAACGCTTCGCGTTTCCGCGATGACGCCAATGAGCGAACCGATAGACCGGATCCAGTATAAACCATTCGCCCTCGCCTGTTCATGGACAGCGCCGTCGGCTTGCCGCTGCGAATGCGCTCCGTTATAAGCCGCACTGTCAGCTTCGCAGGCGAATCCTATATTCAGCCGAAACTCACCTTCCCCTTCCAACACGAAAAGGCGAACCCATGGCCCTTGAGCGCACTCTCTCTATCATTAAGCCCGACGCCACCGCACGCAACATCACCGGCAAGATCATCTCGAAATTCGAGGACGCGGGACTTCGCATCGTCGCGCAGAAAAGGGTGCATTGGGACACCACGGATGCGGCGGCGTTTTACGCCGTCCACAAGCAGCGCCCCTTCTTCAAGGATCTCGTAGCCTTCATGACCTCCGGGCCGATCGTGGTGCAAATTCTTGAAGGCGAGGACGCAGTCGCCAAGAACCGCGAAATCATGGGCGCGACCAATCCCGCCAACGCAGCGCCGGGCACGATCCGCAAAGAATTCGCCGAGAACATCGAGCGCAATTCCGTGCACGGCTCCGACAGCGTGGAGAACGCCGCGCTTGAGATCGGGCTCGTGTTCCAGGAAAGCGAAATCGTCGGCTGACGCTCCTCGCCATCCCGCCTACCCTCTCCCGCAAGGGGAGAGGGTAGCGGCCGGCTTTCCGGACGCCGGCGCCGCTCAGGCAGCGCCGAACACCCGCTCGAATATCACGTCGATATTCTTGAGGTGGTGGCTGGTGTCGAACAGCGCCTCGATCCCGGCTGGCGGCAGCGCGGCGGAGACTTCGGGGTCCGCCTTCAGGAATTCGAGGAACGAGCCTTCGCCGCGAAACGCGCGCATGGCGCTCTTCTGGACGAGGCGGTAGGCGTCCTCGCGCGACACGCCCTTCTGCGTAAGCGCAAGCAGCACCTGCTGCGAATGCACGAGCCCGCCGCCGCGCTCAAGGTTTGCGCGCATGCGCTCGGGATAGACCACGAGCTTGTCGATCACGCCGGCGAGCCGGGCCAGCGCGAAATCGAGGGTCACGGTCGCGTCCGGCCCGATCATGCGCTCGACCGAGGAATGCGAGATGTCGCGCTCATGCCAGAGCGCCACGTTCTCCATCGCGGGGACCACAAAGCCGCGGACGAGGCGCGCGAGGCCAGTCAGGTTCTCGGTCAGCACGGGGTTGCGCTTGTGCGGCATGGCCGACGAGCCCTTCTGCCCCTCGGAGAAGAATTCCTCGGCCTCGGCCACTTCGGTGCGCTGCAGGTGACGAATTTCGGTCGCGAGCCGCTCCACGGAGGAGGCGATCACGCCGAGCGTGGCGAAGTACATGGCGTGCCGGTCGCGCGGGATGATCTGCGTCGAGACCGGCTCCGGCTTGAGGCCGAGCTTCGCGGCGACGGAAGCCTCCACGCGCGGATCGAGATGGGCGAAGGTGCCGACCGCGCCGGAAATCGCGCACGTCCCGACATCCTCCTTCGCGCGAAGAAGCCGCTCTTTGGCGCGCGCGAATTCGGCATAGGCGAAGGCGAGCTTCAATCCGAAGGTTGTCGGCTCGGCGTGAATGGCGTGGCTGCGGCCCACGGTCAGCGTGTGCTTGTGCTCGATGGCCCGGCGCTTCAGCGCGTCGAGAAGACCATCGAGATCCGCCAACAGAATATCCGCCGCGCGGGTGAGTTGGACCGCGAGGCAGGTGTCGAGCACGTCCGAGGAGGTCATGCCCTGGTGCATGTAGCGCGCCTCGGGGCCGACATGCTCGGTGACGCTGGTCAGGAAGGCGATGACGTCGTGCTTGACCTCGCGCTCGATCTCGTCGATGCGCGCGATGTCGAAAGAGCCGCGCTCTCGGAGCGCCTTCGAGGTTCCGGCGGGGATTTGCCCAAGCTCCTCCATCGCCTCGGCGGCGAGCGTTTCGATTTCCAGCCAGATTTCGTACTTCGTCCGGTCGGACCAGATCGCCGCCATCTGCGGCCGGGAGTAGCGGGGGATCATGCGGAGCGCCTTTTTATGCCGCGGCAGCGGCCACGGAGGGCGCGATGCTCAAGCTGTGGGATTGCAGTAGGGCGAGGAGAGCCGCGGACGGGGTGCGGCCCGAAGTGAATGCGACAAGGCCCGAGCCGCGTTTCGCGCCGACGCCGACAATATGGCCTTGCGCGGCGAGCACATTGGCGATGCGGCGCGCGATGGCGGGCGCAGGGTCGAGCCAGACGACAGGCCAGGGCGCGAGCGCGTCGAGCCTGTCGAGCAGCAACGGGTAATGCGTGCAGCCGAGCACGACGACATCCGTGGCTGAGGCGCCGTCGCGCACGAAGCAGGGCGCGATCTCGCGCCGGATCGCGTCGTCGTCGACAGGCGAGCCGCTCGCGCTCGTCTCGGCAAGGTCCGCAAGCTCGGGCGCGCCCACGAGGGTGAAGCGCGCTCCGGCTCCGAACTGCTCGATCAGCGAGCGGGTATAGTCGCGCGCGACCGTTCCCGGCGTGGCGAGCACGGAGACGAGCCCGCTTCTTGTGAGCGCGGCGGCGGGCTTGATGGCCGGCACGGTTCCGACGACGGGGACGGGACACGCGGCCCGCAAAGCCTTGAGCGCAACGGTCGAGGCCGTATTGCAGGCGAGCACGAGGCAATCGGGCTCGAAGTCTTTCAGGGCGCCTTCGACAAGAGCCAGCAATCTAAGGATGAGGCTGTCCTCGGCCTTCGATCCATAGGGGAAGCCTGCGTCGTCCGCGATGAAAAACAGCTGCGCTTCGGGGATGGCCTGCCGGGCGGCGCGCAGCACGGTGAGACCGCCAAGGCCCGAATTGATGAAAAGAAGCCGCGGCGGGCGTCTCGTTATGGTCATTATGCCGGTGTCTCACTCGGTGGAAGCGTTCGACTCATACTGCATTCACCGGCTTGGGAAAAGGTCGCGGTAGCACTGCGCGCCGTTCGGCAGGGTTCCGCTTGCCTCATAGACGCCTCTGGCGATGGCGCGGCACAGGCAGTTCGCGGCGGCGGCGCCGATCCAGGGCAGCGCCATCTGCGGGTCTTTGAGCGGCGTCCGCCCTGTCGCCAAGGCGAATACGATGTCGCCATCGAAGGAAGAAAACACCGGAAAGATGGCGCGCGCCATGCCTGCGCCGGCCATCGTCGCGAGCCGGCGGCATTGAGCGTTGGAAAGAGCCGCGTCCGTCGCCACCACGCACAGCGTGGTGTTGGCGCCCTCCGGGGCGGCGAATTTGATCGAGGGGCGCGAAGCGTTCGCGGGCCATGGGCAAGGCGATCCAAGACCGCCGAACTCGGCTTCGCGCTCGAAGGGAGCCGCCCAGAAATGCGGGCCGCCCGCAACCGTGACGGAGCCGACCGCATTCACGGCGGCCAACGCCCCAACCGTGACTTCCGCGCCGCCGGCGCGGGCGAGGCCAGCCAGCCGGTCCGAGGCGCTGCCAAGGCCGCCGCGCATCAGCCTTCCTTCTCCGGCGGATACGGTTGCGCCGAAGCCCGCTCCCGCGGAGCCCAGCGCGAAGTCCTTCGCGGCCGAGGCCGCCGCCGCGTATCCCATGTCGCGATAGGGGGAATGCCGGCCCCACGCCTTGTCGCCGCCATTGAAGAGATCGAAAAGGATCGCCTGGGGCACAATCGGCACGCGGACGGGGCCGACGGAAAACCCGCGCTCGGCCTCGCGCAAATAAGCCTGCACGCCGCCCGCGGCGTCGAGCCCGAACGCGGAACCGCCCGCGAGCACGATAGCGTCGGCGGCGCCGACCGAACCTTCAAGGCCGATGGCGTCGAGGTCGCGCGTTCCGGGGCCTCCGCCAAAGATGGAGGCGGCGGCTGCCGCGGCGCTTTCCGCGAGCACCACGGTGACGCCGGAAGCCAGAGCCTCGTCATGCGCGTGGCCGACGCTTATTCCGGCGACATCCGTAATGAGATTGCGCTGATGAGGTGTCACGGAAATCCTTACCTTTGGGAAGCCTACCGCTCACCCCAGCCCTCCCAGGGCGTGACCATTGCCGCGGCGGTCCCTCTCCCAGAGGGAGGGGGACAGAGTGAGGGGATAGACCCTAACCCGCGCGCGCGTCGAATTCGCGGACGGCGGCGGCGTCGCGGGCGCTGAGGCTCGGATAGGCCGCGTCCGCGCCGACATCGTCCGTGATGCGCCAGGAGCGCGCGCATTTGTTGCCTTGCGCGAGCTTCGGTACGACGGCCACCCCTTCCACCTCGTCGAGCGCGAACGCGTCCGCCGGCGGCTTGCCTGTCACGATCGCCGCTTCGCTGGTGATGGCGATCTCCGCCCAATCCACGCTCTTTGCGGCGGCGGCCAGTTCCTTGTCGCCGATATAGATCTCGGGCGCGGCTTCGAGGCTCGATCCGATGCGCTTCTCGCGGCGCTCGATTTCCAGCGCGCCAGTGATCACGCGGCGAACCGTCCAGATCTTCTCCCACTTTTCGCCGAGCGCGTCGTTGCGCCATTCCGCGGGGATCTCGCGAAAGGTCTGCAGGTGAACGGAGCCGTTCTTCACATCGCCGTGCCGGGCGAGCCAGGCCTCTTCCGCCGTGAAGCACAGGAGCGGCGCAAGCCACGCCGTCAGGCAGTCGAACAGCGTGTTCAGGACGGAGAGAGCCGCGCGGCGCTTCACGCTCGAATACGCTTCGCAGTAGAGCGTATCCTTGCGGATGTCGAAATAGATCGCCGAAAGATCGTTCGAGCAGAAATCGGCGAGCAGCCGGTAGGCCTTCTTGAAATCGAAGGCGTTATAGGCGGCGCGAACTTCGGCGTCGATCTCGGCGACCCGGTGAAGCGCCCAGCGCTCAAGCTCCGGCATGTCGTCATGCGCGACCTCGAAGCCCGGCTCATAATGCGCGAGGTTCCCGAGCAGATAGCGCAGCGTGTTGCGGAGCTTGCGATAGGCGTCCACCGCGGACTGGATGATATGCGGCCCGATGCGCAAGTCTTCGGTGTAGTCCGAGGACAGCGCCCAGAGCCGTAAAATGTCCGCGCCCGATTGCTTGATCACGTCCTGCGGCGCGACCGTATTGCCGAGCGACTTCGACATCTTGCGCCCTTGCTCGTCCATGACGAAGCCGTGAGTCAGAACAGCGTCGAACGGCGCGCGCCCGCGCGTGGCGCAGCTTTCGAGCAGCGAGGACTGGAACCAGCCGCGATGCTGGTCCGAGCCTTCGAGATAAAGATCGGCCGGCCATTTCAGGTCCTTGCGCTGCTCCAGCACGAAGGCATGCGTCGAGCCCGAGTCGAACCACACGTCGAGAATGTCGCGCACCTGCTCCCATTGGGCCCGGTCGTCGACAAGGCCATCGAGGAAGCGCGCCGCCGCGCCGTCCGCGAACCAGGCGTCCGCGCCCTCCGCCTTGAACGCCTCGAAGATGCGCTTTTGCAGTTCCTTCGAGCCTTTGAACGTCGCGTTGGGAATCGTCTCGCCCGTCTCCTTGTGGACGAAGACGGCGATCGGCACACCCCAGGCGCGCTGGCGCGAGATCACCCAGTCGGGCCGCTGCTCGATCATGCCGCGGATGCGGTTGCGGCCTTGCGGCGGCACGAAGCGCGTCTCGTCGATGGAGGCGAGCGCAGCCTCGCGGAGGCTCGCATTGCCGGCCGCCTTCACCGCGTTCGGCTTGTCCATCGCGATGAACCATTGCGGCGTGTTTCGATAGATGATCGGCGCCTTGGAGCGCCAGGAATGGGCGTAATCGTGCTTGTGGCGCGGGTTCATGGCGGCAAGCGCGCCCGCGTCCTTCAGCGCCGCGATCACCGCCGCGTTGCCGTAGCGCGTATCGTCAAGCTTGCCGAAATGGCCCTTGTCGTCGATGACGCGCTTCGGCTCATCGCCGCCGAACAGCGGGACATGTCTGCGGAAATAGCCGTCCGGCCCGACCGTGTCCGGCACTTCGGCGTCGATCCCCAAATCCCGCAGATGGCGCGCCTTCGCGGTCCAGATCTCGAAGTCGTCCGCGCCGTGGCCGGGCGCGGTATGCACGAAGCCGGTGCCTGTGTCCTCGGTGACGTGATCGCCTTCGAGCAGCGGAACCTTGAAATCGTAGCCGCCCGCATGAAGCGGATGCGCCGCGATCATCCCGGTTGGGTCGACATCTTCAAGCAGCGTCCACTTCTCCACGCGCGCCGCCTGGAAGAAGGCCTCTGCGAGCGATTTTGCAAGGATGAAGCGTTCGCCCGTCTTGGTCCAATTATCGGCGGGGGCGTCAGTAGACCTCATAGACGCCGTACTCGATCTTGTTCGAGAACGCGATCGCCCGGTTGCCGGGGATAGTCCAGGGCGTCGTCGTCCAGATCACGATGCTGGGGGGAGTTTCCTCCCCCTCATCCTGTCCTTCTCCCGCCAGGGGAGAAGGAACGGTGTTGCGAGCGCGACCTACCCCCTCTCCCACACCGCGTCCGCTCGCGGACGCGGTCACCTTCAATTGCGAACTCGCCAAGGCGAGTTCGCCGGGAGAGGGTTGGGGTGAGGGGGCCTTGACCACAGGAAACTTCACCCAGATCGCGGGGCTGGCGTGCTCGTGATACTCCACCTCGGCTTCGGCGAGCGCCGTGCGCTCCACCACCGACCACATCACCGGCTTCGAGCCGCGATAGAGAAGGCCGCCCATCGCAACCTTCATGAGTTCGTTCGCGATGATGGCTTCCGCCTCGTAGGCCATGGTGGATAGAAATGATCCCAGTCGCCTTCGACGCCGAGGCGGCGGAACTCGGCCATCTGCACGCCGATCCATTTCCCGGCGAAGTCGCGGCATTCGCGCCGGAACTCGTTGATCGGCACGCCGTCCTTGCTCTTGCCCTTGGCCCGGTATTGCTCCTCGACCTTCCACTCGATGGGAAGGCCGTGGCAGTCCCAGCCGGGCACGTAATTGGCGTCGCGGCCCATCATCTGCTGCGAACGCACCACGGCGTCCTTGAGGATCTTGTTCATCCCGGTGCCGATATGGATGTTGCCGTTCGCGTAAGGCGGCCCGTCGTGCAGGACGAACTGTTCGCGGCCTTTCGCGGCCTTCCTGAGCAGCTTGTAGAGGTTCATCGTGGCCCAGCGCTCGAGCAGCTTCGGCTCGAGCTGCGGCAGGCCCGCCTTCATGCCGAAGCCGGTCTTGGGCAGAAACAGCGTCCTCGACCAGTCGCGCTCCGCGCCGTCCGCGGGTGGAGGAGACGCGATGACCTCCCCGGCAGCGCCCTTTTGCGCCGAGCCCTGCTTGCCATGACCGCTCGTACCATCGGGGATCGCAGCCTGCTTCTCAGGCGCAGCCTTCCGCGCGGCGGAATGGCTATGATCATGCCCATTCTCTGCGTGGCCGTTGGTCCTCGATCGTCCCGCTGCGTGATCCGGTTTGTCCATGGAATGAGCCTGCACAGCGCGTCATGCGCCGAAAGGTTGAAAATAGGCCGTAGGAATAGGGCGAAAGGCCATGCCCGTAAAGTGGCATGGCGCAAACTGTCCGCTAAATTCCCTTAACATCATGACCGGGGATGAAGCAAAGAACCCGGTTTCTTGTCGTGGCCGGGCGTGACCGGACATCCAGTCGCAATTGAACGTAAGTGATTCCTGGATTGCCGCCTCAAAGGGCAGCCATGACGTAAGCGGCAAGCCGCCACTCCCGGCCGCTTTATAGGCTTTTAGCCCGGAATCACTCCGTCTTTGGCGCCGCCGCCATCGCGAGGACGCTCCAGGATGGCGCAGACGCCCATTCCGCCCGCCGTGCAGATGGAGATGAGCCCGCGCCCGCCGCCATTCTCTTCGAGGATCTTGGCGAGCATGGCCAGGATGCGCGCGCCCGTCGCCGCGAAGGGGTGGCCGTAAGCGAGGCTCGATCCCTTGACGTTCAGCTTCGAGCGGTCGATGGACCCGAGCGGCTTGTCCTTGCCGAGCATGGTCTTGCAGAACTCGGGGTCTTCCCACGCCTTCAGCGTACAGAGAACCTGAGCGGCGAAAGCCTCGTGAATTTCGTAGAAGTCGAAATCCTGCAGCGTCAGGCCCGCCTGGTCGAGCATCTTCGCAACCGCGATGGTCGGGCGCCATCAGGAGCCCGCGGCCCGCATCGACGAAATCGATGCCGTAATGCTGCCCGTGGGTGAGGTAGGCCATCGGCTTCAGCCCGTGAGCTGCGGCCCATTCCTCGGACGAAAGCAGAACCGCCGACGCGCCATCGGTGAGCGGCGTCGAATTGGCCGCCGTCAGCGTGCCGTCCGCCTTGTCGAAGGCAGGCTGAAGCTGGGCGATCTTTTCGAGGGCGATATCCTCGCGCAAATTGTTGTCGCGGAAGACGCCCGCCGTCGGCACGAGCAGATCGTCGAGGAAGCCCGAATCATAGGCGGCCGCCGCCCGCTTGTGGCTGCGAAAGGCAAGCTGATCCTGATCGGCGCGCGGGATGCGCCACTCCTTGGCCATAAGCTCGCAATGCTGCCCCATGGAAAGGCCGGTGCGCGGCTCCGCGTTCGCCGGCGGGGTGATGGCGATGTCGCCAAGAGAGAAGCCGCTGAAGAGGGAGGTCGCCTTGCCCGTGACCGTCTTTTCGGCGCTGACCTTCGCGAGCCGCTTGGCGAAGGAGCGCTTCAGTTCGATCGGCGGGTCCGAGACCGTATCGGAGCCGGCCGCGATGGCGCTGTCGATCTGTCCGATCGCGATTTTCGCCGCGCTGCCGAGCGCCGCCTGCAGGCTCGTGCCGCAGGCCTGGGACAGCGTGACGCCCGGCGTATCCTCGCGAAGCTTCGTGCCGATGACCGCTTCCCTCGTGAGATTGAAGTCCTTGGCGTGGGTTATGACCGCGCCGCCCACCACTTCGTCGATATGTTCGCCGGCAAGGCGGTATTTGTCGACGAGGCCGTTCAGGGCCGCCGTCATGAGGTCGAGATTGGTGAGATCGTCATAGCCGGTGGCGCCGCGGCAGAAGGGCGTGCGAACCCCGCCGATGACGGCCACTTTGCGCAAAGTCTGCTGCATCGAATTGCTCCCGCTTCTTGTCCCTCAGCCTGGCTGGAGCAGGCTGCCGAAAAAGCATGAAATCGTGGCTCCATCCTTCGACAAGCTCAGGATGAGGCCGAGTGTTATTAACGGCTTAGCTCATGCTGAGCTTGTCGAACCATGGGCAACATCCCTGTTTCAGCGGTCTCCCGGTCCGTTTCATTTCCTCTACTCCGCAGCATGCGCCGGGGCGGATTGCGCTTGCGGCTTCTGATCCGCCCCTTTCAGGGACGCGCGGTAGTGGAGCGGGCCGCCGCGGAACGGCGCGAAACCCGTGCCGAAGATCACGCCGGCGTCCACATGATCCGCGCTCGCGACAACGCCTTCCTTGAGGGCCTTCTCACACTCATCGATGAGAGGATCCACCAGAGCGCGGCCAAGCTCGTCGAGTTCCTGTCCCCGGTAGCTTGTCGCGCCCTTCTCGGCCTTGCCATTGACCCATTTGTAGAAGCCTTCGCCCGTCTTTTTGCCGAGCTTCTTCTCTTCCACGAGGCGCATCAGGGGATGATCGTCGGGCGTCGGCATTTTCAGGATCTTGGCGACGCTCAAAGCCACGTCGAGGCCAACCTGGTCGGCAAGCTCGATCGGACCCACCGGCATGCCGAATTTCTGCGCGGCGGCGTCGATTTTCTCCTTCGGCGTTCCCTCGATGAGGCGCTTCATGGCGTCGAACATGTAGGGGGCGAGAACCCGGTTCACGAGGAAGCCGTACGACGACTTCACGATGAGCGGCATCTTGCCGATCCGCGTCGCGAAGCCCGCGCCCTTGCGCACCTCCTCCTCGCGGCTCTGCGGCCCGCGCACGACTTCGATAAGCGGCAGCAACGCCACCGGATTGAAGAAGTGCAGCCCGATCAGGCGGCCGGGGTCCTTGAGAGCCGTTGCGATCTGCTCGATAGGCAGCGACGAGGTGTTGGAAGCGAGGATCGCGCCCGGCTTCAGCTTCTCCTCGATCCCGGCGAACAGCTTCTGCTTGGCGTCGAGATTTTCGTAGATTGCTTCGATCACGACATCGGCGCGGTGAAGGTGGGCGCCGGTTGGATCGCCGATCAGCCGCGCCTTCGCTTTAGACGCCTCAAGCGAGGAACGGAGCCGCTTCTTGAAGAAGGGCTGCGCCCGCTCCAAGGCGCGGTTGACCGCGTCCTCCGAGACATCCTGCAGCGAGACTTCCATCCCTTCGGCGGCGCAGACCATGGCGATGTCGGCGCCCATGGCGCCGGCGCCGAAAACATGCGCGCGCATGGGCCGGTAGCCATCCTTCGGCGCTTCCGCCTTCAGCATTTCGGAGAGGCGGAACACGCGGCGGAGGTTTCGCGATTGCTCGGAAATCATCAGCGGCGCAAACGTGCGCGTCTCCTCGCGCTTCATCTCCTCGTAGCTGCCGCCGTGCTTCTCGAACAGATCGATAAGCCGGAAGGGCGCCGGATAGTGCTCCTCGCGCGCCTTTTCCGCCGTCTCCTTGCGCATCCGTCCCGCGACATAGACTCGCGCCGTCTCCAGCTTCATCAGCGGCGCCCAGACGGGGGCGGCGCGCTTGGAATGGCGATCCTTGATCACCGCGTTGCGCGCCGCCCAGCGAAGCTCGTGATGGCTCGGCACGATCTGGTCGACGATGCCGGCGGCCTTGGCCTGGCTCGGGCGCAGCATGCGGCCCGTCAGCATATGCGGGATCGAGTTCATCGGCCCCGACTGCCGGAGCCAGCGCGCCGTGCCATTCAGGCCGGGGATGATGCCGAGCTTCACCTCGGGCAGGCCGATGCGCGTCACATCCTCGCGGTCGCAGATGCGATAGTCGCAGGCGAGCGCGAATTCGAGACCGCCGCCGAGACAGACGCCATGGATCGCTGCCACGATCGGAACGGACATGCGCTCGACGCGGTCGAAAATTCCCGTCGCCGCGCGTACCGCCTCGACCACGTCCGCCTCGGTCTTGAAAGTCATCGAATTCCTTGATGTCGGCTCCGGCGACGAAGCTTTTTTCTTTGCCGGACATGACAACCAGACCGCGCACGCCCTTGTCGCGCACGCCGTCGGCGACGGCGGTCAGGATGGAGTCGAGTTCCTCGAGGGCTTCCCGGCCCAGCGTGTTCTGCGACTGGCCCTTCACATCGATGATCGCCCAGGCGATCTGCTCAAGGTCGATATGGAAACGCCAATTTTTCAGGCTGGCGATATCGGCTGCCATAACCGCTCCTTCCCTTATGTCCTTGTCATGGCCGCTCGGAAGCGGCCATCGAAAATGCAATGGCGGGCCGAAGCCCGCCTGACGCGTCTATCACTCCGCGGCGCGCATCTCCGCGGGCGGGCGCTGGGACCTTCCTGGCCTCCGCCGCCTCGGCGCGCGCAGCCTCCCTCGTCGCGTAATGAGGCTCTAGCTCCGCCGGATCGAAATCGTCGACGGCGACCACTTTTGCCACAAGCCGCTCCGTTTCGCGAAGCATATCGGCTTCGGCCTGGCTCAGGATGCGCTTTTCCACCGCTTCCTTGAACCAGTCGTTGCCGAGATAGCGCTTCACAACGCCGTCCCGGACCGCCCGGTCGAGCTTGCGCTCTGCATCCTCGCTCTCGATCACCTTTTTCAGGGCGACTTCGAGGAGGCCCTGCGGATCGTTTTCGTCATGAGAGACGAAAATGTTGCGCGTGAGACGGTCGCGAAGCTCGCCGGGAACGAGAATGGACTGGACGATGTCCTTGGCGAGCGTGTCTTTCGGCTTGCGGGCGTTATTGCCGAGCGGAAAGCACCAGAAATACAGGAGCGGGCGCGCATAGCGGGCGGGGAAATTGTCGACCGCGTCGTGAAGAGCCGAATAGAAGCTGTGGAAGGCTTTCTGCACGGCGTAGTCGAAGACCGGCCGCTCGGCGGCGATCGCGCCGTCATCCTCGTAGCGCTTCAGGAGGCAGGAGATGAAGTAAAGCTCGCTGAGCGCATCCGCCATGCGCCCCGTGGTGCGCTGCCTCACCTTCAGACCGCCGCCAAGGAGGGCGACGCACATGTCCGCCACGACGGCGAAGTTGGTCGAGGCCCGCTCGAGCTGCATATAATACTCCGGCGCCGGCGCATTCAGCGGAGCCTTCGCGAACCTGCCGAACGTCATGTTGTGGAAGAAGGCGCTGTAAACATTCGACACCGAGAAGGCGAAATGCGCCTCGAACGCTTTCTCGAAAGCCTCGAAACCGGCGTTCTTGTCGGGGTTCTGCGCGGCCTTGACCTCAGAATAGAGATAAGGATGGCTCCTCAGGGCTCCCTGGGCGAACACGATAAGGCTTCGGGAGAGAATGTTCGCGCCCTCGACCGTGATGCTCACGGGCGAGATCTGGTAGGCGGCCTGCAGATAATTGCGGGACCGTCGCAAATGCCCTTGCCGCCGTGAATGTCGAGCGAGTCGTTGAGCGCCTTGCGCAGCCTGTCCGTGCATTGGTACTTCATGAGGCCTGAAATGACCGGCGGCTTCGCGCCCTGGCTCACCATCGCCGAAGTGACGGCGCGCGCAGCTTCGAGCGTGTAGGCCGTCTCGGCGATATTCGCGAGGGGCTCGATAATGCCCTCCATGCGCCCGATCGGGATCGAGAACTGCTTGCGGACGCGCGCATAGGCGCTTGTGCTGCGAAGCAGGGCTTTCGCCCCTGCCGTGGACGCAGCCGGCAGCGAGATCGCCCGCCCCGCGGCGAGGCAGGCCATCAGCATGCGCCAGCCCTGGCCGACGCGGTCCTTGCCCCCGACGACCCAGTCGATCGGGATGAAGACGTTCTCGCCGCGCACAGGGCCGTTCGGGAAGGACGATCCGGCCGGCAGATGCCGCCTGCCGATCTCGACGCCCGGATGATTGGCTGGAACCAGCGCCAGCGTGATGCCGATGTCGGGTCCGCGCCCGAGCAGATTCTTGCGGATCGAAGAGATGGAAGGCGAGGCCGACAATCGTCGCCTTGGGCGCGAGCGTGATGTAGCGCTTGTCGAAGCTCAGGGTGACGCCCAGAACCTCCTTGCCCTCGTGCGTGCCCATGGTGACGGCGCCGACGTCGCGCATGGCGGCCGCGTCCGAGCCCGCAGTCGGGCTCGTCAGCGCGAAACAGGGGATTTCCTTGCCCTTCGCAAGCGGCTCAAGGTAGCGCTTCTTCTGCTCGTCGGTTCCGAATTGCTCGATCAGTTCTCCCGGCCCAAGCGAGTTCGGGACCATCACAACGATGGCGGCGTCGGGGTTGCGCGACGAAACCTTGCCGAGGATCATCGACTGAGCCTGGGGCGAAAAGCCAAGCCCGCCATGCTCCTTGGAGATCAGCATGCCGAGAAAGCCCTTCTGCCGGATGAAATCCAGAATGTCCTCGGGGATGCCGTGCCGGTTATGCCGGATTTCCCAATCGTTCAGCTTCTTGCAAAGCTCTTCCGTCTCGTTGTCGAGGAACCGCCGCTCCTCGTCGGTGAGCACGATCGGATCGACCGCGCGCAGCTTGCTCCAGTTGGGCCGGCCCGAAAACAGCTCCGCATCGAAGCCCGCCGTGCCTGCGTCGATAGCCTCCTGCTCCGTCTTCGAGACGGGCGGAAGCACCTTCTGCACCAGATTGAAGGCCGGACGGGTTAAGACGGCGCGGCGGAGCGGCCGCCAGGATAGAAGGCCGAACACGATGGCCGGAAGAAAGGCGATGAATGTCGATGGCCGACATGTAAGGGCCGTGAAGTTCGCCGGTGAAAAGCCCGAGTTCGGCGGCGAAAGCCACCGCGGCGAACCAGAGCGCCCACATCCAGAGCGACTCTCGCCTCATAGCCAGCCAGAACATGGCGGAGAACGCCAGGGCGAAGAAAATAAAGCCTATCATGGCCCGCTTCCTTTTCTGATCAAACCGGCGGCGCCGGCATCGCATTCCGCTTCATACAAACGGAGCCGCCCCAGTGTGGCGCCTGACAATTACCTGAACCCTTCGCGGCGGCTCGCGGAGGCGATTGCGAGACACAAGCCGCGAGTGCATTGTTCTTGCTCGCGTCCCTTCGCATTGCCGCTTCGGGCTGCTACACGCCGGCGCCGCGATTCGGAGACGGGATGCTAGAATGCGGTCTCAAATGATCTGCACTTAGTCACCTCCGGCTTAAATCGCAATGCACGCGCGCCGTGCCTGACGTCAATCCACAACTCCGTTGGCTTGTTTCCACCCAATACCTAGCTCATCCTCGTGGCGTATACAAGAGGAAGTTGACGTATACGTCATCGCCGGTGAAAGCCACGGGGTGTGGATCGAGGGCAATAGTGGGGGCGGAAGGAGATGCGGAAATGGAGACGTCAGATCCGCGAAACGCCGCGAGCGGGCTCGCGAACCTGCGAAGCGATTAACGGCCTCGCGTTTTTTTGATCGGCGCTTGCTCGAATATCTGAAACCGAAGATGTTCAAAACGAGTATAAGTTCATCGGGTCTGTGTCCGGCGAAATGGCGATGAGAAGCATGAGCATCATTGAGGGAACCTGGGAGGAAATTCTTGAAGCTGATGCTCCCGAGAGGGGCCGCCACGACGTGCAGGCGGTGAATATGCTGCGCGCGCTCGCCAATCCCCACCGCCTGAAAATCCTCCAGCTTCTGGATCAGGCCCCCCATACGGTCATGGACTTGTGCGAACGCCTGAGCCTCAGGCAAAGTCTGGCCTCGCAACATCTGGCAAGGCTCCGCCTCGACGGCATCGTGGCCGCCGAACGCCAGGGCCATCATGTCGTTTATTCGCTGCGCGATGTCAGGGCGCGGAAAATTCTCGCCATTCTGGAATCCGGCGGCCGCTCCAGCCAAGGCCAGCCCCCGGAAGCGCCGCAGAAACAGCGGCTCTGCGTCAAGCTCCGCCATGACGTGAACCACAAGAAAGGAACCGTGGAAGCCGCTATCCAACTTTGAGTCCATCGAGAAGTAAGCATTGTCGCGCGGCATTCGATTGCGCTAAGCGTAAGACTTCGCTGGCTTGACCAACGGTCCGTCCCCTTACCCCCGGCTCTTGCGCCGGGAGAGGGAAGTCCGGCCGCGGCAGCCGCCACATCGTATCTCCCATCCGCATCGCTTGCGGATGCAGACGCTCTATAGTGGGGGCCAGCTTGCGCGGGAGAGGGACAGGGTGGGGGATGCGCCGCTGGGGAAGCCGGGAGATCTCGCTTCGCGCCGGGTTTGCCCCGCCGCGCTCTTGGGACGTTCGATGGACTATTTCTCTCAGCAGCTTATCAACGGCCTCACGCTCGGCTCGATCTACGGCCTGATCGCCATCGGCTATACGATGGTGTACGGCATCGTCGGCATGATCAATTTCGCGCATGGCGAAGTTTTCATGATCGGCGCGTTTATCGCCTTGATCGCGATCCTGTCGCTGTTCTCGATGTCCGTCACCTCGGTGCCGCTCGCGCTTTTTGTGGCGCTCATCCTGTCCATGATCCTGACGGCCGCCTGGGGCTGGAGCATCGAGCGCATCGCCTACCGGCCGCTCAGGTCCTCCTTCCGGCTTGCGCCGCTGATCACGGCCATCGGCATGTCCATTACGCTGCAGAACTTCGTGCAGCTTGCGCAGGGAGCGCGCTCGAAGCCGCTGCCGCCTCTGATCCGGGGCGGCTTCACCCTCTCGGAGAGCGAAGGCTTCGCCGTGAGCCTGAGCTACACCCAGATCCTTATCATCGCCACCACCGTTGTGCTGATGGCGGTCTTTTCGCTCATCATCAGCCGGACGGCGCTCGGCCGCGCCCAGCGAGCCTGCGAGCAGGATCGCAAGATGGCGGCGCTGTGCGGGGTCAACGTCGACCGCACCATTTCGCTTACCTTCGTGCTCGGCGCGGCGCTGGCGGCCGTCGCGGGGCTGATGTTTCTCGTCTATTACGGGGTGATCGATTTCTTCGTCGGATTTGTCGCAGGCATCAAGGCCTTCACCGCGGCCGTTCTCGGCGGCATCGGTTCGCTTCCGGGCGCGATGCTGGGCGGTCTCGCCATCGGCCTGATCGAGGTTTTCTGGTCGGGCTATTTCTCCGCGCAATACAAGGATGTGGCCGCCTTCTCCATCCTCGCCATCGTCTTGATCTTCATGCCCTCCGGTCTTCTCGGCCGGCCCGAAGTCGAAAAGGTCTAGTATCCGCAGATGCTGAAGGATGCCTGATGCGCCGATATTCCCCCCTCATCCTGTCCTTCTCCCGCGCAATCTCGCCTTGGCGAGATTGCCCACTCCAGAAATCTGCATCCGCAAGCGGATGCAGCCGGGAGAAGGGACGGTGTTGCAAGCACGGGCACGCCGCCTCTCCCTTGCGGGAGAGGGCTGGGGTGAGGGGTTCTGACATCTCGCGAATGTGTCAAATCCGGGCTTCAGACGATGACGGACATGGCGAAGCCCGATGCTGTGCCCGCCGGCCATCGCTCCGCCACCGTCTGGCTGCCCGCCGGCGCGCTCAAGGGAGCCGTCATCACCTTCCTGATCGCGCTTGCCCTGTTCGGTCCCCTGATCGGCTTGCGCACCGACACGATCAACAACAGGCTGGAAATCACGACGCATTTCGGCACGGCCCTGCTCCTCTCAGGAGCCGTCGCCGTTGTCCGGCTGCTGGCCGACATTCTGGTCTGGCGGCGGCTCGGCGACGGACGGGCGATCGCTTCGCTCCTTCCAGCCGCGAAGCCCGTGGCGGTGGCCGCCGCGGTCGCCGGCCTTGCGGCTGGCCTCGTTCTCTTTCTATTTTCCGGCCTGCGGTCGAGCCTCATCGCCTGGGCCGCCGGCTATTCCTGGGCGCTCGGCTCGACGGTCGATCTGATCACCTTTGCGTGCATCGGCGGTTTTGTCGTCGTGGCGGCCATGGGCCTCGTCCGGCTCGTTCGCGTGGCGCTCGCCGCCTTACGCAAAGACATCGGCGGCGTCTCGGAGCGGCTTGTCTCCAGGTTCTCCGAGGAGTTCCCGGCTGCGCTTCTCGTGATCGCCGTGCTTCTGCCTTTCCTCATCACCGGCCCCTCGCAGCGCTACGCCATCGACACCGCGACCCAGATCCTGATCTACATCATGCTTGGCTGGGGCCTGAACGTGGTCGTGGGCCTCGCGGGGTTGCTCAATCTTGGCTACGCGGCCTTCTACGCAGTCGGGGCCTATGCCTGCGCGCTGATCTCGACTGAGTTCGGCTGGTCGTTCTGGGTGTGCCTGCCCCTTGCAGGTCTTTTGGCGGCGCTCTTTGGCGTTACGCTCGCCTTTCCTGTGCTTCGCCTGCGGGGCGACTACCTCGCCATCGTGACGCTGGCCTTCGGCGAGATCATCCGCATCGTCATCCTCAACTGGCAAAGCCTGACAGGCGGGGCAAACGGCATCAACCGCATTCCGAAGCCTACCTTCTTCGGCCTGTCGTTTGACAAGACGGGTCATCCGAGTTTCCACGAGTTTTTCGGGCTGGGCTTCAATCCCGTCTATCGCATCGTCTTCCTTTATTACATCATCCTCGGTCTGGCGCTCATCACCAACTTCGTGACGCTGCGCCTTCGCCGCCTGCCCATCGGGCGGGCCTGGGAGGCCTTGCGCGAGGATGAAATCGCCTGCCGCTCGGTCGGCATCAACACCGTCATCACGAAGCTCACCGCATTCGCCATCGGCTCGATGTTCGGAGGCTTCGCGGGAGCGTTCTTCGCCGCGCGGCAAGGCTTCATCAGCCCCGAATCCTTCACATTCATGGAATCGGCGCTGGTTCTCGCCATTGTGGTGCTCGGCGGCCTCGGCAGCCAGCTCGGCGTGGTCATCGCCGCTGTGGTGCTTGTGGGCGGCTCCGAGCGCTTTCGCGAGTTGCAGGACTACCGCATGCTGATTTTCGGGCTCGCGATGGTGCTCGTCATGATCTGGCGGCGGCGCGGGCTCATGGCGGAGCGGACGCCGACCGCCCTACTGTCCGCGAACCTGGTCAAGGCAGGGCGCGGCTTATGAGCGGGGGCGCGCCAGCGGAAAGAGGCGAAATCCTGCGGGTGGAAAATCTCACCATGCGCTTCGGCGGCCTCCTCGCCGTGGACGGGCTCTCGTTCTCGGCGCGGCGCGGCGACATCACCGCGATCATCGGCCCGAACGGCGCGGGAAAGACCACTGTCTTCAACTGCATCACGGGGTTTTATAAGCCTACCGAGGGCCGCATTGCGCTCGCGCATGGGAGCAGCGCGGCCTTCGAGGCGCTGCCGGAGGTCACGGCCAAGGGCAAACAGCAGCGCGCCACGCCAGGCGGCGCACTGTTTCTCCTTGAGCGCATGCCGGGCTTCGAGATCGCGCGAACGGCGCATGTCGCGCGCACGTTCCAGAACATCCGGCTGTTCGCAGGGATGACCGTGCTCGAAAACCTGCTCGTCGCCCAGCATAACGCTTTGAACGCCGCGTCCGGCTACACCATCGGCGGCCTTCTGGGTCTCGCAAGCTATAAACGCGCGGAGAAGGAGGCGATCGAGCGCTCGGCCTATTGGCTTCGCCAGATCGGGCTCCTCGATCGCGCCAACAATCCCGCGGGCGATCTTCCCTATGGCGCGCAGAGACGGCTCGAAATCGCGCGCGCCATGTGCACCGAGCCGGTGCTGCTTTGCCTCGACGAGCCGGCCGCGGGCCTGAACCCGCGCGAGTCCGCCGAACTGAACGCTCTTCTCCTCAGAATTCGCGAAGAGCATGCCCTGTCGATCCTTCTCATCGAGCACGACATGGGCGTGGTGATGGGCATCTCCGACCGCATCGCCGTGCTCGATTACGGCCGCAAGATCGCCGAGGGAACGCCCGCGGAGATCCGCTCCGATCCGAAGGTCATCGCCGCCTATCTCGGCGTCGAGGATGAAGAAGTGGAAGAGGCGGAGGCTGAACTATGAAACCGCTCCTGTCCATCCGCGGCGTCGAGACCTACTACGGCAACATTTGCGCGTTGAAAGGCGTCGATCTCGACGTCTTCGAGGGCGAGATCGTCACGCTGATCGGCTCCAACGGCGCGGGCAAGACAACGCTCATGATGACGGTCTGCGGCGAGCCGCGCGCGAGGACCGGCCAGATCGTTTTCGACGGCCGCAGCATCGCAAAGCTGCCCACACACGAGATCATGCGGCTCTCCATCGCGCAATCGCCGGAGGGACGCCGCATCTTCCCGCGCATGACCGTGCATGAGAACCTTCTCATGGGCGCGCTGCTGGCCCCGGAGGATGGCGCGGCGCTGCAGGAAGACCTCGCAACGGTCTTCGAGCTGTTTCCCATTCTGAAGAAGCGGCAGGCGCAGCGCGGCGGCACGCTTTCCGGCGGCGAACAGCAAATGCTCTCTATCGCTCGCGCGCTCATGGGGCGGCCGAAGCTTCTGCTCCTCGACGAGCCGTCGCTCGGCCTTGCGCCGCTGATCGTGCGCCAGATCTTCAGCGTGATCCGGGAGCTGAACGAAAAGCGCGGGCTGACCGTGTTTCTCGTCGAGCAGAACGCCTATCACGCGCTGAAGCTCGCCCATCGCGGCTATGTCATGGTCAACGGCAAGATCACCTTGTCCGGAAAGGCGGCGGATCTCTTGAACCGCGAGGAAATCAAGGCGGCCTATCTGGAAGGCGGCGCCCATGTTTGAGAAGCCTGATGCCCCTCTCCCCGGCCCTCTCTCCCTGGGAGAGGGAGAAACGGCGTGCCTTCTCCCATGGGGAGAAGGACAGGATGAGGGGTGGCGGCCTTTATCTATGGATGGCCGTCTCTTTTCGTCATGGCCGGGCTTAACCCGGCCATCCACAAAGCCGTTGCCGTCTCGTTCGTTGCTCTGGATGGCCGCATCAAGTGCGGCCATGACGGTGGAATGAACCATGGGCGTGATCTACGAAAAGTCCATCTGGGCCTTCCTGTTCGTCACCGTGATCGCGGGCGGCGGGGCGGCCTACATGATCGGGCGCGCGGCGGCCAAGAGCTGGAACCCGTTCTGGCAGGCGGCGGTCCAGGTGCTCGCGCTGGCGGCGGCCGTGCGGTTTCTGCACTGGGGCCTGTTTGCCGGCGCCACCCTCGAAAGCTGGCGCGAGGCGCAAGGGTCTCTTTTCTCGGTGCACTATACCCTGAGCGATGCAGCAATTCTGCTTTTGTTCGCCGCCCTCGGTTTCAAGAGACAGCGAACGATACAAATGCTTCGCCAGTATGGGTGGCTCACCGTTCAGACGAGCCCGCTAAGCTGGAGATTGCGTGACGACGCCACCGAAGAGCCGCAATCGGGCGGGACAGGCTCTAACCCGCTAAGTTCCTGAACGCCTATGGATAAAAAATGAGAATAATGATGCGTGTCATTCCAGCAGTTTTAGCCCTTGCAGCCGCGTTCGCCGCGCCGGCCGCCGCCCAATCGGACATCGTCGTCGCGGTCGCAGGCCCGATGACGGGCAAGGAGGCCACCTTCGGCGCGCAGTTCCTGGCCGGGGCCAGCGCGGCGGTCGCCGACATCAACGCCAAGGGAGGCGTTCTCGGCAAGAAGCTGCAATTGCAGCAAGGCGACGACCAGTGCGATCCGAAGCAGGCGCGCGCGGTGGCGGAGCAGCTTTCCGCAGCCGGCGCCGTGCTGGTGGCCGGCCACTTCTGTTCCAGTTCCTCGATCCCGGCTTCGTCCGTTTATAATGAGCAGGGCGTCATCCGAGATCTCGCCCGGCTCCACAAACCCGGATTACACCGACAAACGCCCCGGGCCTTTCTCCTATCGCGTCTGCGGGCGCGACGATCAGCAAGGCGGGGTGGCGGGCGCCTATCTGGCGAAGGAATTCAAGGACAAGAAGATCGCGATCCTTCACGACAAGACCGCCTATGGGCAGGGCCTCGCCAACCAGACCAAGAAGACCTTGAACGCGGCCGGGAAAAACGAGGTCTTCTTTGAGGCGATCACGCCGGGCGAGAAAGATTACACCGCCGTCGTCACGAGGCTGAAGCAGAACGGGATCGATGTGGTTTTCCTGGGCGGCTATCACACCGAGGCCGGTCTCATCATCCGGCAGATGCGCGCCCAGGGTATGAAGACGATTCTCGTCGGCGGCGACGCGCTTGTGTCGAGCGAGCTTGGCGCCATCGCGGGCGACGATGTGGAAGGCACGATGATGACGTTCTCGCCCGACCCGCGCAAAAATCCCGCCGCGAAAGACGTGGTCGCTGCTTTGGAGAAGAAAGGCGTCAACCCCGAAGGCTACGTCGTCTATGCCTATGCCGCGATCCAGACCTGGGCGCAGGCCGCCGAAAAGGCGGCCACAACAGATGGAGCCAAGGTGTCCGATGCGCTGAATTCGAGCGAATTCGACACGGCGCTTGGCAAGTTCAGGTTCGACGGCAAAGGCGATCCAAACCTTCCGCCCTATGTCTTTTATCGCTGGGGCAAAAAGGGCTACGAGCAGATTGATTAGACAATTGCCGCTGGCGCCGGTTCGTAGGCTTAGACTTGAAGCGGCCATGCAGCCCCTCACCCTGCCCTCTGCCACGCAAGCTCGCCTTGGCGAGCTTGTTTTTTTGAGCGTCTTGTGGCGCGCCCCGCAAACTCCGCCTAGAACAGCGCCCTGATTTTGCTCGCGAAAAGCGCGATGATGATCCCTGCGGCGTAATAGGTGATGTCGCCCCGGAGACCCCGGTTCAGCCGCTCGCTGAGCCCCGGATTGAAGGCGTGCGCCCAGGTCTTGTGGAAGAACAGCGATTTGTAGGTGGTGTAGGCGAAGCTCGCGGCCATCTCGCATGCCTTGAGAGCCACGAACAAGCCCACGAACATCAGCGCGTTGTAGAAATGGGCCATGGAAGCGCGTCCTTCAGAAAGGGGGGGAGCCGCGCGGAGTTTTCGCGCTGCGCTCCCGCATCGTAAAGATAAAATTCGCGACGAGATTAAGACAGAGCCGCCGAACCATGAAGGCGTCGAAGGATGAGCAAGGGCCATTTTCCTAACGCGCATTAACCTCGGCGGCTGGCGCCTCGTTCCGGGCGGTGAGAGCGAGGCGCCTCGATTTCAATGTTGACAGCGTAAACGAAAGCGCCTTGCCAAAGCTTTAATCGTCAGCTAAGGTGCTGATTTTACGAAAGAAATTCCACCAAAGCCAAAAATGGCGGCGCGATTGCAAATACCGCGATTTACAATCTAAGGTTACATATTCCGGTTAACGCGCGCAATTATCTATATTTAACGGATTTTCGCCCTACAAAAAAACGCACTTTTAACTTTTGCAATCGAAGCGAAAAGCCCCACCTTTTCAGTGCCTTAGACGATTTTTCCCGCGCGGACCGGATTCGCCGCCTGCATTTTGGGGCCTGTTCGGGCCCGAATCCTGGCGGGAAGAAAATACCTTCGCGGCGCCGCTAACCATCCCGATATTAATCATGCGACGGCTGTACGAAAATCGCGCGCGGCTTACGGGAAGAAAGGCGGAGGCTTAGCTCCATCCTTCGACAAGCTCCATCCTTTCTTTTAGTTTAAAGGGTGAGCGCGTGTTATCAATGGCTCGCCTCAAAGTGAGCCTGCCGAGAGGAAGCCCACCCTTCGACAGGCTCAGGGTAAGGCTGCGGATGACCCTCGTGGTGAGCTTGTCGAACCATGGGAAACAGCGCTTTCGTACCGGGGCGTTTTTCTAGCGCGGGGGATGTTTCATGCGGATTTTGGCGGCGATATTTTTGGGTTTGGCGCTGGCGGGCGCGGCGCGGGCGGAGGATTTGCCGGATCAGCGGCCGATGCTGCGCATCGAGCCGGGCATGCATACGGCGAGGATCTGGCGCATCGGCGTGGATGCGGCCTGCACGCTGATGGTGACGGGCTCGGAGGACAAGACGGCGCGGCTCTGGGCGCTGCCGGAAGGCGGGCGCGGAAGCCCGGAACTGCTGCGGACGCTTGCGCGTGCCCATCGGCGAGGGGAATGACGGCAAGGTCTATGCCGTGGCGCTGTCGCCGGATGGCAAATGGGTTGCGGCGGGCGGCTGGGATGCGTACGCGCTGCAGCGGCAAGAAGTCGGCATTTACATCTTCGAAGCCGCCACGGGGCGGCTCGTGACGCGCCTCGGCCGCCTCGGCAATGTTATCTACCATCTCGCCTTCTCGCCCGATGGCAGCCGCCTCGCCGCGACGCTTGGCGGCGGGGAAGGCATGCGGCTGTGGGAGACGGCGGGCTGGCGGCTTCTCGCCGAGGACAAGGACTATGGCGGCAAGGACAGCTATGGCGCGGCTTTCGATAGCGCGAACCGGCTCTATACCGTGGCCTATGACGGGCAGATCCGCCGCTATGGCGCGGATGGGCGGCTCGAAGCGAAGGCCACGACGCAAGGCGGCAAGGAACCTTATAGCATCGCGGTGCACCCGCAAGGCGGCAAGCTCGCCATCGGCTTCAACGACACAACGGCGGTCGAGGTTTACGATGCGCGCACGCTGAAGCGGCTTTACGCCGCCGGTACAAGCGGCATCGAGCGGCGGCAATATCGGCAGCGTCGCTTGGTCCGCCGATGGCGCGCGGCTTTATGCGGGCGGCATGTACAGCAACGCAGAGGCGTCAGCCTGTTTTCATCTGGCAGGACGAAGGCCGGGGCAAGCGCAGTCAAGCGCCGCTGTCGCAAAACACCATCATGCAGCTTCTGCCTTGTGGCGATGGCATCGCGGCGGGGGCAGCCGATCCCGCCTTCGGCCTGATCGCCGCGGATGGCGCTAAGCGCGTCTGGCAAGAAGGCGTCACCGCCGACATGCGCGACAAGCTAGGCGAAGCCTTCAGCTTTGCCGCCGATGGAAAGCGTGTGCGGTTCGGCTTGGGCGTTGGGACGAGCGGCCAGTCCTGTTCGATCTGGCGGCCTTCCGCCTCACGGATGCAGCGCAAGCCGTGGCTGAGCTCGCGGAGCCCAAGATTTCGGGCCTTGCCGTCAGCGATTGGAAAAACAACACTGCGCCAAAGCTGAACGGCAAGCCCATCGTGCTTGAGGCTTACGAAAGTATCGCGCGCGCTCGCCATCGCGCCGGACGCCTCGCGCTTCGTGCTCGGCGCGGAGTGGTCGCTGCGCGCCTATCGCGCCAATGGCGGTGAGCTTTGGCAGAAGCCAATCCCCGGCGTCGCCTGGGGCGTAAACATCAGCGGCGACGGCAGGCTCGTCGTGGCCGCCTATGGCGACGGCACCATCCGCTGGCATCGCCTGTCCGACGGCAAGGAACTGCTCGCGCTGTTCGTGCACGCCAAGGACAAGCGCTACGTCGCCTGGACGCCGAAGGGCTATTACGCCGCCTCGCCCGGCGCGGAAGACCTCATCGGCTGGCATGTGAACCGCGACTGGGACCACGCGCCCGATTTCTATCCCGCCTCGCGCTTCCGCGACCAGTTCAACCGGCCGGACATCGTCAAGCGCGTGCTCGACGATCTCGACGAGGACAAGGCCATCGCCGAGGCGAACCGGCTCGCGAACACAAGGCAGGCGGAGGACATCGCCAGCAAGCTGCCGCCGGTCGATGACGATCCTCTCGCCGAACGAAGGGGCCGCGTTCGCAAGCGACAGCCTCGCCATCGAGCTACAGCCTGCGCTCGCCCTCCGGCCTGGCCGTCACGGAGGTGGCGCGCGCTGGTGGATGGCCGCCCGCTTCCCGGCGCGTCGACCGGCGGAGCCATGCCGCTCGCATCTCAGGAGCGAAGCCACGGCCCGCATGAAGCTGACCGGCCTGCCGCAACGCGACCTCACGCTCTCGCTTGTCGCCCGCGCGGGCGGCCTCGAAAGCACGCCCGCCAGCATCCGCCTCAAGTTCACGGGCGCGCCGCAACCGGCCGCGAGCGCCGCCGCGCAAAATGCGTCCACGGTCTCGCTCTATGCCCTTGTCGTCGGCGTGAGCAAGTTCAAGGATGCGAGCATCCCCGCGCTTGCCTGGGCCGCGAAAGACGCGCGCGACTTCGCCGCCGCGCTTCAGGGCCAGCAGGGCCGCCTCTATCGCAAGGTGGAGGTGAAGCTGCTTGCCGACGAGGACGCCGACAACGGCGCGATCCTCGACGGCCTGACATGGCTGCAGCGGCAGGTAAGCCAGGGCGATGTCGGCGTCGTGTTTCTGGCGGGCCACGGCGTCACCATCCCCAGCGGCGACTATTTCTATATCCCCTACAACGCGCGCATCGAAACGGTCGCGGGCATGCCGTTGCCGACGCGCGGCAGCTCGGTGCCCGACACCGAGATCAGCCACACGCTGAAACAGCTCGCGGGCAACGCGCTGTTCTTCTTCGACACCTGCCATGCGGGCAAGGCTTCCGGCGTGTCGTTCCGCGCGCTCGACTACAACAAGCTCATCAACGAGATCGCAGGCTCCGCCAACGCCATCGTGCTGGCGAGTTCGACGGGCTCCGAACTCGAGCCTGGAAAGCGTGAGAGTGGCAGCACGGCGCGTTCACCATGGCGCTGCTCGAAGGCATGGCGGGCAAGGGCCACCACTACGACCCCGGCATCGTCACCATCGACGAGCTGAACCTTTATGTGAAGAGGCGCGTGAAGGAGCTGACCGGCGGCTTGCAGCATCCGGTGGACCTCAAGCCGAAGGAGGCGCGCGACATTCCTTTCGCCATGCCTTGATTGTGTCATGGCCGCACTTGATGCGGCCATCCAGAAAACCCCAGCAGAGCATTTGCTTTATGGATGGCCGGGTCAAGCCCGGCCATGACGGTTGTGGCCTTTAATCGTCGTCGCGGAAGCCGCTTGCGGCGATCCGGGACCTCGTCAAACGGCGCGGCGATTGAGAGCCCCGGCCTCCGGGATGACGGCGGGACGGCCTCGCAAAACCCGTTGCGTCTTTTGAAAGCTCAGCTTATTGTCGCGCCTCGTGAGCCGCCCGGCGCATAAGGGCATGCCGTGGCGGCTTTGAAGCTTCTCCATGAAAGCGGATGGCTTGGCGGCGTTCAAACGCGCGTATCGCCATTTGCGAGAGAGACACAAACGAAAGGAAGCAAAATGCCCAAGATGAAGACGAAAAGCGGCGTGAAAAAGCGCTTCAAGATCACCGGCACCGGCAAGGTCGTGGCCGGACAGGCCGGGAAGCGCCACGGCATGATCAAGCGGACCCCCAAGTTCATCCGGAACGCGCGCGGCTCGACCGTGCTCGAACCCGGCGACGCGAACATCATCAAGAAATTTTCCCCTTATGGGCTTGACTGATCGCGCAAAGATAATAAAGCTTGAGCTTGGAGATAACCAATGTCACGTGTGAAGAGAGGCGTAACCTCCCACGCCCGTCATAAGGCGGTTCTAGAGCAGGCCAAAGGCTACTACGGCCGCCGCAAGAATACGATCCGCATCGCGCGGCAGGCCGTCGAGAAGGCGGGCCAGTACGCTTATCGCGACCGCCGCACGAAGAAGCGCAATTTCCGCTCTCTGTGGATCCAGCGCATCAACGCCGCCGTTCGCGAGCATGGCCTGACCTATGGCCGCTTCATCGACGGCCTCAACAAGGCGGGCATCCTGATCGACCGCAAGGTGCTGTCGGACCTCGCCATCACCGATCCCAGCGGTTTCGGCGCGCTTGTCGGCAAGGCGCGCGACGCCCTGCCCGCGGAGTTACGTCCTGCATGAGACTGACGGAGCTTACAGTTTCTGAGCTGCTCGCGCTCGCGAACGTCCTCCTAAGGATCGCTGAGGAGATCCCCAAGGATGACCGCCGCGCGACGCGGGACGCCAGGGACGAAATCGCTTACGTGCTGAAGCTGATCTCGGAGAAGGAGGGCAAGACGGCGCCCTCCTCGACGCTGCCGAACTGAGCGGCGGACCTGCTCCGAAGCTTCGCTTTTACCGGCCCGCGTATTTCAGGCGGCCGGCGATTTTCGCAAATCGTCCGATAGACAACCAGCCAGGCCGACTTTCCCCTAGCTTACCGCGGCAGGTTGATCTGTATTATTTCTCCCCCGGCGCGCATCCGCAGCGGACGCTCGCATTCCAGCGCTTGACCCACTCCGCCAAAAATGGCAGGCCTTCGGCAAATCCTGCACAAGAGAAGCCCCATGGACGCCGTAGCCGAACAGTCTCACGATCTCGAAGCGTTGACGAAGCGGTTGCTGGCGACCATCGCCGCCGCGCAAGACCTCGCCGCGCTGGAGGCGATCCGCGTTTCCGCGCTCGGCAAGAAGGGCGAAGTCTCGGAGCTGATGAAGCAACTCGGCACGATGCCGCCCGAGCAGCGCCGCAGCTTCGGGGCGGCCGTCAATGCCGTCAGGGACCGCGTCGCGGCGGCCCTCGAAACCCGCAAAAGCGAGCTGGAAGCGGCGGCGCTTGCGGAGAAGCTCGCCACGGACCGCGTCGACGTCACCCTGCCTGTCCGCGCGAACCCAGCCGCCGAGGGCCGCATCCATCCCATCAGCCGCGTCTGGGAAGAGCTGATGCTGATCTTCGCCGATATGGGCTTCTCGGTCGCGGAAGGGCCGGATATCGAGACCGACGACAACAACTTCACGCGGCTCAACTTCCCCGTCGGCCACCCGGCGCGCGAGGCGCACGACACCTTCTTCTTCTCCCCGAACGCGGACGGCGAACGGCTGCTTCTTCGCACGCACACTTCGCCCGTGCAGGTGCGCACCATGCTCGCGCAGAAGCCGCCCATCCGCATCATCGCGCCGGGCCGCGTCTACCGCATGGACTCGGACCAGACGCACACGCCCATGTTCCACCAGATCGAGGGTCTCGTCATCGACCGCGGCACGCATATGGGCCATCTGAAGTGGACGCTCGAGGAGGCCTGCAAGGCGTTCTTCGAGGTGAGCGAGGTGAAAATGCGCTTTCGCATGTCGCACTTCCCCTTCACGGAGCCGAGCGCCGAGGTGGACATCCAGTGCGACCGCTCCGGGCCGGAACTGAAGATCGGCGAGGGCAGCGATTGGCTCGAAATCCTGGGCTGCGGCATGGTGCATCCGAACGTGCTCGCCGCCTGCGGCATCGACCCCGAGGAGTGGCAGGGCTTCGCCTTCGGCATGGGCATCGACCGCATCGCCATGCTGAAATACGGCATGCCCGATCTGCGCGCGTTCTTCGGCGGCGACCTGCGCTGGCTGAAGCATTACGGGTTCAGCCCGCTTGCCGCGCCTTCGCTTGCGGGCGGGCTGTCGGGCTAGCACTCCATGCTGGGGCGCTTCGAGTTGGCGACTTATCCCGCGGGGCTTTGAGACAACCATTTGGCGTCTCATGCAAAATCGCTTCATCGAACGCTCAGCGGCAGGCCTAGAGCCTATCCGCTTTTGATGGAAAAAAAAGCGGGCTCTAAGCTTTTGTTTTATCGTGCGTCTGATCGGAAAACCGCTTCGCGCTTTTCCGGACGCACTCTAGCAGGATGCTGAAAAAGCCGGAAATCCTTGCTTCATCCTTCGACAAGCTCAGGATAAGGTCCAGCTATATCAACGGCATGGACCTGATGGTGAGCTTGTCGAACCATGGGCCGCATGGTTTTTCAGCGTCCTGCTAGAAGCCAAAAAACTTTTCGCGCAACGCGTCTTCGTAAGCCCTCTTCGCCGCCTTCACTTCGGAGCGAATCTCTTCTTCCTTGAAGTGCGCTGCCTCCCATTTGTCGACTTCGGCGACCGAATGGGGGGTGACCGACACAAGCGCCTCTTCTTCCTTGATCGCGGCGATCCACTTCTCTACCGCCGCCTTGTAGGCGTTTTGCATTTCGTCGAGTTTCGAGGTGTCATTATCGTCCATTCCAAACCTCCATCTCATCCTCTCCGCCACTCTTGTTCGTCTGCCTGCCGCCCGAACTCGTATTCTGAGCGGCCCCTGTGACATCGAGAAGACGAGGAGCCAGGCTGTCATGGCCGGGCCCGGAGGGGCTATTGAAAATGTGAGTGTTTTTGCTGGATGGCCGCGAATGTGCTCGAACTCGATCCGAGGATCAAGTACGGAGCTTCGCGGCAGGGCAGGCGCGCTCGAAAAGCCGACCCCGCCGCGCCGCCGCTGCAAGCCTGCTTTTATTACTGATTCTTCTGGCGATGAATGGCCTGGCTATTGTGATTCAGTTCGCGGTTCAACTTCGCCTGCTCCGCCTTCGTGATATGGCCGTTATGCTTCGCCTCATCGCGCTTGAGCTGGCGTTCGACGCGTGCATCGCGGCGCGTATCGCGCGCGGCCTCGCCCGGGGTTAACTTGCCGCTGTTGATGCCTTGATCGACGCGCCGTTCCTGATTGTCGATCCGGCCCTGGACCTCATTAATACGGGGATGCTCCGCATCTTGCGCGAGAACAGCAGTTGACTGAAAGCCGGCAATTGAAGCTGCGACGCAAATTAACGATACCGTTGCAAGTTTCTTCATAGTTTTCATTCCTCGTGGCACACAAACCTTTCCTGGCAGCCTAGAGTAGTGCCCGTCGTTCGCCGATTTTGAGGCCGCTTTGTGATTCCCCGCTGAGTATTGAGGCGGTTTTGTATCGAATCGCCTCCAAAATACAACCCACGCAATAATTTGCTGCAATATTCTGTCTCTGATTGCATGACACTGGGACGTAGTTCGAAATGGCGATCCTCGAATTTCGAGCTTGCCAACTCGCAAAAATCAATGAAACCGCGGCTTATCTTGAGGGCTTCAGCGCGTTTTAGCGGCTGGCGCTTTCGGCGGCGTGTTCATGTGCCGAAGCCAATCATTTCAGCTTTCGCCGAACAGAGCGGGCAAAATCTCGCCATGCAGGTTGCGAACACCCTCGACCCCCCAGGGGGGGGCCCACGGTGAGGGCGCACACCCTCGATCGCTTTAATGAAACCGCGGTTTGCCCTTCGGGAAGGGCTTCGGCGGAAATTTCGCGGCGGGCGCCTTCTGCTGCGGCTTCGCTGGCGCGGGCGGCGGCGCTTTGGGCTTGCCGATATTGAGCCGCGGCATGGCCTCTCCGCTCGCTGCGGGCGGCAAGGCGGGCTCTTTCCGAGTTGCGATGTCGGCAAGCTCGCGGACAAGAGCGCGGGCGCCGCGCAGCCGCTCGACGCCATCCTCCCAGTCCGCCTTGAACACAAGCCGATGATCCGGCTGCAGCTTCACCGCCGCCCCGTTGTCGTGCATGAACTTCACCAGCCCCTGCGGGTTGGCGAACTTCTTGTGGCGGAAGGAGATCAGCGCGCCCTTCGGCCCGGCGTCCACCTGGGCGATCCCGGCGCGGCGGCAATAATTCTTTATCTGCACAACCGTGAGCAGATGCTTCACCTCCTCGGGCAGCGGCCCGAAGCGATCGGCGAGCTCCGCCGAGAAGTTTTCGAGATCCGAGCTTTCATGCAGCCCTGAGAGGCGGCGATAAAGGCCAAGCCGCACCTGCAAATCCGGCACATAGGCTTCCGGCAGCAGCACCGGCAGGCCGATATTGATGAGCGGCGACCACTGCTCTTCCTGCTCGGCGCCGTCGCCCCGCTCTTTCAGTGCATGGACGGCCTCTTCCAGCATGGACTGATAAAGCTCGTAGCCGACCTCCTTGATATGGCCCGACTGCTCCTCGCCGAGCAGATTGCCCGCGCCGCGCAAGTCGAGGTCGTGGCTCGCAAGAATGAAGCCGGCGCCGAGGCTGTCGAGCGAATGCAGCACCTTGAGCCGCTTCTCCGCCTGCGCCGTGATCTTGCCGTTCGGCGGGATGGTGAACATGGCGTAGGCGCGCGTCTTGGAACGGCCCACGCGCCCGCGAAGCTGATAGAGCTGGGCGAGGCCGAACATGTCCGCGCGATGCACGATCAGCGTGTTCGCGTTCGGAATGTCGAGGCCCGATTCCACGATGGTCGTCGAGAGCAGCACGTCGAACTGCTTGTCGTAGAAGGCGGACATGATGTCTTCGAGCTGGGTCGCGCCGATCTGGCCGTGCGCCGTCATGAAGCGCACCTCGGGAACCTGCTCGTGGAGGAATGCGGCCACCTCCTCAAGGTCTGAGATGCGCGGCACCACATAGAAGCTCTGGCCGCCGCGATAGCGCTCGCGCAGCAGCGCCTCGCGCAAGCGTGACGGGATCGAACGGCGTGATGAAAGTGCGCACGGCGAGCCGGTCCACGGGCGGCGTGGCGATGACCGACATTTCGCGCACGCCAGTCAGCGCGAGTTGCAGCGTGCGCGGGATCGGCGTCGCGGTCAGCGTCAGCACATGCACCTCTTCGCGCAAGGCTTTCAGCCGCTCCTTGTGCCCCACGCCGAAATGCTGCTCCTCGTCGATGATGAGAAGGCCGAGATCCTTGAACGCGATGCTCTTGGCGAGCAGGGCGTGCGTGCCCACCACGATGTCCACCTGCCCGCTTTTCAGGCCCTCGCGCACCTGCGCCAGCTCTTTCGCGGGAACGAGCCGGGATGCGCGCGCGATGTTCACGGGGAAGCCGCGGAAGCGCTCGGAGAAGGTCTGGTAGTGCTGGCGCGCAAGCAGCGTCGTCGGGACGACAACAGCGACCTGCTTGCCCTCCATCACCGCGAGGAACGCGGCCCGCAGCGCCACCTCCGTCTTTCCGAAGCCGACGTCGCCGCAAATGAGCCGGTCCATCGGCTTGCCCTTGGCGAGATCTTCGGTGACGGCGTCGATGCTGGCGAGCTGATCGTCCGTCTCCTCGTAGGGAAAGCGCGTGACGAACTCGTTGTAAGCGCCCTCGGGCGCCACGAAGACGGGCGCGGGCCTCGTCTCGCGCGCCGCCGCGATCTTGATCAGTTCCTCGGCCATCTCGCGGATGCGCTTCTTGAGGCGCGCTTTCCGTCCCTGCCACGACGCGCCGCCGAGCTTGTCGAGATTTGCGCCCGCCTCGTCGGAGCCGTAGCGCGTGAGAAGCTCCATGTTCTCGATGGGCAGGAAAAGCTTGTCGCCGCCCGCATATTCGAGCTCCACGCAGTCGTGGGGCGCGCCGGCTGCGTCGATGGTTTTCAGGCCGATGAAGCGCCCGATGCCGTGATCGGCGTGGACCATGAGATCGCCCGGCGCGAGGCTCGAAGCCTCGACCAATACGTCGCTCGCCTTCTTCGCCTTCCGGCGGCGGATGAGCCTGTCGCCGAGAATGTCCTGCTCGGCGATGACGGCGAGGTCGGGCGTCTCGAAGCCGCTTTCGATGCCGAGCAGCCCGAAGCTGACCGCGGTCTTATCGGCCTTGCGAGCTTCCGCGATATTGGCGACCTTCTCGATGCGGACCGAGTTATGCGCCCCGATCATCGCGCCGAGGCGCTCCCGCGCGCCGTTCGTCCAGCATGCGATGACGGTTCGCTTCCCCAGGCCCTGGAGCATGCGAATATGCTCGACCACGGCCGGGATGAGCTTGTCCGGCAACTCCGCGCGCTCGATGGCGAAGCCGCGGCCCTGCTTGCCCTTGAAGTCGATCTGGATGAGGCCGCGCGACTCCGGCTGCGGAAAGGGCGTGAACAGCCGCAGCTTGTGCGCGTCCAGGCGCTCCTGCCACTCGTTCCCCATCAGATACAGCGCCTCGGGCGGCAGCGGCTTGTAGGGCGGCGCGCCGAACGATCTCTGCTCAAGCCCCTCCTTGCGGGCCTCGTAATGATCGGCAATGGTTTCCATGCGCCGCGATTTCGCGTCGGCGCCAAGATGGTCGATCGTGACGACCGAGTTCGGCAGGTAGTCGAACAGCGTGTCCATGCGCTCGTGAAAAAGCGGCAGCCAATGTTCCATGCCGGGGTAGCGGCTGCCCTGCGAGACGGCTTCGTAAAGCGCGTCGTCGCTCTTGGCCGGGCCGAACAGCTCCACATAGCGTTGCCGGAAGCGTCTGATCGCCGCCTCGTCCCGCGGCGCCTCGCTGATGGGCAGAAGCGTGATGTGCTCGCGCGCGGCTTGCGTGCGCTGGGTAACCGGATCGAACTGCCGGATGCTTTCGAGCGTGTCGCCGAAGAAGTCGAGACGCGCCGGACGCGCGTGCCCCGGCGCGTAGAGGTCGAGAATGCCGCCTCGCACCGCATACTCGCCCGGCTCCATCACGGTCCCCGTGCGATAGAAGCCTGACGACTCCAGCCGCTGCGCGACCTGATCCATGCCGATTCTTGCGCCTGCCGAAAGCCGCGCCGCCGCCTTTTTCAGCCAGTCGAGCGGGGGAACGCGCTGAAGCGTGGCGTTCACCGTGGTCAGCACGATGATGGCGGGCTTGCCGCCTTTCGCGTGGGCCAGGCGCGCGAGCGTCGCGATGCGGCGCGCTTCGATGTCGCTGTCCGGGGAAACGCGATCGTAGGGGACGCAGTCCCACGCGGGAAAAGCCATGACCTCCGCGTTTGGCGCAAAGAATTCCAGCTGGCTGCGGATCGCCGCGAGCCGCTGGCCGTCCCGGGCGATGTGCAGGACCGCTTGCTGGAACCCTGTATCGGCGGGCAGCCTGCGAGCGATGGCGGCGAGCAGAAAAGCGTCGTAGCCTTCGGGCACGCCCGCAGCCACGATAGCGCCTTCGCCGCCGGCAAGCTTGTCGAGCGCCGTGGGCGCTCCCGGCTTCGCCTGCCCGGCCGCCTTTTTATCGAGGCTGTGTGCTTCGCTCGCCATAATGATTTACGCTCAAGTCATATCCGCCAGCCGGACCGGCAGGCTAACCTTTCAGTGCATAAAAAGACCGGATGCCATCAATCACACCTGCCACGTCAGCCGGAGCTTCCTTCCCTCGAATCCATTGATCGATATCGGGGTCCTGCAAGGAAAGAAACCGCTCGAAGGCCGCAAGCTGAGCCTCCCCCATGCCTGGAACGCACTCTTTCGCATAACGCCCCAGAATGAGATCCAGTTCTTTCGTGCCGCGATGATGCGCGCGATAAAGCGCGCGCTTGCGCCTGATTTCAACGTCCATGAAAAACCTTGCCGCTCTCGCGCCTTGGCCCCCATCTTTCTCTCAATATGGGCGTTTGTGCAATTCATTCGTGCCGCAAATCGCCATAAATCGCGGCTCCGGCGGAACGTTTCGGCGCCCAAATCCATCTAAGGTTGCAACTTCAAAAAAATTTATGTGCGTTGTTTTCCGGGCCGCACAAGGTGGCCACGATTGGCCGCCACGGTCCAGGAAAGCAACGTCGAGCTGAGAAGGAAACCGCGCTCGGTCCGCTGTAAAGCGGCGCCGATCGTCCGGCGCGGTTCCCGGAAAGCTCAATCGCAGGAAACGCCATTGTAAATCACGAAGACAGCGATCGTGTCCTTGTCACCGGCGCAAGCGGCTTTATCGGGTCCGCTATCGTACGCGCTTTCCTGAACGCAGGCTTCACCGTCCGGGTTCTGGTCCGTTCCTCAAGCCCGCGCGGAAATCTTCAGGGCCTGCCGGTCGAGATCGCGGAGGGCGACCTGAAAGACAGGGCGTCCATCGCGGCGGCGCTCGACGGCGTCCGCTACGTTATTCATGCCGCCGCCGATTACCGGCTCTGGACGAGAAACCCGTCCGAGCTGATGGAATCGAACGTCTCGGGCACGCGCAATGTGATGGAAGAGGCGCTCAAGGCCGGCGTCGAGAAGATCGTCTACACGAGCAGCGTCTGCACGCTGGCGCAGTCTCCGGATTCAGAGCCCGCCGACGAGACGCACTCTAACGACGGCGCGAGCGCGTTCAATACCTACAAGCTCAGCAAGATCCTCGCCGAGGATGCGGTTCGCGAGCTTGTCGAGAACGCCGGGCTGCCGGCCGTCATCGTGAACCCGTCCGCTCCCGTCGGCCCGCGCGACATCAAGCCCACGCCGACCGGGCGGATCATCATCGAATGCGCGTCGGGCCGCATGCCCGCCTATGTCGATACGGGGCTGAACCTCGTGCACGTCGACGACGTGGCGCAGGGGCATCTCGCGGCGCTGAAGCACGGCGTTATCGGCGAGCGGTATATTCTGGGCGGCCAGAACATTCGCCTGCGCGACATGCTTGCCGAAATCGCCCGCCAGGTCGGGCGCCAGCCGCCGCTCGTCAAGCTGCCCGTCCCGTTTGTCTTCCCGTTCGCCTTCGCGAGCGAATGCGTCGCCTGGTATACCGGCAAGGAGCCCTTCGCCACGCGCGACAGCCTCAAGATGGCGCGGCAATGCATGTTCTTTAACGACGCCAAGGCGCGGAAGGAGCTGGGCTATACGTCGCGGCCCTACGAGGAAGGCATCTCGGACGCGCTTGCTTGGTTCTATGGGGCGGACATGCTTCAACGCCCGCAGGCCGCCATCCCGCGGCGCGTGTTCAAACTTCTGGCGCGCTAGATCAACCCGCCTTTAATCGGCATCGATTATTGTGGGGACGGAAAAGTTGATCGATTTCCGGTTTCCCTCGCGTTTAAAATGCGTTGCCCCGTTCATGCCAGCGCCGAATAGATGCGATTTGAACGCGCGCTAAAGGCCGAGCTTGTGTGAAAAGTCCTCCACGGCCACGGCCGGTTCCGGACATCGGGCTTATTTTGGAGAGCGCCCGCTTTTGAGGTATGAACCACCGTTCCTACCCGAGGCCAGCTCAGCACTCGAAGGGCGCCAAGGCGTCCAAGCTGAAAACACCCGCGTTCGCCCGGTTCTGCTTGCCCCATCTCCATGCAGATGGAGGGGCTTCGCTCACTCGACACCCCGACATGCCACACCGCATTTCGCTCAAAAATTTATAATTTTCATAAATATATCATAGTCAGGTTCTAGCTTCCGGCGCGGCACCATAATTCGTCGGAAGAGTTGAGGTGTAAGGCGGATCAAGAAGTGCCCCCGCTGCTGCTTGGTCCGCCAACCCGCCGATGCTTGTGTAAGCGTGGTTCTATTAGTTATGTCAGTTTTTCAGTGGATTACGCCGCATGTCCAATCATTGCGGCGCTTTGCGCGGGCATTGACCGGTTCGCAGGAATTGGGCGACAAGGCAGTGATCACCCTGCTGGAGGCAATTCTCGAAGAGCCTTCAATTTATCCGCTGAGAGCAGACCCGCAAATTGCGTTTCACCAGCTTTTCTTGAAAATGTGGAATTCGACTGAGAAAAACTCCTTTCCCAGTCTCGATGATAGCGATTCGCAGGCACTGCGCGGATTGCAAACGCTGACGCCAAAGGCCCGACAGGCATACCTTCTTCTCACGCTGGAAGGTTTCGATCCTGGCGAGATCGCACAAGTCATGGAATGCAATCCTAACGAAGTCGCCGATCTCATCGAAACAGCAGAACAGGAGATCGCAAGTCAGCTCGGCCCGGTGGACATGCTCATCATCGTGGATAACGCCATCGCGGCGCTGCATCTTGAAAGAGCGGTGAAGAGCTTGGGCCATAGGGTGGCCGGATTCGCCCGTACGCCTACGGAAGCGCTCGCGCTTGCCGAGAAAATCCGGCCCCAGGTCATTCTCTGGGATATCCGAGTGGCGGATGACAGCTCCGGCGTTGAAGCCGTAAACAAAATCTGGGGCAGCGGGGAGGTGCCTGTCATCTGCATAACCGTGTATCCGGAAACGCTGTTGAGCGGAAAGAAGCCCGAGCCAGCGTTTCTGATTGAAAAGCCCTTTAACGCTGAAACGGTGAAAGCCGTGATAAGCCAGGCGCTGTTTTTGAAGACCGCCGGTGATAGCCAGACAAGGGCCGCCTAGCCGTTCTGGCTATTCGATTTCTGTCTCGGGGAATCAGAGGCCAAAGGCCGGGCCGTTTCGGTGGACAATCATACATATGGCATTTGGACGATAGTGAAACACAACCGCGAGCACGGCACGGCCCATTAAAAACCGGTCCTTGCGCCAGCCACGTTCATTGAGAACGCACTAATCTCATTTCAGCTCGCGAGGGTTTAGCAGACTAGCGATTTTCAAAAGGTGAGGACTGCTCGCGACCCAAGGCCGGAGAACGCGAGGGCGCCCGGCCGGGATCAGGCGCCGGTTACTGCCGCCGCTCGCGGAGGAAGTTGAAGAACTCCACGCCTTCGCGAAGACGCCGTCTTCATCATCGTCGGGCTCCTCACCATCTCCGACACGATGGAAGCGATCTTCGGCGCGCGCAGATAGAAGCGCTTGTAGAAATCCTCGACCGAATTGAAGATCTCGGTGTGGCTCAGATGCGGGTAGCTCAAGGGCGCGAGTTGCACGCCATTTTCATCCACGTAATGATCGTCTTCATTGAGCCAGCCTTCCTCTACGGCCTGCTTGTAAAGATGCGTGCCGGGATAGGGCGCGGCGAGCGAGACCTGGAGCGTGTGCGGATTGATCTCCTGGGCGAAGCGGATCGTCTCCTCCATCGTCTCTTTCGTCTCGCCGGGCAGCCCAAGGATGAATGTCCCGTGGATCGCGATCCCGAGTTCATGGCAGTCCTTGGTGAAGCGCCGGGCGACATCCACCAGCATGCCCTTCTTGATATTGTGCAGGATCTGCTGATTGCCGCTCTCATAGCCGACGAGCAGAAGGCGCAGGCCGTTGTCCTTCAGCACCTCCAGCGTCTTGCGGGGGACATTGGCCTTCGCATTGCAGGACCAGGAGATGTTCGAGTTTTCCCAGCTCCCGCGCGATGGCTTCGGCCCTGCGCCGGGTCGTCGGTGAAGGTGTCGTCGTCGAAGAAGATCTCCTTGACCTCGGGAAACGCAGACTTCGCCCAGCGCATTTCCTCGATCACATGGCCGACGCTGCGCGTGCGGTAGCGATGGCCGCCCACGGTTTGCGGCCACAGGCAGAAGGTGCAGCGCGACTTGCAGCCCCTGCCAGTGTAAAGCGAAAGGTAGGGGTGCTTCAGATAGCCGATGAAGTATTTCCGGATATCGAGATCGCGCTTGTAGACCGGCGTCACAAACGGCAGCAGATCCATATTTTCGAGGATGGGACGGTCTTCGTTATGGACGATCTGCCCGTCCTTGTTGCGGTAGGAAAGCCCCTGCGATGCTTTGCCAGTCGCGGCCTTCGGAGAGTTCCTTGACCGTGAAATCGAACTCTTCGCGCGCGACGAAATCGATCGCAGGCGACGCCTTCAGGCTGCCCTCCGGGTCGACGGCCACTTTCGCGCCGATGAGCCCGAGCTTCAGGTCGGGCTTCGCCGATTTCAGCGCTTCGAGAACCTTCACATCCGCCGGGAAAGAAGGCGTGGACGTATGGCAGATCACGGCGTCGAAGTTCTTCACGGCTCGCGCACAACCTCATCGAGGGCGGTCCCATGCGGCGGCGCGTCGATAAGCCTGCCGTCGGGCGTCATGGCGGCCGCCTGCGCCAGCCAGGTCGGATACCAGAAGGAGCGGATTTCGCGCCGCGCCTGATAACGCGACCCTGCCCCGCCGTCGAAGCCATCGAAAGAAGGCGCCTGCAAAAACAGGATTTTCATAAAATTAACTCCTCGCGAGGCTGCGCCAGTCGTCAATTCCGACATTTGCTCTGCTCGCAGCACGGTCGAGAGCAAATGTCGAAATTCAACTTTGATTCAAAAAGCTCCATCCTTCGACAAGCTCAGGATGAGGTCGTGTGTTATCAATGCGTTCGGCCTCATGGTGAGCTTGTCGAACCATGGGCAACAGCCTTTTTTAGCGACCCGCCAGCGTACCGTCGCCAAGCACGGTGAAGCTCGCGCGTTTCCAGATGACGCTCGTGCGAAAAAGCTCCAGACAAAGACGCCGAACGATATCAGGTCCGTGAGCGGGAGCAGCCAAGTAGTCCTGCCGCTCGCAACTTGAAGGAGCGCTCGACGGCGTTGCAAAGCCCGGCGCGCAAGGCCAGGGCAAGAACTGCAAGACTGAGACAAGTGGCGTCGCCAAGCGCAGCGCCCAAAGCCGCCCAGGCGAAGGGGTGCGCCAAGCGCCGAGCCGAGATAGCCCGGCAGATCGATGGACCGGATGGTGCGCGCCCAGCGAAGCTGATGGTTCAGCCAATCCCGAAGGCTTTCCTCATGGCAGACGTGACCCACCGAGAATGGGCCGATCTCGACGGAAAGGCCCTTGTCCCGGACGGCGGCGCCGATCGCATAATCGTCGGCGAGATGGTTGGCGAAAGCTTCGAAGCCGCCGATCTCCTCCAGCGTCTGCCGCCGCAAGCGCGATGGTCGAGCCGAAGCAGGGCTTCGCCAGCCCGAGCGCAAGCCCGATCAGAACGTTCGGCAGAAATGCGTGTTGATGCAAAGCGCCGCGCACCGCGACCAGATGCGCCCGTCCGCCTCGCCATAATAGAGGACGCTGACGGCGCCTGCGCCGGGCTTCTGCAACTGCGCCACGACCTGCGCAACGTAGTCCGGCGGCGCAAGAATATCGCTGTCCGCTGCAATGAGAATATCGTGCGAGGCGGACGCCATCATGTTGATGAGGTTCGAGATTTTCGCGTTCTTCCCGTGCGACGCCGCGTCGACCGCGATGACGGTCTTCGAAACTGAAAGCCCCGGGCTCCATGCCTATTCGCAACGGCGAGCGCAGGGTCGTCGCGGTTTTGTAGCCCGAAGACGATCTCGACCGGAGCGCTATAGGCTTGCGTGCAGAAAGAGGTCAGGCATTCGGCGAGCCGGGGCTCCGCGCCATAAAGGGGCTTCAGGATCGTCACCGCCTCGGGATCGGGGTGCGCGTGCTGCGGCTGTTTCCGCCACAGCACGACGCCGATGGCCGCAAGCAGATAAAGGCAGCCAGCCGCCGCCAGGGCCGCACATGCGCCGGCGATCATCGCAATCACGGCCGGCCTCCTTCATTTGATTATACCAGCCGCCACTATCCCCCGCGCTCCGGGCGCCCGGACCAGAAGCGGACAGGAGCCGCAGAGAATGCCTCACAGTGCGGCATTTGTGTGCGCCAACGCTATCAGGCTTTCATGCTCTGACAAGGCTGGAAGCCCTTCATTCCACAGAATGAAGGCCAGGCGGCGAGCAGCCGCCGGGAACGGTTGCCCGGCTCGTTCAGCACAGGCGCTTCTCTTTTTCAGCATTCTGTTAAGGAATCCCTGAACTTCAGCCGGCAGCCAGGAACTTCCCAAACGAGTCTCATTTGTCCCGACACGAATACAACGAAGGGAGAGCAACGTGTTGAACGGGCATGCCAAAATCAAACTCATGAGTGCAGGGCTTTGCTTGATCGCCGCCGGGACTTCCGCGCCTGCCGTTTCATTCGCGCAGCAGAATGATGCGGGACCCGGCGGTGCAGACAGCGCTGGGCGGCCCCATTGGACAGCCTTAAGGACGCGCAGGATACCTATGCCAAGGAAATGGGCATGGTTTCCGCCATGCCGGAAGGAAGCCTCGCGCCGCGGGCGAAAGCCCGCGCCGCCTTGCAGCAGATCAAGACGAACCTTCTTCAGGTCATCAACTCAGACAAGATCCCCAGGGACCTCGCGGAGGATTCACTGAACGCAATCCAGGACGCCGAAACCGCGCTGACGACCGATGGGGCCCAAACAATCGCCTACTCTCTCGAGACCGTGAGACAGGAGATGGCGGCGATTCAAGCCAGATTGGCGGGTCAGCCAGCGCCGCAAGCCATCGAAACCGCAGCAAACGGCCAGCCCTTCCGGCGGACAAAGCCCCGGAGCAGCAGGCCGACGCCGCGAACGCCAGCGCTCAAGTCGAGAAGCGCAAAACAGGCCGCAACCTCAGCCCGTCCCGAACCAGGCAAAGGAAAGGTCGCCAAAGCGCAAGGGCAGCAGATGAGGGCGGCGCAGGCTAATAGCCGCTCGCCGGCAGTCCGCGCGAGGCCAAGGAACGGGGCGAGCAACCGTCCCAGCCCGCGGCGGATTCCAGCGCTGCGAACCAGCCTGCCGCTCCCGCTGCGAACCAGCCTGCCGCTCCCAAACCGGATCGCCGATCTGAAGACGGAGTCAGGTCGTCGGACGGTATTTGCTTCGATAACGCCGGAAACGATGTCGCCCAGATTCAAAGCGTGAAGACCGGTCCGGACGGCAAAATCCAGGCGGTCGAAATCGACGTGGGCGGCTTTCTTGGCATTGGCGCAAGGCGAATCGCCGTTCCCGTCGATCAGCTTCAGCTCCAGGGGAGCCACATCGAGGCGACGACATGACGGGCGATCAGATCCGCAATTTGCCCGCAGAAAACAAGTAAGCTGCGTATTGAGGCCGGTCGCGTGAGAGCGGGTCGGCCCTTCTTTGTCGCGAATCGCGCCTTGGGGATGAGCTTGCATCGCCGGGCTGACAAGGGCGCGCCGGCAAGATAATGCTAGCGAAGGCGAGTCGGAGGCATGCACGGGGCCTGCATGCCGACAATCATGGCCCCCCGTGAGCGATCTCTTCCAGTTCAACGAAGCAGCGCCGCCTTGGAATGGCGATCAACCGGGCTCATCTTCCTTCGAATGCTTCCGCCCAAGACAGACTGGCCCTCCCGCGCCGCTCCGCAAGGCGACGATATCGGCGCTCTTTGCGCGCCGCTGAAAAGCCTGAAAGGGCTCGGCCCCAGAGGCGAGGAACTGCTCACCAAGGTTCTGGCGAAGCCCTTGGGCTCGCCGCGGGTCGCCGATCTCCTCTGGCATTTGCCCTCGGGCTATCTCGACCGGCGGCTGACGCCTTCGGTGGCCGAAGCCGCGCCGGGAGCCGTGACCACGCTCGTGGTCACGCCGGTCCGTCACAATGCGCCGCCGAAAGGGGCTGCGCGGGCGCCGCTTCGCGTCGTCTGCGAGGATGAAAGCGCCTCTCTCGACATCGTGTTCTTCCACGGCGACCGCGGCGCCATCCGCCGCCTTCTGCCGCTCAACGAGGCGCGCATCGTTTCCGGGCGCGTGGAACGCTACGGCTCCCGCCTTCAGATGACCCATCCCGATTATATCCTCGCTCCCGCAGAGCGGGGACGGCTGCCCGGGATCGAGCCGGTCTATCCCCTGACCTTGGGGCTGACGCAAAAATTCCTTTACCGCATCATCGGCGAGGCTCTCGCGAAGTTGCCCGACTTGCCGGAGTGGCTCGAAGGACCGCTCCTGGAATCGGAGGGCTGGCCGTCCTTCTGGCAGGCGCTGCAGACTCTGCATCGGCCGCAATCGATGGCCGATCTGGTTCTGTGGCCTAAAGCGCGCGAGCGGCTCGCCTTCGATGAAGTTTTCTCCGCGCAGCTTGCGATTTCTCTGGTGCGGCGCGGCTACCGCCAGCTTGCGGGGCGTTCGCTGGCCGGAGACGGGCATCTGGCGCAGAAGATGCGCGCAACCCTTCCTTACAGCCTGACGCGATCCCAGGAACATGCGCTCGCAGAGATCAAGGCCGACATGATTGCGCCCCGGCGCATGCTGCGGCTCCTCCAGGGCGATGTCGGCAGCGGAAAGACGGTTGTCGCCGCGCTCGCCATGTCGGCGGCGGTCGAGGCCCAAGCGCAGGCGGCCATCATGGCCCCGACCGACGTGCTGGCAAGGCAGCATCTGGAAACCATGAAGCCTTTGTGCGAGGCGGCGGGCGTCTCGCTCGGCTATCTGTCGGGCCGCGAACAGGGAAAGGCGCGCGCGGCTCTTTTGGAGAAGCTGGCTTCGGGCGAAATCCAGATCATGGTCGGGACGCATGCGCTGTTTCAGCCCGATGTCGTTTTCCATGATCTCGGGCTTGCGGTGGTGGACGAGCAGCACCGGTTCGGGGTGGCGCAGCGTCTCGCCTTGCAGGACAAGGCCAAAAATGGCGACGCGGATATCCTGGTCATGACCGCGACGCCCATTCCGCGCACGCTGCTTCTGTCTCTGCATGGCGATCTCGACGTATCCCAGCTCACCGAGAAGCCCGCGGGCCGCAAGCCGGTCGCGACGCGAGCCGTTCCGCAAGAGCGCCTGGAGGAGATCGTCGGCGGCTTGCACCGCGCCCTGCGCGAAGGCGCGCAAATCTACTGGGTCTGCCCCGCCGTCGATAATGAGACGGCCCGCGACATGACCTCCGCCGAGGAGCGCGCAGCCCATCTGCGTCAGAGCTTCGGTGAGCGCGTCGGCCTGGTGCACGGCAGGCTTTCGGGCGCGGAGAAGGATGCGGCGATCGCCGCTTTCGCCGCGCGCGAAACCTCGATCCTCGTCGCGACGACCGTCATCGAGGTCGGCGTGAACGTTCCGGACGCCACCGTCATGATCATCGAAAACGCGGAAATGTTCGGCCTCGCGCAGCTTCATCAGCTTCGCGGCCGGGTCGGCCGGGGCGCGGCGCAATCGTCCTGCGTGCTCCTTTACAAAGGCCCGCTGTCGGAAACCGCGAAATCGCGGCTCGACATTCTCCGTCAGGTCGACGACGGCTTCGCGATCGCCGAGGAAGACCTTCGCTTGCGCGGCGGCGGCGAAGTTCTCGGCCCACGCCAGAGCGGCGACCCAGGCTTCCGGCTCGCGCAGTGGCCGCAGGCGGCCGCGCTCGTGGAACGCGCTTCCGATCTTTCGAGATATCTGCTTGGCCGCGACCCGTATCTCAAATCGGGTCAAGGTCTTGCCGCGCGGCAGTGCCTCATCCTTTTCGAGCGTGACGACGCCATGCGGCTGCTGCAAGCCGGGTGAGCTTTCGGAGCCGGGCTCGACGCGCTTCACAAACTCAGGCAGCAAAAAGGGCGACCGCCCGATCGCCCCCAAACTTACCTGCCCCGTCCGGGTCGTGTCCGGGATTCAAAAAAGAACTTGATTACTCCGATGTTTCCGCTAACTCCATCGTCATGGCCGCCCTTGAGGCGGCCATCCAGGAAAATATACCGCATTTCAGTTTAACGGCTGGATGGCCGGGTCAAGCCCGGCCATGACCTTGCGGCGGAATTCGCCAATGTTTTCAGAGCTTCCTTCCGCCAGCGGAGACGTGAGGGTAATCAAGAAAAAGAATGCAATGAGGCTGGACCTGCGAAGACCCCGGATATGCGCAAAGGCGCATTCCGGGGTGACGATCATTGGGACGCCGCGTCTAATAAGCGCCGGTGTTTTACGGCATGACCTGACATGGGACGCCGCGCTGCGCCATGACGGAGCAGAGAGCGAGAGCAGACTTCTTCGTCTTGTAAGGCCCGGCCTGGACCTGGAAACCGCCGCCGGACTTGCGCGCTACATCGATATTGCGATTGATGAGGATATCCGAGAGCTCAGCTTTAATGTTCTTAGCGGTCGTACGGCCCGACGATTCATTGCTGGCCGTCCCGAAAACGATCAGGAAACCTTCCGGTCCTTCAGCGACCGACAAGGCCGAAGCTGGCTGCGCCGCCGCCTGTGCAGACGCGGAAGCGGGCTTCGAAGCATTTGCAACCTTGACAGGCGTGGGTTTGGCAGGCGCTTTGTCCGCGTTTTTCTGTGGCGCCGCCGAGGGCTTCGCGTCGGAAGATGGCTGCGCGCTGCGCTGCGGCTGCGCGGCCGCTGGCTCAGGCTTCGCTTCGGAGGAACCGAAGATCCCGCTGAAATAACTTAAGACACCCCCAGACGAAGCCTCCGCATGTTGCACAGGCGGAGCGCTGGAGGGGGCGGCGCTCGCTACGACCGGTTGCGGGCGGGGCGCGGGCGCTGCGGGAGCGGGCGAACTGAGCCCCATCGCCGCCATCACGCGCTCCTTGCCGTCCGCGGCTCTTCTTCTGTCCTGCGCCCCCAGAACATCCATCCAGAGCGCGTTCGAATAATCCTGCAGGGCGCGGGCCAGCGCGCCGTTCTTCTCATTGATCTGGGCGCGGAGGAGGATGGCGCGAGCCGCCGTCTCTCCAGTCAGCCCGGCCTTGAACGCCGCCTCGATCAACGCAGCGGAGTCGCCGTAAGCGCCCGCTTCATATGTTTTCGTGGCGCGGGTCATAAGCTCGATCCCCTTGCTGTCGCTGCTCTCCGCGTGAGCGGAGCCAACGCGCAAGACGGGGCCGGCTAAAATTCCGAGGATCAAGCCGAGAAGAACAACAAGCCATTTGTCGGTATCGGGCTGCATGGGAAAGTAGAACCCATTCCTAATCGATTAAATCCATGGCGGAGCTGTACACCCTGACCCACGTTCAATCACTAGATTAGGGCGTAGCCATGTCTACCTGTCGTATGACGATTCTACCCTCCGCCAAGCGGCAACCGTCGCCCTATCCACAATCCTTCGCGGCGGTGCATGATCTATGCGTCCTCGAAACCTCTGCCATAGCGCCGCTGAAGCTGCAACAGAAACGAGCCTGTATGCTTACTGCGATCGAGGCGAGCCAAAAAAAAGCGCCAGACCCGGACAAGGTTTGGCGCCGTCGCATTCAAGGTGCTTCGCCAGGAAGCCGCACGCTTCGCGCTTCGTCACCCCGGCCAGGACAAGCGCCAGCCGGATCGCAAAAAAAGCCAACGCCTTAGTTGTTACGATCCCGGATTCGCCTTTCCGCGACTTGATTACCCCGATGTTTCCGCTAACTCCATCGTAATGGCCGCCCTTGAGGCGGCCATCCAGGAAAATATACTGCATTTCAGTTTAACGACTGGATGGACGGGTCAAGCCCAGCCATGACCTTGCGGCGGAATCGCCAATGTTTTCAGAGCTTCCTTCCGCCAGCGGAGACGTGAGGGTAATCAAGTTCCGCGATGAGGATGGCGCCTCCGTCGACCCCTGCGTGTCTTTAGTGGACCCACCTTGGCCGGTCCTCCGTTTGCTCCGCCTCCACGACTCCCGAGAGAACCGCGCGGATGGCGGTTCGAATGGCGCATTCCAGCGTCTTGACGGTAAGCCAATCCTTGTCGATGCAATGGATGGCTCCCGCGTTCAGCGCCGCCTTCTGCACCTCGGGCGACAATTTCCCGGAGATGAGGATGGGCGCAATGGCCGGCCTCTGACGCAAAATCGACTTGATGACATCGACGCCGGTCTCCGGCCCAAGCCGGTAGTCGGCGATGAGGACGTCATAACGGCTGGTTGCGATGCCGCTTCGCGCCGCCAGTCCTGACGAAGCGCGCGTCGCCTTCACCGCATATCCGTCAAGCCTCGATAAGAGCCGGGAAATGGCCTTGTAATCATCGGCGCAGTCGTCCACAACCAGGACATTGATGTCCGTCCGGTCGGGATCCAACAAGGGACGAGAGCTAACTCTGGGATAATCGTGTGCAACTTGCATAATTCTTTTCCTCTCACAGCATCGTAATCGTACGGACGCAACTCCAACTCTTACACCTGCTTCGCAGAGCCCGGCTGCACTCATGGAAACCGGATCGCGAAAGCCTTCCGGTTTCGCGGCGCGCGCTTGCTTGCAGGGAGACGAGGAAATGCGGCATGGCTACGCGACACAACCCGGAGTTATTCCGGTTAAGCGATACAACCGCACGTACATAATGCCACGGTAAGGTGTATCGAAGGTAAAGCGCCAGCGGATTGCGTGAGCGCGTGGCGACAAAAATTAGCCATTTACCAACCAGTTCGGTGTCAAAAAGGAGCCATGCGTTTCTATCTGGGGGCCCCCGCCCGTCAGGACTACGGCATGCAAATAAGCCTATTACTGGTCGATGATGAGGAAGCCGACATCATCCGGTTCAAGAGAGCGGCGCGAAAAGCCGGCGTGGAAAGATGCGTCGAGGTTTGCAGGAGCGGCAGCGAAGCCTATAGCCTGCTCGCCGCCAAGGCTGACCGGCTCGCCTTGAAGCCCGAATATTTCCTCGTTTCCGATCTTAAAATGCCGCTCATGAGAGGCACGGAGCTTGTGACCCGCATTCGGAGGGATCTCGGTCTAACGGCTCTTCCCGCTTTCATCCTGTCCTCCTCCGATTCAGCCCAGGACACCGAAGAGGCCCTGTCGAGCGGGGCCAACGGCTACATCGTGAAATGTGAATTGGAGGAAGATTATCTGGGGGTTGTCCGGTGGCTCGACGGGTGCTGCGAGCGCATCGAAAACGGAATGCCGCTGACGGATGCAAGCGGGCGCGAGGCCGGCCGGCCAGAGCAGGTCGTCGCCGGTCCTATCGCGTGCTAAAGCAAAGTTCGCCAGTTTGACCAACGTTTCGAGCCCCTCGCCCCAGCCCCTCTACCTGAGGGAGATAAGGTGAGGGGTGGCGCCGTCGGGAATTTTCCGGAAAACCGCTTCACATTTTTCCGGAGGCGCCCCAGGGCCTTGAGTCAGGGGCGCGCCTCAAGTCTAGCCCAGAACAAGGTCGCGCGGGATCCGAAGGGGCCAGTCGAATGCGAACTTTGTGCCCCGGCCGTCGCGGACAGGCGAACTCAGGCTGATGGCGCAGCCGAAGTGTTCGACGGTTTTCTTCACCGTGGCGAGGCCAAGCCCGCTTCCTGAAACCGTCTCGTAGCTCTCGAGTTTCTGGAACGGCTTAAAGACGAGGTCGTGATACTGCTCGGCGATGCCTGGGCCGTTGTCCTCGACCTCGAACAGAACGTGCGGGTTGTCCCGCTGCATGCACCGCACGGCGATGTACCCATCCGGCCGGTCATGATACTTGACGGCGTTATCGATCAGATTGCGCAGAACGAGGTCCAACGGCGCCTTCGCCGTCACGATCGAGGCAGGCTCTCCCTTGAAATCGAGACGCATGCTTTTTGCGGCTGGCAGAGACCTGAAAATCTCGTTCACCATCGACCCGAGATCGACGGGCTCTTCAAGTTCGTGCTTCCGGCCGACTTTGGAATAGTTGTGCAGATCGCTGACAAGGGTCGATGCCCGGTGCGCCTGCAGGCGCAGCCGCCCCAAGTGTTCCTGGATATCGTCCGTAAGGCCCTCGCCGAGATCCTCGCCGAGCCACTCGACGGTGTTGGCGATTGCGCGCAGGGGCGAACGCAGATCGTGGGAAGCGACATGCGCGAATTCTTCCAAGTGAAGATTCGAGCGCGCGAGCATGACCTCCTGGTGCTTGAGCTGCGTCACATTGCGCCTGATGCCCGCCAGACCGATAATCGCGCCCAACTCGTCCCGGAGCGGCGCCCTGTTTTCGGAAAACCACAGGATAGAGCCATCCGGCTGCTCGAAGCGTTCCAGGCAGCCGGCCAGCGGTTCGCCCGTGGCGAGCAGCCTCTCGTCTTCCTGCCGCCGGATGTCCGCACGATCGGGCGGAAGGAATTCGTCCTCGCACAAGCCTACGGCGTCCTCCTCGCCGGCTGCATTCAAGATTCTGGAGTTCCGCCGCGTTAAGTCGGATATAGCGCCGGTTCACATCCTTGAAATAGATGGCGTCGGGGACGGCGTCCATCAGATGACGTAAGAGCTTGCGCTCGAATTCCAGCTTCTCTTCGACTTTGCGCTCGCGGCGCCGCGTCTCCGCGGCGGCGAGTTCGCGTTCGATGGCTGAGTTCAAGCGGATCAGATTGTCCTTGCGCACATAATCCTTCGCGCCGCACCGCATCAGCTCGGCCGCCGTTTCCTCCCCGATGATTCCCGACACGAAAATCACAGCGATGTCCGGCTGCAGGGCCTTGATGATCGAAAGCGCCTCACCCCCGTTGAGCTGAGGGAGATTGTAGTCGCAAAGCGCGACGTTGAAGGACTTGCTTTGGAGCGCGCCGCGCAACTCGCGCGCTGTCGTAATCCTCCGATGATCGAGGACGTAGCCGCCGCGCCGGAGAGCATGGATCATGAGTTCGGCGTCGTCTTCCAAATCCTCAACCAGCAGAACTTTCAAACTCCTGCTCATGATGTCTCCACTCCAAACGGCGCGGGGCAAGTGTCACAGGGCGCCCTTCGGCCGCAAGTCTGGCCTCGCCACAGCCGGAAGGACCCCGCGCTTTACGCGCACGGCACTTCATTGATCGTCAGCCAATAGGTGACCAGATAGCTCGCAACCTTGATCAGCTCACTGTAGCTGAGAGGCTTGCGGACGAAACTGCTCGCGCCAAGGACATAGCTCCTCTGCAAGTCCTCCTCCTGGCCCGACGTGGTCAGGATCACGACGGGCAAGAGACGTGTAGGGGGATGAGCGCGAATGCGCTCCAGCACCTGCAGGCCATCGAGGCGCGGCAGCTTAAGATCGAGGAAGACCACACGCGGCAGGCTGTCTCTGGCCTGATTTTCGTCACCACCCTGTTCGAGTAAATATTGAACGGCTTCAGCGCCGTCCCTGGCCACAACGACCTCTTCCTTGATGTTGCTCTTCTTTATGGCCCGCAACATCAGCGCCTCGTCGTCAGGATTGTCTTCGACGAGGAGCAACTTCCCCGGTAACGCCTGCATGCTCCGCTCCCTTTGATTGCGCTCGCCGAAAGACAGCCCCGTCTTTGCCGGTGCTTGAAGCAATTTGCATCGTTAAGACCGAACCCCAAGGAATCCGCGAGCCGGATTTCTTCTTCTTGTAGTTGCATAGCCCCTCAAGCTGGACCGGAGCTTTACATGGCGATTCTTGGGATAATTTTCGACCGCGGCCGGCAGCGCCCGTCGAACTTGGCGGTCTCGCATTAGCGCTTGCAATTCAACCCAAGATGGCAATAGGGTGGCGACGCCAACTCGACTGTGCAAGTCGTAAACGACCTTCGGAGGGGGTGCAGATGAAAGCATCTTCGGCGGCAGCTTTTAAAAGTTCCCATTTCGATCCCGGCGACCGCTGGTTTGAGCTCATTGTCGAAGCCTCTCCCTACGCGATGATCGTTATCGACGGATCTCAAAGGGTCGTGCTCGCCAATCGGGGCGCGGAGACTCTCTTCGGCTATGGCCACGGGGAACTCGCAGGCCGGGGCATCGATGCGTTGATCCCCTCAAGATACCGCGCGAGCCATGCGAAGCAGGTTTCGGCGTACTTCCGGCGGCCCCGGTCGCGGTCCATCGCCATGGCGGGCGATCTTACCGGCCGGCGCAAGGACGGAAGCGAGGTTCCGATCGAGATCGGCCTCAACCCCATCGAGATGACGCGCGGGCAATTCATTCTCGCCTCGATTTTGGACATAACCGAGCGCAGATACCATGAGGAAGCGCTGCGACTCACCGTCGAGGCCGCGCCGAACGCCATGCTGATGGCCGACAGACAGGCGAGGATTGCGCTCGTCAACCGGGGCGCCGAACAGCTTTTCGGCTACGCCCGCGACGAACTCATCGGCCAGCCTGTCGAAATTCTCGCGCCCGAAAGGTTTCGCGCTCTCAATCCAAGGATGATGGCGAAGTTTCTCCAAAAGCCGAGGGCGCATCAAATCGGGGTTGCACGCGATCTCTTCGTCCGCCGGAAGGACGGGAGCGAGGTTCCGGTCGAGATTGGCGTCAATTCAATCGAAACGCCCCGGGGCCGTTTCACTCTGGCCTCCATCCTGGATATCACCGAGCGCCACCGCTACGAGGACGAGCTTCGCCGCAGCCAGAGCGAGGCCCTCGCAGGCAAGCAGCGGGCCGAGCACCGCGCTCTTCTGCTGCGCCGCCTGTGGGAGGAGACCGTCGCCCTTGCGATTCGCTGCGGCCTTCCGGGCGCGGACGCGGCGCCCAAACTGATGGTGACCGCCTGCGAAAATCCCTCTCACGTGGAGGAGAGCCTGGCGGCGGTCCTCGCCACCTTCGAAACGGCGTTCCGCGGCTACATGGAGGCCAACGGCAAGCTTGCCGCCCAAAACCGCGCGCTTGCCGCGGCGAAGGCCGTCACGGAAGCCTCCAACCGCGAGCTTGAGGCTTTCAGCTACTCCGTCGCCCACGACCTGCGCTCGCCGCTTCGAAGTGTAGAGGGGTTCTGTCAAATTCTGGAGGAAGACTACTCCAGCGTGCTGGATGCTGCGGGGCTGGACTATCTGGCCCGCGTCCGGCGGGCCGCCCAGCACATGGGCGTGCTCATCGACGACCTGCTCCGGCTCGCCCGCATAACTCAGGGCGATCTTTCATGCACCATCGTCAATCTCAGCCCGATCGCGGCGCAGATCCGGGACGCCTTGCTCGACGCCTCGCCGGGGAGAACCGCGGAATTCACGATCGCGCCGGACATCATGGCCGCCGGAGATCCCCGGCTGTTGCGCGTCGTTCTCGAAAATCTCCTCTCCAACGCCTGGAAGTTCACGGCGACGCAGCCCTCGCCGCGCGTCGAATTCGGATCGGAGAGGGCTAACGGCCAAAACGTCATTTTTGTCCGCGACAATGGCGTCGGATTCGACATGGCGTATGCTGGAAAGCTCTTCGGCGCATTTCAGCGTCTTCACAGCGCTCGCGACTTTCCCGGCACCGGAATCGGGCTTGCGACCGTGCAGCGCATTATCAACAAGCATGGCGGCCGCATCTGGGCCGAAGTCGGAGCCTGGCAAAGGCGCCATATTCCGCTTCGTGCTTTGAGCCTGCCGCGGCGACTCATCGGGTGAGGCCACAACACCTCAGGTTGAAACTTATCCTTTCCGGCCGGGAGAATCATCTTTAAATTGTAGAAAGAAGAGCGGAGAAACGCTCATACACCTTGGGGGAGCACAGCCATGCAAACGTTACGGATGGACACAGCCTTGCGCGAGTTCGCCGCTCCGGACACCGGCGCCAGGCCATTCGATCAAGCAGTCTCGCCCGCGGTTGGCTCATGGCCAAATACGGCCGGCCTGACCGTCGCGATTGTGCTCGCCATGAGCCAGGTTGTCATCGATTGTCTCCGCTTGTTCAAGTAGGGAGGAGAATCGGCGGCTGTGCCGCTAAAGAGGGAGTTTGGCGCACGCCTCAGCAGCGGCGTTCCCTCTTCCCGCCGCACCCGCTTGCGGATGCGGTCATTGTTGGGTTGCGAACTCGCCTCGGCAAGTTCGGGGTTGCGCCGCTCGGAAAGCCGGGAAAACCTTGTTACGCTTATTCAACCGTAACCGATTTTGCGAGGTTACGCGGTTGATCGACGTCCGTGCCCATTTCAACCGCCGTGTGATAGGCGATCAGCTGGATAGGGATCGCGTAGAGGATGGGCGTGACCATCGGATGAGCCGCCGGCAGCAGAAAGTTCGAGTGCGATTTCACCATCGACGCCGCATCCGGCTCATCGCTGAACACGATCAGCTGCCCGCCGCGGGCCGCCACTTCCTGCATGTTGGAAACCATTTTCTCGAATAGAGCATCTTTCGGCGCCATCGCGATCACGGGCACGCTCTCATCGATCAGCGCAATCGGGCCATGCTTCAGCTCACCCGCGGCAAAGCCCTCAGCGTGGAGATAGGAAATCTCCTTCAATTTGAGGGCGCCTTCCAGGGCCACCGGATAAGTCGAGCCGCGTCCGAGATAGAGGACGAGAGGCGCCTTAGCCAGAACGTGGGCAAGCGGCTTGAATTCGTCTTCGCGGCGCAGCACGTCTGTGACAAGGCGCGGCGTCTGGACGAGCGCGCGCACGAGATCGGCTTCCTCCGCGGCCGAGAGCGCGCCGCGCTTGCGCCCCGCCGCGATCGCGATGCACGCCAGAACCGCAAGCTGGCAGGTGAAGGCCTTGGTGGAGGCGACGCCGATCTCGGGTCCCGCCAGCGTCGGCAGCACGACGTCGGATTCACGCGCGATGCTCAACTCCGGCACGTTCACGACGGACGCAATCAGCTGCCTGTGATCGCGGCAATAGCGAAGGCTCGCGAGCGTGTCTGCCGTCTCCCCCGATTGGGATACGAAAATGGAGAGGCCATCGGAAGGCAACGGCGCCTCGCGATAGCGGAACTCCGAGGCGATGTCGACCTCCGCAGGGAGCTTCGCGATGCGCTCGAACCAATATTTGGCCGTCAATGCGGCGTAAAATGCGGTGCCGCACGCCGTGATGGTCACCTTGGAAAGACGCTCGAACGGAAGCGCGCGCCCCGGCAGCTCAATCGTATTGTCGGCAAAGCGGACGTAATGCGCGAGCGTCCGGCTTATGACCTCGGGCTGCTCGTGAATTTCTTTCGCCATGAAGTGGCGGTGATTGCCCTTGTCGATCAGCAGCGCCGAAGCCCGCGTCCGCACGATCGAGCGGGAGGCTTCGGCTCCGGTTTCGTCATAGATCGCCGCGCCGGAATGGGTCAGGACAGCCCAATCTCCCTCTTCCAGAAAGGTGACGCGGTCGGTAAACGGCGCGAGCGCCATGGCGTCGGAGCCGAGAAACATCTCGCCTTCGCCATAGCCGACCGCGAGCGGGCTGCCCCGGCGCGCGCCGATCATCATGTCGTCCCGGCCCGCGAAGAGAATCGCCAAGGCGAACGCGCCGCGAACCCTTGAAAGAGCGGCTTTCACGGCAGCGACGGGGTCTTTTCCGGCGGCGAGTTCCCGGTCGAGGAGATGAGCCACCACCTCCGTGTCCGTTTCGCTTTCGAAGACGGCGCCCTCGCGTTGCAACTCGTCGCGCAATTCGCGGAAATTCTCGATGATCCCGTTGTGCACAACAGCGACGCGGGCGGTCATGTGCGGATGCGCGTTGCGTTCCACCGGCACGCCGTGCGTGGCCCAGCGCGTATGGCCGATCCCCGCTGCGCCGTCGAGCGGTTCTTTCGCCAGCCTGCGGTCGAGCGCGGCGAGCTTGCCCTCGGCGCGCCGCCTCGTCAGAACCCCTGCTTCGAGGGTGGCGACCCCGGCCGAATCGTATCCGCGATACTCAAGCCGCCTGAGAGAGTCCAGAAGGCGAGGAGCAGCCGCCTCTTTTCCGAGAATGCCGATGATTCCGCACATGCCGAAACCCCCTTTGTTGAGGAGCGCCAGATTGCGCCGCTTAACCGTGGCCGCCGAAGCGCCACCGGGCGCCAAAGCAAGGTTTTACCAAACGCTCAAACGAAGCAAGGCAAAGTTGCAGTCTACTCCGGCGTCTTTTTAGTTTCCCCCGCGCCATGAGGGCTGTGCCGGGCCCGCGTGCGCTTGGCCCACCCTTCGCGATGCTCTTGGGGCGCGCGGGTCAGCGCAAGAGAATCAGCGGGCACATCGCGGGATATGACGCTGCCCGAGCCGACATAAGCGCCGTCGCCGATGCGAACGGGCGCGATCAGCGCGCTGTTCGAGCCGATGAAAGCGCCCGCGCCGATCTCAGTCTTATGTTTCCGGAAGCCATCGTAATTGCAGGTGATCGTGCCCGCGCCGATATTCGCGCCAGCGCCCACATGGGCGTCGCCGACATAGCTGAGATGGTTGACCTTGGCTCCCGCCTCGACGCCGGCCGCTTTCAGTTCGACGAAATTCCCGACCTTCACTTTGGGGCCAAGCCGCGTTCCCGGCCGCAGCCGGGCGAACGGGCCGACGACCGCTCCCTGCCCGATGTGCGCGCCTTCGATATGGCAGAAGCCTTTGATTGTGACGCCGTCTTCAACCACTACGCCCGGCCCGAAAAAGACGTTGGGTTCGATGACCACATCCTGCCCGGTCGCCGTGTCGTGGCTGAATGTGACCGTTTCCGGCGCGATGAGCGTCGCGCCGCCATTCATGGCCTTGAGGCGAAGGCGCCCCTGCAGGATAGCCTCCGCCTCGGCGAGCTGAGCACGCGTGTTCACGCCTCGCACTTCGTCCTCGCCGACGACCTCGCAGGCGGCGCGGAAGCCGGCGGAGCGCGCGATCTCGACTGCATCCGTCAAATAATATTCCGCCGCCTTGTTCTTGTTATCGATCCGGTCGAGGAGCGAAAGAACCACGTCGCCGCGAAACGCCATGATGCCCGAGTTGCAAAGCGTGAGATTTCGCTCTTCGGGCGTGGCGTCTTTTTCCTCCCGGATGGCGAGCAGCTCCCCCGCCTCTGTCGTGATGAGCCGTCCGTAGCCCGAGGGGTCTTTCGCGCGAAAGCCCATCACGGCCATTTCGGCGCCGTTCCCAACCGCCGCCGCAAGCTTGCGGATGCTCTCCCGCGAGACAAGCGGCGTATCTCCATAAAGGACGAGAACGGGGCCTGAGGCGCCCTCAAGGGCCGGGCGCGCCATCAGCACGGCATGCGCCGTTCCAAGGCGTTCCCTCTGCTCGAAAAAACGGGTCTCGAGCGGGGTGCGCAGCTTTTCGAAGCCATGCGCTTCGGGCGGGATCACGACGGAGCAGGATGAGGCTCCGGCCGACGCGGCGGTGTTGATGACGTGCGCCACAAGCGGCTGCCCCGCGAGCGCGTGCAGGACTTTCGGAAGAGAGGATTTCATTCGAGTGCCCTGCCCCGCCGCCAGCACCACCGCGTGAAATGCGACCATCGTTTCAAGTCCTCTTAGAAGGTGACGCCGCTCTTAATAAGCACACACAGCCCGCCCTCGCGGGCTAATGAGCCGGCAATCGGGCGATCCGGCCTCTGGCGATAGCCCGCAAAGATTTCAGAATTTCGACACGCGGAAAAAAAGCGCCGGTTTGCAGCTTGTAGCCTTCATAGGCCGGGAAGATCGAAACAAGGAGCCGCTCTTCGTAGGAGGCCCGGCAAATTTGGAGCCCCGCCAGCGCAAGCGCCAGCAAGATAGCTTGCGGCGTCCCGAACATGCATCCGAGCCCCAACGCCGAAAGCATGTTTCCCGCATACATCGGGTGACGCACGAAGCGATAGGGACCGTTTGCTTTCAGCGTCCGCGCTTGCGGCGTCACCGCAAACGACCCGCGCAGATGGCAGAGCGCAAAAAGGACGATCAGCGATCCCGCCGCCAGCAGAGCGAGTGGAAAATACGTGCCCAGAGGGCGCTCCGCCGCCGGTTGCAGAAAGCTGAAAAGGTAAACACCGAAAGCTCCGAGAATGGCGAGCACATTGGGCAGCGCCGTCTGGTAGCGGGCGGCGGAAGGCGACGCCGTCAGAAGAAGGTAAGCCGCATAGGTCATGAAGAGCGCGGAGAACGCCGCGCTGATAAGGCTCAGCGAGAGCGCCCAGAGCAGTCCCGCATGAAAATACGCCGGGCAATCGCCGATGCGTCCGGCCAGCACGAACCAGGCGTGAAAGGAGAGAAGAAGAAGAACAAGGCCCAGGAGCGTGTTGTCGTTTCTAAGAAGCCAAGCGCCGGCCGCCCTCAAGTTCATCAACAGAACACCTGTCTGAAAAAAGTTAACGATAAACAGATCTGAGGCCGGTTGGGTGGGCGCCCCGGCACAACCTTAGCGCCTGCTCATAACAACCCTGGCCCGCCTTAACAAGACCTCAGCAGAGAAAAGACCGTTCTTTAACAACATAAAAATTGAGGAAGCGGCCGGGACGCGCAGCCTTGAGGAGCAGCGCGCGCCGGCCCTTTGCCCGCAGCTAAAGCGTATCGGCCTTGAATGTGTCGCAATCGGACATGGATCCGCTGTCGTAGCCTCGCTTGAACCAGCGGACGCGCTGTTCGGACGATCCATGCGTGAACAAATCAGGCACCGCATATCCGCGCGTGCTCTTCTGGATGGCGTCGTCGCCGATCGCCGACGCCGCCTGCAGGCCAGAACTCGATATCGCCCGGCTCGAGTATCTTGTTGATGCGGTCGGTGTTCTTCGCCCAGACGCCGGCGTAGCAATCGGCCTGCAGCTCCACCCTCACCTGGATCGCATTGCGTTCCGGACCGGAGGCCGCCGCTTGCAGGCGCTGCGCCGCTTCGAGGCGGCCCTGCAGGTTCTGGATATGGTGTCCGACCTCGTGGGCGATCACATAGGCCTGCGCGAATTCCCCCGGCGCCTTGAAGCGGCGCTTAAGCAGCTCATAAAAAGACAGGTCGATATAGATCTTCCGGTTTACGGGGCAATAGAACGGCCCCATCTGGGCGCTGGCCAAGCCGCATCCCGATTGCACTGAGTTGCGGAAAAGCACAAGCCTGGGCGGGGTGTATTTCTGGCCCTTCTCGGCGAATATCCTGGTCCAGGTGTCCTCCGTATCGCCCAAGATCACCGACACGAATTTCTTCATGCTCTCGTCTTCGGCGCTCACGGCCCGGGCGCCTGGATCGCGTGGAAGCTGGATCTGGCGCCCGCCCGGCATCTGGTCTTCGCCGCCGCCGCCGCCCAGGATCACACGGGGATCGACGCCCAAAAGCAGCGCGATGCCGACGATGACGATCAGGCCGACGACGCCGACGCCGCCGCCCTGGCCCATGGGGATCTGAAATCCGCCGCCGCCGGGGAAGGGCGAGCCGAAGCCGCCGCCGCCGCCATCGTCGTACCCCCCGCCTTCTTCGCGACGGTCTTCCACGTTTTCACTTTCGCGACGGCCTTGCCATCTCATGGATGCCTCTCTCTTATAGCGGAAGGGAAGCCCGAGTCTGCCGGGCGCTAGACAATGGGAGACCCAGCACAGCTTACGGCCGGAAGTTCGCTTGAGCGTTGGCGGCTTGGGGATGCGAACTTAAGGCTGGCTGCGCCGGAACTTTCATCATACCCGGCGCCGCCCTCTATGTCCCGAATTTCATGGCCCAATTCAACCGCCGCGCCAAAGGTTCGATGTGCAAAACCGTCTTCTCCGATTCCCGCGAACTCTTGCCCCAATGCCCGGACAATCGCCGGCCTAGTCGTCTTCCCGGCGCGCGCCCCTGCCGGACATTTTCGCCGGGGCGAGCATTGGAAGAACCGCATTTGAGAATAAAATGTCTTGCCAAAATGGAAAAAACATCGTCTCTTTGTGTGCAATGGCTCGCCGTAGGAGCCGGACCGGCGCGGCGCCGCTCACGGCGATTTGCTTCGGCTCGATGTAAGAGATTGCCCGGGCCTAGCAAAAGACCTGTGATCAGCAGTGGCGTTAGATGGTCAACAAAGAAAAAAAAACCCTGCAGCTTTGTGGGATATTTGGGCCGCAATTTCTAAAAATGAGGCCGTTAAACAAGCACTTCACCTACACTTGAGGGAAGTCAATACCTTGAGTTCAGCAGCATGATACGATTTTTTCCGAAGCAGACCGCAGGTAAAAAGAAAGAAGCTTCCACTCTGGGGCGAAATTCTTTTCTTTGCCCGCAGGTCGGGAGCTTCTCAGCGTTTCATAAGAACCTCCCGGTACATCCGTGGGGTCGAGGGACTACCGGGAGCGAGGGAGAATGAGTTCATCACAAGCCGAACGCTTGCGTTCGACAATCGAGGAGGACATTCTCTCCTTCAAGCTGAAACCCGGGGACAAGCTCGACGAGTGCAGGCTCGCTGAAAAATATGGAACATCGCGCACGCCCGTTCGCGAGGCTTTGCGTCAGCTTTCCTCCAACGGATTGATTGAGATCCGGCCGCATAAGGGCGCCATCGTCGCCAAGCTCGGTATCAGGGAGCTGATCGAGTTGCTTGAGGTCATGGCTGAGCTCGAAGGGGCCTGCGGCCGTCTTGCCGCAAAATGCGGCATGCATGGCGATATCGAGGCGATGATCGCGGCTCAGGAGAGATGCCGCCACTACGCTGAATTGCGGGACGTGCAAAACTATCAGCGCGCCAACGAGACCTTCCACGAGGCTGTCTACTCCGCCAGCCGGAACAGTTGCCTCATCAAGCTGGCGCATAGCATCCGCAGCCGCGTGGCGGCGTACAGACGGCTGCAGCTTGAACAAATAAACCACATAAAATTCTCGGTAGCAGACCACGACCGCATTTTGGCTGCGATCCAGGAGGGCCTTCCCGAGGAAGCAGACCGTCTTCTCCAGCTTCACATCTTGAATCTCGGAGGTGAACTGCGGCGCATGTTCTCCGTAGTGTCGTCAAGCGAATGGACCCTCCCTTCCGATCAGCACAACGGCCGGAGTTCGGGCTTGGCCGACCTTCGAGAGGGCGTCCCGGTCAAATAAACCCGGCGAAGCCTCGGAGCGGCTTATCCATACAGAAAGCAGGGCGGAAGGCTCCGCCCTGCGAGTAAACGGCTGTCCGCTTTGAGTTCAAGCGTAGCGCCGCCCATTCTCCTGACGCCACGCCTCTTCCTGCCGGCGCCTTCTCCTTCCTTTGCCCTGCGCAAAAGCGCCAAACCCGGGTGGAAGGACTTGCGTCTCGCCTAGCCGTTTCGCCACGATCCCGGCGATGAGGCCACCCGCGGCGGCTGCGGCCGCCACCTGGAAGGGGCCATGCCGCTTGACGGCCTGCTCGATCTCGCGGGCCACGTCGTCCACGGAGGGAACCTCGCTCCGCAGCGTCTGCACGGGCTGCTGGAGCGCACGGCTGACGCTAACGCCTGACTGCGCTTTCTCCCGCGTAGTTCCATAAGCGATAAGCGCGATCAAGAAGCCAACCAACGCTAGAACCGCCGCCATGATCCCAGCCGAGATTATCGGGTCGTGATTGCTGGAGTTGAGAGCCCAGAAACCGGCTAAAATCGCGAAGACGATCGCTCCAAGGAACGCTATCCCAGCGATGCTCAGCACGAGATACCTCGTCGCCAAACTTCTCACGTAACCGCCCAAGCGCTGACCCGCTTCCCCAGCGGCCAGGAGCCTCAGAGCTGTTCCAAACATGGGCGTTACCTCTTCAACGGGTCAGCAGCGCGCCGACCAGGAATCCGACGCCCGCCGCGACCAGGGTGGCCTGAACGGGCTTGTCGCGAATCTGCTGCTCGATATCGCCCACGTTCTGCTGAACGCGGTCCTTGACGTCGCTCAGCGTATTCTGCGCCATCGATCCGTATTTTTCGGTGAGTTCCTTGACCTGGCGGCGAAGTTCATCGATCTCCGTCTGCCCTTTATCGGCGGCGTAATCGGTTGTGGCGTTCATCTCGTGTATGGCGTCCTTGGCCATGATGGCATTCCCCTTTTTTCTAGAGAACCTTTTTCGACGGCGCGGACCGGATCGCTCCGCTTTCGAGACAGCACAACGCTGAAAAACGGTATGCGTTCCCGTCCCCCTTCCCATCCGTTCTGTGGGGAGACGATCGCCCAATCTCATTCATGCCTTCTTGGTAGCCTACGCGAACCGGCGGGTTTATAAGCCCCAAAAATCTCAGCGGCTCTTGCAGCGCTTAAGGCCGCTTTCTATTTCGTGTCTTGATGGATGAAAAGGAAATGCCCATGACCGACACTCAAAAATACATAGATAACATCAAGAAATATACCGCCTCAGTCAACGAGGGCGCGGTCGCCGGGATCGTCAGGCACTGCGGCATAGCCCTTAGGAACAGGGACTCTTCGCTGGTCGCTGGCAGCGATCCCGAAGAACTCAAGCGCGTGCGCGAAAGCTGGCTCAAGAAAAAGCTTGCTCTCACAGAAAGCGACGCCGAACTCGACAAGGCCATTCACGCCGTCGTTGAGAAGATGAAAGCCGACCGCATGAAGGAGCGGGTGACCGTCTATTACCTTCTTGCGGAACACTACAATAAGCTCGATAGCCTCGTGAAGACAACGCCGGCCCCAAAAGCGAAGCCTGCAAAATCCGCATAACGATCCGTCAAGCCCAGGCGGGGGACAGACTGGAAAACGTCCCGCCTTCGGGCGGGATCACAACAAGATGAACGGTCTTATGCATCGCCGCGGGTGCAACACAGGCGTCATGCTCAAGGCATTATTATCCTGACATACAAGAGGATGCTGCTTGTCATTGAAATTCCTATAAGGATAATTGAATATTTTATATATGTAAATTTCTCGTTACAGATTTTTGCCAGAGTTTTTACTTGAGCAGTGCCCCTTCTCACGCGTTCTGGCATCGACTCTTTCATTATAAAGTTAACCAGAGCATCGACATCTCCGTTCGCAATGTCAGTCCAGGAATGATCTTTAGCGGCGGGCGGCCTGGCTCTCGGAGAGAATGCCAGCATGTTCGCGATGAACGACAGGAATAACGTGATCAGTGAGAAAATATAAAAGAACTTGTCAGAGTCCCTGGTGAGCCTGGTTAGAATTTGATCGTTTTGCATAATGCTTGAGAAGCCGGTTATCAGAACGCCATGCAGAAGGGCAATGTATCCGCTCTTTTGGTCGGCCAAGTGTATGTTGCTCGTGAACATCGCGCGCTGTTGAAATATATATTCCAAATCGGCAACAATCTTTTCGCCGTCCACGGTCGATTCCACGTTGCTCCCATGGCCATCGGCGCCATCCTCGATGTCTGTCTCTACCAGCAACTCCATCTTTTTTGCTTCCTGCTTGCTCAGAGTTCTTCGCCTTTCCAACGCCTGGCAAGCAAAAAGCTGCCGCCGGACCATCGAAGTTCTATCAATGCACGGCTTACGTAGCTGCACAACTATTTACATCGATAACATAGTCAACTCCGGCCGGACATAATGAGCGATCCATGCCAGCGGCTGGCGGAAGTGTGGAGCAGCTATGCCGGCCCCACCTCCTGGATGACATCGAAACCCTCGAAATGCGGGCCTTCGAGGTAAAGCGGCTTGTTCCCGCCGGCGCCTTTGTGCGCGGCGCGGAAGCTCTCGGAGCGCGTCCAGTTCTCGAACGCTTCGCGGCTTGCCCAGATCGTATGCGAGACATAGAGGCTGTACTCCGGCGTCTGAGGCCCTTTCAGCATGTGAAACGCCACAAAGCCGGGTTCCCGGTTGATAAACACATCGCGATTGAGCCAGACCGCCTCGAAGTCCGCCTCGCAGCCCTTTCTTACACGAAACCGGTTCATGGCGATAAACATGAGCGCACTCCTTGTCTGGCTGGAACATCAAGGCGAACGGCGCGATATCCCACGAAACCGTTTTCCTTTCGTCCCCGACTTAGGAAGGACCGCCATGGACTACAACCTCGAAGGCAAGCTCGCGTTGGTGACCGGCTCCAGCAAGGGCATCGGAAAAGCCGCCGCGGACCTTCTCCTGCGCGAGGGGGCCGAGGTCATCATCCATGGCCGGACGGCGGAAACCGTCGAACACGCAAAGCGGGACATGCCTTCGGCGCACGCCGTTCACGGCGATCTTCGCGACCGGCAAGCCGTCGAGAGGATCGTCAACGAGGTCAAAGACATTGGCACGGTCCAAATCCTTGTCAACAACGCCGGCATCTACGAGGCAAAGCCCTTCCAGGATATCGAGGACGAAGACTGGCTGCGTCTTTTCGAGGTGAACGTGATGTCGGGCGTGCGCCTGTCCCGCGCCTTCCTCCCGCCGATGCTGCTTTTGAACTGGGGGCGGATCATCTTCATCTCGTCCGAGTCGGCGATCAACATCCCGAAGGAAATGATCCATTACGGCATGACGAAAACCGCGCAACTCGCGCTTTCGCGCGGCCTTGCCGAGCTTACCAAGGGAACGCAGGTCACCGTGAACGCCATCGCGCCAGGCCCCACCGCCTCCGAAGGCGTACTGGATTTTGTCCGCGATACCGCCCGGTCGCAGGGTCAGGACCAGAAGGCCGTCGAAGAAGGCTTCTTCCAGACCGTCCGACCGACCTCGCTCCTGCAACGCTTCGAGGATCCGATGGAGATCGCCCAGGTCATCGCCTTCGTGGCGAGCCCCCTCTCGTCCGCGATCAATGGCGCTGTGCTGAGAGCGGATGGCGGCGTGGTGAAGTCGGCGTTCTAGGCCTCGCACGCTATAACCGGCCTAAAATCCATACCGCGCGCACCGCGGCCGGCCGCGCCAGATGCAATAGTTCTGCGTGCAGACATTGATTTTGCCGTGGCCGCAGGAGCAGTAATTGCAGCCGTCATACCATTCGACGCAAAGCCGCGGACACTGGCCCCCATAAAAGCGATAGCGAACCGCAAAAGCGGAATGGGGCGCCTCCGGCTGCAGCGACGCCGCGTGCGCCGGCGCCTCCGGGAGCGGCGACACGAGCAGAAGGAGCAAGATCAGGAGCGCGATCGCGCGAAAAATCGCCATGGCCGGAATCCCCGAAAGTTCTTAGCCTTTTTAAGCCTTAGCATAAGGCCGAAGCGCCGCAAGGTGCGTTGCACAGAAGCATCGCCCCTTCGGAAAAAAAGCGCCCGCCCCCCGCGCCCGACTTCCATTGGCGCCTTTATCGTTATAAGTCCTTCTCCCATTGGACGTTTATGCATTGAGCGATGTTATGAGTAATTCCCCTGTTTCCAGTTATTCCGGCGAAGATGGCGAGCGCGTTATCGACAGATCGGGCGATATCGATCAGCGCCCGCAGGAGGAGCGGCACACTGTCGCCGCGAACATCGTTCCTTTCAGTCCGGCGCGAACCAAGCATGAGGCTTTGACCTCGCTGCGTCGCGCCGAAGATGAGGATGCCCCGCAGCCCCAGATTTCCCGCCAAGGCCCTTTCCCGGACCTCGCCGAGACTGCGACCCGTCTCCAAAAAGATTTGGAGAAGCGATTCGACAAGTCCAAATCGCGCCTGGACGCCCTCACCCGTAAAATCGAGGCGCAGGAGAAAAGATGCGCCGCGCCGCGCCTCGACGGCGATCTGCAGCAGGTTCGCTTCCAGCGGCAGAAGACGCTCATCGCCAGCGGGCCTGCGCTTGCCAATCAATTGCGGGAAGAGCGCAGCCGCCTGGCGGATCTTGAGCGGTTCAAAGCGGAGAACAGGATTTCGCGCGATGCCCAGTACCCGGCGTCGCCACTGCTTGGGATTGGCGTTCTTTCGGTGCTCATTCTCGTCGAAGCCTGCATCAATGGCGTCCTTTTCGCCGAGAGCAGCGACCGCGGCCTGTTCGGAGGCTGGCTGGAGGCGATGGTGCTCGCGATCACGAATGTTGGCGTCGCCTTCCTTGCCGGACACATCGTTCTTCCTCAAGTGAACAGACGAGGATTTCTCGCAAAGGCTGGGGGAATTGTCCTTCGCGCTTTCGGGCGCCGCTGCGCTCGTCTCGGTCAACCTGTTCGGAGCCCACTACCGGGACTTCAAAGCGTCAACGGCAGGAACCGCGATTGCCGCTCAAATCCCCGATGCGCCAAGACGGGAAACAACCACCCCGATCTCAGGCCAGAAAATACTCGCCAGCGAAGCCTTGGCCGTGAAAACGCGCCAGGCGCCCATGAGCGAGCCCGGTGCAAGAAAGTCCTCTCCAGCGGAGGAAAAAAACAGGCGTTCGGAGATGGAGGCGCTTCGCAAGGTGTTCCAGGCTCCGTTCGAACTTGAGAGCTTTACGAGCCTGTTCCTTCTCATCATCGGTCTATGCGCGGCAACTATCGCCGCCGCCGACGGCTACAAGTTCGACGATCCGTTCCCCGGTTACGGAAAGCGGAGCCGCCGGTATGCCGAGGCGCGGGCAAGAACCGCCGCTGCGCTTCAACGCGTCGTAAGCCAGGCCAACGCTAACATCGCCTCAAACTTCCAATCTCTCGACCGGAAGCTTGAAACTCATGGGCGCGAACTGGCCGAACTCCTCGATCTCCATCACGCCTATGCCGGCGATTGCACGGCGATGACCGGCAGTCTCGACGAGGCCGCGCGAAGCGCCGAGGCCGAAATCGCACGCCACGGCCGGCTTCTCAGCAAGATCGCGGATCGCGGGGCGCTCGACCGCTACGCGCTGTCCGTGCCGGCGCTCCCGGCGCTGAACGAGAAGCACGCCCGCTTCTACGAGAACCAGGACAAAAAGCTGAAGGCGATGCAGAAGGCCGTTCAAAAGGAGAAGGATGAGAGCCTCGGGGTTTTCAACTCGGTCTCCGGCGATTTCGAAAAGCTGCTTGCGGAAGCGATCCAGGCGAGTTTCCAGACGGCTTCCCCCGCCTCTTTTGAGAAGGCTCAAGCGGCGTCATGAACGCGAAATCGATTTTTGGAGCAACGCTCATTCTTCTTTCCGCCGGTCTGGCTGGGGGCGGCTTCTATGCCGCGAAAAGCTTCAGCTCGCCGAAAGCCGATCCTGAAACTTTCTGCCCCGTGGAGGGGCCAGGACGAATCACGCTTGTGATCATCGACAAGACCGATCCCCTCGCGCCCTTGGAACAGGCTCTCGCCCGGCAGGCCGTGACTGCGGAGCGAAGCGCCGTCGAGGCGGGGGAGCGGATGGTCCTGAAGCTCCTCAAGGAGGGGAATGGCGCGGGCGGCGTCTCGCTCGATACGATGGTGGACCTCTGCAATCCCGGATCCAGCGCCAATCCCTTCTTCGAGAACCCCAAACGCGTCGCAGCCCGCTTTGAAAGCGCCTTCCTGGAACCGATCGATGCCGCGCTCGCCGCCTTCGAAGGCTCGCATCCGGCGTCCGCCTCGCCCATCGCTGGCGCTCTGGAGTTGGCCATGAGAGAGCTGCGGGCCGCGCCGGGAACGCCCATCAAACTCATTCTCATCTCCGACTTGATGGAGCACGGACCCGATGTCTCCGCCTATCGCGGCGGTCTCACCGGTCGCGCGCTTCGCAGGCTGATGTCTCCGGCGGCGGAGATACTGTTCAGCGGGGCCGGGGTCCAGGTCTTCTTGCTTCCTCGCCCTCGATACCAAGCGCAGCAGAGGGCGGCGCTCAAGGCGTGGCGGCAGGTCTTCCTGGACCTCACGGGCCGCGAACCGGCCTTCGTGGCTTCGGATTAGGCGACGCCCGTCCGCAGAAGATCGTGAATGTGGACGATGCCCACCGGCGCCCCATCCTCAACCACAAACAAAGCCGTGATGGCCGACGCATTGACGATCTGCAGCGCGGAACTCGCAAGCATGCCGGCGGTCACCGTCTTGGGCGACCGCGTCATGATCTCGGTCACCCCCCGGTCGAGAAGGCCGGGCGCCATATGACGCCGCAAATCGCCATCGGTGATGATCCCGGCGAGTTTTCCGTCCTCTCCGACGACACCGAGGCAGCCGAAGCTTTTCTCGGTCATCACCAAAAGCGCGCTGCTCATGGGCTCGTCTTGCCTGACGATGGGAAGCTCGCCGCCGCTATGCATGATGTCGCGGACATGCTTCAAATTCGCGCCGAGCTGGCCCCCCGGATGAAAGACCTTGAAATCGAGCGCCGTGAAGCCGCGCCCTTCGAGAAGCGCAATCGCAAGGCAATCGCCGAGCGCAAGCTGCGCGAGCGTCGTCGTGGTCGGCGCAAGGCCGTGCGGGCAGGCCTCCTTCACCGGCGGCAGAGCCAGCACGATGTCCGCAGCCTTGCCGAGCGCGCTGTCGCGCCGCGATGTCATCGCGATGAGCGGCACGCGGAATCGCCGGGAATAGGTGAGGATGTTGGCAAGCTCCCTCGTCTCGCCGGACCAGGACAGCGCAAGGATCACATCCCTCGACGTAATCATGCCGAGGTCGCCGTGGCTCGCTTCGGCAGGATGGACAAATTGCGCTGGCGTCCCGGTCGAGGCGAGCGTTGCGGCGACCTTCTGGCCGACGTGACCGCTTTTCCCCATGCCGGTCACCACCACACGCCCGCGGCAGCCCTGCATAAGCTCGACGGCGCGTCCGAACTCATCGGCAAGGCCGTTTGCAAGCGCCGCCTGCAGCGCTCTCAACCCGTCGATACCGCAATCGAGCGCTCTCTTCGCGGACAACGCCGGCTCCAGGCCACGCGCCGCAATCGCCCGCCGTTCGGCGTGCGCCAATCGTTGCGCCATTCTGCCCCCTGCTTTTTGCCCGTAACCCCCGTTGCGGGCCGAATCGGCTTCCATCAATGCGGAAAACTGCGTTTGAAGCAAGGCGGCGAGCCGCCAGGCCCGCCCTTATTCGGCAGCCTTCGCACTCGGTCCGGAGACATGCTTCGCGTGCAGCTCCGCCGCGAGCTTCTTGAGCTCCTCTCCGAATTTCGTAGCCAGATCCGGCCGTGCGAGCGCGAACGCCACATTCGCCGTGAGGAACCCGAGCTTGGATCCGCAGTCATAGCTCTTGCCGCGATATTTGTAGGCGAAGAACAGCTGGTCCTGCATCACGGTCTTCATGGCGTCGGTGATTTGGATCTCGTTGCCTGCGCCGCGCTCCTGATGCTTCAGAACGTCGAAAATTTCCGGCTGCAGGATGTAGCGGCCCATGATGATGAGGTTGGACGGCGCGCTGCCCTTCACCGGCTTCTCCACCATGGAGCGAATGCGCCAAACCCGGTCTTCTTCCTCGTTCTCGAGGCCGACGACGCCGTAGGAGCTGGTTTCCTCCGGCGCGACCTCCTCCACGGCGATTATGTTGATCTTGGCTTTGGGGTATTTTGCGCACAAGCGGTTATAAACCTTGATCATCTGACCAAGGCAGCTTTCGCCCTCGGGCAGCACGATCACGTCGGGAAGAAGCAGCGCAAAGGGATCCTCGCCCACGATGTCATGCGCGCACCAGACGGCGTGGCCGAGGCCGAGAGGCTCCTGCTGGCGCGTGAAGCTCGTTGCGCCCGGCGCCGGAAGATGAAGCTGGAGATTGAGCAGCTCCTCTTGCTTGTTGCGCTGCTTGAGCACCGCCTCAAGCTCGAACTGCCGGTCGAAATGATCCTCGATAACGCCTTTGTTGCGCCCGGTGATGAAAATGAAATGCTCGATGCCACCCGTCCTGGCTTCGTCGACGACGTGCTGAATGATGGGACGGTCGACAACGGTCAGCATTTCCTTCGGCATCGCCTTCGTAGCTGGAAGGAATCGCGTGCCGAGGCCAGCGACGGGAAAGATGGCCTTGCGGATAGGCTTGCTCATAAGGGGTTCCTGGACGCTTCGCGGCGGGGAGTTTGCTCTTCATATAGAGAACGCGCGAGGATCTTGCATTCAGAATTGCGGCTCTCGCGAGGCAAATCGGGATTGTCTCACAAAGGTTGCGCCAAAGCCCACAGCCTTCGGCGCCGCAACGCGCGCCCGCTCAGAAAGAGAACGATTCAGCTCGCCGCCCGGCCGTGATAGATTGGCGCCGGAGCGAGCTGTCACACTTCAGGCAAATCGGGTTTTCCATCAGGCTTGATCCTGACACAATCTCTAACGATAGATTTCCGGGTTAATTGGGGGGTGGACAGAACGTGATCATGTCTGGTGAGGACAGGACTAACCCCTCGGTCCATCGGGCTTTCCTGGCGGCGGCGGCCTGCATCGTCCTGTTTGCGGTCCTGACGTTTTCCGCCCCTGCAATGGCGCAGGCTCAAGGAACGAGCCTCTTATCCTCCAGCTACGTTACGCCCTTCCCGCAGACGGACCGCTATCAGGTCCGTGTCATAGGGGACACGTTCGGACCGGGACTGGCGGCGGCGCTCAAGGAGGCCTTCAAGCAGGAAGGCTCGCTTGAAATCACCGATATGTCGCGATGGCAGTATGGGCTCGTTCGCGCGGAACAGGTCGATCTTTATGGCGACATCGAGCGCGCAACCACCGGCTCATTGGTTCATATCGCCGTCGTCATGCTCGGCGTAAACGACCGCGCCTCCCCCTTCATTAAAGCCGGAGCGGGCCGCGTGCAGCCGGGAACGGCCGAATGGAAGGAAGCTTACAGCAAGGAAGCCGAAAGGCTTATCAAGAAACTCAAGGCCGCCAATGTCGCCGTCTACTGGGTAGGGCTGCCTGTCATGGGCAATCCCGCAGTCAGCGAGTCGGTTGCGGCGATGAACGACGCGGTCCGCCAGGCGGCCTACATCAACGGCGTGAAATTCATCGAAAGCTGGGCCGGTTTCACCGACCAGCTCGGCGCGTATAGCGCCTACGGCCCCGACTTGGCCGGCCAGACCAAGCGGCTGCGCGAAGGCGATGGCGTTGGCCTGACCACCGCCGGGAACCAAAAACTCGCGAATTATGTCGAGACCGTTCTCAGGCGCGATCTCGCCCATGCCAAGGCGCAGCGCAATATCCCGCTTGCAGGCGACGAGGAAGAGCAGGCGCGGATGGCGCCGGGGTCGTCGCGCAACGCTTCGCCGGCAAAGGGCGCGGTTGGACCCAACGCGAAGGGCTGGGCGGCGTCGGCGTCCCAATCCGCGCCCGATCAGGCGAATGCGTCATCGGCGAAACCTTCGCCGGGCGGCGACGCCTCATCCGCCTTCAAGACCGAGACGGCGGCGGCGGCTCCCGCGACAGCGCAGGATGCGCAGAAGCGCGATCAGGCCGCCTTCGGCGGCGGCGCATATCAGAGCGGCGAATTCATCCTGGGCGATCTGGGCGATGGCATGACCGCGATCGCCGTCGTCTCGCCCGCGGGCGACTTCTCCATGCGCGAGATCCAGCGGCAGACCCCTCTTGCCGATCGCCTCTACTTCAAAGTCCTGAGCCGCGGGGAAGCTTTGCCGCCCAAGGACGGCCGCGCCGACGATTTCCGGTGGGCCGGCCAGGGAAGCGAGCAGTCCCAGCAGCAGGCGCCGTAGCGTCTCAGTGGTGTAGGAACGACCTGGAGTGCATATGCAGCGCAGGCTGTTGCATGATAGCGATGTAAGGCGTCAGCGGGCCTGCCGGACACTCGTTCTGGCCTTTTGCCTCCTGCCGCTGCTAGGCGGTTGTCTCCCCGGCATGGGAGGGGACAGCGACTCCGAGCCAGCCGCGTTCTCTGAAAACGGGGAGGATGCGCCAGCCCTGAACCGCTCCTATAAGACCAATTTCATGTCGCTCAAGATGCCGGCCTTCGGCTCTTCCAATACACAGGGCCAGCTGATGCCTGACAGCGGGCCGTCTCTCTTCGGCTCCGCGACCGTCGAATCCAGGAAGCCTCCACAGCAGGGCGTTCCCCCCGGCTTCGTCACCACCTTAAACACCACACTAGGTTTGGAGCCGGCGGCGCTTCCCGCGGCTCAGGCGCTTCAAAGCTTCTACAGCGCCCTTGCCGCGTTGACGTCCGGGAAGCGGGCGCAGCCTGTCAGCATCGTCCACCTCGGCGGCGACCAGATCGTCGACGACAGGTTCGCTGGATCCCTTCGGGAGCATCTTATCGGCCGCTTCGGAAATGCGGGGCGCGGTCTCATGCTGCCGGGCCTTTATCCGCTCCGGGGCATGAAAGTCGACCGCGGCGGGCAGTGGAGCCTCGCGAGCGCGGCTGGCGACGCCCAGGGGCCATTCGGCATCACCGGGGTGCGGGTAAGCTCGGCGTCGAGCGACGCCTGGCTCCGCTTTACATCCGCGGAGGGCTCCTTCGACTGGCTGGATGTGTCATTGATGACGGGACCGGGCCAGGGGACTGCAGCGATAAGCGTGGACGGCGATGTGAAGCTTGTGCCGACCGGGACAGGCTCCACGGCGCAGACATCGATCCGCGTAACCGCCAAAGCGCGCGAAATAACGATCAGACCGCAGGGCGCCAGCCCGGTCTCGGTCCTTTCGGTCGCCAGCGGCACGAACACACCCGGCATCCTCTACACAAATGCCGGCCTGCCGGGAGCGACCGCCTCGGCGATGGAAAAATGGAATGCCGATTTCGCAGCCAGCGACTTTCACAAGCTCAACCCGGATTTGATCGTCTTTGAATACGGGACGCGGGAGGGCTTTATCGACAGCCTCGATACGGCGCAATACGAAAGCCGGCTGAAGGCGATCATCGATCAAATCAAGATATGGGCGCCCCACGCCTCCCTTCTGATCGTCGGCCCCCCCGACGCGGCGCGCCTTCCCACTTTCGCAAGTTCCGCCGGAGCGCAGGCTTGCCGCCCGCTCAATGCTCAGGAAATAGCCGGCTACGCTCAGCTTCTCGGCCGCAGCGACGAGCGGCTCGCCCGATGGCATGCGCCGCCGCGGCTTGACGCCGTTCGTTCCGCCATGAGGCGCCAGGCCGCAGAAAGCGGCGCCTTCTTCTGGGACTGGGCCAGATACATGGGCGGGTCTTGCTCAGTCCATGCCTGGACGGCTTCAAAGCCGCCGCTCGCCGCCCCCGACCATATGACCTTGACGGAGGCTGGCAACGACCGCTCCGCGCGGGCGCTCTTCGCGGAGCTTATGGCCGGCTTCGAGTCCCATCAGCGCGCGTGGTCCGCCAAGGCGCAAGCGGCCGCCGCGAGCGCGCCCGCGATGCAGCCCACCAAAGTCAGCGTCAAGAAACACAATTGAGGCGGCTTTCCTGCACAGAAGGACGGCAGGGCGCAGCTGCTCAGCTCGCCGAACGCCTCAAATGCCGGTCGAGATCGCGCTCCCTTTCAGAAGCCAGCCGCACTTGGAAATGGACGGCGCCATCGTCCGAATTGTGCCGGCAGAGAATTTCCGTGTTCTCATAAAGCCAATGGATGAGCGCGCCGTCGGCATCATCCACGACAACGCTGCGCGTTCGCATGTTCTTCTGAAGACGGGAGCGAATCATCGCGGCGAGGTCCGTCATGCCCTCCCCTGTTGCCGCCGATATCAGAACTGCGGGAGGCTTGGCCTGACCCGTGCGCTTCGCAAGCGCCAGGCGTTCCTCTTCTTGCAGAAGATCGGACTTGTTCCAAACTTCGATCACCCGCATTTCCTGCTCCGCGGCGCTGATTCCGATCTCCATCAGAACCTTTTCAACTTCGATGCGCTGGGCTTCCGAACTGCCGGCCGCGATGTCGCGCACATGAAGGATCAGATCCGCTTCCAGGATCTCCTCCAGCGTCGCCCGGAACGCAGCGATGAGCTGGGTCGGGAGCTCCGAAATGAAGCCGACGGTGTCGGAAAGAAGGAACGCGCCTCCCTCGGGAAACTCAATTCGCCTCAAGGTCGGATCGAGGGTTGCGAAAAGCATGTCCTTGGCGAGCACGCCAGCGCCCGAAAACGCGTTGAAAAGCGTCGATTTGCCTGCGTTCGTGTACCCCACCAGGGAAACGACCTGCTGCTCGGTCGCCTTCCGCCGCTTGCGATGCAGCCGGCGCGTCCGCTCGGTCACCGCAAGCTCCGCGCGGATCGAATCGATGCGCTCGCCGATGGCGCGGCGGTCCGCCTCGATTTGCGTCTCGCCCGGACCGCCAAGAAAACCAAAACCGCCCCGCTGGCGTTCAAGGTGCGTCCAGGACCTGACGAGCCGGCTCTTCTGATAGGTCAGCCGCGCAAGCTCGACCTGCAGACGGCCTTCCTTGCTTCGCGCGCGATCGGCGAATATCTCAAGAATGAGCCCGGTCCGGTCGAGGACCTTGGCGTTCCAGGCCTTTTCGAGGTTGCGTTGCTGGATCGGGCTCAGTACGTGATCGACGATAACGACGGCCGCATCCTCCGCCTCGATGACGCCCGCGATTTCCTCGACCTTCCCCGAGCCCAGAAGCGTCGCGGGCCGCGCCTGCGCGAGCGGAACCAGCCCACTGAAACAAAGGTCCAGGCCGATGGCCCTTGCGAGACCGGTCGCCTCGGAAAGGCGCTCCACGCTCGAAAGGCGCGCGGCGGAGGCGCCCTGAGCGCCTAGGTTTTCGGCGAACTTCGGAACCGGCACTATCACCACAGCCTTCGTGGCAAGGCCGTGCGCTTCTCCTGGCGCGCATCTTTCCTTTAGACCGGCGCGTTGAGCGGCAAGATCACGAGGTCCGAGTGTCTTCAACGGTGCTAACGTTCTCCGTTCTGATCTCCATCCAGGAACGAGATAGGTCCGCCCGGCATGATTGTCGAGATGGCGTGCTTGTAAACGAGCTGGGAGTGGCCGTCACGCCGCAAAAGCACGCAGAAATTGTCGAACCAGGTGACAATTCCTTGGAGCTTCACACCGTTGACCAGAAAAATCGTAAGAGGCGTCTTGTTTTTGCGAACGTGATTAAGGAAGGCGTCTTGTAAATTTTGTTGCTTGTCTGAACCCATGACCTGCCCGTGTTATTAACCGCGGCACTCCTGGCCGCTTGCCCACTACTCTATGAATACTGCCTGCGCTTTTCGTTCCGGTCTTCGATGGCGCAGCCAAGGTGGCTGCGGCCTGCGGCGCACGCCGCCGATGCTCAATCGGTTCCCTCCGGTGACGCTAAAAGCCGGTGCGGCGAAGAAATCTCAGCCGCACTGTGATAGGCTTTTCGTAGTGAAATTGCTACCGCTCCGGGAGATCCGCCGCCAATAATCCGCCCATCGATCCTAACGACGGGCATCACAAGCCCGGAAGCGGAGGTCTGAAAGGCCTCTTTCGCCGATTTTGCCTCCTCGACCGTAAAAGGCCTTTCTTCAAAAAATAGGCCGAGCCTACGCGCGGCCTCCATCGCAACCTCTCGTGTAATGCCTCGCAGGATACCAAACTCCGCCGGGCGCGTCACCAGAATGCCGCCCCCTGTCACGATCCAGGCGTTGCAGGATGCCCCCTCGGTGACAAAGCCCCCGGCGTCCACCATCCAGGCCTCGTCCGCACCCGCCTCCTTTGCATGCTGACGCGCAAGCGCTTGTCCGAGGAGGCCCGTGGTCTTGATGTCGACGCGCTTCCAGCGGATGTCCGGAACGGTGATCACCGAAATTCCGGCGGCGGCTTTAACGTCCGCTTTGCGACGCGACAAAGACCGCGCGAAACAGACAATTCCTGGAGCAGTGGATGGAGCCGGAAAGGCGAAATCCCGCCTTGCAACGCCGCGCGTCACCTGCAGATAGACCATGCCATTCGTGACCCGATTGCGCCTGATGGTTTCGCGAAGGATTACGCCCAGCGACCTCACATCCATCGGTTCCTCAATTCTGAGTTCCCGAAGCGAGCGGCCTAGGCGCTGCATATGCCGCCGCTCATCCACAAGGCGCCCGTCCCGGACCTCGCAGACTTCATAAACGCTGTCCGCGAATTGAAATCCGCGATCCTCCACATGCACCGAAGCCTCCGCGTATGGCGCATACCGGCCATTTACGTACACAACCCGTGTCATGGTCCGCCTTTCTCGCGCCAGCCCTCAACGTGCAATTCTATTGCCAAATTGCATAGGGCCTGTGAAGCCCAGGCGTTAATGCCTTATATCTCCTGCTCTCTCGTTGGAGTTGACGCCGAGAGCCCTGAGCTTGCGGTGCAGCGCCGAACGCTCCATGCCTACAAATTCGGCAGTGCGGGAAATGTTGCCGCCAAAACGGTTGATCTGCGCCATGAGATATTCCCGCTCGAAGATCTCACGCGCGTCGCGAAGGGGAAGCGACATGAGGTGCTCACCCCCGAACCGTTTGATGACAAAGGGACGTTGGCTCCTATGTCGTCGGGCAGCATGTCGGCCGTGATCACAGCCTCGGGCTCGCCATTCGACATGATCATGACGCGCTCGACGATGTTGCGAAGCTGCCGGACATTCCCCTGCCACTCGTGCGATTGCAGGACCGCCATGGCGTCGTCGCCGATGACGCGGGGCGGAAGGCCGGAGGAGAGCGCGATCTGCTTGACGAAATGCTCGACGAGTTCGGGGATGTCCTCGCGGCGCTCGATCAGCGCGGGCACCTTGAGCGGCACTACGTTGAGGCGATGGAAGAGATCCTGGCGGAAGCGGCTTTGGCTCATCTCCCGTTCGAGATCGCGGCTGGACGACGACACGATGCGCACGTCGACCGAGACCTTGGGGCCGCCTCCGATCCGCTGAAACCTCTGCTCGACAAGGACGCGCAGAAGCTTGCCCTGCGTATCCATGGGCATGTCCGCGACTTCATCGATATAAAGGGTGCCGTTATGGGCTTCTTCGAGCGCGCCGACTTTCCGTGCGGTCTGGCCCGTTTCCTCGACGCCGAAGAACTCGATCTCGACCCGGTCCGCCGCCATGGACGCCGCGTTCACCGCAACGAACGGCCCGTTCGTCCGGCTCGAGCAAGCATGGAGGAAGCGCGCGGCGAGTTCCTTCCCGGACCCTTGCGGCCCGGTGATCATGACGCGGCTGTTCGTCGGCGCCACTTTCTGGATGCTCTGGCGCAGGTGGTTCATGGCTGCGGATTTGCCGATAAGGTCCGAGCTGTAGGAGCTCTTCTCCTTCAGTTCCCTGTTCTCGCGCTTGAGTTTCGAGGCCTCAAGGGCGCGCATGGTGACGACGACAAGGCGGTCGGCCTTGAAGGGCTTCTCGATATAGTCGTAGGCGCCCCGCTTGATCGCGGTGACAGCGGTTTCGATGTTGCCGTGGCCGCTGATGATCACGACGGGGACCTCCGGATGCTGCTTCTTGATGCGCGCCAGGACCTCCAACCCATCCAGCTTGGAGCCTTGAAGCCAAATGTCCAGGATCACGAGAGACGGCCGCCGTTCCTCGATCACTCGAAGAGCCTCGTCGCTGTCTTTTGCGAGCCTTGTCTTGTGTCCTTCGTCCTCAAGGATACCCGACACGAGTTCCCGTATATCGGCTTCGTCGTCGACGATCAGAATGTCAGACGCCATGGCTTAGTTCCTCCTTCCCAATCGTGACCTCCTGGCCCTGCGCAGCGTTCCGCGCCTTGCCGTTCGGCTTCAAATCGTCTGTTTCCGCCCTATCGGACCGCAATGACACCGGTACGGACATGCTGATCCAGGCGCCATGCGTATAGCCTTCGCTTGCCGGGGCGTCGGCAAGCTCAAGCACCCCGCCATGCTGCTCCGTTATCCGTTGAACGATGGCGAGACCGAGCCCGGTGCCCTTTTGACGGGTGGTGACATAAGGCTCCACAAGCCGGTGCCGGTCTGTCTTCGGCAGGCCTACGCCGTTATCGATCACATCGATCACGAACCGGTGATCGATCCCGCGCAGTCGGATGACCACGCGTCCCCTTCCCTCGCCGCCGCCATTCGCGTTCTGATAGGCGTCCACGGCTTCGCTTGCATTCTTCACAAGATTGGTGACCGCCTGGGTGAGCAGCCGGCGGTCGCACAGCGCCATCAGCGGCTCTTTCAGGGAATCGATTTTGAATTCGATCTCGGGACGGCTCATCTGAAACAGGATGACGGCTTCGCGAACGACTTCGCGAATGTCCTGCTCCTCGAAGACGGCCGAGGGCATGCGCGCGAAGGAGGAGAACTCGTCGACCATGCGTCCGATGTCGCCGACATGGCGGATGATTGTGTCGGTGCATTTGTCGAAAATCTCGCGATCGGTCGTGATCGCGCCCGCATATTTGCGCCGGAGCCGCTCGGCCGAGAGCTGGATCGGCGTCAGCGGGTTCTTGATTTCGTGCGCGATGCGGCGGGCCACGTCGGCCCAGGCCGAGGTGCGCTGCGCCACGGTCAGCTCGGTGACGTCGTCGAATGTCAAAACCACGCCGAAATCGGCCTTATCGTCCTGCTCGCGCGTGACCTGAAGGGCGAAATTCCGCTCGCCTGTCTCGCGCACAATCGTAACCTGGCTCAGCACCGCTCTGGCGCGGGCTTGGCGGCGCGCCTTGTCGATGACCTCGCCAAATTCGGGAACGGCGGCCTTCAGGGGCTTTCCGATCAGCTTCTTCCCTCTGAGACCGAGCAGTTCGAGAGCCGACCGGTTGGCGAGCGTCACGCATCCAGCCGGATCAACTCCGATGACTCCGGCCGTGACGCCCGAAAGCACCGCCTCGATGAACCGCCGGCGCTCGTCCAGCTCTGCGTTCTTGGCCATGATGTCGTCGCGCTGCGTCTTCAGATCGACGGTCATCTGCTTGAACGTCGCTCCAAGGCGCCCGATATCGTCGCGCGCGAAGCCATGATCGAGCTGAACGTTCAGATTGCCCTGGCTCACTTCCTGAGCGGCGCCGATCAGCCTCCGGATCGGCATGACGAGGCGGTTTGCGAAAACGAGACCGGTCCAGATCGCCGACGTCAGCAGCGTCAAGGCGAGCAGCACATACATGATCGCGAAGATCAGCTGATACTGGCCCCGCGCCTGTTCCAGCTGAGCGAACTGAATGATGTTGAACTGCGTGCGTTGCAAAAGACGGTGGACATTGGGATTAACCGGGCGAAGCGCGTAGAGGTAAGCGTCGCCGAAGCCATGAAGCCTCTTCAAGGCCGCGATGCCGTTGGACAAATCCCAGCTCACGGGGACGATCCGGCCTTCCGATGCGTGCGCGATGTCGGCGAGCGGGGGAGCGCGATAGATGGGACCGTCCGAAGCCGCCGCGAGCAGCGCGCCTTTCGAGTCGATGATGAAAGCGGCAGGCACAGCCCGCAGCGCGACGGCAGCCGAGAAAAACCTGTCGAAAGCCGCCTTGTCCTCCTGGTAGAGCGCCGCCTTCTCCTCGACCTCCCTGCCCACTCCCACGAGGTCGGAGCGGATGGTCTGCCCGCTTTCCTGCATGTAGGCCTGCGCAACCTCGACCGAGTTGCTCACGATGCTCTTCACACGGGTGGAGAAGAACGTATCGAAGGTCCGGTCGATCGAGACCGTCGCGAAAATGGCCAGAAGCACCGCCGGGAAGAGCGAGACAAGGCTGAAGACGCCCGCGATGCGGAAGTGAAGCCCCGCGCCGGCCTGCCGTTTCCTGGCCTTCAGGAGCTTTACAACCTGAAAGCCGATAATGCCCATGATCGCGAGGACGAACGCGGTGTTGACGCCGAGCGTCCAGAGCACGACCTCGCCGGTCGGGACGATCGAGGTCAGGCCGTTCAGGATGAGGAAGGTCGCGACGGAGGAGAGCAGCGCCGCGATGACGACCCCGACGCTAAGCCAGAACGCCTTCGCTCCGCCCGGCGCCAGCGCGGCCTTGAACCGCTGTCCTGCTTTCGCCAGACCTGCCTTGAAGTGCGCCTTGAAGCCCGCAGTCACGTGCGTTTGCCACCCTGTTGCTGAGCAGCATCGGTGGACGGTGTTTTTGGGGAAATTGTGGCAAATGCAACACGTTTCTTGTGACCTGTGTGTCCCGGCAGGCGCAAAACGGCGCCGGCCGCGTGCGATCGCCGTCGGGAGGAGGAAGAGTCAATGGATGAGCTTGCGCTATGACGGGCTGCGAATGACCCTGATTTTCTGTTCGCGCACCTTCTTGCGAAGCGTGTTGCGGTTCAGACCGAGAAGTTCGGCGGCCTTGATCTGATTTCCTCGCGTCGCGGCGAGAGCCGCCGTTATGAGGGGTGCTTCGACATCGCGCAAAACCCGGTCGTAGAGGCCGGGCGGAGGCAGCTGGTCGCCGTAAGCGCCGAAATAATCCGACAGATAGGCTTCCATCCACTCGTTGAGCTTGGCCTTCCCCGGAGGGGGCGCTTCGTTCGCGTGGCCGCCGGAACTTGCCGAAAGCTCGTTGTCGACGATGTCCGCTGAAATAAGCTCCTGAGAATAAAGGGCGCTGAGTCGGCGGACGAGGTTCTCCAGCTCGCGGACGTTGCCCGGCCAGGCATGCCGCTTCAGCCGGTCGAAGGCGTCCTGCGTCAGCGTCTTCGAGGGCAGGCCGCTTTTCTCCGCAAGCTTCAGGAAATGCCTGACAAGGTCCGGCACATCTTCCAGCCGCTCCCGCAAAGGCGGCATGCGCAACGGCACGACATTCAACCTGTAATAGAGATCCTCGCGGAAGAGGCCGAGCGCGATTTGATTCTCCAGGCTTTTATTGGTGGCGGCGATAATGCGGACATCGGTCTTGATCGGCACGCGGCCGCCAACCGTCATGTATTCGCCCTCTTGCAGCACGCGAAGAAGGCGCGTCTGCGCCTCCATCGGCATGTCGCCGATTTCGTCGAGAAAAAGCGTTCCGCCGTCCGCCTGCTCGAATCGGCCAACCGAGCGCTGCGCCGCTCCCGTGAACGCCCCCTTCTCGTGGCCGAAAAGCTCCGACTCGATCAATTCCCGGGGGATGGCCGCCATGTTGATGGCGATGAAGGGACCTTTCCGGCGCTGTCCGTAATCGTGCAAGGCCCGGGCGACAAGCTCCTTGCCCGTCCCGGATTCGCCCGTGATCAGCACCGTCAGGTCGGTGTGCATCAGCCGCGCCATGACCCGGTAGACATCCTGCATGGAGGGCGAGCGTCCGATCAGCGGAAGGTTCTCGCTCTCCGCATCGTTTTTGATCGAGGATTTCGCGACCTTCGGTTCGCGCAAGGCCCGGCCCACAACGGCGACGAGTTCCTTCAGATCGAACGGCTTGGGCAGATATTCGTAAGCGCCCCGCTCGGCGGCCGTGATCGCCGTCATGAAGGTATTCTGGGCGCTCATGACGATGATCGGCAGTTCGGGCCGTATCTTCTTGATCCGCGGTATCAGGTCGAAGGCGTTCTCATCGGGCATGATCACGTCCGTTATGACCACATCGCCGTCACCCTGGCTGATCCAGTTCCATAGCGTCGCCGCATTGCTTGTGGCCCGCGCGCTATAGCCCGCCCGCGCAAGAGCTTGATTCACAACCGTGCGGATGGCCGCATCGTCGTCGGCTATCAGAACGTTTCCGCGGCCCATTGTCATATCGCTCCATTCTTACGCGCGGATGCCTGATACATTGGCAGAAGCAGGCGGAACGTCGTCAGACGCGAGCGCGACTCGCACTCGATGACCCCGCCATGATCGCCGACGATCTTGGCGACGAGCGCAAGACCGAGCCCCGCGCCTTTCGCCTTCGTTGTCACGAACGGCTCGAAGAGATGCGCCTTGACGTCCTCCGGCACCCCGCTCCCGTTATCCGAAACGCAGATTTCCAGCGGCAGGCGGACGATTGAATCGGAATGGGGCAGTCTCAGGCTCAGTCCCGGCCGGAACGCCGTCGACAGCGTAATCTGTCCATCGGGCTTGTCGCCAATCGCATCCGCGCTGTTTTTCACGAGATTGAGGATGGCCTGGATGAGCTTGTCGCGGTTGCCGGGCACCTTCGGAAGGCTTGGATCGTAGGCTTGGGTGATCGTCAGGTGGCGGGCGAAGCCGGCAATGGCGATCTGCTTGACGTGATCGAGCACGGTATGAATGTTGACGGGCTCTTTATGAACGGGGCGCTCGTCTCCGAACACTTCCATGCGGTCAACGAGATTGCGGATGCGGTCGGTTTCCTCCGTGATGAGATGAGCGAGAGGCCTGTCCTCTTCCGCAGCGCCCGCTTCCAGCAATTGCGCCGCGCCCCGAATGCCGGAGAGAGGATTTTTGATCTCGTGGGCGAGCACGGCCGCCATGGCGGACACGGAGCGGGCGGCGCCCGGTGCGTGAGCTGGCGCTCGATCATCGCCGCCATGCTGCGCTGCTGGATCATCAGGAGAACGTGATCCTCATCCTCGTGAAGAAGAGATGCGAAGACGTCCACCGCGCGCCGAGGCTCATTGGGAGAGCCAAGATCGAGTTCGTATTCGTTGACGGCGCCGCGCGTCGCCCGCACCTGGTTGGCCAGCGCGGCCAGCGGGTTCGCGTATGCCAGCACCGAGTGCAGTGCACGTTTTTTCAGCAGCGCCTCGCTGACGCCGAAAAAGACTTCGGCCGCGAAATTCGCAAAAACGATGCGATTGCCGCCATCGGCCACAAGCAGGACATGGGGAAGGCCCTGCACGAGCGCCTTGAAATCGAGCGCTTGCGCACCCTCGGCGGCCTTTCTTTTGGTCTTTCCCCCGGAGGTCATAGAATCGAGCAAACCGGCTGCGCCCACTGACAATTGCGGAACTGAGAACACGCGGCCCGGATTAAAGCCTGCCCAATTGCTAGGCATTAGCGCGGGACGACTAGTTTGTAGGCATTGTAGCAAATCCAACCCCCGTGTCAGTAGGCAAATTTATCCATTTGCAAAAGCGCTTGGCTGTTTCAAAGGCAGCTTATATGGTCTTGGCTGCATCCTCCTCTGCGGTTCCTCTCGCCTATGCAAAATGAAGACCAAAATCAGACAGGTAACGCCGCAGTCATCGTGGCCGGGGGAAGCGGCGTTCGCGCCGGCCAGCGCCAGGGGCGGCCGAAGCAATATTGCTTCATCGGCGGAAAGCCTATCCTCCGGCGCACGGTTGAGGCGTTCCTCGCACATCCCGATGTGCGCTTCGTTCTGCCGGTCATCCGGGCGGGCGACGAGGCGCTTTACGAAGAGGCCGTACAGGGTCTTCAATCCAAAAAACTGCTTCCGCCCGTGCCCGGAGGAGCCACCCGGCAGCTTTCGGTCGCCGCGGGGCTTGAGGCCCTGGCCTCCCTGTCCCCGAGCGCCGTGCTGATCCACGACGCCGCGCGGCCTTTCATTTCCGCCGAATGCATCGGGGCGACCCTTGCGGCGCTTTCAACATCGGACGGCGCCATCGCCGCCGCGCCCGTCACCGACACCTTGAAGCGCGGCGAGAAGGGCCTCTCCGGCGGAACCGTGCCGCGCGAGGGCCTTTGGCGCGCACAGACCCCTCAAACATTTAACTACGCGAAAATCCTCGAAGCGCATCGCGCCGCGGCAGGCCGCATCGGACTTCACCGACGACGCCTCGCTCGCCGAATGGCGCGGGCTGTCGGTTGCGCTGGTGGAAAACGCGTCCGAAAACATGAAGATCACCACGGCCGAGGACCTCCACATGGCGGAATTGATCGTAGGCGGGGGAACGCCCGCGGGGCTAGCCGATGTGCGGGCTGGGACCGGCTTCGACGTGCATGCCTTCGAGGATGGCGATCACGTCACGCTGTGCGGCGTCAACATTCCTCACAACCAGAAGCTCAAAGGCCACTCCGACGCCGACGCCGGCCTGCATGCGCTGACCGACGCGCTGCTCGGCACGATCGGCGCGGGCGACATCGGCGACCATTTCCCGCCCTCCGATCCGCAATGGCGCGGCGCGGACTCCACCGTTTTTCTGCTTCACGCGGCGAAGCTTGTCGGCGAGCGCGGCGGGCGCATGACCAATGTCGACATCACGATCATTTGCGAGCGGCCCAAGATCGGCCCCCACCGCGAGGCGATGTGCGCGAGGATGGCGGAGCTGCTCGGCATCGAGCGCGAGCGCGTCAGCGTCAAGGCGACGACGAGCGAAGGGCTCGGCTTCACGGGCCGCGGCGAAGGCATCGCCGCGCTCGCGACCGCGACGGTGGTGTTCGGCGCAGGTTAAATTGTTACCAAAGGATGCAACCCCTCATCCTGTCCTTCTCCCGCAAGGGGAGAAGGGACGCGGTGGCGACCCGCACAACCTGCCCCTTCTCCCTCGCGGGAGAGGGCTGGGTGAGGGGGCGATGGACAACCATAGGTTATTGAAATGGCTCACGAGGATTTAGCCGAAAAGGTCCTGCAGAAGGCGCGCTCGCTCGGACTGAAGATCGCCGCCGCCGAATCCTGCACGGGCGGGCTTGTCGCCGCGGCGCTCACAGCGGTCCCCGGCTCCTCGGACGTCTTCGACCGCGGCTTCGTCACCTATTCGAACGAAGCGAAGGCGGAGATGCTGGGCGTCGATCCGGCGCTGATCGAGGCGCACGGCGCGGTCTCGAAGGAGGTCGCCGTGGCGATGGCGGCCTGCGCGCTGAAATACTCGCACGCCGGGATTTCTGTCGCCATCACGGGAATCGCGGGTCCCGCCGGAGGAAGCGCCGAAAAGCCCGTGGGCCTCGTCCACCTCGCCGCCGCAAAACTCGCGGGGCGCGAGGGCGAGCGGGTCGAGTTTGCAGCCATCCACAACGAGGAGCGCTTCGGCGATATCGGCCGCGCCGAGGTGCGGGCGAAGTCTGTCGAGACGGCGCTGCGCCTTCTGCTGGAGGCTGCGGAGCTCA
>CAVSHC010000017.1:0-80773 GCA_963727795.1 uncultured Alphaproteobacteria bacterium
TCGACGATCTCGAACCCCTGTGTGAAGACTATGGACAGGCGGTCATCTATAAGGGCGGCATCGAGCATGCCGGCGATGTCTTTATTCTCGACAAGCATCACGCGATCGAGCGCGGCAAGGTGTTTCCGGTGTGCGGCAACACCTGGAAGATGCTGAAAGACACCCGCTTTGCCCCCTATTTCGAGTTTATCGGCGACTTCTCCCGTCATTACGGCATCTTTGCCGGTTGCGGGACGGCCATGCCATTCGAGACCAGCGAAACCTCTGGTGCGGCCTCCGGAGGCTGCTGCTGACGGCGCTTGCCTATCTCGGCGACCCGAGACAACTTGCTTAGCGCGAGTGACTTGTATTGCGGTAAAAAGCGCGCATCGCTATTCCAACGGATCGAAGCGGGCGAGGAGCTTGCCGGGGTTGAGGATGCCGCGCGGGTCGAAGACGGCCTTGATCCCGCGCATAAGCGCGAGTTCGACGGGTGTTTTCACGCTTTCAAGCGCCTCCGCTTTCATGCGCCCGATGCCGTGTTCGGCGCTGATGGAGCCGCCGAAACGCAAGACCACGCCATGGACGAGGGCGGCCATCTCATCCCAGCGCCCGAGGAAGGCGGCCTTGTCCATGCCCTTGGGCTGAGACACGTTGAAATGAATATTGCCGTCGCCGAAATGCCCGAAGGGGACGGGCCGCGAGCCGGAAACGAGCGCCGCAGCAGCGGCGGCCGCCTCCTCTATGAAACGCGGAATTTCCGAAACCGGCACGGAAACGTCGTGCTTGATGCTGCCGCCTTCGTATTTTTGCAATTCGACGATCGCCTCGCGCAAGCGCCAGAAGCTTTGCGTCTGCGCCTCGGAAGCCGCGATGGCCGCATCGGCGATGTGTCCCCGGCCCAAGGCGTCTTCCAGGATCGACAGCGCGACGCGCCCGGCGAGCCCATCGGCGGCGGGCGACGAAATCTCGAACAGCGCGTACCAGGGATGAGGCGCGGCCAGCGGATCGCGATTTTGCGGCAGATGCGTCAGCACGAAATCGACCAGCAGGCGCGGCAGAAGCTCGAACGCGGTCAGCAGCGGCCCGGCCTTCCCGGAGGCGCTTGAGAAGAGAGCGGCGCACGCATCGAGGCTTGGCAGGCCTGCGAAAACGGTCGCCACTTCGGCGGGACGCGGGAAGAGTTTCAAGCTCGCCGCCGTGATGACCGCGAGCGTTCCTTCAGAGCCGATCAGGAGGCTCTTGAGGTCGTAGCCCGTATTGTCCTTGCGAAGTGTCTTGAGGCCGTTCCACACCGCGCCCCCCGGAAGGACCGCTTCGAGGCCCAGCACGAGATCGCGCGTATTGCCATACCTGAGCACGTGCACGCCGCCCGCATTCGTGGCGATGTTGCCGCCGATCTGGCAGGTCCCCTCCGAACCGAGGCTCAAGGGAAAGAGGCGATCCGCCCTCTCTGCCGCCTCCTGAATGGACTGAAGCGTCGCGCCTGCCTCCGCCGTCAGGCTGTTCCCTGCGGCATCGACGGCGCGGATCGCCTTCATCCGGTTAAGGCTGAGCAGGATCTCCCCGCCCGTTTCGAACGGGATTTGTCCGCCGACAAGCCCTGTGTTGCCGCCCTGGGGGACGATGGCGATGCGCTCCTCATGGGCGATCTTCAGGATGGCGCTGACCTGCTCCACGCTTGCAGGCCGAAGAATGAGAGGCGTAGCGCCGTGGTAAAGTCCCCGGCCTTCGTGAAGGTAAGGATCGACATCGCCGGGCGCGGTCAGGGCGCCCTTTTCGCCCACGATGGCGATCAGGCGCGACAGCGCATCGGCGGAGGGCGCTTTCAGGTCAGAGCGCATGGGAAGCCGCCTTGCGGCCTTCGCTTTCGAGGGTCTCGAAGCGTTTGAGATAAGCGGCCTCAGCGGCCTGCGTCTCCATCGGCTCAAGCTGACGGAGAGCGGCGGGCAGCTTGAGGGCGGAATGATCGCCAAAACAGTTTATTGCGTCGGCCGCGGAAAAGCCCGCAAGCTGCGTCGCCTCGTGGTACGCCGCAATCTTGTCCGCCTTCTTGACGATTTGCACGATGCCGGGAGGAAGGACGGGCGGAAGGCCGAAGCGAATGTGGATGGCGCGCTGGATGCGATCTTCGAAGGATTTGTAGGGAGCGCCCATGGCCGCCTTGAAGGGGCTGATGAGGTCGCCGACGACGTATTCCGGCGCATCGTGGAGGAGCGCGGCGATGCGATGCTTCGCGTCGAGGCCGGGCTTCAGGGTGGAGACGATGCCCTCCACCAGCACGCAATGCTGCGCCACCGAGAAGGCGTGCGCGCCCTTGGTTTGGCCGTTCCAGCGCGCCACGCGGGCGAGGCCGTGGGCGATGTCGCCGATCTCGATGTCGAAAGGGGAGGGGTCGAGGAGATCGAGACGCCGCCCCGACAGCATACGCTGCCAGGCCCGCGCCGGAAGGCGCGTCTCATTGGTCGCGGTCTGTTTCGGCTGCATGGGCTTGCTCCCCTCTTGCCTCCTTTATGCCAGAAGCAGAGGCCGGGCCAAAGCCGCGCATGCGTCGTGCCGATGACAGGTGACGAGATGGTCGTTGACGAGACCGCAAGCCTGCATCAGCGAATAGGTTGTTGTTGGGCCGCAGAAGCGGAAGCCGCGCGCCTTGAGATCCTTGGCGATCGCCTTGCTGAGCGGCGTTTCGGGCGGGACCTCGGACATGCTCGCGAAGCGGTTCTGGATGGCCGCGCCGTTCACGAAAGACCAGAAGAACGAGGCGAGCGTCTGGCTTTCGGCGAGGCGAAGATAGGCGCGGGCGTTTGTGATCGCGGCTTCAATCTTGCCGCGATGGCGCACGATGCCTGCGTCGGCGAGAAGCTCTCCGGCTTTGCTCTCATCGTAGCGCGCGATCTTCCCGGGATCGAAGCCGTCGAACGCCCTGCGGAACCCCTCGCGCTTGCGAAGGATGGTGAGCCAGGACAGGCCGGACTGGAACCCCTCCAGGATCATTTTCTCGAAGAAGTCGAGGTCTTGCGTTTTGGGAACGCCCCACTCCTCGTCATGGTAGCGCAGGTAGAGCGCGTCGCCGCGCGCCCAAGGGCAGCGGCAAAGCGCGCCGTCTTGACCGGCGATCAAGAAGCGGCCCCCGCCGGCTCGGCGTCGAGGGAATAAGTCGCCCAGGACGGCGCGGCAAGGCTCAGTGGAATGCCTTCCGCGGTTATCGTCCGCCCTTTGGAGAGCGCGTCCCTGACACGGTCGAGCCGCGCGAGCGCGATTCCGCGGCCGCCCGCGACGGAGCCAAGCCTTCCAACCGCAAAGCCGTCCGCCAGAATGTCCGCGCCGCCTTGCGGCAGGGGCTGCCCTGCGGAAGCGGCCAGCACGCGCGCGCGCACCGTTCTCCGGTGTTCCATGCGCGACACCACTTCCTGCCCCACGTAGCATCCCTTCCTGAAATCCACGCCGTGAAGGAGATCGAAGCAGGCTTCGTGGGGGAAGGCGTCGCCATAGGCGTAGTCCTTGCCGCCTTCGGGGACAGCGAGCGCGATGCGCATGGCTTCGTAATCGTCGAAGCTCCCTGAGAACTGCGATTGATCGGCGTCGCAAACAAGAAACCGAAGCCCTAGCGCCGGTAACCGAGGATCGACAAAGGCCAGCGCCGCATTTTTTTCGGCCCAGCCGGCAGCGTCCTCACCCCAGGCCGCGCCAACCCGCCAGCAAGAGCCAATCTCCGATATCGTGACCTTCGCGCGCAAACGGTAAAGCGTGAGACGCTTGGCGATGTCCGCGACGAGGTCGCTCGGACAATCGAGAAGAAGAGCGCCGTCGGCGGAAACGATGAAGAAATCGAACAGAATCTTGCCCTGCGGCGTGAGCAGGCCCGCAAACCGCCCCCCGCCCTCGGCCAAGCTTTGAACGTCATTCGTGACGAGTCCCTGAAAGAAGCCGACGCGGTCTTCACCGGCGATTTCCAATACGCTTCTACCAGGGAGGATTGCGGCCTTGGCGTCCATCGTCAAAAGGGGCTCCAATCAGCGTAAAACATTGTAGGTCTTGAACCAGGCTTGCATCTGGCTCCACGCGTCCTCCGCCGCTTCCTTGCGGTAGCTCGTCCGGTAGTCGGCATGAAAAGCGTGGGGCGCGCCGGGATAGATCTTGAACCCGGCCGTCTTGCCGGCTGCTTTAAGGGCGGCTCGCATCTCCTCCACTTGCGCGACCGGGATGCCCTGGTCCGCCTCTCCATAGAGCCCAAGCACAGGCGCTTTCATCTCGGGCGCGAGCTGGATTGGGCTTTTCGGCCAGACGGGATTGGGCGGATCGCTGAGCCCGCCATAGAAAGCGACGCCAGCCTTGAGCCCGGCGTTGTGGCTTGCGTAGATCCATACGGCGCGTCCGCCGCGGCAGAAGCCGACGATCCCGAGCCTCGATGTGTCCCCGCCCTGAGACTTCGCCCAGGCCACCGCGGCGTCCAGATCCGCCGTCAGCTCGGCGTCGGGCTTGGCGTTCACGATGGGCATCAACTCCTGGAAGCCTGCGATCTTCGTGAGATCCACGCCGCTTCGGAAGTAGTAATCCGGGGCGACCGCGAAGGCCCCGAGCTTGGCAAGCCGCCGCGCGACATCCTTGATGTATTCGTGAAGGCCGAAAATCTCCATCGCCACGAGGATGACGGGCGGATCGGCGACCGCCTCCGGCCTCGCAAAATAGGCGGGCATGTCTCCGCCCGCGACGGGGATCGCAGCGCCGCCCGCCTGAAGCCCGGCCGTATCGGTCTTGATCGCATCCGCATGGACGGGTCCTGCCGCCAGCGTATAACCGGCCGCGGTCGCAGCCGCCGCCGTCAGAAGTTCGCGCCTCGATAAGGGCGCGGGCTTAGTCATGCCTTCGATGTCTTGCAGGGCGATGGGCTGCTCGGGCACTGGTTTCTCCGCAATCGTGACGGCGCGCGACTTAACCACGCCCCTCCGGCATGGTCAGAAGCGCGCCTGCTAAAAGTTGGGGAGCCCGCCCGAATGTGAAAAGGTCAGTTTGCCGGATCTCGCGCATCCCAGGGATCCGGCTTCGCCTCCGCGCGCGCCTCGTGCGTCTCTTTCGGCGCCGGCGGGGCGGGCGGCACGGCATGCACGATCTTATAGCCGCCTTTCTTCAACTCCTTGAGCAGAATTGGCAGCGCGAGCGCGGTCCTTTCATGGATATCGTGCAGGAGGACGATGCCCTTCTTGGCGCGATCCAGGCGCCGCATGGCGAGCGCCACGATCTGTTCCGGCTTGAGGTGGTTCCAATCGTTGGCGTTGATGTCGGCGTTCCAGACGATAAGGCCATGCTGGATGGCGTAAGCCTCGGCCTCGCCAGCAGCATCGAAGTAGGGGATGCGGAAGAAAGGCGCGGGCACGCCGGCCTCGCCAAGCACGGCGCGGACGGATGCAATCCCGTCGTCGATTTCCTTGGCGGCCTTCTCGGCGCTAAGGCGGCGGAGATGCGCGTGATGCTGAGTATGCGTGCCGATGGTGTGGCCCTCGTGCTGGGCGCGCTGCAGCAGGGCGGGATGTGCGGTCGCCTCCTGTCCCACGATGAAGAACGTCGCCTTCACGCATTCGGCGGCGAGCACATCGAGCACCCGTCCCGTATTTGGAGGGATCGGGCCGTCGTCAAATGTCAGGACAACTTCGTGGTCCTCCAGAGGCAGCGTCTCCGGATATTCGATCTTCCCGACGCGCTTCACCTTAACCGGGTCCACGGAAATGACCCGGCTCGTTCCCAGCGCACCGGGGTTTCCCGGACACTCTTCGGCTACGGCGCTACCAAGCATAGAAAAAAGGGCAAAAAGGCTCACGGCCACTAAATGGCGTTTCATCACAATTCCCCACCCCGGAAAATAGAGCAGCCGAATCGATGCCCTGCACACATTTTATAGCAAAGCTAAAGGCGTCATTGCAAAAGGTTCCAGCCGCGGGAGAGCTTCTTGGAGCTTCCCGCCTGCCGGCATTAAAATAGCATAAAAATGAAAGTTTTGCACCGCTTGGCAAATTCACACCACAATTCAGAGCTTTTCGGTAGCCATCCCGGATAATCGGGGCCTTTGAACCGGCAGATGATCATGGCTACTCTACGAAAATTGCATTTCGGAATTGCGCTCGCGGCCGCTTCGATCGCGCTCCTTGGATCGGGATGCTCGACCGCGCCCGGATTGAGCGACAGTGTCGAGGGCTCCTTCATTCGCGCGGCCCAGACCTGGGATCTCAATCACGACGGCAAGGTCACCTGCGAGGAATGGCGGTCCTACGCGGCGTCGCTGTTCAAAGAGGTGGACGCCAATCGCGATGGAAAACTGACGCCGGACGAGTTTGCAAAACTGGCGAAGATCGACAGGCTGTTTGAGGTCGCCAACTTCGAATATTACGACGTCAACCACCAGGGCTACCTAACCCAGGCAGAGTTCGTGGACCGCCCCAACCCGGCGTTTGCGGTGCTCGACAAGGACAAGACCTGCGTGCTGAGCACCTACCAGCTTCGCGCGGCCACCTCTGACGAGAAGATGGGAAAGAGGGAAAATCCGGCGATCCCAGGGGCAAAATAGAGCCAACGATTAAGGTCTCACGGCCATTTGACGACGGGCGGCATCGACGAGAGTATGGAATCGACGTTGCCGCCGGTCTTCAGCCCGAACACCGTGCCGCGGTCATGCAGCAGATTGAACTCGACATAGCGGCCGCGCCGGATGAGTTGCTCCTCACGGCCGGCTTCGGTCCACGGCGCATTCATGTTGCGGCGCACAAGTTTCGGGTAGACATCCAGAAAGGCGCGGCCCACTTCCTGAGTGAAGGCGAAGTCTGCGTTCCAATCGCCGGAATTATGGTAATCGTAGAAAATACCGCCTATTCCGCGGGGCTCCTGCCGATGCGGCAGGTAGAAATACTCGTCGCACCAGGATTTATATTTGGCGTAATCAGCGACGGGGTGCTTTTCGCAGGCTCTTCGCAGCGTCATGTGGAAGTCGGCGGTATCGGGATCGTCCTGAGTTCGCCTGCGCTCAAGCATGGGCGTCAGATCGGAGCCGCCTCCGAACCACCACTTCGAGTTCGCGATGAACCTTGTATTCAAGTGAGCGGTGGGAACGCTGGGATTTCGCGGATGCGCAATCAACGAAATGCCGGTGGCCCAGAAACGCGGGTTTTCTTCTGCGCCGGGAATTTGCGGCCTGAACTCAGGCGCGAACTCGCCGTAAACGGTGGACACGTGAACGCCCACCTTTTCGAACACGCGTCCATGCATGATGGCCATCGTGCCGCCGCCGCCATCGGCGCCGGTATGATCGGCGCGGGTCCAGGGCTTCCGGACGAACCTGCCAGCCGGCAAGCAGGCTGCGGGGCCTGCCTTCAATTCATCCTCGATGCGCTCGAACTCAGCGCAAATATCGCTGCGCAGCGCCGAAAACCATACCCGGGCCTTCGACTTCTCCAGATTGAAGGCGCCGGCGTCGCCGGATTGCAAAGCTTGCGCAGACTGTGAATCAGGGATGCGCGCAGCGCTCGATGTCGACATGGCCACTCCGCCGCTTGCTTAGGTGAAACGGGAAAAACCGCTTGTTTGTCTAAGGGCTTCTCCTAGCACCATCGCAACGGACACGGCAACATTCAAGGATCGCAGATCGCGCCTGATGGGAATTCGGGCGCTGAGGTTAACCGAGGCGCGCACGTCCTCTGGCACACCGGCGCTTTCGCGCCCGGCGAGGATCACATCGGACTCCTCGAACACGATATTGTGATACGGCGCTTCGGCCTTCGTGGTCAGCAGGATCAGGCGTGAGCCAGAAATTTCCAAGTCACGTTTAAAGTCTGCGAAAGTGGAATGGCGCTTAAGCTCGACTTTGTCGTAATAATCTAGGGCGGCTCGCTTCAGCGTTCTCGAGGAAAGATCGAAGCCGGCCGGCTCGATGATATCGACTGCGACGTTAAGACATGCCGCAAGCCGGAGGATGGTTCCGGTATTTTGAGCTATATCAGGTTGATAGAGGGCAATGCGCATTTTGTGGCGGCCTGGCAAAAAGTGTGAGGCGCTAAATTGCGCAATAGACATGCAAATCGATCGGATGCATAAGAGCACGATTTTTTCGCACCCGCAAAAACGTCCTACAAGGTAAATCTCTCATGGCCACAACATACGACGGTGATCAAGGCGATGTGTCGCGCCGTGATTTCATCTACATCGCCACAACGGCATTCGCCGCGATAGGCGCCGCGGCCGCGCTCTGGCCGGCGATCGATCAGATGAATCCCGACGCATCGGCGCTGTCGCTGGCATCGACCGAAGTAGACCTGTCGCCGGTCGCCGTTGGGCAGGCCATCACGGTGCTTTGGCGCGGTAAGCCAATCTTCATCCGCCATCGCACCCCGGATGAGATCAAGAAGGCGCAGGATGTCCAGGTCGCCGACCTGAAGGATCCTTACGCCGAGGTCATGGGCGCCGCGTCGGATCTGCCCGCCAGCGATGCAAACCGGACGAAGCCCGGCAAGGAACCCTGGCTGGTCGCGATCGGCATCTGCACCCATCTCGGCTGCATCCCCAAGGGCCAGGCGCCTGGCGATGACAGGGGCCTCTATGGCGGCTGGTTCTGCCCGTGCCATGGCTCGATGTACGACACGTCGGGACGGATCCGCCAAGGGCCCGCGCCGCGTAATCTCGATATACCGCCTTACCAGTTCACGGCGGACACCAAGATCAAGATCGGTTAAGCCTCCGGCTCTGAGAAGGTTACTCCATGTCCCATGCCTCGACCTACGAACCGAAAACAGCGTTTACGCGCTGGCTCGATTCCCGCTTGCCGATAGTCCGCTGGACATCGGATTTCATGGCGTTCCCCACGCCGCGAAATCTGAACTACATCTGGACGTTCGGCGCGATCCTGACCTTCTTCCTGGTCGTTCAAATCATCACCGGCGTGATCGTTGCGATGCATTACACGCCGCACATCGCGCTCGCCTTCGACTCGATCGAAAAAATGATGCGCGACGTGAACTACGGCTGGCTCATGCGCTACACGCATATGGTGGGCGCCTCGCTGTTCTTCCTCGCTGTCTACATCCATATCTTCCGCGGCCTCTACTACGGCTCATACAAGGCCCCGCGCGAAGTGCTCTGGATGATCGGCGTCGCCATCCTGATCGTGATGATCGCGACGGCGTTCATGGGCTACTCGCTCGTCTGGGGTCAGATGAGCTTCTGGGCCGTGACGGTGATCACCAACCTCTTCTCGTCGTTCGACGGGATCGTCCCGGGCCTCGGCACCTCGATCGTGCAGTGGATCTGGGGCGGCTTCTCGGTCGATAACTCCACGCTCAACCGGCTCTACAGCCTCCATTATCTCCTGCCCTTCATCATCGTTGGGCTGGTCGCCCTCCATGTTTGGGCGCTTCACGTGCCGGGCAGCAACAATCCGGACGGCATCGAGGTTCGCAGCCAGGAGAAGGAGACGCTTCCCTTCCATCCGTACTTCACAACGAAGGACATGCTGGGGCTGGCGGTCTTCGCTATGCTGTTCGCCTATATTGTGTTCTACGCGCCGAACTACCTTGGCGATGCGGTGAACTATGTGCCCGCCAATCCGCTGGTGACGCCGCCGCATATCGTCCCGGAATGGTACTTCCTGCCCTTCTACGCCATCCTGCGCGCGTTCGCGACAAAGCTTGGCGGCGTGCTCCTGATGTTCGGGGCGCTCGTCGTGCTTTTCTTCGTGCCGTGGCTCGACACGTCGCGGGTGCGCTCCACGCGGTACCGCCCGATCTATCGCTGGTTCTTCCTGGCGCTGGTTGTCGACGTGCTTGCGCTGGGCTACCTCGGCGCAGTGCCGCCGGAAGGGAATGCGATCCTGGCGGCAAAGGTTTTCACGCTGTACTACTTCGCACACTTCCTTCTCGTCATGCCCCTCGTCGGGCTGTACGAGACACCGAAACCGATGCCTTCGACGATTTCCGAAACCTTCACGCACAAGTCTGAAGGCTCGGGGCACGACATGCGCGCAGTGCCGGCCGAGTAGGAGAACTCACAATGATAAAGATAACATCCAGGCTTGCCCGCTGCGCTTTGGCTGCGCTTGCGGCGGGGGCGATCCTCTCGGGGGCCGCGATGTCGCCGGCGTCGGCGGAGGAGCAGAAGCCCGGGGCGGCGGCGGCTCCTGCCGCAGCTCCGGAACATTACCAGATCCCTCGCCAGGAATGGACCTTTGGCGGTCTCTTCGGTTATTTCGACGAGCAGCAGCTCAGGCGTGGCTACAAAATCTATAAGAACGTCTGTTCGAACTGCCATAACATGAAATATCTCGCGTACCGCAATCTTGGCGAGCCGGGAGGACCGAACCTTTCCAAGGAGGAGGTTGCGGCGCTCGCTGCGGAAATCCAGGTTGTGGACGGCTATAACGACCAGGGCGAGCCAATCATGCGTCCCGGAAAGCCCTCGGATTATTTCCAGTGGCGCTTCAAGAACGCGAAGGAAGCGGCCGCCTCGTTCAATGGTGCGGTTCCGCCGGATCTCTCCGTGATGGCGAAGGCCCGCACCGTCGAGCGCGAGATTGAATGGTATACTTTCCCATTCCTGATGCTGAAGGATCTCTTGACCCAGTACCAGGAACAGGGGCCGGACTACATCTACTCCTTGCTGACCGGCTATACAGATCCGCCCGCAGGGTTCAAGCTCAACGAGGGATCCAACTACAACCGTGCTTTCCCCGGCCACCAGGTCGCCATGCCGCAGCCTTTGACCGACGGCGTCGTGGACTACGAGGATGGCACGCCGAACACCCTCGATCAGGCGGCCAAGGACGTAACGGCGTATTTGGCCTGGGCCGCCGAGCCGCGCCTTGTCGAGCGCAAGAAATTGGGCCTCTGGGTGCTGGCGTACCTTGCGGTTCTTGTTGCTCTCCTGTTCCTCGCCAAGAAGACCCTTTGGCGGAATGTGGAGCACTGACGGTCTTACGTTCCGCTCCGTCAGCGCGTTTTTGGGAATGGCCGGGTCTACGCCCGGCCGTTTTTGCTCCTGCAGGGGAGCGGTGGAAACCCTCGGACGCAAGAGGCCGCCCGGCGGCGCGATGGGTTATGCTGACGATGCGGCAGGCTTTCGGGCCGAGGCGATGACGTAGGTTTTGCAGACCGCCCAAAAGTAAGTTGCGATTCCAAAGCTGAGGAACGACATCAGCAGGGCTTTGCCCAGCCCCATCCGGCCGCGCCGCCACTCGGCGGCGGGCCAGCGGGCAAGATGGCTGCGAAATCCGCCGAGGCAGGCTTGCGTCGCGTCATCCACGCGGATGTCCTCCAGCCCGCGCGCCTCCAGCCTGGCCCGATACTCCTCGACGGTCTGAAAGAAATTGGCAGGCGGCGTCTGCCCGAAGTCTCCGATCGGTTTCATGAATTGGCGGAACATCATGTCAGTCAGCACGAGGGAGCCACCCGGCTTCAAGACCCGCATCGCTTCCCCCACAAAGCGATCGCGCGTGTTGAAATGGAAAGCGGCTTCGACGCAGATCACCGCGTCGAATTGTTCATCGGCGAAACCGAGTTGCGCCGCGTCCATGAGAAGGAATGAAGAGCGGGGAACACGCTCGCGGGCGGCGGCGAGTTGAGCTTCCGATATGTTGATGCCGGTGACCATCTCAGCCGGAACATAGTGCGACAGCCGCTTCGTCGTGGCGCCCGGTCCGCAAGCGACGTCCAGGATCCGGCCGCCCTTGTCTTGTATCCTGTCCAGCAAATGATCGACCAGCGCCTCGCAAGCCTCACGCTGGGATTTCGGGCGGGACTGCCAGAACCCGAAATTATAGAAACCGCTCTCTTCGAAGTACTGCCGGTAATCGGCGCTCGTCAACGCGCGGTCGTACACGCGGATCATGCGATCCCTGGCGGTCATCGGTGTCTCCAGGCCCGCAACACGGGGCGGGACAAACGGGTCCTTGTATCACCAGGGATATAGGCTGCTTCCGGCCTGGCCGCACCCCTATTCGCTTCATCGCGGGCTTGTCAGCTCGAAGAACGGACGCTTTCTCAAGCGGCGGAAGAAAAGGGACGCCGCCAAGGCGGCCGAAAGCGTCAAACGGCTGAGCGCCTGTTAAGCGGCGTTGGCGGCGCGTTTCTGCCTGCGCCTAGCCGCCGACGACGGGATGCGGAGCGCCTCGCGATATTTGGCGACGGTGCGCCGCGCAATGTCGATGCCGTCCGCCTTCAGCATGGTGACGATCCTGTCGTCGGACAGGATCTCGGCCGGCGTCTCATTCAGGATGAATTCCTTGATGCGGTCTCTCACCGCTTCCGACGAGTGGGCTTCGGCGCACGCGCCAGCGGCGGCGATTGCTGACGTGAAGAAATATTTCATCTCGAAAATGCCGCGCGGCGTCGCGATGGCTTTATTCGAGGTGACGCGGCTGACCGTCAATTCATGCATGCCGATCTTCGCCGCGATCTGACGCAAATTCAGCGGCTTCAAATGGCGCACGCCATGATCGAAGAAGGCCGACTGCTCTTCTACGACCGCCGTCGCCACCTTGAGGATGGTTGTGAGCCGCTGTTCGAGGCTTTTCACAAGCCAATTGGCCGAGCTGAGACGGTCGTTGAGATAGGTGCGGTCGGCGTCGGAACGGCAGCGCACCTTCAAACTCGCGTAATAGGCGCGGTCCACCGCGAGCGAGGGAGCGGCGCCAGGGTTGAGGTCCGCGCGCCAGCTTCCGTCCGGAGCGCGCTTGACAATGACATCGGGAACGAGCGTTTCAGGCTCCCCGTGCTCGAAGGCGGTGCCCGGCCTTGGATTGAGTTGCCGCAATTCGGCGATCATCTCGCGCAAATCCTCCAAATCGACGCCGCAGAGCCTCTTCAGCCGCTGGAAGTCGCAGGCGGCGATCAGATCGAGATTGTCGAGAAGACGCTCCATGAAGGGATCGAAGCGGTCTTTCTCTTTGAGTTGCAGAGCCAGGCACTCGGCGAGGTCCCGGGCGCAGACGCCGGGGGGATCGAACGTCTGAAGCACGGCCAGAACGCGCTCGATATCGTCCTCGCTGGCCGTCAGAGAAGCGGCGGCGTCTTCCAAGGGGTTTCGAATGTAGCCATCGGCATCGACAAGGTCGATCAGGTAGCAGGCGATGAGGCGGTCTTCGGCGTTGGAAAAGGCAAGCTGCGCCTGCTCGGTCAAGTGATCGGCGAGCGACTTTACACTCGTAAGCGTGGCGAAGGGATCGTAATCGTCGCCGGGAGGCGCGCCCTGCGAACCGCTGGGGGTGAGCCATTCAGCCGCGGGCGGCGATGCGGCGGGCTCTCCTTCATAAACGCGGTCGCCAGGGGTTTCAGGCTCCCAATGGTCGCCAATCTCGATGCCGGCGGAGTCGCGGGCGTCGAAAGCCGGGACATCGGACTCGCCCTTGCTATTCGCCGCGATGCCAGGAGATTGTTCCGCGGTCCCTTCGCCCTCGGATGAGACTTCGCCGGAGAGCAGGGGGTTTTCGCGGATCTCGTTCTCGATGTAGGACTGAAGCTCGATGGCGGAGAGCTGGAGAAGCTTGATGGCTTGCCGCAGCTGCGGCGTTATCACGATCTTCTGGGTTTGCCGTTGCTCAAGCCTCAGTTGAAGCACTGTCTGCCACCGGTATTGCAAAGACGACTACGTAGCCGTCACCGGGAGAACATATCACCCAGGTAGACGCGCTTCACGTCTTCGTTCGCGACTACCTCGGCGGGAGTGCCCTCCGTCAGCACACGGCCATCATAGATGATATATGCACGGTCGATTAAGTCCAGGGTTTCGCGCACATTGTGATCGGTAATGAGGACGCCGATGCCGCGATCGGTCAAATGCCGTACTAAAGTTCTAATGTCTCCGATCGCAATGGGATCGATTCCCGCGAAAGGCTCGTCGAGGAGCATATAGGCCGGGCGGGTGGCCAAGGCGCGCGCGATCTCGCACCGGCGCCGCTCGCCGCCCGAGAGCGCGATGGACGGCGATTTGCGAAGGCGGCCGATCTTGAACTCTTCCAGAAGCTCGTCGAGGCGGCGCTTGCGCTCCCTCTTGTCCGGCTCCGACACCTGCAGGACAGCCATGATATTGTCTTCGACGGACAGGCCGCGAAAAATTGACGCTTCCTGCGGGAGATAACCGATGCCGAGCCGCGCGCGGCGGTACATGGAAAGCCGCGTGACATCGAAGCCGTCGATAAAGACGGCGCCCTCGTCCGGCTTGATGAGGCCGGTGATCATGTAAAAGACGGTTGTCTTGCCTGCGCCGTTCGGGCCGAGTAGGCCGACGGATTCACCGCGCTTCAGATTGATGCTGACGCCTTTGACGACCGTCCGCTTCTTGAAGGTCTTCATGACCCCATCGACAACCAGCCGTTCTTTCGTATCGAGCCTGTGCTGCGGCTCGACATACGTCTGTACGATGGGCTGAATGCGGGGGCGCTGTTGAAGCGGCTGCTGCGGTCCCGGCTGAGGCTTACGCTTATCGGCTACAACCATAAAAGCTTCTTCCACCCCTTTTGAACATGAATGGTTCTACGGCCGCCAGCCAGGCTTAATGCTTTGGGGCCTCTGGCGTTGGCTCGGCGTCCTTCTTCTTGGCCCCGAGAAACTGCTCGGCGGAGATCACGCTCTTTGCGGAATCCTGCGTAAAGATGGCCTGGACCCTGCCTTTTTCAGGAATGACAACAGCCCGGCCGGTGGCGAGATCGATGTTGAGCTGCTTCCCCCTGACCACATTTTTCTTTTGGGTCAGGATCACTTCCTTTCCCGTCATGGTGATTTTCTGAGCCTTCACATCGTAAATCGCATCTTCGCCGGTGACTTCCTGATCATCCTTTTTGCTTATGACCACGACCTTGCCCCCGGTCGCATGGATGAACTTGATTTGACCGCTCGACATGGGATCGGCCGAAACGTCGGCGCTTGCGGGCTGCAGCGCCTTGGCGGTCTTCGGTTCTTGCGTCTTGCCCTGTTCGTGGCCTGCGGCGTCTGTCGTCTTGTCGTAAGTGACCTCAAGACGCGGCGCGCGCAGGTTGTAGTCGCCCTGCGTCGCCGAGACATTGCCGATGAAGATTGCAATATGCTTCTTGTCGTCCACTTCCAGGCGGTCGGATTCGATGTCGATGGGCTTTTGAGAGTTTGCGCCGCCGACGCTGCTGAATCCGGAAACGGGGGCTTGGGCCAGCGCCGGAGCGAGCGACATCGCGAACGCAAGGACGGCCGCCGCCCTAAGTCCTGTCTTCTGCGCGCCGCCCGCCTGTCCGCCTCGTGTCACCGCTCTTTTCTCCGAAATCCTATTGTGGCGCCGCCGGGCGGGCCTGCCATCCGCCAGCCGGACGGACCGCATCGGGCGGCCTGTTAGCATCCGGACCTGCAGGCTGCCGCTCCAGATGGGTCCGTACATTGCCCTCGAAAATGGCCCGCTGGTCGCCCCAGTACAGCGTCATAGTTTCTGCATGAATCGTGCTCTCATGAAGGCGAACGATGACAGGAGTTTTCGAAACGACCAACTGTTGCTTCGTGAATGCGGTCGCTGTTTGAAAGGTCGCCGTCATGTTATCCTCCTGCTTGACGACAACGCCATTATTGAAGGTCATCTCATCCGTCTTGGTGTTGTGAACGGCATCCGGTGCGGCAAGAGTCGTAATCTTGCCGTCCGCGCCCGCGACACGCCCGCGAACGCGATCGAGATACATCATATCGGCGTTCTTTGCGGGCTGCGTTGCGGTGTCGGCGACGAATTCGTAGGCCTCGTTCCTTTCATTGACCCCCTTGACGCGGGGCTCCAGCATCTTGAGGGACCCTGCTTCCAAGGCGACGGTCCGCACCGACGCCACGCCGCGCCCTTTATCGATCGAGACCCTGAGAAAGGAGGGAAGCGCATAAAGGCTCAGCACGCACGCCGCCATTGCCGGAAGCAGCGCCTTCAGCACACGCACGAGCACGCTGTGACGCCTCGCCCGGGCGAATTCGCGGGTCCGCTCAGTCTCCGCGATCGGCGCCGGCTTCGGCGGCCGGGCTGGCGTTCTATTGACGCCCGGGGGGGTTATCGCAAGTGCCATGGCGTGCAGCGCTCTGTCCCCAAGACATCCCGGTCGTTAGTGGTTGAAGACGTCCGAGTCGTCATGCCACCCTTTGAGATCGAGTTCAGCCCGATGGGGCAGGAAAGCGAAGCAGGCTGCGGCGAGTTCCTCGCGCCCCTCGCGCTTGAGAAGCGCATCGAGCTTTCCTTTCAGGGCATGGAGGTGCAGCACGTCGGAAGCAGCGTAGCTCAGCTGTTCCGGCGTCAGCACGGCCTGTCCCCAGTCCGAAGTCTGCTGCTGCTTCGAAATTTCAACGCCGAGCAGTTCGCGGCAAAGATCCTTCAGGCCATGGCGGTCGGTAAAGGTTCGCACAAGCTTGGCGGCGATCTTCGTGCAGTAGACCGGCCTTGCCGTGACGCCGAGATAGTGGAGAAGGACGGCGATATCGAACCGCCCGAAATGAAAAATTTTCAACACTTCGGGGTTTGTAAGAAGCTCCCTGAGGTTAGGGGCGTCATAACGGCCTTTCTCGAACTGCACAAGGTGAGCATTCCCGTCTCCGGCCGAAAGCTGAACGACGCAGAGCCTGTCGCGATGGGGCTTCAATCCAAGTGTTTCTGTATCGATTGCGACCGCGCCGCCGAAACTGAGGCCGGGCGGCAGGTCGTTCTGGTAGACGGACACGGTCATGTGCGGTTGCGGTTCACGCCTTTGTGGAAATCGGCGAGAGGGAGCCACAAAGACGGAGCGCGCGCAACACTTGAATTTCGCGAACGCCAATTAGCCCGTTGCACAAGCGCGTCGCCGGCGTGAAAGGGCGCCCGCGCGCCGGAGGAGAAATGCTTATGCGGGATGGCGCCTGTCTTGATCGAAGGGCGCCGCACCGCTGTTGATCCGGGCCATTTCGGAGGCCGCCCAACTTAAAACATGACCCAACGCTTCCATGGGAGGCATGCCATTTTCCAGGGCTTCCTCGAAGCCGATTATCATATGGGCGCGCAACGCCTCTTCGGCCCTTCCCAAAACCTGCTCATCCGGCTTGCCTGGAAACAGCTTTTCCATCTCTGAAACTTCTGGTTGAGCGTTGGGTTGAATGAGCATGGGCGGAATCCTGATTCCCTTTAAGTATTAAACCTAGGCTTGTGCTTGTCCTTAGGCATTGATCGCCGTCAATTTTTTCCAAAATTTATAAAAAGAGTTCTTCGCCGCCACGGCTCTTTGCATTGCGATGCCAAGTTGAGGCCAATTGCGGACCCAGCTTCCCGACGAGCAACCTATTGAGCCGTTACATCTAACTAGAAACATTCTTCTTCGAGTTTCTTGAGCGCGGTCAGCGCCTCGGCGTCGTCATGCTCTTCGAAGAGTTCGGCCATGTAATAAACATGGGAATGCAAGAGAAGCAGCTTGTCCGCGGCGCCGGCGTCGGCGGCCTCACATTGTTCGAGGCGCTGCTTGAATCGCTCCCAAAAGGCGTTCCCTTTTTCCGGATCGTCAATGTACCGGCGCAAGTGACCGAGGACAGCGGCGATATTGCCTTCGAAATCGATGTCGAGGAAGCTCACATAGCGATCGGGTGAAGATGGGTCATTCGGCTTTCGCGACGATGTCGATTCTTATCCATCCCGGCCCCGGTTGGTGCGTGGAAATGTGGGCGAACCTGACAAGACCCGCCAGACCGGGGTGATAACGCAAGATTTCGGACCAAGGAGCTGCGAAAGCGGTTCGGCGCCGCCGCGTCTCCACCGTGAGGAAATTTAGCGATTTGCTTCGGCAAGATTGGGAGGGGAAACCAAGGCCGCTCGAAAAAGATGGCGAACTTAACGGGTTGCTGGTGCCCAGAAGAGGACTCGAACCTCCACGCCTTGTGAGCGCTAGTACCTGAAACTAGTGCGTCTACCAATTCCGCCATCTGGGCTACGGGGCTAAGAGGTAGATCGCTCCGCATCCTTTGTCAATCGGAGCGCGGACGATTGGTCGAAGCCGCCAAATCTTGCGAGAGACGGCAAGGCGCGTCTTCCTATTCCGTTGAAGCCGGGTTATGCATTTGCGATAAGTTCGGTTCAAGTGTCCCGTCTCCGGATTGCCGCTTTGGCTTGCGGCGCGCTCGTACGGCAATTCAGAGACAAAAGGGACGTTTGAGAAACAACAGGCTCTTGTGGCCTATGTCCTGCAATCGCCTATAAGAGCCCGCCGCAGAGGGCATAGGCGATTGCGAGACTCCACGCGAGCGCGCTTCAGGTCAGGTCCGGCATGGCTGCTACACTAGGGAATTCCCCCGTCGTCACTGTTTTCGGCGCCTCCGGTTTTCTGGGGCGGTATGTTGTTCAGGCGCTTGCGCGCTCCGGCTGCCGGATCAAGGCGGCGGTCCGCCGCCCGGAGCTCGCGCTATATCTGCAGCCGCTCGGCTCGGTGGGGCAGATCGCCCTCATTCAGGCGAATGTCCGCGACGAAAAGTCTGTCGCGGACGCCGTGCGGGGGGCCGATTGGGTGGTCAATCTCGTCGGCATTCTGCAACAGTCGGGCCGCCAGAAGTTCAAGGCCATACACGCAGACGCCCCGGAGACGATCGCGAAAGCGGCGGCGGCAAGCGGCGCGCGCGGGTTCGTGCATGTGTCGGCCATCGGGGCGGACCGGCTGTCGAACTCGGTCTACGGGCGCACGAAAGGGGAGGGCGAGGCGCGGGCGCTCGCCGCCTTTCCGAAGACCGTGATTTTGCGGCCTTCCCTCGTGTTCGGCCCCGAGGATAATTTCTTCAACCGCTTCGCCGCGCTCGCCGCGTTCTCTCCTGTGCTGCCTTTGATCGGCGGCAAGACCCGGTTCCAGCCGGTTTACGTCGGAGACGTGGCCCGCGCGGTCGCTGCGTCGATTTCAGGGCACGCCACCGAGGGCGCGGTGTACGAACTGGGCGGGCCTGCCGTCTATACCTTCCGCGAGATCCTCCGCAAGGTGTGCGAGTGGACGCAGCATTCGCGCATTCTCCTTCCGGTCCCCTTCTGGGCGGCCAAGATACCGGCTTTCTTCCTGCAAATTCTGCCGGGGGCTCCCCTCACTGTGGACCAGGTCCGGCTCCTTGAACGCGATAATATCGTGAGCGAGGACGCCATCCGCGACCAGAGAACGCTCGCGGGCCTTGGCGCCGGCGAGCCGCGCAGCGCCGATGTGATCGTGCCTCCCTATCTGCAGCGCTTCCGGCCGAGAGGAGAGTTTTCCGCCGACCGCGTCCGCGCGCTCTAGCGCGCGGGACGCGGCGCGGCCCGCACCATGATGACGCTCCTCCATTATCCGCTTTGCCCCGCTTCGCGCGCCGTCCGGCTCGCGCTTTTCGAATGCGGGATCGAGGCGGCCCTTTCGGAGGTGAAACCGTGGGCTATGACGCGCGATTTCCTTAACATCAATCCGGCGGGGACTTTGCCTGTTCTGTCGATCGAGGGAAGGTTTCTGTGCGGCGCCTACCCGATCGCCGAGTATCTGGCGGAGACAGCCGCCCGAGAAGGGCCGTCCCCGGCGCGAGCGCCGCTTTGGCCAGGCGCGCCTTCGGAAAGGGCCGAGGCGCGGAGGGTCGCCGAATGGTTTCTGCGAAAATTCGATGCCGAGGTCAGTCAAAGCATTCTCGACGAGAAGTTCTACAAGCCGATGTCGCGCGGCCGCCTGGCGCCCGATCTCGGCGCGATCAGGGCTAGCAGAAGCAATTTGCGCTATCATCTTTCCTATGTGAGCTTTTTGAGCGACCAGCGAAAGTGGCTGGGCGGCGATCATATGAGCTTCGCGGACTTGGCGGCTTCCGCCCAGCTCTCGGTGATGGATTACCTTGAGGAAGCGCCTTGGGGTGAGTTTCCCGAGGCGAAGGCATGGTACCAGCGCTTGAAGTCGCGGCCCTCGTTCCGTCCGCTCCTCGCCGATCGCGTGCCGGGCATCAACCCGCCGGAGTATTATGCGAACCTCGATTTCTGAGGGCAAGTGCATGTCGCCTCAGCAGTCCGATTTCACGGACTGGATCAAGGCGCGCGTGCTTAAGGAAGGCTTCGACGCCGCAGGCGTGGCGGCGCCATCGGCCATCCAAGCCGCGTCACAGGGCCTCTACGCGTTCCTCGAAGCTGGATTTCATGGTGAGATGGGCTGGCTTGCAGCTCATGCGGACCGGCGGGCGGACCCGCGCATTCTTTGGCCGGACGTGCGCTCGGTCGTGATGGCGGGCATGAATTATGCGCCGGACACCGATCCCCTGGCCGCCGCCGGTCAGCCGGCGAACGCGGCGATTTCCGTTTATGCGCAGGGCGCCGACTATCACGACGTCATCAAGGGTAAATTGAAGGCGATAGCGGCCGGCTTCGCCCGCCTGACCGGCGAGGACGTCAAAGTCTTCGTCGACACAGCGCCCGTGATGGAGAAGCCGCTGGCTCAGGCCGGGGGCCTCGGCTGGCAGGGCAAGCACACAAATCTCGTCTCGCGGGATTTCGGCTCGTGGCTGTTCCTCGGCGCGATCTTCACGACGGCGGCGCTGAAACCCGATCAGCCTGCGCTTGCGCGTTGCGGCTCGTGCAGCCGCTGCCTCGATGCGTGCCCGACGAAGGCTTTCCCCGCGCCCTACCGGCTCGATGCAAGGCGGTGCATCTCTTATCTGACCATCGAGCACAAAGGACAGATCCCGCTGGAGTTCCGCGAGACGATGGGGAACCGCATCTATGGCTGCGACGATTGTCTGGCAGTGTGCCCCTGGAACAAGTTTGCGCGAGCCGCTCACGAGATGAGGTTCAAGCCCGCGCCGGCCGCCAGCAATCCGCCGCTTCACGAGCTTTTGTGTTTCGACGACACTGCATTTCGCCAACGGTTCAAAGGCTCGCCCCTCAAGCGAGTCGGGCGCGACCGCTTCATTCGGAACGTGCTTGTCGCGGCGGGCAATTCCGGCGACACGGCCCTCATCGGCGGCGTCGAGACTTTGCTGGACGACGCATCGCCCCAGGTGCGCGGGATGGCTGTCTGGGCCATCAGGCGGCTCGCCGGTCCAGGCCGGGAAAAGGAATTGAAGGACAAATACGCCATGAAGGAGTGCGACCTTCAGGTGCGCGCGGAGTGGGATGAGAGGCCATGAGCAATCTATTCGTTTTCGGACTTGGGTATACGGCGATGGCTGTCGCCGCATTCGAAGAATCGGGCGGCTGGCGCGTCTCGGGGACGGTTCGCTCCAAAGACAGGGCGAGCGCGCTCGGGCAGCGAGGACTTGGCGGCATCGTGCCGGTGCTTTTCGGGGATCGGGCAGCGGTTGAAAGAGCGCTCCATGCGGCGACCCATGTTCTTGTGTCGGCGCCGCCGCACGAGGAGGGCGATCCGGCGCTGCTCGCCTATGGCGAGGCGCTTCGCAACGCGCCGGCGCTGAGGTGGATCGGATATCTGTCCACCATCGGCGTCTATGGCGATCATCACGGCGGCTGGATCGACGAGGACACGCCGGTAGCGCCGCCGCCGGGGCGCAAATCGGCGCGCATCGAGGCTGAGAAGGCCTGGGGGGCGCTCGCGCACGAGCGCGACATTCCCCTCGATGTTTTTCGTTTGGCTGGCATCTATGGGCCTGGGCGAAGCCCACTCGACCGCATCCGCGCCGGCGACGCAAAGCGCATCGTAAAGCCTGGCCAAGTGTTCAACCGCGTTCACGTGGAGGATATCGCGCAAACGATCATCGCGGCGATTCGAAGGGAACGGCGGGGCGGGGGAATGCAACTCTACAACGTCGCGGACGATGAGCCCGCGCCGCCGCAGGATGTTCTGCTCTACGCGGCGGAGCTTCTCGGCGCGCCTCCGCCGCCGGAAATCCCGTTCGAGAAGGCTGAGCTTTCCCCGATGGCCCGGAGCTTCTACGAGGACAACAAGCGCGTTCACAACACCAAGATCAAGCGCGAGCTTGGTGTGGTGCTGCGCTATCCGACGTACCGCGACGGGTTGCAGGCGCTTGCCCGGCCGGCGGACGAGGATTTTCGATAGAGCGGCGACGGACCCATCAAAGGAATTCCGCGAGCGTCACGCGAAGAAGAGCCAAGTCATGCGGGCGTGACAGGCGATGCTCGCCATCCTTGACGAGAGTCAGGCGGATATCTCTGGTTGTGACGGCGTCCATGAGGGAGAGCGAATGCCGCCATGGCACATCCGGGTCTTCGCAGCCATGCAGGATCCGGATCGGGGCGTCGATTCGAACCGGACGATCGCCGAAAGCATGGAGTTCGCCATCGTCGAGGAGCGTTTTCGTGATCGGATAGGGTTCATCGCCATAAGGCGAGGAGCGGTAAAAGACGCCGTCGCGCTCGATGGCGGCGCGCGCTTCATCAGGCAGGCGCCGCCACATCAGCCGCGTCATGTCCCACGCTGGCGCGATCAGTACGAGACCTTTCGGCATGGGGCGGCCCTCGCTGGCCAGGCGGCGGGCCAGAAGCAGAGCGATCCATCCCCCCATGCTCGATCCCACGAACACGAAAGGCTCGCCAGGGCTTAGCGCCGCGCCGCAAACCGCCGCAGCCTGATCGAGCCAGGCGCTCACGGTTCCGTTTTCGAACGCGCCGCCGGAACGGCCATGACCGGAATAGTCGAATCTGAGGCAGCCTGCGCCGTTTTCGCCCGCCCACCGCGATAGCTCCTCGGCTTTGAGGCTGCCCATCTCGGATTTGTAGCCGCAGAACCAGACGAATGCCGGCTTATTTTGTTTAGATTTTCGAAAGCGGTAGGCTATGGAGGCGTTTTCTTCGGGCGCGCATCGAACCGGGAGCAATTGAAGTTCTTCGCTGTTCATCCTATGCTTCCTTTATGAGACTGAGCGAGAAGGTCAGGTCCGTTCGTCACTGGTTCCCGAGCATGGCCGCACTCTCACAATCTGGCGCGCGCTGATGTTAAATCGAAGGCCTTGGCCGGTCATCCTGCAAGTCATCCCAGAGCTTTCCACTGGGGGAGCCGAGCGGACAACGATAGAAATGGCTGAGGCGGTCACCCTCGGCGGCGGCTTGGCGCTTGTGGCATCGTCCGGCGGAAGGCTCGAGAAAGAGCTGGCCGACGCAGGCGGGGAGCTGATCCGGTTTCCGGCCAAGACGAAAAACCCCGCGATGATGGCGTTCAATGCGCTGAGGCTCGCGCGAATCATCCGGCAGAGAGGCGTCAGCATCGTTCATGCGCGAAGCCGCGCACCGGCCTGGAGCGCGTTTCTCGCCGCTCAAAGGACGAAGCGCTGTTTCGTGACGACCTATCACGGCATCTATAATCAAAGCAGCCGCCTCAAAGCCTTCTACAACAGCGTTATGGCGCGTGGCGACGCCGTCATCTGCAATTCGCAATACACAGCGAACGTCGTCCGGGAGCGCCACCCTGGGGCGGCGGACCGGGTTGGAGTGATCTACCGGGGTCTCGACGCCAGCTGCTTCGACCCGGCGGCGGTCTCCCAAGACCGCGTGCGGGCGCTCAGGGAAGCGTGGGGCGTTCCTCCCGGAAAGCGCATCGTCTTGATGCCGGCGAGGCTGGCCCGGTGGAAAGGCCAGCGGGTGCTGATCGACGCCGCCGCGCTCTTTTGCGCGCGCGCTTCGGACAGCGAAGCCGTTTTTGTGCTTGCCGGCGATCATCAGACCCGCTCAGGCTTCCGCGCCGAACTTGAGGCTCTCGTCGAATTCTTATGGCCTTTCGAACCGCGTCATTCTGGCGGGCCATTGCGATGACATGCCGGCCGCTTTCAAGGCCTCTTCTCTTACGGTGCTCCCATCGATAGAACCGGAGGCTTTCGGCCGCGCCTCGATCGAGTCGCAGGCGATGGGCTGCCCTGTGATCGCCTCCAACATCGGCGCTTTCCCCGAAACGGTCGCGCCGGAGCCGACGATTCTGGCGCGGGTTGCGAGCGTCCCCGAAAGCGCGGCCCCAGAGCCTGGAGCGGCGCAACGGCGGAACCCGTGGCTTTTCGAGCCGGGCAATGCGCAAGAGCTTTGCGATTCGCTCTGCGCCGCGTTTGCGCTTCCGGGCGACGCCTTGGACGCGCTTCGCGAGCGCGCCATGGAACGGGCGCGGACCGATTTTTCAAAGCGCGCTCTTCAATTGCAAACGCTTTCCGTGTACGACAGACTCATCGGGACTCAACTCGCCGCCGCTTTCAAGAACGCAAGCGCCAAATAACGCATGTCCGTCCTCGATTATAGGCGCGGCCAGGCTTGTGTCTGCTGCAACATGCCACTTGACTTGTCTAACGGGGTTTTTATCCTCATTTGATAGGGGTGAAGGGTCCGGTCCGGCCGGAGGGTTCTGCTTTCCTTAAACAACCATAGGAGAAGTCAAATACGCCGTCCAATAACACGCGCGCCTGCAAAAGAGGGGCCGCGCATCAACGAAGCCATTATCGCACGCGATGTTCAGCTTATCGATGAGACAGGCGAGAATCGCGGCACCACGAATAAGCGCGACGCGCTTGTCAGGGCTCAGGAGGCTGGTCTCGATCTCGTCGAGATTGCGGTAAATGGGGAAACCCCAGTCTGCAAGATCATGGATTTCGGGAAGTACAAATTCCAGGCCCAGAAGAAGGCGGCGGAGGCGCGGAAAAAGCAAAAGACTGTCGAGGTCAAGGAGATCAAGCTGCGGCCGAACATCGACACGCACGATTACGAGGTAAAAATGCGGTCGATCTTGAAGTTCTTCGAGGAAGGCGACAAGGTTAAGGTGACCCTGCGTTTCCGGGGCCGGGAGATGGCGCATCAGGAACTCGGAATGCAGCTCCTTATGAAGGTGAAGGATGAAACCGGCGCGGTGGCCAAGGTCGAACTCGAACCTAGACTTGAAGGCCGGCAGATGATCATGGTCCTGGTTCCCCGTTAGCGCGAGCGTGGAACACAGTAAGATCTCGAAGCAACCTGCAAATATTGCGGGTGTGAGTGAGTGCTAGTCTCTCTTCTTCCACAGGCGTCAGAGGGGCTTGTGGTGGGAAAGAGTTTTTATTTGTTGCGCCTAATATTCGCCCTATATTACACTAAAGTCGGCTGTTTCCGGAAACGCCCAGAACTGAACGCCAGACAACAACAATACTGAAATGACAATCAAGGTAACCGGTAAAAATCTCGATCTTGGTGAAAGCCTCAGGGTTTACGCGCTCGACCGCGTCGACACGGCGCTCGATAAGTATTCCGGCCGTTCCCTTTCGGGCCAGATCAGCGTCGAAAAGAACACCGACGGCTTTTTCACACACTGCGCGATCCATCTTGCTTCAGGGCTCGATGTCCAAGCGACCGGCAATGGGGCGGACGCTTATGGAAGCGTGGATTCCGCCGTGGAGCGGCTGGAAAAACGGTTGCGCCGTTACAAACGCAGGCTTAAAAGTCATGGCCAGACTGGAGATGGCTCCGCGCAACTTCACGAGACTGCGGGCATTGATTATGTGATTGATGCCGAGCATCATGCCGCTGAGGGCGGGACGGGGGCGCCAGCCGTGATCGCAGAGACGCCTGCGCGGGTTCGGGCGATGTCGGTCAGCGACGCGGTCATGCAGATGGACCTTGCCGACCAGACTTTTCTTGTGTTTCGTAATGCGTCGCACGGTGGGATCAATGTCGTTTACAGGCGGCCCGACGGAAATATCGGGTGGATCGATCCCAGTGGCGTTGTCGGGGGCGCGAAACCTTAACGTGCCTAAGCAGCACAGGGAGGACGTTTACGCGTGGGACAAGACATGGATCTAAGCGACCTCGTAACGCCATACGGCGTGATTCCCTCTCTCAAGGCCGGGAATAAGAAGCAGGCGCTGCAAATCCTTTCGGAGCGGGCGGCCGAATTGTCAGGGCTGAATAGCGTAGACATCTTCAACATTCTCATTCAGAGGGAGCGGCTCGGCTCAACCGGCGTGGGCTCCGGCATTGCGATCCCGCACGGCAAGCTCCCCAACCTCCGGCAAAGCTTCGGCGTCTTCGCGCGCCTCGATGACCCGATCGACTTCGACTCGATCGACGAGGAGCCGGTCGACATCATGATGCTTCTTCTTGCGCCTGAAAGCGCTGGCGCCGACCATCTCAAGGCGCTGGCGCGGGTTTCCCGCCTGCTTCGCGAGCCGAAGTCCGTCGAAAAACTCCGCGCCTGCCGCGACCGGGCTGCCATCTATGCTGTTCTCACAGAAAAAGCCGCGTCCCACGCGGCTTAAAGCGTCCGTTGAAGAGGCCGCCCTCTGGGGCGGTGCTTCCGATCAGTGAAGCGTAACTAACTCGAGATCGCTCTCTTCCACATTCTCAAGAGCGGCAGACCGGCTATCGGTCAGCACCATGGGCGTACCATCCGCGGAGACGACGGCATAGAGGTCGATGCCATCCGGCAAGCCGCCAAGCTGGGGGAAAAGCTCCGCGACATCCTTGGCCTTGAGCTGTTTGATGTAAGCCAGCTCACCTTCGCCCCATGCTTCCAGTTCGAAATCTTTCAAGGATTCTTCCACGGCAAGCACCTCCTCGTGCCAAATGCACACTCCGGCATGTCTGCAATTTCGGCGCCGTTGCGCACCGAGATGAGGACGTGTCCGATGTGGACGTCTTAAGGAGAATATATGACAGACGCGTGGTGTTTCAAGAAATGCCGCTCCACGCGGTATGGGACAAATAACCCTTCGACGTTGGTGGAGCCAGGCGGGATCGAACCGCCGACCTCTTGAATGCCATTCAAGCGCTCTCCCAGCTGAGCTATGGCCCCATTGGCGGACCTTGGCGGGCCGCCACCGCATGCGTGCTACTTAATCCGTCCGTGGGCACGCCGCAAGAAAAATAAGCAGAGCGGCAGAATGTCCAGCGGAGAATTATGCGTCTTCGTCCTTGCCGCCGCCGACAAAGCCGGACACATCCGCCTCGCCCTCGTCTTCGGCTTCGAGGAACGTCTCGTCCTCGCCGCCGGCGTTGATCGCCGCATCCTCGTCATCGGAAACGTCGGCGATATCGCCACCTTCAATATCGGGCAGTTCTTCCTCGCGCTCGGCGACCTCGTCGAGCGGCACGAATTCAAGGCCGCCGCGGCCGGCGTCGAGAACCGCGTCATCGTCCGCATCGAGATTGTTTCCGCCTGCGCCCGGACGGGAATGAGCGCCGCCATCCTGGTAGACGGCCTGGCACATCGGGCAGACGATAGGATCGCGCATGAGGTCGTAGAATTTGCTGCCGCACGATTGGCAGACCCGCTTTGTCCCGCGCTCCGTTTTCATAGACATCGGTTTGAAGCTTCCTTAGCTGTTGGCCAGGCGCATGACGCCATTCTTTGGCATTGGGATAGTCAGCATCCTCCGCGCCTGTCAAAGACAAAGCGAGTCAAACGCAGAAATTGTGCCGCATCGTCCCGGCCCGGATTGACAGCCTCGCCCAACATGGGTCTATGAGCGGGCATGTCTTCTGAAGAATTAAAGGCGTTTCGACGATGTCTGAGCTTCCAGCCGCACCCAAGCCGCTCACCTCGCGCAAATCGGAAGGGCTTCAGGGCGCGTTTGAGGTGCCGGGAGACAAGTCCATCTCGCACAGGGCCCTGATCCTCGGGGCTCTTGCAGAAGGACGCACCGCGATCGCCAACCTTCTCGAATCCGAGGACATTCTTTGCACGGCCCGCGCTTTGCAGGCTCTCGGCGCGCCCATCGAGAAGGCGGACGGCGTCTGGACCGTCATCGGCAGGGGCCTTGGCGGGCTGACGAGTCCTGCCGGCAGTCTCGACTTCGGCAATTCGGGCACAGGCGCCCGGCTTATGATGGGCGTCGTCGCGGGCCACCCTGTCCGCGCCGTCTTCACCGGCGACGCCTCCTTGCGCCAAAGGCCGATGGGACGCGTCCTCAATCCCTTGAAGACCATGGGGCTTCAAATCGAGGAGCAGGACCGCAACACGCTGCCGCTGACGCTGCTGGGCGCATCGAGCCTTGTCCCGATCTCCTACCGGCTTCCGGTGCCGTCGGCGCAGGTCAAGTCCGCCGTTCTGCTCGCAGGGCTTCTGGCGCCGGGAGAGACATCGGTCATCGAGAGCGAGAAGACCCGCGATCATACAGAGACCATGCTGCGATATTTCGGCGCTGCCGTGTCGACGGCCGCCGCCAGCGAGGGCGGCGTCCGCATTTCCGTCGAAGGGCGCATAGGCTTCAAGGGCAAGCCCGTCGCGGTTCCCGGAGACCCAAGCTCGGCGGCGTTTCTGGCCGCGGCCGCCATCGTTTGCCCCGGCTCGAACATTCTCATCAGGTCGGTGCTGATCAACCCCACGCGAACGGGCTTCTACGAAACCTTGAGCGAGATGGGAGCCAATATCTCTTTCGAAAACGAGCGCGAGGAGAACGGCGAACGTGTGGCGGATTTGCGCATCAAGACAAGCGCTTTGCGCGGCGTGCATGTTCCGGCCGCGCGCGCCCCGGCGATGATCGACGAGTATCCGGTCCTGGCTGCGCTCGCTGCGTTCGCCGAGGGTGAAACGGTCATGGAGGGCCTCGCCGAGCTTCGGGTCAAGGAAAGCGACCGGCTCGCCGCCATGGCCGCCGGCTTGACCGCCTGCGGAGCGAAAGCGGAAAGCCGCGGCGATACGCTCCTGGTCGCCGGGTTGCCGAAGGTGCGGGGCGGCGTTACCATCCAGACCCATATGGACCATAGGATAGCCATGTCTTTCCTGGTCCTTGGGCTTGCCGCAGAGAAGCCCGTAACCGTTGATGACGCCTCCATGATCGCGACGAGCTTCCCGGAGTTCAGGGATTTGATGCTAAAGGCCGGCGCCGCCATCGACGATTCCGCAGAAGGCGCATAAGAACCCGGAGCCTGAAACAATGATCATCGCCATCGACGGAACCGCCGCCGCGGGAAAAAGCACGCTCGCGCGCCGCATTGCTCAAGCATACGGCCTGCCTCATCTCGATACGGGCTCGCTCTACAGGGCCGTGGCGCGCGACGTGCTGCTTGCAGGCCGTGCCCTGACGGACGCGAAGGCGGCTCAGGAGGCTGCAATGCGGCTCGATCCCGCGACGCTCTCCGATCCCGGCCTGCGCCTCAAGGGCAACGGCGAAGCAGCGTCCGTGGTCGCGGCCATCCCCGAGGTGCGGCAGGCGCTTTTAACCTTTCAGCGCGCGTTCGCCGCTCAACCGGGCGGAGCGGTGGTCGAGGGACGCGACATCGGTACGGTTGTCTGCCCGCAGGCGAACGCGAAGATCTTCGTGACCGCCAGCGCAGAGAGCCGCGCCAGCCGCCGCCATAAAGAGCTCGTCGGCTACGGGGTCGAGATCAGCGGAGAGACCGTGCTTCGCGAGATCGTGGATCGCGACCGGCGCGACAGCGAGCGGGCGATCTCGCCGCTAAAACCCGCCGAAGACGCGCTCTTGCTCGATACGACCGAGTTGGATATAGAAAAAGCCTTCGCCGCAGCGCTCGAACTTATTGATAAAGTCGCGAGCCGCAGATAAATCACTGGCAATCTCGAATTCCGGGCGGCCGCTGATCGATCGCGCATCGTTCCTTCAGGCGGCGGCCCGAATACGCATGAGGATGGCTCTGGGCGTTTTTCGCGTCCTGCCGGCCATGAGGTTCAACTCTAACACAGACGTGGGCTCCGGCCCATCGGAGTACTAATGATCGCCACCCAAACAGTAGAGCCGAAGGCCAGGGAGTATAATCCAACAGCCGACGACTTCGCCGCTCTGCTCAATGAATCGCTTTCCGGTTCCGCGCCAAGCGAAGGCGCCGTCGTCAAGGGCAAGATCGTCGCCATCGAAAAGGACCTCGCGGTCATCGATGTGGGCCTCAAGACAGAAGGCCGGGTCCCCCTCAAAGAATTCGGCTCCTCGGTGCAGTCGCCCACGCTTCATGTCGGCGACGAAGTGGAAGTTTATGTCGAGCGCATCGAGAACGCCGCGGGCGAAGCGGTTCTCAGCCGCGAGAAGGCGCGCCGCGAGGATAGCTGGACCAAGCTCGAACAGAAGTTCAACGCCGGTGAAAAGGTCGAGGGCGTCATTTTCAACCGCGTCAAGGGCGGCTTCACGGTCGATCTCGATGGAGCGGTCGCGTTCTTGCCCGGAAGCCAGGTCGACATCCGTCCCATCAAGGACGTGACGCCGCTCATGAACGTGCCGCAGCCCTTCCAGATCCTGAAGATGGATCGCAGGCGCGGCAATATCGTCGTGTCCCGCCGCTCCGTTCTGGAAGAGACGCGCGCCGAGCAGCGCTCGGAAATCGTGGCGAAGCTGGAAGAGGGCCAGGTTGTCGACGGGGTCGTCAAGAACATCACCGATTACGGCGCGTTCATCGACCTCGGCGGCATCGACGGCCTGCTTCACGTCACCGATATGGCGTGGAAGCGCGTCAACCACCCGACCGAAATTCTGAACGTCGGCGACACGGTGAAGGTGCAGATCGTCCGCATCAACCCGGAAACGCAGCGCATCAGCCTCGGCATGAAGCAGCTCGGCGCCGACCCGTGGTCGGGCATCGAGGCGAAGTATCCGATCGGCGGCAAGTTCAAGGGCACGGTCACGAACATTGCGGACTACGGCGCGTTCGTCGAGCTTGAGCCGGGCGTCGAGGGCTTGATCCACGTCTCCGAGATGAGCTGGGTCAAGAAGAACGTCCACCCCGGCAAGATCGTCTCCACGAGCCAGGAAGTGGAAGTGCAGGTCCTTGAGGTCGACGCCGCCAAGCGCCGCATTTCGCTCGGTCTTAAGCAGACCCAGGAGAACCCCTGGAACGCATTCGCCGACAGTCACCCCAAGGGCTCGATTGTCGAGGGGCAAATTCGCAATATCACCGAGTTCGGCCTGTTTGTCGGCCTCGAAGGCGGCATCGACGGCATGGTGCACCTCTCCGATCTCGATTGGCAGCGCTCGGGCGAGGAAGCGATCAAGGAGTACAACAAGGGCGACACTGTCCGCGCCGTTGTCCTTGAGACGGACGCCGAGAAGGAACAAATCAGCCTGGGCATCAAGCAGCTTGCCACAGACCCGTTCCAGTCGGCCGCCACGCTGAAGAAAGGCGCCACCGTCACCTGCGAAGTGATCGAGGTGAAGGACGCGGGCATCGATGTGAAAATCGCAGGCACCGATGTCACGGCCTTCATCCGCCGCGCCGATCTTTCGCGCGATCGCAGCGAGCAGCGCCCGGAGCGGTTCTCCGCCGGCGATATGCTCGACGCGGTCGTCACGCAGGTCGACAAGAGCGGGCGCAAGATCGGGCTGTCGATCAAGGCGCTTGAAATTGCCGAAGAAAAGGAAGCCGTCGCCCAGTTCGGGTCGACCGATAGCGGCGCTTCTCTCGGAGATATCCTTGGCGCTGCGTTGAACAAGGCCCAGTCCAAGGACAAAGAGTGAGGGCTTAGTGGAGCGAATTTGACATTTAAGTCCTTGCCTGCTGCGAGTTCGCACTCAAATGTCAAATTCAAAAGCTCGACTAGACTCTTAAGGTTGCTCGTGGTCTTTGATTCCGGCATTTGCTCCCGGGCGTGCTCCAAGCGGATGCAAATGCCGGAATTGGACCGACTGGCCTCAGCAAGAAGTTTAAGTGTGGCTGGCGCAATAGGGTGCGCCAGCCGTAGTCTTCGAAGGGGACTGCATGACACTGGACTCTGACATTCTCATCGACCGGCGCCGCCTCAAGCGCAATCTGACCATCTGGCGGGTGCTCGCCATTCTAGCCATCGTGGCTGCGATCGTTTTCGCCTTCGCAAGGAACGACGAAAACTTGTCGGCCTTCGGGCTTGGCCGCGATCATATCGCGCGCGTCACCGTCAGCGGGTTCATCGGCGACAGCAGATCCCGCCATGAGCTCTTGAAAAAGATTGGCAAGGACGAGCACGTGAAGGCCGTCATCGTCGCGGTGGACAGCCCGGGCGGGACAACCACCGGCGGCGAGGCGCTTTACGAAGATCTGCGGGATCTCGCCAAGGCAAAGCCCGTGGCGGCGGTTTTCGGAACGGTAGCTGCGTCGGCCGCCTATCTGTGCGGCATCGGCACCGATTACATCGTCGCGCGCGGCAACACCATCACGGGGTCCGTGGGCGTGATTTTCCAATGGGCGGACGTAACCGGCCTCATGGACAAGATCGGCGTGAAAGTCGATGAAATCAGAAGCGGCCCCCTGAAGGCCAAGCCGTCTCCATTCACTCCGGCCGACGAGGCGTCGAAACAGCTCACCGAGGAACTGGTGAAGAACTCCCAAGTCTGGTTCCTGGGCTTGGTGTCGGAGCGCCGCAAGGCTGCGGCATCCTCGATAGATGAAATCAAGACCGGGCGGATCTATACAGGACGCGAAGCCCTGAAGATTGGTCTCATAGACGCCATCGGGGATGAGCAAACCGCAATCAAGTGGTTCACCGATGCGCGCAAGGTGGCTCCCGATCTCAAGGTGAAGGATTGGAAAGCGGAGCGCACCGTGACAGGTCTTTTTCAGTCGTCCATCGCAAGTCTGGCCGGGAAGCTGGGCCTCGGATCGCTCCTTGACGCCGGCGCGCTGGCAGGGCTGCAAGCTCTGACGGAGCGTCCGCTTGACGGACTATTATCCATTTGGCACCCTGAATAGGGAAACGCGAGATAATGCAATGATTAAATCCGAGCTTATTGAAAAGCTTGCGGTCAATAATCCCCACCTCATGCACCGTGACGTGGAGAAAATAGTGAATGTAATTTTTGAGGAGATCACGAGCGCGCTGGCCCGCGGCGACCGCGTCGAGCTGCGCGGCTTTGGCGCATTCTCGATCAAGCACCGGCCCGCTAGGGTTGGCCGGAATCCTCGTACCGGCGATCAGGTCGATGTGCCGGAAAAATACGTGCCCTACTTCAAGACCGGGAAGGAACTGCGCCTCAGGCTTAATCCGCCCGCGCCTCCGCCGGCGAAGGAGAAGGCGAAAGGCCGTAAGAAAGCAGCGAAGGCATCCTAATTTCATTCTGGCGACGAGCTCTTTGCCGAGGCACCCATGAGACGCTTCCTCACTGTCGTTGTTCTTGTTTTGCTCGGTGTCATTCTAGTCGCCTACGGGGTTGCGAACCGCCACGACGCGAAGTTCGTCTGGGACCCGTTCATGGATGAGAAGTTCGCGCCTACGATCGAGGCGCCTCTCGCTGTCTTCCTCGTCCTGGCGTTGTTCGCTGGCGTGCTGGTGGGCTGGCTGACAGCCTGGATCGGGCAGGGCCATTGGCGCAGGACGGCGCGCGACACCCACAAGGAAGCGACGATCTGGAAACGCGAAGCGGAAAACCTGAAGAGGGGGCTGGAAGCCGCTGCGCCGAAGGCCATAACGCCCCCTGCGCCGAGGCCGCTTCGTTCCTACTTCTAGCGCCGGCTCCCGTGAGAATCAAATGACGGCCATTGAAGAGATGGCGTCGTTCCCATGGGCTGAGCCCTGGCCAACATAGGCGCCATGACCGTCTCCGTAAAAATCTGCGGGATATCGAACGACAGCGCTCTGGACGCCGCCATCGAGGCGGGGGCGGACTATGCCGGCTTTGTCTTCTTCGAGAGAAGCCCCCGGCATGTTTCGCTGAAACAAGCCGCAGCCCTCGCTCGCCGCGCCGCAGCGCGCATCAAGACTGTCGCGTTGACAGTCAACGCGGGCTCGGAGGCGATAAAGGCGATTGGCGGCGAGGTGCGGCCCGACTATTTTCAGCTCCACGGCGATGAGAATATCGAGCGCCTGTGCGCGATCCGCAGCCTTACCGGCGCGCGCATCATCAAGGCGATCAAGGTCGGGACGGCTTGCGACATCCAAGGCGCCCGCATGTATGAAGAGGACGCGGATCTTTTGCTGTTCGATGCGCAAGCGCGCGCTGTTCCGAACGCGCTTCCCGGAGGGAACGGTCTGCCGTTCGATTGGCGCTGGCTTGCGGGCGCCGGGCTCCGGGCGGATTACATCCTTTCCGGCGGCCTGCGCCCGGACAATCTGCTTGCCGCTCTGGCCACAAGCGGCGCTTCCACCGTCGACGTGTCATCCGGCGTCGAGTCGTCGCCGGGCGTGAAGGATCCGGCGCTGATACGGCGCTTCGTAGAAATCGCAAAGTCATTCGAGCGCGGGGCCGGCCCGGTCCGGAACGCTTAAATAAGGAAACCCCATGGCGCAAACCGCAGAAACGCCGCTGACCTTGAACAGCTATGGCGCCGGTCCCGACGAAAAAGGCCATTTCGGCCTCTATGGCGGCCGCTTCGTGGCCGAAACGCTGATGCCGCTCATCCTGGAGCTGGAGGCGGCTTACAACGAAGCGAAGCAGGATCCGGGTTTTCACGCAGAGCTTGCCGGCCTCCACGCCCACTATTCGGGCAGGCCGAGCCCGCTCTATTTCGCCGAAAGGCTGACGGAACACTTCGGCGGCGCCAAGATCTACTTCAAGCGGGACGAGCTCAATCACACCGGATCGCACAAGATCAACAATTGCCTCGGCCAAATCCTGCTCGCCAAGCGCATGGGCAAGACCCGGATCATCGCGGAAACGGGCGCGGGCCAGCACGGCGTCGCAGTCGCGACCGTCGCCGCCCGCTTCGGGCTTCCCTGCGTCGTCTTCATGGGCGCGACCGACATCGAGCGCCAGAAGCCCAATGTGTTCCGCATGCGTCTTCTCGGCGCAGAGGTCCGTCCCGTGACATGCGGCACGGGTACGCTGAAGGACGCCATGAACGAGGCGCTCCGGGACTGGGTCACCAATGTCGAGGACACCTTCTACATCATCGGCACCGTGGCCGGACCGCACCCCTATCCCGCGATGGTGCGCGACTTCCAGGCCATCATCGGCCAGGAGGTGCGCGAACAGATGAAGGCGGCGGAGGGGCGGTTGCCGGACACGCTGGTTGCGGCGATCGGCGGCGGCTCCAACGCGATGGGGCTGTTTCATACCTTCCTGGATGACCGCCCGGTGACCATGTACGGCGTGGAAGCGGCGGGGAAGGGTCTGAACGTGCCGAACGGGCATTGCGCGTCGCTGAACGGCGGCAAGCCGGGCGTTCTTCACGGTAACCGCACCTATCTCCTGCAGGACAGCGACGGCCAAATCCTGGACGGGCATTCGATCTCCGCCGGGCTCGACTACCCCGGCATCGGCCCCGAGCATTCGTGGCTTCGCGACACTGGGCGCGTGACGTATGTTTCGGCGACAGACCGCGAGGCGCTTGAAGCTTTCCAGCTTTGCACGCGCCTTGAGGGCATCATCCCGGCGCTGGAGCCGGCGCACGCGCTCGCCTATGTGACAAAACTTGCGCCCTCCTTGCCTGCAAGCAATCTCCTCGTTATGAACATGTGCGGGCGGGGCGATAAGGATATCTTCGCCGTGGCGGGCCACCTCGGCATGGACATCTAGGCGCCCGAGCGTCCGCGGCCTGAGAACTTCGAGGGAATTATGCAGAGATTGGCGAAGGCTTTCGAGGTCTTATCGGGCGCGAACAGAAAGGCGCTCATCTCCTTCATCACGGCGGGAGATCCGGATTACGCCACCTCGCTTGCAATCCTGAAGGGGCTGCCGGACGCCGGCGCCGACATCATCGAGCTTGGGGTGCCGTTCTCCGATCCGATGGCGGACGGACCGGCCATCCAGAAGGCCTCTCAGCGCGCGCTCAAGGGCGGCCAGACCCTCAGGAAAACCCTCGAAATGGTCCGGAGCTTCCGGAAAACAGACGGCGCGACCCCGATCGTTCTCATGGGGTATTACAATCCGATCTACGTCTTTCCGGTGGAGCGGTTTCTGGCCGAGGCGGTCGAAGCGGGGGTGGACGGGCTGATCGTTGTCGACGTGCCCCCCGAAGCCGACGACGAGTTGTGCATTCCCGCCTTGAAAGCCGGACTGAATTTCATCCGCTTGACCGCGCCGACGACGGACGACCGCCGCCTCGGGCGCGTGCTGACCAATACGAGCGGCTTTGTCTACTATGTGTCGATTGCGGGGGTGACAGGCACGCGCGCGCCGGATGCCGCCGCGGTCGCCCGGAACGTCGCGCGGATCAAGGCGCGCACGCCGCTTCCGGTCGCGGTGGGATTCGGCGTCCGCACGCCAGAGCAGGCCCGGGCCATCGCAGGCGTGGCCGACGGCGTCGTAGTCGGATCGGCCCTTGTCGACGCAATCGCCGGCAGTCTTGACGAGAACCAGCACGCGACCGACTTAACCATAAGCGAGGTTTTAGGGCTGGTGGAACAGCTTTCCGCAGGGCTAAGGGCGGCTTGAAGGATAGATACGGCTTTTTCCAAGGCCGAGAGGGCGTTACCAAGTGAACTGGATCAATAGCGTTGTCCGGCCCAAGATCAGCGGCCTGTGGCAGAAGCGGGAAATGCCCGAAAACCTCTGGGTGAAGTGCCCAGAGACGGGCCAGATGGTCTTCCACAAAGACCTCGAAGCCAATCAGTTCGTCATCCCCGGTTCGGGCTACCATATGCGGATGGGCGCGGAGGCGCGGCTGAAGTCGTTTTTCGATGGCGGCAAGTTCGAGGTGGCGCCCGCGCCGGAGGTCCAATCGGACCCCCTGAAGTTCCGCGACGAGAAGCGCTATTCCGATCGCATCAAGGAGGCCCGCGCGAAAACGGGCATGCAGGATGCACTGCTCACGGGTTTCGGAACCCTCGACGGGCTTCCGGTCGTCGCGGCGGTGCAGGACTTCGCCTTCATGGGCGGCTCGCTCGGCATGGCGGCAGGCGAGGCGATCATCACCGGCATGCTGAAGGCCGTCGACTTTCGCGTGCCTTATATTCTTTTCGTTTCATCCGGCGGCGCGCGCATGCAGGAGGGTATTCTGTCCCTCATGCAGATGCCCCGGACCACGGTTGCGGTGCAGCGCCTGCGCGACGCGAAGCTTCCCTATATCGTAGTCTTGACCAATCCCACCACAGGCGGGGTCACCGCGTCCTACGCGATGCTGGGCGACATCCATATCGCCGAGCCGGGAGCTTTGATCGGCTTCGCCGGGCCGCGGGTGATCGAGCAAACCATTCGCGAGAAGCTCCCCGACGGTTTCCAGAGATCGGAATATTTGCTGGAACACGGCATGATCGACATGGTGGTGCATCGCCACGATCTTCGCGACACGCTCAGCCGGCTTTGCAGCCTGCTCGGCACGGAGCGGAAGCACCGCGCCGGAATGAACAACGTTAAACACAAGAAGGCGGCGGCATCGGCGGGCGGCCCCGAAATCAAGCTTCCTGCGACGGCGGAGCAGCTTGCCGCCGCGAGGATCGCGCCTCCGCCCGAGGAAAACGCGGAAGAGGCGGCGCCGGTTTCTTCCGCCAGCCCGGCCTCATGAGCGGCGCGGCCTTCTCTTCATCTGCGTCACGCCTCAACTCTGGACCAAGCCTTGCAACCTCAGAAAACTGACAGCCTGCTTGCGCGTTTCGAAACGCTGCATCCAAAAAGCATCGACCTCTCGCTCGGGCGGGTGGAGCGCCTTTTGCACGCGCTCGGAGACCCGCACCGGCGCATCCCGCCCGTCATTCATGTTGCGGGCACGAATGGCAAGGGCTCAGTTGTCGCCTTTCTAAAAGGGATTCTCGAAGCGGCGGGCTACCGGACGCACGCATTCATCTCGCCGCATTTGCGAAGGTTTCACGAGCGCATCATGCTCGCCGGGCCAGGCGGGGCGCGCTCCATCGGCGAGCGGCATCTGGCCGATATCCTCAGCCGCGCCGAGGCCGCCAACCGGGATGAGCCCATCACATTTTTCGAGATCACGACGGCTGCGGGGTTCATGGCTTTCGCGGAAAATCCAGCCGATGCCGTGCTTCTGGAAACGGGGCTTGGCGGGCGCCTCGACGCCACGAACGTCGTCGAAGAGCCTCTCGCCACGATCCTGACGCCCATCTCGCTCGATCATTGCTCCTTCCTCGGCAATACCATCGAGGCGATCGCAGGCGAGAAGGCGGGCATCCTGAAGCGCGGGCGGCCGGCTATCGTCTCGCGGCAGACCGAAAAGGCGCTCGATGTCATCGAGGCGCGCGCGCGCTTGCTAGGCGCTCCGCTGCTTGCGGCCGGGCGCAATTGGGATGTTTACGAGCAGCATGGCAGGCTCATCTTCCAGGACGAGGATTGCCTCCTGGATTTGCCTTTGCCGCGCCTGTTTGGCCGCCATCAGTTCGAAAATGCCGGCGCCGCCATCGCGGCGGCGAGGTCGCTCGAAGGCTTCTCCATTTCGGAAGACGCGATTGCGAAGGGCATAACCGCCGCCGTGTGGCCGGCGCGGCTCGAGCGGCTCTCGCCAGGAAAGCTTCACGATCTTGCGCGGGAGGGCTCCGAGATCTGGGTTGACGGCGGACACAATCCCGCAGCGGGCGAGGTGGTGGCGCGGGCGCTTGCCGATCTGGAGGAGCGCGTATCGAGCCCCATTCACTTGATTGTTGGCATGCTATCGACGAAGGACGCAGGCGGCTTCCTGCGCCACTTCCAGGGGCTGACGGAACTTGCCGCCACCGTGGAAATTCCTGGTCAGGCGGCCGCATACAAGGCTGACGAACTAGCCACGATCGCCAATCGCGAAGGCATCGTCGCGGATCCCGCGGCGAGCCTCGAAGCCGCGTTCGCCCGTAGCCGAAAGCGCGCACAGGGACCGGTGCGGATCATGGTGACCGGCTCGCTCTATCTCGCGGGTCAGGTGCTTGAGGCGCATGAGCGCGGTTTCGGCGGCATGTGCTGACGCCGATGGAGCCAGTTGACGGACCGCCCGCCTATCGCGGGGTCTGAGATTGCGTGATGGCGTTCGTAATGGAGGGCGCCAGCAGCCTCAGGCTTTGACTAGTGCTCGCGGCGCTCAGGTTCTCCTGCGACGGGCCGAGCGTTATCGTCAGCTTGTGCGTGTCGATCCGGGAAGCGTTCGCCATCGAATTGTTTCCCGACTGCCCCCTGAAGCGAACCAGCGTCCAGGTCGGGGCGATGCCGACGCTTTTTACGATCGTGAATTCGAGCGTATGCGTAATCGAGTTCAATCGGCGGCCTGCACGCAGCGTTCTTCAAGGGCGGAGTGCCGGGCGTCCAGTGGCACGCCTTTGAGGCAATCGATTGAGGCGGCAGGGCCTCCAACATTTTTGCCTGCTTCGGGGCTCCAGCAGCGGCGACAGCGCCGCCCCAATTCAGGAGAGCGGCGTCTCCTCCCTTGACCGGCCCAAGGGCGGACTCGATCCACTGCTTCAAGCCAAGATTGCCATTCAATTCGGAGCCCTCCGGGAGGACGCAGTCGTTGAACATCGCGCGTTTGTTGTTCTCGACGCGCGAATCCAGCTGATCTCTGACCTCCAGGAAGGTTGCCGAAAAGCTGACGGTCTCCGTGCGAATGGCGTTGCTGGTCAGGCCGCCCGTCACGCCGAGAGAGAAGGACTGCGAAATCGTCCCTATTAATTTCGAGGCGAAAGGATGGAAGGGAGTCACAAAGGCGACCGAAGGCGTCAATCCGGCTTGCTCATTGACGATCAGGTCGAGATCGACCTTTGCGCCCCAGTACCGGAACCACCAATAGTCCTTGCGGATATCCTTGGTTGCGCCGTAGAGCTCGCACTTGACGCGTGCGACGACTTCCCTGATTGAAATGCTGCCATCTTCGGCCGCTTGCGTCCCATCGATGGAATCGAGGGACGGCAAAGTTGTGCAGCTCGGCGCAGCAGCTAGGACAACCGAAAAGACAATCGCAACACAACGTCTGATGAGCATGAACAACCGCCGCAACCCGCCACTCGCTTCAGACTAGAAACGCCTCAGATGCAGGTCAAGGCGGCGAGCGGCGCGCGCGTTCGGTTGCTTCCCGACTGTATCAATTTGGGCACCACGCCCTGTGGACAGGGCGCGCGAGCCCTCTATTTCCGGTTCAGCAGCGCAATGAGGCTCGACGTGTCCCAGCGCTTCCCGCCCATCGTCTGCACCTCGGAGTAGAATTGATCGACCAGCGCCGCCAAGGGCAGGTGAGCGCCGTTGCGCCGCGCTTCTTCCAGGCAGATGGCGAGGTCCTTGCGCATCCAATCCACCGCGAAGCCGAAGTCGAACTTTCCCTCCGACATCGTCATCCAGCGATGTTCCATCTGCCAGGATTGCGCCGCGCCTTTGGAGATCGTTTCGATCACGGCGCCCACATCGAGCCCAGCTTTCTGGGCGAAATGAATGCCTTCGGCAAGACCCTGGACGACACCGGCGATGCACAGTTGATTGACCATCTTTGTGAGTTGCCCGGAGCCCGCAGGGCCGATCAGCTTCACGGCTTTCGCGTAACAGGAGATGACCGGCTCAGCCGCAGCGAACGGTTCCGGGTCGCCGCCCGCCATCACGCTCAGCGCGCCGTTTTGCGCGCCGGCCTGTCCGCCCGAAACAGGCGCGTCCAGGAAATGCGCCTTCCGGTCGGCGGCGGAGGCATAAAGCTCGCGGGCGATCGTGGCCGACGACGTGGTGTTGTCGATGAAAATCGCGCCGGGTTTCAAGGCGTTAAACGCGCCGCGCTCGCCAGTGGTGACGGAGCGCAGATCGTCGTCGTTGCCGACGCACGCGAACACGAAATCGGCCCCTTTCGCGGCCTCCTCCGGCGTTGGCGCCATCTGCCCCCCGAATTCAGCTGCCCAGGCTTGCGCTTTGCCGAGCGTCCGGTTGTAAACCGTAACGTCGTGGCCGCCTTTGGCGCGGATATGCCCGGCCATGGGGTAGCCCATGACGCCGAGCCCAATAAATGCAACCTTGCTCATCGGCTTCTCCTGTTCATGCCCAGCTGAGATTGGACGCGCCGGCCGCGCAAACAATCCTGTGCGTCAAGCGTACGAGCTAAGCGCCGGCCGCGGTATGGCTGGCGAGAACCTTGTCGATGCGCCTGCCGTCGAGGTCGACGACCTCAAAGCGCCAACTCTTCCAGAGGAAGCTCTCGCCAACGGCGGGGATCCGGCCCAATTGCGAAAGCACGAAGCCTGCGAGCGTCGTGTATTCCGCGTCGTCGATGGCGAGGCCGGCTACGCCGAGGACGCGCTCGACCTCAAAAACGGGCATTTGCCCATCCATGAGCCAGGAGCCGTCCTCGCGCTGAACGGCGTCCGGCTCGATGTCGGCCTCTTCCTCCGGCAGGTCCCCCGCAATGCCGCTGAGAATATCCGTCGGTGTGACGATCCCCTGAACGGAGCCATGCTCGTCAAGCACGATCGCCATGTGAACCAGCGACGTCTTGAACATGTCCAGTAGCTTAAAGACCTTGGTGCTCTCATGCACATAAAGGGGCGTCTGGATGGCCGCCTCCAGATCGATCGCTTTTCTTGTATGAAGCTGGTCCAGCAGGGTCTTGGCGTGCACGATGCCGATGGTGTCGTCCACAGTCCGCCGGCATACCGGGAAACGCGAATGCCCGCTGCTCGCGATATCCGCGTAGATGCTGGCGTCGCTTTCTGTGATATCGAGCCAGACGATGTCGGGCCGGGGCACCATGATCGAGCGAACCGAACGGTCCGCAACCCGGAGCACGCGCTCGATGATGTCCTGCTCCGCCTTTTCGAAGACGCCGGCCTCGGTGCCTTCGGCGATCATCGATTTCACTTCGTCCTCGGTGACGTCGGGATCTGTGTCTTTGGCGGAGCGGACAAGCCGCAGGATGGCTTCCGTAGACGATCGCAGCAGCAAGGTGATAGGCGCCGCCACGGTTGCGAGGACGCTCATGGAGGGGGCGACGGAGCAGGCGATGCGTTCGCGGTTGGCGAGCGCGAAGCGCTTGGGGACAAGCTCCCCGATCACGAGTGAAACGTAGGAGATGCCGCAAACCACGATGGCGGATGCCACTGTTTGAGCGTAGCCGCCAACCAAAGCCGACCCTTCAAGCGCCTGCGCCAACGAGGGCGACAGCGTCAACTCGCCATACGCCCCCGAAAGGATGGCGACCACGGTGATCCCGATCTGGACCGAGGGCAGAAAGCGAGCCGAGTCCGCGTTAAGCGAAAACGCTGCGTCTGCTCCGCTGCGGCCCTCCTTTACGAATTTCTGCAAGCGGGCCGGTCGCGACGAGACAATAGCCAACTCGGCCATGACGAGGAAGCCGTTCAGGGCGATCAGAAGAAGAAGGACGAAGAGCTGCGGCCAGGGCATGGGAGGAATGAGTTTTGTTCACGGCCTTTATAGCGGGTGTTCGCGACAACTGTAAGAATTCGGAAGGCGCGGGCGGGAATTTTTGCCGCGGCGAGCCGAAGTGGAAAAAACGAAAGAAACCGGGCATGAACCCGGTTTCAATTCGTCATGGGCGGAGCCTCTGTCACTCACAACAATCAGTCAAAAACATCGATCCATTTCTCATTGGAGCCGCCCGCCGCGGAAGTCAGCGCCTTCGCGGGGGATAGAGATGTTTTGGCAGCCGGAATAGGTCGCTCCCAGGGAAAGTCCAGCCGGTCACGCGCACTCTACACTTGACCATCTTTCGCGAACGGCGCCCCTTAAGACCTTCGAGAGCTGATTTGAGCATCGGTCCTCCGCTCTTCTGCCGTGGACTTGTCTGTTTGAGGAGAGAGCCACGGAATTCGACGTAAAGCCTCCTCACGCCCATGATTTCCGCGGGCCGCGGGAGCTTTACGGAAGGGACGCGCGCCGAAACGGCTTGCCGTCGTCGAAGCCTCATCCCCGGGGAAAAGCCCGGCGGTTTCGCGGCACATCAGCGGCATCCGCCGCCGATCACGCAACAAAACAAACGATACAGACGGGGCGACTGTGCCCAAACTCATCGTATCACGATTCTGATGGTGTGGCGGCAGGGTTAACGAAACATTGACGGCTCATAGGGCGCATTTTGCTGTCCGGCTTGCTTAGCCTGTTGGTTCTTAGGCATTTTGTTCGGCTTCGATCGTGAAACAAAACTGCGGCGAAACTGTAAATATTTTTTAAGATGCCGGTAAGGGTCGCTCTCAGGGCATTCGCCATCGCTTCATAACAGCGCTTGGCCTGCGCGAGCCGCAACTCCAACAAATGCGCCGACATGAATTGCTAATCTAGGCTGCGAGACGCGGAAGGGAATGGGCCGATTGGCAGCCCCTTTGCCTCTGGCGGCGGCTCAAGCGCAACAAACGCCAGGAAGAATGCCGCGGACTCCTGTCGCCATCGGCCGGCGGCGAGCCGGCAGGAGATGCCGTTTCCGGCGCCTGCGCGCAAAGTCAGGGCCTTCCTGGACCTCCGTGTGGAAGGGCTGTCCAGCTTCTCGATCATCCGGCTGAACGCCGCCTGATCCTGCGAGGCGAGAAGGCCGGCGGCGGGTTTCCCGATAAGCCTCGCCTTGCGCCAGCCAAATCGCGCCGCCCGGCCTTCGGCCTTGACCACCTCAAGGCCATCGCTCAGGAAAAGAACAAGATCGAAAGCCGACAAAACGTCTTTAAGCGCAGCGTATCCGGGCGCTGGACTGTCTTGAGGCCGGGCCGGTGGCGGCGGCGCGGCTGGCGGCTGGGCGGCGCCCTGTTTTTTTTCTTTGCAGAGGCGAAGCACTTTGCGTCCCACGGCTCTGAAAGCGCGCATCTCATCGTCCGAGAGAGGCGGAACGCCCGCAGGCTTGCGCGCGGCTTTGGCGGAGCGCAGGGGAGTCTTTCGAAGCGCCGTCTTCTGGCTCTTCGCAGCTTTGCCGGGTGGGGGAGGGGGAGGGGCGTGGAACGCCGGCAGGCGACGTTCTTCCGCGTTCAGCTCCGCGACGATCAGGCCATCTTCGCCGGCCGCAAGCTTGAGGATTTCGACGGTGCAGCCGAGCGTGCGCCCGCGAGGGATTTTCACCTTCGCAAGAGCGGCCATCTGCGTCTCTACGCAGTGCGTGAAGCGACGGATCAGGCTCGATGGAAGCGAAGCGGAAAAGTCTTCGAGGCGAAGAGCGAACGCGGCTCGCGCCGCGGGGTTCATCCAGACAACGCTCTTGCGCGTATGATTCCAGATAAAGGCCACGCGCGGCGAGAAAAGGAGATCCGAAACGGAATGCAAGCCAAAGGTTGCCGTAAGCGGGCTGGTAGCCAATTTTCTATTCCTGCGCCGATTGCGCCAAGCGCTATCGCCTCACCAGCTTGTAACAAGGGCGTGTTCGCAGGCAAAAGCAAGGGTTGAAAGACTTCCATAGGCAGGGTTTTTGTGGAAACCTAGACCGGCACCGCTTTTTTGTTGCAGTGCACAAAAAACGATATTGCATTGCAGCAAAGCCGGGATTATAAAGATAAAGAGAGCCTGAGGCTGCCCGGCCCCAGCGTCCCAGGATGAAGTCGAAATAGGAGACCGCCCCATGAATCAACCCATCGATTTTGAAATTCCCTCTTCTGTGCGTGATCTTGCAAGCAAGAGCGTCGAGCAGGCCCGCGAAGCTTACAACCGTTTCCTTGAAGCAGCGCGGCAGGCCCAGGATGTTGTCGCCAAGTCGACCGATGTGATCGCCAACGGCGCTCGCGAGATCAACGAGAAGACCGTCAAATACACCGAGGCGAACCTCCAGGCGAATTTCGATCTGGCTCACCGCCTTGTTCATGCCAAGGACCTCAAAGAGGCTCTCGACATTCAAAGCCAGTTCGCGCGTCAGCAGATGGAGACTTTCGCCCATCAGGCTCAGGAACTCACCCGGCTTTTGGCGCAGTCCGCGCAGAAAGCCAATCCTTCGGGCCACTTCTAAGATCGCGTACAGCCCGAGCCGGGCCTCGGCCTGGCTCGCGCACAGTTTCTTTCGGCACGTCGTTTGGGGCACCGAGGCGCAGAGCGCACGGGCGCCGCATCAGGGAGGTAAGAACAGGGCCATGGACACTGAAAAGGGCGCGCCGTCCCTGGATGGAATGTCTGCCGGAGCCTCTGGCGCCGCATTTGCGGTCATCCCGGAAAAGCTGGCCGAGCACACGGGCGCACTTCAGCACGCAATGATCGAGCTTATGGCGCCGCCTGCGCCGGAGCCTAAGGAGGCTGCCGCGGCATTCGGTCATCGTCTTGAAAACGTCGTCCATTCGCTGGACCAGATTTACCAAGACGCCAACACGTCTTTCCAATCGGTCAACCACGTCGCCGAGGAGGCTTTCCGCCGGCATTATGAACTCGGGATGCACTTTCTCGAGGATCTCGCGGTGGTGAGGAATCCCGTGGACGCGTTGAAGCTCCAATTCAATTTCTTCTCGGCGCAATTCGGCCTCCTGGCCGAGCAAGCAAAGGAGATGCAACAACAATTTTCAGGGCTTTATCTTGCCGCCCAGACGCCGGCCATCAAAAAGCTCGAGGCTGAGAAGCGGCCCGCGATCGGCGACAATAAGGTGTGATTTGCGCCCTTGAGTTTTGGCGAGAAACGCGGTTTACTGCGCTTCGCGTTTTGCCGCTGTAGCTCAGTTGGTTAGAGCACCAGATTGTGGATCTGGGGGTCCCCCGTTCGAGCCGGGGCAGCGGTACCAGCAAAATCAAGGGATTAGCGGGTTTCTCATCTTCTGCCGATAAAAAAGTAATCACCGGGTAAGACAGTGAAAGAACTCGCTGTCTGGAAACAAGCCGTGGTGCACGCTTTTTGCGCCCTCCCCGACGCGGCGGTGTGCTATCCGTGGATACGCAAAGCGCTCTCCGTTCGCGGTTCATGACGACTGCGGCTTCGAATTCCACATATTAAGCAAGACGAGCCGCGCATCCTGGTCATCGAGGCCGGAACGGGCCTTCTTGAACGTGCATCCAGGGTGAACCAGGCGCGCATCCACACCGGCTTTCATTACCCGCGGAGTTTTGCCACGGCGCTTCGCTCGGGCGTGCTGCAGGAGCGCTTCGTGCGAGATTTCAAGCACGCCGTGTTCAACGATTTCGACATGCTCTACGCGATCGCATCCCGCCGCCCCAAGATCTCGGCTTCGCGCTTTGCCAAAATGTTCGAGGGTATTGGCGCACCTTTCACGCGCGCGCCGCAGCACCTTCGCGCTCTTTTCGACCCGGCTCTTATCGAAGACGTTTTTGTCTGCCGGGAGTTCGCGTTCGATTGGACCGCGTTGCGGGACGATCTGATCCGGCGGTTGGACGCTGGACGGGTGCCTGTGCATCGTAACGAAGCGGTGCACTCGGCACGATCCAAGCAGGAAGTCCAAATTATTGGTCAAGCTTGTGACGCGATCGGGATAGCTCAGTTGAAACCCAATTTCACGGCAGCTTCGATGTCCGGCTTCATCTCCCGCACCACGGCGATATTCTGCGGCGGGGGCTCGGTCGCAAGCTGATCGCCGAGGCTGTGGAGGTTCTCCTTGAGTTTTTCCTTCTGCTTGTCGTTCAGAAGGCCGAGCTTTTCGAGCTCCTTGACTGCCCGGTCCTTGTTCTTGTCGAGCGTTTCCCTCGCGACGCCCCGCGTCGGGCCCGAGGTCACGAAAAGGTAGGCCTGTCCGATGGCCTTTCCGGTCTCCGCCCATTCCTTCAGGTCTGCAAAGCCGTTCTTGACTGCGATGCTTTGCGCCTCGATTTGCAGTTTGCTCGACTTGATCGCCTTGACGACGATCCCAACGGGGTTCTTCGAGGTTTGCGCATCCATGCCCGCATGCACGCCTTCGATCATGGCGACAGCGCGCATCTCCGAGAAGGAGGCGAGGAACCGCGAGACGTTTTCCTGGGTAAGCGCGATGTCCTTCGCCGACGCTGAGCCAATCGTCGACAGGACACACGCCACGGCGGCGCATAAGGTCATTGTCATGGTTGTTCGAAAATCGCGCATGCTTGGCGCCTCCTCCATCAAAATCGGTTAGCCCGTAGACTGTGGCCCCTATCCCCCAATCTTGGTGAAATCACGGAGAACCATCGCGTAGGATAACGATGCCCGAAGCTTGGCGCTTCGGAAGCGCCGGCGGCCGGGGTGACGGCGCTTTCTCTGTCCGCGCAAAGCCTCCATCGCCTTGGCTTGTTCTTCAGCCAATTCGACGAGCGCGTGATGGGATATCCTTTCAAGGGGGAGAAGGGACGCAGCATCATCCCTCTCCCTGGCGGGAAAGGGGAGTGGGTGAGGGGGAATTCCGGCTGTAAAGGGGCGAAGAATGGTGGTATTATAATACCAATCTTTTAAGCCATTGTTTTCACAGCATTATTTTTTAAGTTTCGCCGCCGGCGGCGGTTGACAGGCCGTGAGCGCTGATTTATTCCTACGCACGAACGGGCCGCGCGGCCCCTTTTTTATTGGAGCGCAAGCCGGCTCCGCCGGAAAAACCCATGAGAACCTATTCCGCAAAACCATCAGACATTGAAAAGAAGTGGGTCGTGATCGACGTCCAGGGCCTCGTTGTCGGCCGGGTCGCTACGATCATCGCCAACCGCCTGCGCGGCAAGCACAAGCCCACTTTTACGCCCCACATGGACGACGGCGACAACGTCATCGTCATCAACGCCGAGAAGATCGTCTTCACCGGCAACAAGACCAAGGACAAGGTCTATTACAGGCACACCGGTCATCCGGGCGGCATCAAGGAGCGGCGTCCGTTCGAGATCCTCGGCGGCAAGTTCCCCGAGCGCGTGCTCATGAAGGCCGTGGAGCGCATGGTTCCGCGCGGCCCGCTTGGCCGCCAGCAGATGACAAACCTGCGGATCTACGCTGGCCCGGAGCATCCCCACGCGGCGCAAAATCCGGAAACGCTCAATGTCCGTGCAATGAACTCAAAGAATGTGGCGAGGACGCGCTAATGGCTGAGACAAGCGCAAAGTCTTTTTCAAGCCTGGACAAGGGCGCAGCGGCTCCCGCTTCGGACGACCGTTCGCGGCCCGTTCATGTGCAGAAGCTCGACGCTCACGGCCGGGCCTATGCGACGGGCAAGAGAAAGAACGCCGTCGCTCGCGTGTGGCTGAAGCCCGGCGCCGGCAAAATCACTGTCAACGACAAGGATCACCAATCTTATTTCGCCCGGCCCGTGCTGCAAATGATCTTGAAGCAGCCGCTGGTGACGGCGAACCGGACCAGCCAGTACGACGTCGTAGCCACGGTGTCGGGCGGCGGGTTGTCGGGTCAGGCCGGCGCGGTGCGGCACGGTCTTTCGAAGGCGCTCACCTATTTCGAGCCGGGCCTTAGGCCCGTTCTCAAAAAGGAAGGCTTCCTGACCCGCGATCCTCGCGTGGTCGAGCGCAAGAAATACGGCAAGGCGAAAGCACGCCGCAGCTTCCAGTTCTCGAAGCGCTAACGGATACGGGCCATGCCTGCGAATGCGGGAAGGCGCAAGGTCAAGATCGGAGTCATCGGCGCCAGCGGATATACGGGCGCCGATCTCATCCGCCTTGCCGCCTGCCATCCACACATGGACATCGCGCTGCTTGCGGCGAACACCCATGCCGGCAAGCGGCTTGCCGATGTGTTTCCGCATCTCGGCTTCATCGCGGCGCCCACGCTCGTCAAGGCCGAGGACGCGGATTGGGCGAGTTGCGACGCCGTATTTTGCGGGCTTCCGCACGGCACGGCGCAAGACATCATCGCCACGCTGCCCGAGAGCGTCAAAATCATCGATATGTCGGCGGATTTCCGCCTTAAGGATACAAAGGCTTACGCCAAATGGTATGGCCGCGAACATAGCGCGCCGGACCTTGTGGGGCAGGCGGCCTATGGGCTGACCGAGTTCAATCGCGAGACAATCGCGGCGGCCCGCCTCGTCGCGTGCCCCGGATGCTATCCAACGGCCGCGCTTCTCGCGCTCCTGCCGCTTGTCATCGCGAAACTCATCGAGGCATCGGACATCATCATCGACGCCAAGTCCGGCGTCTCCGGGGCCGGGCGGTCGCTGAAGCAGAACATTCTTTTCTCCGAGGCCGGAGAGGGGCTTTCACCCTACAGCATCGCAAGCCATCGTCATGCGCCCGAGATCGAGCAGGAAATTTCGGCGGCGGCGGGGGAGGCGGTGCTTATCAATTTTACGCCGCATCTTGTGCCGATGAGCCGCGGCGAACTGGTGACGGCCTATGTGCGGCTTAAAGGCGGTCATAGCTCGGACGACCTGCTCGCGGCGTTGACCGCGCGATATGCAAGCGCGCCCTTCGTGCGGATCGCGCCCAGGGGGACGCTTCCCTCGACGCAGTTCGTGCGCGGATCGAATTATTGCATGCTGGGCGTTTACGCCGACCGCATTCCCGGACGCGCCATCGCCGTGTCCGCGATCGACAACCTCGTGAAAGGCTCCGCGGGACAGGCCGTTCAGAACTTCAACCTGATGTTCGGTTTTCCGGAAACCGCGGGGCTCGAACAACTGCCTTTGTTTCCATGAGGCGCTCGTGTGGCGTCTCGCAATCGCCTACCAGTTTAGCTGCACGCTCTCATAGACAATTGCGAGACATAAGCCACACAAGCCACTTGTTTTTGCGAGTGTCCCTTTGTCTCCGAAATGCAAGGGCGCTGCGAGTTGGGTGGCGATTCGGAGACGGGACATTCGTGCCCCGTCAGCTTGCCTCAAAGGGCGCAGGCGATTGCGAGACGCCGCGCTTGCAGCGCCCTTCTTGCACGAGTAACACATAGTCTCAAAAATCGAACAGCCTGCGGAAATGCCATAATCGCTTGCACGGCGTTATGGTAAGAGCGCGGTAGCTTCCCGAAACTCATCGCTCACCCGCCGTTCCCTTCCTGGAGGACATCATGGTCCGCAATGTCGTCATTGCCGCCCTGGCTCTTGCATCCGTTCTCTTTGCCTATCGCGATCACGAAGCGAGCAGGACAGCGGAGCAGCAATCCCAGCTCATCATAGAAAACCGGGATAAGGCGGAAAAGGAACTGCAATCCCTGCGCGACAGGCTTGCGGCTGAGGAGCGCACCCGGCAGGTCGCGGAAAAGGACGCCAAGGCCGTCTCCGCGAAGCTTGCGGAGGAGCAAACCGCGCGGGACGCAGCCGAGCAGTCCGCCAAGGCGTCAGGCGAGCGCCTCAGCCAGGTTCAGAACGCCTTGTCGAACGCCGAGCAAGCCCTGCGCGATACGCGGGAGGCTTTGAGTAAAGCTGAGAAAGAGCGGGATCAAGCCCTGGAAACCTTGGCGAAGGAGCACGGGCGGGCCATGCAGCAGAAACCCGCCGGCTGAAACGGCGCTTGCTGCGAAGTACCGGGGCAGACTGATGCCTTCTTGCATCACTTCTCTAATCTGGAAAGCGAAGTGCTTTAAAACTTTCGCCGGGCTCTTTACGAAATGGCCTCGATCGAGCATAATTCGCCGCAACCGGGCTAACTATCGGAACCCGGGGAACTTGGCGTTGTACTGAAGAAACCGCTGCCGCGGCAATGTGTACGCATGTCTTCCCCCGATATCTGTTATGCCTGTGCAAGTCAAAACATGGTCTGGCGGCCATGTTTTTTTCGTTGGGGAAGAGGAGTGTTATCCCATGCGCCAGACCGGAACGGTCAAATTTTTTAATCAGGCGAAGGGTTTCGGTTTTATCACACCGGACGAGGGCGGGAAAGATGTGTTCGTTCACATTTCCGCGGTCGAGCGTTCGGGCGTAGGGATGCTCGATGAGGGCATGCGCGTCAGCTATGAGACGCAGCCGGATCCCAAGGGCAAGGGCCCGAAGGCAGTGAACCTCGAGCGCTCCGAATAGAAACCGGCGAACTCGGGGCAAAACCGCTCTTTTGGGGGTTTTCCAAAATTAGTTGAACGGCGTTGCTTGCGCTGCTGCACAAGCCACCCTTAATTGCGGTTCATGCGCTTTCTGGATCAAGCAAAGGTCTACATACGCTCGGGGGATGGCGGGAACGGCTGCCTTTCCTTCCGGAGGGAGAAGTTTATTGAGTTTGGAGGACCCGACGGCGGTGACGGCGGACGGGGAGGGGATGTCTGGGTTGAATGCATCGCCAACCTCAACACTCTGATCGACTTCCGATACCAACAACATTTCAAAGCCAGCAACGGCAGGCATGGCATGGGCGCCAACAGGAAAGGCGTGTCGGGCGACGACGCCGTGCTGAAGGTTCCGCCGGGAACGCAGGTTTTCGCCGAGGACAATGAGACGCTGCTTGCGGACCTTGTCGAGGCGGGACAGCGCGCGCTCATCGCGTCCGGCGGGAATGGCGGCTTCGGAAACGCCCACTTCAAGTCGTCGACGAACCGCGCCCCGCGCCGTGTGAACCCAGGCCAGTCCGGCGCCGAAATGACGATCTGGCTTCGCTTGAAGCTTATCGCGGACGCGGGCATCATCGGATTGCCGAATTCCGGCAAGTCCACCCTGCTGGCGGCGGTCAGCGCGGCAAAGCCGAAGATCGCCGACTATCCTTTCACGACGCTTCATCCGAACCTTGGCGTGGTCAAAGCCGGGGATACGGATTTCGTGCTCGCCGACATTCCTGGTCTGATCGAAGGCGCTCATGAAGGCGCCGGCATCGGGGACCGGTTCCTCGGCCATGTCGAGCGCTGCCGCGTGCTGCTTCACCTTGTCGACGTGACGGAGTCCGATGTCGCGCACGCCTATCGCACGGTTCGCCACGAATTAAAGGCTTACGGGGCCGATCTCAACCGCAAGCGCGAAATCGTGGCGCTTTCCAAGTGCGACGCTGTCACCCCAGAGGTGGCGGCGCATAAAGCCCACGAGCTTCAAGCGGCGGCGCGGAAAAAGCCGCTCTTGCTATCGGGCGTATCGGGAGCGGGTGTCCGCGAGGCGCTCCTTAAGCTCGCAAAAATAGTGCGGAAACCGAAGGAGGAAGCGGAAAAGCCCGCCCCTCCGTGGCAACCCGAACTCAGCAGTTAAATCGACCCGTCACCCAAACGGCCTCCGGCCCAAAAAAAGGCCAGAGTGCGTCCGGAAAAGCGCCAAGCGGTTTTCCGAAAAGACTAGAACCCGCTTTTGATTCCATCAAAAGCGAATAGGCTCTAAGCGACAGCGCCGGCTTTCCTGGTGGGAACGCCTTTTTCGGCGAGCATGGTTTGCAGATCGCCAGCCTGAAACATTTCGGTGACGATGTCGGCGCCGCCCACGAACTCGCCCTTGATATAGAGCTGCGGTATCGTCGGCCAGTTCGCGTAGGCCTTTATGCCGTCGCGCACGTCGTCATCTTCGAGGACGTTGACATCTTTGTAGTTGACGCCAAGAAAAGACAGGATCTGAGTGACGCGCCCCGAGAATCCGCATTGCGGGAAATCTTTCGTCCCCTTCATGAAAAGCACCACATCATTGGTGGTGACTGCATTCTTGATCCAATCCTGTACGTCCTGCTTGCTCATGCTGTCCCTGTCCTTTTGACGCTCGTCTGTTAGATGCTGTGATGTTCTGAAAAAACAAGCCTTTGCCGGTCAGGAAGCCGTTCCCGGCGTCTTCGTTTGCAAAGCAAGGGCATGCAGTTCGCCGCCCACGTTGCCCTCGAGCGCCTCATAGACCATCTGGTGCTGCTGAACCCTCGTCTTGCCCTGGAAGGCGGAGGAGATCACGGTCGCCGCGTAATGGTCGCCATCTCCGGCGAGGTCCTCAATCGTCACTTGGGCGTCCGGCAATCGTTCCTTGATCAGGCGCTCGATTTCCTTGGGTTGCATCGGCATGGCGGTAATCCTTGGTGAGTTGCCGAAGAGGGACAGGCGGCAATCGGTTGCGTGCCATATATGGAAACGAAAGCCAGTCAGGCCATCGAGCCCATAAAATTGGGAAGCCATTCTTCGTGCGCCTTACGAAGAATGCTTAAGCTGAGCTTGTCTTCGCCGGAAATCACAATTTCGTCGCCTTCGATTTGCGGCAGCAATGCGCGCCGCGAATGCCGAGGGATTGCGCCCGCCGGATGATACTCTGCGCCTTGTCCTGGCTTGCGGCCACGAGATAACGCCCCTGATCTTCGCCGAAAACCGCGGCATGGGAGGAGAGACCGGGGCTCGACTCGTAGCGGAAGCCGCGCCGCCCCGCCAGCGCCATCTCCGCCAGCGCCACAAGAAGCCGCCATCCGAAACATCGTGCACGGTCGCCGTTTGGCCCGCCTGGATCAGATCGCGGACGAAATCGCCCGTCTTTCGCTCGGCCGCGAGATCGACGGGCGGCGGAGCGCCATCGAAGGCCCCGGTTGCGTACTCCTGATAAAGCGATTGCCCGAGGCGCCCGGTCTCCTCGCCGACGAGAATGACGTCCTCGTCGCCGGGCTTGAAAGCAAGGGTCGCGACGCGCGCGCTGTCGCCGATCAGGCCGACGCCGCCGATGGCGGGAGTGGGCGGGATCGCGACGCCGTTCGTCTCGTTGTAGAGCGACACATTGCCCGACACGACGGGGAAGTCCAGCGCGCGGCAGGCCTCGGCCATGCCCTCGATGGCCTCGGCGAACTCCGCCATGATTTCCGGGCGCTCCGGATTGCCGAAGTTCATGCAATCGGTCAGCGCGAGCGGCGTCGCGCCGGAGGCGGTCAGATTGCGCCAGGCCTCGGCGACGGCCTGCTTTCCGCCCTCGAACGGATCGGCGGCGCAATAACGCGGGGTCACGTCGCAGGTAAGCGCCAGCGCCTTGTTCGTGCCGTGGACGCGCACGACGGCGGCGTCGGAGCCGGGCCTCACCATGGTGTCGCCCATCACCATGTGATCGTACTGCTCCCAGATCCAGCGCCGTGAGGCGAGGTGAGGCGAGCCCATGAGCGAAAGGAGGACATGAGAGAGGCTGTCCGGCGCCGGAATATCGTCCGCGTTGACGGCGGCCGGTTTCGGCCTTGGCGCGATGGGGCGATCGTAGACGGGAGCTTCGTCGGACAGCATCGCGGTGGGCAGATCCGCCTCGACGACGCCCTTGTGCCTGATCGTCAGGCGGCCGGTGTCCGTCGTCCGGCCGATGACCGCAAAATCGAGTTCCCACTTCCGGAAGATCTGCTCCGCAAGCGGTTCCGAGCCGGGGCGCAGCACCATCAGCATGCGCTCCTGGCTTTCCGAGAGCATCATCTCATAGGCCGTCAACGCCTCTTCGCGCTGAGGGACAAGATCGAGATTGAGCTCGATTCCGGAGCCGCCTTTCGCCGCCATCTCGACCGACGAGGAGGTGAGCCCCGCCGCGCCCATGTCCTGGATGGCGAGGATCGCGTTCTCCGCCATGAGTTCGAGACAGGCTTCGAGCACCAGCTTTTCGGTGAACGGATCGCCGACTTGCACGGTCGGGCGCTTCTCCTCGGTCTCCTCGTCGAACTCCGCGGACGCCATGGTCGCGCCGTGGATGCCGTCGCGGCCTGTCTTCGAGCCGACATAGACGACCGGATTGCCAGCCTCCGAAGCGGCCGAATAGAAGATGCGGTCCGCGCGCGCGAAGCCGACGCACATGGCGTTGACGAGAATGTTGCCGTCGTAGCGCGCGTCGAAATTCGTCTCGCCGCCGACCGTGGGGATGCCGACGCAGTTGCCGTAATCGCCGATGCCGGACACGACGCCCGCTACGAGATGCCGCGTCTTGGGGTGATCCGGCGAGCCGAAGCGCAGAGCGTTCAGCATGGCGACGGGGCGCGCGCCCATGGTGAACACGTCGCGCATGATGCCGCCGACGCCGGTCGCCGCGCCCTGATACGGCTCGATGTAGGACGGGTGGTTGTGGCTCTCCATCTTGAAGATCACGGCCTGGCCGTCGCCGATGTCGATCACGCCCGCATTCTCGCCCGGCCCGCAGATGACGTGCGGCGCGCTCGTCGGCAGCTTCTTCAGCCAGACGCGCGACGATTTATAGGAGCAATGCTCGGACCACATCACCGAGATGACGCCGAGTTCCGTCAGGTTCGGCGCGCGGCCGAGCTTCTCGCAGGCGAGGCGGAATTCATCCGGCTCATGCGATGCGCCAGCGCCATCTCCTCCGTCGCGATGGTTGTCCCGGTATCTGCGGAGGCGCTGCGCGGCATGGCGGTCTCGACTTTTTCGATTGGAGGCGCGGATGCGGCCGAAAGGCCGCCAACCTCCCGTTACTTGGCATGGCTTAGCCCTACACGCAACCGTTTGCGCGATTGCGGCGACTGGGCGCCTCGCGGGCGACGAGAACCGGCAGCGGCGTGTCAGGGCGTGAGAAATGCCGCAATCGGATTGAGCGAAGCAATGCGCTCGCAAATGGTTTTGAAGCTCGCCAGGAGCGGCACGGCCAGAAGCGCGCCCATGATCCCCCAGATCCAACCAAGAAAGATAATCGATACAAAAATAGCCACTGGGTTCAAAAGAAGCCTTCGCCTGACAATCAGGGGGACCGCAAGATGAACCGAACTCATCAAGGCGAGATAGGAGAGCGGGGCGATGACAGCGCTGCCAAGCGTGTCGAACGTTACCATGGATACAAAAAAAAGGGTCACGGCCACGGCGAGTTCCCCGATGTAGGGCGCGAAACTGCATACAATGGTCAGCGTCCCCCACAGTAAAGGGTCCGGGATACCGAGAATGGCCGTGATGAGGGCCACGCCGATGCCGAGCCCCACATTGATGAGCAACATCATCACGAGGTAAAAGGAAATATCCTTCTCAATGCTGCGGATGATTTCGACCGTCCATTTCTTGTCTTGGAATGTTGGAATGACGGAAACGAGCTTCCGCAGAAAAGTGTCTCCAGCCGATAATAAAAAGTAGACCAGGACGAAAATAACAGAGAGGGTGGCCGCCAATTGAGCGCCCCCGCCAACAATACGCTCCGTAAGGCCAGGGGTGGCCACCTGAACGCGCTGGGGCGGGTTCGGTTTGCTCCCTTCCGTAGTTGACGCCAGTTGCTCCGTCGCCTCCTGGATTTGAACGAACGGCCGCTTGATCGACTGCAGCATCCTGTCAATTTTCTCGCTGCTGCGAGGAAGTCTTTGCATCCAGTCGCTGGCTGGTCCCGAAAGGCCGTAAGCCGCGGCCCCGACTATTCCCACGACTATTGCCAGCACCACAGCCGCACTGAGCGGGCGAGGAATCCCGAAGCCGTCGAAGGTAGCCATGACCGGGGCGAGCACCATGGTGATGAGAATGGCGAGGGTCAACGGAATAAGGACGGGCGATGAGATCGAGGCCGTGTAGAGAGAAAGGAGGACCAGAATGGCGGTAGAAACTTGAAGCAGGCGGGCGTTGGTCCTTTCCAGCGAATGAGGTTCGGACGGCGATTGCGCGGCATCGAGAGCCGCCACCCCGTTTGTCGAATCCGCGATCTCATCGTGGTCGTTTCTTGAAGTGGCAAGCATTGTCTTGAAGTTGGAAAGGAAACTCATCGCGGAACCCGGCGTGTCGAGAGCGCAGCATGAACAGTGCGCAGGCTCAACACGCGATCCCGTCCTCCGTTCAGTCGAAGTCAATAGCCAGATCGGGAAAAAGTCCGAATCACTTCGCGTGGGGCTTCATCGGCGCGGCCTAAAAACCACTGCCGGGTGAGCAAAGCGCACCCGGCTACCGGAAAGAAGCAAAGGTTTCTGTTGAGGCGTCCCGGCCACGACGCAGGATTTAAGCGCGGTTCTCGCGGTCGAGTTCATATTCAGCGATACCGACCTTCAGCATGTCGTAGGCGTCTTCGAGAAACTCGTCCTCGTCCATGTACTCGACATAGCTCGGGAAATAACCGGCATCGTCGTCGTCATCCTCGGCTTCATCGGTAGCGCCAGCAGCCTGGAAGGTGATGCTGCCATCCTCGTTGACATAGACGGACGCCAGCGTTTCGTGATCGGGCTTGTACTTGATCTGCACGATGGGGTCGCCGTTATCCTCGCCTAGCGCGAAATCGAGGCGCTTGCTGTTGATCTGCTCCTTAAGCGCGCGCGCAAAGCTTCAAGCGCCGTCTCCTTCCTCGCCTGAGGATCGAGCTTGGCCGTCTGCATTTCGCGTTTCACTTCGTCAACTTCTTCATCGAAACTCATGGAGCTGATCCTTTCGCTGGAACGGTTTGACCCTTGAACGCCAAATCCGCAAGGCTTGATCAATTCAACCCTTGTGTAAGCGATTCGAAAAGGCGGCGCCCGTCTGTTCCGCCAAGGGCGGCGTCAGCGGCGCGCTCGGGGTGCGGCATGAGGCCCATGATACGATGGGTTTTGTCGACAACGCCAGCGATGTCGCGCCGGGAGCCGTTCGGGTTCCCGCAATCCCCCGTCTCGGGGCGGGCGGCGTAGCGAAGGACGACCTGCCCCTCGCCCTCGATCCGGTCGAGGGTGTCCTCGTCGGCGAAGTAGGAGCCGTCCTTGTGCGCGATCGGCATCGTCACCCGCTCGCCGAAAGCGTAGGCGTTCGTGAACGGCGTGTCCGTCCGCTCCACCTTGAGGCCGACGTCGCGGCAGATGTAATGAAGCGAGGCGTTGCGCATCAGCGCGCCTGGCAGGAGGCCGGCTTCGGTCAGGATTTGAAAGCCGTTACAGATGCCGAGGACGGCGACGCCGCGCTTCGCTTCGGCGCCGACGGAGCGCAGAATCGGCGAATGCGCCGCCATAGCTCCCGAGCGGAGGTAATCCCCATAGGAGAACCCGCCGGGCAGCACGATCAAATCCACGGACGGCACGCTCGTATCCCGGTGCCATACCATCGCGGGCTTTTTCCCTGTGACCGCCTCCAGCGTCACGGCCACGTCGCGGTCGCAGTTGGACCCGGGGAAGACGATAACGGCGCTTTTCACAACAGTTCCACGCGATAGTTTTCAATGATGGGGTTGGCGAGGAGCTGGCGGCACATGGCGTCCAGTTCGCCGCGCGCCGACGCTTCGTCGGCCGCCTTGAGCTGCACCTCGATGAGCTTGCCCTGGCGCACGTCCTCGACATTCTCGAAGCCGAGCGAATGAAGCGCGTTCGCGATGGCCCGCCCTTGGGGGTCGAGCACCCCGTTCTTCAATGTAACCGTGATGCGCGCCTTCATGCTGCGCCCCTCATCTGCCTTTAACCAACACTGCCGGTTGGCTTCATCCTTCGGCAAGCTCAGGATTAAGCCCTGTTTTTGGACTCGGCCAACCTCATGGCAAGCCGGCCGAACCATGAGCGGCGCCAGCCTTTTCCGCCATCCCGCAGACTACTTCGATTGAACGAGCACCGGGCCTTTCGGCTTCGGCGCCGGGTTCTCGATAAGGATGCCCAGCCGCTTGGCGACCTCCGAATAGGCTTCGATCAAGCCGCCAAGGTCGCTGCCGGAAGCGGTCCTTGTCGAGCTTGTCCTTCGTCTCGATGTCCCAAAGGCGGCAGCTGTCGGGGCTGATCTCATCCGCAAGCACGATGCGCATCTGATCGTTGCTCTCGAAGATGCGCCCGAACTCGATCTTGAAATCCACAAGCCGGATCCCGATCCCGAGAAACAGGCCGGTCAGGAAGTCGTTGATGCGCAGCGCCAGCGCCATCATCTCATCGATTTCCTGCGGCGCGGCCCAGCCGAAGGCGGTGATGTGCTCTTCGGTCACCATCGGATCGTTCAGCTTATCGGCTTTGTAGTAGAACTCGATAATGGAGCGCGGCAGGGGCATGCCCTCTTCGAGGCCGAGACGCTCGCAAAGCGAGCCCGCCACGACGTTGCGCACCACAACCTCGATCGGGATGATCTCCACCTCCCGGATGAGCTGCTCGCGCATATTGAGGCGGCGTATGAAGTGCGTGGGAACGCCGATTTCGTTCAACCGGCTGAAAATGTACTCGGAAATGCGATTGTTCAGGACGCCCTTTCCCTCGAAGCGCTCGTGCTTCTTGGCGTTGAAGGCTGTCGCATCGTCCTTGAAGTGCTGGATAAGCGTGCCGGGTTCCGGCCCTTCATAAAGAACCTTCGCCTTCCCTTCATAGATGCGGCGGCGGCGGTTATTCATGGGTGACCCCCTTCTCCTGAAGGAAATAAGCAAAGTGGACAAGGCTCGAGACGTACTTCAAGCGCATATTTGCGTCATTGTCACGCGTTCGCACAAAACAAAGCGGGCTCGCCGCGGCATATTCGCGAAATTTGAGATGCGGCCAAAATTAGTTTACCTCCCTGCCGGCCGTACTCGAAATATGGCCGTGGCAAGTTATGTTGACTTCGCGCAATTGAGCACTATCCATGCTATGATATGCAACCAGCAAGGCTTGCACCAGTAGATGGCTCTGCGGGGCTCACGATTAAAGCCCCTGCGCGGCGGGCCATGGAGGCGGTACTTAGATGACAACATTCGACGAACGCGAGCAGGCTTACGAGGCGAAATTCGCTCATAATGAGGAGTTGCGTTTCAAGGCCAAGGCCCGCCGGGACAGGCGGTTCGGCGCGTGGGTGGCGGCGCAGTTGGGCCTGAGCGGCGCCTCCGCCGAGGACTACGCCATAAAGGTCGTCCGCGCCGATCTGGCGCATCCTGGCGACAAGGCTATCCTCGAGACGGTGCTGGCCGATCTGAAGTCGAAAGGTCTTGCCCCCGATGAGGGGAAACTCAAGGTAAAGCTCCTCGACTTGATGGAAGAAGCGGTGTCCGAACTCGAGGCGGACAAATAGACCGCCGAGCAAACCTAGCGACGAATTCGCTTAGTAAACGGCCCGCCGCCCTCCCGGCAGGCAGTTTGTGTTCCCAGGTTGTTTCGTAAAGCATAATGGGGAAAGCGATGGCGCAGGCTTTCTTTTGTCGCCAACGCCAAAAATACCCAGGGCAGTGCTTCTTGGCTGCTTATAGCACGCCAAGCTTCTTCTGGAGGCTCGACGATGACGTGGTGTATTGGAACACCACGCGCTTGCCGGGATAAACGTAACGGTGGGCCTGCTGCGCCATGAGCGCGGCTTCATGAAAGCCCGAGAGGATGAGCTTCAGCTTTCCCGGATACCAGTTGATGTCTCCGATGGCGAAAATGCCGGGTTCCGAGGTCTCGAACTTCTCCGTATCGACGGCGATGAGATTTTCATGAAGGTTGAGCCCCCAGTTCGCGATGGGGCCAAGCTTCATGGTGAGGCCGAAGAAGGGAAGCAGCCTCTCGGCCTCAACCTCGAATTGGCGCTCGCGCCCCATCCGCGGCCGGTCCGCGAACCGTCAAGGACTTGAGCGCGCCATCCGCGCCATTGAGCTTTGTCACTTGGCCCGAGCACGAATTTGAGGCCGCCATTTTCAACCAGCGCCCGCATCCTGTTTACCGAAGTCGGGCGCCGCCCTGAATTCATTTCTCCTGTGAATGAGCGTGACGCTCTTTGCGACGGGCTGCAGGGCCAAGGCTCCAATCGAGCGCCAAATCCCCGCCGCCAACGACCACGACCTTCTTGTCGCGGAAGGCGTCGAGCTTGCGCACGGCGTAAAAGACCGACACGCCTTCAAACGCCTCGATGCCCGCCAAGTGGCGGCCGCTTCGGCGTGAACGATCCGCCGCCTGCCGCAATGACGACGGCCTTGGCGAAGAAGCGCGATCCGGCATCGGTTTCAACCTCGAAACCGCCCTCCGACGCGGCGCAACGAGTCGACCCGCTCCCCGAAGTGGAAGACGGGCTCGAACGGTTTGATCTGCTCCAGAAGCCTGTCCGTAAGAGCTTGCCCGGTCACTACGGGCAGCCCGGGGATGTCGTAGATCGGCTTCTCGGGATAAAGCTCGGCGCACTGCCCGCCCGGCTTGTCCAGGATGTCGATCACATGCGCTTTCACATCGAGAAGCCCAAGCTCGAACACGGCGAAAAGCCCAACCGGCCCCGCTCCGATAATAAGCGCGTCAGTTTGAACGGCTGTTGTCATGATTTCGCGTGGTTCGATGGCGGCGGCGTGAGCGTTCCAATGCCCTAATTCTGGTGCTCGGGGATGCGTACGACAAGTCCGTCGAGTTCAGGCTTCAGACGAATTTGGCAGCTCAGGCGGCTGTTCGCGTGCACATCGAACGCAAAATCGAGCATATCCTCTTCCATCGGCGATGGCTTGCCCGTCTTCTCTTTCCAGGCGCTGTCGACATAGACGTGGCACGTTGCGCAAGAGCAGGCCCCGCCGCATTCCGCGATGATGCCCGGCACTCGCGTTCTTGATCGCCGTCTCCATGACCGTCTGGCCCGGCTCACCTTCAACGGTGTGCGCCGTTCCATTATGTTCGATATACGTCACCTTCACCATGGCGTCGCCCATCCGTTGAATTGCCCACATTGTGTAGGGGGATCGGGGAAAAATTCAAAGAGCAATTCGACACGACGCGCGGAGATAGGCGGACCAAGCCGGCAATGCGCGCCGCCGAGAGGTGCAAAAAAAATTCCTGTGACTTCCGGTTGGAAATCGCCGCCGGCGTCATCGGTCTCCCGGCGAATCGGAATATTAAGCAACGAGAAGTGGTGTGTTTTGCGTCCCTGCGTCCGGGGGGTTGAATAAAGGTTTATAGCGCCTGGTAATCTTTTTTTAGCCTCAAAACCGCATTAGCGAGAGCATGCGATGGGGAAGTCAAACCGCTGTCCAAGCGTGCGTTTGAGGGGCCATGAGGATTTGCCTGGGAATTGATGCTCGCTGCTGCGAGAGAGGATTCTCGTTGTTTTCAGTCATCGCGGCGTGGGCGATATCTCAGTCACATCACATGAGGTCAGGACGGCCTGATGAGTCAGAAACAAGCGATCTCCCAGACGCCCATCGATCTCAAGGCTGAGGACGAGGCGCGGGCAAAGGGCAAAGCCGCCGCCGCTCCGGCTGAAGTCAACGCGGGCGCGCAGCCTGGCGATATTCATCCTGTTCCAGGCCGCGATCAACAGCAGCCGAATGCGGGCCGCGCATCGGAAATAGCGGCGGCCCGCCGCATCCAGGACGGCGGCGACAAGACTGTTCAAATATCGTCCCCGGGCCAGCCAACCCGTCCGGCCGCTCAAAACGTCCTGCCGCCCCATCACGCTCTCATGTTCCCGCGAATGACGACATGCCCTCCATCGGAGGCTTGATCTATGCGATGCAGCAGCGGCCGTCGCGCTCGCCATTTTTGATTGCGCTCGTCGCATCCGCCATCTGGTTCGTTCTGGGGCTGCTCGTATCGTGGGCCGTTTTTCAGAAGACTTTCGATGCCTCGGGCAGCACGGCTGAGATGCTGGCCAATCCGGCCATAGCGGCCGTCATCGCGACGGTCGTTATTCCCATCGCGCTGTTCTGGTTCCTGGCCATTCTCGTATGGCGCGCCCAGGAGCTGCGGCTGATGTCGTCCGCGATGACCGAGGTGGCTGTCCGGCTCGCGGAGCCGGACCGCATGGCGGAACAGTCCGTGGCTTCGCTCGGGCCAGACCGTCCGCCGCCAGGTTGCGGCCATGAACGACGCCATCTCGCGCGCGCTCGGCCGGGCAGGGGAGCTGGAAGCGCTCGTCCATAACGAGGTTGCGGCGCTCGAGCGATCCTACACCGAGAACGAGAACCGGATCAGAAATCTCATCAGCGAGCTGGCGAGCGAGCGGGAAGCGCTCGCCAACAACAGCGAGCGCGTCAGCGAGGCTTTGCGCGGCATCGGCAGCCAGGTCACGCGGGAAATAAACGCCGCGAGCGAGAAGGCCTCGCAAAGCCTCGGCCATGCAAGCGTGAGCATGACGGAAGCTTTCGCGAGCCGCGGTCAGAAGATCACCGCCGCCGTCACGGCTGCGGGGACCGCCATCGACGAGAAACTCGCCGAGCGCGGCGCGCGGATAACCGATCAGCTCGTCAAGCACGGTGCGCAGGCTGCGGAGACGCTGCGCGTTTCAAGCCTCGAGGTCACCCGCGCCATTCAGGAGACGTCCGACCGCACGGCCGCGGCGATCTCGGCAAAAGGAAACAGCCTTGTCACGTCCGTGATCGGAATGAGCGAGCGCGTCGGCCGGGAGATCCCCGTCTTGCTCGAGAAGCTTGGCACAGAGCAGACCCGTCTCAGCTCGATCATCGATGGCGCCGCCCGTAATCTTGTCGGCTCTCGAGACGGCCCTCGCCGAGAAGACGCAGTCCCTCGGGTCCACGCTCACGGAACGGACCACCGTCCTGCAAACCGTCCTGAGCGAGCATTCTCGCCAGATCGACACGTCGCTTACCGAGCGCATCCAGACGCTCGAAACGATCCTCAGCAGGCGCACGCATAATTTCGAAGTGAGCTTGACCGAGCGCACCAAGCAGCTCGAACTCAACCCTGACCCAGCGCGCCCAGGCGCTGGAGGCGTCCGTCTCCAAGCATACGGGCTCGATCAGGGATACGCTCGACAAGCATTCCGGTTCGATGGAGCATACGCTGGCGCGTCAGGCGGCGTCTATCGAGCGCGTGGTCGCCTCCAATTCCGCAAGCATCCAGAAGGCGGTCGAGGAATTGGCGACCCGCTCGGCGACCGGCTCCGACGCGCTCGCCACACAGGCCCGCGTTCTCAAGGACGTCTCAGCGAACCTCGTGAACCAGCTCGGCGGCTTGACGAAGCGCTTCGAGGATCAAGGGACCGCTCTCATCACCGCGTCGCGGACCTTCGAAACGTCCAACTCGAAGGTCGACGCAGATGATGGAAGCCCGGCAGGTGGGCTTCGCGAAGCTGATGGAAACGATGAACTCGCGTGCTGTCGAGCTCGACCGCATGATGAACAGCTATTCGAACATGCTCGAGCAGTCCCTCAGCCAGGCGGAGCTTCGCGCGCGCAAGGTCACCGAGTTGCTGGCCAAGGATTCCGCAGAGAAGTCGCAGGTCGCGATCCGGGAGATCGAGCGGTTGCGGCAGGACGCTCAGGCGCATACGCAAAAAGCCGTCTCGGAGCTTCAGGCGAACTTCACCTCGCTGTCCGATCAAGTATCGAGCCAGCTTACGATGCTTTCCTCGAAGTTCTCCGATACGACGCGCGTTGTCCGCGACAACACCCGCCGGGCCGCGGTCGATCTCGAATTGGCTCAAAACGAGCTGCAGCGTCACGCGAAGGTTCTGCCGGAAACGGCAAAGCAGAGCGCATCCGCGATGCGCCGCGCTCTGCAGGACCAGCTTTCGGCCCTCGATGCTTTGTCGGAACTCGCCAATCGTCACGCCTACTCCAGTGCTGTCTCCGCTCCGGAACACAGGAGCGAACCGCAGCGCCGCGACCGGGAGCCGGCGCAACTGCCCGCGCCTGCAAGACGTGGTTCTTGGCCACCGCCGCCGCAGCGTGCATCCTTCGACTATGCGCAGCCGTCCCAGGAGAAGCCCGTCTGGGTTGAGCCGCCGCAGCCGCCCCGCCCGGTTCAGGCAGAGGCTCCTCAAGTTCTTCAGGCTCCGCAAGCTCCTGCCGCTCAGCAGCCTTACCAGGAAAGCCAGCAGCCGCAGGACCGGCGCAATCAGTGGTCGTTGGGCGACCTCCTGGCCCGCGCCTCCGAGGACGAAGCGCCCTTCTACGACAGCAAGGACGAGTCCTATGGGCTTCCGCCGTCCGCTCAGGCGTACTCCTCCAGAGGCGGCAGCCGCCGCTCAGCCTGACGAGCTGGGCATGGATTTCACCATGAGCGATATCGCCGCCTGCATCGACGAGCGGCGCGTCATGGAAATCTGGCAGAGACTCAAGCGTGGCGAAACGGACGTCCTGACCCAGCGGGGCCTTTATCCCCGCCAGGGACAGCAGATCGTGGATCGCGTTCAGAGGCGGTATGAGACCGACAAGACTTTCCGCTCGATCGTCGACCGCTATCTCGGCGACTTCGAAAAGATGCTGCAGGATTTGAGCCGCACCGATCCCAGGGGCGGCGGCGTGCAAGCGCGGCTGGCCTCGGATGAGGGCCGGATCTACTTCGTGCTCGCCCACATCAGCGGAAGGCTTGGCGCTTAACGCGGGCTGAATCAAGCCGCCTTCAATCGGAAACGATTGGAGGCGTTCGCGTTCAAATGGATGCAGGCTTCCTCCAGGGGCGTGTCACAAGTCGAGCGCCACCGAGACAGGGGTGTGATCCGAAGGCTTGTCCCAGCCGCGAGGCCTCCTGTCGATCTCCGCGCGGGCGAGCCGGCTGGCGGCTTGGGGCGAAAGCAGAATGTGGTCGATTCTCAGGCCCAAATTCTTCTGCCACGCGCCGGCCTGATAATCCCAGAATGTGTATTGCCCGCCTGCGGAGTTGCAGGCCAGCACGGCGTCTGTCAGGCCGAGGTTCATGATGCGCCGGAACGCCTGGCGCGACTTCCAGCCGGAAAAGCGCATCCTCGACCCAGTTCGCGGGATTGTACACGTCGCCCGGACGGGGAATGATGTTGTAATCGCCCGCCAGCAGCAGCGGCTCCTCATAGGAGAGCAGGGTCTCCGCATGCGCCTTCAGCCGGGCAAGCCAGGCGAGCTTGTAATCGAGCTTCGGTGAGGGCGCGGGATTGCCGTTGGGCGCATAGATCGAGGCGACGCGAACCGCCTTGCCGCAAGGAAGAGAGATCACAGCTTCCAGATACCGGGCCTGCTCATCGCTCGTATCGCCGGGCAGGCCCGCAATGGTTTCGTCGATGGGAAACTTCGACAGGATCGCGACCCCGTTGAACGATTTCTGGCCCAGGACAGCGCAGTTGTAGCCGAGGTCTTCAAAGACCGCGCGGGGGAAGCCCTCCGTCGCGCATTTCAGCTCCTGCAAGCAAAGGACGCCGGGAGCCGCCTGCCTCAGCCATTGGGCGCAGGCCGCTTCCCGCTGCTTGATCGAATTCACATTCCATGTCGCGACGGTCAGCACGGAGCGCCTACACGGCAAAGGATGTCCCGCAGCCGCAGGACGCCGTCGCGTTCGGATTGTCGATCTTGAACGAGGCCCCGATCAGCTCATCCACATAGTCGATCTGCGACCCCGCCATATAAGGAACGGAAACCGGGTCGATCGCCACGCGCGCGCCAGCCTTTTCGATGATGAGGTCGTCCGCGTTCGTCTGCGCCACGATTTCGAAGTCGTAGCGGAACCCCGAACAGCCGCCGCCTTGCACGCTGACGCGCAATGCATTTTGCCCAGGCGCCCCCGCCATGATCTCCCGAATACGGTTGGCGGCGCGGTCGCTCACGCTTATGTTGGCATCCGTGGTCATTGCGATTGTTCGCCTCTCTTGAACGTTGCTGAGAAGTTTGGATGTTCGCGCGCCGTTGTCAACCGGCGTAAGCCCGACGGGGATGGAACGCATGACGAAAGTGGCGCCCTATGCTGCGCACCCTGGGGAAAGCCGCGGCCGCCTCTACGAGGAGGCCCCTTGCCCGACCCGGAACGTTTACCAGCGCGACCGGGACCGCATCGTTCACTCCACGGCGTTCCGGCGGCTGATCCACAAGACCCAGGTCTTCATCTACCACGAGGGCGACCATTACCGCACGCGCCTGACCCACAGCCTGGAGGTCGCGCAAATCGCCCGCACGCTGAGCCGCGTTCTCGGCCTCAACGAAGACCTCGTCGAAGCCATTTCGCTCGCGCACGATCTCGGCCATACCCCCTTCGGTCATTCCGGCGAAGACGCGCTGAACGAGGCGATGGCCGGCATTGGCGGCTTCGACCACAATGCGCAAAGCCTGCGCATCGTCACGTTCCTGGAACGCCGTTACGCCGAATTTCGCGGCATGAACCTGACCTGGGAGACATTGGAGGGGCTCGTCAAGCACAATGGCCCGCTCACAGACGCCCATGGCAAGCCGCTTGGCCGGTATGCGGACCACGGGTTGCCTTTCGCGATCCGCTCCTACATGCAGGTCCAGGACCTGCGCCTCGACAGCTATCCTTCGCTTGAGGCCCAGATCGCGGCGCTTGCGGACGACATCGCCTACAACAACCACGACATCGATGACGGCTTTCGCGCCGGCTACATCGCCGTCAAGGAGCTGGAGGACGTGCCCTTGGCGGGGAGAACGCTGGCAGCCGTTCGCGCCCGTCATGGCGATTTGACCGATGCGCTTCTTGTCTATGAGATGAACCGGCGGATGATCGCAAGCATGGTTCAGGATGTGCTGGCTGAGACGAAATCGAGGCTGGCGGACGCCAACCCCTCCACAACGGACGACATCCGCGGGCTTCGCGCTCCGCTTGCGCAATTCTCGGAAAGGATGGCGGCGGACATCGCCGGGCTGAGGCGTTTTCTGTTCGCCAAGGTCTACAAGCATCCGGCCATCGTCAAGAAGATGACGGAGGCGCAGCGCGTCCTCCGCGAGCTTTATGGCTATTTCGTCGAACATCCCGGCGCCATGCATCTGGAGCCGGGCAGGGAAGCCGAACTCAAGGACCAGGTCGCAAGGGAGCGCGCCGCCGGCGATTTCGTAGCCGGGATGACGGATATGTTCGCCCTGAAGACGCATGCCAATCTTATTGGCGGCAAGGCGGAGTTCCGCGGCGGCCCGCAATCCTGACGAAGGGCTGTCGCCGCCCGGTTCCCGGTCCGGCCCTGTTTCCCACCGCTAAAATCCGAGATTGCAGCAAGGGTAATTGACAATCCTGGGTAGCGCCGTTGAATCCAGCAGAAGAGACGCTGTTTGATTCTAGGGGCGCTATGTAATGACGTATACAGACCTAAATACGGAGTTCAGCCTGTTTGAAATTACCCTGTATTTTGACAACAACTCGTGGGCGTTCGCGACGTGCGCTTATTCTTCACATTCGCAGTATGCTTTAGAAGTTGCAGAGAAAGAGTATTCGATCCACGCGCTTTACCATAATCTTGGTTGTATTCGAGCTGATTCTGCTCATGTGGCCGATGGGTTTGACGATCACTACTTTGCAAAGCGCGATGGCCGATGGCGGCTGGAAAACCCTCCGATTGGGCCTATGCCGTCCCCGAACCGAGGCTGCGCTCTGGCATGCGGAACGGGATGGCGGGACTTTCCGCCAGGGTCCGAAAACCGTTCGCAGGCCTCGGCGCGTCGGGTCCTTTATTAAACAATCCGGTGGTTTACTAAGCGGAAGCGGCCCGCAGGGGCTGCTCGGGATTGCGCCGCAACCCCAATTGCGCCTATGAATTCGCCATGAACATATTCGCCATTTTCGAGAAGCGCATTCGCGGCGTGCTGGAGGAGTTGCTTTCCGAAGGCGTGCTGCCGCGCGAGATGAAGCTCGACGGGTTCGTTGTCGAGCCGCCGCGCGAAGCCTCGCATGGCGATCTCGCCACAAACGCCGCCATGGTCCTCGCCAAGCCTGCGGGCCAGAACCCGAAAGAGCTGGCGGCGCGCATTGCCGGACGGCTCGGCGAAGCGCCGGATGTCGAGAAGGCTGAAGTCGCCGGTCCAGGCTTCATCAATATCACGCTGAAGGCCGGTTTCTGGCCGGACGTGCTGCGCGACGTGCTGCTCGGCGCGGAGGACTACGGCCGCAGCGAACTGGGAGCGGGCAAGGCCGTCAACGTGGAGTTCGTCTCCGCGAATCCGACCGGCCCGATGCATGTCGGCCATACGCGGGGCGCGGTTTTCGGCGACGCGCTGGCCAATCTGCTCGCCTTTGCGGGCTACAAGCCGGCGCGCGAATATTACATCAACGACGCCGGCGGGCAGGTCGATGTGCTGGCGCGCTCCGCCTTTCTGCGATATCGCGAGGCTCTGGGCGAGGACATCGGCGAGATTCCGGCTGGGCTCTACCCCGGCGATTACCTGAAACCTGTCGGCGAAGCGCTTGCGCGCGAGTTCGGAAACGAGCTTCTGAGCGAAAAGGAAGAAACGTGGCTGCCCAAGGTGCGCAAGCGCGCCATCGCGGCCATGATGGACTTGATCCGCGACGATCTCGCCGCGCTCGGCATCAGGCATGACGTCTTCTTCTCGGAGCGCTCGCTCATGGGCGATGGCGAGGACAAGATTGCGGAAACCATCGAGGCCCTTAGGGAAAAGGGCCTGATTTACGAAGGGCGTCTTGCTCCGCCGAAAGGCAAGCTGCCGGACGATTGGGAAGACCGGGAACAGATCCTGTTCCGCGCCACGGACTTCGGGGACGACACGGATCGCGCCCTCATCAAATCCGATGGCTCCTACACCTATTTCGCGGCGGACATGGCTTATCACCGATCGAAGATCGAGCGTGGCTTCAGGACGCTCATCAACGTGCTCGGCGCCGATCATGGCGGATACGTCAAGCGGCTGGCCGCGGCCGTCAAGGCCATCTCCAATGGAGCGGCCGATCTTGACGTGAAAGTGTGCCAGCTCGTCCGGCTCTTCCGCGGCGGCGAGCCCGTCAAGATGTCCAAGCGGTCAGGTTCGTTCGTGACGCTTCGCGAGGTTGTCGACGAGGTCGGGGCGGGGCCTGTCCGGTTCATGATGCTCACGCGCAAGAACGACGCGGCCCTCGATTTCGACTTCGACAAAGTTGTGGAGCAGTCCAACGACAATCCAGTGTTCTATGTCCAATATGCACACGCGCGCGCAAGTTCGGTCCTCGCCAAGGCGAAAGAAGCGTTCCCCGGCGTGGAGCTTAGCGCTCACCGGCTCGCGGAAGCCGATTTTACTTTGCTCTCCGATACGGCCGAGCTTGCGCTTATTAAAAAACTGGCGCAATTTCCAAGGGTTACCGAAGGGGCCGCGCAGGCCCATGAACCGCACAGGATCGCCTTCTATGCCCATGAACTCGCTGCGGTATTCCACAGCCTTTGGACTCGAGGCAAAGAGTTGCCACATTTACGGTTCATGATTCCTGCTCGATCGGACACTACGATGGCGCGTCTGGCGCTTATTACAGGGACCGCGCAAGTATTGCGGTCTTCGTTGCATTTGCTTGGCGTAGAAGCAATCTCCGAAATGCGTTAGTTCCCCAATGTCCGTGCTATCTCAGTGGAGGGAAACTGTTCGATGTCTACGAATGACGATTTCGGCATCGCGCCGCGGACGTCGCGCCGCCCAGGGGGACCGCCGCGGCCCCGGGAGGCAGGAGCGGGACGAAAGGTGGGATCAATCGTCACGCGATGGAGCGCCCACAGATTCGTATCAGGATCAGCGGGGGCGGGACAGCCAGTCGCAGCGTGGCTCCTACTCCAACTTCAGCAGGCACGCTTACTCCCAGCCGGAGCCAGCGCCGCAGAAGCCACAGAACTATTATCCGGAAACCGGCCAGCGCAACGAGCCGCCGCGCTACACCGAGCCGGTGCTGCCCGGCTATACGCCGCCGCCCGCGCCTTTCGAGCATCAAGAGCCTCCGCAGATGAATTACAGCGACGCGGGGCGCGACGATCTTTTCGCCCGCGAACCTCTCCCGTCTGCGTACGACCAAAGCCCCTTCGGATCGCAAGCGGCTGGCTATCAGCCCGATCCTTACGATCAGAATCGAGGACTGCCTGTGCAAAAGCCGGCCGTGCCCCGGCGCGAGGAGCCGCAGTTCACCCAGCGTGACCTACCGGCTCCGCCGCTTGACGAATACGATGACGGCTTTGCGGGCAGGGGCGCCCAGGACATGCAGGCGTCGCGGTTCTATTTCCCGAAGATGAACCGCAAAGGCAGCGCGGCAGCCAGCCGGACCGGGGATATGCGCCTCCGCCGCCTCCCGCGGCCGCTCCGCAATACGCGGCGAATCAATATCCCCCGCAGGATGATTACGACGCCCGTTACCAGGACAACTGGGCTGGCGAGCAGGATTTTCATGACGACCGGGGCGACGCGCGTCTTCCGGCAGCGCAGGGCAACGAACTCGATGAAGATTTCTTCGCCGACGAGGACGAACTCGATCACGATCCGCTGCCCGAACCAAAGAGCAGCCGCAAGAAACTGATCGCGGCGGCGCTGGTGGGCGCGATCGCGATCGGCGGCAGCGGCGCCTATTATTATAAGTCGGTCAAAAGCGGCGGAGGAGAAAGCGCAACGCCCTATATCCGCGCAGACAACCGGCCCTTGAAAGAGGTTCCGGGAAATCCGGGCGGTAAGCAGTTCCCGAACGGCGAAAAGACCATTTATGACAGGCTTACCCCCGACGGTCAGCAGATTCAGGCGGCTGCCTATGCGCCTCCGGCGATAGCGCAAGCGCCCGTGTCCGCGGCCCCCGCGGCGGGCAATTCTCTCGAAGAGCGCATCGACGAGGCTTTGAGGAAAGCTCAACGTGCGGGAGATGCCCCGCAGCCCGCTTCCGCGCAGCCAAACCGGGGCATGGATCAGCCAACGGTGGTGAGGAGCGAGATTTACCGGCCTGATGGAACGCGTATCGAAGCTCAGCATCCCTCCATTACGCCCACGATTGCTGACGCGAGTACCGGACAGCTTCCTCCTCCGTTCGGCAATGCGGCGCCGCAACAGCAACCGCAACCGCAGCCTCAGATGGCTTCGCCGTTCCGGACGGCGCCCGTTGCCTCCCAGCCCGCTCCGCAGATGGCGGTAGCCGCGCCCGTACAGAGAAACCAGCCGCCGATGGCGCGCTCGGCTTCGATCACTCCTGCGGACCCCTCGGCGGCTCCATCAGGCGGATATTATGTTTCGCTGAAGTCGGCCCCGGACGAGAAAGCAATTCAGAAAGACCTTCCGGCGCTTACCGATAAGTACAAGTCCGTGCTCGGGGACGTCCAGATCACCGCGAAGATCGCAGATCTCGGCGCGAAGGGCGTGACCTACAGAGCTGTCGCCGGTCCGGTCGCCTCCAAGCAGGAAGCCCTTGAGCTTTGCCACAAGATCAAAGGCGTTGGCGGCGAGAAGGCTTGCTTCGTGACGAATTGAGGCGGACGGGTCGTCGAAAATGTGATGGCCCGGCGCTTGCCGGGCTGTATATATAGCTGCGTCGATCAAAAACCTGACATCAACGCCCGCGCGTGTTAATCGGCACGCAACTGCAATTCCCTCCACGCGGCTATGTTCAACACAATCAAGAATACATTCCGTCTGACCAAGGCCGGGGCGACGCTGGCTTGGTATGGGGCTGGCTTTGTCCCGGACTCGGTGACGCTGCCAGCGCCCCTGCGAATTCTACGCGGAACGGCCGATGATGAACCGGCGGCGGAGCGCAAAGCCAAGGGCGAGCGGCTTTCCCGGGCGATCAGGGCGCTTGGGCCGACCTACATCAAGCTCGGCCAGTTTCTGGCGACGCGCCCCGATGTCGTCGGGCCGCACTCTGGCGAATGCTCTCGGCTCGCTGCGCGACAGGCTCCCGCCGTTTTCAGTGCGGGAGGCGCACAAGGAGATCGAGGCCGCTTTCGGCCGGCCCTGGAATGAAATCTACGCCGACTTCGACCCGCCGCTCGCCGCCGCTTCCATCGCGCAGGTGCACAAGGCCACGGTGAGAACGAAAAGGGGGCTGCGCCCCGTGGCGGTTAAAATACTCCGCCCCCACATCGAGAAACGGTTCGAACGCGATCTCGAGAGCTTCTACTTTGCGGCGCACGCCGCGGAACGGTTCTCGCCGCAGACGCGCCGCCTTCGCCCGGTCGCGGCGGTGGATACGCTTGCGCAATCGGTTGTGCTGGAGATGGACCTGCGTCTCGAGGCCGCCGCCATCTCCGAAATGGCCGAGAACATCGCCAAGGGAGGCGATGTGGGTTTCCGCGTCCCGCAGGTGGACTGGCAGCGCACAGGCAAGCGCGTTCTCACCCTGGACTGGATCGACGCCATTCCTCTCAGCGATCTGGCCGCCATCGACGCGGCAGGGCTCAATCGCGAGGCGCTTGGCCTCAATGTCATCCGCTCCTTCCTGAAGCATGCCATTCGCGATGGCTTCTTCCACGCCGACATGCATCAGGGCAACTTGTTCGCCGACCCCAGGGACGCCAGCATCGTGGCCGTCGATTTCGGGATTATGGGACGGCTCAGCCCTAAGGAACGCCGTTTTCTCGCTGAGATTCTGTACGGTTTCATCACCAGGAACTATCAGCGCACTTCCGAAATTCACTTCGAGGCGGGATATGTGCCGGCGACGCAAAGCGTGGCCGCCTTCGCGCAGTCCCTGCGCGCAATCGGCGAGCCAATCATGGGTCGTCCGGCCGAGGAAATCTCCATGGCGCGGCTCCTGACGCAGCTTCTCGAAAACACCGAAGTCTTCCAGATGCGCATGCGACCCGAGCTTCTCTTGCTACAGAAGACCATGGTCGTGGTCGAAGGCGTCGCCCGTTCGCTCGATCCGAAACTGAACATCTGGATCGCGGCGGAGCCGGTTGTCCGCGAATGGATGACCGACCAGCTCGGGCCTCGCGCTCAGTTGCGGGACATGGCCGCCAATGTGGGAGCGCTGGCCGCCGCGTTGAAGCAAGCGCCGGATTTGATCGAGCGCGGCTCGAAGATCGTGGATGCGCTCGAAGCCGAAAAGACGCCGGAGACCGCCGGCGGCGCTGCGTCGAGCGGGCGCTGGGCGATCGCCCTTCCGCTTTGGATCGCGACGGGCGCCTTGATCGTCATCGCGATCAAACAGCTTCCTTGGTTGATTTTACCTTTGCAACATAGAGTTGCCAAGAACCATCGGCCAACAAGAAAAACTGTAGGACTGCTTTAGTCGTTTCTTGCTTCTCGACGGCGCTCCGAATAGAAGCGAGGAAAACTGAAAACCCAGTGTGCAAATCATCGCCTGGAGAAGAATTCGATGAAAATCGACCTTTACACTAAGGTTGTCCTTACGGTTATCGCTATTTCTCTTGTGGGAATTTTAATTCAAGGGAGCGTACGGCCGTCATTCGCGCAGGGGCAGGGTCTAATAAAAGTGACAATCTGCGACCCTGAGGGGGGACCTGCGCAGTTGTTGGACGCGACAGGGGGCCTGCACTGAATATCTATGGGCATACATACTAAGGCCGTAGATCATAAGCGCGTCCATAGGCGGAAGTAAGTCAATTTGAGTAGCGGCAAGGCAGTTTGCGGCTGGTTGTCGTAGCCAGTTGCGATCTCTGTTCCGAAGAAGCCGGGACACCGCTACGCGTTGGCTTCCGCTCAGGCCGTCCGCGATCTGGGCGAGAACTTGCACTCAGATCAGGCGCAGCTCCGCCAGTTCCGCGCGCATCGAAGGCGGGATGCCGCCGTCCGGAATGGCGGCGTTCGGATCGAGGTCCGCCGGCGCATCGCTGGCCGGAAGATAGCGCCAGCCCTGGAAGGGACGCCTGGGAACGGGCTCGGTCTGGACAAGGGCGGCGTCCAGCGCGAAACCGCATCGCGCGATGCCGTCGCTTCCTCGCACGTCCCTCACTTCGACGATGCGCTGCCGCGCGCGGATGAAGCCGCCCATCACCCAGTAAAGCGAAGAGCCGCTCCCGAACCCCTCCCTGCGGGGCGTTTGCCGGGTGACATGAACGATCTCATGCCCGGCGGCGAGGCGTTTCTGCTGCCAAGCGGCAAGTTCCTCGACGGCGTCGCAGCCAACGCACAGTTTCACGATATGGACGATCATGGCCCCTTCCTATCAGCCGCGCCGCAAGAAATCGAGAGCTTCCACGGCTAAGCAAGATTTCTCGGCCTCTCCCAACGGTTCAATCCCCTCACCCCAGCCCTCTCCCGCTGGGAGAGGCAGTCCGGTCGCGACCATTGCCACGTTGTTCCCTCTCCCTGAGGGAAAGGGACAGGGTGAGGGGCTATGCCGTTGGTCGAGCCGGCGGAGTCTGCTCAGCTCCACGTTGAGCGCGACGGCGTTTTCGCTTACCGTGCCGCCCCATGACAAAAGAACGAACGCTGCATGTGATTGGCGCTGGCCTTGCCGGCTCGGAGGCCGCCTGGCAGGCCGCCGGGCGCGGCGCGCAAGTCATTCTTCACGAGATGCGCCCCGCTCGCCTGACCGAGGCTCACAAAACGGGGGCTTGCGCGGAACTCGTCTGCTCGAATTCCTTCCGCTCCGACGACTGGGAAAACAATGCGGTCGGTCTCCTGCACGAGGAGATGCGCCGCGCCGGCTCGCTCATCATGCTGGCGGCCGATGCTCACAAGCTGCCCGCGGGCGGCGCGCTTGCCGTGGACCGGGACGGATTTTCAGCCGGGGTTACGGCGAGACTTGCGGCCCATCCTCGCATCGAGATAAGGCAAAGCGAGATCGCGGGCCTGCCGCCTTCCGGCTGGGCCTCGGTGATCATCGCGACCGGCCCGCTGACCACGCCATCGCTGAGCGCCGCCGTCAACGCGCTCACGGGCGAAGACGCGCTCGCCTTCTTCGACGCCATCGCCCCCATCGTTCTGCGCGACACAATCGATATGGACGTCGCCTGGATGCAATCGCGCTATGACAAGCCAGGACCGGCCGGCACCGGCGCCGACTATATCAACTGCCCGATGGACCGGGCGCAGTACGAGGCGTTCATCGACGCTCTGCTCGCAGCCGAGAAGACTTCCTTCAAAGAGTGGGAGGTTTCGACGCCCTATTTCGAGGGCTGCCTGCCCATCGAAGTCATGGCCGAACGGGGGCGGGAAACACTGCGATACGGTCCCATGAAGCCTGTCGGGCTTACCGATCCGCGCACGGGCCGCTCTCCGCACGCGGTGGTCCAACTGCGCCAGGACAACGCGCTCGGCACGCTTTGGAACATGGTCGGCTTCCAGACCAAGCTGAAGCATGGTGAACAGACGCGCGTCTTCCGCATGATTCCGGGCCTTGAAGGCGCTTCGTTCGCGCGGCTTGGGGGCTTGCATCGCAACACGTTCCTGAACAGCCCGAAACTGCTCGACGCGACACTTGCGGCTGAAGGCCGATCCGCGCCTGCGCTTTGCGGGGCAGATCACGGGCGTCGAAGGGTATGTGGAGTCCGCCGCCATCGGGCTTCTTGCCGGCCGTTTCGCCGCCGCGGGGCTTCTGGGCGCCGAGCCCACTCCGCCGCCCCCGACGACGGCGCTTGGCGCGCTCCTTTCGCACATCACGGGCGGCCACTTAACGGATGCGGCCGCTGAAGGCGGCTCCAGAAGCTTTCAGCCGATGAATGTGAATTTTGGCCTTTTCCCGCCACTTGCCGAAACCGCCAAGCGGCTGAAAGGGGCCGAACGCGGACGGGCGCGAAAGAAGGGCCTTTCCCACCGCGCGCTCCGCGATCTTAAGCTTTGGCTTGCCGCGGACAATCAATCCGCCGGTCACGCAGCTTGAGCGCGCGCGCCGCGAAGATATCGGAGTTTCTGCCGAGGCCGTCGACAAAATGACGCCGGAGGGGAAAGTCGAGGCAGGCGCCTAAAGAAAGGCGCAACGGGGCAGGGCGCACACTTGCCGCAGGCGGCAAACAGCATATCTGCCTTGCATCAGACATAAGTCTGCCCGAATGCGGCAGCGTCAACCTTGCGGCTTGCGGCGATGTTTGTCACATTTTGAGATCAAGCCCGCCCTCATTGCTTACTCCAGGAGTCCCCATGGTTCAGCTCACGCTGCCGAAAAACTCGAAAGTGAAAAGAGGCAAAACGTGGAACCAGCCTGAAGGGGACAGGTCCAAGTGGCGGCAGTTCGATATTTACCGCTGGGACCCGGAGGACGAGGCAAATCCCCGGCTGGACACGTATTACGTCAATCTCGACGATTGCGGCCCGATGGTGCTCGACGCCCTCATCAAGATCAAGAATGAGATCGATCCGACGCTGGCCTTTCGCCGCTCCTGCCGCGAGGGCATTTGCGGCTCGTGCTCCATGAACATCGATGGTACGAACACGCTTGCCTGCACAAAGGCGATCAAGGAGCTGGGCAACCCGGTTCGCATCTATCCCTTGCCGCACATGAACGTCGCGAAGGATCTCGTTCCCGACCTGTCGCACTTCTTCGCGCAGCACCGCTCGATCGAGCCCTGGCTGAAGACCGATTCGCCGCCGCCCGTGACCGAGTGGCTGCAAAGCCGCGAGGACAGGGCGCAGCTGGATGGGCTCTATGAGTGCATCCTCTGCGCCTGCTGCACCACGGCATGCCCGTCGTATTGGTGGAATGGAGCGCGCTTCCTCGGCCCTGCTTCCCTCTTGCAGACCCGGCGCTGGGTCGCAGACAGCCGCGATGAAGCGACAGGCAGCCGCCTGGACAACCTCGAGGATCCCTTCCGGCTTTACCGCTGTCACACCATCATGAATTGTGCGCAAGTTTGCCCGAAGGGGCTGAACCCTGCAAAGGCCATCGCCGAGCTGAAGAAGCTGATGGTTGAACGCCAGCTTTAGCAGGGTACTGAAAAAGGCAGGAATTTGGGCCTCATCCTTCGACAAGGATGAGGCCGCGCCAGGCAAGCGGCCCGAACCTCATGGTGAGCTTGTATGGGCCGCGTGGCTGTTGGGCCTTTGCAGACGCCGCCCCGCGCTGCGCACGGGATGAGGAGACGCAAGCATGTGGCTTCCTGGCGAAGTTTGCTTAGAGCCTATTCGCTTTTGATGGAATCAAGAGCGGGCTCTAAGTTTTTGTTTTATCGCGCGTCTTACCGGAAAACCGCTTGGCGCTTTTCCGGACGCATTCTATTTTGTTTTGTCGTGCGTCTTATCGGAAAACCGCTTCGCCCTTTTCCGGACGCACTTTAGCGGTCCGATTCCAGCGGCTGCACAAGGCTGCAGCACGCGGCTTTCGAATTTGACATTTGAGCGCGAATTCGCGGCAGGACGGTCAAATTCGCTCCACTTGCAGAGCGGCTGAAAGACTTGCCGGGCAGGAGGTACTGATCCAGCATCCACGGGCAGCACGGTTCAAGCTCCGAGGTGAAGATGCGGTCCACCGATGCGATGACCTTGGCGGCCATCTTCCGCGGGATGTCGCCAAGCTCCTTGTCTCTGGCTATGACATAAATCTCACGCCACATGCTCTGACCTGGCGCCGGCGTAATCCTAAGCTTCGGCCAGAAGGAGCGGCCGACCAGCACACAGGTCGGGGTGAGCAGCGCCCACCCCATACCGGCCGCCACCGCAGCCATGACGCCTTCGGGATCGTCGAACTCGATACGGCCTTTCGCCTCGATGCGAAGGCGGCGCAGATACCGCTCGATCTGGCGTCCGAGCATGGTGCGAGGGCTCAGACGCACCAAATCGCGTGCGCGCGCCAGCGCGGCCAGATCGTCAACCTCGCCTTCGGAGTCCCCGGGAAGAACAAGGCACAGCTTCTCCCGCAGGATGAGATGACGCTCCAGATTGGGCTCATCCTCGAGAGGATCGGGCGAAATCATGATATCGACTTCGCGGGTAAGGAGCGAGCGGCTGTGCTGGTTAAGGGAGCCCGTATGGACGGACAACGTGGCTGCGAAGCCATCGGCGCTGGAAATGAGGTCGAGGCCGAGCTTGCCTGCTATCGCCCCGACAAGGCAGATATTAAGCTTCGGCAGAGCCGCGGAGGCGGGCGTGCGCGCGGCCTGCATCGCCTCGCGCGCGCAAAGCAGCACGCCGCGCGCCTTGTCCAGCAGGATGACCCCCGCAGGCGTCAGCGCGATCGGCCGGACGTTGCGGTCGAGAAGCTGAACGCCAATGGACTTCTCAAGGCTGGCGATGATCTGACTGACCGCGGATTGTGTCAGGCCTAAGCGCCGGGCGGCTGGACTGATGCCGCAGGCCTCGGTAACCTGGACGAACACATCGAGGGCCCGAAGGTTGAGGTCAATGCAATCATAGTGAGCACGGTCTGAGGCGGGAGGGGTTCGGTTGCGGTCCATCAAAATATCCGCTCTTTAAGATCGACCTAAAAAAACTGTATAAGCATAGCTAATGTCTATTACAGCACGGTTCGTAAAGTAAACGTTTTTGAGATCATGGACCGTGGTCAGGCCAATCATGAGATCGATCCGAAGCGGAAATGCAACAGGAGAAGCGGAGTTGCGTCTCATCCTTCGAAAAACAAAATTAACGATAAACTAAGAGTTGACTCGGCATATGTGCTGATTGCTATCGCGTTCCCCGCGGGAGAAACCGATGAAGATCCTCCGTGACCCCTTTCGGTCGGCCTACGGGATGCTTGCGTTGTCGTTGTTTTCCACAACTTTGCCGGCTGCGCAGGCGTGGGCCGCTGCAGAGGTTTCGGCCTGCCTTCCGGGCGCGCCGGACGCCGTGCTGATCGGGGCCATTCTGGCCGGGGTCGGGGCGGCGTGCGCGGTGCTGGCGGCCTATTACCGCGAGACCGTTGGCTGGCATGTCAGGCAAGCGCTCCGGCAGAAGACACGCCTCGACGCTTTGTTGGCCGTTGAGGTCGAACTTTCGCGCGCTTGCATCGCTGGAGCCTCAGGCCTTTGTCATCTGGAGCGATGGTCATCCGCGGCTCGCGCTTCATACTCTTCCGAACGTGCTCGGCGTTCCGGGTATGCTTTCTCACCTCCTCAGGTTCGCCTCCTGGCTTCATCCGGACGACGCCGGGAAAGTGGCCGAAAGCATGAGCAGGCTTGAGACGCGGGGGGAGCCCTTCGTATCGAATGCGAGCACCCTTGAGGGTCATGTGATCGAGGTTGCGGGCGCTGTTTCGGGCGCGGATATCGTCTTGCGTATGCGGCCTTTTTCTCCGGTCAACAAAGAGCTGGTTCGCCTGATCGGGGAGAACAAGCGCTTGAAGCAGTCGGTCCAGGACCGCGAAAGCCTTCTCGACAGTCTGCCCATCCCGGTCTGGCTGCGCGATGCGAAGGGCGTGATGACATGGGTGAACGGGGCCTATGTGAGCGCCATCAGCGCGAAGAGCAGGGAGGAAACCCTCGAAAAGCAGATCGAGCTTTTCGAGACGCGGCAAAGGTCCGAACTCTCTCGCCTGAGCCAGTTCAAGAAGCCCGGCCGCATCAAGCTCCAGACCATCGTCAACGGGGGCGTCCAGATTTATGAGGCGGTGGCGGCGACCTTGGAGCGTGGAAGCGGCGGCGCGGCTTTCGACGTGGCGCCGCTCGCAATCGCGAAAGACGAGCTGGGCCGGCAGATGGCGGCCCACAGCCGGACGCTCGATAAGGTGTCCACCGGCGTCGCCGTTTTCGGCGCGGACAAGAAACTGGTTTACGGGAACGATGCTTTCGCGCGCATCTGGAGCCTCGACAACGCCTGGCTGGGTGAGAAGCCTTCGGCGTCCGAGTTTCTCGATCAGCTTCGCCAGCGCCGCTTGCTCCCGGAGCAGCCCGACTACCGGAAATGGCGCGATGGCAAGGTGCTCGCCTGGGATCGCAAGCGGACGCTCGACGAGCTGTGGCACCGTTCCGATGGACGAACAGTGCATGTCGTCACCGATTACAGGGACGATGGGGGCGTGACGTTCCTTTTCGACGACGTGACGGAAAAGCTCGCCCTGGAGCGGCAATTCCACAGTCTTATCGAGGGCCAGCGCGAAACCCTCGACCACCTCAGCGAGGGGATTGCCGTGTTCAGCGCAGATGGGCGGCTCCAGCTGTTCAATCCGGCGTACCTGGCGATATGGAAGCTGACCGAAGACAAGCTGCAAGGCGCCCCGCATTTCGAGGCCATCAAGGCGGCGACCGAGGAACTCGCTTCCGATCCGGATTTCTGGCACACGCTGCGCGAGGCGATCACGGGGATGCCGGAAGCGCGCGACACGCTCAGCGGCACCGTCGCCCGCCGCGACGAGACGCACCTCGCCTATGCGGTCACGCCGCTGCCGGACGGCGGCACCCTTGTCACCTTCGCCGACGTGACCGACAGGAAGCGCTTCGAAGAGGTTCTGCTTGAGCGCAACGAGGCGCTTGAGGCGTCCGACCGGCTGAAGACGGCGTTCCTCTCCATGTTTCCTACGAGTTGCGCACTCCGCTCACGACCATCATCGGGTTCGCGGACCTGCTGGCGGAGCCGGTGACGGGGCCGCTCAACCCCAAACAGCGCGAATACCTGAACGACATCAAGACATCGAGCGAGGTGCTGCTCAACATCATCAACGATATCCTCGACCTGGCGGTGATCGACGCGGGCGCGCTCGATCTGAAACTCGCGCCGGTCAAGGTTGACGATGTGATCGAAGCCGCCGAACTCGGCGTGCGCGAGCGGCTGTCGCGCGCAAAGGTCAATCTCGACGTGCACATCGCCAAGGGCGCCGGAACGGTGATGGCCGAATTCAAACCGTCTCATTCAGGTGCTTTACAATCTTCTGTCGAACGCCATCGGCTTCTCGCCCGAGGACGGAACCATCACGCTCACCTGCCGCCGCGAGAAAAACGGCGTCGCGATCAGCGTGCAGGACACAGGGCTCGGCATTCCCGAAGAGGAGCAGGCGACCGTCTTCGAGCGTTTCGAGTCGCGCAGCAAGGGTTCGCGTCACCGCGGCGCGGGGCTCGGCCTTTCGCTCGTGAAGAGCATCGTGCAACTCCATAAGGGCCGGATCGATCTTCGCTCGACGCCCGGCGCGGGCACGACCGTGACCGTGTTTCTCCCCGACCGCCACCCCAACTTGCAACAGAAGGCCGGGCCTGAGAGGGCGGGCCGCAAAGCGATCGCGGCCCAGCGGTAGTCTGCGCCAAGGCGCAGCCAGCAAACCGCTGAAAAACGATGCCGTTCATGGTTCGACAAGCTCACCATGAGGTCCAAGCCCCTGAAATCGTTCCG